>NZ_JBHUZE010000008.1:0-276227 GCF_042667435.1 Rhodococcus sp. NPDC057297 | reverse complement strand
CTCTCCGTAAAAGACTCTAGAAACAACAATCCGAAGATCGTGAATCAGTCAAATGACATCAAGTCCAAATCACTAGCAAAAAAACTCAACTAGCACTAAATTTTCGTCAACCACAATCCGACGGGAAGAAGGACCGCAGCCGACACACCCACACTAAAAAGCATGAGCGCCTAAAACATTCGGCACTGACATTCATCGACACACTGTTGAGTTCTCAAAGAACACGCACACACCGTCGTATCCGCTTTCGCTTCTACTTCGGGGCTTACACGCTCATGTCCCTCACGGAGTAAACTCTTACCTCGTAAGGGGCTGCCAGTTCGATCTGCGTCCAACCTCGTGTCCCGCACCTTTCGGTCCGGGTTGGTGTCCGTGTCGCTCTGACTCGACAAAAGTTACGCCAAGAAGAACTCCTTCGCAAATCGCCTGGTCAGGCGCTTGGACGAGTTAACAACAGAGGCTGCGCGGTGCCGCTCCGGCGCATACGGTTGCGTCATGCTGCTTTCACCGCGCTATGGAACCGGGGCCCTGTCCGATGTGGTGCCGTCCGTGGTGGCTCATCTGACGGGCAATTCGTCTGCCGACAGACTCGGTCTCGATCTCCACGGTGTCCGACGAGCGTGTGTCCTGATGGTCGACGGACTCGGCAGCGAGCAACTTGCCGACCATCCGGAAGACGCTCCCTTCCTCACCGCGCACACCACTCGATCGATCACCGCGGGTTTTCCCAGTACGACGGCGACGAGTCTCAGCTCGCTGGGCACAGGGCTCACTCCCGGAGAGCACGGTGTCGTCGGATATCTCGTCGCGCTTCCAGGCCACAAGCGCCTCATGAACAGTCTTCAGTGGAAACTTCACGGGACGTCCGCGTCCGAGGAGTTACCGACTGATGTGGTTCCGGAGCACTTCCAGCCGACACCGACGGCGTTCGAGCGTGCGCGTGACGTCGGCGTCCGCGTTGTGCACGTAGGTCCGTCCATGCAGGCAGGTTCCGGATTGACACGCGCTTCTCTTCGCGGAGCCGAGTTTCGCAACTCGGTCTCCCTTGCCGATCTCGCGGCCGGAACACTCGACGCGCTCGACGCTCCCGGCCCGACGTTGGTCTACGCCTATCACGGCGACCTCGACCTGGTAGGTCATGTCCGGGGGCCGAAATCGCACGCGTGGCGCCTGCATCTTCGTCACGTCGACCTGCTCGCCGAATCGATCGCCGATGGTCTCCCGCCCGACGGCGCGCTGATCGTCGTCGCCGACCACGGAATGGTCCAGATCGACCGGCGGTTCGATTACGACTCGACCCCGGAGCTGCGGGATGGCGTCAGGCTCCTGGGCGGGGAGCCTCGGATGCGCTACCTCTACACACGGCCAGGAAGCAGCGTCGACGTGCAGGCAACGTGGAAGGAGATACTCGGGGAGCACTTCCTCGTCGTCACCCGTGAAGACGCGGTGTCACGAGGCTGGTTCGGTTCGACGGTATCCGTCGAGGTCGCCGAACGAATCGGAGACGTGCTGGCCCTCGCAAAGGACGAATCAGCCGTGGTGAGAACCCAGGCGGAGGCGAACGCGTCGGCCCTCGAGGGGCACCATGGATCGCTGACGTCCGCCGAGTTGCTCGTTCCGGCGACGGTCGTCCGGGCGGACAGGCGCCGCTGACCGATCCTTGTCGGTACCCCGCGATAACTTCTGTTCGATCGAATGTTCGAAGTTCGCTGGAACGGGGAGAAGTATGCCGAAGCACAACGGCCTTGACCTTGACGCTGCAACGCAGTCCGACTGGACGACGTTCACGACCGAGTTGGCTGACCACCTGGCGTCGCTGGAACCAGGTGCGGAGCTGTCGATATCTCCCGATTTCGAGCCCGAGGGCTCACCGCGGCGAGCAATGCTTCTTCGCCTGACGAGCGAAGGGACGCTCGTGTGTGCGTCGTCGGGGCTCGGTTCTCCCCCGCCTCCGTGGCAACCGGCCGAGGCCGACGGAATCTTCGTCGTCGAGGACGGCGCAGCGTGGGTCGACCGGTTGTGTTCGACGGTCGTCGAGCAGATCCGATGCGCGTGGAACATCCCGCATCCCTCGTTCCTCTTCCGGCCTGGGGCGAAGGCACCGACTGCACCGACACCCGACGAGTCGGCCTGTCCCCCGGATGTGGCGGGTGCGTTGCTGGAGACCTTCGGGGATCGGGTGTCGGTCACGCCCGACGGAGTCGTCAGCATCACCATGGGGCCGGTCATCGCATACGTCACTGCTGCAGGCGTAGACGAGATCCGCATTCATGCGCTCGTCGTCGAACGTATTGCCGGGCGAACACGGGCTGCGGAGGTCGTCGCGGATCTCAATCGCCGGCACCCGCGGCTGAAGTTCCTGTTGGTCGAGGACCGTGTCCATGTCGCGTGCACGATCGACGCCGATCCGTTCGTCCCACAGCACGTGATGAATGCCGCAGGCCGCCTTGCGACGTTCGCGGCGACGGTCGACGAGGAGTTCGCCGATCACATCGGGGGTGTTGTTCCCGCCCTCGACGCGACCGATCGGAGCGACGGGTCCGCGGACCCCAGCGACGAGGAACTTCCGGCAGAACTGATGACGTTGCTGGAGATGGATGCGGAGTCCGGTGGCGAGGTCGACGCCGACGACATTTTGTCCGTCTGTGGACCTGATTGCACGAAGATCGGACGTTTCGAGACGTTCTGCGCCGAACAAGCCGAATCGTGGCGCGAGTACGCACAGGAAGCCATGCTTCGTGGAGACTCCGGGGCGGCCGAGGAGTGCGCTCTGGAGGCGGTTCCGTGGGACCGAGTTGTCCGGGCACTTCGGAGCGCTCTGGTAGCGATCAAGAATCTCGACAACGCCTGAGCCCGCCGGGCCTCCGTCGACCGGCCGTGCTTCCACGAAAAGAGCCCGGCCGGTCGTCGGACCTGACATCAGACAATCGCGACGGCGTCGATCTCGACGAGCATTTCTTCACGGGGCAGACCAGTGAATACTGTTGTGCGGCTGGGCAGAACATCCCCGCTGGTGTACTTCTGGACGAACTCGCCGTACGCGTCGTTCATGACGGCGAAGTCCTCGCGCTTGGTGAGGTACACGCGGAGCATGACGACGTCGTCGAAGGTCGCACCGCTCGCTTCGACGATCGCACGCACGTTCTCGAGTGTTCTCGTGGTCTGGGCGGCGACGTCGCCCGGGTACAGGTACTCACTGGTCTTCGGATCGACCGGTCCCTGGCCGGAGACCTGCACGAACGGACCCTTGCGCACCCCCTGGGAGAACGTGTGTGCGGGTGCCGGTGCCCCATCGGTTCGAACTGCGATCTTTTCGCTCATTACTTTCCTTTCTTACGAGGTCTTCTCGGTCGGCTTCCAACCGAGATCGGCCGAAATGGCTTCGGCGACAGCCAGAATTTCGGGTAATTTCCCGAGGACTTGTC
Source organism: Rhodococcus sp. NPDC057297 (assembly GCF_042667435.1). Classification (NCBI taxonomy): domain Bacteria; kingdom Bacillati; phylum Actinomycetota; class Actinomycetes; order Mycobacteriales; family Nocardiaceae; genus Rhodococcus; species Rhodococcus sp. NPDC057297. The sequence goes on along the minus strand of NZ_JBHUZE010000008.1, from coordinate 272,802 downwards.
CGTGGTCGAGGAGCATGTCCGGTACCGACATCGACACCGCCGCGACGGTTCGTCCGGTGCCGTCGAGGATCGGTACACCCACGCAGTTGACGAACGTCTCGTGTTCCTCGTGGTCCTCGGCGTAGCCCTGCTCGGCTACGAGGTCCAGTTCAGCGAGGTACCGCTCGGCGGAATCTATGGTTCGGTCGGTGAACCGCACGTACTCGATGCGTTGCGCGATCTGCCGCTGCTCGGCACGTGGGAGTGCGGAGACCAGCACCTTTCCCACGGCCGTGCAGTGCAACGGGGCGGGTCTTCCGATACGCGAGTACATCCGGACGCTCTGCGTCGCATCGAATTTGTCGATGTACACCGCCTCGCCACCCTCGAGGGTTGCCAGGTGGATCGTCTGTCCGGTTGCGGCGTTGAGCGCAGCGAGGTGCGGCCTCGCTACCGTGCGCACATCCCGCTGTTCGAGTGCGCGGTTGGCGAGTTCGAAGAATCGTGACCCGAGCACGTATCGGTGGTCGGCGTCGTGCTGGACGAAGCGGTCCGACTCCATGGTGCGCAGCAGTCGCAGCACGGTTGTCTTGTGCACGTCCAGTTCTCGGGCGAGCTGGTCGAGCGACCTCGTCTCCTCCCCCAGGAGGCCGAGGATGGTCAACGCTCGGGACAGACTTTGGCTCATTGCGCCACCAGATCAGCGAATCGTGCCGAGTTCCACTCCGCGTCGGGGAGGGCCAGCGCCGCGGCGAGCCGAGAGGGATCAGCGACCTCGGCCGCGTCACCGTGTGCGGTCAAGGCTCCTGCCGCGCAGAGGTGGCCGAGCCGGACCCTGTCCACAGCCGAGCGCCCGGTCAGCAAACCGGCAAGAAATCCGCCTGCGAACGCGTCGCCCGCGCCGATTCTTTCCACGACGTCGAGTGTGAGGGCAGGAACGTCGACGCGCGACGATCCGTCGAATGCGGTCACGACGTGCGCGTCGTTCTTGACCACCAGGTGACGCGGTTCCGGGAACTCCGCGCGCAACGCTGCGGGATCGTCGATCCCGAAGACCTCGTGCGCCTCGTCGGCACCCATCAGCACCACGTCGCTGCCGCGGACATGGTCAGCCAGCACGGAGGATGCGTCGGAGATTCTCGAGCCCCACAGCGCGGGCCGAAAGTTCAGGTCGAAGCTGACGGTCGTCGCGGACGCCAGCAGTGCCCTGGACATCGACTCGGCCGAGGCCGACAAAGCGACGGTGATTCCGGAGAGGTGGACGATGTCCGCCGTCTCGATCACGGTGGGAACCAGGTCGTCGGCTGACAGAGCGCTGGCAGCCGATCCAGTCCGGAAGTACGTCATGCGACTCTCGCCGCGCGGCAGATCGTGTCCGACACCGGTGCCGGCTCCGCGTTCCTTGACGTAGATCCCCGTCGGACGCACAGGGTCGACCGACACGGCAGATACGTCGATACCTGATTCGCCGAGTTGGCGTAGCAGGTATCGGCCGAATCCATCGTCTCCGACCCGTGACAACCAGGACGTGGACACACCCAGCTGGACGAGGACGCGTGCCACGTTGGCTTCGGCTCCACCTGCTGAACGTCGAAACGAATCCGAGTCTTCGAGGGCGCCGGGCTCGGCAACGAGAACCACGAGTCCTTCTCCGACGCATACCGCGCGAGGCGATGAAAGCAAGAGATCTCCTTCGAATGCTTGCGAGCCGGCCCCTGTTGGATGCACACTACTAACCACAAACATTTTGCGCAACAGCCGTTGCATATTACGCAACGCGCACCCGCTTGGAGGTCTCCACCTTGATCGACACGCACGCCGTCAACGCCCTACGAGCGCGAACGATCGGACCCGAACACAAGTCGGTTCCACCCCACGCCTGGGGACGTTCGATCGAGGAGTTCGTCCGAGAAGCACCGTCGGCGACGTCCTTCCAGACGCCGCTGTTGACGCTCGACGACAAACGAATCACTCACAACATCGAGGTCATGGCCGCCTGGGCTGCCGAGGCGGGTGTGAAACTCGCGCCGCACGGCAAGACGACGATGGCTCCGGCGCTCTGGAAACGCCAACTCGATTCCGGTTCGTGGGCAATCACATTGGCGACCATCTGGCAGGTGCAGTTGGCGAGAACGTTCGGCGTGCAACGCATCATGTTGGCCAACGCCCTCGTCGACCCGGTCGGTCTCGCCTGGCTGGCACGGGAACTCGTCGAACATCCGGAGTTCGAATTCTACTGCTGGGCAGACGGACTCGGTACCGTCGAGGCAATGAACGCAGCCCTGTCCGACGCAGGCGCAACCAGGCCGGTCCACGTCGTCGTCGAGCTGGGCGGCGAGCACGGCAGAACCGGTGCGCGCACGATCGACGAAGCTCGTGCGGTCGCCGACGCCGTCGCCGCGTCGCCTCGTCTGGCACTCGCGGGTGTCGGAGGATACGAGGGCGCCCTCAGCCACGATCGGTCCGAGGCCGGCCTGAAGGCCGTCGCCGACTACCTCGATGCCGTCGCAACGCTCCATCGAGAACTCGACGCAGCAGGTCTCTACGGCGAGCACGCCGTGGTCACCGCGGGCGGAAGCGCGTATCAGGACATCGTGGCCGCGCACCTGGCGCCGCTGGCCGACGAGGACGGCGCACGCGGCGTCGCGACCACGGTGGTGCTCCGGTCCGGGGCGTACATCATCCACGACGACGGGTTCTACTCCCAGATCTCGCCGATGATCCCGAGCCGTTCGGACCATCCACTCGAAGCTGCGATGCACGGCTGGGCGCGCGTCGTGTCGCGCCCGGAGCCGGGCCTCGCGCTCCTCGATGCCGGTAAGCGGGACCTCCCCTACGACGAGGGTTTGCCCACTCCGCAGTCGGTCGACGGCGAGATCACCGCCCTCAACGACCAGCACGCCTTCCTGCGGTTCGCCCCGGACGCCAGCGCGGCTCCGATCGGAAGCGTTGTTCGCCTCGGTCTTTCGCATCCGTGCACTGCCTTCGACAAGTGGCGGCTGATCCCCCTCGTCGACGATGCAGGCAGCGACGATCCGCGCGTCGTCGACCTCGTCCACACCTTTTTCTAGGAGCCACGAATGACATTGCTGATTCGCGGAGCCGACGTCGTCGACGGAACCGGATCACCGCGCGTGCGTCGTGACGTCCTCGTCGACGGGGGCATCATCGCGGCCATCACCGAACCCGGCGTCACGACCGCCGCGGACAGGGTCATCGAGGCCGAGGCTGGGCATGTGCTCTCCCCCGGCTTCATCGACATGCACGCACATTCCGATCTTCGGTTGCTGACCGATCCAGGGCATTTCCCGAAAATCAGTCAGGGCGTGACCACCGAGGTCATCGGCCAGGACGGTATCGCCTACGCCCCGATCGACGACGCCACGCTCGATGTCGTGCGCCGTCAGATCGCCGGCTGGAACGGCAACCCGTCGGACCTCGATTTTTCCTGGCGGTCGGTGGCCGAGTACCTGACGCGGCTCGATCAGGGCATCACACCGAACGCGGCGTACCTCGTACCTCAGGGCACGCTCCGGTATCTGGCCGTCGGCGGCGATCAGCGTCCGGCGACGCCTCGCGAGATCTCCCACATGCAGGAACTGCTTGCCCAGGGCCTGAGCGAGGGCGCCGTCGGGATGTCGAGCGGGTTGACGTACACACCCGGGATGTACGCCGATACAAGCGAACTCCGGGCATTGTGCGAAGTCGTCGCCGATTTCGGAGGCTTCTACGCTCCGCACACGCGATCGTACGGCGCAGGTGCGCTGGAGGCGTATCAGGAGATGCTGGATCTTGCGCGGGCGACCGGATGCGCGCTGCACCTCACCCACGCGACCATGAACTTCGGCGTGAACCGCGGCCGGGCGGGCGAATTCCTCGACAAGGTGGATTCTGCACTTGCCGACGGCTGCGACGTCACGCTGGACACCTACCCGTACCTGCCCGGAGCCACGACGCTGTCCGCATTGCTTCCGAGCTGGGCCATGTCCGGTGGGCCGGATCAGGCGCTTGCCCGTTTCGGCGACCCGGAGATGCGCGCTCGCATCACCGAGGACGTGAACGTGAACGGATCCGACGGCTGCCACGGTGTGACGGTCGAGTGGGAGACCATCCAGATCAGTGGTGTCGCGAATTCGGAACTGGACTCGCTGGTGGGCAAGACGATGGTGGACATCGCCGCCGAACGGGGCGAATCACCGGTGGACTCGTTCTTCGACATCCTCGTACGCGACCAACTGGCGACGACGATTCTGCAGCATGTCGGGCACGAGGAGAACGTGCGCGCGATCATGGCGCATCCTCGGCACATGGGCGGAAGCGACGCCATTCTCGTCGGCGAACGCCCCCATCCACGGGCGTGGGGAACATTTCCGCGCTACCTGGGCCACTACGTGCGCGAGGAGAAGCTCCTCGACCTGGAGGACTGCGTCAACCACTTGACCGGACGACCGGCGGAGCGGCTCGGACTCACCGACCGAGGAACCATCGCGGTCGGCAACGCTGCGGACCTGGTTCTCTTCGATCCCGATACAGTCCGCGACACAGCGACTTTCGAGCAGCCGAAGCAACAGGCTGTCGGTATCGGCCATGTGATCGTAAACGGCCGACTCGCCATCGACGACGGACAACCCACCGGCATTCTCGCCGGACATTCTTTGAGAGCGCAACGATGAACGCACTGCAGACCATCCTCGACGACCGTGCCCTCGCCGTGGTGCGAGCGCCCTCGATCTCCGATCCGCAGGCACTCGCCGACGCCCTGGCCAGGGGCGGTATCCGCGCCGTCGAGCTGACGTTCACGACGCCTGGCGTGCTCGACCTGCTGCGTGTGGCCGCCGACGCGGGTGCGGTGATCGGAGCCGGCACAGTCCTGACGTCCGAACAGGCCCGGGCAGCGATCGACTCCGGCGCGCAATTCCTCGTCACCCCCGGGCTCCGACCGGCCGTCGCCGAGGTCGCCTCGGCACGCGATGTTCCGCTGATGATGGGCGCTCTGACTCCCAGCGAGGTGATGGACGCGATCGACATGGGCGCTGCGGCCGTGAAGATCTTCCCGGCACGAGCCCTCGGTCCCGCGCACTTCAAAGACCTACTCGGGCCATTGCCGGACGCCAAGCTCGTCCCGTCCGGCGGCGTCAACGCCTCCAATGCCGCGGACTTCCTCGCGGTCGGCGCAGTCGCCGTCACTGCAGGAACAGACGTCGTCTCGCCCGCAGCCGTCGCATCCGACGACTGGGACGGTATCGCCGAACGCGCACAACGTTTCGTCACTTCTCTTTCACCGAAAGGCACTTCATGAGTACCGCCGTCGACTGGCTCAGGACATCCACCCCTGGCCTTCTCGTATTGTGTGGCCTGGCCATCGCCGTACTTCTCTTCGTCATCATCAGGGTCAAGCTCGAACCGTTCGTAGCCCTGCTGATCGTCGGACTCGGTCTCGCTCTGGCGGCAGGCCTGCCGGTGTCGGAAATCGTGGGTACAGCGATAAAGAGCAACGAGTCACTACTGGAAACCGGGTTCGGTGGCATTCTCGGGCACATCGCGGTCATCATCGGACTCGGCACCGTACTGGGCGCCATCCTCGAACGATCCGGTGGAGCGCAGGCTTTGACCTCCAAGCTCCTCGGGGTGTTCGGGGACCGCGGTGCGCCGATCGCGATGGGTCTGCTGGGTCTCATCTTCGGCATCCCGGTGTTCTTCGACATCGGCATCTTCGTTCTCGCGCCGTTGGTCTACGTTGCAGCTCGCCAGGGCGGTAAATCGTTGGTGCTGTACGCACTTCCGATGCTCGCCGGCCTCTCGATGACCCACGCATTCCTACCGCCTCACCCCGGACCGGTCGCTCTCGGCGGACTGCTCGAGGTCAACCTCGGCTGGCTCATCCTCATGGGATTCGTCTGCGGTATACCGGGATTCATCGCTGCAGGCCTCGTCTGGGGCAACTGGATCGGCAAACGCGTCATCGTCGATGTGCCCGAGGACTTCGTCAACGAAGGCGACGACGCCGAGCCGACGGGCGGCAGCGGCGTCGCGACCAAGCGTCCCGTCGTCACCACTCCCCCGTCGGTCGGACTCATCGGTGCGATCATCGCGGTCCCGCTCGTCCTCATTCTCGGCGCCACATTCGGCAGCATCCTCCTCGACCCGGGCAATCTGCTCGAGGTGCTGACTTTCCTCGGCACACCGGCCGTCGCACTGCTCATCGCCGTGTTGATCGCGTTCTACGTCCTGGGGATCCGGCGCGGTTCGACGGTTCAGGAACTGAGCACGTTGACCGGAGAATCCCTGCGTCCGGTCGGCATGTTGCTTCTGGTGGTCGGTGCAGGCGCCTTCTTCGGAAAGGTCATCTCGGCCACGGGAATCGGCACCGCCCTCGCCGACGCCATGGCTGCCGCCGGGCTGCCGATCATCGTCCTCGCGTATGTCATCAGCTGCGCGCTGCGTATCGCCCAGGGCTCGGCCACCGTCGCGATCGTGACGACCGGCGGAATCGTCGGACCTCTCGTTGCGGCGCAGGACTACTCACCGATGGCCACCGCGCTCGTCGCGATGTCGATCGCAGCGGGCTCCATCATTCTCAGTCACGTCAACGACGGTGGTTTCTGGATCATCGCGAAATTCTTCAACATGACGGTCAAGCAGACACTGCAGACATGGACAGTGTTGGAAACGATTCTGTCGGTGGTCAGTTTCGCGGTGGCGGCAGTGCTCTTCGCCATCATCGCCTGACCCGTCGCGGCGCTAGAACTGGTCGCCGACGAAGTGAGTGTTGTCGGCGGACAGTTCGCGCTGGCCAGCGCGAGCCACGAGTGCATCGATTCTGCTGTCGAGGCTCTGCGCTTTCTGCATCACGTCCATGGTCCGCAGGTCGCCCTCCGCGTGGGTCACGAGATCCGCGACGCGCACCAGCGCTGCGACACGGTCGATGAGCTGAGACCACACGGTGTCGAGGGCGGCACGCCTGGTCAACACATGAGCGCGGGTGGCGTCGTCGAACATCATCGCGGCGATGCCGTCGAGTTCGTCACCGATCCCCTGCAACGAATGCACGTCGACCGAAATCTGGGTCAGCTCGTCGATCAGGTCGAGTTGCGTGCGCTGGACGAGAAAATGGTCGGATCGCCACGCCGGTGAGGTGTGGATTCGGTCCACCGAGTGACCGGCGAGGAACAGTAGGGCTTCGAATTCGTCCAGGAACGCGTCGTCTCGTCGGTCCGCATAATCGACGACCACGCTCGCTGCCTTGTCCCCGAGCTCGGCGAACCGCGTGTTCGCGGCCGCCTCGGACACTCGTTCCGCCGCGGTCTCGAGCAAAGCCATCCCGGTGCGTTCCAGCGTCGTTCCCTGTTCGCGTCGAGGAACAGGGGTGTGCATCGTCGCGTCGAACAGCAGGTCACGCTGGTCGAGATCGAGGTGCAGACCGTCACGTCGATCCCGGCGGACGGCCCGCACGCCGTGCGCGTAGTGCGTGCTGGAGAGCGTGAATTCCGTCCGCAGGTGGTCCAGTCGTTTCGCCAGTTCTGCGGCGCGCAGGCGGTACACCATCGCCGACCCCGGTTTGTTCTTCGTGTCCTTCGACAACCAGCGATCACGCTCGTCCGCCAGCACACGCACCGCACCGAACCCGCCGACACTCGGCAGCGACCTACCTGCTCGACGCCTGGCCGACAGCACCGCGCGCGTCGCCTCGTCGAGCCTTCCGCACGCTATCGCCAGGGCGGAGGCGTCGGACAACAACGGACGGCGGCCCTCGAGCCGAGCGTCCTCGCACCAGCGCCGCACTCGTTCCTCGACGCGTTCGCGCTCGGTTCCGATCTCGCGGTGTGCGGGCATTCTGGACTCCTCTGCCATGTGTCGATATCCACTGTTCCAGAATTCTTCGATCCCCGCCGCGCTCGGCGTCGGTACCGAGCCCATTGTTCGCCGGGTCACGACAGTCGGCGAACTCCGCAATGTACTGAACGACGCAGCAGCACAACGAGACCGGATGGTCGTGATCGAGGCCGTCGTACCGCGGATGGACGTGCCTCCCCTGTTGACTCAGCTGGCGACGGCAGCGAGCGCGGCGAACAAGTCCTGATTCACACGGGCGGCGCCGACGCGTCGGCGATGAGCTGTTTCCCGTCGTCCAAGCCTTCCCAGACGTTCCAGAACAGCACACCTTTCACGGCATCGGACTCGTCGACGTAGTAGACGATGCCCTCGCTGGGCTTGGTTTTCCAGTCCTCCACCGTCTTCAACGATGTCGACACCGTGCCGACGGCCTGATATCCGTCGTCGAACACGTCGGAGTAGAAGTACGGGGTGTAGGTGTACGGGTCGGTGCCGCCCGCCATGATTCGACCGACCGCCTTACCCATCTCGTTGGCGTTGTCGACGTGCTCGATGCGTCGACGACCCAGGATCGCATCGGGGTAGTTCGCAACGTCGCCCGCCGCGTGGATGTGCTCGTCGTCGGTCCGCAAGAACTCGTCGACGACGATGCCGTTGTCGGTTTTCAGCCCCGCTGCCTCGGCGAGGTCGGAGTTCGGGGTGACACCGAGCCCGAACACCACCGCATCGGCTTCGAGAGCGGACCCGTCGTCGAGTTGTAGCTGAACCCGCGCCGACGCCTCGGCGCCCGAGGTCACCTTCACTCCTCGGCGCACCGTCACACCGTGGTCGACGAACCCCTGATCGAACGCCGTCGCCAGGGCGTCCGGGAACATGTGCGCACCGACCTTGGCGTCGGACGTCACCAACGTGACCTCGACGCCGTTCTGAACCAGGGCCGACGCGATCTCGGCGCCGATGTACCCACCGCCGACCACGGCGATGTGTGACGCCGTCTGCAACTGCTCACGGAGCGCCCGGTAATCGGCGAAGGTCCGGAAGTAGATCACCCGAGGACTCGGCGCGAGGTCGATCTGCCTGGGCGAGCCTCCCGTTGCCAGCAGCAGTTCGCCGTACTCGAATTCGTCACCCGAATCGGTGGCGACGGTCCGCTTCGCACGGTCGACGGACACCACCCGAGTGGTGGTGTGTATCTCCGCGCCGGTGTCCGACGCCGTGTTCAGCGGGACCTGGTCACGGCCGAAATCCTTGTCGGTCCACAGCTTCTTCGACAGCGCGGGCCTGGTGTAAGGCTCGTCGCTGTCGGTGCCCAGAATTCCGATGGAACCCGTCTTGTCCAGCTCTCGAATTCCACGTGCAGCGTTGTCGGCGACCATTCCGCCGCCGACGATCAGATAGTCGTAGCGCACAACGCACTCCTTGCAGTAGACAACCCTTTAGGTCGTCTACCCCGGATGCACGTCAGACAACCACTACGTCGATCGATGCCCTCTCGAACGGCTCGATCTGCTCCCGAGTCGCGGCCGAATCCGTGACGAGGGTCGTACCGGGAGGAATGGGCGCCCAGGCGTGGAACGGCTTCTGCCCCAGCTTGGCCGAGTGCGCAAGTACATACGTACGTCCGGCGCGCTCCATCATCAGTTCCTTCAGCCGTGTCTGGACCAGTTCGGCCTCACAGATTCCGAACTCTGCCGTCACCGCGTCCGCGCCGAGAAACGCTCGGTCGAAGGAGACTCGCTGCAACGACGCCTCTGCGATCGGTCCGACGAATCCCTGGCTCAGATGCCGCAACGTGCCTCCGAGGCATTCGACCCGTACGGAATCGGCGTCGGCCAAGGCCTCTAGGGCAGTGAGTCCTGCCGCGATCACTGTCAGATCTTCCGCGTCACGAAGGAACTCACCCATGGTGCCCACCGTCGTACCGGCGTCGAGCAGGACAGTTTCGCCCGGGCATATCTGTCCGGCTGCCCACTCTGCGATCGCGCGCTTGGCTTCGAATCCTTCGAGAGATCGCTGGCGAAGCGATGACTCGGGATGTGGATTCAGTGCGATCGCGCCGCCGTAGGTTCTCGCCATGAGCCCCTGCGCGGTGAGCTGACTCAGATCACGCCGTATGGTCGACGCCGTCACGCCGAACTGCGCGGACAATTCCTCGACGCTTGCCAGCCCCGACGTCTGGGCCATACGCACGATCTCCGAGCGACGTGCCTCCGACTCCCGTACCGCCACGCGCTCCCCTTACTTCAGAACAGTTGTGCTGGTTGCGAGTTCGGCAGCCTGCCGCAAAGCTTCGACCATACTACCGGCCTCCGCGATCCCCTTGCCCGCAATGTCGAAAGCGGTCCCGTGATCGACGGACGTACGGATCACCGGGAGCCCGACGGTGATGTTCACTCCCGCCTCGATTCCCAGAACCTTGACCGGCCCGTGCCCTTGGTCGTGGTACATCGCGACAATGAGGTCGTAGTCGCCGCGTCCGGCCAGGAAGAATGCCGTGTCGGCGGGTAGCGGACCGACTGCATCGATACCGTCTACCTTGAGCTTCTCGACCGCGGGAACGATCTTCAGGTCTTCTTCGCCGTAGCCGAACAGACCGTTCTCACCCGCGTGCGGATTGATGCCGCACACACCGATCTTGGGGCTGGCGTTCCCCGTCCGAACGAGCGCTTCGTACCCGCGACGAATAGTGCGTTCCACGAGTCCCGGCTCGATTTTCGCCACGGCGTCGAGCAGACCGATATGCGTGGTGACGTGGATGACCTTGAGCTTCGGGGTCGACAGCATCATCGACACCTCCTCGGTGCCGGTCAGATGTGCAAGCAGTTCGGTGTGGCCCGGGTAGATGTGTCCGGCCGCGTGCAACGCCTCCTTGTTGAGTGGGGCGGTGCAGATAGCCTGGACCTCTCCGCGCACCGCCAACTCGCTGGCAACCCGAATGTATTGGTATGCGGCGTCACCGGCGATTGCGGAGAGCTCGCCCCAAGCCAGGTCGTCGGGCAACAGGTCGAGGTCGATCACGTTGATGCGCCCGGGGGTGAACTCCGCATCCGCAATGGTCTCGACTACAGCGATGTCGACATCGAGACCCAGTACCTCCGCGGCCGACAACAGGCGCTTGGCGTCACCGATGACAACCGGTCGGCACCACGAGATCGTCTTGGCGTCGAGGAGCGCCGGCACGATCACTTCGGGTCCGACGCCTGCGCCGTCGCCCATCGTGACGGCGACGAGTGGAAGTGGGGTCGATTCTGACATGAAAGATTCCTTGCTGTCGGTGCTGGAAGAACGTAACGAGTCTGCGAGAACACGGAGGCTGTCGACGCCTCCGAAACTGCCCGGCCGTGTGATGACCCGGCGGCCGGCAGGTGTCAGGGAAAGTACTGCGCCGGTCTCGATTTCGCAGACCGGGGTCAACCTGCGCACTCCCAGCCGGTCGAGAACGGTTCGAGCGGTTTCGCCTCCGGTGAGAACGAGGTCGGATTTCCGATCGCGCTCGACCCAGGCAACCAACTGCGCGAGACCGGCGACCACTGCAGCTGAATCGGCCGGTGTGACGGGGCCCGAGACCGTCACTATCGCGGTGCCTGAATCCAGCGCGTCGAAGATCGGTTCCACGTCGATCGTGCCTGCGACCAACGCCCTCGCATCCAGGTGAACGTGCGGGACTCCCGCATTCTCCAGGGCACGAACCTGTTCGACTGCAACGAGATCGGCGGTTCCGACGACGACGAGCACGCTCCTCCCGGCGAAATCGTGATCCGCGGTGGGGTGCGTGTGTGCACTCACCGAGGTGGCGCGTGCCACCGACGCCATGAGCGCCGCCGTTCCCACCAGCCGGACACCGGTGATCGACTGCGACGCGGCGACAACGGCGTCGATGTCCGCATCGGTTTCTGCATCGCACACAGGTACGCGGCCCAGCGCCACGAGGTCGGAGAGCACGTCCGCCAGTCCGGCCCCACGAACCTGCTCGAGAGAGACACCCGTCGGAGAGATGTTCCCCAGGGCAGCGGCCACGGACGTAGGAGGCGAATCCCGTTCGGCATGCCACAGTGCAGTCCGATGCAGCGGGACGTCCTGAACGTGTACGACGCCGTCGACGACGGTCCGCCCGATTGCTGGGAATGCTGCCACGACGACGACCGCAGATCCGTCGGCTGCGAGTGCGCCGACCTCGGCCTCGATGTTGCCTCTCAGCAGGGAGTCGATCTTCTTGACCACGCGCGCCCCAGGAAAGCAGGCGAGCGAGTCTTCGACGGCTCGCGCGGCGTCGGCGCGGTCGAGCTTGCGAGTGTGCAGGTCGACGACGGTGATTCGAGAGGTCACCTCGTTCGGCGAGGGAACACCCAAGCCGAGAGACACGTCCGAGGCCAGGAAGCCGGCTGCCGACTCGGCCGCGCCGGACAGGTCGTCGGCGAGTATCACCAGCGAGTCGATCCCCACGATCCGTCCTTTCGTCGATGTTCCGAGTATGCACGCTTTCGTGAAAACATGCGCGAACTACGCAACAAAAGCTACGGGTCTTGCGCGAAACGCGCAAGAGTGCCATTGTGAGCTGAGTTACAAGCGTCGCCTGCGGTAAGAACACCTCACCGCGTGCACGCTTCCTCGCGTTTGCCAGTTCGAAAGGTCAAGGTCACCGATGACCCCATCTCGTTTGCGGATGCCGTCCGTGTCGCGGCGGAACTTTCTGCAGTACGCCGGCATGGCCGGAGGCGTGACGCTGCTCGGTTCAACCGTCGCGTGCGCAGGCCCGACCGGGAAACCGTCGCAGGACACCCTCGTCCTCGGGCTCAACCGCTCACTGGTGAGCCTGGACAACAAACTCAACCAGTTCGACGCCGCGGTCACAGCACAGCGCGGCGTCCGCCAAGGACTGACCCGTATCGGCGACGACTTGACGCCACAGCTCGTTCTCGCCGACCGATTCGACGCCACGTCCCCCACCGAGTGGACGGTTCGCCTTCGTGAAGGCGTCAAGTACTCGGACGGGACTCCGGTGAGAATCGAGGACATCTCCGTCGCCATGGAGATGTACCAACAGGTCAGCGGCTCGTTCGTGGCACCTCAGTTCCCCGAGTGGCCGACGGTCGTACCTGTCGACGACCGCACGTTCATCCTCAGGACCACCGCTCCTCTGCCCGTCCTGGACAGCCTCATGTCCAATATCCTCATCACGCCCGCATCCGCCAACGAGCCCAACGAACTGCAGTCCGGAATCGGCACCGGACCGTTCGTGGTGACCGAATCGAACCGCGGCACCGGTGAATACACCCTCGTGGCAAACGAGTTCTACTGGGGCGAGGCGCCCAGCGTGCAACAGGTTCGCGTGCGATTCATTCCAGAAGAGGCAGCCCGCGTCGTCGCACTGCGTAGCGGTGAGGTCGACGTCATCGACTCGATCAGCCCCGATTCGGCCGAACAGCTCGCATCCCTCCCCGGTGTCCAGATCGAGACGGTGCCGAGCACGCGTATCAATCAGCTGTTCTTCAATTTCCGAAAGCCCGCAGATCATCCACTCGCGAACGCGCGGGTACGCGAGGCTCTGACCTACGCGATCGACGGGGAATCGCTCGCTCGCGACGTTCTGATCGGCTCCGCCGTTCAAGCAACAGGTGCAGCGCCCAGCACATTGTCCGGTGCAGTCGAGACAGGCCAGTACACGTTCGATCCGGCGAAGGCACGGCAGATGCTCGACGCCGAGGGGGTCACCGACCTCGAATTGACGTTCATCTGGGAGACAGGAGAATTCACCAACGACGTTTCCCTCATGGAGTCGGTCACGCAGATGATGACCGACATCGGCGTGCGGGTGAAGCTTCAGCAATTCGAACCCGGGGGCGACATCAGCTCGTGGCGTCAGGGCAAGGTCGGCGACTGGGACGTACTCGGCAACGGGTACGGCAACCAGACCGGGCTTGCACTGACCACCATCCAGGGCATGTACGCCGGCACGGCGGAGAAGGAAGCAACCCGCGACACCTACCACGGGTACGTCTTTCCCGAGATCACCGAGAAGATCGAACTTGCGTCGAGCGAACCCGATCCAGTGCGTCGCGCATCACTGCTCGCCGATGCCCAGCAGGACATCTGGAACACGTGGCCGTGCCTGTGGAGCTTCGTTCCGAACGCGCTGCTGGCCAAGCGGACCCGCGTGCAGAACGTAGCGCTGACGCCCATCAACTCCTACGACCTCGGCTCAGTCCGACTGGAGGCCTGAGTCATGACCCTGACACTCGACAAGAAGAAGCAGGCCCCGGTGATCGGCCGAGCGGCGAAGAATGCGACGGCTCGCTACGTTCTCAAGCGCCTCGCGCAGAGCGTTCTCACTATCTTCCTGACGCTCACCACCGTCTTCGTTCTCATCCGGATGGCACCAGGCGACCCCGCCTACGCACTCGCCGGCCCTCTTGCTTCCACCGAGGATCTCGCACAGATCCGCTCGGACATGGGACTCGACAAGTCCGTGTTCCAGCAGTACCTCATCTACCTGTGGGATCTGCTGCACTTGCAGTTCGGCACGTCGTACTCCTTCCAGGCTCCTGCTCTCGAGGTCGTCTTCGACCGCTTGCCGTACACGATCACTCTGGCCGTCGCTGCGATCCTGCTGACCGCAGTGCTGTCGATTCCACTCGGTGTGTGGATGGCCAAGCACGCCGACACCCGCCGCGAGCTCGGAGCCAATGCCGTCACCGTTGCAGGACAGTCGATGCCGGAATTCTGGAGCGGGCTGATGCTCGTGACGTTGTTCGCGGTTCTCGTTCCTGTTCTTCCGGCAGCCGGTTTCACCACATGGTGGTCGCTCATCCTGCCCACGGTGACGATCTCCATCCTGCAGATCGCGTTGATCTCGCGGATGGTTCGCCGAGAGATGGTCAATGCCTATGCGTCGCCGTACATCACGGTCGCGCGATCGCGCGGCATCTCCGAACGCGAACTCACGTGGCGCTACGCGATGCGCAACTCTGCGATCCCCGTCGTCACCGCTCTGGGGACTCGGTTCGCAGGCATGCTCAACGGTGTCGTCGTCGTGGAAGTCGTCTTCGCGTGGCCCGGTGTCGGTTCCCTCGTCGTCCGCGCGCTCGAAACACGTGACTATCCGCTCATCCAGGCGACCGTACTCGTCACTGCGATCCTCGCCGTTCTGGTGCAGTTGCTCGTCGACCTCTGCTACCCACTCCTCGATCCTCGGGTCCGCCTCGGAAAGGGCGTAAGCAAATGACCGCAGTGCTGGAACCTCCGGTGAACAAGCGCCCGAGCGCTGTCACCGCAGCCGACTTCGCCCGCGCGGGCGCAACTCGACGCCGACGCGACAGCCGCGTCAAGATCTGGGCCGGCACGGCCTTGTCGTTGCTAGTCATTCTGCCCGTCGCACTCGCCGGCCTACTCCCCCTCGACGACCCCAATCAGACCAATCTGGTCCAGCGTCGGCTCCCACCGTTGACCGACGGTCACCTTCTGGGTACCGATCAGCTCGGTCGAGATCTACTGTCGCGCATTCTCTTCGGAGGCCAGGTGTCGCTGACGATCGGCATCCTCGCCGTCGTCGTCTCCGGGATCATCGGCGTCGTTGCCGGCAGCGCAGCCGGGTACTTCGGCGGCTGGGTCGACGCCGTCATCTCCCGGTTGCTCGAAGCGCAGCTCTCGCTGCCCCTTCTGATGATGCTGCTCCTCGTCGTTGCACTCTTCGGCCCCTCGATCCCGGTCATCACCTTCGTGATCGCGATCGCACAGTGGCCCGAGGTCGCCAGGCTCACGCGATCGCTCGTTCTGGTCGAACGCGAGAAGCCCTACGTCGCCGCAGCTCGCGTCCTCGGGCTGAGCCGCACCGCGATCCTGCTCCGCCACGTGGTCCCCAACATCATCAAGCAGGCCTCGCTCGTCGTATTGCTGCTCCTCGCCCAGGCGGTCCTGCTCGAGAGCTCGTTGTCCTACCTCGGCGCAGGCCCGCAGCGACCGTTCGCCACGTGGGGCCGCATCATCTCCGACGGGCAGGACTACATCACCACCTCGTGGTGGATCGTCACCTTCACGGGACTGATGATCGTGATCCTCGTGGTCGGGGTGAACCTCCTCGGCGACGGTCTCCGCGACCGCCCCGCGGGATCCGGCAGATTCGGCATTTTCCCTCGCTTCAAGAAAGGCGCATAAGTCATGGGAAACCTATTGAAGGTCGACGAACTCCAGATCGAACTCGTTACCGACAAGGGCGTCATCCGGGCCGTCGACGGTGTGTCGTTCTGCATCGACGCCGGTGAAACGGTCACGATCATCGGTGAATCCGGCTCCGGCAAGTCGACGACGGCAATGGGCCTGCTGGGGCTGTTGCCGTCGGATCTCGCGGTGATGTCAGGATCGGTGACCTTCAAGGACACCGAGATCCTCGGTAAGGACAAGCAGCTGAGCAAGATTCGCGGGAAGCACATTGCATTGATTCCGCAGGATCCGATGACGGCGCTGTCCCCGGTTCACACCATCGGCAACCAATTGAAGGAAGCTGTCCGGCACAGCGGCGTGACGGGAAAGTCCAAGCAGACGGCGCGCTGCATCGAGCTCCTCGAACAGGTTCGCATCCCCGACCCGAAAATCCAGTTGGGCAAGTATCCCCATCAGATGTCGGGCGGCATGCTTCAGCGTGTGCTGATCGCCAGTGCTCTTGCGTCGAGCCCGGAATTGATAGTTGCCGACGAGCCCACCAGCGCCCTCGATGTCACGGTGCAGGCCAGCATTCTCGATCTGCTGATGGAGCTGCAGGAACGAACCGGCATCGGGATGCTGGTCATCACCCACGATCTCGGTGTGGCACGGTTGGTGTCGGACCGCATCTACGTCATGAAGAGCGGTGTCTTCGTCGAGGACGGTGGCGCGGAAGAACTCGTCGGAGCGCCCCGGAATCCGTACACCAAGAAGCTGCTGGACGCGATCCCGCACCTCGGGACGTGGAACCAGAGTGCCGGCCAATTTAAACGAGTCGAGGTAACGGTATGACCACCCCATTGCTGTCGGTGGAGAATCTCGTCGTCGAGTACCCCGTCGCCGACGGCGTGTTCCGAGCTGTCGATTCGGTGAGCTTCTCGGTCGACAAAGGCAAGACGCTGGCCGTTGTCGGTGAATCGGGCTGCGGAAAGTCGACGATCGCGAAATCCATCGTTCGTCTGCTCACCCCCACCTCGGGCCGCATCGTCGTCGACGGAACGGACATCGCCGGACTGTCCGAGAAGTCCCTACGCCCGTTCCGATCTCGCGTACAGATGGTGTTCCAGGATCCGTACGGATCCCTCGATCCTCACCTGACCGCAGTGGACATCGTCGGCGAACCGCTGCGACTGAAGGGAATTCGCAGCAAGTCCGAGCGAGCCAAGAAGGCAGCGAGACTCATCGATCAGGTCGGCCTGCCGAGCACTGCACTGAACCGCCGACCGGTCGAATTCTCGGGTGGCCAACGTCAACGCATCGGCATCGCCCGCGCACTCGCGTCCGGGCCGGAAATTCTGGTGTGCGACGAAGCGACGAGCGCCCTCGACGTGTCCGTGCAGGCTCAGGTTTTGACTTTGTTGCGGGAGATTCAGAAGGACACCGGACTCACCTACGTTTTCATCTCGCACAACCTGGGTGTCGTCCGCGAGATCAGTGAAACCGTCGTCGTGATGAGCAAGGGCCGCATCGTCGAAGGAGGCGACACCGAGGAGGTGCTCGCACGCCCCAAGGAGCCCTACACCCGGGCGCTGCGCGCAGCTGCCCTCGACCCGGCGACAATGGTCGGAATCAAACCTCGTCACATCGTGTCTCGCCTGTCCACCCCTTCCGTAGGAGCTCCTGTATGACCTCACTCGACATTTCCCCACTCGTACTGGGCACCATGACGTTCGGCGACACCGTCGACGCCGCCGGGTCTGCGAAGATGTTCGACGCTGCAGTCGACGCAGGCATCACCCACATCGACACCGCGAACGGGTACGCGGGCGGTGAATCCGAGCGGATACTCGCGGACCTGCTCGCAACTCGTCGCGATCGGGTGACCCTCGCGACGAAAGCGGGAATGCCCAACCCCGACGCCGGGGACAACAGCCCGTTGTCACCGAAGGGTCTTCGTCTGAGCGTAGAGGCAAGCCTGGCTCGCCTGAAGACGGACTACGTCGACCTGTTCTATCTGCACCAGCCGGATCGCGCGACACCGATCGCCGACACCTTGGCAACCGTCGCCGAACTGGTGCAGGAGGGCAAGATTCGTGCTCTGGGCGTCTCGAACTTCGCGGCGTGGCAGATCGCCGAGGCAAACCGGGTAGCCGACGAGGTCGGCGCGCCGCGGCCGATCGTCGCGCAGCAGCTCTACAACCTCCTCGCCCGGAGGATCGAAGAGGAATACGTCGAGTTCGCCGACGTGACCGGATTGATCACGATGGTGTACAACCCACTCGGTGGCGGGTTGCTCACCGGCAAGCATTCCTTGGACGCGACACCGACCGACGGACGATTCGGCGATTCACGCCTGGCTGCCATGTATCGCGAACGGTACTGGAACACAGCAATTTTCGACGCTGTCGCGCAGCTCACCACGATCGCCGACGAAGCAGGCGTCCCACTGACCGAACTCGCCCTGCGGTGGCTGGTGTCCAAGCCTGCCGCAGGTCCCATCCTGCTCGGTGGATCCAAGGTCGAGCACCTGCAGTCCAACATCGCCGCGATCGCGAAAGGTCCACTCGGCGCCGACGTCGTGGATGCGTGCGACGACGTCGGCTCCGCGCTGCGTGGACCGATGCCGAACTACAACCGCTGAAAGGCCCTCTACACATGTCTGCACAGGAATTCGCCGCTCGCGTCAGAAACCGGGAGCGCATCCTCGGTTACTGGTCCGTCATCGACAGCCCGGTCTCCACGGAGTGGCTCGCCCATGTCGGCTGGGATTACATCGCACTCGACCTGCAGCACGGATTGATCGGATACTCCGGAATGCTCGCCGGGCTCACCGCAATCGATGCAGCCAACGGTCCCGCCGGACTGATCAGGGTCGAAGCGAACAACGCGACGGTCATCGGGCGTGCGCTGGACGCAGGCGCGGCGGGCGTCATCGTTCCGCTCGTCGACACCGCAGCAGACGCAGCGGCGGCGGTCTCGGCGGCAACGTATCCCCCGACCGGCATTCGGTCCTACGGTCCGATGCGCTCGCAGCTTCGGATAGGACCCAACCCTGCCGATGCCGACCGTGACACAGTTGTGCTGGCGATGATCGAGACGCCTCAGGGGCTGGCGAACGTCGAGGAGATCTGTGCCGTTCCAGGTCTCGACGGTGTCTACGTCGGCCCGTCCGATCTGCGGCTCGCGGTGGGTGGATCGTCACCGACCGACACCTCCGTGGACGAGCAGTTCGAGGCTGCACTCGTTCGGGTGTGCCGAGCCGCCGCCGCCGCAGGCATCACGGCCGGCATTCACACACCGTCCGGTGCTGTGGCAGCCAAGCGCTTGGACGAGGGGTACACACTGGCGACCGTCGCGTCGGACCTGACACATCTCAAAGCTGTGTCCGCGGATCATCTGAAAGCCGCCCGCGGCTGACCGACCACGCCGAGATGGAGCTTCGCCCCTGGTGACACGCCTTCGTGACACCGGGGGCGCTCGTGTGTGACCAGCAGCGGACGTGGAAATCGGCGCTCATCGCAAAGTTCATCCAGTACGCAAGGCTCACGGCTACGAAGACTCAATGTGGGACGAACATCGACCGCCGCTGTCAGGAACACCGCGCTCGCTCGCGGTGTTGCTTCGACGGGTGGCCGGCACCGGGTGGCTGCGGATTGTTGGCAGCATCACAGCTTCAGATGGTTGGCCCAGCCCACAAGACTGGGCATCTTGGTAGGGGCCACGAAACATCGTTGACACATAGAGCGACCGTGTAACAGTTCCGAGGAGCGAAACGAATCATTCCTCAGGACGCGAACAAAAGGAGACGATGTGACTTTGCAGATCGATTCGCTCGCTATCAGCGCCGACGAAGCACCAACACACGACGTACAGATCGACCAGCTTCACGAGCAGGTCGCGACGCTCGACGCCGATATCCTGGGCGCTATCGAGCTCCGCACCGAACTGGTGCGCAAACTGGCTGCAGCCACAAGCGACGCAGCTGTATCTACCCCCACGTCGACTTTCGACGAACTGGGTTCCGACGGTTCGGCCCTGTCGCGGATGCTCGCCCGCATCGCCTCGGTGACCCGCTAGAACCGTTACATCCCCCTCCTTGTTTGCCACGAGGCCCCGAGCAGCACTGCTGCTCGGGGCCTCGTCGTCTGGCCTCGTCGTCTGTGCGGTCAGGGTGACCGGACCTTCTACAGCGCGCGCACGGCGCCGCCGTCGACGGTGACCGTCGAGCCGGTGATGTACGACGCGGCCGGCGACGCCAGGAACGCGACGGTACGTCCGAACTCCTCCGGATCGCCGATACGGCCGAGCGGGATCCGTGCCAGCGCATCGTCGGACACGGCGCCGCCCCGGGACGTGTCGAATCGCCCGGGAAGGACGCTCACGACCCTGATTCCTCGTGGCCCGAGCTCGTCGGCGATGTCCTTGGCCACCATCGCCAAGCCCGGGCGCAGTCCGTTGGACACGCCGAGGCCCGTCAACGGCGATTTCACCGATGTCGACAAGACGAACACGATGGCACTTCCGTCGGTCATGACGTTCGCCGCTTCGCGGGCCAGCCGCACCGCCCCGAGGAACACGGACTCGAACGACGCAGTCCAGTCCTCGTCGGTGGCATCGAGGGCGGTGCTCGGCGGAGGTCCGCCGACACTCACGACGAGCCCGTCCAGCTTGCCCCAGTGCGCGATGGCCGACTCGACGAGCAACTGTGCGCTCGCAGGATGGCCGTTGTCGGCGACCATTCCGTGGACTGCGTTGGGGCGGTGTGCGCCCAGTTCGGTCACTGCCTCGTCGACCTTGGTCTGTGACCGGGAGGCCACCGTCACCTTCGCTCCCTCTCGAAGCAGCTCACGCGCGGACGCGAATCCCAGCCCTTCGGTTCCTCCGGTGACGACGAACGCTTTACCCGACAGACCCAAATCCATGAACTCTCCTCTTGTTCGAACAGCGTCGACGCGCCGCTTCCGGCATGCATGACGTGTTCCCATCTTGCTACAGGCGAGTCGACTCCCCGAATGCGGTAGAAAGTCGATGTCGGATCCGCGATGAATTCACGATTCGTCCGTTGTCGATACACACGAGACTTCCACGCCGAATGAATGGAGACCCCCATGTCCCGAATGCTGTTCGCCAACATGCCCGTCAAGGACGTCACCGCCACCCGCGCTTTCTTCGGCGGGCTGGGCTTCGAGTTCAACGACGTGTTCAGTGACGAGAACTGTGTATCGATGGTCGTCAGCGAGCAGGCGACGGTGATGTTCCTGGCGGAACCTCGCTTCAAGGACTTCATCTCCGACGCGATCACCGACACGACGCAGTCGCGAGAGGTCCTGATGTGCATCAGCGCCGACAGCCGCGACGAGGTCGACTCACTCGTCGACGCGGCGATCGCCGCCGGAGGGTCGAGTTGGATGGAGCCTCAGGATCACGGGTTCATGTACGGGCGCGCGTTCCGTGATCTCGACAACCACGTGTGGGAAGTCATGTGGATGGACCCCAGCGCCGTGCCGTCCGAATAGCCGGGACGGGCCAGGTGGGGCTCCCTCGAACTCCTGTCAGAGACGCTCGGGCAGACCGAATTTCTCGAACAGGGTCAGATCGAAGAAGCACGCCACGTGGCCCACTCTCCCCGCCACGATGTCGACGACGTGGAGTTGGAACGGCAGGTGGATTCCGTCCTCGTTTCGCATGTACAGCCCGTAGGCGGGCTGACCGTTGGCCGACGTCGCGACCATCCGCATATCGCCCGCTCGCTGCGCCGGGCAGTTTCCACGGATGAGGGTGCCGATGTTCTCGGCCCCCTGGTACCACCCTTCGAACGGTGGCATCTCCCACACCGCGTCCTGGGTGAACAGAGTCACGAGCTGCTCGATGTCGTAGCGTTCGAAACTGTCGACGTACTTGGCCAGCAGTTCCCTGGTCTCGGCGGCTGCTGGCTCGACGACATCGTTTTCCGACGGCATGACCTCGTCGAGTTGCGCTCGTGCGCGTTGAAGCAGACTGTTCACCGCGGTGGTGGTGGTCGCCAGGGCTTCCGCTACTTCGGACGCCTTCCACTGCAGCACTTCACGCATCAGCAATGCTGCTCGTTGACGTGCCGAGAGGTGCTGCAGTGCGGCGACGAACGCCAGTCTGATGGTGTCCCTGCCGACGACGATCGATGCGGGATCGTCCGAATCCGCGAGTTCGGAATCCGCGATGGGCTCGAGCCACGCAATTTCGTGCGTTGCCACCAGGTCGTCGGTGGGGTCCGAACTCGGCGCGCCGAGCCCTGTCGGCAGCGGACGCTTGGACTTGCCGTCGAGCGCCGTGAGGCAGGTGTTGGTGGCGATGCGATACAGCCAGGTCCGCATCGACGAGCGCCCCTCGAACTTGGAGTAGCCCTTCCACGCGCGGATGTACGTTTCCTGCACGAGGTCCTCGGCGTCGTGAATCGAGCCCGTCATGCGGTAGCAATGAGCGAGCAGCTCACGACGATAGGGATCGAACTGCGCTACGAATGCGTCGCCCTCTGCGACCGTGGCCGTCATGAGTGAAGAGACTAATCCCACACTCCGACGAACGCCCGACTGATCGTACGAATTAGTTGTGCCGACGCGGCCGATCACGCAGGGCGCGCCGAAGCCGGCGGCGGTCGGCTCGTTCCCCGTCGAAGCGGATAAAGTGTGGACAGCCCGCGGGGCGTGATCGGAGGCGCGGACGGTGACAGCGTCGACGAGCATCGACGACCTGGTCGACGAGGCCTACGCCGAACGTCGCCGGGCATGGCAGGCCGCGCTGGTGACGGCTCAGAATTTTCTGGAGACCATCGCGGACGAGATCCTCGACAACGTCGACCGAGATCGGCTCAATGCGCAGACCGCCCGAATCAAGGATCCGGTGCGGGCAGCCGACAAACTGCGGCGGAAGATCACGGAAGGCCGGATCGTCGAGCCGAGGACCATCGACGAGGTCGTGGAATCCTTGCCGGACCTGATCGGCATCAAGGTTCTGTGCAAGAGCCCGCGGGATCTTCACGCCTTCGTGGACGCGTTGGAACGCGCGTGCACCGACCCGGAATGCTCGGTGCGCTTCGCCCGAAACCCGACCGACTACGTCGCGTTCCCCAAACCCAGTGGATACCGCGCGTACCACGCGATTCTGGTCATTCGCGTCGCCACCCACCAGGGTGATCTGATCGTGAACGTCGAAGTACAGGTCAAGACCAGACTGCAGGACGCCTGGGGTGAACTCACCCACGAGGACATGTACAAGCCAGGCGAAGCTCTCAAGCCGACTGAGGCGCACACCGAGTACGCACGACAGATGGCCGAGCTTCTCCTCCAGGTCGACTTGATGGCGGACGACCTCGCGGCGCAGCTCGATTCACAGACGGCCGTCGCGAAGGGCGCCGTCGTCGAACCGGTCCCGAGGGACTCGGCCATCATCTCTGCTCGAGTCACCCGCACCGGTCCGAGGTATGCGTTGGCCGTCGGACCGGACGGTCGCCGGGGACTCATCCCCGCGCGTTCGGTCAAGGCGGTGATCGGTGCCAAGGACCGCATTGCCGTCGACGACTATCTCGAAGTCGGTGATGTCGTGGAGGTCGTCGTGGAGGACACCGCCGACGCCCTGTACTACCACTTGTCCTCTCAACCCCCGTCGAATCGTCCACGCAAACGGCGGGTGTGATCGAGCGGTCCGGCCCGGGCGCTGTCACCTGCACTTCTCAGGTTGGTCCAAGAAACGTCGGGTAGACAGCATTTCCTGTGACTGCAACCGAGATCTCCCCGCCCACTGCGGCCGAATCGGTCGAGGAACACCTGGACACGCGAGCGAGTCGTGCGCGGCCCACAGCTGATGTCGTCGTCCCGGTGACGGCGTTCGCGGTCCTCGCGACGCTGTACTCGCTGTTGTCCGTGCTCGGCCACCGACAGCTCCGCACGTCCGGATTCGATCTCGGAATCTTCGTGCAACAGATCTCGTCGTACGCCGAGTTTCGGGCGCCGACGTCCGATCTCCTGGGCACCGGTTACAACACCCTGGGCGACCACTTCTCCCCGATCACCGCACTGCTGGCACCGGTGTATCGCCTTTTCCCGTCGCCGGAGACGTTACTGATCGCGCAGGCGGTTCTGTTCGCGCTGGCAGTCGTTCCGCTGTCCCGGTGGGCGGTCCGTGAGTTCGGCACGGCAACAGGCATCGCGGTGGCGTTCGCCTACGGCCTGTCCTGGGGTGTGCAGGCCGCCCTGAACTTCGACTTCCACGAAATCGCGTTCGCCGTGCCACTGATGGCCATGTCTCTCGTCGCCCTGGGTAATCGTCGATGGCTACCGGCCTTGGCATGGGCGCTCCCGCTGGTGTTCGTCAAGGAGGACATGGGTCTGACGGTTGCCGTCATCGGCGGTCTGGTCGCATTCTGGACCACCGGGCGTACCCGCGTGTTCGGAGCTCTGACGGTTCTCTGGGGCCTCGGCTGGGTCGTTCTCGCCGTCAAGGTGATCATCCCGCTGCTCAGTGCCGACGACTCGTACGGTCAGGGATCGAAGTTGCCTCCCCTCGGGTCGGGCATTGCCGATACCGCCCACGGTGTCGTCGCAGGTGACTCCCGCGCAGCGACTGCTTTCCTCCTCCTGGCCGTGACCGCGTTCGTAGCGCTGCGCTCTCCGCTCCTGCTGGTCGCGGTCCCCACCGTCGCGTGGCGATTCCTCAGCGACAACACCAACTTCTGGAAGCCGATATTTCATTACAACGCGATCCTGATGGTCGTCGTCTTCGCGGCCCTGATCGACGCCGTCGTGCGGTGCCGCAGGCACGAGCAACTCACCGAGCGTGGGCAACGCACGATCTTCACGGCCGTGGCTGCGTTCGCGATCGTCGCCCTTCCGTTTCTTCCCATGGCTCGCTTGGCGACAGCCGACGGGTGGTCGACCGATCCGCAGGTCACCGCATCCCACGCAATCGCCGATGCCATCCCCGAGGGCGAGACGATCGCGGCGTCGAACAATCTGGTTCCGCAGTTCGTCGCCACGCACGACGTCTCTGTGTTTCCGCAACGTGTGACGAACACGGAAGTGCCGGACTGGATCGTGGTCAACCGCAGCGACCCTGCCGGATGGCCGACGGATGGTGCGGGCGACGACAAGGCAGTCGCCGACGCGGTGGCGTCGGGCTACGTACTTCGCTTCACCGACGCCGGAATCGAGGTCTTCGAGCGGCCGTGAGGATCGACCTGTCCAGGCGAATTGACAAAGGCTAGCCTTATCTTAGTAGTCTGGCCTCTCCGGGTGCCGCTTCATCGAAGCAGCGACGCCCTGCCCTGACGGCGTCGCGCCGTCGATTCTGCGCACGGCGGATCCGACTCTTCGCCCGCCTGCGCCCGGACAGGGAGAGGGTCGATAGATGCACGAGAAGTCCGTCGGTCTGTACGATCCGTCGCTGGATTCCGACAGCTGCGGGGTCGGCTTCATCACGCGCAAGGACGGCGTTCAGTCCCACGATGTGCTGATCAAGGCTCGGGAAGCGCTGTGCTCGGTGCCGCACCGAGGCGGCATGTCCGCCGAAGGCGTCGGCGACGGTGGCGGTGTGTCTCTCGACCTGTCCGTCGACTTCTTTCGACGCGTCACCGACCGGCGGACTCTCGAACTCGGCCGATTCGCAGTAGGCAACTTCTTTCTCCCTGACGACGAGTCCCAGCATGCACGAGCGGTCGAACTGATCCACCGC
Organism: Rhodococcus sp. NPDC057297; assembly: GCF_042667435.1. NCBI lineage: Bacteria > Bacillati > Actinomycetota > Actinomycetes > Mycobacteriales > Nocardiaceae > Rhodococcus > Rhodococcus sp. NPDC057297. Next base: position 247,152 of record NZ_JBHUZE010000008.1, on the reverse strand, counting down.
GCCATGATCGATCGCGGATTCACCCCACTCACTGTCCGCGATGTTCCGGTGAACAACGACGCCATTCGTCCCGCGGCCGTGAAATATCAACGCCCCGTTCGCCAGTGGATCTGGGAAGTACCACGTCCCCGGCCCGAACCCGCAGCCATCGATCGGCTGATTCACGAGGCACTGCTGCACATCGAATCGATCGCGTACACCACCCCCGCCCTGGCCGGGCTGTATCCGTTGTCGCTCAGCGCGAGGACGCAGGTGCTGAAAGGTCGGCTGAACTCCGACGAGGTCGTTCCATACTTCTGCGACCTCGTCGACCCGGAGCATTCGGTCCACACGATCTTCTTCCACACCCGCTTCTCCACCAACACCGATCCACATCCGACCATGGCGCAGCCGTTCCGGTTCATGGCGCACAACGGAGAGCTGAACACCGACAAGAAGAATCGCCTCGCGGAAGCAGCAGTGGCAAGCGCCAAGCGTCGCGCCATCGTGCGCCCGCCCGGCCAGTCCGACAGTTGCCGCCTGGACCAGACCGTGCAGGCCCGCGTCGTCGAGGACAACGTGGAACTGGTCACGGCCGTCGTGTCGATGATGCCTCCGGCGTGGGAGAACGACTACACGCTCTCGCCTCGGGTCCGAGCGATGTTCGAGTACTTCTCGCTGTACGAGGAGAAGAACGACGGGCCGGCCGCTGTGGTGTTCGGCGACGGCACGGTGATCGGTGCACGTCTGGACCGCCTGGGGCTTCGTCCCCTCCGGACGGTGGAAACGAACGACTACCTGTGTGCCTTCTCCGAGGCCGGGCAGGTTCGGTTCCCACCCGAGACCATCACGCATCGTGGTCGCGTCGAAGCCGGCGGAATGATCTACTTCGATCACCGCGACAAACACACCTACTACACCCGCGAAGCCTTCGAAAAGCTCGCTGCCGAACGCGATTACACCGCTCTGCTCGCGGCCGCGCGCGTCGGCCTCGACGACCTGGAGACCACCGACTCCGTCGCCGACGCCTATGCGGGCGATTTGGAACGTCATCAGCGTTACGTCGCGTATTCGCTGGATCAGGAGAGCTTCAAGTTCCTGATGGATCCGATGCTGGCGAGCGGCGTCGAACGCGTCTCGGCGATGGGATACGGCAACGCGATCAATGCTCTCACCGACCGCGAAGGCGGCATGGCGAAGTACTTCTCGCAGCGCTTCGCGCAGGTGACCAACCCTCCGCTCGACAGCATTCGCGAGGCCGACGGAATGACGCTTCGGGTGTCGCTGGGCCCGAAACCCAATGTCGGTGGCCCTGTTTCCCGCCAGGTCGTCGTGCCCAGTCCCCTGCTGTCGCACGCGGATCTGCACCGGATCACCGAACAGTCGCATACCCCGGTCGCATGGTTCGACATGACGTACCGGTCGATCGACACCGACAGCGAGGCCAACGAACGCGCGCTCGTGGAGGCCGTGAACTCGCTGGCCGACTCGGTCGTTCGGTTCGCCCGTGGCGGCGGTATCGCCGTGCTCAGCGACAGAGACATCACCCGGGACAACGCTGCGCTCCCGGCAATTGCCGTTGTGGCGTTCGTCAACGAACGGTTGATCGCTGCGGGCGTCCGATTGCGGGTGTCGCTGGTGGTGGAGAGCGGCCAGATCTCCTCCTCTCACCACGTCGCACTCGTACTGGGGTTCGGCGCTGCTGCGGTTCATCCGCTGACGGTGCGGTTGCGAGCCGAGGACAAGTTCGGCACCGACCCGGACGTGGCGTTCGCCAAGTTCGTGAAGGCCGCCGAGAAGTCCTTGATGAAGACGATGGGACGCGTCGGCCTGTGCACCGTGGAGAGCTACATCGGCGGTGAGTTCTTCGAACCGAACTTTCTCGACACATCGGATCCCGTTTTGTCGCAGTGGTTCCCGAACATGAAGTCTCCGGTGGGCGGCGTCGGGTTCCGCGCGATCGCCGCGGGTGTCGCGCACTGGCATGCCCACGCCCGTAGCGCGGCGAGCGAGAGTGACCTGCCGAACCTGGGGTTGTTCAAAGAACGCGCCGACGGCGCAGGCCATTCGTTCGGGGCCACGTCGGTTCGTGGATTCGTAGACATGACCAAGGAGAAGATCGCCTTCGCTGGTACCGAAGCCGATGCGGCGCAGACCGATGCACTGCGGCTGCTGACCATCACCAGGCTGGGTGACGCGTTCGGTCTCGGCGCCGAGGCGTACTCGTCGACGAGTTTCGACCGGTTGACCGACGAACAGATCGACGCGTTCGAGGTGACGGGCGACTACCGGTCGTTCGTCACCTCGATGCACGACGAGCGCTCACGTCGACCTGCAGCACTGCGCGACGTGTTGGCCACGCCGGCCGACGTGTCGGAATGCTCGTCGGCGCAGGAGTTCGCGCTCGAGCTCGGCCGCTTCGACATCGAGGGCAACACGGGCATTCTCGTCCGCGGCCTGCAGGTCGACGCCGTGTCGGAGTCCGAGTTCGCACTGACTCTGCATGCCGACCCAGCGCGTACCGACCCAGCGCGTGTGCAGCTGCTCGGTGATGCTCTCGGTCTCCTCTTCGGAGACGAGGCCACGAGTCGTATCGAGCAGGACACCGTGATCGTGACCTCCCACGGCCGGGCGTCGCTGTTCCTCGGAAAACTGGGTGCGGCGCCTGTGTCGATCCCCCTGTCCGAGGTGCAGAAGGCAAGTGCGATCACACCGCTGCTCGCGTCGGGCGCGATGAGTCACGGGGCCCTCAACGCCAACGCACACGAAGCCGTCGCGCACGGAACCAACATGGTCGGCGCGATGTCCAACAGCGGCGAAGGCGGAGAGCATCTGTCGCGCTACGGGACCGTCCGCGCCTCTCGCATCAAACAATTCGCGTCGGGACGCTTCGGCATCTGGGCCGGCTATCTGGCCGATCCGATGCTCGAGGAAATCGAGATCAAGATCGGTCAGGGCGCCAAACCCGGTGAGGGCGGGCAGCTACCTGCCCCCAAGGTCACCGTCGACATCGCCGCCGCCCGCAGCGGCACACCCGGCGTCGAGCTTGTCTCTCCCCCACCGCATCACGACACGTATTCGATCGAGGACCTCGCGCAGTTGATCCACGACTGCAAGGCCGCGCGCGTACGGGTGATCGTGAAGCTCGTCTCGTCCGAGGGGATCGGCACCATCGCCGTCGGCGTGGCGAAAGCGGGCGCGGACGTCATCAACATCGCCGGCAACACCGGCGGAACCGGGGCGGCGTCCGTCACGAGCCTGAAGTACGCCGGACGCGCCGCGGAGATCGGCCTCGCGGAAGTGCACCAGGCTCTGTGCGCCAACGGACTTCGCCAGAAAGTGATCCTCCGATGCTCGGGAGCCCACCAGACCGGTCGTGACGTCGTCACCTCGGCGTTGCTCGGCGGCGACAGCTTCGAGTTCGGCACCACTGCGCTGATGATGATGGGCTGCGTCATGGCGAAGAACTGCAACGTCAAGTGCCCAGCGGGTTTGACGACCAACCCCGAGGTGTTCGACGGCGACCCTCGATCGATGGCGCAGTACCTGCTCAACATCGCACACGAAGTCCGGGAGTTGCTCGCCGAGCTGGGGATGCCGTCGTTGCGGCACGCCCGCGGCCGAACCGATCTTCTACACCTCGTCGACCACGCGGCAACGGTGGGCGCGCTGGACCTGCACTCGATGCTGACCGTGGTTCCCGAATCCGTCGTCACCGATCCCGTCTATCTCGAACGCGAATACGGCATCGACGACATGCTGATGGCCGAAGTCCGCACCGCCCTGATCGACGACCACGCACGCACTGTCGCGCCCGGCGGCCGAACGCATCTGGGCAACCTGAACAAGAGCGTCGGCGGGCAACTGTCGATCGACATCGAACGCCTCCTCAACCACGAACTCCCGACGTCGGTGACCGACGCCATGCCGTCGGTGCTCGTCGACGACCGCGGCCGGCGATACCTGGCACCGGGCACGGCCCTGGTGTCCACCTACGGCGCGGCAGGCCTCTCGTTCGCCGCCTTCTGCAACGACGGCGTCGTCATGGATCACACCGGCACCTGCAACGACGGGGTCGGCAAGTCCATGAACGGCGGCACGGTGATCGTCCGCTCGCCCGGCGGCGGATCGCCCGAAGCGGGCGGCAACGTTCTCATCGGCAATTTTGCGCTCTTCGGCGCGACCGGTGGACGCGCATTCGTCGAAGGTGAATCGGGCGACCGCTTCGGCGTGCGGAACTCCGGAGCCACCGCCGTCGTCGAAGGCGTGGGCGACTTCGCCGCGGAATACATGACCGGCGGCGCCGTTCTGAATCTCGGCGGGTTCGGCAAGGGTGTCTGCAACGGCATGAGCGGTGGATTCTTCTACCAGTACGACCCGAACCGTCTGTTGCCTCTCCGTGCGAGTGCCGACTCGGTGATTCTCGGATCCATCACGGCGGACGACGAGCAGGCAGCCATTCACAATGTCGCGGTTCGGATGCTGCTCGAGTGGCACGTCGAGGCCACCGGGTCGGCCTCCGCGACACGGTTGCTGCAGAACTGGGAGGTGGAGCAGCATCGCTTCGTCTACGCGATGCCGCGGGCGCTGCTGCTCTACCAGGACAGCGACGCGATCCTTGCCGCGAAAACCCGGAAGGAGCTTCTCGACGAGCTCGCGGGCTCGCTGGCAACCCAGCAGGTCCGGTCCTACAAGCTCAGCCTGCGAGAAGGCACTCCGGTGCTCGGCGGATCGGTGCCGGGATACGGCGAAACCGACACCGACGCCGTGTACGCGCTGCTGAACCAGTACACGGTGATGCACTACGCGCACGAGGTCGCGCTCACCCGAGTGCCCGGTTCCAGCGCGATCGACGACCCGGCCGTGCACAAGGCAGCACGAAACCTCGTGCTGACCGAGGACTTCGCGCTCGTTCACCGGCTGACCGCGTACGCGAAAGACGTGCTGGGTGGGTACGAGGACGAGCAGTTGGCTGCCCTCGTCGGTCACAAGCGCGTCGACGACTACAAGCAGGCCCTGACCGCGAGAAACGTGCGCGGTTCCGACAGCCCGGCCACCTACGGCTGGATCATCTACCAGGACGCCAAGAACCGCGCCAAGCTCGGATCGCTACCGAACTTCGACGAATTGTTCGCCGTGCGTTCCGTCCCCGACCTGGTGTCCTGACGAGAGAGACGGAAAGTTCAGTGCTCATTCCCTACATTCCCGAGGACGCGCCGTTCACCGGAGATCAGCGTGCCTGGTTGTCCGGTTTCCTGGCGGGACTCCACTCACGACTGGCGATGCCCACCGGTTCCGCCGTGCAGCCGGACACTGCCTCGGTAGCCGCTGCGGTCCCGCTCCAGATTCTGTACGGCAGCCAGACCGGAAACGCCGAAGCGCTCGCTCAGGACGCCGCCGACCTGGCCCGACAGCACGGGCTCGACCCTCATGTCGCGTCACTGGACGCTGTGGACATGAACGCGTTGGCGGCCATGCGTCGCCTGATCGTTGTGACATCTACATACGGCGAAGGCGAGATGCCGGACAACGCCCAGCTATTCTGGGATGCTGTTGCCGCCGACAGTGCACCTAGACTGGAAGGACTGTACTTCGCGGTCCTCGCACTGGGCGACACGAGCTACGACGGATACTGTAAGGCGGGACGAGACATCGACTCACGACTGGAAGCACTCGGGGCGACCCGGACGGCCGACCGTCTGGATTGCGACGTCGAATACGAGGACGCGGCCGCAGCATGGCTGGCCGGCGCAGTCCCCTCCATCGCATCGGTCGACGGCGGCGCGGCTCCTGCATCTGCACAGCCCGAAGCACCTGCAGCGAAGCCCGCGAAAAGTGCCTCCAAGCGGTCACCGTGGAACCGGAAGAACCCGTACCGCGCCACCGTCCTCGCCAATCGCGTTCTCTCCGGGCCGCAGTCGTCGAAGGAAGTCCGTCACTACGCGTTCTCGCTGGGCGACAGCGGCCTGACGTACGAGGCAGGCGACGGACTGGGCGTCAAGCCGGTCAACCACCCGGAACTCGTCGACGCACTGATCGGGCGGCTCAGCGTCGACCCGGACACGACGGTCACGGTCAAGGGCTCCGAGCAGCGTCTCGACGAACTCTTGACGCATTCCTACGAGATCGGCGTGCCGTCGATGGACCTCATCGAGGCCGTCGCCGAACGATCGGGCGACGACGAACTCCAGCACGTCCTCCAGACGGGTGACCGCGAGTCTCTCGACGCCTGGACCTGGGGTAAAGACGTCCTCGATGTGCTCGCGCTCGATCCGGCGCTGACGATCGAGCCCGCCGAGCTTCTCGAACTGCTCCGCCCGTTGCAGCATCGTGTCTACTCGATCTCGTCGTCGCCGCTGGCCCACGAAGGCACCGTCCACCTGACGGTCGCCAGCGTTCGGTATCGCTCCGCAGAACGTGACCGCGGCGGTGTGTGCTCGACGTTCCTCGCGGACCGTGTCGGAGAGGGCGACGGCGCGGGGGTGTTTCTCTCCGCGAACAAATCGTTCCGGCTGCCGTCGGACGACGACGCGCCGGTCATCATGGTCGGACCCGGTACCGGTATCGCTCCGTTCCGTGCGTTCCTTCACGAACGGCGCGCGCGCAACGCATCGGGCCGCAATTGGCTCTTCTTCGGTGATCAGCACCGCGCGTCTGACTTCATCTACGAGGACGAATTGAACGCGCTGTCTCGTGACGGCGTGTTGTCCCGTCTCGACCTGGCTTTCTCGCGCGATCAGACCGAGAAGGTCTACGTGCAGAACCGCATGCGAGAGAACGGCAAGGAGCTGTACGCGTGGCTGGAGGAGGGCGGTCACTTCTACGTGTGCGGTGACGCCACTCGTATGGCCAAGGACGTCGATGCCGCGCTGCACGACGTCATTGCCGAGCACGGCGGCCGCTCCGCGGATCAGGCCGAGGACTACGTGTCCGAGCTCAAGCGCGCCAAGCGCTACCTGCGCGACGTGTACTGACCCGTCGCGGGCCGAGAAAATCGTCACAGCAGTACTTCCTCAGGAGTATCACCATGTCCGCTCCATCCAGTTCGGATGGGGATCGGTCCGACGATCCCACATCCACCCCCGGCCCGCCGGCTCTGCCCAGCGGCTCACGCAGACCCTGCGGCCGCCACAGTGAATGCCGTTGCGCGGCTGGGGCACCCACCGACGCAGGCGACTCGGCCGCGATCAGCGATCTGGAAGCACTGCTGACCAAGCCGGACTTCTCGGGTGAGCAGATCGGCGGCGGCGCCGCAGGAGTCGCCGAGTTCCTGCCCCTGCTCGACGAGACCGTGGCCATCACGGTCTCCGGGCCGGCAGTGATGAACGACGTCGGTCATTACGACGTCCCCACCGAGATCGGCGGACCGATCCGAACTGCGAAAAACCGAATCTCGCTGCGGATGAACATGTCTCGCCTCCACGCCGCGGTAGCCACCGACCCCGATCAGTACCTCCCTCCGACCTTGAGGATGTTCGACACCACCGGGTCCGCGGCGCACGCAAGCTATCTGACGCCCCGATCGGACAGGTTGGCGTTCGAAGCACTGAGATCGGTGCACACACGGCCGTCGTACACGGTGGTGCCACGCCCCCGCACCCCCGTCTCCGACGCGGACGCTCTCGCCGAGTGGGAGGGCGCCGACCAGATTCAGCAGTTCGACTCGATCCTCGCCGACGGCGGCATGGCGCGGCAGGCTGCGCTTCCGGCGTTGGCCTCGCTCGGCATACGCCAGATCGATCCGACGGCAATCGCGGGCGCGCTCGAGCACCTCGCCTACCTCGAACTTCCCATGACCATGGTCACCGCGGGCGCGGGATGCATGCAGATCCACCACGATCACCTCATCGCCGCACGCATGACCGGCGGCAACCTCACACTTGCGTCCGGACTGTGCCGGATGATGGTGGACCTGACCCACGTCCGCGAATGCTGGGCCACCGTCACCTCCGGCGTACGTGGCCCGACAGCCTCCATCGAGCTCTACGACCGACGCGGCCACTGTCCCGTGCTGTTCACCCAGACCGGCGCGACGGACTCCGTGGTGGCAGGCGTGTGGGAGGAGATCGTTCACTCCCTCTGACTCGTGCCTCACCGACTTTGTCGGACCCAGCCGATATCTTTCGAGGGCGGCGGTTACAGCCGGGTGAAACTTCGAGAATCCGGTTCGACGAAGGAGCGCATGTGTCTACCGAGCAGGGTGGTATCGAGCACGGTCCGTTCGATGCCGGTGTCTTCGATGCCGGTGTCTTCGATGCCGGGGTCGCGGGTGCGTGGCAGCGGTTCGAGAAGAACCTGACCGCTCATGTCGCGGCGATGCCCACGGGAAGCTACGTCACCATCACCTCGGCCCAGGCATCCCATGGACAGCGGGGCCAGCGGCCCTATGTGGACCTCGTGGCGATCGACGGCGACGTCATCGTCGGCGTCGCGTCGTTGCCGTCCTACCTCTACCCCGGCGATGTCGACATGATGGCCGCCGATCGGCGCCTGCACGGTCTCGGCTGGTCGGAGGCCGGAAAACCCATGATCGACGGCACGGTGATGGACTTCACCGTGGACGGACCGCGGGAAGAGGCGGATCTGCTGGCCACGGTGGCTGTCGCCACGTTCCGCGAAGTGTGGAACGTGCCTCATCCATCGTTCCTCAGCGCTTGGACGGTCGGGCTGGCCGACGGCGGCGGTGGACCGGTAGCGCTCGCTCACGAGCCGCAACCCGTCGCAGCAGCATCTGCGGAACTGCACGCATCCACCGAACTGCCGGAGGGGCTTCGGTCACTGCACACGTTCTGCGAGCTCGCCGGAGGTCCGTTGGACAGCGTGACGGTGGCATCCCTCTGCGGCGTCGACCGGTTGGACGAACTGGCTGCCACAGCGAGCGTGCACGCCGACCGGGCAACCGCTCGGGCGTTCGAGCTCCGTCGCCGGGGTACGCCGGCCCGTGCTCGCGTCTGGGAACAGCAGGCGCGGTCGTGGTCGGACACCGCAGTCAGTCTGCGTCGCCACCTCGGCTCCGCGTCGTCACTCGACGATCGTCCGGCGAAGTCCGCTGGCTCGTAGAACCTGACGTTCCACGCCGGCGCGCAATGCGTCCTCGGTACCGATGATCCGCACATGTTTCCGTGCTCGCGTGATGGCCGTGTACAGCAATTCACGAGTCAGCAGCGACGAGGCTTCCGCGGGCAACAGCACGGACACGGTGTCGTACTGGCTGCCCTGGCTGCGGTGAATGGTCATCGCGTACACCGTCTGCACCGACGACAGAACGTTCGGATGCACCAACAGTGGCGTGCTACCCCGCTGGAACGCGGCCATCAACGCGCCGTCTCCGGCGTCTATCACCACTCCCGTGTCGCCGTTGTAGATGCGTGCGTCGTGGTCGTTCGCGGTGACCAGCAACGGCTGGCCCGGGTACCAGCGCGACGGATCGAGAAAGCTGCCGGACGACTCGCCCACCCAATCCATTGCTCGGCGCGCCCACGCCTGCACCCCGTACGGGCCCTGACGGTGTGCGCACAGAAGTCGGTGCGATTCCAGCTCCGCCAATGCCGTGGATGCGTCACCGGCGCGGGCTGCGTCCGTCACCGACGCGGCGGTGGACAGAACATCCGCCTGGAGTTCGTCCAACTCCGCTGGTGAATGAAAGGAGAGCTCGTTCGGCCTGTCCTTCAGCAACGCAATCGCGTCGTCCGCTCGACCGTCGCGAACAGCGACGGCGAGTTCCGCGATGGCACCGCCGAACCGTCGGCCTCGGCTCAACCGCACGACCCCGCCTGCCAGACGGGCCCGTTCCTTCGCCGACAACGCGGCCTCGTGCGGATCGCTGACGGCGTCGAGATCGTCCTCGATCAATGCGGTCAGCGGCGAGGCGTGCCGTCCGTCCGAATGTCCGCCGTCGGCAGCGGCGATGCCTCGGATCGGACGCGCCACCAGGTCCGCGAGGACGGCACCGGCGTCGACGGACGTCAGCTGATCCGGGTCACCGACGAGCACGAGCCGGGTCTCCGGACGAACGGCTTCGAGCAGCCTGCACATCATGGTCAGCGACACCATCGACGTCTCGTCGACGACGATGACGTCGTACGGCAGGCGATTGGTCGCGTTGTGACGGAACCGGCTCTTGCTCCCCCGCTGCCACCCGAGTAATCGGTGCACCGTCATGGCAGTGATACCCGGCGGAAGACCGAGGGCTGCAGACTGTTCGGTCACCGATTCCTGGAGCCGGGCCGCTGCTTTGCCTGTGGGAGCGGCGAGGCCGATCCGAATCCCCGGACCGAACTGTCGGGAGAACATCGCCAGCACCCGGGCAACTGTGTGCGTCTTGCCCGTGCCGGGGCCGCCCGCGATGACCGTCGTCCACTGTGTGGCAGCAAGAGCCGCCGCGATCCGCTGCCGATCCGGGGCCATCGTCGGCTGCCCGCGCTCGTCGAGGAACAGCTCGTGCAGCAGCGACCTCACCTCGTCGACGTCCACATCGGGCGTCGACGATTCGCGGGTCTCCAGAACTGTCCGAATCGTGCGCTCCTGCAGGTGATACCGATCCAGGTACAGCAGTTCGCCGTCGTCGGTGTCGACGAGACGCAGTGGGACGAGAGGTCCGCGATCCCCTCCCGTCACCAACGGACTGGCACGCAAGGCCGTCAACACATCCCCGAGTTCCGGCCACGGTAACGAATCGAGGTCGACGTCGGACTCCTCGTCGACGGTCACGTCCCTCAGCCTCCGCAGATCCAGGCACACCGACCCTGACCGCACAGCCCGGACCGCAAGAGCAGCGGCGAACAGAACATTCGGATCCGATTCTCCGCCGAGCGCACCGAGCCGGAGGGCAACGTGGACATCGGCCGGAGCCAGAACGCCGACCTCGTTGAACGTCTTCAACAGCCCGTCCGCTCGCTTCACCAACGACGCATCGGTCACAACGAACCTCCTGTTCGGCCTGGTCGCTCCGCCGGCTCCGCTCCTGCCCGGCCTGGTCGCTCCGCCGGCTCCGCTCCTGCCCGGCCTGGTCGCTCCGCCTGTGGTCGACCGGATCTCGAATCGTGTCCCGCGAGAAGATCGGACACGTCGGTGACCAGTGCCGGTGGCGGGTACCAGTCGAAGACTCCGCAACCGGCCGGTGTCTGCGGGCCTGCCATGCCGCGCACGAAAAGATACTGCACACCGCCGAGATGGGTGTGGGGATCGTAATTCGGTTGGCGCCAGCGCAAATACCTGTGCAGGGCAACGGCATACAGCAATGCCTGCAGCGGGTAGTGCGAGCGCATCATCTCCTGGGCCATACGCTCGCGGGTGAAGTGTTCGACGGTGAGGTCTCCACTGGTGATTCTGTTTGTCTTGTAGTCGACGACGACGTAGCGCGTCCGGTCTGCTTCGTGAACACGCAGGACCGAGTCGATGCTTCCGGTCAGATACCCTCGCAGCGGCGGTGATTCGAGGGCATCGAGACGGTCTGCATACGAGGCCAGGACGTCGTCCGCGGGCAGATGGCTGCGAAGGAGCCGAGCGATGCCCCGGATGGTCACGACCTGCGCGGTCGGGTTGTCACCGCCCGCGAGAGGCAGTTCGAAGTTCAGCTCCGCCAAGTGATCCGGCGGTGCGATGTCCTCCAGGGTTCCGAACCCCAGGGGTGTGCGCAGCACCGGCAGCAACGCGTCGGCCAGCGCCTGCGGCTCGATGTCCGCGACGTTCTCCTCGATCGCGTCGGTGCATCGGCTCAGCAGCTCGGCCTCCACGTCGTCGGCGGACGTGTCCAGATGCTCGAGAATCTCGTGCACCAGGGTTCCGAACGCCGCTCCGGCGGGCAAACCGTTCATCGGGGACGGGATGCCATGCATGTCGTCGTCGGGTACCACTACGGGACCTGATGCAGGCTCGTCGGGTTCGTCTTCGATCCCCGGTTGCTCGGGCTCGCTGCGCACTCCCGGCCCGTCGTGGGCCGCTGCAGTCATGGCGGAGTACGACGTCCGGCGCCAGAGCATGTCGAGCGAGCGACCGAACACCGCAGCGTCGAGCACCTGCTTCCGACGCGGCGCCGAGTCGACCGGCGCTCGTGAATCTCGGCGCACGGCCGGTGCGACGGAGACCGTTCCATTCGCAGCGCCTGCCCACGATTCGAGCCGGTTCGCGGCAGCAGCGTCGTCGAGCACCTTCGGTCTCGGCTCCAGTTCTGCCGTTCCCGGCATCCGGCCGAACAGCACTCGGTGCAGGGGCGACCCCGCCGTCGTGATCGCAGGTGCCCACCACAGGACGACTCGGCACTGGGCTCTCGTGAGCGCCACGTACAACAGGCGTAGCTCCTCGCCTGCCTGTTCCTTGTCGGACAAAGTCTTTCTCGCACCCCACCCCTGACCGCGCCCACCACCGACGTCGAGGACTCGTCGGTGTTCGTCGTCGTGGTAGACGAGCGTCGCGGGTTTCTGCGGGGACGTCGCGTGCCACGCGAACGGCAAGTACACGACCGGAAACTCCAGTCCCTTGGTCGCGTGGATCGTTGCGATCTGCACTGCCGCAGCCTCGCTGTCCAGTCGGCGGCTGCGTTCGCCGGTGTTCACCGCATGCGGATGGCTGATGCGCTCGGTCAACCACCTGACGAGTTCGGTTGCGCCGAGCAGGTCTTCGACGGCCGCCTTGTTCAACAGCTGCGCGACGTGGCGAATGTCGGTCAGCGCGCGCTCCCCCGAATCGAGTGCCAGGAGGCGCGCCTCCAATGCCGTGTCTCCGCTCAGCTTCTCGAACATGGCCGCGAATCCCGCTCGACCGAACAGGTTTCCGTATTCCCGCAGGCTGCTGCTCAGTCCGGCGACGATGTCGTCGCCACCGGCGTCGAGTTGCTCTGCTGTACGACCCAGCAGCGGTGTGAGCGCAGCGATCCGGACGCGATCGGCTCGGTGAGGTTGTTCCATCGCTTGAAGCAGCCACAGCCACTGCGTTGCCGCAGCCGTTTCGAACACCGAGGATCCCCCGGTCAACACCGACGGAACGCCTACCCGATCGAGAGCGTCACGGACGAGCGGAACTTGCGCGTTGTATCGAACGAGTACCGCGATGTCCCCTGGTTCGATCTGCCGTTCCACGCCGTTCAGTCGAATCGTGGTGCCGCCGGCGATCAACTCGGCGATGTCCGCGGCAAGATCGGCGGCGACGATGCCTCGCACTCTGTCGACGGCAGGGAATCCGGACCGGTTCAACGGCCCCGCACCCGTACGTGGGAGGTATCTCACCTGAAGCGGCTCGCCATGGCTGAGCCTGGAGTACTCGTGCGTGGCGCCGACGCGGTGAGCGACGATGCCTTCATGGCCCAGTGCAGCGCCGCCGTACACGTGTTCCAATGCCGCGAGCAGGCCCGCGTCGCTTCGCCAATTGGTGGTCAGCTCGAGCCGGTGATCGGCAACGGACACCGCGTCCAGGTAACTGAACACCTCGGCGCCGCGGAACGCGTAGATCGCTTGTTTCGGGTCTCCGACGAGAAGCAGCGTCGAGTTTCCGTGGAAGGCGCGGGCCAGGATTCCCCACTGCCACGGGTCGGTGTCCTGGAATTCGTCCACGAGGACGACCTGAAACTGTTCGCGGACACGTGCGCAGGCGTATTCACCGAGCTTCGGATCCGCCAGGACCCCGTGCAGTAGCTCCAGCAGATCGTCGAAGTCTCGGATGCCCGCGATCCGCTTACGTCGGCCGACCTCCGTGCGCACCTCGTCGGCGAACGACACTCGATGGCCGACGGCAGGATCGATGTCGGTTTCAGGACCCAGGACAGATTGCCTGTCGGATATGGCCTTTCGAGCGAGCTCGCGGGCCTCCCCGAGCGTCATCGGTGGATCCCGGTCCGCGACCTTGGCGTAGCGACGAAGGAAAGTGTCGTCGACAACCTCCATCGTCAGGTCCTCGACGTTCTCCACCAGCACGGCGTCCGGCTCGTTCTCCCCCGCGATGCCCAGACTGTCGAGCATCCGCTGGCAGAAGCTGTGCGTCGTCGCAATGGTGCCGGAGTCGAACTCGGACAGTGCCTGCAGCAGACGCTGCCGTCTCGCCAGAACTTCCTCGTCGGTGGTGTCGGCCAGAAAGGCCACCAGGCCGTCGTCGTGCGGACCGGGCAACGCGAGTTGTGCTGCCACCGAGGCGAACCGCGCGCGGGTTCGATCACGCAGTTCCCGCGTGGCGGCTCGGGAGAACGTGACGAGCAGCAGTTGCGAGATGTTACACAGGCCCTCGGCGACGTAGCGCGTGGCCAATCCGACTATGGCGTACGTCTTTCCGGTGCCCGCACTGGCTTCCAGCACCGTGGTGCCCGTGGGAAGCGGACCGTAGAGATCGAAGTCCGTCATGGTCGCCGTACCTCCTCGTTCGCCAGCAGTGGGCGCCAGACCACCCCGGCGAGCGATTCGAACACCGTTTTCTCGGCACCTGCTCCGGAGGGGAACTCGTTCCAGTGACCTCGGGTCAGAGCCGCGAGGGGCGCGGAGGGGCCCAGTACGTACGCGATACTGCGGTCGGTGTGGTCACCGAACCTGTCGGACCATTTGTCGCTCGCGTCCTTCCAGGCGTCCTCGGCGGGCAGTCCCGCCGTTCTCCTCTCCGCGTAGACCGAAGACGCGATGGGCCCGATCGGCAGTGGTGCGTCGAGGCCTGTGTCGCGCAGCGCAACCAACTCCGCCAGCACCGCGAGCGCGTCGGTCGGCGCGTTCATCGTCGATCGCATCGGGTGATATCCCATCCCGCGGCCTGTCGTCACGGCCAGCCAGGGACGCGAACCGTCCTGCGCCGCGACGGCCAGAAGTCTGATCCACGCGGCGATCCGGTGCTTGGGAGCGAGCTTGGAGTACGACGTGCGCGCAATGACGTCACCGTGAATTCCGGTGACCGTCCCGGTGAGCCTGCGCCCACCGCCGAGGTCCACCGAGATGTCCACCACGCGGGGAGGAGCGAGGTGTATCTCTCGCGAGGCCTCGTAGAGAGTGTCGACGCCGGTGACGATGTCCCTCAGGGACCGGGCTCCGAATTCGAAGGGCGGCAACGTTCCACGACGCATCTCCGCCGCACGAAAGTCGTCCAGCTCGATACCGGAGAGCATCTCGTTCAACATCCGGTCCCCGACTTCCCACCGCTGCAGGCCGTCGAGGGTGATGTCGAGCGAGTCGGCGATGTCGTCGTCGGTCTCCGGAATCCGCACACCGAGACGTTGCTTCAGGAAACCCGCAATCGGGTTCTCGAAGAACGACACCAGGTCAGCGAGCGCGACATCGGTCGGCGTGCGGGCCGGCAGGCGACTCGGCAGGAACTCGTCGGCGGGGACGCTGTCCTTCTGGGCGGCGAGCGCACCCTTCAACGACACCGAGTCGAAGCTGAACGGATCCTCGGCGTCGAAGTTTCGCGCATCGAACGGCTGCAACGGATGTCGGCGGACCACATCGGAGCCTGCGGTGGTGCGCACGACATCGAGCAGCTCGCTCAGCGGTATCGCCGGAGGTTTGGTGGATCCGTTCACCGGGTCCGCCCCCGTGTAGAACAGCAACAATTTCTGCCCGGCGGACATCACCGCGTCGAGCAGCAACTGACGGTCCTCGCTGCGGACGTCCCGTTCACCAGGTGCTGGATCCCTGGCGAGCACGTCGTCCCCGTCCATGCCGCCCGTGCGGGGGAACACTTCGTCGTCGAGGCCGAGAAGTACTACCACCCGATGCGGAACCGAACGCATCGGAACCATGGTGCACACCGTCAGCTCGCCCGTCCTGAAATTCGTTCGCGACGGGCGGCCTGCGAGCGCTCGGGCGAGCATGGCCCGGACGTCGGCGAGCCGGAGCGGAGCCGCATCGCCGTGACGTGTGGCGGCCGCGATCTCGCGCAGTGCCTGCGCGCGCTGCCACGCGTCGGCCGGTACAACGTCGGCGAGGAGGTCGAGTGCTCGAACCAGGGCACGACGCCACTCGGACGTGGTCGAGGTTCCCTGCATGTCGCGTACGACGCTGGCGAGCCGGTCGATGAATTCCGCCAGACGCCCGGTCAGATCGATGTCGCTGCCGTCGACGTCGTCGACGGGCAGTGCGCGTCCGAGCCAGTGGTGCGCGGTTTCGTCGGCCGATACTCCCAGAAGCAGTCGATCGACGGCGGCGAAGAAGGTGTTGTCGGTGAAGTCGTCCAAACCGACATCGCGTCGCTGCCGCGAGTTCAGGCCCCACCGGGCGCCCGCCACCTGCGTCCACTCACGCAGCCTTTCCAAGTCGTCGTCGGTGAGCGAGAACTGCCGCCGAACGGGTTCGGCGGCAAGCAAGTCGAGAACTTCGCTCGCGGTGATCCGCCCGACGGCGAGATCGAGCACCGTCGCCACGACGGACAACATCGGGTTGGTCTGACGGAGACTGCGGTCGGCGAGGCGCACCCTGAGCGAGTGCCCGGGGTGATCCAGCGAACCCAGTCCGAACGTCGCTCTGATCAACGGTGCGTAGGTCTCGACGTCCGGACACATCACCACCACGTCGCGCGGTTCGAGAGTCGGATCCTCTTCGAAGGCGTGGAGCAACACCTCGCGGAGGACCTCCACCTGCCGAGCCGCGCCATGGCACGCGTGCACGGCGATGGTTCCGTCGGGTGTCGCCGAATGCACCGGCGCGCGTGCAGCTTCGATATCGGCTTGGACACGTCCGAGCAGAGTGGGTACTTCGAAGGATTCTTCCTCGGCGCGATCGACGATCCTGGCGTCCAGAGCAAGGAGTCTCGACTGGAGCTCTCGGACGTCCCGGGACAGGCTGGCGAGCAGCGGGTGATCGATCGTCAGGATCGATCGGTCGTCCGCACGCTTGACGATGGAATTCGACCGCGCCCTCTCGTCCCACAGCGCACGGCTGGGATGCGGAAGCCAGAAGTGCACGTCTCGATGCTCGGAAATGGCTGCGACCACCTGCAGTTGATCCGTCGTCAGACGAGTAGCTCCGAAGATCGACAATCGGTCCGGAAGCCGGAGAAGATCAGGCCGCCTCCGCACGACGTCACAGCTTTCCGAGAGCCGTTCCGCCGGACTCGGCATGCCGATACGTTCACGGACCGCGCGCCACAGCTCGGCTTGCCAACGCAGATCCTCCGGCAGGTCGCCGCCGAGTCCGTCACTGTCGACGCCGCGCTGCCAGTCGACGAGCATGAGCGGCCGGTCCGCCCCGTAGGTGCGAAACAGACCCGCCAGATGAGCCGCCGTGGACCACCGACGTCCGGCGCGATGGTCGTCGGCACCGTGCCCGAGGTGGTGCGCCACCACCGCGCACCACGGCTGGTCCATCGACTCGTCGAGGACCGCGAGGGTTGCCCAGAGAACTCGATCCGTCGACCACGCGTCGTCCACCGGGTCGAAGCCCGCAGCGTCTGCCAGGGATTCGTCGACAAGCTTTGCCGGAGAGGGGAACTCGATGTTGGCGGCAACGCCGTCGCCCCTGTCACCACCGAGGCAGACCGACAGCCGCTGCGTCAACCACCGCTCGACACCACGTGCGGGGACGGAGACGACCTCGGCCGCGAACGGATCCGACAACGGTGTGGCCAGAACATCGGCCAGAGCGGACGCGAGAACACTCGTGCGTGTCGCACGATGGATCAGCAGCGTCAACGTCACTCCCTTTGCTCGTCGCCGGCGGCGGAAATCTGACTTGACCCTACTCGAGCCGACCGACACCGAATGCGACCCGCGAGTCATCCGTAAAGCATGAAATAGATCCGAGCAGGTCCGACGCGACCGGGCTGCGGCCGATACTCGGCGACATCGGGTCGACGGAGAGGGCGTACACGTGAGTGCAGATGTGCTGATTGCCGGAGCGGGACCGATCGGGCTGACCGCGGCAATAGAGCTGCGTAGGCGGGGTATCGACTGCCGCATCGTCGATTCCGCGTCGACGCCGCCGCAGTACGCGAAAGCCGTTGGTATTCAGCCGCGCACGCTGGAGGTGTTCGAGAACATGGGCGTCTCCGGTGCGATCCTCGATGCTTCGGTGCCGATGCGGGGTCAGATCGCGTTCGACGGAGGTGTCGAGGTCGGCCGAATCGAGCTGACGTTGCCGCCGGATGTTCCGTTCTGGTTCGCCGGACTCCCCCAGTACGAGACCGAACGCATTCTCGCCGAGCATCTGGCCGGGCTGGGGACGGTGGTCGAGCGGGGCGTCGGGCTGGCGTCGTTCGAGCAGGACGGGCAGCGCGTCACTGCGACGCTGACCGACGGATCGACAGCGGACGTGCAGTACTTGATCGGCTGCGACGGGGCTCACAGCGCGGTGCGCAAGCAGCTGGGGCTGACGTTCGAGGGTGGGGCGTTCGCGGAGGGCTACATGCTGGGCGACACCGAGGTCGACTGGTCGATACCGCCGGGATACGGGGTCAGGAGCTCGCACCGGACCGAGGACGGAACCGTCGACGATCTGCTGGTGGCGATCCCACTTCCCGGCCACGGTCGTTACCGGATGTCGATGTTCGTGCCGGAGGAGCTCACGGCCGCGCCCAGTGCCGGTGACGGCATCGTGCACGGCTTCACCGGTGGGCCGACGCCCGAGCTCCGCCATATCCAGGCGGTGTTGGACCGGTTGTCACCCGAACCGACGACCGCACGGAACCTGCGGTGGTCTTCCGTGTTCAAGATCAGCCACCGCATCGTCGACGCGTACGGCAGGGGCCGCGTCTTCGTCGCCGGCGACGCTGCGCACATTCACCCTCCGACCGGTGCTCAGGGCATGAACACCGGCATTCAGGATGCACACAATCTGGCGTGGAAGGTAGCGCTCTCCGTGCGGGGCATCGCCGCGGAAGGCCTGACGGACACCTACGACGCGGAGCGCAGGCCCGTCGGCGAGGACGTCGTCGGGATGACCGTCCGCAGCGCCCGCGAAGGAATCGGCGCCGGTGAGAACTCCTTCGAGACGACGATGCGTCGGCAAGCGCAATTGCTGATCTCCTACCCGCCGGGACCTCTCGTGTCGGCAGTCGACGACGCGTCGACCGCGGTGCAACCGGGAGAACGCGCTCCGGATGCTCGGGAGTTGCGTCGGGACATCGTCGCGTTCTCGTTTCGGTTGTTCGATCTGTTCGTCGGGGTGTCGCACACGCTGTTGCTGTGGTCGGACGACTCGCGAGGCTCGGGAGGCTGGGTGGCGGAGTACGAGGATCTGGCAGCTGCTGCCGTCACAGCGGCACACGGTCTACTCGACGCCTACCTGGTGGTCGCCGAGCGGGTCGACTCGACGTTGCCGGTGATCGTCGACGCGCAGGGGCAGTTTCGCGACGCGTATTCGGTTGTCGGTCCCGAGGTGTTCGTCGTGCGGCCCGACGGGTACCTGGGCCACCGGGGATCTCCCGATAGCGCGGCGGTCGTCGGCTATCTGAAAGGCACCTTCGCCTGAGAGCGATGACTTCGCACGCCGGGGCGGGTCTTCATAGGCGTACGAAGCACAGTTCTCTCTCGGAACGGACACCTCATGGCCATCGAACACGTACTCGCCGTCGTACCCGTGACGGACATCGACGCGGCCGAAACGTGGTACTCGTCGTTCTTCGGGGCGCCTGCCACCAACAACCCGATGCCGACCCTCGTCGAATGGCGGGTGACCGATGTCGGGTGGGTGCAGGTCACCGTCGACGACGTGCGTGCAGGCACCGGTCTGCTGAATTTCGGGATCGACGATCTCGACGCTCACCGCGCGGAACTCGCATCCCGAGGCATCGACGCCGGTGACGTCGTCGACGCGAACAAAGGCGTTCGGTTGTCGACGGTTCTCGATCCCGACGGCAACACCATCACCCTCATCGGCGGGTTCCGCGTCGACTACTGAACCCGGGCGCACGTACGAGGCCGAATCAACTGGGAGTAATCTCCAGTAAGTGATGCCGCTCCTGACCAGTCGACGCTACGTCGACCTGCGCCTGCAAGCGAGCTCTCTCTGTCTGTGACCGAGTCGTCTCGGCGTCGCATTCTCTGATTCGAAGGGCTTCTCTGCCCTCACCTCTCTTCTTGTCGAAAGGCATCTTCATGTCTGCGCCCAGTACTACGCGCGCGTCCCGCATACCCACGTGGGCAAAATCCTTCGGGCCTCAGATCGTCGCCGGGTTGATCCTCGGCGTCGTTCTCGGTCTCATCGCACGATCGATGCCCGACGCGGCCGACGGTAACGACAACTGGCTGGTCGGCACCGTCGCCACCATCGGGTCGAGTTACGTCAAGCTGCTCACCGTCGCGGTCGTGCCGCTGGTGTTCACCGCCATCGTGTCCTCGATCGCGAACCTTCGCCAGGTCGCCAACGCCGCCCGGTTGGCGGTCCAGACTCTGTTGTGGTTCGCGATCACCGCGTTCATCGCCGTGATCATCGGAATCGTCATCGGTCTGGTTGCTCAACCGGGTTCGCGCACCGGCGTCGAGGCGACGTCCGCCAAGGACCCGAGCAGCGTGGGGTCGTGGTGGTCGTTCCTCACCGGGTTGGTACCCAACAATTTCTTCGCTCTCGGCTCCAAGACGTCGGTGACGACCTCTGCTGCCGGTGACGGATTTGCCAGTACCGCAACCACTTCACTGAGTTTCAACATCCTTCAGTTGTTGGTGATCGCTGCAGCAATCGGAATCGCCGCACTGAAGATCGGCGACAAGGCCGAGCCGTTCCTCACCTTCAACGCGTCTCTACTCGCCATCGTGCAGAAGGTGCTGTGGTGGATCATCCGGCTTGCGCCGATCGGTACGGCCGCACTCATCGCGAACGCGGTCGCAACCTACGGATGGGATGCGATCGGTTCCCTCGGCGTCTTCACCGTCGCCATCTACGTCGGCCTGGCAATCGTGTTCTTCGTCGTATACCCCATCATCGTTCGTGCGCATGGCCTTTCGGTCCGACAGTTCTATTCGGGAGTGTGGCCGGCAACTCAGCTGGGATTCGTCTCTCGCTCCTCCATCGGCACATTGCCTCTGACCGAGCGAGTGACCGAACGCAACCTCGGCGTTCCCCGTGAATACGCTTCGTTCGCCGTTCCGCTGGGAGCAACGACCAAGATGGACGGTTGCGCCGCAATCTATCCCGCCATCGCCGCTATCTTCGTGGCCCAGTTCTACGGCGTCACGCTGACGTTCACCGACTATCTGTTGATCATCGTTGTCTCCGTCATCGGATCCGCCGCAACGGCAGGCACCACCGGAGCGACCGTCATGCTCACGTTGACCCTCTCCACACTGGGGCTCCCGCTCGCCGGAGTCGGCCTGTTGCTGGCCGTCGAGCCGATCGTCGACATGGGACGCACGGCAGTCAACGTGACCGGTCAGGCCCTCGTGCCCGCGATCGTTGCCAAGCGCGAGGGAATCCTCGACGAAGCCCGGTACAACAGTCCTCGCAACGGCGACCCGTTCAGCGACGACGACGTCACTCCGCCGACGGACCGACAGCCGCAGCTGTCGCCCTAGCAATGGTGGCTGCGACGGTGCGCCGAGCGCGCCGTCGCAGCCATTAAACTAGGCACTCATGGGATCCAAAGGACCGGCAAGCCGGGGGCAGAAGCGCGCAGCGAAAACGAAAGCGCGTGCCCGACGGCAACAATCCGCAGGCTCCGCTGCCCGCACATCCACGATCCCCCATGCCCTGCTGGAACATTTCCACTCCTGGCTCACCGATCGCGACATGGGTGAGCACGCCGACCGCGTCGTGAGCCTGGTGAAGACGACGCTGGGTCAGGTCGACCGGGCCAACCCGGGATTCGTCGTGACCTCGTGGACTCCGAACGACGCCCACTTCATCGTCGACGCCGTCGAGCGGATCGAGGACTCCGATCCGGACAACGGTGCTGCAGCAGCAACGAACATCGTCGTAACGCTGCTCGAATTCCTCACCTTCCTCGACGAGACCGACGCATGGACCGGTAGCGACGAGGACTTCGCGCACTGCATGGAAGACCTCACCGACTTCATCGACAACGATCCGGACGTCCTCGCCCCGGAAGACATCGAGTTGCCGCTCGTAGCGCCGGCCGACGAGTCGGCAGCACTGGCCGCACTTCCCGTCGTGGCCGGTGTCGCCGCCGTGGTCGACCGGGTGGGGTCCGGCGCATCGGTGAACGACATTCCCGAACTGTCGACGGCGCTGTCCGAGGAAGGCGAGCACGACCACTCGGACCACGAACCGCAGCCCGAGAACATCACGGCCTTGGACCACTGGGCAGTCGCGTTCGCCACCGACGTCCTGGAGACGGACGGCACCCGCGTCGTGCCAGGCTCGGCGGTGGACAGTTTCTCCTCGCGATCCGTCGACGTGCTTCGAGACGTCCTCACCCAGCACATCCGCCACCAACTCAGCATGAGCGAGACCGACGTCTCGATGGCCCTGTCGAACACCTTCGCGATTCAGACTTTGCTCGCGGCGATGACCGAGGACCTGCCACTCGACAACGCGGACGAGGACTACGAGGGCCTCGAAGGCGAGGACCTGCGAACGGCGCAGTTGATCGACTACCGGATCCGCGCCCTGCAGGAGCAAACCGTGCTGGTCTCCGCCGATGACGCACTGACCGTTCCCGAGGCGCTGCGGCCTGCTGTTCTGGCGGGCGTGACGCTGGCAGAACCGTTCGGGGATCAGGACCCGGAAGACCTGTAACGAACTGCGCGGTACGTACGACATGGTGCTCGGAATACAGCACACGGCCGGCGTGAAACAGTCCGCGGCAGCCGGATTCTCGCTTCGAGCCCCGCCGTCGTACGAAAGCACGATCCGTCGCATGATCGATCGGCCGTCTCGACTGGTCACGGTGCTCACGCGCCACTTCTCCATCACTCGAGGACTCCCCCCCATGACCGATCCTTTCTCCCAGCCCTACGTCTTCCCCGGCGCTGAACGACCCGAGCGACCCCGACCGTTGATCGGCCGGATCATCGCGTGGTGCGCCGCAGTACTCGGCGCGCTGGTCCTCCTCGCGTCCATCGCGGACTTCTCGCTCCCCGGCATCGTGTTCGGACTGTGTGTCGCCGTGGCCGGTGCGTTGTACTTGATCGTCAAGCCCTCCCATGGCCGAGTCGTCTGGGCAACTCCTGCCCTGGCAGCCATTCCCGCGCTCGTCGCCGTCGGCATCGTTGCGCCCGCACCGCACTCCGACGACGTTCCCGCTCCGGCGGCGTTCGCTGCACCGGCTATCGCCGAGGCGTCCCCGACGACGACCCGCCCGACGACCGCCCGACCGACGACGACCACTCCCACGGCCACGGTCGCGCCGACTACCACTGCACCGACGACCACCCTCGCGCCTGCTCCCGAGACCGTCACCGTCTATGCGCCTCCGCCGACCACTACCGTGCCGTACGTTCCCGAGCCCGCGCCGGTCTACATCGCCGAGCCCGAGCCGGAGTACGTGCCACCGGCCCCCGCGGCAGCGGCGGTTCCGTCGTACGTCTCGTACGCCAACTGCGCCGCGGTTCGGGCTGCCGGTGCCGCACCGATCTACGCAGGCGATCCCGGTTACAGCTCCAAACTCGACCGTGACGGCGACGGCGTCGGCTGCGAGAACTGAGCTCGCCGAACTTGTCGGACCCCACCGATACAGTTCTTGTCGCAGGCCGATTCGGCTGCCGCGCAAGCAATGACGTCAGTGGCAAGGGGTGCGCAGTGAACGACCGAAACTTCGATCTCATCGACTTCATCGAGGGTGCGTGGCGCACCTACCAGGCGGATCTCGCCGCGTTCGTCGCGGAGATGCCCGACGGTGAGGTACTGACGGTGAGTGCGGAGTCTGGGGTGGACCGGAGAGACGGGGACACGCCGTGGATCCGGGTGTCCTCGGGTCCGGATGGAGAGATTCGGTCGGACGCTGCGCTCGGGCGCTACCTCTACGACGGGATCGAGCCGCCGGTGGGCGACGACGAGAAGCTCGGCGAACTGGGGTGGGCCACGCCGGGTGAACGTGACGTCTTCGGAGTGAAGAGCTGCTCCCTGCAGTGCAACCGCTCCGACGCGGCTGATCTCGCGGAGCGAATAGTCACTGCGTTTCGGTCCGTCTGGCACGTCACCCACCCGGCGTTCCTGTCCGCAGACGCGGAGGGCGGTAGCGGACGGCAGTTTCGCACCGCGGCCGATCCTCGCCGCACCGATTCCACCGCACTGGTACCGCTGGACATCGATCATCTTCGCGCTCTGATGATCGACACCCTGCGCGGAGCCGGTATCGACATCTCGCAGGAGGACAACGGCGACATAGCAATCGGTGGATTCGCACTACCGGTCCACGTGTGTCTCGGGCCGGATGCCACGGCCGTGCGACTGCACGCTCCTCTCGTGACCGGTGTTCGGCACTCCACTGCGCTGTCACGCAAGATGGCCTGGCTCGGCACACGGTGGAAGGAGATCAACTTCGTCGTTGCGGGTGGGCAGTTGTTCGCAGGTGTCGACGTCACGACGCGCACCTTCGTCCCTCGCCACCTCACTGCCGCTATCTATTCGCTCGGTCTGTTCGTGGACCGCATCGACACCAGATTCGCGTCCGAGCTGGGCGGCACTGTGTTCGATCCGGACCACACACATCCCGATGCTCTTGCACAGGTCACGTGGTCCGACGACAGTGGAACGCTCGGCACTCTGCGGGCCGCGTGCGAGCTGACGGCCGGTCCCGTGGACACGGCGACCGTCGATGCGTTGTGCCGTCGCCAGGACCTGGCCGAACTCACCGAGCGCGCACTGTGGTCGGCCGAGCGCTTTCGTGGGCACGCCCACCGGCTGGGCGACGAACGCCGTCTCCGAGCCGCGGTCCTGTGCGACAAATTCGCGGCAGCCTGGGAGGACGTCGCTGCGAGCCTGAAGCGCGCCGCCCGGCCTGCACCTGCGCCAGTTCCCCGCGGCGAACAGACCCAGCTCTTCCTCCAGTTCGACCAGCCCTCGTTGTTCGATGTCCGAGTGGATAACTCACCAGCGCGCTAACAGCAGTAGGTGCGCTAACATCGACGAATGACCGAGGGCGCGGGCACGACACTGACGGATTACCCACGTCCGTCGGTAGCCGTCGACGTCGCAGTGCTGACCGTGCACGAGTCCGCATTGTTCGTGGTCACCGTCGACTCACCTCGTGGCCTTGCACTGCCCGGTACCTTCCTTCATCCCGGTGAACGCCTGTCCGATGCAGCGCATCGAGTGCTGCAATCGAAAGCCGGTATCACGGCACTGCAGTTTCACCAGATCGGCATGTTCGACGCCCCCGACCGCGACGACCGCGGTTGGGTCCTGTCGATGGCGCACGGCGCTGCAGTTCCGTACGGCTCGCTACCCATCGGTGTGAAAGTGGTTCGCATCGAGGATGATCGGCCATCACAGCCGTTGTCGTTCGACCACAGCGACATGGTCGTTCTCGCCGTCGAGGACCTGCGCCGGCGGTATGCGTCGAACATCGATCCGTCGCTTCTGCTCGGTGAGGAGTTCACGCTGCTCGAGCTGAAGCAGTTGTACGAGGTGGTGTTCGGGAATCGATTCCCGAAGGACACGTTCAGACGCCACGTGTCACCGGCGCTCGACGGGACCGGTGCGACGTCCGTCGCTGCGGGCGGCCGCCCGGCCGAGCTGTATCGACGGAAGGCCGGCGCGGTCCTGCCGGAAACGGCGTCCGCGCTGTTGCGGTCTTAGCCGCAGGATGCGGCCTGTCCGCTGAATCAGCCCAGCAGACGCGTCGTCGTTCGAGCAATGCTGTCACTGAAGGCGACGAGCGTCACCACGTCCACGGACGTTCGAGCGCCCGTGACGGCGGCGACCTGCTGCGCTACTGCATCGTCCACCGGCCATCCGTACGACCCGCCCGACACGAGGGGAAACGCCACCGTCGACGCGCCGAGCGAATCTGCGACGGCCAAACTACGCACGTATGCCGATCGCAGGATGCCCGATCGATCCTCGTGTGCCGAATACCGTGGTCCGACAGTGTGAATCACCCACCGAGCCGGCAATCGGCCTCCGGTGGTCGCGACGGCAGCGCCCGCGGCCAAGCCGTCGGGCAGGCTCGTGCGGCGCAGCTCCTTGCAGGCAGCGAGGATGTCGGGCCCTCCTGCTCGGTGGATCGCGCCGTCGACACCCCCTCCTCCCAGCAGCGTCGAATTGGCTGCGTTGACGATCGCGTCGACCCGCAGCGTGGTGATGTCGCCGTGAACGACGTCGATGATCGCCATGTCAGATCTCTCCTGTTATGTCGGCGGCAAGCGAGAGGAGATCCCTGCCGGTCAGGTTCGGGTACCCGTGCAGCATCATCTGCCACTTCTCCGGAACAGCCGACGCGCCCCAACGGGCTCCGACGAGTCCTCCGGCGATCGCGGCAGTGGTGTCGGTGTCACCGCCCGCGAGAACACAGAGCTCGAGCGTTCTCACCAGGTGTTTCGGTCCTACCTGCTCGGCTTTCGTTACTGCCCACCATGCCGTCTGCAGCGCGTGGACGACCCACCCGTTGTTCGGGAAGTCCGTCGGGCTCCCGTTCTCGGCCTCGTCGAGCAGTGGTGCCCAGAAGTCGGCCGCTTTCCCGGCGACGTCCAGCCATCCGCGCACGCCGTCGAAGTTTTCGTGATGGACGGCATGTGCGATCGCGAACGTCCAGAGCTGGCACGCCTCGCCTGCCCTCGGATCGGAATGCGTGAGTTCACTGATCGATCGGGCTGCGTTCGTCAGGTCGTCGGTGGTGTCGTTCAGGTACGCGAGTGCGACGGGGGCCGTACGCATCAGCGAACCGTTTCCTCCCGTGCGGCCGGTGAGAGCTGCCGCCCGACGTGTCATGTCCGCGGCGGATTCACTTCGGTACCCGAGTACCGACCGCGTCTGATGTCCGATGTCGGCCGGATTCGTGTCGTACCAGGCGACGAAATTGGCGGCCACGGCATCGAGTCCGGCGCCCTCTCCTGGTTTCGCCTCGCGGGCTGCGAGGGCCACTGCAACAGCCATGGATGTGTCGTCGGTCCACTCACCAGGCGCCCAATCGAACGGACCGCCGCCGATCATGTCGACGACAGTTCCCGGTGCTGGATGGGTGAACTCGTAGCCAGCACCGAGGGCATCCCCCGCTGCCGTGCCGAGTAGCACTCCGGCTGCGCGATTACTTCGACCGGTATTCGATGTCACTGCCGGATCTCCTTAGCTCGTTTGTGCGCTTAGATTAGCGCATATTTGAGCTAATCTGCAACAGCTCAACCGATCCGCGTCAGACCACCCGCCACCAGGTCCCGCACTCTCGTCCACCGACGAGCGGTTGCGCACGAACCAGCCAACGACGACGCGCGCGAGATCCGGTACGCCCGGCGGCGTCGAGCAGCGTCGTACCTACGCAGAGCGCCGGCGACCGTCTCCTCCTCGACGAGAGAAGAAGCCAGAGCGACCGCATCCAACAGGGACTCACACGCACCCCGGCCCAGATTGGGCGCCATTGCATGCGCGGCGTCACCGACGAGCGCGACATTCCCACGGACCCACGACTTCATCGACGGGATCGTCGCGAGCTCACGGAAATCGGTGCGCTGCTGATCGATTCGCGCAACAACGTCGGACACACCGCCGTGCCACGACGTGAAATGCTCCGCCATCGACTCGCCCTCACCCAGCTCCGTCAGCCTCACAGAGGCGAACCAATTCGTGCGACGACTGTCGTGGGGCGTCGTTCCGAACAGCTTGCCTCGTCCCCACGTCTCCGTCATGGACACACATGGGCCGTCGACGGTCCCCCGCCACGCAACAGCGCCCAACGGAATCGGCGTCCCCTCAGGACCGAAGACTTCCGACCGGATGGCGCTGTTGATCCCGTCGGCGGCGATGATCACGTCGCACTCGGACACGTCGGACAACGCTTCGACCCGGCGGCCGAACTCCACGACACCCGTCGGACTCGCCGCAGCCAACACTTCCAGCAGAGCCGGTCGAGGAACGAGACGCGCTGAATGCTTCGCGCCCAGACGAGCGATGCACGAACCGTCAGGGCGTAGAAATCGCGCGCCGGTCACTTCGACCGACGCGGATCGAACAGCGTCGCCGACCCCGACTGCATCCAGGGCCCGCAGCGCTTCCGGCCACATCCCCAGAGCCGTACCACCTGCGGACACCTCGTCCGACTTCTCGAGCACACAGACGTCCCACCCCGCGCCGACCAGAATCGGCGCGGCGGCGAGTCCTGCAATTCCACCCCCGACGATCACCGCTGACTTCATGTTCTGGACGATACTACGATCGTAGTGTACTGGCACTACTTTTATAGTGAGCCATGACCACCCAGCGCCGACACACCGCAGCAGCAGCTCTCGACCAGGTAGGCGAACACGGGCTCCACGGCCTCACGCATCGCAAGGTCGACGCTCGCGCAGGCGTGCCGGCGGGGACCACCTCGAACTACTTCCGCACTCGATCCGCCTTGATCGCAGGCGTGCTCGAACATCTCGAAGAACTCGACCGGGAGGCGTGGGAGAACGCATCCGCCACACCCCGACCTCGGTCTCGTGGGGAACTGACGGCAGCGCTGGTCGCATTCGTGGACGACGCGATCGGCCCGCGGCGAACACACACGATCGCGCGATTTGCACTCTTCGCCGCAGCGGCCACGGACCCCGAGTTGGCGAGAAGGCTCGGCGCAATCCGCGCCAGGATCGTCGAATGGGCAGAGAGCACCCTGATCCACATCTCCACCGAGGACACGGCATCGTGCGCCCGCGCGCTGTGCCACTACCTGGACGGCCTGATCCTCCATAAAATCGCCACTGCGACAAATTCGAGCACGCTGTCACACACAGAATCGGTGGATATCGGCGTAGCCGTCGACCGAATAACTGCAGGTGGAACCCGTTCTTGAAAGTTACTCGTGAGTAAGCTGGCTTTTGCTGATACTACGAGTTACATTAAAAACACGTTCGCACCATGTAGGAGGAAGCGATGACACTGACGTCAGAAGACGGCACGATCTCGATCGACCCGGACGCAGAGACCGAGAAGTACAACGAGACTCTGCGCCTTCTGTCCGAGGGCTCGGTGCACAAGCATTTCGACCCGTACGTGGACATCGACTGGGAGTCCCCCGAGTTCGCGGTGACCGAGAACGATCGCCGGTGGATTCTCCCGACCAAGACCGATCCGATCGGTGGGCACGCCTGGTACCAGGCTCTGCCGGAGGACAAGAAGATCGCGATCGGCATGTGGCGCCAAGCCAACGTGGCCAAGGTCGGACTGCAGTTCGAGAACATCCTCATTCGCGGGATGATGCAGTACGTCTTCTCCCTGCCCAACGGTTCGGCCGAGGCGCGGTACTGCACTCACGAGTCGATCGAAGAGTGCAACCACACGCTGATGTTCCAGGAAATGGTCAACCGGGTCGACAACGACGCACCCGGCATGAGTCGGCCGATGAAGATGCTGTCGCCGATCATCCCGTTGTTCGCGTCGATCGCCCCCGAACTGTTCTTCGTCGGCGTCCTCGCAGGCGAGGAGCCGATCGACCACATCCAGAAGGGCGTGCTGCGGTCGGGCGAGGAAATCCACCCGATCATGCAGGGCGTCATGGCCATTCACGTGGCCGAGGAAGCACGCCACATCTCCTTCGCGCACCAGCTGCTGCGTCGTCGCGTACCGAAGATGTCGAAGGTAGGTCGCTTCTTCCTGTCGCTCGCTTTCCCGATCGTCATGCGGGTGCTGTGCGACGCGATCGTCATTCCCCCGAAGCGGTTCTGGAAGAAGTTCGACATCCCCGCATCGGTCAAGAAGGACCTGTTCTGGGAGAGCGAGGAAGCCCAGCACACGCTGCAGGACTACTTCGGTGACGTGCGCATGCTCGCCAAGGACACCAAGATGATGAGCCGCCCGGCCAAGCTGATGTGGAAGCTGTGCGGAATCGACGGCAAGGCCTCGCGTTTCCGCAGCGAGCCGGACCGTAGCTCCAGCCAGTTCGCCGCCTGATCTTCCCCGTCCTTCACAGCGCCAGTTCTCTCCACAGCAGCGCCTGCCGTCAGGAATACTCATGCCCCACGTTGTCACCCAATCGTGTTGCAGCGACGCATCGTGCGTCTACGCATGCCCCGTCAACTGCATTCACCCGACACCCGACGAGCCTGATTTCCTGACGGCAGAGATGCTGCACATCGACCCGGCGTCATGCGTCGACTGCGGGGCGTGCGTGTCGGCGTGCCCCGTCGACGCGATCGTTCCCAAGTCGAAGCTCACCGAGAGTCAGCTTCCGTTCCTCACGATCAACTCCGATTTCTACAAGCAGGAACGGCCGCCGCGTCCGATCCTCGCCCCTGTGTCGCCTGCACCAGCGGTCACCAAGGAACGCGAGCCGCTGCGTGTGGCGATCGTCGGCTCCGGCCCGTCGGCCATGTACGCGGCCGACGAGTTGCTGACGCAGCCCGGGGTGAAGGTCGACGTGTACGACAGACTCCCCCAGCCCCACGGCCTCG
Organism: Rhodococcus sp. NPDC057297; assembly: GCF_042667435.1. NCBI lineage: Bacteria > Bacillati > Actinomycetota > Actinomycetes > Mycobacteriales > Nocardiaceae > Rhodococcus > Rhodococcus sp. NPDC057297. The sequence goes on along the minus strand of NZ_JBHUZE010000008.1, from coordinate 216,797 downwards.
CTCGCCTCGGCGTGGCACCCGATCACGAGAAGACTCGTCAGGTGTCGCGTCTGTTCGACCAGATTGCCGCGCAGTCCGGTTTCGAGTTCCACCTCGATACCGAGATCGGCAAGGACATCACCCACGAACAGCTGCTCGAGACTCACCACGCGGTGATCTACGCCGTGGGCGCCTCACGCGACCGCGAGTTGACGATCGACGGCGCGGACCTCCCGGGACGGACGTCGGCTACCGACTTCGTCGCCTGGTACAACGGGCACCCGGACCACTCGCACCGCCGGTACGACCTGTCGCACAAGCGCGCCGTCATCGTCGGCAACGGCAACGTCGCTCTCGATGTCGCGCGCATTCTCACCATCGATCCCGAGCGACTCGTGGGCACCAACGTGCCGGATCACGTGGTGAAGACCCTGCGCGAGTCGAAGATCGAGGAAGTGCTCGTCGTGGGCCGACGCGGTGTTGCGCAGTCGGCGTTCACCGTTCCCGAGTTCGCCGGCCTGCTCTCGACCCCGGGCATCGACATCTCGCTGCACCACGACGAGATCCAACTCGATGCCACCACGGCCGCGCTGGCCGACGCCGACGACCTTCCCCACGCGGTCGCGCAGAAGTTGCAGTTGCTGCGTCGCGTCGAGGACACCCCCGGCGGCGACAACAGGCGCATCGTGCTGCGCTACCTGCTCTCCCCCACCCGCATTCTCGGCGAAACCTCGGTCACCGGAGTCGAATTCGATCGGATGACGCTCGAGACGGACGACGACGGAGGCGTGCGCAGCGTCGCGACGGGCGAGAAGGAAACCGTCGACGCCGGACTCGTGCTCACCTCGATCGGCTACCGAGGCGTCGCGCTTCCCGGTGTGCCCTTCGACGACCGTCGCGGAGTCATCCCCAACGACGACGGCCGTGTGCTCGACTCCCCCGACGGTGAGGTCGTTCCCGGAACCTACGTGACCGGCTGGATCAAGCGCGGACCGTCGGGATTCATCGGAACCAACAAGTCCTGCGCGCAAGGGACCGTTCTGAACCTGGTCGAGGACTTCAACAACGGGCTGCTCCCCGATCTCGGTGTCGCAACCCCACCCCGCCGACAATGGCGACTCCGTCGCACGTGAGTGGATTTGATGTCGTAGTGCCCTGATAGAACTTTCGTCGACAGCGTTGCCAGCCCCTCACTGGCGTCGACGACACTCTCGACGAGGGGAACATTCATGGGCACTTCGGATCTGACTCGCGCCCCGCAGTGGTGGCTCGGGCACAGCAACATCGATATCGACATTCACACTCTGATGACCGCCGGAGTCGATCTGGCGTCCAGTCTGCTGACGGACGAGACGGCACTGCACGCCTTCGTCGGTCGGCTCATGGACATCGAGAATCGGCTTTCGGCGGCTCGGTTGTGCACCGAGAGCTCGGTGTTCTCCGCGTCGCTGCTGGAGACGGCGTTCGAGCGTGGGTGGATGCCTGCAGAACTCGTACACGTCGTCGGCCAGGGCGCAGACAAGGCAGCCGCACCGATGCTGGTGGTCCTTCTCGGCGAGCATGCACGGCGCAGTCATGCGTTCTCTCGTGCTCCCCAGGAGTGGATCGGGCAGTTGCGCACGCTCGGTGTCGATCCGGGTGCGGAGCTCGCCGGCCTCCGCACCAACCGCCGAGTCACGCCGCATGCATTCTGGACCACTTTCCTGCACCTGAATGCCACCGTCCGCCGGCTGCCCACCATGGAAACGACCGGGCCACCGCCGTCTCTTTGGGGCGAGAAGTCGCCATCCGGTCGCGTCAGGTCGGACGACAAGGTGCTCAACAAGATTCGCGGACTGTTGGCCAAGGCAGAATCGTCGTCGTTCTCGGGAGAACGAGAATCGTTCTCCGCCAAGGCGCAGGAACTGATGACGCGCTACGCCATCGATACCGCCATGGTCGACGCGCGCTCGACCGACCCCATCGACTCCCGTGTTTCCGTCAGAAGATTCACCGTCGACAACCCTTACGTCGATGCGAAAATGCGGTTGTTCTCGTCCGTCGCTCGACCCAACGGCGTCAAAACCGTTCACTACCGTAGATTTCAGCTGGTCGCCGCGGTAGGCATGCCCGTCGATATCGACTTGTGCGAGTTGCTCTACACGTCGTTGTTGGTGCAATCGGCCATGGAACTGGACGCGGTGGGTGTCGATTCGAGCAAGCGCGGCAGAGGTTTTCGCCGGTCGTTCCTGTTCGCCTATGCACAGCGAGTCGAGGAGCGCATCACCGAGGCATTCGTCCGAGCTCGCACCGAGGCCGGCGAACAGTACGGCACTGCTCTGGTCCCGGTCTTCGCCGAACGCGACCGAGCCGTCACGGCGATGTTCGACGAGATGTTCCCGAATCTGACGTCGAGGAAGACCAGCTTTTCCAATCGCAGTGGCTGGCATCATGGTCGGGTTGCTGCCGACCGTGCCGACATCACCGGAGGCCGAGAGAAAATCGAGGACTGACCCTCAGTACGCCGAGCTCGGACCGGTCGCCGTGATGCCGTGGTGGATCTCGGCGACATCCGGGTGGGCTCGTGTTCGCGACTTCCAGGCGTTCTCGCCGTAGGTCGCGAAGATGGGGTTGTTGGGATCGTCCTCGACGCCCCGGCTTCGAGCGGCGAGTTCGTCGGGCAGTTCGACAATGGGAATCACGGCGTCGAGGGCTGGATTGAGGAAGAACGGAATCGATACTCGGTCGGTGCCCTCACTGGGCGCGACGACGCGGTGGCGGGTGGCGCGCAAGTATCCTTGCGTCGCGAATTCGAGGAGCTCTCCGATGTTGACGATGAACGCATCCTGGACGGGCGGAACGTCGATCCACTCGTCCGGCGAGAGCTCCACCTGTAGGCCTCGGGAGTCCGGCTCGACGAGCAACAACGTCAACACTCCCGAATCCTTGTGCGCACCCACTCCCTGCGGGTTCTCGGAGCTTCCGGGGTACCGCACCACCTTGATCAGGGTTGCCGGGTTGTGTGCGAATGCGTCGTCGAACACGCCGGGCTCGGCACCGAGTGCCGTTGCCCATTGCCGTAGCAGCCGCAGGCCCATGTCGGACAGTTCCTGTTCCCACGCTTCGAACGCGGGACGCAGCTCCGGCAGCGCCGACGGCCAGAGGTTCGGCCCCTGCAAGTGCCAGTAGCCCTCTGCCCCGTCGACGAGGGCACGTTCGGGGCCGATGTCGATCTGTTCGCGCCAGTCGGTTCGTCCGTTGGTGAGCTCTCCACCGAGACGCGAGTACCCACGAAACTGCGGACTTTTCAGTTGAGAGATCTCGTCCTTGGCGCCGTCGTCCAGGTCGAAGAACTCCCGTGCCAGGCGCAGGACCTCCGCGATTCGGGAGCCGGACACCCCGTGGCCGGTCAGGTAGAAGAACCCGGATTCGTGGGCGGCGGCGAGCAGGTCGGCGCGAAATCGCACCGGATCGGAGTCCGCGTGTGTGAGGTCGAGAACCGGAAGCATGCTGTCCAGTATCGAACTCTGCATCGACATCCGCTAATACTTAGCTCTTGCGCTAACCATCCGAACGTTGATAGTTTGCCTCATGGCTCAGTTTTCGCCGACGCTCGATCTCGTCTTCCACGCACTGTCCGATCCCACCCGGCGGGCCGTTCTCGCACGCCTCGGACGAGGGCCGGCAAGCGTCGGCGAGTTGGCCGAGCCGTTCTCCATGGCCCTACCGTCCTTCCTGAAACACATCCGCCTCCTCGAGGACAGCGGGTGCATTCTGACCCACAAGACCGGGCGAACACGTATCTGCGCGCTCGTCGCCGATCCGTTCTCCGCCGTCGAACTGTGGCTCGAGAAACAGCGTTCCACCTGGGAAGCGCACACCGACCGTCTCGAACAGTTCGTCACCGAAACACAGGAGCCGTCATGACACACACGCAATCCGACCTCGATCTGACCGTCTCTCGGATCATTCGCGCACCACGCACACGAGTGTGGGAAGCCTGGACGACACCCTCCCAGCTGGAACAGTGGTGGGTCCCCAAGCCCGCTACTGCACGCGTCGTCGATCTCGAACTGCGGCCGGGTGGATCGTTCGTCACCGAGATCAGCGAAACAGGAGTGACCTTCGGGCCGCATATCGCGGGATGCTTCCTCGACGTCGTCGACGGGGAACGTGTGGTGTTCACGAATGCACTCACTGCAGGCTGGCGACCGGCTGCCGACCCGTTCATCACTGCCGTCATCACGTTCGCCGACCACCCGGGCGGGACCGAATATCTCGCAACGGTCATGCACAAGGATGCAGCCACGGCTGCGCAGCACGTCGAGCTCGGTTTTCACGACGGGTGGGGAACCGTCACCCGGCAGCTCGCCGAACTGGCCGAGGCCTGACAGGAAGTCCTCGACCCTTGACCGATGCCGACCGACCGCCTAACGTACAACCAAATGGTTGTAGATGAAGTGAGCGATGCCGATCTCGACCGCCTCTTCCAGGCGTTCGCGGACACCACTCGGCGCGACATCGTGTCCAGGCTTCTACGGAACGAGCATTCGGTGTCCTCGCTCGCCGCTCACTACTCCATGAGTTTCGCGGCCGTGCAGAAGCACGTTGCGATTTTGGAACGCGCTTCGGTCGTGAGCAAAGAGAAGCGCGGACGGGAGCAGATCGTGCGAATTCATTTGGTAGGCATCGAAAGAGCACGAGCACTGCTGGCCGAGTACGAAACGATCTGGCGCCGACGCGTCGACCGGATCGCCGATATCCTCGCCGAAGACCAGGGAGAACCCTCATGAGCGTCATCAGCACAACACAGAACCCCGACCGACTGAACTTCACGATCGTCGCCGAGTTCGACGCGACAGTCGACCGGGTGTGGCAGATCTGGGCCGACCCCCGTCAGCTCGAACGCTGGTGGGGCCCACCGACCTGGCCCGCGACCTTCGACACCCTCGAGTTCGTCGAAGGTGGCAAGGCGCTCTATTACATGACCGGTCCCGACGGCGAGAGGGCTCGCGGGTGGTGGCGCATCACGTCACTGGACGCTCCGTCGAGCCTGTCGTTCGACGACGGTTTCGCCGACGACGACTGGAACCCCATCGACAACGTGGGCGTCACGAAGACCGCCGTCACGCTCGAGGACGTCGACGGACGTACCCGCATGACGACGGTTGCGACCTTCGTCAGTGCCGAGCAGATGAACACGCTCATCGAGATGGGCATGGAGGAAGGCATGAGCCTGGCCATGGGGCAGATCGACGCCGTGCTTGCTGGGTAGTACCGGAAACTACTGCGCCGCCCAGATTCCCAGTTCGTTTCCGCTCGGGTCGGTGAAGTGAAAGCGTCGACCTCCGGGGAATTCGTACGGCCCGTTGACCACTTCACCGCCGGCTGCGGTCACTGCGTCCAGTGACGCTTCCAGGTCGTCGGAGTAGAGCAGAACGAACGGGCCACCGGTCGGGCGTGGTTCGGTGGAGAGCGCGAGACCACCGACCTCGTCCCCGTCGGCGCCTTGGATTCCGGCGTACTCGGGCCCGTAGTTGTTGAACCCCCAGCCGAATGCGCCGGAGTAGAAGGCCTGGGCTGCGGCCAGGTCTGTCACTGTCAGTTCGATGTAGTTCAGTCGATGGTGCATGTTCTCGGCCATGTCGGCAGCCTACTTTCCGTCACGAACCTGCGATGTTGACCAGCCAGTTGATGCCGAATCTGTCGGTGAGCATGCCGAAGGTGTCACCCCACGGGGCCTTGTTCAGACCCATCGTGTTCTGTGCCCCGTCGGCCAGTGTGTTCCAGTATCCGGTCAATTCGGCCTCGTCTTCGCCACTGAGCGAGACGGAGATGTTGTCGCCGACGTTCAGGTTCATGCTCGACGGCGTGTCCGCACCCATCAGAGTCAGACCGCTGGGCGAGACGAGTTGGCCGTGCATGATCTGGTCTTTCTCGGCCGGGTCGTCGCTCGCACCGAAGTCTGCGAACGTGTTGAGAGTGAGCTCGCCTCCGAACACGGAGTGGTAGAACTGCAGTGCCTCACGGGCGTCGCCGCGAAAATTGAGATACGGATTCAGGCGGGTCGTCATGATGTCTCCTCGCGCTCGGTGCCGTCCACTTAGGGGTTCGACGACAATCCTAGGAGCCTGGCTGCCGGCGGGGGCGTGTTCGAATATGTACGGCACTCACGGGATACGCGGCTCACCCAGCTTGACCACGATGACTCCGATCAGAATGAGAACGCCGCCCGAGATCTGAACGAGCCGTGGCGTTTCACCGAGAAGCAGCCAGGCGAACAGCAGAGCCGACACCACTTCCGTGAGCCCGACGAACGACGCGAGTCTCGACCCCAACCTGCGAATGGCGGCAATTCCGCACACGTAGGCCAGCGCCGCCGTCACGATGCCCAGCCCGAGGACAGACCCCCACCAGGGCATGCTCGCGCCTGCGAGGACGACATCGTCGGTGCTCGCCGCGAAGGGAACCACTCCGAGCGCGCCTGCGACGAGCAGAATCGTTCCGCCGCACAGCAATCCGGCAGCGGCCAGCGTCAACGGGGGCAGCCCGTTTCCCTCGTCGGCGGACATGATCCAGTACACGGCTGCGCCCGCCATTGCTGCCAGCGCCCACAGGATCCCGAGAGGGTCCAACGAAGCACCGGACACGAGATCGAGCACCAGGAACAAGCCGACGGCGGCGACGGCAGCGCCACCGACCGTCACCAGCGTCGGGCGCTGCCCTCGCCGCAACCACATCCACCCGATGACTGCCACCGGAGAGGTGAATTCGATGAGCAGCGCAACCCCGACCGGCATGTAGTTCACCGCGTTGAAGAATGCCAACTGGCAACCGGCGACGGCGAACACGCCGTAGGCGAGGATGGTGCGCAGATTCTTCGACAGCAGTGCCCACCGTCCCCGTAACGCGAGCACGCCGGGAACCAGAAGGACGGCGGCAGCGATCATGATCCTCGCCGTGACGGCGGACCCAGCCGTCCACCCGGCGTCGAGCAGGCTCTTCGCCAGCGGCCCGGACAGCCCGAACGCGGCCGATGACACAACCGCCAATCCCAGACCCGAGGCCAGCCTGGAGGGAGTGGCTGCCATCCCACCCGAGGAAGTTCCGTCATTGGTCAATGCCGTCATGGCTCATTACAGTAGGAACCGATTGGTAAGGTGTCAACATGGTTTTCACCGATGACACCGCAGGTGCGCTGGTGTCCGCCGTGGCCTTGGCCAACTCGGGCGAGGATCCCGACACACTCGTGACCCGAGACCAGCTGAAGGAGTTCTTCGCCCGACACCACTACACGGGACGGTTCGACGGCGACGCAGCCGAGCTCGATGCCGTCCGCGCCCTGCGTCCGTCGTTGCGCACTTTGCTGACGAGCGACCGCGACACTGCGGTGGAGCTCGTCAACGCGATCCTGGCCGACGCCTGCGCCTTGCCCCGGCTGGTCCGCCACGGCGAGACCGATTGGCACCTGCACGCGGTCAGCGACGACAGTCCCCTTGCGCGACGCATCGCCGTCGAGACCGCGATGGCGATGATCGACGTCATCCGCGCCGACGAACTCTCCCGTCTGACCATCTGCGCAGCCGAGTGCGAGGGGATCGTGCTCGACCTCTCGCGTAACCGATCGCGCAAGTTCTGCAGCACCGCGTGCGGTAACCGCACCGCCGTCGCGGCGTACCGGACGAGGCAGGCCGGAACCTAACGCTCGCGCACCCTGCTCGTCGACGCCGCTCGAACCCACAGGGCGAGTGAGATGAGCGCCAGCACCTCGGCGACCACCAGGGCACGCTCGACGTAACCCAACGTGACGACCCGGTACCAGGGAGTCGTCGTGGTCGCGCCGACGACGAGCGCGTACAGGATGGGGAGCAACGTGGCCACCGCCAGGAATGCCAGGCCGAGCGTCGACCGTGCTCGAACACCCCAGCGCCCGTCCCGCAGCCACGGGAGGGAGAAGGTGATCACGGCGATCGGCACACTCACGAACGCCACTGCCGCGCCGGCCCGGTGGATGGCACCGCCGAGCCCGAGTGTGGCGTCGTTGCTCCAATCCTGCTTGGGGACGGCGACAACGGCGACGAGGCCGACGGTCCACAGCGTGTGGGCAACCGCCGCTGTCGATCGTGGCCTGACCAACCCGGTGCGAACCGCAGCCACCAGGGTCGCGGCGGATCCCAGCGCAAGAAGCAGCACTCCTGCGGTGAAGACCCACTGCTGGGCGCCGAGGCCGTACTCACTGATGGTTCGGCGCAGGTGGCTGGGATTGCTCGCCGCGGTGTGAATGTCCAGCACGAGCACGAGCACGGAACCGAGGATGATGGCGACGGCACCGGCCGAGGCGGGTCGCACGAGGCGCGGTATGTCGATCGTCACCCGATCCACTGTGCCCGAAGAATGCGCCTTCAGGCTCGTCCCCGAAGTGGAAGTCACAGAACCGCGCGCCGTATCAGCGAAGCACGCGGTACCAGTTCTCGACTTCTCCGGGGATGCGTTCGAGGGTCACCCGCTCACCACCGGGGCGGTCGAAGAGGCGCACACCGTCGCCGAGGAGAACCGGCGCCGTGAAGACCAGGATCTCGTCGAGCAGCCCTTCGTCGATGCACTGCCGGGCGACATCGGCACCCAGCACGTTGACATACTGCTCCCCCGCCGCAGCGGCAGCGCATTCGACGGCTGCGTGCAGGTCGGTGGCGACCGAGACCCCGGGAATGGGATTCACCGGAGGTCGATGCGTCAGCAGCACGGTGGGGCCGTCGTACTGGCCACCGAACGCACCCTCGGCATCCGTTCCTCGATTGGGGTCGTCACCGAAGAAGGTGACGGCTCCACACAGAATTGCTCCGATTCGGGACAGCAGTCGATCCGCAGCCTCGTTCGGCTCCCCCACGTACTCGCTCAGCCAGGACATGTCCCCGCCGGGACCGGCGATGAATCCGTCGAGCGACATCGTCGCCGAATACAGCAGTGTGGCCATAACGTCGTACCTCTCTGGTCGGTTGCACGTTGAGACCTGCCGCGAGCGACGGAATCATCGGCCGGTCTCGATCCGAAATCCTCGGGCGCGCATCTCGTCGACCAGCTTCTCGCGTGAAGACAGGAAGTCGCGGTTCATCAGTGTGTCGTTCGTCCGAAACAGCGAGGGTAGGAACGTCTCACCGATGTCGTTACGTAAACCGCCGTCGTTACGTAAACCGGCGTCGGCTCCGGCTTTCACGAGCCGCAGGCACATGTCGACGTTGTTCACCGCCGCCGCCGAAAACAACGGAGTCTGACGACTCACTGTCTGACGGGTGTCGAGCGACGCCCCGGCGTCGATCATCACGTCGAGCATGTCCTCGCGCCCGTACAGCGCGATGCCGTGAACGGCGTTGCCGCCGAAGCGGTCCGGTGAGTCGACGAGGGTTGCGTCCCAGTTCAGCAGTGCCTGCATGGATTCGATGTTGTCTCGCAGCACTGCGTAGTTGAGGGCGTTGTAGCCGCCGACGGTCTCTGCGCGAGCGTCGGCTCCGGCCTCCAAGAGGGTGGTCACCGTGCGCGCCGAACCGAATTCGACCGCCCACAGCACTGGTGTTATCGCTGCTCGTTTGGGGTCGTGGTCGTTGCTGAGCGACTCGATGTCCGCGCCGTCCTCGACGAGGGAACGCACCTCGTCCAGGTTTCCCTTCTGTGCGGCGTCCAGCAGTGCGACGACTCGCGGGTCGTCGAAGTACTTGTCCGCGTCTGCGCCGAAGAATCTGGACAGCGGCTCGAAGGCACAACCGGAGAGGCACAGAGCCACCAGCAACGGGAGTGCCCACTTCGTGACCTTCGACATGACCGGTCCTTTCACTCGATGTAGAACGACCGTATGCGCGAACGAACAGCGGGCGAATCGGTGAAACTACTCGAGTCCGGTACTATGACGCGCAGCATAGAACCGCCGATCAGAGCAGGGGAACGATGTCCGACGATCATCAGTTCGACGACGCGATTGCACTCGAGAGCATCAGCCCCGGAGTGTTCCTGGGCCGCACCTCGGCGCCGTACAACAACATGGTCGGCCCGTTCGGTGGCGTGACGGCAGCAGCCTTCGTGCGAGCCGTCCGGCTGCATCCCGATCGTCTCGGCGACCCGGTCTCGCTCACGATCAACTTCGCCGGCCCCATCACCGAGGGCGAATTCCAGATCTCGACGCGCGCGGTGCGCACCAATCGATCGAACCAGCACTGGTACCTGGAATTGACCCAGGACGGCGTCGTTGCAACGACGGCGACCGCCGTGTTCGGCACTCGACGCGACACCTGGGACGACGACGAAGCCACTGCGCCGGCCGTGCCTGCGCCGTCCGAACTCGAGCCCGGTGGTTTCCCGGAGTTCATCGCGTGGGCGCGAAACTACGAAATGCGTTTCGCCGCAGGCGCGTTGAGCGAGAACGAAGCTGCAGACTCCGCCATCGCCCTGTGGGTCAGGGACACCCCGGCACGCGCATTGGATTTCGAGTCACTGACGTCGATGTGCGACGTGTTCTACCCACGCGTCTTCCAGCGCCGCGGCAAGTACGTGCCTGCCGGCACCATCTCGCTCACCATCCACTACTTCGCGACGGCCGACGATCTTGCTGTGCAGTCGGATTCGTTCGTTCTCGCGAACGCCGCAGCCCGACGGTTCCACAAGGGGTACTTCGATCAGTCGGCCGAGCTGTGGAGCAGCAACGAGAAGCTACTGGCGACAAGCCATCAGGTGGTGTACTACAAGGACTGAGCGCCTATTCTCGGATGGAGCTGACGGTGAAGGGCTCCACCGGATCTCCTCCCCGCTTGTCGAACTGACTGTTCACCACGAGCAGGCGATCGTCCGTGGCAGCGACGGTCGTCGGGTAGGCGAACGATCCGTCGGTGATCTCTCCGACGACTCGGCCGGACCTACCGTCGTCGGACAGCTCCACCCGTGAGATGAGTCCGTCGCGATTGCGGACGACGTAGAGCGTGTCGTCGTCGAGCTCGAGTCCGTCGGCGTTCACGAGAGTCCGACCGCCGAGATCGACTTGGGTCACTTCCTTCGACCGTCCGTCGACTCGGTACAGGTTTCCGGTGGACGACTGCGCGACGACCAATGCGTCGTCGTCGACCTCGACAATGCCGTTGGCGTTGAAGCCCTCGCCGTACTGGAACGGAGTGCCGTCGAAGTCGACGAAGGTTTCGAGCGGACCGTCCTGAGCTCCGTCGCGCACCTGCACTGCTGGAATGCGGAACAGCGCGGGGCTGCGCGAATCGGTGACGAACACGTCGCCGTTGTCGGCGATCGCGACGTCGTTCAGGAATGTCGCGTCCTCGCCGAGGCCGTTGGTGAACGTGCCGACGAGGGAACCGGACACACTGTCGTAGACCCAGACCTTGCCGGTGGGTCCCCCTGCGATGACGAGGCGGTTCACGTCGTCGACGTCGTTGTTGTTGTCGTTGTCGTTGTCGTCGTTGTCGTCGTTGTCGTCGTCACCATCGGAGACGTCGAGGCCCGCCGCGGCGGTTCGCCCGTCTGCACCGCCGGGTAGGAACACCTCCAGCTCAGGGGTGCCGAGCGTTCCCCGGAACACTGTTCCGTCGCCCGTCGACGTCACGTAGAACGTCTCGTCGTCGGCGGCGATGCCCTCGGGAAACACATCCGTTCCCGGCAGGGTGTAGATATCGGCGTTCGACGGCGCAGTTGTCGGTGTCGACGACGCCGGCGCCTGAGACGAGGACGTGGTGTCAGGCGCGGCGGCCGGCGTCGGATCGGAGGATCCGCATGCCGCCGCAAGCGCGGTGACTGCAGCAAGGGCGGGGATCACGAAGGGGGCGCGTTTCACCCTCCCGAGTGTTCCATATGTCCGAAAATCTGGCTGCTGCCCCAGGTCACAGCGGCATCTGCACCCCGGCAGTTTCGGCGACGCCGCCCTGGCCGTCGAAGGACAGTTGCCGCACGGCCACTTTCTCGACGAAGAAGCGGTCGTGGCTGACGAGGATCACGGCGCCCGGGAACGCGATGAGGGCGCGTTCGAGCACTTGCGTGCTGGCCAGGTCCAGGTGGTTGGTGGGCTCGTCGAGGACGATGACGCCTGCTCCGAACAACAGGCACTGCGCCAGCGCGACTCGGGCTTTCTGCCCGCCGGACAGCACGCCGATGCGCGTCTTGAGATCGAGTTCCGAGAACTGGAGCAAGGTCAGGAAGCGATTGACTTCCTTTTTCGTGGCGGTGAATGCCAGGCTGCCGGGCATGGCGTTCACTGCGTGCGTGACGGTGTCGTCGGGGTCCAGGTCCGCGAGCACCTTGTTGTAGTAGATGAACGACGGCGATTTCGTCTTCCACTTGACCTTTCCGGCGTCGGGTTGCTGTGCGCCGGTGAGGATGTCGACCAGGGTTGTCTTTCCGCATCCGTTGGGTCCGGTGATCGCGATCCGGTCACCTCGGTGGATCTCGAAGGACACATCGGAGAAGAGGTGTTGCTCGCCATGGCTTTTGGAGATTCCGGTGATCTCCGCCAGGTTGTCGTGGACGTGAAGTCCCCCGTAGATGGCGGTGACCACGGTGTCGACGGGTCGAGGATTCTTGGCCTTCTTGATGTTCGCAAGCCTGCGCTTGAGGACGCCGCTCGGGTTCTTCAGTGCTTCTTTTCTGTCGGAGATGGCTTCCTGTTCGTACGCCAGCAACTGCTGTTCGCTACTGAATTCCCGTTCGAGGTTCTTGAGTCGGAACTGCTTCTGCACAACGTATTCCGAGTACGAACCGTCGTACGTCTGCAGGTGATGGTTCTCGATCTCGACGATGCTGGTGACCACCTGCTCGAGGAAGTGCCGGTCGTGCGACACCACCAGCAGGGCTCCGCGGAAGTCTCGCAGCCAGCGTTCGAGCCACGCGATGCCTGCGACGTCGAGGAAGTTGGTGGGCTCGTCGAGCAACAGTACGTCCGGCGCTTCGAGCAGAATCTTCGCGAGCGCGGCGCGGTTTCTCCAGCCGCCGGACAACTTGCCGACGGGCAGATCCCGACGGTCGGCGTTGAACCCGAGCATGGACAGCACGGTGTCGATCTGCTGGTGGTAGGTCCAGCCGCCACTGCTGTCCATCGCTTCGAGCAACTCCGCCTGGCGATCGACCAGCTTGTACATCTGCTTCTCGTCCAGATCGCCACCCAACGCTGCCTCGACCTCGGCGAGCTCGGATTCGATCGCATGCACGGCTTTGAAGAGCGACTCCAGCTCGGCTTGGATGCTGCGCTCACCGTCGAGTTCCGAGAACTGGGAGAAGTACCCGATGCGGGCACCGTCGGTGACGTCGACGATTCCGGAATCCGGCTGCTCACGCCCCAACAGCAGCTGCAGCAGGGTCGTCTTGCCGGTGCCGTTGCGTCCGATCAGGCCGATCCTGTCGCCGTCGGCGAGCTTGAAGAACACTTCGCGAAGCATCACCTTGCCGTCGTATCCCTTGGCGACGTCGTTCATGCGGATCCAACTCAAACGAAACAGCTCCTACTAGGGATGTGACCGGGTATCGCCGACAACTGTAGGCCAGTTCACGGCGATCCCCGTCCACGCTCATCCCACGAGAGCCGGTAGCACCAGGTCGCGGTAGCGCTGTTTCATCGTGTCGACGACCAGGTCGCAGTCGGTGTCCCAGACTGCGGTGTTGAAGATCTCGACTTCGACGTCGCCGCGGTAGCCTGCCTCGCGTACCCAGGTGCCGATGGTCGTGAAGTCGATGACGCCGTCACCCATCATTCCGCGGGAGAGCAGTGGGTCGGCTTCCATCGGCACCAGCCAGTCGCATACCTGGTAGGAGCTGATGCGGCCACGTCGTCCCGCGGTGCGGATCAGCTCGTCCAGGTCCGGATCCCACCAGATGTGGAAGGTGTCGACGACGACGCCGACTGCCTCGGCCGGGTGGGGTTCGGCCATGGACAGTGCCTGTCCCAGAGTGGAGATGACGGCGCGATCGGCAACATACATCGGATGCAGCGGTTCGAGCGCTATTCGCACTCCCCGCTCGCGGGCGTACGGAACCAACTGGGCCAGGCGATCTTCGACGCGTGCGCGGGCGCCGATCAGGTCCTTGTCCGGGATTCCTCCCATCACCATGACCAGTTCCGGCGCTCCGAGTTCTGCGGCCTCGTCGAGTGCTCGGCGGTTGTCGTCGAGCCCGTCGTCGTCGAGGGCGGTCAGAAATCCGCCTCGGCACAGGCTCGATACGCGCAGGCCTGCGTCGGACACCAGCTTGGCAGCCTGCGCCACACCGACTTCGTGTACGCGGTCTCGCCATGGGCCGACGGCGCCGAGTCCGGCGCGAGCGGCGCCGTCGACCGCTTCCTTCAAGGTCCACCTGTTGACCGTCTTGGTGTTCAAAGACAATGCAGCGTAGGGGTTGTCGAGGTCGTAGCAGGCAAGCGTCACGACGTGACTCCGTTCAGTTCCAGGAACAGCTCCATTCGGTGCACGGCCAACGAGGGATCGTCGAGCAGACCTGCCCTGTCGGCCAGGACGAACAACTGCGTCAGATGTTCGACGCTTCGGCCCGACGCCAAGCCCCCGACCATCGAGAACCCCGGTTGTTTTCCGCGCAGCCAGGACAGGAAGGCAATACCGGTCTTGTAGTAATAGGTGGGCGCGGAGAAGATGTGGCGTCCCAGCTCCTGCGTCGAGCGCAGGATCTCCTCTGCACGGACGGTATTGCCGCGGTCGAGTTCCTGCAGGGCCGTCGACGCCGCGGGGTAGATGCCGGCGAAGATGCCGAGCAAAGCGTCGGAGTGGCCGTGCTCGTCGCCGATGATCAACTCCGGGTAGTTGAAGTCGTCTCCGGTGTACAACCGCACGCCCGACGGTAGTGATCGGCGCAAGGCGATCTCGTGCTGTGCGTCGAGCAGGGAGACCTTGACGCCGTCGACCTTGTCCGCGTGCTCGTCGACGAGTCCGCGGAACACCGAGGTGGCCTCGTCGATGTCGACGCTTCCCCAGTAGCCGGCGAGTGCCGGGTCGAACATAATACCCAGCCAGTGCAGGATGACGGGCCGATCGACTTCGCGAAGCAACGTGGAGTAGACGTAGCGGTAGTCGTCCGGTGACGCCGCGACTTTGGCGAGAGCGCGGGAGGCCATGACGATGACGTTGGCACCCGCTTCGGTGACGACGGCGATCTGCTCGCGATAGGCGTCCAGGACCATCTCGAGCCCGGCTCGACCCGTCGGCACGGCGTCGAGGTCCAGTTGGTCCGTTCCGGCACCGCAGGCCAGCAGTCCACCGACCTGTGCTGCTTCCGCACCCGAACGCCTGATCAGCTCCGCGGTCGCGGCCCAGTCCAACCCCATCCCGCGCTGGGCTGTGTCCATGGCGTCGGCAACGCCGAGTCCGTAGGACCAGAGTTCGCGACGGTAGGCAAGCGTTGCGTCCCAGTCGATATCCGCGAGTGCGCCGGGCGTGTTGTCTCCGGTGGCACGTGGGACGACGTGCGCGGCGGCGTAGACGATGCGCGAGGCGATCGGGCTCGTCGGCCGTGTCCACTCCCCTGGCTCTCCCAGCGTGTGAATGCCTCTGCCCGGCAACGCTATCGCCACACGCTGATCGACCGCGGTCACAGCGTGATCTCCGGAACGTCGAGTCGGCGGCCTTCCGCGGAGCTGCGGAGACCGAGCTCGGCCAGTTGCACTCCCCGAGCGGCGGAGAGCAATCCGTACCGGTGCGGTCGCTCGGCGATCACGTCACGGAGGAATTCTTCCCACTGCAGCTTGAATCCGTTGTCGAGCTCCGCGTTCGCGGGTACGTCGAGCCACTGGTCGCGGAACGGTTCCGTCACCGGGAGATCCGGGTTCCACACGGGCTTCGGTGTGTGGGATCGGTGCTGGGCGACGCACGTGCGCAGCCCGGCGACTGCGGAGCCGTGCGTGCCGTCGACCTGGAATTCGACGAGTTCGTCGCGGAACACCCGCACCGCCCACGACGAATTGATCTGGGCGACGACGCCGTTCTCGAGCTCGAAGATGCCGTAGGCGGAATCGTCGGCGGTGGCCGTGTATTCGCGCCCCTGCTCGTCCCAGCGTGTCGGAATGTGGGTCGACGCCTTGGCGGTGACGGTCTCGACCTTGCCGAGGATGCCTTCGAGAACGTAGTTCCAGTGGCAGAACATGTCGATGATGATGCCGCCGCCGTCCTCGGAGCGGTAGTTCCAGCTGGGACGCTGCGCCGGCTGACCGTCGCCTTCGAAAACCCAGTAGCCGAATTCGCCTCGCAGCGAGAGAATTCGACCGAAGAATCCCTCGTCGACCAGTCTCTTGAGCTTCACCAACCCTGGCAGGTAGAGCTTGTCGTGCACGACTCCTGCGGTGACGGAGGCGTTCTCGGCGATGCGGGCCAGTTCGATCGCTTCGGTGAGGGTCTCTGCGGTCGGCTTCTCGGTGAAGATGTGCTTGCCCGCCTTCATCGCCGACGCCAGTGCTTCGGCCCGTCGCGAGGTCACCTGGGCGTCGAAGTAGATGTCGATACTCTGATCGTCGATAACGGATGCGGCGTCGGTGCTGTATTCCGTGATGCCGTGCAGTGCGGCGAGTTCCTGCAGCTTGGCTTCGTTGCGACCGACGAGGATCGGCTCGACCTGGACGCGTGAGCCGTCGGCGAGAAGGACGCCGCCTTCCTCGCGAATGGGGAGGATCGAACGCAGGAGGTGCTGACGGTAACCCATGCGGCCGGTGACACCGTTCATGGCGATACGCAGGGTACGAGTGGGGTTGGGCATAGCAGTTGCCTGTTCTTCAGGAGGGACGTCGAGATGTGCACGGACGTTCAGGGCAGGGGACGGGCTGAGCCGTCGGGAAGGTTCCAGAAACGGTGTGGCGGAAAGTTCCACACGCGTCGAGCGAACAAGTCAGCTTCGGAATGCGCTTTCCAAGCTATGCTGTCCACGTCGGTTGGTCAAGCGGCAACTCGAGGAGAATCGATCATGGCGGCAGTGCGACTGCAGGACGTGGCCGCGGCGGCAGGGGTTTCCCAGGCCACCGCGTCGAGAGTCCTCAACGGCTCCTCGCGAATCCCGGGAGAAGGCGTCGCAGACCGGGTTCGCGCAGCCGCGGCAGACCTCGGCTATGTGGCAAATGCCCAGGCCCAAGCGCTCGCGCGGTCCTCCACCGGCCTGATCGGGCTGGTGGTCCACGACGTCGCGGATCCGTACTTCTCCTCGATCGTGCGCGGAGTGCAGAACGAGGCGCGCGCAGCCGGCAAGCTGGTCCTCCTGGCCAGCACCGAGCGCGATTTCGACATCGAACGCCAGTCGGTCAGCACCTTTATCTCGCACCGCGCCGACGCCATCATTCTGGCCGGCTCGCGTCAGAGCGGTGACCTGGATCGAGATCTGGAGAAGGAGTTCGCTGCGTATCGAAAGAACGACGGAAAAGTGGTGGTCATCGGTCAACCGCTACCGTTCGGCGCAGCCGTCGAACCGGAGAACTTCGTGGCGTCGGCGGCACTCGCCGAGGCATTGATCGGCGAGGGACACCGACGGTTCGCGATCATCGGCGGGCCCGGCAACATCCGCACGTCGGTGGACCGGCGAAACGGTTTCGTCGACGCCCTGGCCAGGCACGGCTTTGCCCCGGAAATCGAAGTGGCGGGCGACTTCTCACGGGACGGCGGATTCAGCGCTGCCCGACGCCTCGCCGCGGCGCTGGAACTGCATCCAGGCTCCGAGACCGCGCCGCCCTGCGTCTTCGCCGTCACGGACGTGATGGCGATCGGCGCCATTGCGGCGTGGCGCAGCCAGGGCCTTCGTGTGCCCGACGATGTCTGCGTCGCGGGTTTCGACGACATCCCGACGCTGCGGGATCACTTTCCGAGCCTGACGACGGTCGCCCTGTCGCTCGTGGAGATCGGTGAGCGTGCGGTGAAGCTCGCTCTCGACGGCGAGCAGGACACGCACGAGTACGCCCCCGGGACAGTCGTACTGCGCGCGAGCAGCGCTCTGACCAGGTGAACTTTAAGAACTCTTGACAGTGTGGGCGCGGTCACACTACATTCGCTTCAGCTTCGGAAAGCGCATTCCAGCGGGAGCGTCGTAGCCCGCCCACTACTAGCTCGAGGACTTCTCATGGCGGTAACAACGTCGGTCGAGATCCGTTCCGCTGAGCCGTCGGCACCACACCCTGCGCCGACGGATCATCGACGGAGCTTAAAGAACATTCTGCCCTCCTTCCGAAACACGTGGTCCGGACTGTGGCGCCCGCTCGCGCTCGTGGCCGTACTGGTAGCAGCATGGTGGGCGGTGACCGAGTCGGAACTCGTCGCGCCCTACATCCTCCCGTCGCCCAGCGACACTTGGTCGACGATGGCGGACAACGCCTCGTACCTCGCCGGGCACACCTGGGTCACCACGTACGAGACCATCGCCGGATTCGTGATCGCCGCGCTCGTCGGCGAAGCCGTTGCGGTACTGATGATCTACTCGTCCAGCATCGAGAAGACGATGTATCCACTCATCCTCTTCGCTCAGGTCATTCCCAAGATCGCCATCGCACCACTGTTCGTCGTCTGGCTCGGATTCGGAGCCAGCCCCAAGATCCTCGTCGCCGTGTTGATGGCGTTCTTCCCCATCGTCATCGCCGGCATGGCCGGACTGCGTTCGGTGGACCCCGAGATCCTCGAACTCACCTCCACGATGGGCGCCAGCAAATGGAAGACCTTCGCCAAGGTCCGGTTCCCGGCGTCGTTGCCGCAGCTGATGTCCGGCCTGAAGATCGCCGCGACACTCGCCGTCACGGGCGCGGTCGTCGGTGAATTCGTCGGAGCCAACGAAGGACTCGGCTACGTCATCCTCCAGGCGAACGGAAACATCGACACCGCAATGCTGTTCGCGGCGCTGATCATCATGTCCGCGCTCGGCATCATCCTCTTCATGATCATCGAGATCGCGGAGAAGTTCCTCATCCCCTGGCACGCGTCGCGTCGATCCACTGCATCCGCGTCCGCCGTCTGACACATCGGAGAAATCGAATGAAACTCGGAAAACTCGTCATCGCGGCGGCCGCCGCATCGTCCCTCGTACTCGCCGGTTGCAGCGGAGGCGGCGCCGAGGAGAAGGCTCCCGGCACCGACGGTGAAACCACGGCGACATCGCTGATGCTCAACTGGTACCCCTACGGCGAGCACGCGCCGTTCTACTACGGCGTGCAGGAGGGGATCTTCGCCAAGCACGGCATCGATCTGACCATCACCGCCGGCCAGGGCTCGACCAAGACCGCGCAGGCAGCGGGATCCAACCAGACCGACTTCGGCTGGGCCGACTCCGCGGCCGTCCTGTCCAACATCGACAAGGGCGTACAGATCAAGAGCGTGGGCGTCTTCCTGCAGACCACCCCCTCGGCCGTCCAGGTCTACGCCGACGGCCCCATCCAGACCACGGCCGACCTCGCCGGCAAGACCATCGCGGTCTCCGCGGGCGATGCGCCGACGACCACGTTCCCCATCTATCTCGATGCCGTCGGCGTCGAGGAGAGTTCGGTGTCCCAGCAGAGCCTCGACTCCGCAGGCAAGGTTGCCGCCATGTTGTCCGGCCAGGTGGACGGTTTGATCGGCTTCGCACACGATCAGGGCCCCAACATCGCGAACAAGAGTGGCCGCGAGATGCGGTACCTCAAGTACTCCGACGCGGGCCTGAACTTCTTCAGCAACGGCCTCATCGCCAACGAGTCGACCATCGAACGCTCCCCTGAGTTGGTCCAGGCCATGGTCGACGCCACCACCGAGTCCTTCGAAGCCGCCATCGCCAACCCCGAGGCGGCAGTGGCCTCCATGGTCGGCAAGGACCCGCAGACCCCGCCCGAGTCGGTGTTGCTGCAGCAGTGGCAGGAAACCATCCCGCTGCTCACCACCCCCAACACCGAGGGCAACGCACCGGGCGTCAACTCCGAAGAGGACTGGGTATCCACGATCACTGTTCTCTCCGACGCCGGCCTCCTCGAGAGCGCCGACGAGCCGTCGAAGTACTGGGATTCCACCTTCACCACGACCACCGAGCAGTGAGGTAGGGACATGACCGCCACCTTCGATCGACCGAAAACCGTCCTGACCGACACCGCAGTTGCCGTCGACGACCTGAGCGTCCACTTCTCCTCCAAACGAGGTGACGTGACAGCGCTCAGCGATGTCGACCTCACGGTAGGAGAAGGAGAGTTCGTCTCCATCGCCGGACCGTCGGGATGCGGCAAATCGACGCTGCTCAAAGTTGTTGCCGGACTGACCAATGCGAGTTCCGGCAGTGTGAGCCTGCGCGGCAAGCAGGTGAAGGGGCCGCAGCGGGGCATCGGTTACGTGTTCCAGCGCGCCGCACTTCTGGAATGGCGGACCGTCCGCAAGAACATCCTGCTGCAGGGCGAGATGCGCGGCATGAACCGCAAGCAGACAGCCGCGAAAGCCGACCAGCTGATCGAGATGACCGGCCTCAGCGGTTTCGAGAACGCACTCCCCCACGAACTGTCCGGCGGTATGCAGCAACGAGTCTCGCTGTGCCGCGCCCTGCTGCACGAGCCCGAAGTGTTGCTCATGGACGAACCGTTCGGCGCTCTCGACGCGCTCACCCGAGAGAAGATGAACGTCGAGTTGCATCGCATCTGGCGCGAAACCGGAACGACGGTGATGCTGGTGACGCACTCCGTGGCCGAGGCCGTGTACCTGGCCAATCGCGTCGTCGTGATGAGCCCGCGGCCCGGCCGGATCGTCGAAATCCTCGACGTCGACCTCCCCGCCGAGCGGGATTACAGCTCCACCATGGAACAGCCGGAGTTCATCACCGTCGCCAATCGGGTTCGCGACCTCCTCGGCGCGACGACGAGCGCCGACTGACCCTAGGTGAGTGGAAATGTGTCCTGGAGGACACATTTCCACTCACACAAGGCTCTAGCGGCGGGGATCTACCAATACCTTCGCGTGGGTGCTCTGTCCCGAATCCAGCTCGACGAACATGTCGGTCAACTCCCCGAGCCCGATCGTGCCGGTGTGCAGAGACGCGACATCGAGTCGCTTCTCGGCGATCGCGGTCATCGACCCGACGAAGTCCTCGTGGGAGTACGCCAACGATCCGATGACCGTGAGCTCGCGACTCTGCCAATCGCCGTAGCTCACCTGCGAGTCCGTTCCCGGGTAGCCCAGCAGCGACAGCACTCCGCCCCGACGAACCAACTGTGCCGACGGCTGGAGAAGACTTGCCACTCCGGTGCATTCGAAGAGAACGTCGGCACCGAGTCCGTTGGTTGCTCCGCGCAGCACGCGATCGAGGTCGGCCGGTTCCACCACGTCGGTGAACCCGAGCCGCGTCGCCTGCTCGCGGCGATGCGGTGACGGTTCGGAGACGATCACCCGGCCGGCACCGGCGTTGCGGGCGAGCTGCGCCGTGAGCAAGCCGATGGGCCCGGCTCCCTGCACCACCACGGTCGATCCGAGCGTCATGGCGGTCCGCTTCACTGCATGGAAAGTCACGGTCGCCGGTTCCACGAGGGCGGCTTCCTCGTCCGTGAGCGCGTCGGGCACCGCGACCACGCGACGGGCCGAGACGGTGAGCGTGGTGCCGAATCCGCCGTGCACCGGTGCGTCGTCGGTGATTCCGTTGGCCTCGGCGAACGCCAGATCACAGTGCGCTGCGTGTCCTGCCGTGCATTGAGGGCACCGCCCGCATGCTGGGCCCACTCCGCCGACGACCCGCTGCCCGACAGCAACGGTCGTGACGTCCTTGCCGATCGCGGAGACCGTTCCGGTCCACTCGTGGCCGAACACAGCCGGGGGCAGGGCAGCCGACGAGTACCCGTGGGTGTCGGTCGCGCAGATCCCGCAGTACCTGATGTCCACGATCACGCCGTCTTCCGCCGGCTCGGGTGCGTGTGCCTCGTCCACGGTCTCCGCTTGCTGCGGAGCAACGACACGGACGTAACGCTGGGCTTCCAACACGGACATGATGGTTACTTCCTTTGCAGACACTTCATAAAGTATCTACAACCATACGCTCCAGCTCACCTGGGTGAGCGGGTGTGCCAGTCCGTCACCGCCTGATAGCGCGAACCCATGCCGAACAGCTGCTGTTCGTGGTGGGCAGCGGCAGTGAGCTGCATTCCCACCGGCATACCCGAGCGGGAGTGGAATCCGACGGGAACAGCAAGAGTCGGACCCTCGTGCAGAGACCAGGGGTAACTGAACTGACCCATCCGGCGAGACTGGGCGACGACGTCGTCTCCCCCGTCGATGCGGGGAACGTCCACCGGCATCGTGGGGGTGAGCACCACGTCCACGTCCGTGAACACCTTCTTCAGTCCGGTGCGATACTCCGTTCGACCGCGGACGGCTGCCGCCCGTCGGGCATCGGAGATGCTCAGCCCGAGGGAGATTCTTTCGAGTGTCGCGGGCTGGAACAGTTCCGGTTGTCGGTCCACGCGGGTTCGGTGCCGGTGCGCCAGGTCCGAGTAGACGATGGTGTAGACGATGTCCTGAGCGTCGGCGACGCCCGGGATCTCGATCGGCACGACGTCGTAGCCGAGGGTTTCCAGAACTCGGGTTGCGGCATGGACGGCGTCGGCGACACCGCTGTCGACGTCGTCGGTGAAGAACGTGGTGGGAACACCGATCCGCCGGGTTGTCGCTGCGGCCGATGCTGGGTGGTCGGCGAGGACGCTGAACAGCCGGGCAACACCGTCGACCGTCCGTGCCATCGGCCCGACGGTGTCGAACTCCTCGCTGACCGGGAACACACCGTCGTTGCTGATCGCTCCCCAGGTCGGCCGGAGTCCGACGACACCGCACGCCGACGACGGCAGCCGCACCGAACCTCCGGTGTCCGTTCCCAGTGATGCGTCGACGAGTCCCGCGGCCACCGCGGATCCCGATCCCCCGCTGGAGCCCCCGGGTACCCGGCTCGTGTCCCACGGATTTCGAGGGACGGCGGCCGCGGTGTTCTGCGAAGTGACTCCGACCGCGAACTCAGCCATGTTCAGCTTCGCAGTGATCCGAGCGCCCGCGTCGAGCAGTCGAGCGACGACCTCCGCGTCGCGATTCGCCACGTGCCCGTCGAAGAATCTCGATGCACACGTGGTGGCCACCCCGTCGACATCGATGTTGTCCTTGACGCCGATTCTCATCCCGGCCACGGGGCCGGTGCCTGACCCGGCGCGGTCACACCAGGTGATGACCGCGCCGAGATCGGTCAGGCCGCGCTCCCGGCGCGCAGGCCCGCAGTTGCTTCCTCGTCGACGGTCCAGTTCTCGGTGTTCACGACCACACCGTAGTCACGGCGCGCGTCTTCCTCGGTCAGGTACTCGTCCCACACGTCGCTGAGCACCTGGAACGGGTCACGCTCGAATGGATTTCCGAAACCGCCGCCCGACGGGAGTTTGATCTCGAGCGTGTCGCCGGCCCGGATGGTTTCCTGAGTGACCTTGGAGTACAGCACTTCCTCGCGATCGGTCCCGGCGTTGCGGGTGAAGGATCCGGACACACCGTTGTGACCGCCCAGCGCGCCCGCCGGGGCGTCGGAGCGATTGTCTGCTTCCGAGCCGAGGAACGTGTCGGTCTCCATGAGCCACTTGCGTACGCTGCCGATGCCGCCGCGCCACCGCCCGGGAGCGGGGGCCTCGTCACGCAGTTCGTATCGCAGAGCCCGCATCGCGTGATTGAGCTCGAGTTCCTCGATCGGATTGTTTCGGGTGTTGGCCATCAACGCGTCGACGGCATCCATCCCGTCCTTGCCGTTCCGGCCGCCGTAGGATCCCTCGTTGATTTCGATGTAGACCCAATAGGATTCGCCGTCCGGCGCGATCCCGGAGTACGCGATCGCACACAGCGCTGCGGACGAACCGGCGACGGCGTGATCGGGAAGTACTGGTGCAAGCGCCAGGTTGATCGAGTCGAACACTCGATTGACCTGGGAGAAACGAGCGAAGCACGACGCCGGGAAGTCCGGGTTGAAGATGGTTCCCTCGGGTGCGTATGCCTTGACGGGCCGGAAGCACCCGTCGTTCTGCGGCACGAATTCCTCGGTGACGTCCTCGTCGAGCAGAATCGTGCGGATGGCCGAGACAGCCACGGGTAGAACGGAACCCTCGAACGGGACGTTGAACGCCGTCGGCACCTGACTGTTGGACCCGGTGAGATCGATGAGGATGTCCTCGCCGTCGACCTGGACTCGCACGGCCACCGCAAGCGGTCTACCGCGGTTCTTGCCGTCGTCGTCGAGGTAGCCGATGGGCGCGGAGTAGCTGCCGTCGGGGATCTCCCGAATCTTGTTCCGCAGCATCTTCTCCGAGTAGTCCATCCACCGCTCACCGGCACTCATGACGGTGTCGAGGCCGTACTTCTCCAGTAGCTCGGTGAACCGCTTCTCCCCGATCCGAGAGCAGGCAATGAGGGCTTCGAGGTCGCCGCGGTTCTGCTCCGGCGTGCGCACGTTGTCGAGGATGTGCTGGATCAGGTAGTCGTTGCGAACTCCGGCCTCGTAGATCTTCATGGAGTCCATGAGTTTGCCTTCGGCCCAGACGTCGACGACATCCATGCACAGTCCCGGGAAGTTTCCCCCGACATCCGATACGTGACCTGTGCAGCCGGCGAAGCCGATGTGCTCGCCCTGCCAGAAGATGGGGATGATCACGCCGTAGTCCGGCGAGTGCGCCGCCCCGTGGTACGGATGATTGTGCAGGATGACATCGCCCGGCTTGTACGTTCCCGCGAGCCGACGGTTGACTCCGCGGATGTAGGCGGGAATCGAACCGCAGTGCATGGGTGTGGAATCCGATTCGCAGAGCTCTCGTCCGTTGACGTCGAAGATGCCCGCGCCGAGGTCCTCGGACTCACGGATGAGGCTCGAATACGCCATTCGGTAGAGGACCTGCGCCATTTCCTTGGCCATGGACTGCAGTGCACCACCGATGACACGCAACGTGATCGGGTCGACCTCGACGTCGTTCCACGTTCGTGTTGCCTCACCGGCGAGTGACACTCCGGTCTTGGGCATCAGCGCCTTGCTCATGCGGATTTCCTCTCGATGATGATGTGGCCGACGGCGTCGACTTCTGCGCGCTGATTCATGCCGACGATGGTGGTCGAGTCGAACTGTTCGACGATGGCGGGCCCGTCGAACGTGTTGCCGGCGAGCAGCAGTGATCGCTCGTAGACCGGCGTCTCCACCCATTCGGGTTTGGCTGTCTCGTCGGCCCAGAACAGAGCCTGCGTCGTGGTCTTGATCGCGGCCGACGCGTCGGCGCCGCCTTTTTCGATGTCGGCGATGCGGACGTGAGGAACCGCGCCGACGCCGGTGACCCTGATGTTGATGAGCTGAACAGGTTTGTCGTCGAAGCGTTGTGAGTAGGTACGGCCGTGGGCTTCGTGGAACGCCTCGGCGGTGGTCTTGATCCACACGTCGTCGATCGCACCGTCGGGTGCTTGCACACGCAGTTCGTAACCCTGGCCGACGTATCGACAGTCGACGCTACGTTCGAGCGAGATGTTCTCGGCCGCAACGCCGTCGGCTTCGAGTTGCGCGATTGCCTGTTGGGACAATCGTTCCATCTGCGACGCGACCAGTTCGATGTCCGGGTCGGCCGACGTCGTCCACACCGTCGTGGGCACCTCGTAACGGATGTCGGTGGTCAGAAGCCCGACGGCCGAGGTGATGCCAGGGTGGCCCGGCACGATCACGCGAGGGATACCGAGTTGGTCGGCGATCTGCCAGGCGAACAGAGGCCCGGCGCCGCCCTCGGCGATCAGCGAGAAGTCGCGTGGGTCATACCCTTTGCGCACGGAGTGCAAGCTGATGGCCTCGGTCATCGAGTGCGCCAGAATCTTGAAGATACCCATTGCCGCTTCGTCGAGCGGGGTGCCGAGCTTGTCCGCGATGTGGGACTGAATGGCCTCACGGGCGAGTTCGGGCTTCACTTCCATGGTGCCGGACAGGAAACTGTTCTCCCGCAGCCAGCCCATCGAGACCATGGCGTCGGTCGAGGTGGGTTCGGTGCCGCCGCGGTCGTAACAGGCAGGACCCGGCACTGCTCCCGCACTGCGCGGCCCGACGCGGAACATGCCACCGTCGTCGACGACAGCGATGGATCCACCACCGGCACCGATGGTGTCGACCTCCGCCATCGGCACCATGGCGTGGTAGTCACCGATGCGGGTGTCGAGCAGGTGTTTCATGCGCAGTGCACCGTCGGGTGCCACGCCGACGTCGGCGGAGGTGCCACCGACGTCGAGGGTGATGACGCTCGGATATCCCGACGCCTTGCCGATTGCGCATCCGCCGAGCAGACCGGCGATGACGCCACTTGTCAGCAGCGACACCGGGATCTCGCTCGCGCTGCGCGATGTCACGAGGCCGCCCGCGGAGGTCATCAGGTGAACGTCCTCGCCGACCTGGGCATCCCGCGCCTTGCCGGCCAGGTTCGCGATGTACTTGGAGGTCTTCGGGCCGATGAATGCGTTCAGCGCAGCCGTCGAAAAGCGCTCGTACTCACGGTATTGCGGTGCGACCTCGCTGGAGAGGGAGACGAACACATCGGGGAATTCCTCGGCGATGATCGCCTTGACGCGTTGCTCGTGCGTCGGGTTGCGGTAGGAGTGCAGGAATGCGACAGCGATCGCCTGCACTCCGCGCTGCTTCAGCAGGCGCACCTGCTCGCGTACGGCGTCCTCGTCGAGCGGAGTCAGGACGGCGCCCGCGGCATCGATGCGTTCCGGCACGACGCGTCGGTTACGGCGCGGCACCAATTGCCACTTCTGCCACGGAAGGTCCTGGTAGTTCGAGTAATTGAGCGGGCGCTTCTTGCGGGCGATGTGGAGAAGGTCGCGGAAACCTTCGGTGGTGATCATGCCGACGTCGCATCCGTTGTGTTCGAGCACGATGTTCGTCGCCACGGTCGTACCGTGGAAGAACATGTCGATCTCCGACGGATCGATCCCCGCTCGTTCGGCGAGAACGGCGATGCCGTCCATGGTGCCGATGGAGGGATCGTGATTGGTCGACGGCGTCTTGTGCACCACGACGGTTCCGTCGTCGTCCCACAGCACGAGGTCGGTGAACGTTCCTCCGACATCGACTCCAATTCGTTTCATCAAAGCTTCCGTTTCTGCCGGCGCCCACTGTGGAGCGGAGAGGTGCTGAGTAGGCTCTTTCGACCCTGCGAGTGTCGTGGATCACTGATGCAAGGTGACACGAGTCATAGTGCCTGCCGATCCCGGCGAACGCAATACCTCTGATGTTTCTGCTCCGCACAGGCCCGGACGGGCCTCTTCCATCGGTACGATCCGGCGTGCCGACGCTAAAGAACGGATGATTCGACCGGACGTACACGTCACACGGGTTACGCTCATCGGCGACCAGACCCTGCGACCAGACCCTGCGACGAACGGACAGTGAGGACCTCGACGTGACCGATACGGTGCCGAAAAGCGGACCTGCGTATGCAGTCCTGGCCACTCGCTTGCGTGAGCGCATCCTGTCGGGAGAACTTCAACCGGGTCAACGACTGCCCGGGGATGCCGAGCTGACCGCAGAGTTCGGGGTCGGCAGGAGCACCATTCGCGAGGCGCTCAGATCTTTGGCCAGCCAGAATCTCATCCAAACGACGCGCGGAGTCACCGGCGGCAGCTTCGTCTCCGCCCCCACCGTCGGGCACATCAGTGCCCACCTGGAGACGGGGGTCGCCTTGATGGCAGCTGCGGAGACCGTGACCGTGGATCAGCTCATGGAGGTGCGCAATCTGATGGAGGTGCCGGCCGCGGGAATCGCCGCGTTTCGTCGCACCGACGAGCACATCGCGCAGTTACGCGAGACGATCTTCGACCCCACCGACGCCCAGGGTCCAGAGACGTTCACCAAGAATCAGGAGTTCCACCTGGTCTTGCTCCGCGCGGCCCAGAACCCGCTGCTCGAGTTGATCACTGCACCCGTCTTCCGGGTGTTGTCGGGCAGATTCGGCCGCGACCACGCCCCGGACGGTTTCTGGACGTGCGTCGACCACGACCATCGCGCGATTCTCGACGTCGTCGCCGACGGCGATTCCATGGGCGCGATGGACCTGATGCGCAAGCACCTCGACCACCTGGGTGATTCCTACCGCCAGATGGACATCCTGCGGTAATCATCTGCTGATTGTGCGAGTGGCCCGTGACGAGCTCGAGCAAAACTCTGATGTTTCGCCGCGATACGCGGTGGCTCAGTCGAGTGCGGAACGGTCCGGCTCGCCGCGGAATCGGGAGACCGAGCCGTCGATACGGAGCTTCTTCCACAGGTATTTGGCGGTGCGGTTGGTCATGCCGATTTCGTCGACCAGCATTCGGACGTCGCCGAAGTAGGACTGCAGTTGGTTGCTGCCCACCGGGCCACCCCAGTACGCCTCTTTGACGACCGAACGTGGAATGTCCAGGTCTGCGGCCAGTCTGCGCGGTGGCGCCATGATCACGCCGGCGAGCCAGCGCATGATGATCGGCGTCGACACCGAGACGAGCCACTTGTTGATTCTGCCGAGGTTCGGGTAGTGCTGACGGAGGAAGTGGTGCGCGAACGAGATGTGACGCGCTTCCTCGGCGATGTGAATCTCCATGGTGCGCAACATGGCCGGGGGAACGTCCTTACCCTGCCGGATGACTTCCTTCTGCCAGTGGTCGATCGGCTCTTCGCCCGCGAGGATTCCGATGAAGAACACGACGGGGAACGCTGCGCCCAGCATGCCCATCGTCGGTGAGGCGAGGCGGAAGTCGGTGCGCATACCCGGCACGTCGGCCCCGGATCGGTTGACCAACTCCTGGAACATCTGAATGTGGTTGCACTCCTCGGTGATCTCGTGGAGGCAGTACCGAAATTCGAGCGAGTTGTTCGGCATCTTCATGATGAACTGCATCATTCCGCGGATGAGGATGCTCTCGAACGCGGCACCTACCTTGACCGAGTTGATCTGGATGTGGTGTCCGATCTCGATCTGCCGTCCGCGCGGAAGTTGCTGGTACCACGCAGTCCCGCCGAGCGGATGGTAGTTCGGCAGTATCCACCGGGGATCGTGCGAGAACATCTGGAACTCTTCGCTGTCCCAGTCGATGTCTCGGTAGGGGTCGAAATTGCGGCGCACCGAACCTTCGGACAGAACATCGAGCATTTCGCGGTACGTCTCGACCGGAAGCCTGGTAGACCTGCCGGCACGTGACGTGCTCTTGCCGGTAACTGTAACCATGCGATCCTCTTCCCGTCCGTCACCGGCAATACGCCTGGTGGCAGCCCATCCACTCGGAAACAATCATGCTTGCTGGTAACCAAAGTTACACACACTTCTTCGGGATGGGAAGGGTCTTTCGACAACGAACATGCCCGGTGTCGGTGATCGATCACCGACACCGGGCATGGTTCATCCGATGTTGCCGCCTACGAGGGTCTAGCCGGTCACACCCGTCAGCTCGTTGGGTGTGTGGGCGAGCTCGCCCGTCTGGGTGACCTCGCCCGTGGACAGGTCCACGGCGTGGATCGAGTTCTTCGCCGGGTCCGAGACGAAGGCAGTTCCCTCGTGAACGAACAGCGCGGGGCGCGGCTCCTGCCACTTGACCGGTTCTTCCCACGCGTCGACGACGGGGATGGTCTGCGTGACGGACTTGCTGTTCACGTCGATGACGTGGAGCGCACCGTCGGTGCCGAGCACGATCGCTTCGCCTGCCGGTCCGCGTCCGAGCGAGCGGAAGGTGTAGCTGGTTCCGAGGTCGACGAGTGTGAGTTCGCCAGTCACGGTGTCGGTCAGCGAAACCCGGGTCGGACGCTCGAGCTCTGCGTCGGGATCGACCTTGTAGTCGCCGAGCAGAACCGGTGAGTCCTCGTCGCCGGCCTGGTTGCCGATGCGGCCGTATGCGTCCGGGCTCTGGACCTTGGTGATGGCACCATCACGGTAGATGAGCAGACCGTCCTGGCAGCCGACCACGACGGTCTCGTCGGCTGCAACAGCCTCGCCGTGCACGCCAGGGCACTCTTCGTTGCGGACGATTTCCTTGCGGTCGGCGTCCAGGACGACGATGCCGGTGCGCTCGTCCTCGTTACCGAGGGTGGTGAGCAATGCGCCATCCGAGAGTTCCACCGCGACACCGTGATGCGCCTCGGGCGTGGTGTAGGTGTCGGTCTCGGGCTTCTCGCCCTCGAGCAGCGCAGCTGATTCGAAGATCTCGACCTTGCCGGTACCGTCGTCGAACAGAACGGTCTTGCCGTCGTGCCGGACGACGTGCCCCGGTGTGGTGGCGTCGAACTCGACGTCGGTGAGTGCCGGCGTCGACGTGAAATGCTCCGAACCCGAGGTCCAGGTGCCGGCATCGAGTGCGGTGAAAGCACCTGAGCCACTGACGAAGACGTGGCGGCCGTCGCCGGCGGGGTTGAGTCGCGTGAAGCCGTCGATACCGGTGACGTCGTCGACGGTCTCGAGAGTGGCAGCGTCGAGGACCAGGACACCGCCGTCGTAGCTGACCGTCAAGCGCGGCGTCGCAGCGGAATTGGACACGGGTGCAGCTGCGGCCGAGCTTTCGCTGGTTTCACTGTCGGTCGAATCGGAAGAAGAGGAGCAGGCTGCCAACAAGGCAACCGAGGTGCCCAGCGCAACGACGGCGCCGAGCGATCGAGTGGTGCGGTTGTTCATCATGTTCCAAAGAAGTACAGGTACATGCAAATGATTGTCAAAGCCTATAGTGCGCACAAATGCATGTGTGACAAGCACTTTCACCTGCGTGTGCGCACCGTGGCACGCACACGCAGGTGTGGGTCAGCGCAGTCCCGCAGCGATGGCGGTCGAGTTGAAGTCCATCATGTCGAGATACGTCGGTGCATCCGAGTTCCCGTCCCCCAGCGACTCGGTGAACAGCTTCACGACGTCGACGTCGACTCCTGCTTCCGACGCCATGACCTGCGCCAGCCTGTCGGGCTGGGACGAGTCGACGAAGATGGTGGGCACGCCCGCGTCGCGCACGGTACCCGCGAGATCCGACAGGTCGGACGCACTCGGAGACGCCAGCGTCGTGCCGCTCGGGATGACTGCACCGATGACCTCGAAGTCGTAACGGTCTGCGAGGTAACCGAACACGTGGTGGTTCGTCACCAACTTGCGATTGACGATCGGCGCGAACCGCTCCTGCATGCGTCCGTCCAACTCGACGAGCTGGGCGTCGTAGTCCTGCGCGGCGGCTTCGACGTCGACGCCGTCCAGTGACTCGGTCACCGCATCCTTGATCAGCCCGACAGCCGTGCGCATACGTTCCGGGTCCGTCCAGATGTGGGGATCCGCGGCGCCCGACGACTGCCCGGAGACGTAGTCGATGGGGTCGACGCCGGGGCCGACCTCGAGAATGTCGGTGCCGTTCGCCCGTGCTGCGTCGATCGTCTTGGCGACGCCTTCCTCCAGCCCGAGACCGTTGGCGATCAACAGATCCGCCGATTCCACCCGCGCAGCCTCCGCTGCGGAGATCTCGAACGAATGCGGATCCGAGTTGGGCGGCATGAGCACCAGCACGTCGGCCTGGTCTCCGACGATGTTGGAGGTGATGTCGCCCAGAATGTTGGTGGTCACCACGATCGTCGGTGTGCCCGACGAGTCCGCACCCGAGCAGCCTGCCAGAATCAGCGCGGCCGGGAGGACCGCCAGCAGAAGCTTTTTCATGCGCCGATCACACCGATCGATGCGGGCGTGAAGTCGAAGTCGAAGGTTCGCGCGACGCGACCGCCGTCGCGGTAGTCGATTTCGGTGACCGTCCTGGCCACGGGATCGGAGACGTAGGCGCGGGTACCGCCGACCTGAAGTTCGGGCGCGTCGCCGTCGTCGGTCGTCGGTCGAACCACGGACGTGGACGACGTTTCGGCACCGGTCACCGCGTCGAACACACGGAACGTACCGTCCGCCTGCACGGAGAACACGGTCTTGCCGTCGCTCGACACTCCCGCCGACAGCGCCTCGTCGGCGGTCCTGGCCTGCACCCACTCCCCCGACCTCGTGTCGAGCACGAGAACCCCGGTCTCCGTCGGCGCGGCAACGAGTGCGCCCCGCGAACCGTGAGCGAACGACCATGCCCGAGCGTCGGGCGTCGGGTACGGAAACTTCGTCGTCGCGAAATCCGCCGATGCATCCACCTTCAGCACGCCGTCCTCGCAGGCGACGACGAAGTAGTTGGAGAACACCGCTTCCCCATGCATCTCCGGGCAGGCCGCGTCCAGCGGACGAACGACGTCACCCGAGCTGTCGCGCAATTCGAGACCCGTCGGCAGGTCTTCCTCCGTCCCACCGGTGGAGACCACGAAGTGATCGGACAGCGGAACCGCGATGCCGTGATGAGCGTTGGACTCGATCGTCGTCGCAACCGTCGACTCGGACTTGCTCAACGAATCGAAGTCGACGACATCCGCACGCCCGGCACCATCGAAGAACACCGACACCTTCCGGTCACCAGCGATGACGTGCGCGGGCTCGGCACCGTCGAGCGAGCCGATGTCGACGGGATCCTTGGTGTACGAATGCGTGTGGTCGCCGTGGTCGATCGTCCACGAGCCGGGATCGAGCAGATGCGCATGCTCGTCGTCGGTCGCGACGGCATAGCGACCGTTGATGGTCGTGATGATCGACGCGTTTTCGACATCGAACGTGTGGACGGACTCCTCGGTGGCGAGATCGAGAACCTCGATGCGACCGGAGTCGGCGTCGGCGACAACGAGTCGAGGCTCCGGACCCTCGACCTCGGTCGACCCCGCCTCCGCAGCCAGGTCACTACCCGCCCGAGCAGTGCCGGGCTCCTCCACAACGGGTGCATCTTCCGCGCCACTACCGCACCCCGCAGCAGTCAGGGCAACAATGCCAATGGTCAGAACGGTTTCACGGGCGATCACAGAACTCCTCGGAGCAGAAATGATAACGATTGTCGTTTATGTTAAACCATCGCCCAAGCCGAGCCCTACAGCCCCGGTTGGCACCCCCGGTCCGAGCGAAAGTGGGGTTCAGTCCGTCTGACTGACCAAACGGGTCGTTCGCTCCGGAACAGTGCAGCCCCGTTC
This sequence comes from Rhodococcus sp. NPDC057297, assembly GCF_042667435.1. Classification (NCBI taxonomy): domain Bacteria; kingdom Bacillati; phylum Actinomycetota; class Actinomycetes; order Mycobacteriales; family Nocardiaceae; genus Rhodococcus; species Rhodococcus sp. NPDC057297. The sequence continues at coordinate 183,833 of NZ_JBHUZE010000008.1, read as the reverse complement.
GTCCGCACCCACCACCCCGCTCGGAGTAAACGTGCACCCCGGTTCGGAGCGAACGTGATGTTCGGTCAGTCAGACTGACCAAACGGTTCATTCGCTCCGGGATGGTGGACCCTCGATCGTCCGCACTCACCACCCCGGTTCGGAGCGAACGTGGCGTTCAGTCACTCTGAGTGACCGAACGGTTCATTCGGTCCGGGAAAGTGCACCCGCAGACACGTTCGGGACTTCCGAGGGACGGGTGCGCGAGAGTACGGATTTGCCCATGGCGACGAGGAAGAATTGGAGTACGGCCAGGCCGGCGATGGTGGCGCCGGCGGCGGTGTTGGCGTGCCAGGAGACGAGGAGTCCGGTGATGGTGGCGGACCAGCCGAGGAGGGTGGCGATGATCATCGACTGCACGATGGATCGCCCGAAGAGGTAGGCCGTGGCGGAGGGTGCGACGAGTAGGCCGAAGACGAGGAGTGTTCCGACGATTCGGAAGGATGCGACGACGGCCAGGACCACCAGGGCCAGGAGTACGACGTGTGCGAGGCGGGGCCGGAAACCGAAGGTGTGGGCTTTGCGTTCGTCGAAGACCATGGCGACGAAGGGGCGGTAGGCGACGACGGAGACGACGAGTGCGACGGCGGCTGCGACGACGAGGAACACCAGGTCCGCGTAGGTGGCAGAGAGGACGTCGCCGAAGAGGAAGGACGTCAGGTCGACGGCGAAGGATCGCGCGCGGGAGACGATCACCACGCCGAGTGCGAGCATGCCGACGAAGAGCAGTCCGATTCCGGTGTCCTCGGACAGTCGGGAGTTGCGGGAGACCCAGGCGACGCCGCCGATCATGACGACGGCACTCACTGCCGCTCCGATGAGCAGGTTCGCGCTGAGGAGGTACGCGATCGCGACGCCGGGCAGCATTCCGTGCGACACGGCATCGCTCAGGAATGCCATGCCGCGCAACACGACCCATGTTCCGACGAGCGCGCACAGTATCGACACGAGCATGCCAGCCCAGAGGGCGCGCTGCACGAACGAAACAGCGAAGGGGTCGAGTAGCCAGTCCACGGCCTGGAACCCTATGCGATAATGGTTGTCGTGAGCGAATCCGTGTCTGTTCGATCCCTGACCGTCCGGTACGGCAACACCGTTGCCCTCCACGACGTCAGTGCGTCGTTCGAGCCCGGCACTGTCACCGCTCTCGTCGGTCACAACGGTTCCGGCAAATCGACCGTGTTAAAATCTCTTGCAGGCATCGTCGAGCCCGCGTCGGGTGCGGTCGACATTCGACACAGACGCATCTGTTACGTTCCGCAGCGCAGTGACATCAACGATCGGATGGCTGTCACCGTCGGCGAGGTCGTTGCGATGGGGACGTGGCCACGTCGCGGAATCCTCGGTCGGGCCAGTGCTGCGGATCGCCGTGCCGTCGACGAGGCCATCGATCGACTCAAACTGACCGATCTCCGGTCGCGACGGTTGGCGGAGTTGTCCGGTGGGCAGCGTCAGCGGGCGCTGCTGGCGCAGGCGCTCGTCGAGCACGGCGATCTGGTTCTTCTGGACGAGCCGACGACGGGTCTCGACGCGGAGGCCCGCGAGATCATCAACAGCGCCGTCGACGACGAGGCGGCCCGCGGCGCCGTGGTGGTCATGGCCACTCACGACGCCGACGATGCAGATCGCGCGGATGTCACCATCACTCTCGGGCGCGGGGAGATTTTGTCGTCAACGTGTCGTGACCGTCAATTCGTCGGTGGCGGGGCTCACGACGGCAGGCTCGCGTCCGGACAGTAGGTCCAGCACGGCTTTGGGCCGCGCGAGCCATTCGCGACCGAAGTTGCGGAGCAACGCAAGTCGGTTGCATTCGCATTCTGCGTCCACCCCGTCGACGTCGATGCCTGCGTCCCGGCACAGCGCGACAGCTCTGGACACGTGCAAGCCTTGACTGACGACGAGCGCCTTCTCGACCCCGAAGGTTGTCGCGGCGCGCCAGCAGGTGTCGTAGGTGTCGAGGCCGTAGTCGTCGCCGACGATCTTGTCGGACGGGATTCCGGCGTCGACGAGATATTCGGTCATGGCAGCGATTTCGTTGCCGGACCGACCGTTCGCATCACCGGAGACCAGAACCGCGCGGGCTCGACCGGACTCGAACAGCGACACAGCAGCGTCGAGCCGACCTTCCAGGTACTTCATCGGCTTGCCGTCGCGCACCTGGGATCCGAGGACGATGACCACCGGCGCGGCAGGTGCGTCGGCGGCGTCGTGCACCCGCCCGAAGGACACGGTCGCCACCCATGCCGCCGACGCGAGGACAACGGCGAGCACGCCGACGACCAGGCCGACCGCCACTCGCCACAACTTCTTTCTCAACGAACTCCCGATCTCCGCCCGACGCTACCGGGCGTCACCGTACCGGCCGAGATTGAGGGATCTCTGAGGCAGTCGCCCGCTGTTCAGAGCAGGGCCAGCGCGGCGTCGATCGGCGCACGGTCGCCGAGAGGCGAGATGGCACCGACGTAGCCGTCGGGCCGCACGAGAACGACACCGTCGGGTGTCTTGAGCCCGTACCGCTGCGCGATCTTGCGCTCGGGATCGTCGACGACGACGGGAGTCGTGCCGGGCACCGACATCGAGAGGGTGCCGGCGACCAGGAGGTGGTCGTTCGGATGCTCCCGATGTGCCCGAGCGAGGCTGTGCCACAACTCGGTTCCGGCGACCGACGGCGCCGCGTCGCCAGGTGCCACGTGCCCGTGCACGCCTTGCCGCACGATCGGGCTGCCGTGGTAGGCGACGGTGAATTCCTCCATCTCGTCGGCGATCCGGTGCTGTGCGAACTCGGTCCCCGCAACGATACGCAGCACCTTGTTGCGCACGGTCCGAACGACTTTGGATTCGACGGTGGCAGCGGTGGTCAAGGTCGTCGTCTCGGCGATGACGTGAGCGGCGACGGGATGCCGCTCGTCGTGGTAGCTGTCGAGGAGCAGTTCCGACGCGTTCCCCCTCGTCGCCGCTGCGAGTTTCCAGCCGAGGTTGAACGCGTCCTGCATCCCGGTGTTCATACCCTGCCCGCCCGCGGGACTGTGCACGTGGGCGGCGTCGCCGGCGAGGAAGACCCTGCCGGTCCGGTACCTCGGCACCTGAGCGTGATGGATCTCGAATGTCGTCAGCCACCGGGGCGAGCGCAGGTGCACGCCGAGTCCTCGCTGAGTGCACACGCGCTGCAACCAGTCCAACGACGGCGCCCGCCCGGCCTCGGATGCGTCGATCGCTGCGATGACGCGGACGCGGTCGCCGACCATCGGAAACAGCATCGCCGGGCCCGACCCGGCGGACGCGAAGATGTGCATCGCGCTCGTATCGAACGGGTAGGTGGCGTCGACGTCGCCCATCAGGAAGCGCTCACCCACGAACGAGCCCTGCAGCTTCAGACCGAGGTGATGACGAACGGTGCTCGACGCCCCGTCACATCCCACGAGGTATCGGCACGCCACGGTCGCGTCCCCGACCGTTGCCCGCACCCCATCGCCGTCCTGGACGAAGTCGGTCAGCTCCTCCCCGCGCTGGATCTCGACCCCCAGGTCGAGCAGCCGCCTCGTCAAGACGGCTTCGGTTTCCGTCTGTGCCGTGGTCACCGTGAACGGGTAGGCACTGTCGACGGTGTCCAGCGGAATCTGCGCCAACAACTTTCCGTCGGCGTGGAAGTGCACGCCCACTGTCGTACGTCCCGATGCCACGATGTCGTCGACGACGCCCAGTGCATCCATCATTTCCAGGCTCCGAGAATGAACGACGACGGCGCGGGATTCATCGGTGGGTTCGGTGCGGCGGTCGATGACGCGCACTCGTGTGCCGCGGCGAGCGAGGTCGACGGCGAGAACCAGCCCGACTGGGCCCGCTCCCACCACCAGGACGTCGGTATCGAAGATCGTCATGCTGGAGATGGTGTCTCGAAACCAGTCCCGTGCGCGACGAGTTCGGTGAGAATTCACCCGCCGTCGATGGCAAGAATCACCCGGGGCTTGCGTCCACGCGCGACCACCCGCTCGATCAGCATCACGATCCGAAATTCGACGCCGTACTTCCTTCGAATCAACTCGGTTGCACGGCGCGCGGGCTCGTCGGCGACGATGCGCGCGGTACCAGCGTGCGCGACGGCGTCGTCGGGCACCTTTCCTCGCCGGTTGCACGGGCGGAGTTCGACGCGTCCCGAGTTCCTGATTCGTTTGACCTTGCCACTGTCGGTCGGGGTGAGCACGATCAGTTCGTCCCCGTCGCGGCCGATCCACACCGGCGTCGAGACCGGCTCGCCGGATCTGCGGAACGTGGTGAGCGAGACGAACGGCTGGTCGCCGAGCGCGAGGAACGAAGCGGTCATGGATGCCAACGTACGCGCTGATCGGTTCGTTGCCGACGGCTCGAGTCACTGCCGATTCTGCGGGCGCACTCGGCGGTAGTCCGTATTGTGCAAGTGTGACGCGCAGCACACAGCGCACGGAATGATTGGGAGTGGAACGTTCATGAAGAGCACCATGCAGGACACCCCGTTGTCGATCGGCCAGCTCGTTCGGTTCGGGACGTCGATTCACCCGGCAGCGGAGGTCACGACCTGGAGCGAGCACGGTCCGTCGACCGTCACGTTCGAGCATCTGGGCAAGCGGGCGGCGCAGCTCGCTCATGCGCTCCGGTCGATCGGGATCGACGACGACCAGAGGGTCGCCACGTTCATGTGGAACAACGCGCCTCACATGGAGGCGTACATGGCCGTTCCCGCGATGGGCGCGGTGCTGCACACGCTGAACATTCGTCTCTTCCCCGAGCAGCTCACCTACATCGTGAACCACGCCGAGGACCAGGTGATCATCGCCGACGCCAGCCTCCTGCCGCTTCTGACTCCGCTGCTTCCGACGATGCCGACGGTGCGTCACCTCGTCGTCGTCGGCGTCGATCCTGCTGTAGTCGACGCGCCCGACGGGATCGAAGTGCTCGCCTACGAGGCCCTCCTCGAAGGCCGCCCGGAGGAGTTCGACTGGCCGGAGCTCGACGAACGATCGGCTGCAGCAATGTGTTACACGTCCGGAACCACCGGTGATCCGAAGGGCGTGGTGTACTCGCACCGTTCCATTTGGCTGCATTCCATGCAGGCATGCATGTCCGACGCGATGGGCCTCGCTCAGTCGGACAAGGTGCTGGCGATCGTGCCGATGTTCCACGCGATGTCGTGGGGGTTGCCGTACGCCGCGTTGATGGTCGGGGCGTCGTTGATCATGCCGGACAGGTTTCTGCAGCCCGCTCCCCTTGCCGAGATGATGTCGACGTTGCGTCCGACGGCTGCTGCTGCCGTCCCGACGATCTGGCAGGCACTGCTTGTTCATCTCGACGAGCATCCAGCCGACCTGTCGAGCCTGCGAGATGTCCTCGTCGGCGGAAGTGCCTGCCCGCCTTCGCTGATGCGCGCCTTCCACGAGAAGTATGGGATACACATCACGCAGGCGTGGGGCATGACGGAGACCTCGCCCGTCGGCACCTCGGGACGACCCGATGTCGGACTGTCGGCGGAGAAAGAATTCGATCTCCGTTGCACGCAGGGGCGTTTCGTCGCTGCGGTTCGCGCTCGCCTCGTCGACGACAGCGGAAAGGAACTGCCCTGGGACGGCAAGCAGGTAGGCGAACTGGAGGTGCGGGGGCCGTGGATCACCGGCAGTTACTACCGTAACGACGCGCATGACAAGTTCGACGACGGCTGGCTCCGGACCGGCGATGTCGGCACCATCTCCCCCGGCGGTTACCTGACGCTGACGGACAGATCCAAGGACATCATCAAGTCCGGTGGCGAATGGATCTCGTCGGTGGAACTGGAGAATTACGTCATGGAGCATCCGGCCGTGCGCGAGGCCGCGGTCATCGGAGTTCCCGACCAGAAGTGGGACGAGCGTCCTCTGGTCGCCGTCGTGGTGCGCGACGGCGAAAAGGTCGCGGCCGAGGAGTTGCGCGAATTCCTCGACGGTCGAGTTGCTCACTGGCAGTTGCCCGAACGCTGGACCTTCATCGACGAAGTTCCCAAGACCAGCGTCGGCAAGTACGACAAGAAGCGTCTGCGAAGCTCCCACGCCGACGGCGCGTTGAACGTCATCGAACTGGGCTGAACCTTTGCACTGCACTTTTTTCGGAGCGAACGGGCCGTTCGGTCAGTCTGACTGACTGAACTCCACTTTCGCTCGGAGCTGGCCGTGGATGCAGACGAACGAAGGTGCCTCCACCCGGCACTTTCTCCGGAGCGAACGGCCCGTTTGATCAGTCTGACTGACTGAACGCCACTTTCGCTCGGAACTGGTCGTGGATGCAGACGAACGAAAGTGCCTCCACCCGGCACATTCTCCGGAGCGAACGGGCCGTTCGGTCAGTCTGACTGACTGAACACCACTTTCGCTCGGAGCTGGTGGTGGGCGCGAATGGACGAAGGCGTCGATTGAGTTTCGAGGGTCCGCAGCTACCGCGGACCCTCGAAACTCGACGCAGTCTCCTCGTCCCGAGCAACCGTGTCGGTGAAGAACTTCTTGAACACCGCCTGCATCTGCCGGACGACCTCGATATGGCCCTCGAGAACATCGACCATATTGTTCTCCCCTCCAACAGCTTTCTGCGAAAACACCTGCGCGATCTGTTTGCCCATATCGAAATCACCCCAGCCGGTGACATTGGCGAGTTCTTTGGCTGTGAATTGGTGTTCTCGGAGTCGATCGATGTAGGCGTCGCACGACGCGCTGCACATGCGCGCCGCCTCTTCATTCAGATAAAGATGTCCCTCGTCGGCGGCCACCGCGAGGGACTGCCAATACGTCAGGGAATCACCGTCGTTGCTCATCTTCGGTCCTGTTCACTAAGCGCTCGGTAGCGCGACTTCGAGATCGTCTACGTGGCGCTGCAGTATCGGGCAGGGATCCACGCCATCACCTACGTGCATGTAATCGATCGAAAAGACGACTATTCCTGATTGCAGATCGACAGCGAGGTTGCAGTCTATGATCGAGCGCGCAACATTGGTCTCGAACTGGAATGCATCTCGTCCGTTCAATACGGTATCGAACCCGTCGAGATTCGCGGGATCGTTGCGAGCCTCCTCGACAGTGCGATTCAACGACGACTTCACAACCAAGAAGTACGGCGCGTCGTGACCTTTGGGTTTGAATGAGCAGATATCCCAGTCCGGCACTTCGATCCCTCGACCCCAACCCACCTTTCGGTAGTCCGGATCCAAGCCGGTTGCCCCGATCTGTTCGGGGGTGATGCTGCACGGATCCCATCGAGTCGGCTCGGCCACCGCCTGCGGCGAGACCTCCCTCGCACACCCCCCAAGCAGGGCAGACGCCGCAATCACGGCCACAATCCATCTGCGCACACGGTCCCCCTCCGTCGAGTACGGCTACCAGATTAGACGCACTGCTTCCTTGATCGGTTCCACTTCGCCCGACAGCTGTAACGGACCTGACAGCAAAACCGACCAACTGTGTCGTACCCGTCTGGCACAGTGCACAGCACTTGACCCACCCTGCCTCTCGAGAAGAGAAACCCATGAACAATCAGTTCCACAACAGCCCCAACTACGGCACCATCAACATCCACCAGACCACTCACGTCGGCTACGTAGTTCCGCAGCGGTCCTGGCCGCGTCGCCATCCGATTCTGACGGCGCTTCTGGTGCTGTTCGGCATCGGTTTCATCGGTGCCAATCCGTGGATTCTGATTGTCGTGGCTGCGGTGTGGATCGGCATCAAGGTCTACCGGAATCAGGAAGCGAAGAAGCTCGCCGCGCGTCAGGAACAGCAGCGTCTGATCGACAGCGCGAACGCCCAGAACCAGGCCTACCTCAACGGCCACCAGTTCGGCACGCACGGGCACTTCCCCACCCAGCCGTTCCAGCCGGGCCAGTACCCCGCCCCTCAGCCCAACCAGCCCTACCCGTTCCAGGGTTGAGCTGTCGCGACGGACGGAAGTGGCTGACTACGAGATAGGTTCGGCACTATGATGGTTCCTTCCTTCGACACCACCGCGTTCGTGCAGCGTTTGGTCGAGTTGGTGGATACCGGTCGGCGTGAATCGACGTACAAGCTCGCTACGCTCATGGCGTTGATCGACGTGTGCGTCGAGAACGAAGCTGCGGATAACGGAACGCTCGCAGTCCCTGTCCAAGAATTGGCGCACCGCATCATTGCCTATTACTGGCCGCAGGTACGGACGTACGACGAACGGATTGTCCTCAGTCAGAACAAGTCTTCCGGCCGGACTATCCCGGTGCTGGTCGCTCGGTACAAAGCCTCGACCGCGTTCACCACGGCCGAGGCTGCACGGGAAGTCGAGGACGAGCATTACGTCGCGCTTGTCCGCGACGTGGAGCTCACGGTCGCTCGGCAACCGTTGACGCACTTTCACACTCCGGCCGGCCGCAACAATGACATTGCGAACGACGATTTCGTGTTCGACGCGCGCGGGTTTCACAAGAAGATGAGCAGGACGCACCTCGTGGAACGCGGTCATGTCGTTCTACGGAGCGGGGTCCCCCGCGCGCTTCGCGACACATCGGTTCTGCTCCGATCGTTCGTGAAGAACGCGTGGGTGGCCGATGTCGTTCGTATGAACAAAGTTTCGCTGGACGTCGAGGTGATCGACGGGTTCTTGTTCGGCACGTCGCGGGAAGCACTGACCACACTGAACGATCCTCTGCGTGACCTCCAGGACAACCGCTGCTTCTACTGCGACAGCAAGCTCGGGCCCGGAGCACATATAGACCATGTGCTCCCGTGGTCGCGAATTCCCATCGACGGCGTCGCGAATCTCGTCGCAGCGGATGCTGCCTGCAACCTTTCCAAGTCGGCGAGCGTACCCGTTCGCGCACATGTAGATCGAGCGCTGCGCCGACCACGATCGGATCTGCTCGCCATCGCGGACACAACCCGCGTGCCGCTTCTTCATGATCGGACGCGGTCTGCCGCGGACGGCGTTTACGCATCGCTGCCCGCCGGCGTTCCCCTCTGGATTCGGTCTCGTGAGTACGAACCGTTCGTACCTGTCTGATTCGAGCGCTCAGACCCGGCGATCCAATTGGTCAACGGCGTCGCGGAGCTGGGCGCCGATGCGGTCGGTGGTCTCGTCGAACATGTCCCGAGCGGCGTTGAGGTGTAGCGAGCCCAGCTCATCGCCTTCGCGGGTTTCGTATTCGCTGTCGTCGGGGGTGCCGTGGTTCTCGATCCAGCGGACTTTCTGAAGTTCTCGGTCGATTTCGACGAGCCCGTCGAGATAGGACCGTAACGCCGTGAGTCGGGCGATCAGTGTTCGCCGACGATCCGCCAAAGCGTCGATGCGCTCTTGGTAGATCTTCTGCACTTCGGCGTCGTCGGCAAGGTGGTTTGTCGGTTTGGGGCCGAGCCGCACGAATGCGGCTTCGAGCTTGCCTGCGCTCCAAGCGACAGAAGTCACCTCCGAGACCAAGTCGATGCGGACGATGCGGTGGGCGGTGTCCAGCGACGTCCACGCGCTCAACGACGAAATCTCGGCTGCGAGAACGACCACCGCGTGGACTACCTTGCCGCGGGTGGCCGACCGGAGAGCAAGCAACTCGGCGTGCTCGGCCCCGAGGTGATCGACACCGCGATCTCGATCGACGATCTTGCGAACTTTCTCCCGTCGCGGGGAACTTGGATCCGCTACCGCCGATCCACGCCATGCGTTCAGTGCCTCGCGCACAAGGTCAGGTTGTTTCGCGGCAGCCTTGGCGTCGAGACCGACCAAGGTGTCGTCGATGGCCCGAATGTCTGCCGACCGTCTATCGAACGGGTTCCACCTCATCGTCGCAAGGTACCTCAGGACTCGGACACTCGTCGCGCTCGTGGCGTGTTAGGCCCACTGGTCACGGCGTTATGGACGCCAGTCGCTGCGCCGCAGCATCGGTCCCGAGCTCGAACCGCATCTTGGGATTTTGCAGATAGAAGGCGATCCATGTCTGCAGGACTACTGGGTGGACGTCGAAACGCCGGCAGTCGAGATCCATCGTTATGATCGGTCGTTTCTCGATTCGCCAGAACCACGCGGTATCTCGTTTGTATCCCGAGAGAACAATGTCCGGTTTGAGCGATACACACTGGTGGGTGATAGTGACCCACCCTTGTGACGTCATCGAAATGCGGTCTTCTATCCGTACGGTGTGCAGGGAGTCCCACGATGCCCTCATGTCGAACGACCATCCTCGGTGTCGTACTCCGTCGGCATCCAGTTCCACCCACCCGTTGCGGACCGAACGCCATGCCAAGGCCCCGTAGAAGGTAAGGAACAGCGGAGTCAGAAACCACAGGCTAAGCCACATCAAGAGCGCGAACGCGCCGATGAGAGCGCTTCTCCAGAACAATCCCCACCGCTCGTACCGGATGGTGGAGCCGTGGACGCGGTGTAGTACAGCCGGTCCGACCTTCGACGAGTTCTGGTTGAACCACGGGCTGGTAGTACCCAGGACAAGGCAAAGCGCAGCGGCCAGGGCGAATTGGGCTGCATCTCCGCCATCACCCGACGAAATCGACAGTGCGCCGTATACGAGAAGTGCAGCAGCCGACAAGCCCACGGCACTGGACACAATCATTTTTGTTCGCGGTTTCCGTTTGTAGACAAACGGCTGCACGGTGGAATCAGAAGAGGGCGTCCCACGCTCCGGTTGCCAGTTCACCGATCGACCTTCCTGTCTCCGCCAATGCCTCTTCGCCACCTGTAATGGCCTGATCGACACTTCCAATTCCGGTCTCGTACATCGAATCAACGGCACCAGATGCGTAGATTCCGGCGATTGCGCCTGCCGCTGCGCCCGTCAGCGTCCCGAGTACAGGGACCGGAATGAAAGAACCGATCACCGCGCCGGCAGCAGCCGAAGCAGCGATGCCGGCGCCAGCGGAGACGATTGCCTGATCGGCCGGTTTCCCGTTGTGGATGTCCCATGCGACGCCGGCAACAGCGAGAGCGCCGCCGATACGCCCCGAAAGTTTGTCGGCGGTTTTGGTGAGGTCTTCTGCTGCCTCGGTCAGCACTGCCGCTCGCGCCGCAGTGGTACGCGCGTAATCCACGTCTCGATAGATCACCGATGACGGGGTTCCTTCGGACGCGTTGCGTGCCAGGTCGAAATATTTGGTCGACTCCGCATCCAGCCAAGCTGCTTTGTTCTTCATCGCCCACGTCTGGACGTCGACGACAGACATCGCGGCCGCGTCGACCACTTCGGTTGCCAGAAAGAACCAATCGACGTAGGGGTTGGTCCAGACTCCAACAAGCGCTTCTGCTGCTTCACGCTCGACCGAGCGAGACTCCTCAGCCGCTCTGGTCGCCTGGCCGTACGCAGCAGACAGGTCGCCCGACAGCGGATCGTCGATCGCGTCGCTGCTGATCGTCAGGCCGGCTGCTGCGGCATCACGGCGCGCATCCGCCATCATGGACTGCGCTTTCTGCAGGCCGGCCGCGAAATTGTCGATCTGCTGGGCGTGATCACGAGCCGCCACAGCGATCTTCTCCGCGCCTTCGGCGGCTCGAGTCAGCTTCGGCATCGCCGCGTCGGAGGCAGGGCCGTCCCAGGCGCCGTCGATTCGGTTGCGCGCGGCGAACACCTTCTCTTCCGCATCGTCCAGGACGGGCGCTAGCTGTTCACGCAGCCATCGCGATACTTGGCGGACTGACTCCGGATCACCGTCGATGTGGGTGTCTATGCTCATGTTCTATTCCGCCCATGCCGCGACGTTGATCTCGTCCGCTGCGACGATGTCCTGCTCGGCGTACCTGGTGGCGCACTCGTTCAGAGTCACGTTCAGGCCTGCTAGTCCCGAGACCAGCTCACCGGTGGAGGCCACGAAGATGCTCAGAATTCCGAGTATCGCGGCGGTGCCCACACCGCCGTCGACGGCACCGGGAATCGACGGTGCGATCTCGTCGACTCTCGTCGCAGCGTCCCGCACGTACCCCGCCTGCAGACGAATTTCCTCGTGATCGACGACGATGCTCATGATGCACGCGCCTTGTCCGGCACGACGACGTCGAGCAGCACCAGATCAAAGTGGGCGACCTCTTCGATCGCAGGCAGAAAGGTGATCGGAACCACGATCCACGGCTGGTCCCTGCCCATGCACGTGTGCAAACGATCGAGTGCCGAGTAGACCAGAAGCGCAGACCTGCCGTCGCGCGTGTCATTGATCAACACACGTGCATCCGACGGGTCCGAAACTTGTTCTGCGCACGGCACATACAACACCGGTGGATAATCTGACGGAATTTTCACGAAACGTCCTCCCCTGCTCCGGTGTGAAAACCGGTCCTACAGATTCAGACGCAACGAGTTGTAAATCGGTTCCACTGTCCGACGGATACCATCGGTGGGTATGGAACCTCAGAGTTACTCGTCCGGCGAGCGAGTGTTCGGGCCACCCCGCGGGACGTTCGACGCGGACTGGGCCGCCACCGCCCTTCGATCGAACGTGCCGGGTCTGGACTTCGCGACGTCGGTTCGGGTGATGGAGTATGCGTGGGAGCTAGTGCAGTCGCGTGACCTGCGCGGAGCCACGCTCGCCGACGCACTGAGTGACTCGACTGCCGTGAGTGTCGATTCCGACCTCGCCCGCGCAGCCGCGGCGGTGGCAACCGAAATCGCGGAGTTCTACCTCGACAGAGACTGATCGGCTCGGATATACCGCGACGCGACGACGCCGTGACTGAATTCCTCCCGCCCGACGAGCTCGAGTTCGACGCGCTCCGCCAGCCCGGCGAACAGGGTTGGCCCTCGACCGACCACAACAGGGTGAACGACGAACTCGTATTCGTCGATCAGTGCCATGTCGGCGAGTGCGAGTGGCAGTTGCACCCCGCCGGTGAAAATGCCGTTGCCCGGCTCGTTCTTGAGTCGCCGGACGGTTTCCTCGATGTCACCGTCGACTATCTCAGCGTTCCAGTCCACTGACGTCAGCGTGCTCGTGACGACGTATTTTCTGCTTTCGCTGATGCTCTGCGCAAACGGCGTTGTCCACTCCGGCATGTCGGGTGAGGGTCGTCTCCACGCCGATTCCATCATTTCGTACGTCGTCCTTCCGAACAGCAATGCATCAGCACGAGCGATGCTCTGCGCAGCGTGCAGGTGCAGATCCTCGGACGGGCGCGCGAAGTTGTGGTCGACGCAGCCGTCGAGCGAGACGTTGATGGAGTACCGCAGAGGCCGCATTCGGTGAATCTACTGGCTGACACGCCTCGTCGCCGCAAAATCGCTTTCGGTCGGAGCAGGATCCGGCGGACGTTGTGAACCGGTGGTGAAACCCGCGACCGGGGCGCAGGCTATCGATCGCGGCCATCGAACGGCACCGTTTTTCAGCGCTATCGACGTCGACGACGAATGCTGAAAGTTCGACAACATTGTTACCTTGCTTCTTAATGTACTAAGGTACCGATATGTACTCCTCGATCGTCGACAAGCTCCTCGCCATCACCAACATGTTTCAACAGGACATGACTCGGGCCTTTGCCGATACGCCTCTCACCGAGTCCCGGGTGGCAGTCATGTGGGTGCTGTCGCTTCGCGGTCCGTCGACTCAGCGGTCCCTGGCGCAAGCATTGTCCGTGACAGCCCGCAACGTTTCCGGCCTCGTGGATGCACTGGAAACACACGGATACATCGAGCGCAGTGCGCACCCGTCCGATCGCCGTGCCGTGTTGGTGACCCTCACGTCGAAAGGCGAAGCGGCGATGACCCGCATGCAGGCGGAACACGCACATCTCGAGGCTGAACTACGTAGCGCGGTCGAGCCTGAGGATTGGGCCGGTCTGGAAAACGGCATCGACGCGATCGTCACCCGCCTTGCCGAGCTGACGAACTCGACACAACCTGATGAGAAGGACGATCGATGAGCACTGCCGGAAAAGAACTGGAAAAGTTCAACGGCTTCCGAGCTCTGGTAAATCGGAGCGCGGGGATCGAAAGGATCATCTACTCAAGCATCGTGCGTGCGATGACAAGCAGACCCTGGAAAGCGCACGACGCACAAGGTTTTCGCTATCACGCCGAGAGCATGCCTCTCCTCATCGTGATCGTTGCACTTTCTGCGGTGGAGATCGTCGTCGTCGATCTACTTGTGCAGCAGTGGATCTGGATTAGAATTCCACTGCTCGTCATCGGGGTCTGGGGGCTGATCTGGCTGACCGGGCTCATCTGTGCGCATTTCATGCGGCCACACACGATCGGAAGCGAGGGCATCCGAGTCCGAGACGGGCTGGATATGGACGCGCACGTCGAGTGGGTCGATATTTGTTCCGTAGGAATCACGAGCCACAACCACAAACCCAAGACTCCCAGCGTGATCGACGACCGCGGGGGCCGATCTCTCGTGATGGCCATCAGCGACCGGACAAACATAAAGATCGAGCTGGAAAGACCGACCACGATAACCCTCCCCGGTCTGCCGCCGAAAGGTGGCCAACACATCATCGACCGAATTTACCTCTGGACAGATACGCCCGAGACCTACCTTGCTGCTGCGAAAGCACATATCGGCACCGAAGAAGGTTGTGCTGCCCAGCGCAGAGCGCATGCTGAGGACGCCAGACGGAGACAGCGGATGGCCGAATTTCGAAACAGCCCGACGATCGAGGTCAGCGGCCTCGTCAAACGTTTCGATGACACGACCGCACTCGACGGCATCGATCTCTCCGCGGAGTCCGGAACCGTACTGGGACTTCTCGGCCCGAACGGATCGGGCAAGACCACGACAGTACGTATCCTCGCAACCTTGATGAAACCCGATGCGGGTACTGCCCGGATCTGCGGTCACGACACCGTCCACGATGCCCATCTAGTGCGACAACTGATCGGGGTCACCGGCCAGTACGCATCGGTGGACAAAGACCTCAGCGGCTACCAAAACCTCGCCATGATCGGCCGACTGCTGGGGATGTCTCGTAGCCAGGCCCGAAGTCGTGCATCCGAACTGATCGAGGAGGCCGGCCTCGCCGCAGCAGCAGCAAGACCCGCGATGACCTACTCAGGCGGGATGCGCAGACGGCTCGATCTCGCGGCGAGCGTCATGGGCGACGCAGCTGTCGTCTTTCTCGACGAACCGACGACCGGGCTCGATCCGGTGCGTAGAGGCGAGACCTGGACCATGGTTCGCAGGCTCGCTACGCAAGGTTCGACCGTGCTTCTCACCACGCAGTATCTCGAAGAAGTGGACCACCTGGCCAACGACATCGTTGTCATCGACGCTGGAAAAGTCGTCGCACACGGGACGCCCGAGAACCTGAAACGGCGCATGGGCAGCCAAACACTCGATCTTCTCCTGAGCAATCCAGGGCAGCTCGACGAGGCGACGACACTAATTCGGAGCATCCTCGACGCCGCACCGGTAGTAGATGTCAAGTGCGGGCAACTCAGTGCCGCCGTATCCGATGGACAGGCCATGCCTGCGATCGTCCGGACCCTTGACGACGCATCCATCGAAATCAGCGAGCTCTCGCTGCGCCTCCCCAGTCTCGACGATGTGTTCCTCACACTTACCGGGCATCGCGCGAGTACCACCGTAGGAAAAAACGAGAAGGACTCAGCGCCATGACCAGTACAGCGTTTCCCGGGACAACCGCACCGCTGAAAAAGCGTGTCGGATTCGGACAGGTTGTCACGCAGTCGGCGTCGCTGTCGTGGCGCGGAATCGTAAAGATCCGCCGCAATCCTGCCGGGCTCGCAGACGTCGTCATCGGCCCTGCAATTTTCCTCGTACTCTTCGGCTACGTGTTCGGCGGCGCCATCTCGGGCAACACAAGCGAGTACCTTCAGTACGTGTTTCCCGGCATCCTGGGAATGATGACACTGCTTGCCACTATGGGCGTCGGAGTCTCACTGAGCGCGGACCTCTCCGAAGGCATCCTCGATCGCTTTGGCAGTCTCCCGATAGCACGCGTCGCGCCCCTCATCGGAGCAATCGGCAGCGATATCGTGCGACAGATCGTGTCGCTCGCTGCGCTGATCGGTTTCGGTCTCCTGCTGGGCGTGAGGTTCGAGACCGACGCGTGGTCGGTGCTTGCCGGGTGCGGGCTCGCACTCTTGTTTGCTCTGTCGGTGTCGTGGGCACTGATACTGCTCGCCCTGGCGATCGAAGATCCACAGGCAGTCCAAGGTCTAGGCGCTATACTGATCATTCCGCTTGCCTTCGCCAGCAACATCTTCGTTCCAGTCGAAACGATGCCCGGGTGGATGCAGACCGTCGCCTCATGGAACCCCGTCGGACACCTGGTGGACGCAGTTCGCGGCTTGATGATGGGAAGACCTGTGGGCGAACCTCTGGTGTACACACTCCTGTGGATGGCGGCATTCATCGTGATCTTCGCGCCTTTGTCGCTGATGGCTTACAACCGTCGACTCTAGACCTCGCCACCTAACATGCTGTCTCGGTGAGCCAACCAGCCGGGCGACCACCCATATCGCTACCTCGGTGCCTCGATCTGGATATCGCCGGCATTCGCAGCATCGACTTCATTCGTCGAAGTGAAGAACTTATCGAAGACAACCTTCATTTCTTCGACGATGTCGATATGACTCTGCAACACGTCGACCATGTTGTTCTCCCCGCCCACAGCCTTTTTGGCAAAAATGTCCTGCAGTTGAAGGCCCATATCGAAGTCACCCCAGCCGCTGACCCGAGCAAGCGCCGTGGCGGTCTCTTGATGATGTCTCAATTTAAGGATGTACTGTTCGCAAGCCGCAGAGCAGGCCTGCGCCGCTTCCGCATTCAAATAAAGCTGGTGGTTGTCAGCAGCTACAGCTAGCGCCTGCCAGTACGTCGAAATTTCGCCCGGATTACCCATATCTCCCCTACTTCGGCGTGGCAGGTATTGCAGATTCCAGATCGTTAACGTGCTGCAGTACGACCTGGCAAGAATCCACTCCGTCCGCCGCGTGATAGACCACTGTGAATACCACGACGCCGGCGGACACCTCTAGCGCAATGTTGCAGTCGCGAACGGACTTGCCCGTCTCCGTCGTATACATATGCGCGTCTCTTCCGCCCACTTGGAGTTCGCGAACGCTCAGGTTACCTTCGCGAGCGCGTGCGTCTGCGATCGTGAACTTGTCGCTCGATGTGACGTCCAGACCGTAGGGATAGGCCGTACCGCCTGGTGCGTGGAACACACATCGACTCCAATCTGGAACGACAATCCCTGTACCCCACCCCTCATCGCGATACTCCGGATCCAAGCCCGTTGCAGCGATTGCTTCTGGCGTGATGCTGCACGGATCCCAACGCTCGGCCGCCACGGGACTGCCATCGACGCCCCCACTACATCCGGCAAGCAGCATCACCAAAGCCACCAGCGTCGCCATCCGTCTACGCACCCGACCCCCTCGATCACGTCGATCAACAGATTAGACGCAACGACCATCGAGATGGTTCCAGTCAGGCTCCACCGACAGGTCGGGCGGGGGTTCTCTCTCATCGATTACTTCGCCGACGACCGTTGACGAGCCGGTTCTGCCCTTGGGGCACCCCAGTCGACGGAGACGCAATGCCGGTAGGTCGACATAGATCGTCTCTCGCACACCCTGTCCCTACTCGCACAGGTTGCATCCCGTGCGAGGAACTAGAGCCTGTGCGAGAACTCAGATCAGCCGACGCGGAGCCACGCTTTCGCTGCATGGTCTCAACCGGTCGGCGCATTACCCGGCAAAGTCGCCGTAGGCAAGACTGGCGAGTTCGAAACCTTCATCGCAGAGGAATGCGGTGAGAACCGCTCCGGGATGTCGTGTTCTCAGCGACGTGCAACCGGCGCTGCATCTCGGTGTAGCTCGGTCACCAGTGCAGCGGGGTCGTCGACATACATGCTGATACGTCTGACGGACGAGGCCTTGCGATGCTTTGGGAGCAACGCTGGTAGCCGAACTGAAATCGATTGGGCTAGTACAATATCGACATTCGTACCGTCGATGTTGGGAAGATGCAATCGGCTCTCTGTGGCAATGGGGGTGGTTTCGCAGAACCGGCGCGACAGGGTTGCGGACACGATGGAGCAACGCCCGATCGCGGCGATAGTCGAACCGGACTGCCGCACAACGAAATGAGTGTCGCTCAAATAGTGCGGACGGACTCGGTGGATTGCCAGATAGCCGAACACCGCGAACAAGGACCACACTGACAGCACCGCGAGTGCGATACGCAGCCACATCCATGGAAGAACGACATGAAGCACACAAATCTCTACGACTGTGACCACGCCGAAGGCAACCGGTAGCGTCATAGTCCCGCGGTTCGACCGGAACACCAGCGCACCCGGCTCGACGTCAGCTACGCGGCCCCTGATCCACAACCACAGAGACGTGTAGGCGCGAACCTCCGCCCGAATCATCGGCCAGAATGGCGAGTTCTCGGCCGTAGCGACCACCGCCGCTCTTGCATCCTCCCCGCCGCGACGGCGGGCCCGGTAGGTCGTCATCAGACCGAGCATCACGATAATGGCCAAGGGAAGTTCGACGGTGGCGAACAACAGCACGGCCTGCCCTGGCCCGAGGACGCCGGTCGCCAGGAGGATCGCATCGACAGCCAAGACAGTTGCTGCAAGCGCTTGCATGGATCGGTGAAAACTCATCGAGGCCAATACCTTCATGAGGCGCCCTTTACAGGGCTTGACTTGCTCACGAGCGCACGTTGGACTCGGGAGACCACCTCGCGTTGAGCCGGGTCCGGGATGATCGCGTCGAGTGGGATCGGCATGCCTGTTTCACCCGACTGTGTGGTGTCGAATTCGCTGCTGGAGAAGGGATCTGCCGCCTCGAACCAGGCCATCAACGTACGCGACAAACGTTCGATCACCGGTTCCGCCGAATCCAATGACTTTCCCTCCAGACTCGACCATTCGGACAGAAGTTCGGCGTACCGGGAACGCTGCTCGTCGTCGGCGATCGACGCCGCGTAGAACGACAGAAATTCCTGCGGTGCCTTACCCGAGATGGCGAGTACCTCGAGCAAGTCACGCTCTCGCTCGAGCGCTGTGCGGACTTCTGACGTCGGGGCGGATTCGAGAGCGCCGGCCAACAGTCCGGCGACCTTCGGAGGGAGCGCGGAGAGCGGCCGACCGCTCTCGACGTCGTCGACCATCGAGGAAAGCTTGATCAGCCGCTGTGTCAGTTTGGCGCGTTCGGCCTCGAGTGCTGCGACGAGTGCGCGTAGATCAGCGATTGTGTCGTCAGCGCCCTCGATGTCAGAGGCGTCGCGCGCGAGAACCGCGGCAACCGATCCGAGCGGGACGCCGTTGGTCGCGAGCCAGCGAATGCGCATGAGTCGAACGACATCGTTCATCGTGTACTCGCGGTAGCCGTTCCCGCGCCGTTGAGGCTCGGCGAGCAGACCGAGGCGGTGGTAGTGACGCACCGTTCTCGGTGTGGTGTCGGCCGCGGTAGCGAGTTGCCCTATCTGCATGCCTTCAGTCTCAACCATGACCTAGCGTCAAGGTCAATGCCTGAAATCTGCCGCCCCACCCTGAGCCCACACACCACAACGCCCACCGGCGCTCACGTAGTTTCAACCGGACCGACGCGTTGACCGGTTGAGACCAAGCTGCGCGTCCGCGCCAACTGCCGCTATCTCGGCCCTTCGACCTCAATTCCTGCGGCATTTGCCTTGTCGACGTCATGGGTCGAAGTGAAGAACATGTTGAAGACAACCTTCATCTCTTCGACGACGTCGATATGACTCTGCAACACGTCGACCATGTTGTTCTCGCCGCCCACAGCCTTTTTGGCAAAAATGTCCTGCAGTTGAAGGCCCATATCGAAGTCACCCCAGCCGGTAACGTTCCTGAGATCCCTCGCAGTCTTTTGGTGCCCCTTCAATTTTGCGATGTACTTGTCGCACGCTTCGTAGCAGGCGTGGGCAGCTTCCTCGTTCAGATACAACTGATTGTTGTCTGCAGCAACAGCCAGGGCCTTCCAATAGGTGACCGGTTCTCCAGGATTACTCATCGAGCCCCCTACTTCGGTGCGGCCGGAACCGCAAACTCCAGATCGTTGACGTGCCTCTCGACTACTTCGCAGGCATCCACGCCGTCGTCCATCTCATACAGCGCAGTGAACACCACAACGCCTGGCGGGACATCGATAGCGATCTTGCAGTCTCTGAGCGCCTTACCGAACTCGGTAACGTACATGTAGCCATCGCGACCACCGATTGTTAGATCACGGCCGTCACGATTAGAGGGGTCGGCACGGGCTTCGTCGAGCGTGTGCTCAATCGATGACATCACGCTCAGTCCGTAAGGCGAATTCGCGCCTCCTGGAGCACTGAACACGCACCGCGCCCAGTCCGGAACCTCGATACTGCGACCCCACCCTTCCTGACGGGTGGAGTTGTCCAACCCAGTTGCGTCCACCGCTTCTGGGGTGATGCTGCACGGATCCCAGCGTTCAGCAGCGACGGGACTGCCCTCGATACCCCCATTGCATCCGGCAAGCAGTGCCGCTACAGCCATCGATGCCGCTATTCGTGTACGCACCCGACCCCCTCGATCACGTCGATCAACAGGTTAGACGCAACAACCATCGAAATGGTTCCAGTCAGGCGCCACCAACAGGTCGGCCGGGGGGTTCTCTCTCATCGATCAGTTCGCCGACGATCGTTAACGAGCCGGTTCTGCCCTTGGGGCACCCCAGTCGATGGAGGCGGCAATGCCGGTAGGTCGACACAGATCGTCTCTCGCACACCCTGTCGCTACACGCTCACGTTGCATCCAGTGCGAGAAATCGGAGTACGAGCGTTAGGCCACGACCATCGCTGCGCGTCCGCGCCAACTGCCGCTATCTCGGCCCTTCGACCTCAATTCCTGCGGCATTTGCCTTGTCGACGTCACGGGTCGAAGTGAAGAACTTGTTGAAGACAACCTTCATTTCTTCGACGACGTCGATATGACTCTGCAACACGTCGACCATGTTGTTCTCGCCGCCTTCGGCTTTGTCGGCGAAAACCTTCTGCAGATGAAGTCCCATATCGAAGTCACCCCAGCCCGTCAGATCCCGAAGGTCCCGGGCAGTGTCCTGGTGTGCCCGTAGTCTCTCGATGTATTTTTCGCAGGACTCGTAACACGCCTGTGCCGCCTCGGAATTCAGGTACAGCTGATTGTTGTCAGCAGCTAGAGCTAGCGCCTGCCAGTATGTTGTTGGTTCGTCACTACTCATTTAGCCCCCCCTACTTGGACGCGGCAGGAACCGCGGACTCTAAATCTTCGACATGCATGGCTACCACCTCGCACGCGTCCACACCGTCTGCTTTGTTGTACAGCGCTTTGAAGACCACCACCCCCCGCGGCACCTCGACAGCGATCTGGCAGTCACGGATCGCGTCACCGAACTCAGTCCTGAACATGTAGGCGTCGCGCCCACCGATGAATAGATCGCGGCCATCCAAGTTGGTCGATTTTGCCCGAGCCTCAGCGATCGTGTGGTCCGTCGAAGACAGCACGCTCAATCCATAGCGCGAGTCGGCGCCACCTGGCGCCCGGAATACACATCTACCCCAGTCCGGGACTTCGATGCCCCTGCCCCACCCTGCTTCGCGGTACTCAGGATCCAAGCCCGTTGCCGCGACTGCCGACTGTTCGATGCTGCACGGATCCCAACGTTCAGCAGCCACGGGACTGCCCTCGACACCCCCACCGCATCCGGCAAGGAGAGCCAACAAAGCCACCTGCGCCGCTATCCGTCTACGCACCCGACCCCCTCGATCACGTCGATCAACAGGTTAGACGCATCGACCATCGAAACGGTTCCACTTGACCGCAGTGCGGTGACCTACAGGTCGGCCGGTCGTGCGAGGGATCTGACTGTCGACTCGGATGCTCGATACCCTGCCTCGTACATCCATGGCCAGTCGGCGAAATCCTCCGGGTCGACGACGAGGGACTCGATCCCGCCGTTGCCGAGCCGTTTCGGCCGGTTCGCCGGGTGGGACGGGAAGTCCTCGATCAGGTACTCACGCTGAAGACTTTGACGAAAGATCAGCCACGTCTCGGGAGTGAAGCCAACAGCTTCCGCCCTCTTGGCAAGATCTATCCACGCGTCGATGTTGGTGTAGCCACCGTCGAGGATGTGTTGCCTCGTCGCGATCATCGCGAAGGTTCCGTACCAGATCGGCGGGTAGTCGAGCAGGGTTCGGCACCACCGTCGCCTGCGTTCCGGCGGGATCGGGTTCCACTTCGCTTGTGCCTCAGCAAGTCCGAATGGATCAGACATGACTCACCTCGTCCCGGAGGTTCGGTACCTCCATCGACTTGCTCGCCGACGGTCGTCGGTCGAGCCGGTTCTTCCCCTGGGGCACCCCTGTCGATGGAAACGGGGTTGCCGGACAGTCGGCCAGGTACCGCGTGACTGCCACTCTTGAACCTGCATCCGACGATACTCGCCTTGGTCGTCGACCGACCAGCACTACCTCGTCGTCCGACGCGTGCGCTGAATGAACCGTCTCGAACCGATCATGTTCGACGTCGACCTACGGCACGAAGGGAATACCGTTTAGCAACGGTAGTACGAACAGACCTTGCAGCGACGATGCATGATTCGAGCCACGCCCGAACGGTTCCTCCCTGCAGTGTGACACCCAGCGAAGGGCCGCATCCCCGTCGAGGTGAATGAGGATGCGGCCCTTCGTTGGACAGAACTTCAGATCAGCCCAGCAGTTGCTGCATGGTGTCGATTTCTTGCTGCTGCGTGTCGACGATCGTGCGGGCCATCTGCTGCGCGTCCGGGTTGGATCCGTTCGCGATCTCGGCTTGCGCCATCTCGATCGCACCGGTGTGGTGAGCGATCATCATCGTCAACCACTGCCGATCGAACTCCGCACCCGTCAGGCCGGCCAACGCATCCATGTCCTGTTGGGTCATCATGCCCATTCCCGAGCCGTGATCCATGCCGCCCATGGTGCCCATGTCCCCCGAGGGTGCGGGCTGACCCCACTCGGCCAGCCAGCTCGTCAGCTGGTCCATCTCGGGCTGCTGCGCGGCAGCGATCGCCGACGCCAACGCCTGCACGTCCGGGTTGTCGCTACGGCCTTGCACCATCTCCGCCATCTCGACTGCCTGTGCGTGGTGTGGATACATCATCCGCGCAAACATCACGTCGGCATCGTTGAACTGAGCCGACGCACTCGCCGGCATCGACGACATAGTCGCGGACGACATCGACGTCATCGAATGCTCGTCCATCGATGAATCGGTCGAGGTGTCACTACAGCCGCTCAGCAGGAACGCGCCGACGGTGGCAGCGGCGATCGAGGCGGCAATCTTGGTATGCATGTGAAACTCCTTGCAAGAGTGAGTAGAACAGGGAATCAGATCCGCCGGTAGACGCTCGTCGACCGGGCTCCCTGTCACACTCGCAAGGTCACCGATTTGTCCAACACCCACAATGTCCACGGAGGAGCTCGCTCCTGAGTCGAGTCGACGCCCATGTGGCGCCACTCGGTCGATATCGGCGACAGGTCGATCTCACCGCTCGTCGCCGGGTCGGTCAGCGCAGACCACGACACCGTGGTGCCCATGCAGGGGTGCATCATCTGATGCGCCGACGGGCAGTCATGCTCGCCGAATGCGACAGGAACCGAGCCGTCGACGGCGTCCGACGCCACCATCGAGCCATGATCGCCGATCATCGATCCAGACGCCGACAGAACCGGCGTCACAGAATGCATCAGCAGCACCCCGAACACCACCAGGGCAATCAGAAGTCCAGTCGAGGCTGCGCCCCGTCCACGGAAGCCGACTGACTGCATGCCATCGACGATAGCAACATATACCCCCAGGGGGTAGCCCCGCCGGGCGGAATCCGCAGACCACTGGACAGCAAACCAGTCGACAACCGGGCACAGTTCGCCGTTCGCGTGACCTACTGACGCATCGTCCATCTACTGGGGCCGCTTGGGAATGCAGCGCAGTTCATCTCCGTCCTCGACGTGTGCGCTCGGCGAAACGGTCGAGTGCATCGAGGATCTCATCCGCTTGCCAGACGCGGTTTCGTCGCCCCTTCGAGGTCTGATGGAGAACTTCCGCGCCGACGAGTCGATCGATGGCCCGCTGAGCAGCCATGTCGCTGACACCGAATGTCCTTTGCACGAAGGCGTTGTCGATTACCGGTTGTGCAATCAGAGCGTCGAGGAGGCTCCACACAACCGATTCACGACGCGCAACCACGCCGGCGCCGAACCGGTCACGCACACCGGCGAGTTCGTCGACCAGCATCCTTCCGTTGGATACAGCTGCGAACGCCGCGGCATTCAGCCGGCGAACGATCGGTTCGACATCGCCCTGTCGGTACAAGTCGAGACTCGCAAAATACGACGCAGTATCGGCCAGCAGACCCGCGGACAGCGGAACCGTGACGCGTTCGACCACGTCTGCCCGACGGAGCATTGTATGTACCAACGACCTGCCGGTACGACCGTTGCCGTCGGTGAACGGGTGGATGGTCTCGAACTGCGCGTGCGCGACGGCCACCTGAGGAAGGACGGGCAGATCAGCTCTCGACGCGAACACGAAGAGGTCGTCCAAACAGGCCCCGAGTCGATCGTGATGCGGCGGAACGAATGCGGCGTGGTGGGGCCCGAAATCGGAGCCACCGATCCAGACCTGCTGAGTTCGCCATTGCCCTGCGTCGGGATCGCCCGCAGGCTCCATCAGTGCCCTGTGCATGGCCAGTACCGATCCGGCAGACACCGTCGAACTCGCTGCCAGTGCGGCCTCCATCGCACGCACGTTGCCGCTGACGATCGATGCGTTGCGACTGGTGGGTGAACCCAGCTCGGCCAGCGCGAGGGACCGCGCGCCGACCGTGAGGTTTTCGATCTGTGACGAGGCCGCACTCTCGGATCTGAGCAAGATCGAACTCATCGGCGCTAACTCGGTCGACGAGCCGAGACGCTGCGATGCGTACTCGTCGAATCGGACGATTTCACGCAGCGCGTCCTCGGATTCGGCCGCGACTTCATCGGTGAGTCGGAGTTCCAGATCGGCGATCCGCGGAGGCACTGCAGCCCTGTAGTCACCTGCATGCAGCTTGCGCTGTGTCCTGGAGGCAGCAGCGGCCGACGATTGCCATGGCCGATCTTCGTACTCGACGGCGGCCAGGCCGCTGTTCGAATCATTGGCCATCATGCAACCATACCAAACCTTAAATGACTATCGTTTGGTATGGGCCATGGTCATCCTTAGGCGGTTGACCGACTTCGGCCTCCTACACCATGCGCCTCAGCAGCGGGACCACCTCTGCTGAGATGCGGTTGCACACGGCCTGACGACGCGAAGAAACCACCGGGATGATCAGTACAGCATCCGCAACGGACGCGGCTTCGATATCGGCGACGAGGCCGGCCAGCCCGCTCGACGTTCCGACGTAACGAACCGTCTTGGTTGCGCCGGTCGAGGACGAAGCCAATTCCTTTCGTGCCGTGCGTGCGTCCTCGGCGATGTGCGTTTCCAACTCGAGAACGACGGCAACACTCGTCGCATCTTCTCCCTCGGTTCCGAGTTCACGTCGTATCCGCGTGCGCATCGACTGGGCTTGGCCGAGGTCGTCGGCTCGAATGAACACGGTCTTGGCCGGCGGAGATCCCGTGAGCCACACGTGGTCTTCAACGTCCGCCGTCGCGGACACGTCGAGGCACACATGGATTGTCGATGACTCGTGCTCGTCCGACTCCACTCCCGACGAACTCGCCATTTGGCTGGTCATGGCTGTGACGCGGCAAACTCTGCTGCAGCAGCTACGACGTCGGTTGCGAACGTTCCGAGTGTCACCGTGGTTGCGCCGCCGTCGACCGGGATGACGGTGCCGTTGACGTAGGCCGCCATGTCGCTGGCGAGGAAGGTAGCGACCGAGGCAATGTCGTCGGGAAACCCGACCCGACGCGAGGGCTGTCCGGGTCCGAGTCGCGCGGCCAGGAAGTCGGTGAACTGCTCGGATTTCGCGGGCTCGACGCCGAAGGTGCGGGCCATGATGGGAGTCATGATGATTCCGGGCGCGATGGCGTTCGATCGAATCCCGCTGGGGCCCAGTTCCGCGGCGGCCTGTCGCACCAGCCCTACGACGGCATGCTTGGCTGCGGTGTATCCGACGGTGCTCCAGCCACCTTGAATCGCTGCAGCACTGGCCGTGGAGATGATGCTGCCTGGAGTTCCTTGGGCGATGAACCGGCGCGCAGCATGCTTGTGTCCGAGCAACACCGATCGTGTCAGGAGAGCTGCGGTTCGGTCGAATCCATCGGGATCTGCGTCGATGATCGATGACGGGTCACCCTGTGCACCAGCGTTGTTCACCATGATGTCCAGCGATCCGAAAGTATCTGCAGCCAAAGCGACTGCCGCGGCGATGTCGGACTCGGTGGTGACATCGACGTGTGCGTAGACGGCGTGCTCCCCGAGCTCTGCAGCCAGGGCAGCTCCGGCATCGTCGTCGATATCGGTGAGAACGATCTGCGCGCCCTCGTCGACGAACCGAGATGCGATACCCCGTCCGATGCCACTCGCGGCTCCGGTGATGACGGCGACTTTGCCTGAAAGAAGAGTGGACACCACGAATCCTTTGTCCGTCGAATAAATTGCAGCACCTGACCGAGCTGACGCTAGCAACGGAAGAGTGTGTCCAGTAGTCCTCGAAAGAGGACTACTGGACACGTTCGAAAGCCCCGTCACGCTCGAGCCGACGGGCTTCTTCGACGGCAACGTGATGCTCGACCTGGCACCTGAGACACCGAAGGTGGGTGGGCACTGCTGTTGAGCGACTACTCCACAACGAACACATCGAGTTCGACGGTCACCGGGAACCGCTCTCCGCGTCCGACGAATGTTCGGTCGTTGATCCACGCCAACCTGCCGCTGGTCGTCGACAGATGCGGAGCCGTTCTGAAGTAAACGCGCTCCGCAGGTACCGGAACACCCTGGGAGAGAGACATCGTGTCCTCCACACTGGCGACCCGGATTCCGCCGTTGCGCACGAACACGGTGTCGCCGTCGTCTGTTTCGATCGCGTAGGTCGCATCGACCTCGGTGCGCGTCTCCGTTCGCTGCACTTGGATGTCGACGCCGCCGCCGACGACGCGTCCGCTCAGCTCGGGCCCTTGAACGTGCCCGCCGAGGATCGGGACGAGCCGCCTCCGTCCCTCGGGTGTGTCACCGAGGGCAACGGGTTCACCGACATCGACCGACAGGTGGGCGACAAAACGTGTCGACAGCGTCGGCGTCACTTCTCGGCCAACCCGAGGACTCCGATTGCGTTCTCCTTCATGATCAACGGCACAACCTCATCCTTGATGCCCAGCTCGGCGAAGTCCTTGATCCATCGGTCCGGCGTGAGCACCGGAAAGTCCGAGCCGAACAGCGCTTTGTGTTTGAGCAGAGAATTGATGTTGCGCACGAGCTGAGGCGGGAAGTACTTGGGCGACCAGCCCGACAAGTCGATGTAGACGTTCGCTTTGTGTGTCGCGATGGAGATCGACGAATCGACCCACGGCACCGATGGGTGCGCGAAAATCATGGTCAGTGTCGGGAAGTCCGCCGCAATGTCGTCGAGCAACATCGGATCCGAATACCTCAACTTGATTCCTCGACCGCCCGGAAGTCCTGCTCCGATTCCGGTTTGACCGGTGTGGAACAGTGCCACGAGCCCGTGCTCGGCACAGGTCTCGTAGATCGGGTAGTACTGGCGATCGTTGGGCTCGACATCCTGCAGGCTCGGGTGGAACTTCATCCCGCGAACGCCGTAGTCTCGCGCGAGAATCTCGATTCG
Organism: Rhodococcus sp. NPDC057297; assembly: GCF_042667435.1. Taxonomy (NCBI): domain Bacteria; kingdom Bacillati; phylum Actinomycetota; class Actinomycetes; order Mycobacteriales; family Nocardiaceae; genus Rhodococcus; species Rhodococcus sp. NPDC057297. The sequence goes on along the minus strand of NZ_JBHUZE010000008.1, from coordinate 156,040 downwards.
AGCCACGGCCTCGGGAACGTTGTGCGGGTCGACCGAGCCGAACGGGATCAGGACGTCTGCATGTTCTGCAGCCCTGGCTGCGATCTCCTCACTGGAGACCGGCGGATGACCGAGCGCTGTTCGCGCGTCGACGGTGAACACCACGGCCGCCATCTTTCGCTCGCGGTAGTACGCGGCCAGGTCGTCGACAGTCGGAGTTCGGTTGACGCCTGGTTTGAAATACTTCGACGAGGCGTCGAGCAACTCTTGATCGAGCGAGCAATGGTGAGCGTCATCGGCTTCCACGTGAGTGTGGACGTCGATGGCAATTATGTCGTCGAGATCGATCGCTGGCGTATAGGGCACGGTACTCCTTACAAAATCTCGTGGTCTCAGGGCAGGTTGGTGCTGGAGCGCTTGAGTCTCATGATGTCGACCAACAGTCGGTCACGATCGGCGAGCAACTCGGCTTGATCGATGCCGTTCATCTCCTCGTCCATGCCTGCGACGAGCTTGTGGGCGAGTTCGGCGGTGAGTTGCGGTTCACCGAGATCGTCCATCCATTTCTGGGTCGGCGGACCCAAGTGTTCGAGCAGATGCCGCATCCCGCCCTGGCCGCCCGACAGGTGCTGCGCGGTCAACGGACCGACGATCGCCCACCGCAGACCAGGTCCATGGGAGATGGCGGTGTCGATGTCGGCGACGGTCGCGACGCCTCTGTCCACCAGCGAGTACGCCTCACGCCACAACGCAGCCTGCAGACGGTTGGTGATGTGCCCCGGCAACTCCGCACGCACCAAGACCGGCTTCTTACCGACGGACCGATAGAAATCGACCGCGGCCTGTGCGAGCTCGGACGTCGTCGCGGAGCCAGGAACCACCTCGACGAGCGGCACGATGTGGGCCGGATCGAACGGATGTCCCACAAGCACCCTGCCCGGATCGACAGCGGCGAACTTCTGCAGTGCGCTGGGAGCGAGCCCCGACGTCGACGACGCGACCACGACACCCGGTCGGGCGAACGAATCGATCTCGACCAGCAGCGCGCCTTTGTGTTCGAGCCGCTCGGGTCCGCTCTCCTGGACGAAGTCCGCGTCGTGAACGGCCTCGGCCACCGACCCCACAACCCGAAGGTCGCCGCGGTCCGCCGCCGATCGCCCCGACAGTTCCGTCGCGATGTCGAGCGTCCGCCTGAGCGAATCGAGAAGCCTCTGCTCGGCACCCTCGGCGGGATCGGTCGCCACCACGTCGAGACCCGCGGCGAGGAACGATGCCGCCCAGGCCGCGCCGATGACGCCGGTACCGACCACGGCGACCGTCGTGACGCGGGATCGCGTCACAGCGCACCCGCGAATGCGGCGAGGGAGTCGGGCTGCGCCAAGGAACCCGAGGAGACCACGGTGGACGGATCGGCGCCGAGCAGGATTCGCTTGACGGGGATTTCGAGTTTCTTCCCCGTGCGGTTGTACGGAACGACGGGGACAGCTCGAATGTCGTCCGGTACATGCCGCGGTGACAATGCCGTGCGCAGCGCCGTCGCGATCGACGTCCTCAGCTCGTCGTCCACGTCCGCCCCGTCGTCGGTCACGACGAAGAGCATCAGGCGACCCATCCCGCCGTGGTCGTCCTCCAGGTGGACGACGAGCGAGTCCCGCACACCGTCCATCTCGTCGACAACACGATAGAACTCGGCGGTTCCGAGCCGAACTCCACCGCGGTTGAGCGTTGCGTCGGACCGTCCGGTGATGACGACGCCACCGGATTCGCCGAAACGAATCCAGTCACCATGGCACCAGACTCCCGGGTACTTCTCGAAATACGCACTTCGGTAACGGGATCCGTCGCCATCGCCCCAGAACTTCACCGGCATCGACGGAACGGGCTCGGTGATCACCAGCTCGCCCAGCTCGCCGACGATCTCGTTGCCCGCGTCGTCGAACGCGGTCGCTGCGAAGCCGAGACTCGCCCCGGACATCTCGCCGTCGTACACAGGAGTCAGCGGTGACGCCTGCACGATCCCAGTGCACACGTCGGTACCTCCACTTCCGACATTGAGGAGAACACCGGGACCGAAACGCTCGCAGATCCAGCGGTATCCTTCGACCGGCAGCGGACTTCCTGCGGCGCCGAACTGACGGACCGCCGACAGGTCGAACTTCTGGGTCGGCTCGAATCCCTCACTGCGAGCGTTCATGACGACGCCAGGGCTCATCCCCATGACGGTCGCGCCGGTCTCGGCAGCGATACGCCACTGATAGCTGGAATCGGGATACATCGGATTGCCGTCCATCATGACGATCGACGATCGGACCAGGAGTCCGCCGACCAGAGTGTTCCACATCATCCACGCGGTCGTACTGAACCACGACAACGTATCGCCGGATCCTAGATCGAAGTGCAGTGCGTGATTCTTCAGGGTTTCCAGAAGAATCCCGCCGTGCCCGTGGACGATCGCCTTCGGCTTACCGGTGGTGCCCGACGAGAAGAGCACCATCAGCGGGTGGTCGAAGGGAACCGGCTCGACGTCGGGCAACGAACCGGGCGTAACGGACTCGTGGGTACCCAGGCCTACCCATGGCGTGACGCCGGATCCCTCGACCACGTTGTCGCCGTAGCGAACCGATACAACTGCCTGCACCGACGGCAATGCCGCACGGATGCTCGCCACCTCGTCACGCCGATCGATGCTTTTGGCGCCGTACTTGTAGCCGCCGACGACGAACAAGACCTTGGGCTCGACCTGATCGAAACGGTCGATGACGCTGGGCGATCCGAACTCCGGCGCGCATGCGGCCCAGATCGCACCGATGCTGACCGTCGCCAAGAACGCGACGAGGGTCTCGGGAATGTTGGGGAGGTACCCGGCCACGCGATCACCCCGCCCGACACCGAGATCGATCAAGCCTGCGCGCACGCGGCGAACCTCGTCACGCAAGGCGCCGAAGGTCATGTTGACATCACCGCGCGTCTGCGACCGTCCATAGACCGCAACGCTGTCGAGATCGTCCTCCGTGCCCAGTGACTGCTCGGTGTAGTTGATCAGGGCGCCAGGGAACCACCGCGCCCCTGGCATGACGCGAGCGTCGAGGACCGTCTCGTACGGTTGGTGCGTGACGACGCCGAAATAGTCCCAGATCGACTCCCAGAAGTCTTCGATGTCGGTACTCGACCAGGCCTGCAGGGCTTTCCAGTCGTCGAACCGGTGGCCGCGGTCGGCGTCGAGCCAGTCGAGATAAGCGCCGAGCTTCGAGGTCTTTCGTGCGTCCTCCGGAACCGGCCGAAGAACCGCCGGGGCCGATGCCGCCACCGCTGTGGTCGGCTTCTCGGCAACCTTCACCTTCGGGCCGGTCCCGTCGAGGAAGTCGGCTATCTTCTCCTTGGCTTCGACACTCGACTGCGCGACGGCGGCCATCAGGGACTCCATCATCAGCCCCTCGTTCGGTCCGATTTCGGCTATGGCCGGAAGTGTCTGCAACACCGCATAGTTGGTGACAGGCGAGTTTCCAGCCACCTTCGCGGCCAGTTCGAGAGCCAGGTCGTCGGCGCCGCCGTCGTCGACGAGGTAGGACGTCAGCCCCAGACGCTCGCCTTCGTCGGCGGTGAGGACGCGCCCGGTGAGCATCATGTCCTGCATGCGCGCAACCCCGATCAACCGCGGCACACGAACGGACGCACCGCCGCCGACGAACAGACCGCGCTGACCCTCGGGAAGCGCGAAGAACGTGCTGCGCTCGGCAACCCGAATATGCGCTGCCGCGGCGAGTTCGAGGCCACCACCGACGACGGCTCCGCGCAGCGACGCGATGACCGGCACGGTACCGTCGGCCATTTCGCCGAGCGCCTTGTGCCACATACGCGAGTGGTGCAATCCGCCGACTGCGTCACGTTCACCGAGTTCGGACAGATCGAGTCCGGCGCAGAAGTGGTTACCCGTTGCCGTCAGCACGATGGCCTTGATGCCCTGAGGAGGAGTCCGGAAGAATTCTTCGAGCGCGAGGATGGTGGCGTCGTTCAACGCATTCCGCTTGTGCGGACGATCGAGCGTCAGTAGTCCGATGTCACCTCGGCGTTCGAAGGTCAGGGAAGGGGAGACAGCGTCGGCCATGTCAGTTGCGGTCCATTCTGCGCAGGTCCTGCTTGCGGATCTTTCCTGAGCCGGTGCGCGGCAGTTCAGGCAGGAAGGTGACGATCTTGGGGATCTTGTAGCGCGCCAGGCGCTCGCCGGCGAACGCGCACAGCCCGTCTCGGTCGAGCGTCGATCCCTGCACACGCGTCACGAACGCGTGCCCGACCTCGCCCCAGGTACCGTCTGCGGTCCCGACGACGGCGCACTCGACCACGTCGGGGTGTTGCAGGAGGACGTTCTCGACCTCGGCCGGATAGACGTTCTCGCCGCCCGAGATGTACATGTCCTTCAAGCGGTCGACGATGTACACATAGCCCTCGTCGTCCTGGTAGGCGACATCGCCGGTGTGGAACCAACCACCGTCGGTGAACGACGCCTCGGTCGCGGCCACATTGCCCCAGTACCCGGGTGTGACATTCGGTCCACGAACGATCACCTCGCCCGGTACACCGGCTTGCACCGACTCGCCGTTACAGTCGACGATGCGAATCTCGTCGAACATCACCTGGTGGCCGGCTGATCCGGCCTTACGGACCGCATCGCGAGGTCCGAGGAATGTTGCACCGGGCGCAGTTTCGGTCATTCCGTACCCTTGGCAGAAGGTGATGCCCTTGGCCCGATAGGTCTCGATGAGGCCGATCGGTATCGGCGCTCCCCCGGACATCACGCTGCGGATGGACGACAGATCGGCGTCGGGCCAGCGCGGCGACCGACTGAGCTGGGCAAACATGGCCGTCACGCCGAACATCCACGTCACGCCGTAGCGATCGACGAGATCGAAGGTATCGTCCACGTCCCACTTGGGCGCAAGAACACACGTGCCGCCCTTGAGCAGCACTGTCAGCAGGATCTGATCGAGAGCGGCGACGTGAAACAACGGAGCCGACACCAAGGCCACCTCGTCCGCCGATACGTCGACGTCCAACAGCACGTTGTAGCTGTTCCACAACAGGTTCTCGTGGGTGAGGATCGCGCCCTTGGGATGCCCCGTCGTGCCCGACGTGTAGAGCACGAACGCGGGATCCTGGCCGCCGACCTCGGCCGCAGGCGCCGGTGACGGCGGAGGTTCGACCGGCTCGGTGGACCACTGGACGTACTGGATGCCGACGGCGCCGGCCAGCGCGTCGGCGGTCGCGAACATGACGCGGTCGACGAGGACGATGCGAATGCCCGCGTCGGATATCTGGTAGTCGAGTTCGGGAGCGGACAGCCGATGGTTGAGGGGAAGGAAAATAGCCCCGACGCGGAGGGCGGCAAGCATCACCTCGACGAGCGCGGGATGGTTCGGACCCAGGTACGCAATTCGATCGCCGGGCACCACCCCGGATTCGAGCAGTTCTGCCGCGCGGGTGAGGACGCGGTTGTGCACCTCGCGGTAGGTCAGTTCATGTCCGAGGTAGATCAACGCAGCGGCATCCGAGCTCATCCTGGCCCGGCGTTCCGACAGGGTGGCGAGCCCAGGGCGGTAGGGCGTGGTCAGCAGGCTCGAGTTCGGCGTGGCCGCTTCTCGACCCACCGTCGACGAATTGGCCGCCATCGCGGCTGGACTCTGACGCACGGAATCCTCACTGGTTGTCGGAGTGGAATGCTCCCCAGGAGCACCTCGAATGCTACGCACTTGAGTTACGTCACGTCAATGAACCGAGTCGCTTTTGCCGGTGCCGCGGCAAACTAGACTCGCCACATGCAGAACAGCGCGCCTGCCGATTCGACATCCGCAGTCACGAGCACCCCGCAGTCGCTCCTGCTTGCCTTTCTCGGAATGCATCTGCTCAGGAGGCCGATCGCGATCAGCGGAGGGTGCATCGTCGAAATATTCGGATGGTTGGACGTCGGGCAGTCTGCGACACGATCCCTTCTCGCACGGATGACCGAACGAGGAATTCTGGAGCGGTCCAAGCACGGACGCAACACGTTTTACGCTCTGACGCCCCGCGGATCGGCTGTGTTGGACGACGGTTCACGCAAGGTCTGGCGCGGGGCAGGCGACGCCGACTGGGACGGCACGTGGACGACGGTTGCCCTCTCCGTTCCCGAGGATTCCCGTCACTTACGTCACCGCGCTCGGTCGAGGCTCGGGTGGTCGGGTTTCGGCTATGTCCCATCAGGTCTGTGGGTGGCGCCGCGTCGCCACGACGTGCAGTCGATCCTCGGGGCGGAATTCGCCGACACCGACATCACCGTCATGGTCGGTCGAACATCACCGCCGACCAGCGATGAATCCTTGGTGGCAACGGCCTACGATTTGGACGCGATCTCCGACCGGTACATGGAATTCTCCGACAGGTGGGGCCGGACGCCCGTGGACCTGAATGCCGAAGATGCGTTCGCGGCGCGAATTCGACTGCAGGCGCATTGGTTGTCCTTGGGCCGTGCCGACCCGCTGCTTCCTACCGCGCTGCTACCTGAAAGATGGCCAGCCACAACGGCTGACACTATATTCAGGAAACTCGATTCCGAGTTCGAACGCGCATCGAACGGTCTCGAACTCATGCGACGCAGCACGATCTCGCGGTAGCGCATACTTCTGTGTCGGCCAGGAGCTCGGTTCGTCCCCTCGGCCCGGTGCGAAGATGCGTTTTCACACACCTGGGCGAAGCCCCGACGAACGACGAGGTCCACCGTCGAAACGTCCGTGCACAGCTCGAAAAGTCTGTCAGTGCGGCACGGTATAAAGATGGTGTCGGCGTTCCTTCTCGAGACAGCACTTCGCTGACATTCACGTCCATTCGACAGAAATGAGCAGTATGGAACTACCCACCCCTGCCCGCACGCCAACCGACCCACTAGCCTTCAACATCGTCGTCGAGGTCGACCTTCGCTTCGAAGACCTCACACCCCACCGCCGTATTGATCTGATCCACGCCGTCCGCCGCGACAACGCGCACGTAGACGAGTCCCCTCTCGGGAACGCACTGGTCTACTTCGACTCCGAGCACACCGACTGGGTGAAAGCCGGCCTCCTAGCGCTCGACGTCGCCAAGACAGTCAACCAGGCATGGCCGGTTGCCGGCGTCGAAGTCTGCCGATCCGATCTGTGGCTGGACGAGCCGTTCTTCGACCATGAGCTGGACGATCTCGGCGATCTGCCGGAGTGGTCGGCCCAGGCCGACCCCCGCCGCTGCTCGACAGTGATCGTCGAGGTCGAACCCGAGAGCGGAACAACGCGCCACCTCCGCGACGACCGACTGACGATGGTGCTCAACGATCCTCGCAACGTGCGGCTGAGTCGCTCTGCGGCCGGGCGGCCGCAGGTCATCCTCGAAACACGAGAATCGCCAGTTACGGCCGGACTCTCGATCGCCAAACCGTCGATCACCCTCGACCGAGACCGCACGATCACCCGAGTCCGGTCCGTGCGTGCCGACATCTACCGGGCCGAGGTCGCTCTGTACGACGACGTTGTCGAAATCGATGCAGCTCAGCCGCGGCTCCCCGAGTGGCGCTACGTGACCGACGACGGTGATCGGACCGTCGTCGTCACCGATCTCCGGGTCCGGCTCGAAGGGTGGAGCATCATCCACACGTCCGTAGACGGAATCACAGACACCAGCGACTTCGGCTTCGGGGCCGTCTGGCGCGACGATGACGGAAACCTGAACTCCGTCTGCGACGGCGACATCCTCGATGCCTGGGAAGCGCCCATCCCGCAGGGCTCGAACCTCGACGCATTCGTCGTAGACGGCACACGGCTCGACGTCGATCCCTGGGACGCGATGACGGAATGGCTGGCCGAGTCCATGTACGACCAACCTCTGGGCTTCCTGATCGAACTCGGTCCACAGGACTACGACGAGTCCGACGACAGCCCCGTCGTCTGCGCCCAGGTCGTCTTCCTCAGCGACGGCGTCCTGATGCTCAGGCTGTCGAAGCAAGTGCTCGAACGACTGTCGTTCGCGGACTACTCGTCCGACGGTCTCGCCCTCGATACCTGGCACTACGACGGATACTTCGACGACTGCACCGACGGATACCTGTTCACCCGCGATGTCCGACTGGTCGCCCAGACCTGCACCTCGTGGTTTCGAGACAAGGCAGGCTTCGACACAGCCGATGCACTCGGATGCTCCTATCGCACCGCCGATGAACTCCCCCGCTCCTCGTGATCCCCACTACCGAATCGGAGACCCCGATGACCGACAGCCCCCTCGCCGCCACCTTCAGAGCAACGAAACTCAAGAAGATGGATTCCGCCGCACTCGTTTTCGCGATCGACCACGAAGTCGATCACGATCGGGTCGACATCGGCACACTCCGCTACGCAATAGAAATTGCCACGGCCGTCCACCTGTCGCAGACCCGCATCGGCCGCGCCACCTACCCGGTGGATCCGTACATCGTCCATCCGCTCAGGAACGTCCTGCGTCTGGTCCGGCTCGGCTGCGCCGACACCGACGTACTCGCCGCCACCGCACTACACGACACCGTCGAAGACCAGCCCGAGAACATCGTGAAGGTCCTCGGCGCAGCTCAGGGCCTGCCAGCCGAGAACGCACTCCTGTTGATCGAGAAACATTTCGGCCACGAGACCGCGAGACTCGTTGCAGCAGTCACCAACCCACCGAGCTCTATCCCCTTGACGAAGGCAGAGAAGAACGCCGCCTATGCCCAGCACGTTGCGGACGTCATCACCGACCCCAAGGTCTTCCTCGTCAAATACGCCGACTTCATCGACAACGCCGGCAGCGTGCAGTATCTACAGGACGACGCCAAGCGAGCGAAACTGCAGGCCAAGTACGCGCCATTGGTACCGATCTTCACCAATGCCCTCGACGGACTGACAACGGCACTCGATCTGAACCCAAACGGCCTCACGGTCATCGAAGCGAAGCTGTCGAGACTGGCAGCAAGCCTGGCGGGCTCGGCAACTGCCTAGGCTTGTCAAGGCGCTGACCGACGACATCGAGGACAACGATCTCGCCGGTCGTCACCGGAGAACTCGATGTAGCTCACAGCCTTCGTCAACGCGAACTCGTCGAAATTCGGCATTCGAGGCGGTCAACCCACATATGGGATCTCCTCACACGAATCGAGACCACGGCTGCCCCTTACAGACTCGAATGTTTCACCGTTCTGGGGGAAGAACCACACCACGGACTTGTACATCCACCTTCCGTCGCAGTCGCCGAGGTCGTAGCCGACAACCGTTGACGGTTCGATCGGCGCCGTGGCAACGCTGTCTGCGACTGCGACATTGGGTGCCTCACCGATTCCGGAGGCTACCGGTCCTCCCCACTCGTTCCACACGATGCCGTCGATCATTCCCGAGGGACTTCCGCCATTGAAAACCTGTGGTGGACGGACCTCGCCGTAGCCAGCTTGATGCGGTCCCCATACGCGTCCGAGAACTGGCTCTGCCGCCCTCTGCGGGGAAGCATGGGCAACTCCGGATGCCTCCGCATACTCGAAGACGTAACCATTGGTGGAGAACTGGAACCCGTGACCCGTGTTGTCAGAACGGCACGACACGCCGGATTCTTGGACGTTGCATGTGAACCCGTCGACGGCCAGCGTCTCACCGTACGGCAGGACCGGCGTCAGCCCGTCCATGCGCCAGAACAATGCTTGGCTCAAACTTGCGAAACGTGCGGGCTCAACAGCGTTCACGAGAATCGCATTCGGCGCACCCATCTTCGAGGAGCCGAACTGCTGAACCTGCGGTGCGCCCGCCACCGCCATGTCCGTACTCGTCTTGGGCTGGCATCCCGTCATACGTTCGTCGGGACCTCGCTGCGCACTGTCGCCGAGGATGGCGCACCGCCACAAACCGCTAGGCGTGGTGAAGTAATAACCCGCAGCCCCGCCGGCGTAGACAGCGAACGTCGATGGATCCACAAGGTTTGGCTCCGACGTCGCCTCAGCAGGTTCTTGTTCGCTCGGTTCCGGAACAATTGTCACGAATCCACTCGACTGCAACTCGGCGGACTGCGTCGGTTCAGCCACTGGTGATGGAGAGACTGCCGACGCGCAGGCAGTAACCGACATCGCGATAGCGGCTGCAGCGCACAGTGTCCTCACACGCGGTGTCCTCACATGCGTCGACATGTTGTCGACGGTAAACCCCTCCACGAACCTGCACAGTCCGCCGTTCGCATGACGTTTCCGCAATGGCCAGAGAGCTTCCGCCTCCAGGAAGGCGAGCATTCCCCACTCAGATAAATCACTCGAGCAAAGAAAGATTTCGGCCGTTCGGCGGATACCGCTCCCCGACGACCAGCTCTAACATTGCCGGTCATGCGCCGCTACCGCCTGCTGTTGGTCTTGTTCACGTCGGTGCTTCTGGCCGTCGGCGCCGGCTGCGCAAACACGGCCGAGAATCCAGACCATTCTCAGCAATCACCGTCCGAATCCACCGCACAGGACAGCACGCCGGCCGGCAACCCCTGTGACGGTTCCCGCGGACCGTGCGAGGTTGTCGCATCGACCGATGTCGATGGCGACGGCGCTACCGACAACATCGGTGTCGAACTGGTCGACGGCCTCGTCACGGTCAGGATCGACACCGGAGGCGAAGTTTCTACCGCCAGCGTCGCCGACATGCACATACTTCGTCAGGACATCACCCCGTCGAACGTCTTCGTCGGGGCATTCCACATCACACGCCCGGTGGGTGCCGACATTGTCGTCGACGCCAAGTTCGGACTCGGTGGTTCGGAACTGTTCGGCGTCATCAGTTGGGATGACGGGCCCATCGTCGTTCCGGCACCGCCAGTGTTGGCATCGGAGTTCGAAGACCCCACCGCGTGGACCGTCCCGACGGAGGGACTCCGCGTACTGGTCCGGTGCCCAGCACCCGGCTCGGTCGGTGTGGTCACGACGGAAGGTGAAAGCAGCTACGGGATACCAACACCCGGCGGCGCCTACACTGAAACGGTCACCTCCACCTGGAATGGTGGCGCCTGGGCACGCACCGACACTGCACGAATCCCCGGCCAGTACGTGAGCCCAGACAAGATCGCCAAGACGGGAACATTCGAGTGCGAACCAGCCTACGAAACTCCACCCCCGTTTCCCGTGACGGTCTCGGCGCTCGATCCGAATATCATTCTCGGCGGACGGATTGCACCTTCGAACTCCATCGGTTACGGCGAAACAACACCGGAGACAGTATATTTCGGCGGATCGCCAAGCGGGATGGTGAGCGAGATCGCCTGGGACTCGTGGGGCGACGATCACGCAACAGGTCATGGGCAGGCGCTGTACGTGGTCACGTCGGTTGCTGACGCCGAGATGATGCCGGTCGAGGTGGTCGCCTTCGACATCCAAGTCTGCGACGGTAGCCGCGCATACTCGAAAATTGCCTGGTATTTCCCATCGCAGGGGGAAACGTTCAACCCCGGCAACAGCAACGGCATGTGCTGACGCAGCCGCCGGGCGACTCACGCGTGAAAAACATTTTGTCAGATCTACCGCTACCAGTCAGGCGTGCCTTTGTCTTCATCTCGATTCTCTCGTTGTCACTGTCCACCATGGCAGAATACTCAGTCGCTCCAACTGGGCGACCCGAGTCGACCTAGCCACTCGTAGGGAACGACTTTCGAACTACCAGCCCTAGCGTGACACAACCTCGATTGCCTGCATGAGTTCGATGGACCGCGACGACGCTGTGGGCGCCCCTCCCGCAGCACGACTACGCCCAGCACCTTGACTGCTGCGATGGACGCTAAAATGTTGGCCCCGAATTTCCATGATAAAAGCTCCGGTCGCTCCCAGAGTTCCGCGAGTCAGAATTCCTTGCTTCGTTCAGCAAACAAAAGGCGGTTGCTGATTACTACCTCCTATCGAAGCGCAGACGCCCGCGAGCGAAAATGTTCTCAGCCGCCAGTAACCAGGGCTCGTGCGGGTTGTTCACCCGAGCAATGATCCGCTCACATTCGTCGCGGTCGCCCCGGAGCTCGACCACGATCTCACCCCTGCCATCCGCTCGTTGACGTAGGTAAAGGTCGAAGTCGATCCCGGGAGGCAACTTTGCAAACCGCGTGATCAACTGTCTCAACACTATTCGCACGGTGGAGCCGGTGACCAAGTCGAAACGTACCTTGGAGAACTCATCGAGATTCATGACTTCGATGATTCTGGTTCGTAGCCCATCAGGAACAGGGATGTCCCGGTCGGCCACAAGGATGATCGACGCCTCGGTACCGGACAGGCTGTAGCTTGCGCCTTTGAGGCCGACGCCGGTGTCGAGGGATTCCCAAATCCCGTTCAGCCCTGCGTCCAGCTGAAAGCTGGCCTTGTCGAGGATGTCTGCGCTCTGTCCCACGTCGAGCTGGTTGGTGATCGTCTCGTTGCGTACCCGGTCGGGATCCACGCTGTCCAGTACCTGCTCGGCCTGCCGTTCCAGAATGACGTTGCCCACGCTCTGGCCAGAGGTCAACGCCACCAATGCCTGCAGAATTTCCGGGCGACGGCTCAAGGTGTGGTTCTCGAGTGCTTTACCAAGTAACTCTGCGTTTCGGTCCTGCATAGCAGTCCACGGACCTGGGATCGACATCAGCGGAATGTTGAGCTCACGGGATAGCTTCTGAGCCGCTTCAACCTGTGCAAACTGGATCCGGCCTGCCAGTGCTGCACGTTCGAACTCGTCAGCGCGTTCGGCCACCACACGTTTGAGCGCAATCTCCGCATCGACGTGCGCTCTCGCCATCGCCAACTGACCTTCGTGGTCGACCTCGATGAGTTCGGCTTCACGGCGGCGTTGCGCGGCACGTACTTCGATCTCGGTGAGCGCAACCTCGGCGACTTTGGAATCCATGTTGGCGATTTGAGCCAGTACGCCTTCCGGCCACGTGACATCGATGACCCGTGCCATCGTGACATGGATGAACTTCTCGTCGAGTCGGACCGTCCCCCCGGGGAATACGAACTCAGCGAATCCCGCACTGTAAATCTTCAGTGGGTCGGCGCCTGCGAGCATCGTACGAACATGACGCTCGAGGGCATCCGTCAACCGCGATTCGATCGCCGTCGTGAACGCCGCGCCTTCCGATTCGAGCAGCGCAAGGAGTCCCACCTGATCCGACTCCGGATCGATTCGAAAGCCGAGGGTGATGGCTGCCGACGGGAGAAACAGCGAGTCACCCAGCGGGACGTGGGAGAAGCGGATATCGACCGTCACGGTGCTCGTGCGCAGCTTCGCATAGGACGCGGCCTGGAACTGACCGAGACCGAAGTCCCATCGTCGTTGACCAGCTTTGATCAGTTGACGACCGCCACCCTTCTTGAAGATGACGAGCCACTGGCCTGGCTCCGGACTGAGTCTGCCCTGGATCGGGAATGTATCGCCCAACAACTGAGGCACACCGGACATCACACTCTCCTACTCGCCAGTGTCGGTCGTTCGACCGATTGACCATCGTACGGAATCAGGGTAGCGGCACGGCACGTAATTCAACCGAATGATCATGCCCACCAACATCTCTCGCAATTCTGCCAAGCTTGTCAAGCTGTAGTAGGTTTGACCTCCTTCAGCTGATCGTCCCGAAACAGCGAACTGGATAATCAAGGCGGCGCAGGTGGGCAACTCACGTTTCGACGATATTGCCGGCAAAGTTGTCGGAGGGGCGGCGGTGTTTCTGAACGCGACTGCCCCGCCGCCCGCGGCCGCTGACCTCGCGGAAAGAAATGAGTTTCTCGCGCCGCTGGTCGGCGCACATGTCAACGCCGCAGAGGCGGTGGCTCAGTTCGGTGAAGCGAGGGCGCAGCGCGATGAATCCGTCTCCGAACAGGTAGCCGAACCCGAGTATGCAGATCACGCGCCACCTGAGGACGTCGAACTATCCGAGGACACGACTACCGCCGAAGAGGCCAGTGACGCTGCCGAATCCACGGACGACTCCTCGTCGGACGCTTCCGGCGGGTTGTTGTGACGGACCGGGTAGCGAACGGCCGGTAGTAGCGTGAACATCAATACGCTCGAAATGGTGCACATCGACCGTGACCGTTGGGCATGGGCCGCGCGGGTGCCAGTCTTGCCCGACAGTATGGTCGAAGAAGAGCTGTACGGGCTCGATACGGTTCGACGTGCGTACCTCAATCTTGCAGAGGCTCTTGCCTATGCGGCTGCCGAGGGCTCCGCCCTGCAATTGCGCTTGCACTCGGCAGCTCGAAGCGCGTCTCATCCAGGTACGGTCAGCGCGTGGATTGTGGGCGCGGCAACCACCGTCGAAGACGCGAAGACGCTCGGCAACCTCGTCGTCACGAATCTGCCCGCAGAGCTGGATCTGCTACCCGCTAGCGGCGAGGACACAACGGATCTGTTCTGGTTCTTGACCCAGGGCGGTGCTCATCCGGACATCGCGGAGGTTCGGCGGAGACTCGAGGACGCGGATGTCGGACGATCGGCTGACCCTACCGCACGAGATGCGACCCATGTCGCGGTCTTGCAGTGGGCACCCGAGCCGCACGCTCTTCGGCGCGCGGTCGAGATGTTGTCGTACCACGAGGGCCGATGCGGCTTGATCCTTCATGCGGAAAGGACCGTTCCCAGCGTCGAACTGCTCGGGCACCTTTCAGACACAGTGGCATTGCTTCGATTCGACCCAGACCGTCGAACTGACAAGCTCGGCGACCAGATTTTGATGGAGAGCATCGAGGTACTACGCGACCTGCCGCGCGCCGCGCTGAAGGTCAGGGTGGCCGCCGTGAGCACGAACGGCCTTCTACCAGGGATGGTGGAATCGATCGGAATGGATCTCACCGGCCTTGGCGGTTTCGACATCGTGCGGCCCTCGGGTCTCGAACGATTCGACGCCGAGGAATTGTTGACCCTCGCGGTGGCGCACGACTGGGGGTTCGACCTCACAGACAAACTCGTACGTGAACTGGTCGAGATCTCGTCCCCCTCCCGGGCGGGCGCGGTAGTCCGTTTTCCCCAGCCACCTGTCGGCGGCTTGCCGGGCATTGCCAGCTCACCTCTTACGACACTGCCGCGATCACCACAACTGCAGCTGACAGGAAGCAACGGTCCTGCGTGCATTCTGGGCGTCGGTTTGACCGGTGGAACTGTCGAGCTGTCTTTGTCCGAGATCAATCGCCATGTCATGCTCGCCGGCCTCCCCGGTTTCGGCAAGACCACCTCTGTACAGCGTCTGCTCGAACAACTCTGGCTGGACCACAGAGTGCCGTTCTTGGTTCTCGACCCAGCGAAGTCGGACTATGCGGACCTCGCGGCGAGACTCGCGGACGACGGAGTCGAACACGTTGTTCTCGGTCCGGCGCATCCGGCGTTCAACCCCTTCGTCGTTCCACCTGGCTGCGACACAGCGGCGCACGCCGCACGAGTGGTGGGCGCCTTCGACGTTGCGCTCAGGCTCTCGGAGAGCTGGCCGTTCGGATACATCCTGCTGAGCCGTGCTCTGTACAAGTGCTACGAGACATCGGAGGCGCCGACACTGCGAGATTTCTATCGGACAGTGGGCGACATGATCCGGACTTCGGACTACTCCCCCAACACCCGATCGGAGATCATCGGGTCCTTACTCGGACGACTCGAGTCGCTGGTTCGAGGACCGATGGGCTCGGCGTTCGCGACGGGGCCGGATGCGGGGATCGACTGGGAGAGGCTCCTGAGTACACCCACCGTCGTCGAGTTCCGAGCATTTGCGGGTCCGACCGAACGCTCGCTGGTGTTTGCTCTTCTCATAGCCGGTCTTGCGTCGTATCGTGAAGCGCACCCGCCTGCCGGACGCCTCGCGCACGTCACCGTGCTCGAAGAAGCGCACCGAGTCTTGTCGAGCCGGAGCGATTCTCAGTCCGAGGGAGTCCGACTCCTCGTCGAGGCCGTGGCCGAGTTGCGTGGAAGCGGAGAAGGTTTCATCATCTGCGACCAGGCCCCGTCGACGCTCGATGCAACGTTGAGGAAAGTGATCGGCAGTCTCATATGCCACCGAATAGTCGACAGCACCGAACGCGAGATGCTCGGGAATGCACTGTTGCTCAACGAGCGGCAGGCGCAAGACCTCGCACGGCTCGATGTCGGTACAGCGGTCGTCTACGCCGCTGAGCGTGTGCAATCGGCCATGGTCCAAGTCTCACCGCCAACGTCGCGGCCGCCTAGCCTCCTTCTTACGAGCAGGCACAGCCTCGGAAGCGACGACGTTCATCCTGTGATGTGCATCGGATGTCCCTCGATGTGCACGGGTCTCGACTACGCAACATCCAGGCTTCGAAACCATCCCGCCGACGACGGTCTGATCGAAGATGTCTTCGCGGAATACAACGCCTCGCGCATAACCAGGGCCGAAGCCTGGTGCACCGCGGGCCACGTAGTCGCACTAGAACCAGCGTCGCGCTCGTCTCGACACTTCCTCAAGTCTCTCACCGAGTTGGCATCTGCCATGGACACTTTGGCCCCCACCAGATCCTCAGCCTCCACTGCACACAGGAGTTCACATGGCGAACAATGACAACGACCGGACAGCCGATCTCGCGTCGTACTTCACGTCGCCTGAGCCGGACACCGGGTCTCCAGCGTTGGCACCTGCTACCCCGGTCGAGCCAGCCGCTCCGCCTGCAGCGGGACCTACGCCGAAACCCTGGGTTCGACGGGAAGCCGGTGAGTCGAAACCACCACCGAGAGCTACGACTGCGCCAGCGAACAAAATCGATATGACGCGCTACGACGGTGGCGGTGTGAAGATCGAGCGGTCGGACGTCGGACATGCTGACGATGACCTCAACACTCCGATTGTCCAGGCGACCACGTCGGGACCGGCCAAACCCGAGAGTTCGATCGACAAGTACGTACGATCTTTGCTCGCGGTCGTCGGAATACCGACCCTGATCATCTTCATCGGCAACTGGGTTCCCGAGATCGGACTGTGGGGCTTCTATCGGACGATTGCAGACCAGGTCGCACCCGTCGCCGGAGGATGGCCTTTGCTGCGCGAGGCGGCCCCAGGCTGGGCATTCGATCACTGGACCGGCCTACAAGGCCTCTGTTTCGTACTCGTCCTCGCACTGTATATCTCCGTTCACATCAACAGTCCGCTCGCCCGGATTGTCGTTGTGCCCTTTGCTGGAGCGGTCGCCGTGCTGTACGCGTTGGCGGCCCTCATATCGTTATTCGCCGGTGCCATTCCTTCCAGCACAGTCGGTTTGCTCCTGTGCGTGATAGCCGCAGCACTGGGCGCCAAGATCGGCTATCAAGCGATGACGTCGACCTTAACGATCGGAAAAGTGCCTACACCCATGGCGCTTGCAGCCGCGATCGCGGCTGGTGTGACGGTGCTCCCAGCGTTGTCGGTCGGACGCTGGGCAACCGCTCAGAGTTTGACCGACCAGGCGGCAGCACTTGCACGAGACAATTCGGAGTTCATGGACGCATTTCTGCATGTGGCAACGTTTCTACAGTGGCTCACCGGTGCAGCCATCGTCGGGTTTGCCTTCTCGATTGTCGACATCGCCGTTGCAGTCGGAAGAAAATCTCTGATTAAGCCGATCATTACGAGTGTGGTCCTCCTTGGCCTCATCATCATCACCACGGGCGGCGCGTCCAGCACTTCGAAGACCGCGTCGACCGAACTCGCAACACTCGGCCCAGGCGAAGAAGTACAGAATTGCACAGCCTGGTGGACCACTGATGCCGTACCCGCAACCACATTTGCTGTGGCCGGCGGCGGCTGCGACGTTGTACGCATCTACGAAGGCAAAGTTCGTATCTCCGAGACCCCGCTCGGATTCAACGCGCAATCGACGAGCACGTGGACTACGACCACAGGTTCGCCGATCACCGTGCCCACACCGACGGCGTCGTACGGACAGACGATAGTGGTAGCCGGAGCTCAAGGGTCCAGAAGTCCCGGCGCATTCAACCTCGCCGGTGTCGGCTTTCAGACCGGCGCGATCAATTGGACGTACACCTGCGCCAATTATGACCCGTTCGCCTTCACGTTCTCTGGCAGCCAAGGCATGGACAACATCGACGGTGCAGTCTTCACTCCTCCCGGCGAGGGCCGCAGCGTCATCGTCAACTGCCTGGGGAACGTCCTGCACATCAATCCTGACAATGGCGCGGTGTTCTGACACGTGGTTGGGCACTCTGTGGCGGGTGGAGCTTTATCCTCGAAATCGTGTAGCGAGAAACCCATCGCCTGTGTGACGATAGGTGGCTAACCTAACGTGGTGGGCGGAAGTGAGGACGAATGATGATGCGCGACTGGCGAGATGACTACCCGAAGGCTATCCGTCCGAACGAGATGCTGAAGCGGTTCGAAAATCTGTCGGCACGAGTTGTCAACGACTGCAAGCCAGTCGTAGTCGAATCGAACGCTGGCGATGTGGTGCTCATGTCCGCAGCCGAATACCGCTCGATTATGGAGACGATGCACGTCTTTTCGAGCCCTGCGAATGGGCAAAGCGTGAACGACGGACTTGAGCAAGCCAGACGCGGCAGAAGCTCAGGTGACCGGTACCCCAAACGAGACGACTCTTGACTCCCCGTTCTCGACCATGCTGACCTCGTCAGAAACGGCCAGGCTTGCACCGACAATGGGACCAATTCGTAGGTCATACAGATCTTCCTAGAGCAACGTGGTGCGGCCAACCCAAGAACTAACCACGAGTCGGAGGTGATAGCGAACATCACGGAGGTGGATCTACTGCGTCCAATCGAACCCGTACGAATCCACAGACAGCTCATCCAACGCGCCGTCTCCAAGATCCTGGCCGACCGGAACCTCTATGGGCTCCGCCGAACCCGTGAGGTTCAGCGTGCAGAGGGTGGGTATGCGGTTCGTGCTCGTCGCCTGGAAGAAGAGCGTATTCGAAGACTCATTAGTCATCAGGTTCGACAATGTTCCCTGATTGGATTTCGGTGTGATGGCAAACATGAGTCTTACAACCATCGCCGTTCACCAG
This sequence comes from Rhodococcus sp. NPDC057297, assembly GCF_042667435.1. Taxonomy (NCBI): domain Bacteria; kingdom Bacillati; phylum Actinomycetota; class Actinomycetes; order Mycobacteriales; family Nocardiaceae; genus Rhodococcus; species Rhodococcus sp. NPDC057297. The sequence goes on along the minus strand of NZ_JBHUZE010000008.1, from coordinate 137,076 downwards.
GCTGTAGTTCCGGACGGGCGCTTCTAGTATCTGATCGAACTCGGTGTAGTGGTAGTGGACAGGTGAATGGAAACTGCCAATGTCTGACAAAGAGGAGACGTGACCACGGTCTACCTGGACTCACCGGCACGATCGTGCGCGGCAGCGGAGTCTGTTGCAGAGTGGAGAACTCGCCCTGCGAAGAAGTGGCTTCTCAGTTGATCAGAACGGCGAACCCGCGCTGCCGGATCGGAGCCAATCCCACACGCTCGGTACCTCGGGTGGACCCACCCGTATTTCGTAAGTATCCGGTCCAGCGCTTTTCGGCGAGGTGGTGCTCTCACCGCAAAAGAAGCTGACCTGATAGCTTCCAGGCGCGAGCCCCTGGTGAGTGATGGACAACTTTTGGCCAGGCCCTGGCCAAGGGCCATTTGCGTTGTCCCCGAATGGATGCACAGACTGTGTCGCGGGTATCCCGATCCCGCCGAAGCACACGCCGTTCCCATTGGGGTTGGTGACGGTTGCCGTAATCGAGTCCACTGTCGTGGTGAACGACACAACCGGGGTATCGAAACCGTAGGCATTCGGCACTGCCATCGCGACGCTAGCGCCGATAACGTGAGTGCTGGCACACACGACACCTAGTGCACCGATTACGAACTTGCGCCCCGTTAAAGTCATTGGCTGATCGTAGAATACGGGGCGGGGTTTGCACAGCTTTGTTGAATCACGGTGTCGTTCTGCCCCAACGCCGGTGTGCAAAACTCAACCGCCTTCGCAGTTTTGCGCAGGAAAAACGACGACATGGCATGATCCGCGCATGGTCGAGACCTTGAAGGTGTTAGTGCCGCTCATCGACGGACTGATCGGTGGCTAGGTGGCAACGCAAAACGCACGCAAGACACCCACGACAACCTGACAACTCTCGTAGACATTGAATCCAAGCTGATCTAATCTGGTCACCGACCGGAATTGCGAAAATCGCGAGGCAGCGGGAACAGCGGCGACTGGATCGACAACCAACCTCGCTAGGGCTCGTTACTCCGCTACGTGGGAGTGCAGCTAACGAACAGTGCTTGGCCGTACTCAGTGCAGCCGTCACCGCAGGCTTGTTCGTGACGTGCGCGGTTGCCGTCGCCAGCGTCTTTGGACCCGCAGATGCCGGGGGTGGCGAAGAATGCCGACCACTACTCCTCGCCCTTGGTGCCGGAAGCGCCATATTGTCAGTCCTGATCGCTGGCAACAGTTGTGTGTCGTTCGAACGGGATCGCGCTGAGCGGCGCGGCACTTCTGGACACCTCGACCAACGCGCCAACTGCATGACGGTCTGCCTGCCGTAGCAGGCATTGAGCGAACCCAACTGCGTATCCCGCTCTCGCGCGCAGCCAAGTACATACGATACCGGCATCGAACTTGTCAATCCGACCGACCGCGATCTATCTATCCAAAGCGTCGGCCCATTGCTGGGCGCCCGCGAGTAACAATCGACGTGACGCGTCCATGACGTGCGGGTCGGAACGGCGAAGCACGTTGCAGTTGGCCTAATCAGCGATGGTTAACCGCCTTGCGACCTGAACGACCAAAGCGACAGACAACCGCCCCAAAATTACAGGCTCTTAGCCGGGAGTTGCGTCCGGACGCTTCCATCCAAGTTGTAGGTCAGAACGAGTGGCCAAACGCCCGGTCAACTTCGAACTCCCCTCGCTGCGGTTCTGGGCAGAGCGTCGACGATCACGAGTTCCGCGACAATAGCTCCATCCTCGTACCGGACGGCCACAGGGGACCCGCCAGACTGCCGTCGCGATTTGCGAGGTAATTCGCAAGCCACCTTAAGGATCCACCTACTGCGTCTTCCAAATCGGCCAACAGGAAATCGACGTCGAACTCCACGCTTCCAGCTCGAACGAGGCCGAGTAGCCACGCAAGGCCGCCACCTCGTAAGCTACGCTACCAGATACTTGACCAAGCCTAAGGAGTGCGAATGTACGACCAGGATTTGCAAGAACAGATCATCCCCCTGCACTGTATATATCTAGATCCTAACAATCCACGCTTTACTAACTTGAAGTCAAAGATACCCGACAAGAGAGCCCATGAAGAACAAGTCCAAAAAAATACTTACGAGAATATAAAGAAAGAGGGTGTAGAAGAACTATTCGGAAGTATTGTGCAGAACGGATTTCTTCCACTTGATCGAATAGTCCTTCGAGAGCTGGAGCCGGGCAGCGAACGGTACGTCGCAGTCGAGGGAAATCGACGGGTGGCGGCACTAAAGACAGTCGACGCCAGAATCCGGGGAGCCGAGATTGAAGAATCAGATTTGGGCGAGGAAGAACAAGCTTCTTTGCTGACGTCGATTCAATCGATCAAATGTTTAGTCTACACCGGATCACAGAAGAACGATATCGCTTGGATCCTTCAGGGAATACGTCACATAAGTGGGATCCGAGATTGGTCGCCTGCGCAACGCGCAGAACTGGTTTCGCGGGAGATCGACGAGAACGGTTTGAAATCTCGCCAGGTGGGACAGAAACTAGGGATTTCAACAGTTGCTGTAAATAGGCTATACAACGCAAATCGCGGACTACAACAAATGCTTGCGGACGAAGATTACTCAAGTCGTGCAAAGAAAGAATACTTTACACTGTTCGAAGAAGCGCACCGGCGTCCAGTGGTACGCAACTGGCTTGGTTGGAACGAGGCGGCAAAGAACTATGAAAACGTGGACAATTTGCAGACGTTTTTTCAACTTATCGGAGAAGACCCCGAAAATAACAGTAGGAGAAGAATTCACGATCCACGGCAGATCGGGGCCCTGGAGAAGCTAGTCAAAAGCGATCGTAGTGACCTAATCGAAAACGTTCTGCAATACGATATGCCTATAGATGAGGCAAAAGGTCGCCTCGACGAGGCGTCTACGAAGCATGATTGGAAATCTGAAATTGACCGTGCCACAAAAGCGCTGGCAAGCCTTCCCGCCACCTCGTTGGCAGCACAACCCACTGAGGTGTCGAAATCACTCCTGGCGTTAGCGACTGTCATTGAAGCGCTCCTTGCCGCAGTTCCTGGTGCAGTTGAAACCGTTCAGCCGTGACCCCACTTAAATTGATTCGCGAAGAGGCTATGTCGTTGGCAGTCTCAACGTTGCCACGAAAGACTGTGCACGTTCTTAGCCACCTTTCTCGCGCTTTTACCAATCACGGATATTCAGAGATGCAAAGTGATGAACTCGCCGAACTATGGGCCGACCGATTCTTGCTGCTCTTCGACGAATATATCGACGAAACATGGTCGTTAGATGAAATCGATCCGCCACTGTATGCGTCGACCATGCAGGAGCACGTCTTGCTGGGTGTTAGACATCCCCGCTTTATGGGCGGGATCAACGAAGATCGCTTGCAAATCATCAATTTTATTCGTTACTGCGACCCAGTCGAGTTCGTGTGGTGCTGCGCCATAGCGCTTGCCCATTGTGGAGCGTCTAAAGTTTTCATAGTCGACGGGCCGAACGACGGCGGCATCGACGTGCTGGGGCTCTACCGCACCCCGGCAATTCATGCTCACTGTGTAGCTATACAGGCAAAAGCCTGGACGGGCGGACTCTCTGCGCAGCACGTCGAGGATGTTGTGAACAAATACCATTTCGGGCTCAGGAAGCCCGTTTGGGAGATTTACGATGCACTGGTCGATCTACGCACCCAACCAGGGGTATCGAAATCTTTGATAATTGCCTCACGTGACGGCTTTGGATCGAGTGGACTCACTGCATCAAGAAGCCTTGGGAGCACTTGCTGGAGTTCATACAAAATTGGCTCGTTGGTGGCGCCAGGGTGGACGTACCAGGAATTTATCGAAATGGTCGGAATACTTCGCAAGCAATCACTTGCGAGAACGACCAACATAGTTCCGCTGGTGAGCTGGACGGTTCAGCAGGAGAAATAACGTCTGTGTAGCCAAGTTCATCCATTCTCTTGAATTTGTTGCCCATTACCTGATCCTCCCGAGGCTGATCGCGACTGCTTCCCAATCGGTGTCAGGTGTCAGATGGCACCATGAGAACCGTATTGCCCCACTGATTTGCTGATCTTCCAAACCCATTGCGACCAAAACATGACTTGGCTCATATACCTGCGATGTACAAGCAGAACCATTCGATACAGCGACGATCCTTTTTAGGTTGACAATTGCTGCTTCCGAATCAACGCCGGGAACCGAGAGGTTCAAGGTGTGCGGCATCGTCCGCGAGAGATCGCCATTAAACGAGACTTCCAGAGAAGCAAAGGCACTCATCGCCTCATCTCGAATTTTAAGCACGCGGGCATTTCGGGCAGAAAATTCCTTCATCGCGCTCATCACGGCGCTTCCTAGCCCTGCTATCAACGCTACCGGCAGAGTTCCGGAGCGTAAACCACGCTCTTGTCCACCACCGACCAAGAGTGGGACAAGTGGTACACGCGTGTACCCGCGTCGCCGGGCGATAAGAGCGCCAATTCCTTTCGGCGCAAACAATTTATGCCCCGAGACACTTATCAAGTCGATCCGTGAGTTCTCGAAAAACTTCGGCAGTTTACCGTAAGCTTGCGCACCGTCGACGTGGAAGTACGCTTCGCGATCGCGCAGTGAGCGTGCAATTTCTTCTATTGGCTGAATTACGCCGGTTTCGTTGTTGACTGCCATTACCGACACCAGAATTGTGTCGTCGCGTAAGGCAGTAGCAACGTCATCGGCATCAATCCAGCCCCCAGGAGTCGGGGCAACCTCCGTGACCTCAAACCCCCGCCTCGCCAACTCGCGAATAGGCTCGAGTACGGCCTTGTGCTCGATTTGAGTAGTGACGATGTGCATGCGGCCGGACTCCCGACCAGCCTGCTCAAGACCGAGAATGGCGAGATTGTTACTCTCCGTTGCCCCGCTGGTGAAGATCACCTCCTCAGGCTTCGCACCTGCGGGTGCCGCGACCTGCTCCCGCGCTCGGTTGACGCGCTCCTTCGCGCGCTGACCATAGGCATGGGTACGGCTGCCTGCGTTCCCAAAATCATCCTGCAGGTAATGGACGACTTCGGCTAGTACAGCAGGGTCGATCGGAGTGGTGGCGTTGCAATCCAAGTACACGGGCGACACAACAGCTGCATCGTTAGACGGAACAGAGTTGTCGGCACCCGGGGCTATCGTCATGCCGGAAACTGTACGCGATTTTTGGGGGCGCGTGTTCGTTAAACTAGCCGTGTTGTTCGGATGTATAGTTCCGTACATCAGCGACCGACATTGGAGGGTCATGGTCAAGCAGCCGAGCACCGTAGCAACGCGTAGCCCGGGCTTCGAGTACGTCTTCCCTGCCATCCGCGGGGTTCAGGCAGGTCGAGGCTACTTCGTGACGATGTGTCCTCTCAGACTGATACCGCGCCTGTTTCTGTTCGACGACGAGGAACTGGTTCCTGAGATGCGGGCCCAGCGGACACTCAACAAGGCGCGGGTACCGGAGATCGCTCGCTACGTGGTCGAGAATCCGGACAGCTACGTCTTCTCTGCACTGACGGCGTCCGTCGACGCCGACGTCACGTTCGAGCCGTTCAGCGGCGCTGGACCGAACGAGCGCATCGGCACGCTTACCATTCCTATGTCAGCAAAGTTCGTGATCAACGATGGCCAACACAGGCGGGCAGCGATCCAGGAAGCTTTGAGCCAGAACCCGGATCTTGGTGACGAGACGATCGCCATCGTCATGTTCTTAGACCTCGGCCTGAAGCGCTGCCAGCAGATGTTCGCGGACCTGAACAGGTACGCCATCCGCCCCGCCAAATCGATCAGCGTCCTGTACGACCACCGCGACGACATGTCAGCGATCACGCGCGTCGTTGTTTTTCAGTCCGACTTCTACAACGACTTGACTGAGACCGAGTCGAGCAACTTGGCAACACGCTCAAGAAAGTTGTTCACGTTGTCGGCTATGTACAGCGCAAACCGCGCTCTGCTCGATGGTTTCGACGACAGCACGTTTGATCAAAAGGTCGAGATGGCCCAGGTGTTCTGGGACACAGTCGCAAGATACATCCCAGAGTGGACCCAGGTGCGTCAACGCGAAGTCAGCGCGGGCGAAATACGGAGAGACTTCATACACAGCCACGGCATCGTGCTGCACTCGCTCGGCAAGGTTGGTAACACAATTCTGCGAGACACGCCGGATAAACGTAAATGGCCCCGAATCTTGAAACAGCTCGGAGACATCGACTGGCATCGTTCGAACTCTTCGACGTGGGAGGGGCGAGCCCTGTCCGGTGGCCGCGTCTCGAAGAGCGCTGGCAACGTTCTGCTGACCACAGCGCTAATCAGAAGAACATTGGGAATCTCGTTGCCCGCCGACGAGCAGCGTGCAGAAACTGCATTCAACGGAGGAGAAAAGTGACCATAAACCTGCCGATTCGACCTCGGTCTGCATTCGATGACTTGGGCCTAGCGGGCACGATTGACGAATTGGTCCTGCAAACGCAAACGCTCTACCTCGAGGACGGTATCCCCTGGGTCATCGGCTATTCAGGAGGTAAGGATTCAACCGCCGTGCTTCAGCTGGTATGGATGGCTATCGCAGCTCTCAAGCCGGAACAGCGGACCAAACAGGTGCACGTCATCAGCACCGACACTTTGGTCGAAAACCCTATCGTCGCAGCTTGGGTCACGCACTCTCTGGAGACGATCAGGGCGGCCGCAACCCAACAGGGATTGCCGATCGAGCCTCACCGTTTGACGCCCGCCGTCGCCGACACATTCTGGGTCAATCTCGCGGGTCGTGGGTACCCCGCCCCACGACCAAAGTTCCGATGGTGCACAGAGCGACTTAAGATCAAGCCCTCAAACACATTCATCATCAACATGGTGAAGTCTCACGGCGAAGCAATCCTCGTCCTCGGCACACGGAAAGCTGAGAGCTCGGGTCGTTCGCACCGGATGGTTGAACTCGAGTCACGCCGCGTGCGCGACCTGCTCAGCCCGAACGACTCACTCCCGAATTGCCTGGTTTACTCACCGGTCGAAAATTGGTCCAACGACGACGTATGGACCTTCCTCATGCAAACCAAGAACCCCTGGGGCTACTCCAACAAGGAGCTCCTCACGATGTACCAGGGCGCATCCTCTGACGGTGAATGCCCTCTGGTGGTGGACTCGACTACCCCTAGCTGCGGGGATAGCCGATTCGGTTGCTGGACATGCACCCTCGTCGACAAGGACAAATCGATGTCGGCCATGATCCAGAACGACGAGGAGAAGGAGTGGATGCTTCCACTGCTTGAGCTCAGAAACGAACTGGATGTCGCCGACGACCGCCACCTGCGCGACTTCAGGCGTATGAACGGTAGCGTCCAGCTGTTCCACGACCGAACTATCCCGGGTCCCTACACGCAGGAATCACGCGAGCGTTGGGTTAGAAAGCTGCTCGACGCCCAAACATGGATTCGCGCGAACGGACCTGACATCGTCCAAAGTCTAGAACTGGTGACGCTCCCCGAGCTGGAAGAGATTCGTCGACTCTGGGTGGTTGAGAAGCACGAGTTCGAGGACAACCTACCCGCGATTTACCGCGATGCAACGGGCGAAGAGTACCCGGGACGACCTCTCGACGAACACCTGCCCTTAGGCCCGGAGACAGTCGCGATTCTGCAAGATGTCGTCGGCGACGATCGACTTCACTTCGAACTGGTCCGAGAACTGTTAGATATCGAGCAGCGCCATCGTTCCCAGGCACGCCGAGCTGGACTATTCGAGTCACTTACCAAGGCAATGCGGCGAGGATTCTATGACGACGTGGACGACGCGATGAAGCGAGCCAATCAGCGACGCGATGCGATCGAGCGGCCCGACGATAGCGACTCGCCGGACGATCTCGATATAGCGGCGGGTTATGTCCGACCTGTTCCGACGGGGGTGGAGGCTTGATTCTCGACCAGCTCGTCCTACAAAACATCGGGACCTTCTCCGGGCGTCACAAAATTGAGCTCGCTCCGAAGTCGTCCGCCAAGCCGATCATCCTGGTCGGTGGGTTGAACGGTGCAGGTAAAACCACGATTCTTGAGTCGATCCACCTCGCGTTCTATGGCACTTTAGCTCAAGCCACGGGACGACGAACCGGCAGTTACGAAAACTACCTGCGTAGTTTGGTCCACAGAGGATCACCGCACGGGTCTACCTCGGGTGTAGAGCTTGCCTTTCGTGCCAACCAGCAGGGCGTTGAGCACAACTACCGGGTGATCAGAACCTGGGAAGGCGCGAAGGAGCCCGTCCGGGAGCGCGTGGAAGTCGAAGTCGACGGGGCCATCGACAAGGCCCTAACCTCAACGTGGGGCGAGCACGTCGAGACATTTCTGCCGCGCGGGATAGCCGGACTTTTCTTCTTCGACGGTGAGCAGATTGAGGCTCTCGCGGACATGCAGAAGTCCCGTGAGGTGCTTGGCTCCGCGCTATCGACGCTGCTCGGACTGGATCTAGTCGACCGACTCACTACAGACCTCGCTGTACTCAGACGGCGGCATCGTATGAACCAGATTCCAGAGGAGCTAAAAGCCAAAGTCGCCGAAAAGAAGGACGTTGCTACTAAATCCCGGCAGATTGAAGAAGCGACCGTCCAATCGATGGCGTCGCTCCGGGTCAAAGCAGAGCGCGCCAAGAAGCTACATTTTGAGCTCGCTGAGAAGTATCGATCGACCGGAGGCGAACTGCTCGACAAGCGGGTGGCCACAGAAAGCTCGACCGAGATTCATCGGGAAACGCTCGCCCAGCTTGAGACTGAGCTCCGCGAGGAAGCTGCCGATGTCGCACCGCTTTTACAGGTTGCAGAGTTGCTCAAGGGTTTGGAACAACAGAGCCGCGCGGAAGTCAATGCGGTGCAGCAGCAAATCGTCGCACGGGTGCTCAGTGAGCGGGACGACGCTATCGTCGGCCTGTTGAGCTCTTCCACGGTCGGGGCAGCGACACTAGAGTCAGTCGCTGCATACATGGCGGACGATCGGAAACGGCGCGAATCAGAGGGAGCCGTCCCCTCAATTACCGGTTTGAAGGATTCGGCCGGCATCGAATTTCTCAGAACCACAGCGCTCCCCGGTGCATCAAGGCGATTGACTTCCCTGTTGGAACGCCGCTTGACTACGCGGGCTGAACTAGACCAGTTGGAACGCGTGCTCGTCGCTATGCCCGACCCAGAGTCACTGGAGGAGCTCAAGGCCGAGTTGGACAGCGCGGCGGGGGAGCTTGCGCGCAAACAAGCAACCCTGACGATGGTCGAGGAGGCTCTGACAGCCAGCCGTGCTGAGCGGATCAAGGCCGACGCGGCTTACGAAAACGAACTGGACCGACTTGCACACGCCGAGCTTTCGATAGACGACGACACTCGGATCGTCACGCACGTGGATAAGGTCCGAGAAACTCTAGAGTCACTTCGTGGCGCGGCGACGCGCCGATACCTTGGTCGGATAGGTGACCTCGTTTTAGAGGCCCTCCAGAGACTTCTTCGCAAGGAGTCTCTCGTCGCCTCCGTAAGCATCGACCCGGATACATACACAGTAGAGCTGATGGGACGCGATGGGACCGCGTTACCCGCCAATCAGATGTCCGCCGGAGAGCGCCAACTGCTTGCGGTTTCACTCCTGTGGGGACTAGCACGCGCGTCGGGGCAACCACTACCCGTGGTTGTAGACACCCCACTTGGCCGACTCGACGGCTCACATAGGGGACACCTGGTTGACCGCTACTTCCCATATGCTAGCCACCAGGTGATTCTGCTGTCGACGGACACTGAAATCGACGAGGCAACCTACGGTCGAATCAAGAAATTCGTCGGTCGTTCGTATCGCCTCGATTTTGATCAAACGACCAATTCAACGTCCGTGCTGCCCGGCTACTTCTGGGAGTAATTAGATGCCTCTCGAACACGTTCGACTTTCTCAAACTGCCCGAGACCAACTGGTAACACTCAAGCGTCGAACCAAGATCGAGCACTGGAACGTTCTCTGCCGATGGGCACTGTGCCGATCGCTTGCCGAGACGACCGTGCCTCCGGCGATCAAACTCGTCACCGATAGCAGCGTAGAAATGACTTGGCGTGTATTCGCAGGAGCCCATGGTGACACCCTCTGGGCGTTGACGCGCTACAGATGCTACCGAGACGGGTTGCCGACGGACGAAGAGACGGTAGCGAACTATTTTCGGTTGCATCTTCACCGAGGTATCGGATACTTGATCGGTGACACGCGCTCTTCGGACATCGGGGGGCTCGTAAAACTTGCACTAACGGAGTAACCGTTGATGAAGACGCCATCCCAAGCCGTAGCACGACACCGGACGGCAATGGCTCGGTCCTCGTTGTCCAGGCCAGTGGACTTTGCCCTAACAGACAACATCTTGGCACCGGGCAGGACGTTCTTCGACTACGGATGCGGACGTGGGGATGATTTGCGAGCCCTATCGGCTTTGGGCTACTCAGTGTCGGGGTGGGACCCGGGTCATCGGCCTGCAGCGGCGAAGGACGTTGCAGACGTCGTCAATCTCGGATACGTCGTCAACGTCATCGAAGACCCGGTTGAACGACTCGAAACAATTCGAACGGCATGGTGTCTGACTCAAACCGTCTTAGTCGTTTCAGGTCGATTGGTCTGGGAGGCCAGGAATCTGGTGGGTCGACGTCTTGCAGACGGCATCATCACCCAGTCGGGGACGTTCCAAAAATTTTATGAACAAGATGAACTCGCAAGCTGGATTGAGCGTGCACTCGGCACAAAACCCGTTGCAGCAGCACCGGGCATCTTCTACGTCTTTAGGAACGACGCAGACCAACAACAATTCTTAGCAAATCGCGTACACACCTACAGACCACGTCTCCGTATTGATCCACACGTAACCTACGAGCAGCATCAAGAACTGCTGGCACCATTACTGAACTTCCTCACAATGCATGGACGCCAGCCGAGGCCAGGTGAGCTCACAGTCGAACACGAGTGCAAGATCAAAGCAGAATTCCATTCCCTCGGCCGGGCGATGAACCTAATTTACAAAGTCACCGACGACGCCCACTGGGAGAAAGTCCGAATTCAATGCCAGAGCGAACTCACGGTCTACTGCGCTCTCTCGCGATTTGGCAACCGCCCACGGTTCTCTCAGCTGGGAGCCGGCTTGCAGCGCGACATCCGGACACATTTTCAAACGTACAAAAACGTCACTACACAAGGTGACCGGTTACTCGCGAGCTGTGGAAACGCCATGATGGTGTTGATGGCAGCCCGTCATGCGGGCGTCGGTAAGCAAACCCCCTCGGCTCTTTACGTTCACCGCAACGCACTTGCAGAGCTTCCCCCGCTGCTACAGGTGTACGAAGGATGTGCACGAGTTCTTTGCGGGAGCACACCCTCCGCTAACATGGTGAAGCTGTCGGTAGTCAAACCCCAAGTGTCCTTCTTGACCTACCCCAATTTCGAGAGAAACGCCCACCCGACGCTTGCCAGCGCGATTACAGTTAACCTCCGTCACCTGACTGTGGACTGGCGCGATTATTCTCAGTCCGCTAACCCGCCTCTGCTCCATCGCAAGGAAGAGTTCGTAAGCGACGAGGATCCGAGACGTCGCCTTTACCACACATTGACACGCGCCGAGATTAACGCCGGTTTGTATGAACATCCCGAGCACATCGGCACTTTAAAGGGCTGGCAACAAATGCTGCGGTCCGCCGGAAAAGTAGTACGGGGACATCGCCTCTACAACTGGCCGTGAGAACTCCGTGGTGTCCCGATCCAACATTAAATACCCGCGAGCAGGTCCTCGATGCTCGCCGGGCCCGCAACGTCGTCGACTGATAAAGCTTCGTTTACGAGGGCCGACACTATGAGCTCGATTGGCTGACTCCGGGTGTTCATTTGATCCTGTATATGCTCAAGCCCCCCGTGAACGTACTCCTCGAACGAATCGACCCGCTCCTGCAAACGAGAGTTGTCTAAAATCTCAGCATCATCGACTCCCTCGCCGGTCATGTGCGATTTGATGGACACCATCGATACCAGCGCGTCGGCAAATGCAGGAACAGTTAGGGTTTCGTACCTTATTGGCTCGCCTGCTGCTTCCGAAAAAGTCGCAGATCGTTCGAATTTTAGTCCTACACTTGCAGCGAATAAAAGGACATCACGCCTGGTTGGAAAATAGGCGTCATCTCGCATCTCTTGAATAAGCTCCTCGTACTGGGCTGGGCGGCGCACCCGCACATCTACAGTTGTATTCATGAGTCGATCTCCTCAAAGAGGGAGTAGTTTGATTCAGCACCGGAAAGTATGTAATTGTAGTTCTTTCCATCAATCTCTAGCTCTTCCGAGACATTGCGGAGCGAGCTAGAGTTCATTACGACTACTCCGAGATTGCTAACATGCGATCGCAGTTCCTTGATTACATCCCCAAGCCCTTGGCTCTTGCTGACCAGTACCACCAGTTGCGGTGCCATGCGAGCGAGCGCGCGAGCTACCTCTTTCTGGTAGTTACGGTCAAGCGATCCGAAAGCAGCGTCCATAACGATGGGGTAACTACCTGCTCCGTCCGAGGCATCACCTTCTGCCCGCCCCTCGGACGGTATTTCGCGAGCTAGCTTAGACACGGCCGCAACAAACGAAACGCTTAGTATCTGGTTCTCACCCGTGGACTTCGGGACTTCCATTTCGACACCGTCAACATCTTGGTACAGCGACAACTCAAAGTCAGCATTCAATCGTGGGATGTACGGCTTCACCGAGATTCCACTAAAGATTGTCTGGAGTTCTTTCTCTAACCTTTCCCGCATCTCGGCCGAACGGATCTCCCGAATTTCCTCCAGAGCCCGTTGTACGCCGCGGACGAGGTCAGCTCGGTCTCGCGCCTTGCTGGCGTGCTCATCCTTGAGTTCTGCCTGGTCCAGCTGCTTACGAAGACTGTCCTGTCGAGCCGTTAAATCTTGAAGTCGGCTGCGTGCGACAGAGGCCGTGCTAACGCAGCGCTCGATACGTCTGTCGAGGTCCACCCTCTTGGACTCCAGCGCCTGCACATCCTCAAGTTCGGAATTTGCGAGCTGTCCAGACAGTTCGGAAACCTTAACCTCAAGTCGGTTGACGTTCTCGTTTGCGTCATCGACCCGCGACGTTAGGTCAGTCAGCGTCGCACGCAGGTCGTCCCGAGCGGATCGCATTTCGGGTAGTTTTCCGTTGAGTTCTTGCCAAGCCGTCTCGACCGCTTGCAGTCCCGCTCGCTGCCGCCACTCCTCCACGTGTTGACGCGATGAGCTGCCCGTAACCAGGGGCGCACCGCATATACACTGGTCATCATCGAGCAGTTTGTCCACGAACTCGCGTTTGAGCGGAGCCGGCAATGCCCCCTTTCGATACAAAGATGTCGCAACCTTTGCTGTCTCTGCAACAATGTCGTCAGTGAAAGCTAGGAATCCCCGTGTAGCCATGTGACTGCCGAGACCTGCTTTCGCCGACTCGCGGTCCGAACGAGCACGGGACAGCTCATCCTCTGCACTATCGCGCTCACGTTGAATATGGGACACACTCTCATGCTTTCCCAGTAGTTCAATGACCGCGTCGCGCTCCGTCCGGTAGGTTTCAAGCTCGCGCTCTGCTGATGTCAACACGTCTTGATGCGTCTGCTGCTCGTCCTCTGCTTCGTCGATCTTCCCCTGTAACTCACTTGCCACATCCCCGCCGCGATCTTTCACGGCTGCTGAGAGCTTTCTGGAAACCTTCGGAAGATGCTCGATGGCGCGTTCGACATGCTTAATGTTCAGCAGCGCTTTGATATCCTGCTGTATCTCACTGTAGGACCCCTTCTGGACGAGCTTCTCGATCCGCTCACCATTGAAGAAGAAAAATCTGCTGATACCCTCAGGCAGAATCGAGGAAATCATCTCTTGCGGCGCTCGTACTTCGCTCGACATACCGCTGCTGTCAATCGTCGAAAGAATGAGAGCAGGGTTAAGGACGCCAGGCTGATCGTCCGACTCCTTTAGAAGATCCGCCTGCCGAATCAAGCGGTACGCCTGACCTCCATGGTCGAATCCCAGTTCAACCGAGACTGTAACAACTGAGCCAGTCGCTGCGGAGCGCCACACAATGTCGGTGGCCATCCTGTCTTGTACTTCGACATCCTCCGACAGTGATCCATACAGTGCCCACGTGAAGGCGTTGAGCAACGTTGTTTTACCCGAACCGTTCGCGCCGAAGAACAAACTGACGGGCTTACTCGCATTAGACGCAAGGTTCATCCGCTGGATACCCTTGAACTGCCTGAAGTTAGCCAGCTCAATGTAGTGAAGCCTCATGGAATCAGCCCTTTTACGGCCGCAAGTATTTCGTCGGTGGGTTGAGCCGCACGAAGGTGGAGCTTCGACCGCTCAATTTCGAGAACCCGCTTCGTGAGCTTTCGCTCAAGCGGGGTTAGTTCTTGCAGTACCTGCTGTTCGGTACGGGCGGGGATCGTCATACTCTAACCTTTCGAGGTCGATGGATACGTCACAAATCCATGAGGTGGTACTGGGTTTTCAAGGGCCGTAAAGTGTCGAGCGTTTCGTGATAATTCTCGGAAATTTTCGCAAACTCGTTGACCCGCGCCAGTTCACGAACTAACAGATTTCGTTCGATGTTAAAGTTGATAGGCGATCCAGCCGGCGGTACCGCAATATAGTCGTAGATCGTGGCGTGCGTTTTCCCGGGAGCACGGCGCAAAAGCCGGCCCCGCCGCTGAATGAACTGACGCGGGTTGGTGCTGCTTGCCAGCAAATAGCCCAGCTTCGCATCGGGTATATCTACGCCTTCATCCAAGCATCTCATGGCCGCGAGCACTCGAAGATCTTCCCCGCTACTGAATCGTTTTATCAGCTCCGCGCGCAATCGACGGGGGGTCTCCGACGTATACGTATGAGCATGTAGCTGCATCTCATTCCCCACCATCGACATGACTGCATCAATCTGTTTCGTACCTGTCCATTCTCCCCCGTCGCGATCGTGTGGAGCGGAGCCTTCTGCACAATATATGAGTTGGTACCAATTTTCGCGCTCATGGTTCAAGTCTAAGTTAAGGGCAGCCAGTTTCCCCTGCGCGTGCCCGAGAATCGACGACCTTTGCCGCAACAAAGCCCCGAGCGGAGAATTCGCTTCAGCCGACTCCGGCAATTCGCCCGCTCGCAGCATTTTTCCAATCTTGACCGTTAGTTCGGAGTAAAAAAGGTACTCCTGAGGGTTCAGTTCGACAATTTTGGGATGGTAGTAGTACCGACATAGAGCGTGCAACTCATTTATCGCCCTCTCAATCCCTAACTCGAAAGCTACCGGTCCGAAATACTCAAGCAATCCGTCAGTTCCTTCGTCGTCAAACCAGCGTTCTGGAGTGGCCGACAACGCAAGTCGGTAGGTAGCATTGCCAGGAAGCAGTTTCCTGTAAGTCGCAGAGCCCAGATTGTGTGCTTCGTCCGCGATCAACATCAATGGAAGACTGATCCGACTCAAAATCGATTGAAACCGTGCTCCGGAAAAAGAACTATTCGTAGCTACTAGTATAACAACCTGGCGTCGACCGTACTGGGCAGATGCGAGTTGATGCTGAACGACAGGTAGCCAAACCTCACTGTTCTCATAAACTCCAACCGCATCAACCCCAAAGAGTCTGAATTCTTCCATCCACTGATCGACTAGCGCCTGAAGAGGGGCTACAACCAGAACGACCAACGGCCGCTCGTTGCCGTTCTCAACCGCAGCGATGTGAGACGCCGCGAATAGGGCAGTTTTCGTCTTTCCAGTGCCGGTCGCCATTTTCAACATTCCGCGGCCTTGCTGCCTTAGCCATGCAACCATTGCGTCTTTCTGATATTCCCGCTGTTCAAGGAACTCGGGCGGCCTCATACTTGGTCTGAGATCGCTTCCTTGGATAAGTTCTGGTCGCGGATCTGCAACAGGTAGCGCGACAACTTTACGATCGGTTGCAATCTCGATCAGTCGCTCTCTTGCGACAGACGGAAAGTCCTCAACAGCAAGGTTTTCAGTCTCGTTGTTCCACAAGCCATCGAAGTCTGCCTCCAACCGCAGAGCGCGCGCACCATCTCCTGGAATCCATCCCCTGTATACTTCGATCGATTCGAAATTGTTTACGAGCCCTCCGATAGTTTCGTTCGAGCTACCGGTGAATGCGATCAAATCACCAAGGCGATCCCGGACAACACCAATTTTCTCGTGATAAAGGCCAATTGCATGCTCACCCTCCACGAAAGCTAATTTTATATCGAGTCGACCCTGCGCTATCAAAGTCCCTACGACACTCAAGCCATCGAGCAAAACATCGTCTCGATCGTCGGTGAGTTCCCGCACAAGGCTGCGTTCGATTACGCTACGACGATCGTATCCCCTTGTTATGTCTTCTACGTCATCCGTTGTTAGATGTGGAGATGCAATTACCCTGATTAATCCCTTAGAATCGACAATTTTGTCTATGGCTTGCGCAAGCAACCGAAGGCTTCCAGACGTGAAATAACCAACCGCACGACTATAAGATACTGCGTTGGACAGTACCGGGAGGTAAAAGTCTGTAACGGAGCTCGTCCCATCGCTACGATACCGATTTTCAATTTGCAGCGATCGCAGACCACCGGTGGGCTCATCCGTTGTCATCGCACACAATCCCTTCTTGCACGTCTGAGATGCTGCGTATGCCTTCCGCACGTGCTGTTAACACGATCCTACGCATGGCTATTCGCAATGCACCTGCGCCATGTCCGCACAGAGATGGATCGGATGCTGGCGACGCTGGGCTAAATTGCGAGCGGGCTATCATCTTCTAAAGACGCTTATTTGGTTGCCAGAGCCGTCGTACACTAGCCAGAATGCCCAACCGTTTCTGAGTGGATTGAGAACGTTAGGGCTGTAATGAGCGACCACCGCCTTGGCGGCACCGCTTGGCGTCGCGTAGTCCCTCCCGGCCAGTGGACCGTCGACGATCTCAACAGCTCCGACCGTGGGGTACAGCCGCGCTTTTGTTTTCACTCCTTTATAGACGGAGTAGATAGCTACCGAATCTTCAGAGTGCGACAGGGACGGGCTCGCGTCTTGTGTGCGCGAAGAGATCGGACGTAGCAGGTCCAAGAGTTCATCAAGGTCATCGGAGTCGTCTACTACGGGTTCCGTCGAGAACGGCGAAGTCGACCTATGATTTTCGGGGGCTTCCAAGGTGTCCATCGGCGCTGGACGCTCGTCGCCAGCGGGGCTATCGCTAAGGGCCGAAACACGCGATGCTCTTGTCGAGGCCTGCTCGGCAGGATCCACCTCAGCTTCGGGCTTGAATTTATTGCTTACTGGCTCCGGCGTGACTGGTGTAGGTGCGATCGCCGGTTTAAACACCGAAATTCCGTCATCCACAAACTGTGCAGGATCTTGAATCGATAGTCGATCGGCGATCTTTTGAAGCGCGCGTGCTTCGATCATACGGACACGCTGGACACTCAACTTTGTCATGTCAGCCAGTTGCCAGTATGGCTTCGGATCGCTTCCGTCGATTCCGAAACGAGCGAGAATTAGACCCGCCTCTGCAGACTCGAGCGCGCTGAAAGAAGTCAACACCAGGTCGTATCGTTCGAGATTGTCGCCGGATGACAACGATGTTAGTAAGTTTTTAACTGCAGATACGTCATACTTGGCATTATGAACAACATTTGCTTTGCTCGATTTAGCCCTTTCTTGCGCTAGCTGCTCCTGCCGACGCAGCCTCGCCGACTTCGCCTCCTGCAACTTTTGTCTTACTTGCGCCTTTTGCTCTGCCGTAAGCAGTGAATCACGGTCAAGAAAGTCCGAAGCGTCGGCCAGTAACCCCGCACCTATAAGCGACGTGACTTTATCTAAGCGAGCGAGCTGGCGGTCGACCATATTCAGCTTGTCGCGATCTGGCGCAGCGGCACTCGTAGTTGCATAGCCGGGCTCAAGGCATCCGCAGTCGCTCCCGAGCACGATCCAGAGATGTCTCGCTCGTAAGGTAACAAACCGGCTAGGCGAGCTTGGTGGTCTTCGCCTTGAACTGCATTGATCAACCCTGCTCCTCTCACCTTGCGAGGCCGTCTAGCTGCGCTCGGACTTGAACTAACCTCACAATACGGGGTAGATGCAACGTCTACACCCCGGTCAGTCGAAAATCTTAGATTGCCTACTGATCGGCGCGGGCGTTCCTGGTGAGGTGTTACGGCTCAAGAACCGAAATAGGTCTCTCAATCGCTGGTTGGGCGGTTTGCACCCACGAAGCGCTCCAAGTGCTCACCTCTGGCCAATCGGGATTCGAGTGCCCGAGGTAGTCCTCTCCGCCGTTCCCTCTGTCTCCACAGTCCACGCTCACGTATGCACAACACGTCAGGTCGAGTAACGGCCAGCCGTTGCGAGAGAATTTTGGCACCGGTTACGGCTGCGACGGGACGCACTCTGCGACCAATTGGTCATTTCTGGGGACCTGAATTTCACTGAACCCGGTTGGTGCGCACGCCACCGCGGAAGCCCTGCATAGCGCTGCGAGGCAGATTGCAGAACGAGAGTCCCCCGCGTGGTTTTCCTGCTAGGAGGCAATTAAAGCCCGTCTCGTTGTTTCCGAGAGTGTTCTACTCAGAAGCTCCAACGCTGCCACGCCGCGCCTATCCAACTGAGCGACTTCGTCGGCCGGGATTTTCATCTTGTCCGAGAGTTGTCGAAGCGAACGCGGAGGTTCACCGTCGAGCCCGTACAACTCAATTACAACTGAGGCAATCCGAGCGTTAACCGATGCACACATACGCAATAAAGCATCGGCGACCTCTGGCTGAGCAGCGTGGGCAGCTAGTAGAACGTCTCGAATCGTAAAGGTAGGTAAACTCGCAGCCGGTGGACTTTGCACCGGCGGAACTGCTTGGCGAGGTTGCTGGACCGGTTCGACGAAGACTGGCTGCGCAATCGGACTAACCACAGATGCGATCTCTGAATCCGGTTCCAACCACTTTGCGAGTGCGGCGCCCGCATCACTCAGGGGAACGTCGACCTTCTCCACTGCTGCCTCCAGCAGCTCGTCGAAGAACGCCTGATGCGCTCCAAACGCTGGATCCTCGGACGTTCCCGGGACGTACACGATCACAAAGACTGCGGCACGACCGCCGGGCTTTAGCCGTAGGATCCGCCCCATCCGTTCGATCATCTGTCGTCGAGAACTGCAGCTTGCGATAATCACCCCGACGTCGACGGCCGGGATGTCAACGCCCTGATCCAGGACTCGCGATGCGACCAGATTGGTCAGAGCTCCGGACTTGTACTGCTGCAACATCCTTGTGCGTTCCAATGGCTTCAGCTCATTGGAGTAAGCGCCCGACTTCAAACCTAGATTGCGGAGTGCTTCCGCTCCTCGATTGCTCGACAGCGCGGTCTTGGAGAACACGATCGAACATTCTGACTTCTCAAGCGCCGGTCCGAGCGCCCCGAGCGCGTCCAACTTCGCCGTGCAGTCGGCCAGGAGTGCTTCTCGCCGGACAAATGCGCTGCGGAACCGGTCCGCAAGTCTGCCCTCCGGCAGAGCACGCTGGCCGGACAGCTTGTCGACCTCTTTCATGAACCGGCCGAACGGCGCAGCGGCCACGTGATACAGCCGGATGAGGTCGGCCCTGGCCTGCTTGGCTATCGCGTTGTGTTCTTCGAAGGCTGTTCGCTCCTGAGGCGTGAAATTAGCGGCCACGGTCAGCAATCGAATCGGTGCAAGAATCCCGTCGCGCATCCCTCGCGCGAAGTCACACCCAACAATGACGGTTTCGAAGTACGGCTGAATGTAGGTTTCAATTCCGTCATCCTGGCGCTCAAGGGTCGCGGTCAAGCCGAGCCTGTGTATGAATCGATCCGTCAAGACTCTGGCGTTACCGGGTGTTGCATAGTAATGCACTTCGTCGGCAACGAGAAGTGAGCCGTCGGGCGGACGCGGCGCCCCTTTGGAGATAGCCGACTGAATGGTGCTGATCAACACTCGGCTGCGCCGAAAGTCGTCGCGGTGGTTGTTACCGCGACGACCCACCGCAACCGTTGGCAGTTGCCGCTTAAGCTCCGCGTACCACTGCTCGAGAAGCTCTACTCCGGGGACGACGACCAGCACGCGCTGATCCATGCTCAGCGCATTGACAATAGCCGCGACTCCGACTCGAGTCTTACCCGTGCCGGTGACAGCCTCCACTACTGCACGACAACCGGTACCGCGCCACTTCGCGAAAGCTTCCTTTTGCCAATCTCGCAACGGCCCCGTTGTCATGCCCGTGCTCCTGGTCTTACCCACTCGACTAGTTTTCCGCGTTGACGTTGTACCAGCTCGTTGCGGTGAGTCATATTCTCGAGAACCGACTCGGCGTCCTCTGGATTCATACCGGTCAAGAGCGCACTCCGCCTGACCGTCAATGGTGAATTCGGCCTTGCGGCAGCCAGCAGAACAACGCGCGCTGCTGCATTGCTTGCAGCAGGCAGTGACGCCAACTGACCCTGAACTTCGGCAGGCAGCGCTTCAATACCGTTACGCCGTTCGACTGCCGGCATGGCAGGCCGAATTGTCACACGACGAGGCATAGCCGCCGGCGTGACCATCTTCTGGGCAGAGCGACGGAGCTCCGCCTGTCGCATCTCGATGACTGATACGGCGTTATTGACGTCGTCAATCGAGACCCCGAGATCGGAGGCCGTTTTCCCTGCGGAGAACTGTTTGCGTTGCTGGGCGTACACGATGGACTTGATCACATCGTCTTGCGACACCGACTTGCTCGGCTGAGTCGCTGGTGCAGAGACTCGTCCCCTGCCTCCGTACCTGGAGTCGACTCGGATACTTGTTCGATCATCGAACCTTGGAGGGCGCGTTTCGCCAGGTTCCAGCTCTACGGACAGCCCGTCATTCTTGCGAACCGGAGACTTGACTTCGATGACCACCGGCAACGGTGCGACCGTTGCCTCTACCAATGGGTCCTCGGCCATCGGGCCCGGAACCGCGACCTCTGCCTCCGCTGCCTCCTCGTCAGCCTCGTCAGCCTCGGCGGCGTCGTCGAGCAGTAGTGTTACAGGTTTCCACGCTCGACCATCTTCGGGGCTGTCGTTGCCGACCTCCCCTGGCAGGATGCCTAAACCGTCGAGTACCTCGACCAAGCGAACGAGGACACGATCGGGCGCCGAAGCGAACTCGGACGCGCGGACCCGAAAAAATGTCCAGCCACTTCTTCGAAGGTCTAATTCGCGACGAAGGCGCTCAGTGATCTCGTCACTGGAACGCACCCGTTCGTCGTCGCACTCAATCGCAAGTTTCGCCTCTGCACCCGTCACCACGAGATCTAGTACCAGCTCATTGATGGCAGCAGCAGGATTGACGTGGTAGTCGAAAGTGCGGAGTGACAGGAAGACCAACTGTGCTGTCATGGACGAGAAGTCCGCATGCTGTCGTGTGCTGCCCACATCCGAAGGCATCGGTCGCACCGGAACAGTCGGTGCGGCTTCGATGTAGGAGAGCAGCGATGTGCGCAAATCCTGTGACGATAGATCCGTTGTCTTGACCGAATGAAACAACCACAGTTGATCTCGCGCACGGGACGCTGCGACGTTGAACCTTCGCTGGTAAAGCTCGCGTTTCAGAACACTGGTCGCCGTGCCGGGCGCGATCACCATAGACAACAACATGACGTCCCGCTCATCGCCTTGAAAATCAGGTGCCGTGCCAACGCGTAGCCGTCGCGCATCACGCTGTTCCGCCGGGATGCGTGCGTCCATGAGCGATCTGATGAGTTTGGCTTGAGCCGCACTTTGTAGAACAACTACGCCGAGTGTCCTGTCTTCGTAGTCAGGATCGGCCAAACAGTCACACAAGCAGTCAACCAGAGACCTAGCCTCGGCCTCGTTGACCAGCGTCGCGCTTGAGCCGGTTGTGTGCGCCGCTGCTACATAAGTCGATCGAAGCGGCCGCAAACGCTCTGCACCGAACTGACGGACGGGAACGAGCGGGCGACCCGGGTAGAACTGCGCCGACGACCACTCGATGATCTCCGGCATAGATCGAAAGTGCTCACGGAGCTGGACGGGCTGAGCATATCGATTGTGCAGCAACGAAAACAGACTGGCGCCCAAGCCGAAGTTGTTTCGCACGTGAATCGGCAAGTCGTCGAGATACATGTCCAAACGCCGAAAGACGGCATCCGAGCTCGTCTGGGGAACCCTGTCCGGTGCACACTGTTTGTCGTCTCCTACGACGATGACACGAGGTGCGAGCCACATCAAGAACAGACTGCTCAGGTCAGCCTGACTCGCCTCGTCGACGATCACGACGTCGAACATGTCCTGCTTGGGCTCGATTGTCGCCAACACTTGGCGGATTGGCATGATCCACGCGGGGACCGAAGACTGTGCTTCGTGTAGCGCTGCACGCGCTGCAGCTCGGTAGCGCTGCGAGTGCTTCGAATTTCCCAATCCGAGCTGATTGACGTTGTCCTGATACGTGCGCAAGGCTTGCATTTCACGAGACGACATCCGCCGTAGGCAAGCACGCCAGGCAGACTCAGCCGCCAATGTTGCAGTAAGTGCAGCGATCTCAGCATCGACGCTGTCGAATTGGTCGTCAAGATCGACTTCGTCGGGTCGGGTCAATCGCTGTTCGACTTCTTGGCGCGCCCAACGCCACGCCCATGCTTCTTCGAAGGACGAGGATAGTGTGGACCAATCGGTGTCATGTTCGGCAGAGAGCGACTCCCGCAATGTCGGCGCAACCGAATCCACGACCCCGACTAATTCGTCGAGTCGTAGTTGTTCAGCTTGCTGCCGTACCGCCACGTCATACGGCGCCAACGTGCCGTCGAAGTGGCCGACGTCGCCGATCCGCAGCGCGTCGCACAACGCCGCCGACTCCGCGCTGTCCGCACCGCCAGTTGCGCCCTCGAATGCATCGGCGATAACTGCTAGCTCAGCCAGAGCAGCCGCGGAATCTGCACTGTTGATCGTCGATTCGAGAATGCCGGCAGCACCACGGACTCCGCCTAGGTCGTCGACTGTGAGATAGCCAGACGTTTCTCGGCCCAGAACTTCGACTTGGGAAACGATGCTGTGCACAGCGGATAGCTGAGCCCAAATTCGTTGCACATGGGTGATGCGGTCCGGCCTCGATTGCCCCGTAGAAATTGTTTGAACCCGAAGGGCGGAAGCGAGCGCGATCGCATCGTTGATTGCTAAGTGGGCGCTCAGGTGTTCCGCGACCAACCGGATCTGAGCCGCGGTGGTCGCAGGTGCCCCGTCGACCCGAGCATTCGCTTGCAGGTCGTCGACACGAATTTGCTCTCGGGGCGTCCGAAGCCATCTGAGCTTGTCGAACGGTCCGTCCTCGTACAGCCGAGCCAAGGCTTCGAACGCGTCCAATGCGTTGCGGTCGATCACGTCCACTTCGACGTTGGCCAAGCCGATCAAAGAATCGGACGCAACGGCATGCTCCAACAGCCGGCCGATCGACTGGGCGCGCGTCCAGTGATGGCCCAGCGAGTCATTCAAGACAGCATCGACCAATTGCAAGTACGACCGGTCGAGGCGACCGGCGTCTGCCAGAGTTTTACGGCACATCGCTGCCAACCGCTTGACCTCCGAAAGTGGCAGCTCCGCCAATGAAGCGTTGGTGTCCCGCTGCTGCGCTCTCGCGCACAAACGGCGCACAGAAGATGCAGCGGGAAGCAGCTTCGCGAGCGGCGGCAGAGTCTGGTTGCGTCTGTCTTCTGCCTGCTGTTTCACAGCATCGAGGAGCGTCGTCAGTTCGACGAACTCGCCCGTTGTAAGTGGAGGGTGTTCAACGTACAGCGGACCTGGCAGCCAACTTGATTGCGTCGCAGTTAATCCAAGAGTACTGATCACATCGGACAGCGTTCCCGTGAACTTCCCGCCGAAGTCGTGGGCCTCGGACTCTGCAGAGCGGGCACCGATCAACCGATCTTCGAGTTGATACCTCCGATACTGTGCACCGCTTCGACGCTTCGCGAGGTCTTCGATCGAACGGTCCGCCTTGTCGACCTCGAAGTTGTTTCGGCGTTCCGCAATCGTCGACACACTACGGTTCAACTCTTCCGATCCCCCGCGAGCGAGATCGGTGATCGACACGCACAGGTCCTGCAGTTCGGTCGGGAGCTTGTCTCGAAGGACGCGGAGGGCCTGAGATTTCTCGCTTGTGACGAGCACGCGCTGACCTTGCGCCATGAGTGCCGACATCACATTAGCTATGGTGTGAGACTTGCCAGTACCTGGAGGGCCTTCGACGACCACTCCCGTATCGAGTGCGAGTCTGTCCATGATGCTCGCCTGCGCGCGATTAGCCGGCAGAGGAAACAGAGGCTCAAGGGTCGGATCTGCCGATGACTTGCCCAGCCACTCCAGGCGTGCGGTCGAGTCGATGCTCTCGACGAGTTGAGCCAAGCCGAGTGGCACCGTCGCTCCTCCATCGAGTGCGGCGATCATCGCGTCGTAGTACGACACAAGCGCAAAATTGGTCCGTTTGCGCAATACCAACGCCGGCGATGATCGGAGCGTTCCTCTACGGGCAGCAGGCGGTACGGAACGATCGTTGACATGTCGGGTCTTTCCTGCAAGCGACTTGCTAGCCCAATTGGCCAATATCACTGACGAGTCAGCAGACAACGGGTTGCTGATCGTCTCGCTGAGCCGTCGTTCGATTTTCACCGACACCGCGGGATCCAGGTTGTCGAGTCCCGCGAAAAGCTGACGATCTTCGAGTCTGGGTGTGCTTCCCTCGGTCAGACGGACCAGTAGGTCGCCGGTTGCTTCGTCTCGCGTGATGTCCGCCGTTTGGGTAATCAGGTGCGCGTCGACGAACACAGCGCCGATCGCTGATGACAGGAAACCCGCAGCAACCACGAGCTCAAGGGACTCCGGCTGAGCGGTCAGGTCGTCACGCATCCGATCAACTGAGCGGAACAGCTCGGCGTGAGGACGAAGGCGCTTGTCTTCTGCAGCCCACGCACGCCACGACGTCATCCATGTTTCGAAGTGTGCGCGAATGTCGGCTGGCTGCGGTTCGGCTAGAGCCGGCTTCGTGGACGACTCGTCGACCACTCCGGCGATGACTCCCGCTATCTCACTGGGCGGAGATGGCGGCGGTTTGACACTTGTCCGCCTGATGCGAATCGCAACCTCTCCCGGAGCGGCGGACTCGTCGACATCAAGCGGCCGATCAGCTCGATAAACCCACTCCATTCGCGTCGAAGGCCCGTACGCGCGCACAGGCTTGGACTGTGAGGACGCGGTTTCGCGTAAAAACTCGAGCAAGCGGCGTACACGTCCACGGAGCTCGGCGTCGTCGCCACCCGGCATACAAGAACCTCTCTGCAGTAACAGTTGCAGTGTCAATGTATCCGGACATACCGACACCAGTCACGATACTTGTAGCCGGGCCGTTGCGATTCTCGTCGTGATGGAAACCGTTGTGAGAGGTCAGGACCGCGTGGCTTGCTGAACAGCCACCGAGCTACGCGCAAGATTCATTCGAATGAATTAATCTTGGTCGGGTCTCTACGCGCGATTGTCGGCTACGTCGTGGGAGCGGCAGTCACCCCTCGGCATGTCGGCTCGGACTGGGGAACAACAGTCTTGCGCAAAAACTTATAGTCGGGCTCAGTCGATATAGAGAAGGTCACCGGTGGAGTCCTCGCGGCTGATGCTGGCTTGCTGGGTGATGAGGTGCGTGGCGATGCGCTGGTCAGCGATGGTGGCGTCGAGGTAGCCGGAGGCGATGACGAGTTCGAGGGACTCGGGCTGGGTGCCGAGGTCGTGGAGCATGAGGCCGACGGATCGAAAGAGTTCGGCGAGGGGTCGGCGTGCTTGGTCTTCGAGTGCCAGCCGGTCCATGCGTGAAGCCAGTCGTGGGCTTCGGTGGGTGCACCCGTTTTGACCGAGGGCGGGGTGGTGGTCTCGTCTATGTGCTTCTCTAACTCGACCGGAAGTCCAGGTGGCTGCTCGATACTGGTGCGCGGAATGCGAACCGCCACGTCACCTGGGGCGACGTCGGTATTCACGTCGAGGGGTCGGGCATCGTCGAACAGCCACTCGACGCGGGCGTCGACGCCGTACTGGCGAATCGGCTTGGACTGGGCACCAACAGTCTCGCGCAGGAACTTGAGCAGGCGCCGTACGCGTCCGCGGAGCTCAGCGTCATCTGAAGCCGACGTCGAATCCTTACATTTCGAACTAACTGATCAGGACTCAACTTATAGGGAGTGGGTGACACTCACCGGCGAGATGACGCGAACCACCAGACGGCTAGCGGCACCCTGATGAAGACGAAATCGTCTCTATCTGCACTGTTGACATCGCCCGGAGTGTGAAATGTCGAATACCCCAAAATTTACCGGGCCGAGAATCATTCGGATGAATGAACAGACCTACCTATGGCGCCAGGGCCGACCACCCGCCAAGTTGCCAGAGCGCTCGCCGGATACACGCGTCTACTCCGTACCTCAGCTCAACCGTGTTGCGTGTACTTCGCACTGGACCCAAAGCTTTGTGGACGGGACATCTCTCAGCGTTCTTCAGAAGCTTGGCACGTGCGACGCTCGCCAGCTCAACCCCACCAGGTCTGCCAAACTCGTGAGGTCTCGCAATGCTGCAGCCAGTCGTACTTCCACCTCCGCAAACGCATCAGTACTACTGCTGGAATCAGTCCACTGCCAGAATTCGAGGATCGAGCCGATGGTCCCGGCAAGGTTCGCTAGCGAGTCGAACACTGGGTGGCTCTGCTCAGTGGGCGATCGCCTCGCGCGCTCGAGGTCAGGACCGTACGGCAGCGGAAACTCCAGAACGTCGAACAGCCGGACCAGATACAACGTGACATCCGCGATTTCGCTTGTGACCAACTCCAAAGCAGCCAGGTTGACGCGGGCTCCGGGCGAAGAGAACGCACTCGCCACCGCAACAGCTAGTTCGCCGAACTCGCCGCCGAGAGCCAAT
This sequence comes from Rhodococcus sp. NPDC057297, assembly GCF_042667435.1. Lineage (NCBI taxonomy): Bacteria > Bacillati > Actinomycetota > Actinomycetes > Mycobacteriales > Nocardiaceae > Rhodococcus > Rhodococcus sp. NPDC057297. The sequence goes on along the minus strand of NZ_JBHUZE010000008.1, from coordinate 110,116 downwards.
GCCAAATTTTTGGGAGTGTGAAACTGGCCCCAGTCGCGCTCGACTGCGAACGCACGTTAATCACCCATCACCTCTTCGAGGGTGGTCATTCAGATACGTTAGCGGGTTCGAAGAGTTCGGTGTGCCCCTACTCGCAATCCTGCCAGACGCGCCGCCGACGGCGACCAGTGAGCGAGATCGACTGGGGACTCGTCGCTGGCGCGCGTCACACCCCGCCCCCTGCCGCTCTCTCCTCTAGCATTGGCACGCGGCCCGACGGGCTTCTCGCTCCAGCAGTGTCAAGATATGCCCCACCCGCACGAATCGATTCGTGCTGCCTTGGGGAAATATTGACACTGCTTCGCACTACCGCCGATCATGTCCTAGGGATCTCCGATCCGAATTCGTTTGTCGAGCAGTTATTGGAGGCGATGCTCAAGTCGGATGCGTCTACACCGCAAAAGGTTTCGAGTACGACTGGAGCGGGGTCATTCTCGGACCCGATCTTGTCTGGCGAAGCGGTAAGTTCGTTTCACGCCGCGAGTTCAACAAGGACCCTGCCTTCAAGTCCAGTGAAAAAGTTAGCGATCTGCGGTTCGATCACTTGGTCCGGAATGTTTACAAGGTGCTCCTGACCCGCGGAATGATCGGCACGGTCATCTACTCGACGGACCCCGAGACGCTAGAAGCACTGAAGGAACTCGCGTCAGTACGGTAGGAACATTGGAGGCAAGGATCTTGCGTGCAACTTCACAAGCTCTACTTGGGGATTGGCTGATCCTGATTCTCGGTGAGAATTCTGGAAAGGTCACGAAAGCGCAAGCGCTCGCAGCTATGGAGGGCAGGTTCGGACATCTTCTGAATGCGGTGGATTGGCAACTGCAGCCGTCGGGCAAAGAGGTGAAGTGGCACAACCAGACTGCCTGGGAGCGCAACAATCTTGTCAAGTCCGGAATCTTGGCCCCAGTAAGCGAATCCGGTCGCGGTGTGTGGCGCCTGACAGCCAAGGGCCGAGCACACTACGACCGAATCCGTTCGAGCTTCAACTGACTAACCGTGGCTTATTTATCGGGATTGACCGACGGCCTGGCTGGCTCGGCTGACTTACGACCCACCGCGACATTCTGGAGATTGCGGCCGAGCCATCCGAGGCCACTTGCACCGGCGTCGACTGCTTTGCCTCCGATCGCGACAGCAGCACCACCGACCGCCTTAGCGCGGTTGCCTACTTCTGCCAGCGCGTCCGAGATCGAAGGGTCCTCGTGCTCGATCCATCCTGCAACCTGGCTACCCCTGGCGCTGGCGAAGTCGTCGAGATCTTGACGCAGGGACGATATGTCACGCTTCAGGTCACTGGTCGAGATCCATCGAACGATCTCGAGCGGTTTGACCGTCGCATAATTGGCTAGCTCGCTTCTGGCGTGGATGAGTAGTTCGCCGTCCCGCTCGAAGTGTTCCAGCAGCAACACCCGGGCAGACTTCACAACGGTTTCGAGGTGCTCCGGCTCGGTGGCTCTAACACGCTCGATGCGCATCTTTTGCCACAAGTACAACGACTGCTCCGCAATCACCAAAAGCTGCAACGTCTCTCCGAGCCGCTTGTCCTCCACGGCGTTCTTGAGATAACTCGCCCGATCCTGAACCGGCTTCAGTGAGTCGAAACCCGCTACGGTGCGCTTGGCATGCTCGCGCAACCTCGCGATACCAACCTCGAGAACGGGACCGAGAGACGCGATGGATTCCCAGTCGGCGGTTGGCAGCGCACCAGTCTCTCCGAAAACCTTCGCAATTCGTGAGAGCGCCTCATGGTTGCCGACAACGTCACCTACTTGCGACGCCTGTGCCAGAACAAGGATCTTGTCGACGGTTCCCTGGACACGCTCGACTGCATCGGCAACGGACTGAACCGCAGTTTGCAAAGCAATCTGGACTGCGAGCATCTGAACGCCCAACGCACGTGTCGGCGTCATCGACACGTTTTGCCACTGCATCTGCCCGCGGAACTTGTGCGACGCGTCGACGACGGTCATACGGTTGTATCCGCCGGTCCCGGGCATGACTCGATACGACTGCAGCATCTTCAGACTCTCAGGAGAGAGTCGGACAAACTGCCCCTGTCCTACGGCGTTGGTGGCCGCGGCACCGGCCACCGCAGCAGCTGACGTGAACGACGTCTTGTCCACGCCCGTCACCTGAACCGCATCACCGGCGAGGTCCTTGATCCGAGCCAGGTAGCCCTCTACGGCTACGTCGTCGCCAGACACCAGAACACCTTCCGGTTGGACCGAGACCGCGATACCAGCGCTCGCCAGAAAAGCCTGGTCGTCTTCGGAATACGGGGTCGGCAAAGACTCGTCTGTCATGTGGTCCATCCTGTAGCGAGGCGAAAGTGTTCGCCCGAATATAGGCGATTGCCCGGTTTTGTTACAGCATGAACAGTTCCTCGACTCCCTGCGCACTGCTAACCGAACTGGTAGAACCGACTCGTGGCCCTCTTTGCGAAAATTCCCCGCCGGGTGAGCGCGTGACTTCAGCTCTAGCCGGGTTCACGCTCCCCCAACTGTCCACGTTCGACCCGCCGGTCTCCGGGGAAGGCAGCCTCGACCCGATGGGACTAGGGGCGATCTCGGAGCGATTGTCCGACGTGTTGGTCCCCGGGTTCAGAGCGCGAATGTCCCGCTATCGCCTACTGACCGCCATGGCTGTGGGCTCCGTCGTGTGCGAGCCGTTCGAGTCCGAGCGGGCCAAGGACGGTGTAACCACACCACAGATCGCGTTCGAGTGGATCGTCCTGGAAGCGTTCGCGCGCAGCTCCAACACCGCATTGCGCGGCATCCCCGGTCTGCAGAAGGCCAGGGCGGTGAAGGACCGGCGAGACAGGCTGTCCGCGAACTCGTATTTGAAGGGGCCGTCAGTCTTCGGTTTTCACGGTGTCTACAAGCCACTGGCGACCGACCTCGATATCGTGACGAGAACGCTGTCACCAGGCCGCCGGCAGCCTGCCCTGATCGAGGCGTGGGAACGAGAATCGAGCCTCACTGGGTTTCTCGACGGCAAGGCCGGCTCCCCAGGAGGAGACTTACGCAAAGATATCCACGCCGCTATGAGGCGCAGTTTCGATACCATGCGGTGCGAGGTGGCACCGACCGGCAAAGCAATTCGAACACTCGCCGAGGCACTCGACCCCGACGACGCTGGCGCTGGCGAACGTTGCGAGCTCCGGACTGCCTTCGACGACGGCCCGGCACTCCGCAGCGAACTCGCACGCCTCCTTGAAGTCGGACTCGATGACGCAATGACCGAGCGCGAGGCAATCGCTGTCATCGCCGATGCCGCGTCAGCGGAACTCCGTCAAATTCTCGATGCGGTGGTGGCGTACGAGAACTTTGCTCGCACGCTCGACGTCTGCTTCCGCACGCTGTGCCACGTGTCGTACTCCCTCAACACCACGCCGATCACCCCAGCATCGATACACGAGCATCCGACCTTCGTCGAGTCGGCAGCCCGACTACCCGGCTTGCACCGGCGCGTCACTGACACCCTTGGATCCGTACTGTCATCCACAATCGAGTTCGACACGCGGTTCTCGGAGTTCGCAGACTCGACAACCCCGGCGGACTTGGCTGAGCTCATTATGAACCACCATTCGAGCATTCAGGCGTCGAAGCCGCCCCTGGGCAAGCGGTCCTGGTTCGAGCCTTACCGGGACGGATGGCTGGTGCGACCAGGCTACGAAGTGAGCGTGCAGCCAGCTCTGGATGGGCCCTTTATTCACCCGACGCGCGTCCAAGCGCTGCGTCGCTTTCTTTGGGACACAGCCATATGACCGCGAAGATGCTGGATCACTGGTCTGCCCCCGCGGGAAGCGGCTCGGCGATAGCCGCCCTGGCCACTACCTACACGTTCGATTCGCAGTTCTTCACCGACGATTGCCTCAGTCGGTTTCTCGCCCTGTCCGCAGTGACGGGTGAGGGTGACAAGATCAGTTCCACCGCAGCACTATTCGAAGAAGAACTACGACTGAGTGAGACCACCGCTGTCTCCGTCTTGATAGACAGGGGAACACAAGCCGACAGGCGAAACCTCCGATGGGACATCCTGCCTGTTGCGACCGGACACGGCCTGCTCCATGCGAAAGTCGTTGTTCTTGTGTGGGAACACCATGCGCGCATCGTCGTGGGGTCTGCAAACCTGACCCCGGCAGGCTATCGGCGGCAGCTCGAAGCGGCAGTTGCGTTCGACATCGCAGAGGGGTGCCAAGTTCCCCGCGGTACCCTGACCGGAATCGTCGACGAGCTCCGTTCCTACCTTGCTCTCCTCCCCGTCGAGGCGGAGCCATCCCTGAACCGCGCTGTCGGCACGCTCGACCTCGTCACCGAACGGATCGACGCGCACGCCCCATCATCACCGAACGGTAATCCAGTCCATCTGGCCGTTGCACCCTCAGCGCCCGGGCGGTCCCCGTTGGATGCCTACGAATCAGTATGGCGCACATCGAAGAAACCCCTGCGCGCCACTGTCTTGTCGCCCTTTTGGGACGCAGCCACAAGCAAGTCAGCGATGAACGCCATCTACGCGCTCCTGACTGGGCAACCAAAGACGGCGCGCAGTGTGACGGCCGTCTTGGGAACCGACGTGCTCGGCGCCATCATGGCGCCTCGCGAACTTGCCGGTCAGGTCGACAAAGTCCGCGCCCTGGAACCCGTGGACAAAGAGCAGCGCACGCTGCATGCCAAGACCCTTCTTTTGGAGAACGACGAATGGGTCGCGTGCCTTATCGGATCGTCGAATGCCACGTCGGCCGGTTGGGGCCTTCACCCGACGCGCGGACACCGCGAACTCAATATCTGGATCGGTGCTGCACGCTCCTCGCCCACGGGTCGTGCACTACGCAACCTGGTCAAGGCGCAGGGGTCGGTCGATCTGAGTTCCGCGACGGTCGTCGAAATCGACGAAGACAGCACCGAACTACCCTCTTTGCCTTCATTCTTCAAGTGGTGCACCGTCGACGTCACGCCCACCACCGCGTCGCTGACTTTGAGTTTCGATACTTCGCACAGCGAACCGAACAACTGGTCGGTGTACGAAACGGTCGGCACAACGACCACTGAACAGCGAACATGGCGCGCACAGTCGCAACCTACGTCCATCGTCGTCGACATCGACAGGTCTCGCGTCCCGTCATTTCTCACGGCCACATGGACGGAAGACGGGGAGAAGAAGACTGCGCAGTGGTTCGTCAACGTAGCTGACCCCAGCACGCTGCCGCTGCCGAATGAACTCGCAGACCTTCCGGCTCAGCTACTACTGGACGCCTTGAGTTCGACGCGCCCCATTCCCGCTGCCGTCGAACACGAACTCCGCAAGAACGAAGCACGTAAAGCCGCGGGCGCAGACCCCACGGACGCGCTTCGTAGGTTCGACACGAGTGGGCTTCTCCTACATCGGACTCGGACGCGGTCCGTCGCACTATGGGGAATGCGTGAGCGCCTGAGTACCCGTGCATCATCGCCGGCAGTTCTGCGCAGCCGTCTGTTCGGGATCATCGGTCCCGTCGAGATCGCCCGGCTTCTTACATCGGACAAGCCTGGAGTCGAAGCGGAATCAGCCAGCGAACGTCATTTTCTGTTGGCCGAGATCGCGCTGACGCTCGGTACCGTCGATTGGACGACCGCGTTGCAACGAATCGACACTGGTGTCGCCAAGTCGATTCTCACCGAGGCATTCTCCGCCATAGAGGAATACCAAGGCTCCCTCGCTCACGACGAGGTCGGCTCGGAAACGATCGAGTACGCCGCCGACGCATTCAAGGAGGCACGTACCGCATGTGGACTTTGAGTTCCGGGGTCGAACTAGCCAACGACAACGTACCGGCCGTCGATGCCGAACGTCAGCAGAAAACTGCAGCGGAAATCCTCCGCCGTTTCACGCATCAACCTGGATTGATCTTGGCCGACGAGGTCGGCATGGGCAAGACCTTCGTAGCGTTGGCTGTGGCGGCTTCCGTTGTGCGCGCAGCCGGACACGAGCAGCCGGTCGTTGTCATGGTGCCGCCGTCAGTCGCGGACAAGTGGCCACGAGAGTGGGCGACGTTCGCAGAGAAGTGTATGTCCGACGCGTCGGACATACGAGTTTCCGGCGCGGTCCGTCATGGCATCGAATTCCTCAAGCTACTTGACGACCCACCAGACCGTCGCAAGCACATCATCTTCCTGACTCACGGCGCGCTCAACAGGACAACGAATGACCCCTTCGTGCGGCTGGCGCTTCTGCGCAGGGCCGGCCGGCGGCGCGCAGAATTGCAGAAGAAGCGGCCCGCGATTGCCAAGAACGCGTCGGTCCTACTGGGTGACAAACGCTTCAAAGACGAGGAATTGATCGGGTGGATGCTCGAGACGCCCGAGAACAAGTGGATGGATCTGTGGAACAAGTACTCCAACTCCACGTCCCTCGACGACGACCCCGTCCCCGCGGCCTTCGTCGATGCCATCGACAACGACATCCTGGAACCGCTGAGGGATGCCCTGGCCCTGTTGCCGATGCGCCAGTCGGCCAACTTCGACGCTCGGTTGGCGGAGGCGAAAGCTGCGTTGACCAAAGCGATGCGCGACGCGTGGACGGACAGCCTGCGCAAACTGGATGTACATCTTCCGCTTCTGATTCTGGACGAAGCTCACCACGTCAAGAACGACAACACGATGTCAAGCCTGTTCGCCAACGAGGCCGAAGAAGACGCAGAAGCTTTGAAGGGACCACTCGGCGGGATGTTCGACCGAATGCTGTTCTTGACTGCAACCCCCTTCCAGCTCGGGCATCACGAACTACTCAGCGTGCTCGGACGATTCGACGGCGTTCGATGGCAGACAGCTGAAGACCGAAAGGCTTTCAAAACGACGGTCGAAGACCTGGGCAATGCCCTCGACTCGTCCAGATCGGCCGCCATTCAGTTCGAGAAGCGTTGGTCCGCAATCGACCCCGTCGAAGACGCTTCATTGGTGGACCTCCCGAGTTTCGACACACCCGAACGGACCGGATTGAGCTCCGCGGCTCGGGCCGCAGTGACATCAGGAGCTGTGGCACGAATCGCGAATTCTCGTGCCGCGGCAGCACTACGGCCGTGGGTCATTCGACACCTCAAGCCGAACGATCTGGAACGCAGACGCTACCGTGCTGGCGCAGCTGTGTTGGACAGCTCTGCAGGCGACATAGGCCTGCCGATCAGCAATGCGGCAGCACTTCCGTTCCTGTTGGCAGGGCGAGCAGATGCTGTAGCGCGACTGTCCAAGGACGCCACCGGCTCGACCCGCTCGCTATTCTCATACGGAATTGCCTCCTCGTTCGAGGCCTATCGCAACACTCGGTCGAGTGGAGCCGCCACAACCGACGATACCGAGACTCCGGCGCCGATGGCCACGGTGTCGGGACCTGTCAAGTGGTACCTGGACCGCATCGAGAAACTATTGCCGGACGACCCCGCAAGCCACGCCCGACATCCCAAAATAGCGGCAACCGTCGAGCGCACACTTCAATTGTGGGACGACGGCGAGAAAGTTCTGGTCTTCTGCTTCTACCGCGAGACCGGAAAAGCGTTGCGCCTGCACATTGCACGCGCACTGCAGAAGCGAACCACCGAACGCGCGGCAGCAGCATTGTCGATTGATCCCTCAGATCCGTCGGCCGTCAGTGAGGCCACCACTCGGCTCAGTGCGCGGCTGCTCCGAAGTGACGGAGCGGGATACACACGAATTCGCGACACCGCATCGTCGTGGGCTCCCATGCTGGATGAGCCGTCGCGACGTCGTCTGGGCGAAGTTGTCGTGCGCTTCCTCCGCACGGAATCGTTCCTGGTGAGGTTCACTCCGCTGTCGCCGACCATGACCGTCGACGACCTGCTCGCTGGCCTGGAGACCGTCGGCGCAGGCGGGGTTTCTTTGCGCCGCCGCATCGAATCGTTTGCTGTGTTTCTGTCTCGGCGACCGCTCGAGGACAGAGAACGCATCCTTGAGATTCTCATGACCACTCGTACGGGAGACATCACCGTCGACGAGGGCGACACCGACGAGATCGACCCCGGCGAGCAATCGTCCCAACAAACCAATATCGCGCCCAACGTGCGTCTCGCAAACGGCGAGGTGGCCCGCGAGACACGGCAGCGCCTGATGGCGTCGTTCAATTCTCCGTTCTTTCCCGACGTGTTGATCGCGAGTTCGGTCATGGCGGAGGGCGTCGACCTCCACACCGCGTGCCGCCATGTCATCCACCACGACCTGGATTGGAACCCGGCGACTTTGGAGCAACGCACGGGCCGATTGGATCGCCTCGGGTCCGCAGCTCTGCTCGCCGGGGAGCCAGTCATCGTGTACGAGCCATACCTGGGCGGCACCCACGACGAACGGATGTATCGCGTGGTGAAGGACCGTGAGCGGTGGTTCGGTGTTGTCATGGGTGATACGCGAACCAAAGACGATGCGGACGATCAGAGCGAGAAGCTACCCCTGCCGTCAGCTTTGATCGAGGAACTCACCATGGATTTGGCCGTCACATGATGCTGCCGCCCGCCGAGCCGATTCAGTTGATTCCCGGCCAACGCGCGTTCATCGGATTCGGTCGGCCTTGGAAGCACGCGGTCATTGCGTTGATGGGGACCGAGACCGGCTACAAGCCGTGGTTCTACAGTGACGAGATGCGCGACGGTGACGTGCTGATCACCGTCCTCGACACTTCACCTCGGGTGTTCGGCTGTATCGAGTTCATCGGATGGGACTTCGTCGCCGATTGCTTCAACATCAAGGCAAGCGCCAACCTCTATCGACTCCCGGTCGTTCCGGAGTGGATGACGCTGCCCGCACAGTCGGAACCTCTCGACGTGCCACTAGCCGACAAGTTGCTCAACGCACTCGGACGAGAGCGATGGGGCGTCACCCAATACAAGTTCGGACTTGCTCCGCCATCGACAGCCGAGGCAGCCCGGGTCATTCTGAACAGTGGCAGTCTTTGCACCCACTGCGATGCCCGGATAGACCTAAATCAGCCTGACCCCGCGGATCAGATCCACACGCATCTGGCAGCGGCTTACTCACACGTGGAAAATCACTATTCCGATTGGCCTGCCGCCCTCTGCCAGACTTGTTATCTCGACATGAGCACCCAAGGATTTCTCAATTACCTGGACTTTCGATTCTCGAGTAACCCCCAATGCCCCAGGTGTTTCGCGAGGCGATCGACTGAGTGTGTCTACCAGCCTTATGTGACGGACGTGCAACCGTCTGATGCCCCCTGGGACGTCGACGCTGCCGATTACCCTCTCGGCCCGGACGGGTCCTGGTTATGCCACCAGTGCCACTTCGTCTTCGGCGACGCCCCGCCCGGACCAGCCCACTGGCGCTGGTAGTCGACCCAGTCGCTTTCCGGACCTGCTTGAGTAAGCGCGGCGAGCGTCCGCTGGTAGGCAGTCGAAGCGGCGAAATGTCGTACCCCGCCGATACAGTGAGGGAAAAATTGCTTCCCCAGCACGAGGAGATCCAGTTGTCTGTCCCCGGCGACAACGCTGCTGCGCGCAACATCGGCGACGAGGAGCTCAGTTCGAGCCGCCTCGCGCCCGCCTCGGTCTGCCCCCGTTGGTATTTCGCGACCACAATCAACGCGGAGCGCTATGCGGTCATCGCAGACCTCGAACACAACTACTCCGGGTGGTCCGTGGAGATTGCCCACGAAGGAAACGTCCACCTCGGTCAGCTTTCACAGAAGGCCCTATGGCGCAGTGAAGAACCTGACTTCAACCTCATCGGGTTGGGCGATCCGGTCACCGGCTGGGCTGTACCCATCGATGGCGGCGCGATCGTGGAGGCGTTCATCACCCCAACTGGCACACGCATCGAGCTCGACAAGTGGGTGTACACCATCGAATGGCTCGTCGAATCCCTCACCGATCAGCCAGTAGCGCTCATCATCGACCTCGGTCCGAACGACTACGTCCAGAACGAGGACGATCCTGGCGACGTCCCGTGTGCCCAGCTGCAGGTAATGGCCGATGACGTGTACATGGTTCGCCGTTCTCGCACCGAACTTGGCCATCTGATGTTGACCGACTACTCCACTGCCGGAGTCACCCTCGACAAGTGGTACCTGCAAGAGCACTTCCACGACTGCACAGACGGCTACATGTTCACCCGAGATCGCCGCCTGGCTGCGGAAATATGCGCAACCTGGTTCCGTGACAACCAGGAAGCCAACATGACGAGCGAACTCGGCTGCAACTATCGCTACGCCGACGAACTGCTGTCGGAGGATCCAAAGCTGTTCTGAGGGTCGGTCGCCCCGCCCCGAGACCCAGTCATCCACAACAACACGTCAAGCAGTCGTATTGTCGAAATATCCTGCAGCTCTGCAGGCGCGGCCGAACGAATCCAAGTCGGCAATAGGCAAGCCCAGCGGTGAGTGATGATCCCTCAGTTCGCTGCGTCCGAGGCCATACCGCCTGGAACACCTCGACCGCCTATTCGGCACGCTTCAGGTGCTGCTCCACTGATTCCCGGCCGGTGAGGAGGAGGACGAGACGCCCGGCGGGAAGGGTGATTTCCAGGCCCTTTCCGATGCGAAAGTCCATGTCCGACGCCACGGCGGTGTGTCCGCGCAGATCGACGCCGAAGTGTTCCATTCGGTTCTTCGTTTTGATGACGTTCAGCGTCGTCAGCAATTGCTCCGGGGTGGCGGTGTGGGGGCGGCCGAGCCCCTCGGTGAGATCAAGTCCGTGAATGACGTCGTGACAGAAGGAGTCCGCGAGGTCCCCGCCGGGGACCTTCCACTTGGTGGAGACGTTGGCGTGCAGCACCTCGACCAGCTGGACGCGCGTCATACGCTCGATGTCCCGGCGCGCCAATCGGTCTGCCGCACGGTCGAAGTCTCCCCGCGCCGAGATCATCGCCATCATCAGCCTGGGCAGTCCGATTCTGAAGGGCATGGACAGGTGCGCCGCCAGATGTTCGACGGTCCAGCCGTCGCACAAGGTCGGGTGCGTCCACTCCGTCTCGCTCAGGCTGCCGAGCAGCTCTGCAGTAGCTGTTCGCTGGTCCCGTGTCATGGCGACGAATTTTTCGTCGGTTACGTTCTCGGTCACGCCTGAATGCTCCTTGCCGCGGTTTCGGGTGGTCTGGGGGTGTCGACCCCTCCCCCGCCGAAAATTCATCGCGACCGAGAGAAACGTCAGCTCAGGCGTGCATTTCCGCGGTGAAGGTCATGCGGTCCCCACGGTAGAGGGAGCGTCTCTGTTCGATGGGCATACCGTCCTTGTCGAAGGAGACACGATTGAGCAGGAACATCGGCGTCCGGGTGTCCACCGTCAGCAGAGCAGCTTCTCTGGCGTCGGGCAGCACCGTTTCGATGGTGTCGACGACGCGACCGAAAACGACTCCACGGGTGCGTAGTTCGGCGTAGAGCGAGACGCGGTAGTCGAAGGTCTCCACCAGACCGGGAATCCGATACTCCGGAATGCGCGTGGTTTCGAGGCCGACGCGTGTACCGTCCGTCGTGAACACACGCTCGAGCTGGACGACCGCATCACCCGGCTCGACACGCAGCAGCTCGGCAGTGTCGTCGTCGGCCTTGCTGACGGTCCAGCCGACGAGAATACGAGTTGCCGACAGCCCCTTGTCACGCGCCGCTTCGGTGTAGGAGCCGATAGCGAGTGGCAGAACCACTTTGGGCGCAGCGACCACGGTGGCGCGCCCTCGGCGCTCGACTCTCCCGGCTACCAACAACTCTCGCATCGCCTGCCGCAGCGTCTCCCGCGATACCCCGTGCCGCTCGGCCAGATCTCGCTCGGACGGAAACGGGTCCCCCGGCGACAGATCGTCGAGCAGCGCGTCCAACTCGCGACGCACGACTTGATGCTTGAGCACCCGAGGTTCCGAGTCATCGACCATGACCTGACCATAGCAGCAATTGGTCTAGACCTAAGTTGTCGAGAGTCGTTCACGTTCCGTTCATGCCAGCAACACGCATTGGTCTATACCAAACGACATCGTTTCCCTCATGCCCAACGCCACCAGCCTCGCCCACCTACCGTCGGCCACCGAACGCACCCTCCCCGTCGAGCTCGTCGTCATGGATATGGCAGGCACCACCGTGTCCGACGACGGCCTGGTCCTCGCGTCGTTCGACGCCGCCGCGACCTCGGTGAGCCTCCCCGAAACCGGCCCCGAACGCGAGGACGCGCGCCGATACGTCCTCGACACCATGGGCCAGTCCAAAATCGAGGTGTTCCGCGCACTGTTCGGCGACGAAGACCGCGCCCAGGCTGCGAATTCCGCGTTCGAAGCCGCCTACGACGCACGGATCGACAGCGGCGTGACCGCCATCGCCGGAGCAGCCGACGCCATCACACGACTACGAGACGCCGGCACCAAAGTCATTCTCACAACAGGCTTCTCGCCGGCAACTCAGGAGCGCATCCTCGACACGCTCGGCTGGAAGAACATCGCCGACGCGTACCTGGCGCCCGGTGACGCCGGCCGCGGCCGTCCGTTTCCGGATCTGGTGTTGACTGCCGCACTACGCGCGCAGGTCAGCGACATGACGGCCGTGACCATCGTCGGTGACACCTCCAACGACATCGACTCCGGACGACGTGCAGGCGCCTCGGTGCTCGTCGGCGTCCTCACCGGCGCGCACTCGGAAGACCAACTGCGCGCCGCCAATCCCACGCACGTACTCCCCAGCGTCGCCGATCTCCCTGCTCTTCTCCTGCACTGACCCTCTCCACACAGACCTCGAGAACGGACATCACCGCCATGATCACTCTCGCTTCCCGCCGCGCCGGCATCGCCGCCGCAATCTGTTCGGTGACGGCCCTCGTCGCCGCCGGCTGCTCCAGCTCCGGCGCCGACGCCACCAACGAGCAGGGCTTTCCCGAAACCATCACGCTGGCAGCCATTCCCGCCGAGAACTCCACCGACCTGCGGGCCAGCTACGACCCGGTGATCGAGCGCCTCCAGCGCGAGACGGGCGCCACCGTCGAGTTCGTGCAAGCCTCGGACTATGCAGGCGTCGTCGAAGGCCTGATCGCCGGCAACGTCGACCTCGCGTTCTTCGGACCGTTCGCCTACGTGGTCGCCGGAATCAACGGTGCCGAGATGACGCCGCTGGGCGCCGTCGTCCAGGACGAAGGAACCCCACCCGGATACCAGTCCTACGGAATCACACGCTCGGACAACGCGTCCGTCAACTCCCTCGCCGATTACGCGGGCAAGAAGGTGTGCTTCGTCGACCCGAGTTCCACATCGGGATACCTGTACCCGTCTGCGGGCCTCATCGAGGAAGGCGTCGTCGCCTCGGGATCCGAGGGCGACATCTCCGCAGGCGTCACGCCGATCTACGCGGGTGGTCACGACGCATCGGCGCTCGCCGTCAAAGCAGGCGACTGCGACGCCGGATTCGCGTTCGACACCATGGTCGACCGGACGATGATCGACAACGGCGAACTCGCACCCGGTGAACTGAAGACGGTGTGGAAGTCCGAGACGATCGCCGGATCCCTGTTCGCCGCCAACAACGACCTCGGCACCGAGGCGATCGACAAGCTGAAAACGATCTTCAGCGAGGGCACGAACTCCGACGCCTTCATCGCCGACGGCATCTGCTCCGAGGAATGCCGCATCACCGACGAAGACGCCTGGGGCGTCGTGCCCGCCCAGGACAGCGACTACGACGGCGTCCGCCACGTCTGCGACGTGACCGGCTCCGAGAAGTGCCAGGGCTGACCATGTCTCCCCTGATCGAGCGCAAGGACATCGTCGTCAGCGCACACGACGTCACCAAGAAGTTCGGGACCACGACCGCACTGAAGAACGTCAACCTCGACGTCCACCGCGGAGAAATGCTGGTGCTATTGGGCCTTTCGGGGTCCGGGAAGTCCACTCTGCTGCGCTGCATCAACGGTCTGCATCCCATCACGTCGGGAAACATCACCGCCCTCGACACCCGAGTCGACCTGGCGTCGCGACGGTCGGTGCGCGACCTCCGCAAGAAGGTCGGCTTCATCTTCCAACACTTCAACCTCGTCGGACGTCTGAGCTGCCTCGAGAACGTTCTCGTCGGAGGCCTCGGGCGACTGGCCGTTCCACGCTACGGCGCAGTGACCTATCCCAAAGCGATGCGCGCCGAGGCACTTCGGTGCCTCGACCGCGTCGGGCTCGCCGACTTCGCCGAACGCCGCGCCGACACTCTCTCCGGCGGTCAGCAGCAACGCGTCGCCATCGCTCGCACGCTGATGCAGCGGCCGAGCATCGTCCTCGCCGACGAACCCGTCGCATCGCTCGACCCGGAGAACGCCGGAATCGTCATGGACCTGCTACAACGCGTCTGCACCGAGGAGAAGCTGACGGTGGTGTGCACCCTGCACCAGGTCGACCTCGCGCTCGGGTGGGCACACCGACTCGTCGGGCTGCGCGACGGCGAAATCGTTCTCGATCGACCGGCCGCAGGACTGGCACGAGAGGACATCATGCCGATCTACCAGCGGATCGCACCGGAGGAAGACACACGCTCGGCGGCGAAGCGGTGACCATCACCCTGGAACCGAAAACCGAACCCCCACAGACCGAGTCCCGACGGCGGTGGCTTCTGCCGTCACTCGGCGCGATCGCGGTCGTGCTGACGCTCTTGTCCGCCGGCTACATCGATTTCGCACCCGCCGCGCTCGTCGACGGGCTCGAAGACGTGCAACGACTGCTCGGCCGGATGCTCCCACCCCGCGTCGACGACACCGGCCGGATCGTCTCGCTCGCCTTCGACACCCTGTTGATGGCAGTGCTCGGCACCGTTCTGGCCGCGATCGTCTCCGTACCACTGGCGTTCCTCGCGGCACGCAACACGACGCCGCACCCGATCGTCTACAGCGTGGCGCGCGCGATCATCACCTTCTGCCGCGCGATGCCCGACCTGCTGTTCGCCGTCCTGTTCGTCCGCGCCCTCGGAATCGGTGTGTTGCCGGGCATTCTCGCCCTCGCACTGCATTCGATCGGCATGCTCGGCAAGCTGTTCGCCGACGCCATCGAGGAGGCCGACGGCGGACCACGCGAAGCCGTGCGCGCCACCGGCGTCGGCTACGTCCGAGAGATGATCAATGCTGTTGTACCGCAGGTCATTCCCGCATGGATCGCAGCGTTCGTCTACCGGATCGACATCAACCTCAGGATGTCCGTCGTGCTGGGATTCGTCGGCGCGGGCGGTATCGGTTTTGCTCTGCAGGACGCCCTGCGCGGGTTGATCTATCCCCGTGCACTCGGCATCGTTCTCGTGATCCTCGCCATCATCGCGGCGATGGAGTTGGCTGCCATCCTTTTGCGGCGAATGCTGCTCGTCCCGTCGGCGGCGGGACCCGCTCGCGATCGCGCCATGAAGATGGGCGCGTCGGCCGTTCTGATCGTCACCACTATTGCGTCCTTCGTCGTCCTGGAACTCGACCCCAGGTCGTTGTTCACCTGGATCGGGCCGTCGATCGAGGTGTTCGGCCGCATGGTCCCACCGGACTTCTCCTCTCTCGGTGCAGATCTCGTCGACGCCACCGTGCAGACCATCGCGATCGGCATCGTCGCCACCGCCATCGGCATCGTTCTGTCCATCCCGGTCGGCATCCTCGCCGCACGCAACGTCACTCCTCATCCGGTGGTGTACTGGCTGGCCAGATCATGGATCCTGCTGGTCCGCGCCGTACCGGAGCTCATCCTTGCGGTCGTGTTCGTCGCAGCGCTCGGCCTGGGCCCGGTTGCCGGCACGTGCGCGCTCGCGATCGGCTCCGTCGGGTTCCTCGGAAAGCTCGTCGCCGACGCGGTCGAGGAGATCGACTCCGGTCCGCTCGAAGCGGTATCGTCCGTCGGCGGTGGCTGGTGGAACAAGATCGTCAATGCAGTCGTGCCGCAGGCAGTTCCGTCGATCGTCGGATCGAGCCTGTATCTGCTCGACGTCAACATCCGCACCTCGACCATCCTCGGAATCGTCGGTGCAGGCGGAATCGGATTCCTGTTGTTCGAGTCGATACGCACACTCAACTTCGACGTGGCAGGCGCCATCGTCCTCGTCATCTTCGTCGTCGTCTACGCAGTCGAAAGGATTTCCGGATGGATCAGGTCACTCCTCGTCTGACGCAGGCAGCGGTATGGACGCCCGACGGCATCGACATACAGACCCTCGAGATCCCGGAACTCACGTCGGGAGACGTTCTGGTGGAGGTCGCCCTCGCCACCGTGTGTGGGAGCGACCTGCACACGGTGACGGGTCGACGCCCCGCGGCGTGCCCGTCCGTTCTGGGGCACGAGGCCGTCGGGACGGTGGTTGCGGTAGGCGACGACGCGTCGGCCTCGGTCGGTGACCGGGTGGTGTGGTCGGTGACCGTGCCCTGCGGACGATGCGCGCGGTGCGCGTCGGGATTCACCGCGAAGTGCGTCGACGTACGCAAGGTGGGGCACGAATCCGCCGTCGGCGAATGGGCTCTGAGCGGTTCCTACGCCCGGCACATCGTCTTGCCGAAGGGCACCGCGATCGCGCCCGTACCCGAGACGATGCCCGACGCCGTGGCCGCGCCCGCGGCATGCGCGACGGCGACCGTGATGGCGGCGCTCCAGGCCGCGGGCGACCTGGTCGGCCGACGGGTGCTGATCTACGGCGCGGGAATGCTCGGCATCACCGCGGCCGCCGCGTCGGCTCATCGAGGTGCAGTGAGCGTGTTCGTCGTCGATCACAATCCTCAGCGGCAAAGTCACGCCCGTGCCTTCGGCGCCATCGACGACGACGATCAGTCGGTGGACGTGGCAATCGACTTCACCGGCGCCGCGGCAGCGGTCCAAGCTGCGCTCGGAAGACTCGACACCGGTGGGCGACTCGTTCTGGCCGGATCGGTCACCCCCGGCCCACCGATCAGCGTCGACCCCGAACGCGTCGTGCGCGGATGGTTGACCATCACCGGCGTGCACAACTACGAGCCACACCACCTGACCCAGGCCGTCGACTTCCTGCATACGACCGGTGATCGGTACCCCTGGGCCGAACTGGTCGACGCCCCGGTACCCCTCACGGACCTCGCACGCGTCCTCGTCCCGACGCGACCGGGCATACTCCGAGCATCCGTCGCTCCCGGCGCTTCCTGAGGTCGGCGGTGCGGCTCCCGGCGTCGATCGAACGTGTCGGTGCCCGGTGCCAAGATATCGGCATGTCACAACTCGACGACGGATTCACACCGCCGAAGGCCTGTGTTCAGTGGTGCCAGTTGCGCAGCTACGAGTTGCAGGTTCTCGACGACGGGGTCGAGGTGGATCTCGATTGGTGGAACCTGCATCTCCGCAACGCGGGCCATGACATCCGCCTGCGCGGACGCGACCTCGACGGCGCCGTCGTCAGCGACGGTTCGGCCATCGTGCAGCGCAACGATCTACGCGTCGGCACCGCCCTCGTCGTGGGCGATCAGCCGTCGCTCGGTCTGCTGTTCTTGTGCGCGGCGTGGCAGGGTGGGCACAGGAACCGCAAATCGAAACGACGTTTTCCCGACGTCCAGAACCCGCACCTCAGCCGGCCGGACGAAGACCCGTTCGCGAAAACCCGGGCCGTCCTGGACCGGTGCATTCGAGACCGCATCGTTCCCGAGCTACCAGGCGGCTCGTGGTCCGGCTGGCCGGATACACCCGGTGTCGGAATGTCATTGATGGCCACGTTCCTGTGGGCCACCGAGACGTCCGTCGAGCGCGGCAAGGCTCAGCTCATCGACCAGTACGGCGTCTCGACGCTCATCCACGAGGGGTGGCTGGAGGATCCCGCGGTCACCGGATTCACCCGCAAGCGGTACGAGCGCTACGTCGAACTGCTCACCCGCTGGGCGTCGGACATCGGTACCCGCCCCGAGCTGGTGGAGATGTGGCTCGTCGAACGGTGGAACGCCCGTCGGCGAGAGGCGCGCGAAGGCCGATACGCGGAGCCAACTCTGTTCTGAGGTCCACCCGCGTCACAGATCGGTCGGTCGAGTGTCGTCGACGTGAATGGAGTTTCCGCCGGCCTTCTTGGCCGTGTACATCGCGGCGTCGGCCCTGTCGCAGGCACGCCAGAGATCCTCGACCGACGAGCGGGCCGGCAGCCGTGCAACACCGATGCTCACCGTCGTGCTGCCCGCTCGTCCCTTGTCCAGGTGGACGAGGAGCCGCTGTGCCCGCGCGAGCGCCTCGGCGTCTTCCGCCTCGACCAGGATCAGAAATTCCTCTCCCCCGATCCGCGCCGACAGTGCAGGCGCCGGGAACTCCGCGTACAGGGTGCTCGCGATGTCTCTGAGCACCATGTCGCCGTGAGCATGCCCGTAGCTGTCGTTGATGCCTTTGAAATCGTCGAGATCGACGATCATCAGGGAACCAGGGCCCCGCACGCGCTCGGCGAACACGGAATCGAACCCACGCCGATTCAACAGACCGGTCAGCGGGTCGTAGAACGCGGACGCAGCATCACGCCGAAGCAACAGCAAAAGCATGTGCGCGAGGATTGGCGCCGAAAACAGCACGAGCGTCAGGACCACGAGGTACGCACACGCCAGCACCACATCGGCATCCGGCGACGTCACCGCTTCGGTGAACAAGATCCCGACCGTGGTGACCGACAGAACTTGATGAGCGACGAACAGCTTCGGGCTGTGGAACGTGACGATGTAGCTGCCGATGACTCCCAGAGCAGCCGCGCACGGCAAAGCCACGAACGGATCCCGCAACGACAGGAGCAGCACGACAGCACCGATTTCGAGATAGCCGACGAACACTCGCGACATCGTCCGCGAAAGCCAGGACCGGCGGAGCCACACCAGGGCGATGACCGTTGCGGTCGCCGCGAGCGAATACGCGATCACCCGCCCGTTCCCATCTGGCACACCGGCAGGCGTGTGCGCCGCCAGCACGCAGAGCACTGCATACAGTCCGCACCACGACGACACCGCCCAGTTGGCATTGCGAAGAAGCGGATCCCGTCGGTGATACGCGACGGTCCAGTCGTAGTCGGCGGGGTGATACCACCATCGCAAAAACTGTCGCATCGTCCTCAGGCACGCCCTCTTGCAGATCCCATGGATCACCGCAGCCCGGAACGTTACCGAGCCGACCCCTCGTGCCCGCAGTGACGTGAACCAGTCAACCAGAGTTGTCCGCCTCGAGCGACCACGGTGCAGTGCACTGAAGGCACGAGTCGTCACTCCGAGGTAACGAGCACTTTCGGTCGGGCGATTCACGAATCATCACCGAACGTGCCCTCGGCAACTGGAGCAACGATGTTGAAACGGATACTCGCCGCAATCGTCCTCGCCGTCGGTATCGCCGCGGTTGCGGCTCCGGCCGCATCAGCAGACCCCGTGTACTACCTGCCGGGCCCGGTGGACGCGACCGACTCGTTCGTCGGTGTCCTCGATCCCGCGGCCTACGGTTCTCGCAGCGATGCTTCCTTGCTCATCAGCCCGTATGGCACGTCCCAACCCATCCGCTGCTCATGGGCCCGCGGACAGGGCTTCTGCAGTCAAACCGATCTCTGGGGCAATCACGTCACCCTGAACCGGCTCTTCTTCGTCCCGGGGTCAGCGACGTACATGGACCGGCCGGTGTACGTCTTCACGCCCTGACGAAGGGTCTCTCGGGTCGATCACTTCTGGAGAAGAAGTTCACTGATCCTCGACCACGCATCACGATCGATCCAGGACGGGTTGGCCTGCTGAGGTGACCGGAACACTTCCAACTCGGGGAAGTGAAAAAGTTTCTCCGCAAGAATGGGTTCGTCGAACAACGAGATGTCCGTGGGCACCTTCCACCGCTCGCCCGGCACCGCAACACCGGTCAAGTGACCGGCTCCCCACACACCGCGCCGCCGAGGGCCACTGACCCAGAACAGAACCGGGTGGCCCTCGGCCATCAAGCGAGTTCGATAGTTGTCCGCAACGCACCACCATTCGTGTGCCTTACCCGAGGCAACCATTGGCGCAAGATCCGTGGACGCGGGATTGCACTTGATCACCCAGGCACCCAACGTAGCGAGAGTAATAGGGCGGTGGTTCATCAGCACCAGTTCACGCGACCGGACCCGGCTCGAGCAACACTGCCACCACCCTGCACAGGTGCCGCACCTCGGACACCGTGGGCGCCAGTTCGTAAGCGTGGTGGTGGCACACGTTGCTGAGCCGGTTCCAGGCCATCGCGGCAGCGTCTGCGCGTTCGGCAGTGTCCAAGGACCGAAGAACGACCAGCTTCGACCGCATGTTCGCGCCAGGTGCATCGACGCCGAGTGCACGACAACGCTCGTCGACCAAGTCCTCCAACGCCTGCCGCGCCAGAAAGGCAGCAAGCCGCGCAGAGCTCCCCGCTGCACCCACACTCCCGTCGAGCAATCTCTCCGCGTTGCGCAGCGAAACGGCGCTCATGCCTTCAGCATTCCGTCGACCATTCGGCCCAAGTCATCGACCGCGATCGAATCGACGGTCACTGTTGCACCGTGTACGCCGGCGTTGGCGAGTCTGAGAGTAGGGTGCCGTTCAGGTCGATAGCTGAGCCACCCGGCCACATCCTTGTCGGCGTCGCCGTGCACTGCCAACGCAAGCCGTTGCCGAGTCTTGTGCACTTCGCCCCAGCGCTTCTCCGTTTCCTCTCGACTCTCCCCCGCCCTGTGCCGATTCGCGTAGAACAATTGCTGTGCAGCCGATTCGAGTGCCAACCGGAACAATCCCGGCGCTACCCGGCGTTTCACGTCGTCGGGAACTCCGTCGTCTTTCACGAGCGCACGGACGTCGGAGACGTACCGCTTCGCTTGATTGAGCGTCTCCTTGACGTAGATCTTCGAGCCGGTCTCACGCGTGACTTCCACCAACCTGGCATCGACGGCCATGTGCCGGATGGCGGTGGCGAGTCGGTCGTCGTGAGAGAAGACCACGACCTGACGGGTCTCGGCCAGTCTCGACAGGACGCGGATGAAGCCGTCGATCTTCGCCGGATCCATTGCCTGGATGGGATCGTCGAGCACGATGAACCGGAACGGACTGTTCGGCGTCGTCGCCCGCGGAATGAACAACGCCAGCGCGAGGGCATGCAACTCGCCCTGACTCATCACTGACAACGCCTCCGACGGCGCGCCATCGACCGTCCCCTTCAATACCGCTTTACGACGAGTACTGCTGCCCTCCAGATTGATTGCTCCGATGTCGACGTTACTTTCCTGCCGGAGTTCGGCCCAGATCTCGCGCGCCTGCTCCGCGATGGGCGCCAGCCGCTGATTGCGGAGATCGGCCGCATGAGCGGTCATCCACTTCTTGGCGGCATCGAGAGTCTCCACGACCTCATCGGTCTCGGCGGCCTTGTTTTCCATCTGCGCCCACGACGCCAACCGCGATGCAATAGGCGCCCACGTGTCCTCCCGCGCCTCGATCGCATCGAGAGCTTCCTGCCTCAGCGCCGCACCCGACGCCACCACCGCAGGAAGCGTGACGGACAGATGTTCGGCGAGATCGGCTTCGGACGCCGCACGCACCGCCGCGACCGCATCGCGATACGCCGCCGCCGATGGCAGGTCGACGTCCCCGGCGTCGGCCAGTTCGTCGACCAATGCCGCCGCGTCCCGACGGGCTCGGTCCAGGTCGCGCCGACTCTGTTTGTACTGCGCCAGCGTGTCGTCCTCCGCGGAGATCCGCCGCTGTGCAGACTCTGCCCACGCGTCGTCGAGTGTCCCGGTGGTGCAGACGGGGCACTCCGATGCGCCGGTCTTGCCGTGAAGTTCGAGTGCCGCACCGAGCAGTGCCGTGCGTCGTTCGGCAATGTCGAAGGCGTCGTTCGCCAACACCTGCGCGCCCGCCGATGCCGACCGAAGAGCCCCGACGACGACGTCGACCTGGGTGTGGAGCGGGACGGACAACGCAGTCACAGCACGCAGACCTGCCAGCTCCGGCGCACTGCCCGTGTCGCTACCCGTAGCCAGGGCAACCACGGCTCCGACGTCGATCGAACGCTTCTTCAACAGCGCCGCAGCCTTGGCTGCTCGCTCGTCGGCAGAATCCGCGACGATGCGCTTGAGCGACGCCAGCTCGCCCTTGACCTGCTGGCGAGGGACTCTGGCGAGTTTGAGTGCTGCGGTGAGACGCTTCTCGGCGTCGGTGATCTCCTCGAGTCCGAGGAGTTTCGCGAGCGCGTCGTACAACATCGACGGGCTGTCCTCGATCAAGCCCCCGATTTCGTCGTAGGACAGGATCGGGCGATGCAATTCGACCGCCGACTTCCAACCCAACGCATCGGTGCCCGCGATGCGCTTGGCTTTCCCGACCTGCGTCCACGTCGCGTTGTCTTCGAGTGACGCGTCTTTCGCCCAGTCGACGCCGACGACGGTAGGGTCCGAGCCCTCGACCGTGAGTCCGACGCGCACGAAGCACTCCGACGACTCGTGTAGGTTCTGCCAGGTTTCCTTCCACAACGCAGCCTTCTTCTCCCACCGGTAGCTCTTTCCGGTGACAGCGAACTCGAGCGCCTCGGCGAAACTGGACTTGCCCGAACCGTTGCGGCCGCTGACGATGGTGATGCCGGGCGCGGGATGCAGCGTCAGCTCCGACTCAGGCCCGATACCGCGAAACCCTGCGACCGCGATGGACGTCAGAAACGCTCCGACCGGATCAGCCTCGATCTCACCGTGAGCGGCCCGACGAGCCTGCAGCAACGTGACGCCGTCGAGCTGATCGCTCAGGGCTTTGTCGCCTTCGAGTGCCGCGAGCACCAGGTACTTCGCGTCGTCGGCCAAATGTCGGTCCTCGTCGATGGCGTCGAAGACGACCTCCATGAGCGGTCTGTCCACGGCCTCGTCAGGCTTGGTCATCGGCACTCCCCTGTCGTGTCTGTCTGATTCCCGAACCAGACCCCACAGTTCCATACGAGACCGACACACGTACCTCGACTACATCCAGCAACGGCATGGAAACCGAGTTACCTATTTGTTGCAATGTATGAAACGCTGATACCTTCCAGGGAGATCGCTCACCGACACGGAGAGTCCCGATGACCCCACCGACGCACCCGTTCGACATGACGAGCCTCCAGGCCGCACTGCGGGCCGTTCTACCGAGCCTGCGAGCCAGTGACGCGTCGGTGATCCGCGCCGTTCTCGACGAACCAGAATTCGTCCAGACTGCATCCACCGCCGAAGTGGCCGAGCGTGCCGGCGTGTCGAACGCGACGGTGGTGCGCGCCGCACGTGCAGCCGGTTTCACCGGTTTCAGCGATCTCAAGTTCGCCGTGGCTCGAGCCTCCGGTGGCGCAGGGATGTTCGTCCCACCTCCGCGGTTGACGGACATTCGAACTCCACACGAATTGGTCGAATCCATACTGTCCAGCCATGTCAGTGTCGTGGAGGCAGTACGGGGCACACTCGACGGAGCAGTACTGCAGAACGCCGTCGAGGCGGTGAACCGCGCGGGCCGCATCCTGGTGTCGGGTTCCGGAACGTCCGCCGCCGTCGCAGCGGACGCAGCCTTCCGGTTCTCCTCGATCGGATTGATGGTCCAGGCCCCCGTCGACCACCTGTCGACGCTCGTCGTCGCGCGCCTCCTGCGGCCATCGGATGTACTTCTGATCGTCAGTCACACCGGGATCACTCCGCAGACCGTGGCGGTGGCCGACGCTGCGCGGCATGCGGGCGCGACCGTCGTCGCCATCACGAGTTTCACGGCGTCGCCACTCGTCGACGTCGCCGAGCACGTATTGGTAGCCGGCGGATCCGAACTCGATCTGCAGCTCGCTCAGTCGAGCAGCCGATTGGCGCATCTCACCGTCGTCGACATGCTACATGCGGGAGTTGCGTTGGCAGACATGGAAAGAACTCGCCGTGCGGAATCGATGGGCTTCGATACTCCTGCAGCGGACCACCGGTGAACAATGTAGCCCTGGGGTTCGTAGGGTTGGCCGCAGTGCTGCACGCTGTGTGGAACATCGCCGCCAAACGATTCACCGGCGACGCAGCACTGTTCGTGTGGGTGTACATGACAGCCTCAGCGCTACTCTGCCTCCCTGTCGCGTGGGTTCTCGGCGACTGGACCCCGTCGTGGGCCCTGGTTCTCGGACCGCTCGTCACTGCCATCCTTCACATCGCATATTCCATCACCCTTCAGATCGGTTATGCACGTGCCGATCTCAACGTGGTCTACCCGGTGGCGCGTGGTACGGGACCGTTGATCACAGTGATAGTTGCGGTCGCTGTTCTCGGTGAGCGACCCGGGGTCCTTCCACTGCTCGGCGGCATCGTCATCCTGATCGGAATAGTCGTCGTGACGGGCTTTCGCCGAGGACAGAGTGGTTCGACCCGAACCGGGGTGCTCTTCGGCACCGCGACCGGCGCGGCAATTGCTGCCTACACGCTGTGGGACCACTTCTCGGTTGTCACACTGCACCTCGCCCCGATCACGTATTTCGCTCTGGCAGTGTCGATGCAGTCCCTGCTGCTCACTCCGAAAGCCCTCGGTAAGGGCACCGAAATTCGGCAGCTGCTCCGAACCTACTGGCGTGAAGTCTCGGTCGTCGCAGCGTTGTCCCCCGCTGCCTACATTCTGGTTCTGATTGCCATGAAAACTTTGCCGCTGTCGGTCGTCGCCCCAGCACGCGAGTCGTCGATCGTCATCGGTTCCCTGCTGGCATGGTGGCTGTTTCACGAGGCCAATCCGGTACGGCGCCTAGCTGGTTCCGCAGTGGTACTCGGCGGGATCGTACTGATCGCAGCAACTTGACTCTCCCCAGAGTCCCGCGTCGTACGACGGCGTCGACGCCACCCACTCCGATTGCGTCCGTCGCGTCCATCCAGCGCAGCTAGGCGACCGCCTCGTTGCCCTGTGCGGCCGAGACCACCAGATTGCTCGACGGCACTGCGTGGCCGGACTTCACGGCTTCGGTCCAGTCGGCGGTAGTCGTCACCGACGCGAAGTTGGACTGGTAGAGCACCATCAGCGCCGTGTGCAGTTGTTCGGCCGAGACGGTTCCGGCCTCGTTCGACAGGTTGATCGCGCCGGTGGCGTCGGACAGGATCTCTGCGGTGAGGCCGAGGACCTCGGTGTCCGCCGACGTCGCGAGGTCGCAGTTGTTGGTCATGTAGCCGACGATCGTGACGGTGTCGACGCCCTCGGATTTCAGCCACTCGGCGACGTCCGTGCCCGCGAACACACTGCTGAACTTCTTTTCGACGCGCTTCCATGACGGCTGAAGCTGGGCCTCGATAACCGGGTGCAGGTGGTAGGTGGGTGTTCCCTTGACGAAGGCGGGCGAACCTTCCGGCATCTCGTGTTGCACGATCGCAACGGGAAGACTCTGCGCTGTAGCAACGTCGAGTGCGCTGACGATGTTGGCAAGCGATTCGTCACGAGGTGGGTACTGAATCTTCAGCGATCCCTCGAAGTATTCCTGCTGGACGTCGATGACGATGAGTGCGCGGCGTGGTGTGGTCATGTTCTTCTCCTGATCGGGGGCGTTCGACAGCGTCGAATCCAATCCTGCGCTGACACGGGTTGTGCGCACGAGTGGCACGGATGCATACTTTCGATGAAATAGCGCCAAACGACGTGGGGGGCCGATGAAGATCGCGCTGTACGCCTTCGACGGAATCACGATGTTCCACCTCGCAGCCCCGCTGATGGTGTTCGGAGAGGTGGCACGGCTGAATCTGGCGTCGGACTGGGACACGCAACTGTGGTCCGATCGTGCGGGATCCATCCTGACGACGGAGGGCTACACACTCGGCGACATCGCGGACCCGAGCACCGTCGACTGGGCGGACATCGTCATCGTCCCGTCGTGGCCGGAGACGCTTCCCCCGATCGGCGCTGCACTGGCGGACCAACTCCGCACCGCGCACGCGCGCGGAGCGCAGATCGCAGGCCTGTGCCTCGGATCTTTCGCCGTGGCCGACACCGGACTGCTCGGCGGCCGCACGGCCGTCACGCACTGGACCAAGATGCGCGATCTCCGCGAACGCAACGCCCAGGCCGACATCGACGAATCCGTCCTCTACATCGACCACGGTGACGTCATGACCTCCGCAGGCACCGCGTCGTCGATCGATTCATGCCTCCACATCGTCCGCAAGCACCTCGGTTCTGCAGCGGCCACGCGCGTCGCACGCAGTCTCGTCGTCGCGCCGCACCGCGAAGGCGGTCAAGCGCAGTACATCGAGCGGCCACTGCCCAAGGCCGCCGAGGACACCGCTATCGCCGACGTGATGGAGTGGGTCCTCGGCCGACTCGACGAGCCCCTGCCCATCGAGCGACTCGCCCAACGGGCACGCATGAGCCGACGCAACTTCATCAGACAATTTCAGCTGGCGACCGGATCGACGCCAGCGAAGTGGGTCCTGGATCAGCGACTGAACGAGGCAAGGACATTGCTGGAGACGAGCAGTCGCACCATCGAACGCATTTCTGCCACATGCGGATTCGGCAGCGCGGTGACCTTCCGCCAGAACTTCGCGTCGGCGTTCGGGGTGAGTCCGACGGCCTATCGTAAGCAGTTCGCTCCACTGCTTGATCGCTCGAATCACTCGACCGGGCAGCGAAGAGTACGGGGTACTTGCCCGTGACTGCGCGACTCCGACGAAGATGAGCATGTGACCCTGTGGATAGTGGCAGCCGGCGTGGAACTCGCCGTCATCGTTGCGCTCGGAGTGCTCCTCATCGTCTCGCGCACGAAGTTGAAGGACACACGAGTGGCCCTCGAACGCGCACGCCGGGACTCGCCCCGGCGTCGGCGACGCGGTTTGGTCCCGCTCGCAATCCGAACCACCTTCAACACAGCCGACTCACTGATCCAGAAGGGCTTCGGAGCCACCGTGCGCAACTCGGTCGAAGACCTGGCAGGTTGGGCGCAAGTCGAACGCCCGGACCTCGCCAGGATGACGGCCGACGGTGACGTGGTGGTCGTCTTCTCGGATATCGAAGGCTCGACGGCACGCAACGAAGAACTCGGCGATCGTGGATGGTTGAAGTTGCTCGAAAAACACAACCGGCTGATCACGACACACGTCGAGCGGCACGGCGGCCACGTCGTGAAGAATCAGGGCGACGGGTTCATGATCGCGTTCTCCGACGCGGCGCAGGCAGTTCGGTGCGGAATTCAAGTCCAGGACGCGCTGCGCGCCAAACCCGACAAGTGGAGCGGCATCCGTGTGCGCATGGGTATTCACGTCGGCAGCTCTGTCCGGCGGGGCGACGACCTCTTCGGGCTCAACGTCGCCATGGCGGCACGTGTCGCCAGTCAAGCCGAGGGCGGCGAGATTCTCGTCAGTGAACCCGTCCGTCGCGCACTGATCAAGGCGTACGACATCGATCTCGGCACACCGCGCGAGGTGGAACTCAAAGGGATGAAAGGCAGTTTCGAGTTGTATCCGGTGGAGCTGCCGGCCTTGCCCGCAGCCCCCGACGTCGTCGAAGCGGGTTGAGAGGCAGACCATCTCGAACCCGACGTGCATATCGTGACGGGGTCGTGACATGCACTCCGCTAACAACGCGTCGACCCACCCCGATGTTCTGCATGGAAGTGTTGCACTCCGCAGCCACCGGTGAGGACATGCGATGACGCGAATCGTGAACGTGAGATACCGGCGGGCACGACATGCCCTCGTCACCGCGTGTGCAATCGCCGCGCTGACCGCATGCGGAACGACGAACGACGAAGCCGCGCCCTCGCTGTCGTCGGCAACCTCGTCTCAGCCGACGACAGCCGTCCCACCCACCGTCACCGCCGTCGATCCCGCCGACTTCGCCATGGAGACCCGCGACGGAGTCGAATGGGTGTCGCCGTCGCGCAACATCTACTGCCACATCACCGAAGGCGAATTCTCGTCGGGATGCCAAGCAGCCGACGCGCCGGTCCCGGACGGCGCCAACTGCACCAACCCGACCTTCACGGTCGACCAATTGTCCAAAGGATTCTTCCTGTCCCCCAACAAGGCGACTCCCAACTGCTTCAACCAGGGAGTGTTCGGCGGCGACCCCGACCAGATCCTGCCGTACGACCACTCCATCAGCTACAACGGTTTCACCTGCACGTCGAGAGAGGACGCAATGATGTGCGACGCAGGCGGTGGACACGGGTTCGTACTGTCCATGCAGGAAGCTCGCGCGTACTGACGGCTCCATCGCTTGGATGGTTCACCCATACGGCCGGATAGCCAGGGTGCGCCATCCAAGCGGGAAGCGAGCCAGAGGACTTTCGCCTGAATCGCCGTCAGGGCACCAACACCACACCGATACCCGGAATGAGGGTGTCCACCCGCGGCGGCCCCCAGTATTCGCGCGAATGAGTCACGACGATGGCAACCGGCCCTGCACCCGTCTTCGCCACCACCTCCGTCGGCAAACCCTCTCCGGTGAGCTCGAGCGGAACGTTGCCGTTCGGAATCGCCGGATCGTACGGCGGCCTCTCGTAACCCGACAGCTCCCAGTGCCGCAGACCCTCGGAACCCGTTGCACCAGTAGCTAGATTGCGCCAATGCACCGTCAAGAACCGATAGGGATACTGGGGGTCCCACGCAGCGACGTTCGCAGCGGAGATAGTCACGACACCAGGCTCTGCTCCGACGGTGGTCTTCATCGGAATGGTCTGGAACAACCCACCCGGCACAGCACCCGGAGCGATCTGAAAGCCGGTGACCACCGGAACCGGCGTGATGCTGGTCTGCGGCGCCGCGGCAGCCGTGCCCGCACCCAGGACCAGCGAACCGAACAACGCCGTCGTTACCACGGCTCTTCGCAACACTTTTCGCATAACCTCTCCCCTTTCGTGAGTGAAATGTAGGCCAGGGCCTACATTTCCACTCACGACACCTTCGCAAAACGGGCGGCAGCACGTCTACCCATACACCGATTCGTGACGGGGTTGTGACACCGTCGCTTTCGTGCTGTCCCTGCAGGAGGCAAGAGCGCCCTGACTGGAGTGGGGAATCCTAGGTGGGTGGAAATCCACAGCGAGCCATGGATTTCCACCCACGAAGGGCATCACCGATCAGCCGAAACCCGTCCGTCGACCAATTCGAGGAGCTCGGTCGCAGCGGCGGCCGAGGAGTTGGGGTTCTGCCCGGTGATCAAGATTCCGTCGCGAACGACGTACGACTCCCAGTCTGCGCCCTTGCTGTAGGCAGCGCCCAGCCCGACGAGCTCGTCCTCGACGAGGAAAGGGACAATGTCGGTCAGCCCGACGCCGTCTTCTTCGGTGTTGGTGAATCCAGTGACTGTCCGACCCTTGACCAGCGCGCTACCGTCGGATCCTGTGACATGCCGCAGTACACCCGGCGCGTGGCAGACCAACGCGACCGGGATGTCGTTTCGCAGGGCGGTTTCGATCAGCGAGATCGAGTCACGATCCTCAGCGAGGTCCCACAGCGGTCCGTGCCCGCCCGGGTAGAAGACTGCGTCGAAGTCGGTGACGTCGACGGAGTTCAGCAGGACCGTCTCGGCAAGCTGAGCACCGGCGGCCTCGTCGGCTTCGAATCGGTGCGTGTCGTCGGTCTGGAAATCCGGTTCGTTGCTCTTGGGATCGAGCGGCGGCTGACCGCCCGCCGGTGATGCCAGCGTGATGTCCGCGCCCGAGTCCTTGAATCGGTAGTACGGCGCGGCGAGTTCTTCGAGCCAGAACCCGGTCTTGCGGCCAGTGCTCCCCAGGGTGTCGTGCGAGGTCAAAACCATCAGAACCTTCATGTTTTCCACCTTTGTTCTTGTAGTAGACCGGTCGTCTACTAACGGATACAGGTATGCACGATAGGCACACCGCAGCTCAGATACCCAGAATGCTTTTCGACAGCACCAGCGCACCGTCCATCGACTCGGTAGTGCGACTCAGCTTGGCCGTGACGCTCGCGCCGAGCCACAGATCGTACAAAGACGCCGCCACGAGGCGCGGGTCTCCCCCGAACGAGACCGAACCCTCCGCCACGCCTGCGCGGATGGCACGTTCGATCCTCTCGGTGATTGCCGCGATGCCGTCCCTCAGCGCGATGCGCATGGACTCCGACAAGTCCGCCACCTCCGCACCCAGCTTGACCGCCAGACATTTCCCCTGGCAGTCGAAACTGCTCTGCGATTCGATCCACGACTCGAAGTAGTCCTCGATCCGCTGTGCCCACGTCCGATCTTTACGGCTCAGGATTGCGTCGAAGTCCGCCAAGTAGTCCGCGAAGTACGACTTCAGCATCGCCTCGCCCAGCGCATCCTTCGATGCGAAGTGGTAGTAGAACGAACCCTTGGGAGCGTGCACCGCCGTCAATATCTGACTCAAACCAACTGCTGTGTAACCTTTTCGAGCCATCAGATCCCGAGAGCACGCAATGATTGCCTCACGCGTATCGGTAGTTTCGATCTCTGGCATGACCCTTACCGTACACGCTAGTAGACCGGTCGTCTACTAGTCGGGGGCTTCAATGGCTTCGTACGATCGGACAGCCAGATAGGGTTACCGCTCGAACGGGCTGTTCATGTCGAAACCCGTTGTGAGTGGAAATGTAGGCCCTGGCCTACATTTCCACCCACGTGGGGTCAGGCGATGAAGCCGGCCAGAGCCTCGTTGAGCGTCTTGCTCGGACGCATGACGGCGGCGGTGGCTTCCTGGTCGGGGAAGTAGTATCCGCCGATGTCGACGGCCTGCCCCTGTACCTCGTTCAGTTCCTTGACGATCTGCTCTTCGTTCTCCGCCAATGCCTTTGCCAGTGGCTTGAAGTGCTTCGCCAGATCCGCATCCTCGGTCTGTGCGGCGAGCTCCTCCGCCCAGTACAGAGCGAGGTAGAACTGGCTTCCGCGGTTGTCGAGTTCGCCGGTCGAGCGCGACGGGCCCTTGCTGTTCTCGAGCAGCTTTCCGGTGGCTGCATCGAGTGCCTTGCCGAGAACCGTTGCCTTGCCGCCGGTCTTGGTGCCGAGGTCTTCGAGGCTGACCGCGAGAGCGAGGTACTCACCCAGCGAGTCCCACCGGAGGTGGTTCTCCTCGATGAGCTGCTTGACGTGCTTCGGAGCCGAGCCGCCTGCACCGGTCTCGTACAGTCCGCCGCCTGCCATCAAGGGAACGATGGAGAGCATCTTGGCAGACGTGCCGAGCTCGAGGATCGGGAACAGGTCGGTCAGGTAGTCGCGGAGGATGTTGCCCGTCGCGGAGATGGTGTCCAGCCCGCGGATGAGGCGCTCCATCGTGTAGCGGATGGCGCGGACCTGCGACATGATCTGGATGTCCAGACCCTCGGTGTCGTGATCCTTCAGGTACTTGCGCACCTTGCCGATC
Source organism: Rhodococcus sp. NPDC057297 (assembly GCF_042667435.1). NCBI lineage: Bacteria > Bacillati > Actinomycetota > Actinomycetes > Mycobacteriales > Nocardiaceae > Rhodococcus > Rhodococcus sp. NPDC057297. Next base: position 78,866 of record NZ_JBHUZE010000008.1, on the reverse strand, counting down.
AGCTCGTTCTCGTGCGGGCGGTACGGGTCCAGCCAGAAGACGACCGGCATGCCGGACTCACGGGTACGGCGTACGGCCAGTGCAACCCAGTCGCGGATCGGCGCATCCTTGACGATGCACAGACGCCAGATATCGCCCTCTTCTACGTTCTGAGTCAGCAGAACCTCGCCCGTCGCCAGGTCGGTGATGTTCGCGACGCCGCCCTCGGGGACCTCGAACGTCTTGTCGTGCGAGCCGTACTCCTCGGCCTTCTGCGCCATCAGACCGACGTTGGGAACGGTGCCCATCGTGGTGGGGTCGAACGCCCCGTTGGTCTTGCAGAAGTTGATCATCTCCTGGTAGATCCGGAAGAACGTCGACTCGGGGCTGACTGCCTTGGTGTCCTTCGGCCGTCCGTCCGCGCCCCACATCTTGCCGCCGCTGCGAATCATCGCGGGCATCGATGCGTCGACGATGACGTCGCTGGGCGAATGGAAGTTGGAGATGCCGCGCGCCGAGTCGACCATGGCCAGCTCGGGGCGCTTCTCGTGACACTTGTGCAGATCGTCGATGATCTCTTCACGCTGCGCGCTGGGGAGGGACTCGATCTTGCTGTAGAGATCCGAGAGACCGTTGTTGACGTTGACGCCGAGCTCCTCGAACAGCTCGCCGTGCTTGGCGAACGCGTCCTTGTAGAAGACCTTGACGGCGTGTCCGAAGACGATGGGGTGCGACACCCGCATCATCGTGGCCTTGACGTGCAGGGAGAACATGATGCCCGTCTTGTAGGCGTCCTCCATCTGCTCTTCGTAGAACTCGATGAGCGCCTTCTTGCTCATGAACATGCTGTCGATGACGTCGCCGTCGGTCAGCGACACCTTCTCCTTGAGGACGACGGTCTTGCCGCTTTCGGTCAGCAGCTCCATCTTCACCTCGCGGTCGCCGTCGACCGTCATCGACTTCTCGCCGTGGTAGAAGTCGCCGTGACGCATGTGTGCGACGTGCGTACGCGACGCAGGCGACCATTCGCCCATGCTGTGCGGGTGCTTGCGGGCGTATTCCTTCACGGCCTTCGGTGCGCGGCGATCCGAGTTGCCTTCACGCAGAACAGGGTTCACTGCACTGCCGAGGCACTTGGTGTAGCGGTCGCGGATCTCGCGCTCTTCGTCGGTCTTCGGGTTGCCCGGGAAATCGGGGATGGCGTAGCCCTTGTCCTGCAGCTCCTTGATGGCTGCGAGCAACTGAGGGACCGAGGCGCTGATGTTCGGCAGCTTGATGATGTTGGTGTCGGGGTCCTGGGTGAGGCGCCCGAGCTCGGCCAGGTTGTCCGTGACGCGCTGGTCTTCGTTCAGATAATCGGGGAACTCGGCGAGGATGCGGCTGGCGACAGAGATGTCAGTGGATTCGACGTTGATCTCGGCCGCGCTGGCAAAAGCACGTATGACCGGCAGAAACGCGTGAGTCGCCAACATCGGCGCCTCGTCGGTCAGGGTGTAGATGATGGTCGGCTGTTTTGCTGTCATGTTCGCCTTTGCCTCTGTTTCAACGTCGTCTTTTGGATGCGTCCACCTCCAACTTTAAACTTGCCGACGCGAGTCCGTGCGGGGCAGTGTTGGGTACGGCTTAGTTACCCATCGGTAGCCCCGTCGGCGTCGCCGAGCAGGGCCTGCTCGTCACCCCTCGGCAGTGCGAGAACGCAGTTTTCGGTACCCGACCGCGGATTTTATGACCACAACTACGGTGGCGACGAAGACCGCCGCGAGCAACACCCAGAACGCAACGGTCACGTCCGGCGCCCACAACCACATCGCCGACAACGTCCCGCCCGCCAAGGCCGGAACACCGATCACGGCGCCGACGATCACCGCCCCTCCCACCACGACAGCGGCGACGCCCCGAACGATCGCACCCACAGCAGACCGCTCCCCCGTACCGCGCACGACCGACCAGCCCGACGCCGCCAACAGAACGGTCGCGAGTCCGAGCAGGACCCCCAACACCGCCGGCGCCATGGACGACGGCAGATCCGACGCGGATCCGTCGAGCACCAGGGTCGTCACGTTTCTACCGACGGAAGCCACACGCTCGGCCTCGATCTCGCCATACCGGTTGGTGGCCAGCACGATTGCCCTGTCCTCCCCTGGCACCAACGCGACGTAGGTGTAGTAGCCGGGCACCGCACCCGAGTGCCACCACACGTCGTGGCCCTCGATGTCCTCGTTGTACAGACCGTCGCCGTACGCCGTGCCGTGCCCGGTGTCGGTCGCCACCGGATCACCCAGGTTGCCCAGTCGCCACGACGCGTACCGGCCGAGATCGTCGATCGTCCCGGCCAGATATCCATAGCCGAGGCCTGCCGAATCCACGCCCACGTCCACCGACCTGGAGGTCCCGAAGAACGGAACGTGGCCGTCCGGGACGGCCGCGGTGTACGCGTCGGGATCGGTGATGGTGCCCGACGCGCCCGCGGGATCGAGAACGTACCGTCGCATCGCTTCCGCATACTGCCCAGCGGTGACCTGCTCGACCACGGCCTGCACGAGCAGATAGTTGAGGCTCGAGTACCGGAACGTGCCGCGCGGGCCGATGCTGCTCGGTTGCTGCATCGAGTCGACGGCGTCGGACGCGGATTCCCGACGGGTCCAGTCGTCGGTGACGGAGACGTCGTGCGGTAGCCCACTGGTGTGACGTATCAGGTCGCCGACGGTGACCTGTGGGTCACCGAGCAGATGCTCGGCCTGCGGCAGGACGTCGACGACGACGGTGGCGTCCCGAAGAAGGCCGTCGGTCTCCAGACCTCGTACGGTGGCCGCCGCGAGCTGTTTCGACACCGAACCCCACACGAAGGGGGCGCCTGCCTCCGGTCCCGACGAGGCGTCGTCGACGAGTCCCTCGGAATCGACGATCTGCACGGCCATACTCGGTGCCCCGATGTCCGAGGCCCATCGCTCGACCTGTTGCTGCAGTGAGGGCGGCGGAGCCGCATCGGCGAGCATCGTCGAACCGGCGGCCACCAGGAGGAGCAGAACCACCAGGAACCCACGTCGAACAACCGTCACCGCACTCGCTCCCCACCCGAAGTCGTTTGCCCCTCGCATCTTGACGGTGCAGCAACCCCACCGCAACCCTGAGCCCACCCAGTGGACCCGCACCCGTCGGACCAGCAGTTATCATGACTCGGATAGTTCAAAACTTTTCCAGTTCAGGAGGCCTCATGATCGAGGATCCTGACTTCGACACGGAAGTGAACACGTCCTGGGCAGTGTTCGCTGCGCGCCTGGGCCGGTATCTCGACGGCATGCGCGCACCTCAGACCCTCACCCTTCTGTCGGACTCGGTCTGGCAGGTGAGCGGACTGTCGGTGGTTCTCGCCAAGGACCGTGACATCGTCGACGCGGTGGCGCACGTCCCCAGGTCGCTGCTCGACGCACGTACTGCGGAGGAGCGAACGACCCTCGCGTACGCCCGGTGGCGCGCCAGCCCGGCCCGGTCGCACCCGGACGGCACGGAGCTCAGGATCAGCGGCAACGGCACGCCCATTGCCCGCACGGTCATGACACTGTTCCGGGATTTCGGACGGATCAGCCACCCATCGTTCCTGGCGCTCGACGCCACCGGCGCTTCGCCGGGTTGGATCCTCGACGGAGGCCGAGCCCGAACGGACGATGATCTGACCTCGCGAGTGTTCGCCGTGCTGGGACCTGTGGCCGTGGACCGCCTCGTCCGCGGCGCGCACATCCGAGTACTCGACGACGAGTCCGTCGTCGAGTACTCGGCAACCTACAACGCTGACCCGCTCACGCCCGCGTCGACACTCCGGCTGGCAGAATCGTGGCCCGACATGGCATTTCGCGTCGGGACCGACGCGCTCACCGTGGTAGCGCGCGTCGATTGCTCTCCGTTGGTCGAGGAACACCTTGTCCGTAAGGCACGGATGTTCACTCGATTTCTCGACGAAGTAGGCCCACGCTTCACGAATCGAGTGTCAGGGAGCGCAAGCCGTCGACGCTGATGTCACGCACCACCGAAAGACTCGATCCCCAGCGCCGCGGCGACCGTCGTCATTCAATCGAATGACCACGATTCTGGGGGGTACGGGACACGAAATCGCAGATCACTTGCATCGGTGCATGACTCGACCCTGAAATCGGAAATGCGGTGTCGGTTCGCGCAGCTACAGTGACGTGTGAATACCGAGTCGGGTTGTCGACTCACTGCACACAGCAAGGAGGTTCCATCATGCCCACGGAACCTGATTTCGACACCGAGATCGATATCGCATGGACCCAGTTCTCGCACCGACTGAGTACATACGTCGCAGCGATGTCCGACGGGGATTCGCTCGCGATCTGCACCGGCCGCGGGATCCCGAGCGAACGCGACGACCTGTCGATGATCTCTGTCAACGCATCTTCGACCGACTTGGTCGGCACCCTCGAAGGCACTCTTGCTCAATCGTTCTCGGACATGGATCGACGCACGTTGGCACATGCCGGGTGGTCGGTCGGAGCAGAAGATCCGGCGGGATTTCGAATCGTCGGGGGTGCGGAGGTGATCGCCGGTGCCGTTGTTGCCATGCTACGCGATTGCCGCGGCATCGTGCACCCGACAGTTGTCGCTGCCAGCGCTGCGGGTGCTCCCCTGGCGGACGTTTTCGACTCCAGTTCTGCCGTGGAAAGCTGGGAAACCAGGAATGCCCACGATCGATTGGTCGAACAGGTCGACGCGGCACTGACCTCCATTCTGGGCTTCAGACCGATCAAGGACGACAATGGCGACGTTCCTTTCGGAGACAGGGGCATCGAGTCCTACCTCCGAGTCTGTACGTCCGAGCCTGTCGTGGAGCTCTCCACGACCTTCGCCGCACACCCCCTCTGTCACGACGGCGCAGCGGTCGCGGCAGAGTACGCGCAGGTAGCGCCCGACCTCAAGTTTCGTGTCGCGGAGGACTGCGTCATCGCGTCCGCTCGCGTCGATTGCTCTCCCCTGGTGGAAGAGCATCTCGGCCGTGCAATGGGATCCTTGCTCAGGTTCGTCGAGGATCATGGTGCCGAGATACTTCGACGCCTGTCCGAGACCTCGTCAGCGCTCCGGACACCTCCCGAGTTGCGGACCCTCGTCGAACTCGAATCAGGTGACGAACTGACACCGGAAGACGTTGCGCTCATCTGCCACAACGACCGAGACCGCATTCTCGAACTGCTGCAGTTCGCTTCTGCTCCGGACGCCGACATGAAGGACACCGACATGAAGGACACCGTCCTGACGTCACTTCGCAACGCGCTGCGGTACGTAGTCCTGACTTTGCCACGCACGCAATCCGTCACCTGATCGCATGAGTCCGGCCCACCCGATCGATGGGCCGACCTCATACGCTTCGTTCACTCCCCACGCGCTCGGCGACGATCCTCTTCCGAGAAGCCCTGCACCGGGGGCGCTCCCATCACCGAGGCGCGCTTGCGACTCTGGTAGCTCGCCACCGAATCGAACGCGGACGTGACGCCCACGGTGGTGGACACGTACGTCATGGACTTGTCACGGGCGAAGCCGAGGTCGGTGCCCACGTCCACTGCATCGATGTTGGCGCCGAGAAACACGAAGTCCCACTGATAGTCCCGCTCCTGCTGTTCGATGAGGGCGCGAACAGCCGTGTTGCTCCACTCCTTGCTCGCGTTCTCGTGACCGTCGGTCATCACGAGGATGGTGACCGAACCAGGACGCTCGTTCTCGGGTGTGGCCGCGAGCTCCGAGCCCACGTCGGTGATGAGCCGGCCGATGGCGTCGTACAGCGCCGTCATGCCCCGAGGCTCGAGCACGAGAGGCGGAACAGAATCGATCGGCTGCGAGCTGTAGACCATGTCGTAGCGATCGTCGAACTGCGCAAGAGTGACCACCGTGTCACCCTCGTGCGCACGCTCTTTCGCGATGAACGAGTCGAAACCACCGCGAGTGTCATCCGCAATGGCGTTCATGGAACCCGAGCGGTCGAGCAAAGCGGCCACCAGAGACAACTGTGGATTCGTCAAAGAAAACCTCCTGAGAAAGTGCGCGGACTCGCGCAGACGAAGCGGGTGAAGCTGATGAAGGGAACCGTACCGAGGGGTACCGACACGTTTGCCCGCTATCCTCGGACAAGGCAAAACGGACACGACGACGAGTAGGCAAATTTCATGGCGATCGACTACACCCGCAAGCCTTCGACCCCGGCGACGCCCGCGGTGAGCCTGAGCAAGGTGACGCTGTCCAAGTCTGCTCCCTCGGTGAGCCTGACGAAGGCCGGCGAGTCGCAGGGCACGATGCGCGTCAATCTGAACTGGTCGACGGGCGCGACACCCGCGCCGAAGAAGAAGGGCTTTCTGGCGAAGCTGGCCGCCGCGTCCTACGGGACCGGAGGCGTCGATCTCGACCTCGGCTGCCTCTACGAGCTCGCCGACGGCTCGAAAGGCGTCATCCAAGCGCTCGGCAACAGCTTCGGAGCCGTCGATCGCGCTCCGTACATCGCACTCGACGGTGACGATCGCTCGGGCACTGTCGTCGGCGGCGAGAACATGCACATCAACCTCGCCCGCCCCGAGATGTTCAAGCGGGTCCTGATCTTCGCGATGATCTACGAGGGCGCCCCCAATTGGGCCGCAGTCGACGGCGTCGTCACCCTGTTCCCGACCTCGGGTCCACAGGTCGAGGTGAAGCTCGAGTCGGACAGCAACTCCGCTCGAATCTGCGCAATTGCGTTGCTGGAGAGCGGGAAACAGGGAGTCACCGTAACCCGCTTGGTGGAATACATCCAGGGCAGCCAGTCGGATCTCGACAAGAAGTACGGCTGGGGAATGAAATGGGCTGCGGGACGAAAGTAGCCGAAGGCGATCGTCCCGCAGTGCCCGTAGCCGCCACTACATCACCACGCCCCTTTCGGGAGATCGGTCTGACCGCACGGCTATTATGTGTCGACCGGCTGCACGGCGTGATCGTAGTCGTCGTCGATCAGTGTCACGGTGCGGTGTTCGCGGTCGAGCAGTGAGGCCGCGATCGAAGCTCGGTAGCCGGAGGCGCAGTGCACCCACACGTCGCCGTCGGGGACCTCTCCAAGTCGGTGTGGCAGTTCGTGAAGGGGGATATTCACTGCACCGGGGATATGGCCCTCCGCGTACTCGGACTGTTGACGTGTGTCGAGCACAGTGATATCGGAGTCGATTGCGGCAAGTCCGGCGAAGTCGGACACCTCGTAGGACCGCACGTGTCCGTCGCCGGCGAGTGAGTGAATCTCACCGACAGCCGAACCGGAGGGGCGGTCGATTCCGACGCGCGCCAACTCTCTTGTGGCCTCGTCAATTTGATCGGAGGTGTCACCGATCAATGTCAGCGGTGCACCCCACTGGTAGAGCCATCCGAGGTAGGTGACGAACGTCGTCGACAGCTCGAAACCGAGGGAACCGTCGAGATGCCCAGCAGCGAAGGCGGTCCGCGCCCGAAGGTCGACGACCCACTCTCCGTCGTCGATGCGCCTGCGTAGTTCGTCGGGGTCGACGAGTTCTGGGGTGGACAGATCGATCGGGGCCGGACCTACGGAGTTGATGACACCCATGTGGGCGTAGTACGCGGGGTAGGCCGACAGTCCTGCGATCAACTCGTCGACGTAGGTCTGTTCGTCCTGCGTCAGGGCCGGGTTCGACCGCCGCTGTTCGCCAATGGTCGACGAGTCGCCGCTGGTGGGGGTCGCGGAGCAGAAGCTACCGAACCCGTGGGTGGGGTAGACCTCGACATCGGCGGGCAGCTCGGCGGCGATACGACGGACCGAGTGGAACTGCGCATGGGTGAGCTCGTCGGTGTGCTCGGAGCCGAGCAGGTCGGTGCGGCCGGTGGATCCGTACAGCATCGAGCCGCCGGTGAAGATCGCGACCGGCTGTTCGCCCAGGTGTAGTACGTAGCTGACGTGATGATGTGTATGGCCTGGCATGTGCATGACCTGGAACGTCGCCGATCCCGCTTCGACGACATCGCCGTCCCCAACTGCCCGTCGCTCGAATTCGACCGGATCGCCCTCGGGCACGACGTATTCGGCTCCGGTAGCGCGCGCGAGTTCGAGCCCGCCGGTGACGTAGTCGTTGTGGATGTGGGTCTCGAGTACGTGGGTGATCGCGGCGTTCTTCTCCGCTGCCAATGCCAGGACGCGGTCGATGTCACGTTGGGGATCGATCACGACGGCGATGCCGTCGTGGCTGATCAGGTAGCTGCGGTCGCCGAGACTCGACGTTTCGATGATGGCGATATCTGGATCGGTCGTGCTCATGGGTACTCCTACGGTGTTGGCGGGTCGGCCTCGTTTCTGACGTGGAATGTGTCGTTCAGGCCAGTGCGAGGAAGAGTTTTTCCAGTTCTGCTTCGGTCATGGGTTCTTTGTTGTCTGCGGTGTCGCCGGTCATGCATTCGCGGAGGCCGGTGGCCACGATCTTGAAGCCGGCTTTGTCGAGGGCGCGGGAGACGGCGGCGAGTTGTGTGACAACGTCTTTGCAGTCGCGTCCGTTCTCGATCATGCCGATCACACCGGCGAGCTGGCCGTGTGCGCGGCGCAGACGGTTGAGTACCAATGCGATGCTGTCTTCGTCGCCGATCATTGCGGTCTCCTGAGGGTGTGTGGTGGCGGTAGAGCTTCCAGATTACCCCCGGGGGCATCGGTTCGGTGTAAGCGGTCGTTCATGAAAGAACGAGGGTGTCGACAAGTACGTAGCCTGCGACAACGAACACCAGACAGGCGAACCACTTCCGGAGCCCGTCGGTGTCGATGCGTGTGCTCAGTTGTCCGGCAACCAGCGAGCCTGCGATCGCAGCACCGGCGAACACGGCTGTCAGTGCCCAGTTCCCGCCGAGCCCGTCGGCCTGAGCGATCAGTCCGGCGGCGGAGTTGGCGACGATCACCACCAGCGACGTTCCGACGGCGACGCTCATCTCGATTCCCAGCAGCAGCACCAGAGCGGGGATGATCAGAAATCCTCCGCCGACGCCGAACAGTCCGGTGAGGACACCGACCCCGAACCCGGTAGGTATGGACCGTGGTGCGCATCGTCGCCAATCGATCCCGGATTTTCCTGTCTTGCATGCAGTTCCGACATCGTCGGTGCTGCGCAGCATCCGCGCCCCGGCGATGATCATGACGATCGCGAAGCCGATCATTACTGCGGGCTCGGGCAAATGCCTGCCCAGGGCGCTGCCGACCAGGGTGCCGACGATACCGGTGGCCGCGAAGATCGCCGCCAGTCGCCACTCGACGAGCTTCGCCCGCACCTTGGGGATGGCCCCGGTCGCCGAGGCGACACCGATCACCAGCAAGGATGTCGGTATCGCCTCCGACAGGTCCATTCCGAGGGCGTAGACGAGAACCGGGACGGCGAGGATCGACCCGCCGCCACCGAGGAGACCGAGCAGGATGCCGACGGCAACGCCGAGGACCAGTGCCAGGGCCAGGGTCATCAGCTGTGGGCTGTGTCCTGGCCACCGAGTGCGTCGATGGCGGCCTGGAGCTTGGTGGTGGCCTCGGCGGCAACGTCGGACAGGGCGGGTTCTCCGGTCGCTTGGACCATGATGTCCGGGTTCATCGCTTCGACGAAGATCGACCCTGATGTCGCGGTGTCGGCGCGCACGACGACATTGCACGGCAACAGCAAGCCGATCTGGCGCATTACGCCGACGGCGCGGTGCGCGAGGGTTGGATTGCAGGCACCGAGGATCAGGTACCGCTCCATATCCTCCCCGAGTTTGGCCTTCAACGTGGCCTGCATGTCGATTTCGGTGAGAACGCCGAATCCCTGTTCAGTCAGGGCGGCCTTGACGGAGTCGACTGCGGTGTCGAAGTCGGTGTCGGCCAGGGTGGTCGAGAGTGCGATGCTCATGAGGCACGTTCCTTTCGGTAGTCGAACTGAGGTGAATCGGGCCTACCCGTTTCGGGGCCGACGAATACTTGGCACGCCCGCTGTGGTGAGGAGTGCACTGGCCGGGCACCAGCCGACCGCGGCGTAGAGGGCGAGGTTCGCTGCAGCGAACGCACTCAGCAGTCGCCATTGCGGTGCGTGCAGTTCGCCGAGGACCAGGCCGGTGGCAGTGACACCGGCAGCGAGGGCGGGAACAATACGTTCGATCGGCCATCCTGCGAACGCGGACGAGTGGGAGGTGCTCGGGTCGACCATGGTTGCTCTTTTCGGTGTGGTGGTGAGGGTGGTCAGTGCGAGAAGCTGATCGAGGGCAAAACTTTGCGCAGCCAGGCCGGCGACCACCAGGCGGCATGACCGCTCACACGCAGTAGGACCGGGAGCAGGATCAGTCTGATCAAGAAAGCGTCGAGCAGTACCGCGACACCGAGAATGATGCCCATTTCCTTCGGTGGGAGAGGATCGGAGAGCGCGAAGGTGAAGAACACAGCGACCATCACCGCAGCGGCGGCGAAGATGACCCGGCCGGAGTGGGCCAGCCCGTCCACCTGGGCGGCTTTCGGGTCCCCGGTCTTCTCGTAGTGCTCTTTCGCGGTGGCGAGCAGGAACACGGTGTAGTCCATGGCGATGGCGAAAATCATCGCGAAGAAGAACACCGGACCCCAGCCGTCGAGAAACCCTTGTGGGGTGAAGCCGAGCAATGACGCACCATGCCCGTCCTGGAAGATCAGCTTCGCGACCCCGAACGCCGCGGCGGTCGAGAGCAGACTGACTGCGGTGCCGAGGATCGCGATCAGGGGCGCCTGCAATGCCACGAGCAGCAGAACGAACCCGAGGGCCAGGATGATCCCGATCACCAGCGGAAGATAATCGTTCAGAGCCTGCTGCAGATCGAGGTTCTCCGCAGGGGCACCGCCGACGAGCGCAGACTCCGGCAGCTGTGCGCGCAGGTCATCGAGGATTGTGCCCATTCTCTCGCCCGAAGGATCAACGGTGGGAAGCGCCTGGAGCAGTGAGTAGTTCGAGCCGTCTGCGGCTGGTTGCGGTGGCGTGACCATCGAGATGCCGTCGACGGCGCTTGCTGCGTTGGCGGTGGCGTCGGAATCCGAGGAGGGGGCGATGATCTGTAGTGCGCCGGGTGCTCCGTCACCGAACTGAGCCTGGACGAGCTCGTAGCCCTGGCGGACCGGTGCATCTTCTGGGACGACGGAGATCGATGGCATCGCGACTTTCAGTCCGAGGACCGGCAGCGCCAGGGCGATGAGTATGCCCACGGACACCAGCGCGAACGGCCAAGGGTGCTTGTGCAACAGTTCTCCCCAGGCTGCGAACTTCGGGGAGCGGTGCTGCTGACGCTTGGCGTATGGCAGGGATGCGGCGTTGACCTTGGAGCCGAGCGCTCCCAGCGTGGCGGGAAGCAAGGTCATGGTGGCGATCAGCACGAACGTGACAGCGAGCATGATGCCCACGGCCATGGTGCGCACCGCCGGTGCGGGAACAAGCAACACGGCGGACAGGCTCACCAGGACCGTCAGTCCGGACAGGACCACGGCTTTGCCTGCGGTGTCCATGGTTTCGGCGACCGCAGCACGTGGATCGGCGTTGCGCAGTGCGTCGCGGAACCGGGCGACGATGAACAGGGCGTAGTCGATGCCCAGGGCGAGGGCGAACATCATCGCGAAGTTCATCGCCCACACCGAGATCGGCGTGACCCCGTTGAGCAGCACCAGCCCTCCGGCGGATGCGACGAGTCCGGCGACGGTAAGCAGCAGTGGCAAACCTGCGGCGACGAGTGATCCGAAGGCGAGCACCATGATCGCCAAAGTGACGGGCCAGGAGAATAGTTCGGCCTGAATCATCGCATCGTGGTTCGCTTTGTTGAAGTCCGACCACAGGGCCGAGGATCCGGTGGGATAGACCTCGATACCGTCGCCGGACAGTGCGGTGAGCTCGCCTTTGACCTCGTCGACGGCTTTGACCATATCGTCGGTACTCGCGTTGGCGCCGGCGACGATGATGCCGGTGTGTCCGTCCGGGCTGATGGTCATGCCCGGTTGAGGGGCGACGATGTCGCCGAAGCGGGCGTCACCGCCGAACACGGCCGCGACGTCGGTGAGCGTCTTCTGCATCGCTACGTCCTCGATCGTGGCGGTGTCGGAATGCACGACCACTTGTACTGCTGCGGAGGAGTTTCCGCCGAAATGCTGCTGGGCCAGTTCCCGGACCTGAACGGACTCCGACCCGTTGGCCTGCCAGCCGGCCCCGGCCAGCGATGAGAACACCGATGGCGCTGCAGAACCCAGGGCGATGAGGGCGATCAGCCAGGTTCCGAACACCCATCGGCGACGTGCAACCATCGCGCTTCCCAGGCGGCCGAGCGCGCCGGGTGTGGATGGGCGATCGCGATCATGACGGCCGGTAACCGTCGCGGTAGCTGGCTTGGTCAACGTTCCTTCTCCTAATACGGGTGGGGGTATGCAGCAAGGCCAAAGAGGCCCAAAGTTTTCTCGACGCGTTGTTCAGGGGAGGGTCAGCGACGAAAAAGGAAACGGACGAAGCTCTTGCGTGAATCGGGATCGGACGCCCCGGTGGAGCAGGAGCACTGCCGCGGCCGCGGAACATTTTCCATCACGCTGTCGATATGGCGACCGCAACCGGCCCAGGTTGGTCTTACCGCACGCCGGACACGAGACGGGGTAGCACATGGCAGTCCTTTCTGGCGGGTACATCCCCACAATGACACATACCTACGGGGGTATGCAAGTACCCCCAGGGGTATGTAATCGAGTGGGCATATCCGCGATCGCACGATGCATGTCGTTTTTGGATCCAACGCGATGCTGAGCTTGCGATTGCTGGGGGATGTCCGGGGCTTCCGATGTGAAAACTGCCGTCACTCGAAAGTCAATGCGCTGTGCACGCGCGGCCTACGACGCCTCTGCCCGCGAGTTTCTGCAAACCTGGGCAGTTGCGCCCCAGTTGGATTCGAGGTTTTACGTCAGCTGATGCTCGTCGAACGCGGGCCGCTCGGCCGGCTCCTCGGTGACACTGTAGGCAAGGTGACCACCGATGACGCCGCCGAGACCGGCAGCGGTGAGTCCGGCGAGCGCGAGGCCCTTCGCGGCCCCGTCCGTGCGACGGCGTCGGCGGAGGAACGAGCCGAGGAACAGGAACACGCCGGTGGCGTTCGCTCCCGCATGGATGATCCCGACTCGGCGTGCACGTGGGCCGCGGGTGGACCAGTCACCCCACCCGGTGGCAATGGTTGCGGGCGCCGACAGCAGACCGAGCCCGATCAGCCGCTGAGCGGCCTTCGACTCGGAGCCGACGAGGTCGAGCACGACGGCGCTCGTCCACGCGCCGACCGTCACGTTCACCAACGCCGGGTGGATGGGGTGGCCCACGAACGACCCGCGCAACAGTCCACCGACCACTGTGTCGTCGAGTGCGGGCTTCAGGACGCCGTTGATCGCATCGCTCTCCTTGTCCAGGAAGGACGCATCTTCGAGGCTGTTCAATACTCCGGGGAGGCTCATGTGATCTCGCCTACCCCGCGGATCACGACGTCAACCTCTGGGTTGGCTAACCAAACCAGAGATTACCGTACGCTGTACGGTATGCTGCGCGAGCATCCCGTCGGATGCGTCGAGCTTGTCGAAAGGTGCCTGCAGAGACGACCACGGCCGAAGCCTTGAACACGATCCTCGTTCGCGGCGCCCGCGAGAACAACCTGCGCGACGTCGACCTCGACCTGCCCAAACGCGAACTGATCGTGTTCGCCGGAGTCTCCGGTTCCGGCAAATCCTCGTTGGTGTTCGACACCATCGCCGCCGAAGCGCAGCGCCAGATCAACTCGACGTTCACCGCATTCGCCCAGACGTTCCTGCCCTCCTACGGCCGGCCCGACGCCGATCTGATCGCCAACCTCTCTGCCGTCGTCATCGTCGACCAGAAGCGTCTGTTCGGAGGGCCCCGGTCGACCGTCGGCACCATCACCGACATCGGTGACTGGCTGCGCATGCTGTGGTCCCGCGGGGTGACGCCGTCGGTCGGCTACGCGAACGCGTTCTCCTTCAACGACCCGGCCGGCATGTGCCCCGAATGCGAGGGACTCGGGGAAGCGAAGATCATCGACATGGACGAACTCGTCGACGAATCGAAGTCGTTGCGCGAAGGCCCTTTCAAGCACCCGGACTTCGAGCCGGGCAAGTGGCCGTACCGAGTGTTCGCCGACTCCGGTCTGTTCGATCTGGACGTCCCCGTCGAGCAGTACTCCGCCCGTGAACGCCACATCTTCTTCGATGCCAAGCCCGGTGAGGTCGACGTGGTCAACACCGAGGCCCTCATGAAGAGCTACGAAGGGATCGTCTCGCGCTTTCGCCGCAGCTATCTGTCGAAGGATGCCGATGCACTCAAGGGCAAAGCGAAGGCAGCGTTCGACCGGATCGTCACGCGCGGCGAGTGCGAGGCATGTGGCGGCACCCGCTACAACGACACCATTCGCGGCGCGACGCTCCACGGACTGTCGTTACCCGACGCCTTCGCCATGCAAGTGTCCGACCTCGCCGAGCGTATCGCCGGATGGAACCTGAAGGACCTGAACACCTTCCGTGACGAGATCGTGCTGCAACTGCGCAGGCTCGTCGATCTCGGGCTCGGCTATCTCAGCCTGAACCGAGCGACGTCGACCCTGTCCGGGGGCGAATCTCAGCGCATCAAGATGGTGCGCCACCTCGGCGCGACGCTCAACGACATGCTCTACGTGTTCGACGAGCCGACCACCGGCCTGCACCCACGCGACGTGCACCGCCTCAACGACATGCTCCTTGCGCTGCGAGACAAGGGAAACACGGTCCTCGTCGTCGAGCACGATCCTGAAGTGATGGCCATCGCCGATCGCATCGTCGAAATAGGTCCGGGCGCAGGCAAAACCGGAGGGAACGTGGTGTTCGAAGGAACCTACGACGAATTGGTGGCGGCCGACACCAGAACAGGTAGTGCGCTCCGCCGCGACGGTCAGTCCATCTCCGCTCCACGAACACCCACCGGCTACCTGCACATCACCGGTGCCGACACCCACAACCTCCGAAACGTCGATGCCGACATTCCACTGGGCATTCTGACAGCCGTCACCGGCGTCGCGGGATCGGGGAAATCGAGTCTCATCCACGGTCATCTGCGTTCGGTCGCACCCGACGCCGTCATCATCGACCAATCGCCCATCCGCGGATCACGGCGCTCCTCCCCCGCAACGTATTCCGGACTCCTCGACCCCATCCGCGCGTACTTCGCGAAGAAGACCGGCCAGCCGGCGTCCCTGTTCTCTCCCAATTCCGACGGTGCCTGCCCCGACTGTCAGGGCAGCGGCATCATTTTCACCGATCTGGGGTTCACAGACCCGGTCTCCAGTACCTGTGAAACGTGCCAGGGACGGCGTTTTCGGCCGGGGGCGATCCGGCACACCGTCGACGATGTAAGTATCGCGGACGTATTCGAGATGTCCGTCGAGGACGCGCAGGACTTCTTCGAGGTCAAGAAGATTCGTGACATCCTGCGCCGCTGCTCCGACGTCGGCCTCGGATATCTCTCGCTGGGCCAGAATCTTTCGTCGTTGTCCGGTGGAGAACGTCAGCGCCTCAAGCTCGCGACGGAACTGGTCGGATCGTCTCCCATCCTGGTCCTGGACGAACCCACCACCGGCCTGCACCCGTCGGATGTCTCGAATCTCATCGCACTGTTGTCCGGCATGGTCGACGAGGGCCGCAGCGTCATCGTCATCGAGCACAACCTCGACATCGTCGCAGCAGCCGACTGGGTCATCGATCTCGGACCCGACGGCGGCCACAATGGAGGTGAGGTCGTGTTCACCGGAACGGTCGCGGATCTCGTGAACACCGACACGCACACAGGTGTCTATCTCGCCAAGAGCCTGAGGCGCTGACCCGACGGCGGGTAGGTTCGGTGATCATGAGCAGCGACACATCGACCGCCCTGGCGCGCGCCGCCTACACCACGTTCGAGCCGTTTCACATCACCGCCTATTTCAATCCCCTGCTGAAGTCGGTCTCCGCGGACGCTGGGTTGGACGGGCACGCGTGGTACGTCGGGTCGCGTGCCGCACCGCTCGGTGAGACCACGGCGGGTGTCGTCGCGGCGACGTTCTACAACTTCAATCCTGCGCTGATCGAGCGCGTGTGGCCGGCGGCCGTCGACGCCGGGCTGGAGAAGATCACCGAACGCCGATGGACCATGCTCGACACCGTCCTCGGCGACGCGCTGGGCGACCTGGCGTCCGACCCCGATCTCCCCCGCGTGGCCGATCGGCTGCGCGACATCGGCGACACCGCCTGTTTCGCAGGTCGGCCGTTGTCTGCAGCATGGCATTCGACAGAGCGACCGGACGCACCACATCTGGCGCTGTGGCACTCCATCGCCGTGATCCGCGAATGGCGAGGCGACGGCCACCTGGCCGCACTGGTCGACGCACAACTCGATCCGACGGAAGCCGTCGTGTTCCACGAGGCGGAGCATCCGGACCCGAAAGCTCGACGAGTGCTCGGCAAGCGCATCACCCAGCTCACCCGTCAGTGGTCGGACGAGGAGTGGGCCGCCGCCGCGGATCGTCTGGTCTCCCGCGGATTGCTGACGACCACCGACGGCCGGGAAGCCCTCACCGATCGAGGCGTCGAACAGGACGCGCACATCGAGGCCCGGACCGATGCGCTGGCGTCGTCGATCTGGAAGAACGTGCCCGACGCGGAAGCCCTGGTCACCAGTGTCCGCCCGTACGTCAAGGCCGTCATCGACGCGGGCATCCTGCCCGGCACCAAGAAGAAGAGCTGATCGACCGAGCGTCTCCGCGCACAAGGCCCCGTCGACCGTGGTCGGCGGGGCTTCGTGCTGCCCGGGGGAATTTATTGGTGTCGGAGGGAATTGATATCGTCGCGAGCACGTTAATTGAGCCGAAGACGCTCAACCTTGCAGTAGGAGGAACGAATGCCGGCATACCTGGGTCCGCAGGGTCCCCGCCGTATCGACATCAGCCGTTTGATGAGCACGGCCACCCAGTCGCTCATCGGAGATGCAGCCACGTTCGCTGCCGGTCGCGGTGATGCAGAACTGGATGCACTGCACGTTCTGCACGTCATGGCGAAGAACGACCCCACCCAGGACCTCATGCAGCGCGCGGGTGCTACCCCCGACTCGGTGGCGGACGCCGTGGAACTTCGGCTTCCCCAGGCGCGCGAGACCTCGGTCAGCGCCACCGCCCTGAGCAGCACGCTGAAGACCGCCATCCTCGAGGCCCACCACATCGCGCAAAGCCTCGGTTCGACGTACATCGATCCCGAGCACCTGTTCCTGTCCTTCGCCGCCGATCCGGAGCACATCGCCGGCCGACTGCTTGCGGACGAGGGCATCACTCCCGAGGGCCTGCAGACCGCACTGAAGGGCGGTTCCGTGGAACCGCAGTCGGAGTCCGAGACGCCGACGCTCGACAAGTACGGCATCGATCTGACCGAGCGCGCCCGCGAGGGTGGTATCGACCCGGTCGTCGGCCGTGCCGACGAGATCGCGCAGACCATCGAAATCCTCTCCCGCCGCACCAAGAACAACCCAGTCCTCGTCGGCGAGGCAGGTGTCGGCAAGACAGCCGTCGTCGAAGGGCTGGCTCAGCGCATCGTCGACGGTGACGTTCCCGATCGGTTGTCGGGCAAGCGAATCGTGCAACTCGACCTGTCGTCGATGGTTGCGGGCACCCGCTACCGCGGTGATTTCGAGGAGCGCTTGACCAAGGTGATCGACGAGATCGTCGCGCACTCCGACGAGCTCATCGTGTTCATCGACGAGGTACACACCATCGCCGGCGCAGGCGGAGGTGCCGAGGGCGCCATGGATGCCGGAAACATCCTCAAGCCCAAGCTCGCTCGCGGCGAACTGCACATCGTCGGCGCCACCACCCTGGACGAGTACCGCACGAATATCGAGAAGGACCCCGCCCTCGAACGCAGGTTCCAGCCGGTGACGGTTCCCGAGCCGAGCGTGGACGACGCCAAGGCGATCCTCACCGGGCTGCGTAGTCGGTACGAGGAGCACCACGGTGTCACTTACACCGACGAGGCGATCAGTGCCGCCGTCGAACTCTCCGATCGCTACATCGGTGACCGCTTCCTCCCGGACAAGGCCATCGACCTCGTCGATCAGGCAGGTGCCCGCAAGCAACTCGCCAGGCCGAGCATCGACGTCGACGCGATCGAGAAGAAGATCGCCGCAGTGGAAGTCGAGAAGGCGACGGCCATCGAGAAGGAAGACTACGAGCGCGCCTCTCAGCTTCGCGACGAGGCACAGCAGTTGCAGAACCGTCTGAACGGCAAGTCCGATGACGATGCCCCCGAGGTGTCCGCCGAGGACATCGCCGAGATCGTCTCGCGGGCAACCGGAATCCCGGCAAGCCAAATGACGCAGGAAGAGAAAGAACGTCTGCGGCGTCTGGAATCCGAGTTGCACGAGCGCGTCGTCGGACAGGACGAGGCCGTCGAGGCCATCGCCCGTGCGGTGCGGCGCAGCCGGACCGGCATGAGCGACCCGGACCGTCCCGTCGGCAGCTTCCTGTTCCTCGGGCCGACCGGCGTCGGCAAGACCGAGCTCGCAAAAGCACTGGCTGCGTCTCTGTTCGGCGACGAGAAGAAGATGCTGCGCCTCGACATGAGCGAGTTCGGTGAACGCCACACCGTCAGCCGACTCGTCGGTGCACCTCCCGGATACGTCGGTTACGGCGAAGCGGGCCAGCTCACCGAGCAGGTGCGACGCAATCCGTACTCGGTGGTGCTGCTCGACGAGATCGAGAAGGCCCACCCCGACGTGTTCGACACGCTTCTCCAGGTGCTCGACGACGGCAGGTTGACCGACGGCCAGGGCCGCACGGTGAACTTCAGGAACACCGTGGTGATCATGACCAGCAACCTCGGCTCGGACATCATCTCCAGCAAGTCCGGCGGCACCGGGTTCAACACCGGTGTCCTCGACGAGAAGCCGTTGCGTGCACGAGTCATGGGACGCCTCCGTGAAGCGATGCGGCCGGAGTTCCTGAACCGCATCGACGAAATCGTGGTGTTCCGCAAGCTCGACACCGAGCAGCTGCATCGCATCACCGATCTGATGCTCGCCGAAAGCCGGGAACGTCTCTCGGCCAAGGGCATCGAGATCACGTTCAGCGACTCGGCCGTCGACTGGCTGGCGAAGAACGGTCACCAGCCCGAATTCGGTGCCAGGCCGTTGCGTCGATCCATCCAGCGGGCACTCGACGACAAGATCGCCGACCTGCTCCTGGACGACATCCTCGCCGAAGGCGGCAGCGTATCCGTCGACGTCGCGGACGACGAACTCGCGTTGAACGTGGCGTAGCGCAGCTCCGTCGAAACCCTCCCGTGCAGTCAGGCGCGGGAGGGTTTCTCACGTAGTGGCCACCGCCGATACCTGCGTACCGCTATGACGTATCGCACCCACGCAACCAGCAGCGAGACGACAAGGATCAGAACCCATCCGACCATGACGAAGTACCAGGTTCCCCAGATAAGGACAAGGGCAACAGCCACCCCTGCAGTCTCCGGCGAGAACACCCCATTCATTGCCGCCAAGACCCAGAGGACAACAATCGCGGTCCCTGCGCACACCCCGTAGGTCGCTACAGCACTCGCCACGAGCGATTCCCGCCACAGCCACACGAACGACGGCTTCTGTTCCATCGATCCCCCACCATCGTCATTGACGACACTCCCCGACCGGCAGAAAACAACGCACTGCGGCAAAGATGAGCAGATGATTCTGGAGCATGCTCTACTTCACGTCACATCCGATCGCTCGGAGGAATTCGAGACCGCTTTTGCGTACGCCAAGTCGATCATCTCTGCGATGCCGGGGTTTGTGACGCTCTCCCTCTCACGCGGCGTGGAACAACCAGGGGTCTATCTTCTGCTCGTCGAGTGGGACACCCTCGAAGCCCATACCAAGGGTTTCCGCGGATCAGCCGAGTACCAGGAGTGGAAGGCGTTGCTGCACCACTTCTACGACCCGTTTCCGGTCGTCGAGCACTTTTCGCCGGTTCTTCGGGCCTAGCATGGGTATACCCCTCAGCACCGAAGGAGACCAACCAGTGCCCACTGCAGCGTCGTACACCTCGAAGCAGGATCAGCTCGAGATCAGCACCTATACCTGGCCCACTGCGGTCACTCCTGCTCGTGGTGTCGTTCAGATTGCCCATGGTCTTGCCGAGCACGGCAGTCGATACGCCCGCTTCGCCGGGGCGCTGAACGACGCTGGGTTTCATGTCGTGGCATCCGATCATCGGGGCCATGGCACGTCGATCGCGCAGACACCGGGCGATCTGGGGTCACTTGGCTTCCCCGCACTGTGGGCGGATATCGAACAACTCGGCGAGAAACTGTTGAACGATTACCCGGATCTACCTCTGTTCTTGTTCGCGCACTCGATGGGTTCATTTGCCGCCCAACATGTTCTGATCGAGCGGTCCGACCTGTACGAGGGTGTGGTCCTGTCCGGGTCCACCACCCTCGATGTGCTCGCCGCGGGCATGGTCGACGCCCCAGCCGGCGATCTCAGCGTGTTCAACAGCGCCTTCGAGCACCGCACCGGATACGAGTGGTTGTCGCGCGACGAGTCGGAAGTCGACGCCTATGTCGCCGACGAGCTGTGCGGTTTCGACCTGCCCGCGGCGACGGTGCCTGCAATGTTCACCGAGGCGGACACACTTGCCGACCCGCACAAGCTCGAGGAGATCCGGTCCGACCTGCCGCTGCTGATTGCGTCGGGATCCGACGACCCGCTGGCCGGCGGCGGACAGTTGATCGAGCAACTGGCCGCACGCTACCGCGAGGCGGGGCTCAGCGACGTGACGGTCAAGATCTACCCCGGAGCCCGCCACGAGATCCTGAACGAAACGAACAGGGACGAGGTCACCGCAGACATCGTCGGCTGGCTGACGAGCCGTCTCACCTGAGCCGGAGCTTCACGGGCTGCCCGTCCTCAGGGAAGGGCAGCGACGTGAAGTTCAGTGGTGCAACGTAACTCGGGTCGACTTCCCAGTCGAATCGGAGCAACAGATGATGCATGATCGTCTTGATCTCCGCTCCGGCGAAGAACATTCCGATGCACTTGTGCACTCCGCCACCGAACGGCTCCCACGCGTAGCGATGAACCTTGTCCTCGCGTCGATCTGCACAGAACCTGTCCGGATCGAACTTCTCCGGATCCGGCCAGTACTGCGCCATGTGATGAGTGAAGTGCGGGGCGACGGATGCGTATGTTCCCGCCGGGACGAACTTTCCCTGCACCTCGGTATCTTTCACAGCGCGACGAGCCACGACGGGAGTCGGCGACACGAGGCGCAGGCATTCCTTCATGACCAGGTCGACGCTCACCAGTTCGTCGAGCTGATCCAGCGTCGGCGAACTCGTACCCAGAGCCAGCGATTCGGCTCGGCACTTCTCCCGCCACTGCGGATGCTGCCCGAGGTACTGCATCATCGTCGACAGCGTGATGGTCGAGGTGTCGTGCGCCGCCATCAGCAAGAAGATCATGTGGTCGACCACTTCGTCGTCCGAAAAGCGCTGACCCGTATCGGATTCGATGTGACAGAGGACAGAGAAGAGATCATCGGTCTCGCGGGCGCGGCGCGCAGGCAGATAACGCCGGAAGAAGTCGTCGAGCACCTTCCGTCCGTCGAGCCCACGCTTCCATCGAGTCCCGGGTAGGCGGTATCGAACGATGGACGTGGCAGCCTGGACGCAGGCTACGAAACTTGCGTTCACAACGTCGATCTCGGCATCGCTGCTGTCCTCGGCTCCACCCATGAACACCGACGTCGCGACGTCGAGAGTCAGCGCCTTCAGTGCCGGATAGACCTGTACGGCGTCGCCGGCGTGCCACCCGTCGAGCCCCGCGGCAACCACCGGATTGAGAGAGTCGACCGATCTGACGAGTCTCTCGCGGGTGAACGCCTGCTGCATGATTCGTCGATGACGCAGGTGCTCGTCGGAATCCAACAGCATGAGTCCGCCGTGGAAGAACGGGCCGATGAGCAGCGACCACCCGTCGCTGTTGACGAACGCCTTGTCCTTGTTCTGCAGGACCTCCTGGCATGCGTCCGGCCCGAGGACGGTGATCCATCGCTGCCCGGCCATCGTCAGCCACGACACGTCGCCGTACTTGTCCCATCGACTACGAAACAGAGTCAGGGGATCGCGAATGTACTCGAGCGTGTGACCGACGACAGGCAGTCCCCCGTCACCGGAGACCGCTTTCAACGGGGATCGAGCCGGTGGTTCCGCCAGGATTCGTGCCATTCGCCAGACCTTCCTCGATCTGACAGGACGTTCTGTCAGATAACTGTAGTCTGCGTCACACTTGTCGCGTCTGTCAACATCTATTCATGTCCACAACCCGCAGATACGCAGGCATGAGCGCCGACGACCGCGCCGCCGACCGTCGGGCGCGCCTGCTCGAAGCCGGACTGGAGGTGTTCGCGGCCTCGGGAGCAAACGGCGCGACCATGACGGCGATCTGCGCGCAGGCCAAACTCACCGAACGCTACTTCTACGAGAGCTTCACCAGCAGAGACGATCTGCTGCGCAGCGTCGTCGACGCGGTGTCCGACGAGATCCGCACCGCCGCACTGGACGCACTCCACTCCCCCGCGGACAACGTCGAAGCCCAGGTTCGGCACGCCATCACCGCGTTCGTCACCGTCCTCACCGACGATCGCCGCAAAGGCCGCGTCGCGATGATCGAGTCCTCGGCCGTCGAGTCGCTGCGCACTCACCGTCGAGAATCGATGCGTGAATTCGCCCGTCTCGTCGCCGCAGAAGCACACGAGCTCTACGGCGACCACGCGCTACCCGAGCCCGAATCGGAAATCACGGGCCTCCTGTTCATCGGCGGCCTGGCCGAACTCGTCGTCGCCTGGTTGAACGACGAGATCGACGTGACCCCGTCACAGATCGTCGACGCCGCAACGCGCCAATTCGTCGCCACGACGCATCGCTGAGGAAAGCTACAGTCGACAGGGTGGCTCACACTCGTCGACCGAAGCAGTCGACACCCGCGGACAAGACGTGCGCGTCGTGCGGGCGGCGCATCGAGTGGCGCAGGAAGTGGGAGAAGAACTGGGATGACATCAAGTACTGCAGCGATTCCTGCCGGCGGCACAAGGTGAGTGCGACGGACCGTCAGCTGGAGGACAAGATTCGAGAGCTACTCGACGCCCGTTCCCGAGACTCCACGATCTGCCCGTCCGATGTTGCGCGCGCAGTATCCGAAGACGACTGGCGCGACCTGATGGAGCCGGTGCGCCGGGCCGCGCGACGACTGGTCGATGCGGGTGAAGTCCAGATCACCCAGAAGGGCTCGGTGGTGGACCCGTCGACAGCCAAGGGTCCCATCAGAATTCGCTGGACACGCTAGCTGTCCAACCGCGGCCACAGCGGTGGTTCCGAGTGCAATTGCTGCATCACGTACTTCATTATTTCCAGAATTCGCGGCAATGCCTCTGCGTCGTCGCCCAGGTCGCGCATCGGACTGCGCTCACCTACCAGTTCCAGCACCGTCGTCGTCATCCGCGCAGTCGCCTTGCTGTACAGGTCGTCGTGCGGGCGCCCGAGCCTGTCGGCGACTGCGTGCTCGAGCATCATGCGTTCGTGCATGTACTGCTCGAACAACCGTGTCGTGAGTGACGGCGTCACGTCCAGAATCTGCTGAATCTGGACGAAGCGTTCACTGCCCGCTCGGGGCGTCAGGAGCAGTGCACGGAGCGCGTGCCCCAAGGACACTTCGAGTGGCTCGTCCTCGGGTCGCGAGCGCAGTTCGTCCGCCATCTGACCGTTCAGTTCCAGCGGCCCGACCACCAGTAAGTCCTTGGTCGGGTAGTAGCGGTACAGCGTGGTCGTCCCGATCTCCGCCTTGGCGGCGATGTCCTCCATGGTCGTCTTGTCGTACCCGCGATCGAGGAACAGCGCGAACGCCGCATCCAGTATCAATTCGCGCGTTTGCGCCGCGTGCACTTCACGTAGCCCCATGCCAGCAATGTAGCAGCTGCCCCCTTCTCGGTAGTGACTACCATCACGACTCGCAATGTGGTAGTCACTACCAATTAGGTTTACGCTCCTTGATCAGAGATCACTTCCAATCGAAAGGTGCCCCCCCATGGCATGGCAACTGTTCAGGCTGGGCCGCTGGTCCTTCCTGCACCGAAAACTCGTCGCAGGGATCTGGGTGGTCTTGCTACTCCTCGGAGTGCTCGGCGCGTCGACACTGAACACCCAGACCTCCGACTCGTTCGAGCTCGACGGCATCGAATCGACCGAAGCGTTCTCGCTCATCTCCGAACGCAGCGGCGAATCGGCGGACGGTGCAACTGCCCGCATAGTGTTCGAGGCGCCGGAAGGACAATCGCTGACCGACCCGGCAAACCAGGCCGCGGTCGCCGACGCCATCGCCTCCGCCCAGACCGAGCACGTCGCCTCCGCAACCGACCCGTTCACCACCGGCACCATCTCGGAGAACGGCCGGGCCGCCTACGCGACCGTGACCTACACGACGCCCGCAGTCGACCTCGTCGACGCGGACCGCAACGCCCTCGACGACGCGAAGACGGTAGGCGAGAACGCAGGGCTGACCGTTGCCGTCGGCGGCGACGCCGTCACCGCCACGGGCGAGGTTCCGCTCGGCGAGTTGATCGGCATCGGTGTCGCGATCATCGTTCTCGCCATCACCTTCGGATCTCTCGTTGCTGCAGGCATGCCACTTCTGACGGCACTCATCGGCGTCGGAATCGGCATCATGGGCATCACCGTGCTCGGCGCATTCGTCGAACTCAGTTCGGTGACCTCCGCATTGGGCACGATGCTCGGGCTCGCCGTCGGAATCGACTACGCACTCTTCATCATGTCTCGCTACCAAAGCGAAGTCAGACAGGGACATTCGATGGAAGAGGCGGCAGGCAAGGCCGTCGGAACTGCAGGGTCGGCGGTCATCTTCGCGGGACTGACCGTAATCATCGCGCTCGCCGGACTGTCGGTGTGCGGCATCGGATTCCTCACTCAAATGGGCATCGGCGGCGCCTTCATGGTGTTCATCGCAGTGCTCGTCGCGTTGACTCTTTTGCCCGCGATCCTCGGATTCGCCGGCAAGAAGGTCCTCGGAGGAAAGATCAAGGGCCTGAAGGTTGTCGATCCCGAGAACCCGGAAACACGCACCAACGGGCAGCGGTGGGTCGAGAAGGTGAGCGCGTTCAAATGGCCTGCACTTGTCGCAGGATTGCTCGTTGCTGCCGTCGTCTCTTTGCCGATCGCCTCGATGGAACTTGCACTGCCCGACGACGGCACAGCTCCTACCGGCAGCGACAACCGCGTCGCATTCGACACCATCGCCGACAACTTCGGTCCCGGCGCCAACGGCCCTCTCGTCGTCGTCATCGACACCGAAAACGCAGCGGATCCGGTCGCGGCCGTCGGCACCGCCGTCGACAAGCTGGACGGCATCGGCACCGACATCGCAGCCATCGCGCCTCCGGTCCCCGAAATACTCGAACCTCAGCTCGCAGCAGTCGGATTCACGACCGTCCAGATCATTCCCGACAGCGCACCATCCGACGCGGCCACCAAGGAACTCGTGTCGACCATCCGCGAGACCATGTCGGATCTGCCCTCCGAAACCGGAGCTCGCGCTCTCGTGACAGGACAGACGGCAGTGGGAGTCGACATCGCCGACGAGCTCACCTCGGTGTTCCCGCTCTACCTGGCGGTCGTCGTCGGACTTGCCTTCATTCTGCTGATGTTGGTGTTCCGCTCGATCCTGGTGCCGCTCAAAGCCGCTCTCGGATTCTTGCTCTCGGTGGGTATCTCGCTCGGGGCGACCGTGGCAGTGTTCCAGTGGGGCTGGTTGGCGAACCTCATCGGCGTCGACACCCAGTCACCCGTGATCTTCATCCTCCCGCTGCTGCTGACCGGCATCCTGTTCGGTCTGGCCATGGACTACGAGGTGTTCCTCGTCAGCCGAATGCGTGAAGCCTTCGTGCACGGCACCCCGGCGCGACAGGCCGTTGTCGTGGGCTTCCAGCACAGTGCGCGCGTCGTCGTCGCAGCAGCCGTGATCATGTTCGGCGTCTTCGCCGGCTTCGCACTGACAGATCAGGTGATCATCAAGACCATCGGATTCGCCTTGGCCATCGGCATTCTCGCCGACGCCTTCCTGGTCCGCATGATGATCGTCCCGGCCGTCATGGCCATCGTCGGCGACAAGATGTGGTGGCTGCCCGCGTGGCTCGACCGCCTCCTACCCAACCTGGACGTGGAGGGCGAGGGCTTGAACGACAAGCTGGCCCCGGCGAGAACTCCGGAACCTGCACACAGCTGATCTCAGGATCCGTCGTGGCCGCCTCGATCGCTCGAGGCGGCCACGTCGACATCCCGCAGGCGGCGTCTCAGCGAAGCAGCCCTGCTGCGGTGGTCGCATCGATGATCAGCGAGGACACCAAACCGGACTTCAGGACCGACCGAACAGCCGCGAGTTTCTTCTCGCCCGCGACGATGGCAACGACGTCGGCAATCCCCCTCAAGTCCTCTTCCGAGACCCCGATCCGGCGATCGTCCAATCCATCGACGCGGTTTCCGTCGGAGTCCAGCAGTAGCGCACAAGACTCGGCAACCACACCTTTTGCCGTGAGCTCCTGCGCTTCGTCCGGCGACAGCAGGTCGTAGACCTGGGACAGGCCAGGCTTCCACGCCCCGATGGACACAACCGCTTTGGTCACCGACGCATGATGTTTCAGCGTCTCCTGAATGCCACGACTCCCCCGCAACGCGTCGCCGGTTCTGGAGTCGGCCACCACCAGCGGCGCATACATCGACCACGCGTGTCCGCTACCGAGCTCGGTGATCCGACGCACCAACTCGGCCGAGGTCGAGCTGACTGCTCCCGCCATTCCGGTCAACTGCACCACGTCGCACGTCGCGATGGAATCCAGATGTGTCGTCATCCTCGACAGCGTTCGTCCACAGTCCACCCCGAGTACGTCCGCGGACGTGACGATTTCACTGAGCAGATCGGCGGTGACACGGCCGACCGCATCCCACAGGACGTCCTGCTCATCCCCTCCCGTGCGAACCGCGAATGCCATACGTAGCCCGAACGTGTCCTTGAGTGCACGAGACAGTTCGATGTCGATCGACTCCGGTGCGTGAACCTTGATCTCGACCATGCCGGACGTCACGGCATCCTCGAGTATTCGCGCGATCTTGAACCGGGACAGACCCAATTCGTCGGCGATCTGTATTCGGGTCCGCCCGTCGAGGTAGTAGCGCCGCGCGACCAGTCCGCGTTGAGTCAGTTCTTCCGGACCAACTCGCGGAACATTCTGCTCCGGCATGACCCCTCCCTTCGGCTCACATGAGCCCCATCATGATGCCTCATGCTCATATGAGCAACCTCGTTGACATATGAGCAATCCGCCATGCATGATCCTGTTCACAAATCACGTGAGCAGTGAGGTACTACATATGAGCAAGCTCGACGACGCCGCCCTGCAGCGTCTCGCGCACACGGTGCTGGTTCGAGAGGCCTCGGGCCTGAGCACCCTCGCCGACACCGTCGAACCCAGCGTCGTCCGCGTCGCGCGGGCAATGGTCGACACAACAGGCAAGGTCATCACCACCGGATCCGGGACGTCCGGGATCATGGCCGAACGAATGGCACATCTGCTCTCCGTATGCGGTACCCCGTCGTTGTATCTCCCAGCAATGGACGCACTGCACGGCGGCATGGCCGCGATCAGCACCGACGACCTCGTTCTCGCGATCTCGAAGACCGGCCGATCGACCGAACTCACCCAATTGACGAGCCGACTCGTTGCCCGCGGAATCCGAGTCATCGCTGTCACCGAAGCAGCCGACTCGCCATTCGCCCAGGCAGCGACCGACGTCGCCGTACTACCCGCCACCGCGCCGGATGCAGACCCCGGCAACATGATTGCCCTGGCCAGCACGTTGGCTGTCGGCGCGTGGGGCGACGCTGTGAGTGTCGTCGCCATGGCACTCACCGGCCACACACTCCACGACGTCGTCGATTCGCATCCCGCAGGTGGCGTGGGCACCCGCGTCGACGTGTTGGCCGGCAGCGACGCCCCGGTGGTGGGACTGTGAGCCGGACCGTCGTGGTCGGTGTCGACTCGTCCACTCAGTCGTGCAAGGCAGAGGTCCGCGATGCCGACACCGGTGAGCTTCTGGCCTCGGGCACTGCGCCGCACACGCCCGCCTTCCCGCCGTGTAGCGAACAGGATCCACGGTCGTGGTGGGACGCCCTGGTCACCGCCGTCCGCGCTGCTCTCGGTTCAGCAGGCGAGGTCTCGGTCTCCGCGATGTCGGTGGCGGCACAATGCCACGGCCTGGTTCTACTGGACAAGGACGACGAACCCCTGCGTCCGGCCAAGCTGTGGAACGACACGACCGGTGCCGATCAACTCGCGAAACTCGTCGAGCGAATCGGCGGCCCGCAGTGGGTACGTTCCATCGGATCCCTGCCTACCGCAGCGTTCACGATCGCGAAGCTGGCCTGGGTGGCCGAGCACGAGCCCCATGTACTGGATTCAGCACGACGCGTTCTCCTTCCCCACGACTACCTGACCTACCGCCTCACCGGCCGGGCCGTGACCGACCGCTCCGACGCGTCCGGCACCGGATACTTCGACGCCACCACGGACTCCTGGCTACCCGAGTACCTCGATGCCGCCGCAGGCGCGCGTGACTGGCTTCCGATGCTGCCGACTGTCCTCGGCGGCGCCGACGCGGCAGGCTACTTGACCGAGCGCGCAGCCACCGAACTCGGCATCACCGGACCGGTACTCGTGGGAGCAGGCGCAGGCGATCAGCACGCCGCCTACCTCGGTCTCGGCCTGAGCGACGGCGATCAATACATCGGTCTCGGCACCTCCGGAGTCGTCGCGACCTCCACTCGCACCCCAGTCTTCGACGAAGGCGGCATCGTCAACGGGGTCGCCGACACGACGGGCGGTTACCTACCGCTCATCTGCACCCTCAATGCGGCGCGGGTCGGGGACACCGCGGCCAGAATCCTCGGAACCGATCACGCCGGCCTCGCCGATCTCGCACTCGCAGCGCCACCGACGGTCGGACCCACCCTGGTCCCGTTCCTCGACGGTGAACGCACCCCCAACCGCCCCCACGCTCGAGGTCTGCTGTCCGAGATCACGTCGGCGACGACGCGGGAGGAAATGGCACGCGCATTCCTGGAAGGACCGCTGCTGTCCCTGCTCTCGGGCCGAGACGCGCTGCGTTCGTTCGGCATTCGCTGCGACGGCCCCCTGACGGTCGTCGGGGGCGGTGCCCGGTCACGAGCGACACTGCAACTGCTCGCGGATCTCGCCGGCGACATCGTGACCGTCCCGGACGCCGACGAGGCAACCGCTCGCGGTGCGTGCGTACAGGCCGCTGCCGTCGCTGCGGGTCACGACATCGACGGCATGGTCGAGCTCTCTCAGCGCTGGACGCCCGCGGCCCGCGCGACGGTTGCTCCTCGCAAGACCGGGCGCGACATCGCCGCGGTCCGCGAGAACTGGCGTCGGGCAGCTGCCGTGGACGTACTCGATCGGAGTGACGCGTCATGACCGTCGCACTTGCGCCCTGGCACACCGGCCTCGAAAGCGTCCTGGCGGGAAGCATCTACGCTGCGGCGTCCGGCTCACGCGTCGACGCCGCGCGTGCCCTCGTCGATGCGGGCATCTCGGTGCACGTCGACGTCATGGCACCCGGGGAAGATCTGCCGTCCGGCATCGATGCGGCCGAGCTCGCCGAACTCGCCCACGTGGTTCCGCAGAGCATGCTCGGGATCCATCTCATCGGCAGCGCCGCAGGAGTTCGAAAGCTGCTCCCGACGATCCCGGACTGCGGAGATCTGTACGTACCTATCGGAATTCGCGACGAACGTGACTGCCGACTCTGGGCAGCGGTCTGGGACGAGTTCGACGACACTGCGCCGACGGCCGCGGATCTGAAGGGCTATCACGGGGTGCTCGTCATGCTTCTGCAGCCGGGAACCTCCGGCACCGCAGACCCGGATCGACTCGGGTTCGTGCGCATGTTCTCCGCCCACGGCAACGTCACCGTCGACGGCGGTGTCACACCCGAGCTGATACCTCGCTGCCGCTCCGCCGGCGCCACGACGCTCGTCGTCGGCCGCGCCCTACTCACCGATCACACACTGCCGGAAGGACAATCATGACCACCGCCACCCCCACACCTCCCGCATCCTCGATGCGCGCGAGCGTGATGACCGGCGTGCGCACGCTGGAGATCGAGGACCGCCCAGTCCCCACCCCGGCACCGTACGAAGTTCTGATCGAGGTCGCTGCTGTCGGCGTCTGCGGCTCCGATGTGCATTACTACCGTGAAGGCCGGATCGGCGACTTCGTCGTCCACGACCCGATGGTGCTCGGCCACGAACTGTCCGGCCGTATCGCCGCTGTCGGCGACGGTGTCGATGCCGCGCGCATCGGCCAACGAGTGGCCGTCGAACCACAGCATCCGTGCCGTCGCTGCACACAATGCATGGCCGGCCGCTACAACCTCTGCCCCGACATGAAGTTCTACGCGACACCGCCGATCGACGGCGCGTTCTGCCGGTACGTCACCATCGACGCCGACTTCGCGCATCCAGTCCCCGATTCGTTGTCCGACGAGGCTGCTGCTCTTCTCGAACCGCTCTCGGTTGCAGTCACGACCATGCGCAAGGCAGGCATCGTGCCGGGATCGTCGATCCTGATCGCCGGAGCCGGGCCCATCGGCATCATCACCGCCCAAGCGGCGCGTGCATTCGGGGCGGCACGCATCGTGGTCTCCGATCCCGTCGAGTCGAGGCGCGAGCGCGCTCTCACCTTCGGCGCAACCGAGGTCATCGACCCGATGACCCAGGACGTCGCAGCACTCGACCCTCAGGTGGACGCCTTCGTCGACGCCAGCGGAGCAGTTCCAGCCGTTCAGAGCGGCATCCGCGCCGTCGGCCCGGCCGGCCGTGTCGTCCTCGTCGGCATGGGCGCCGACAACTACCCGCTTCCCGTCAGCCACATCCAGAACTTGGAGATCACCGTCACCGGCGTGTTCCGTTACACCGATACATGGCCGGCGGCAATCCATCTCGCGTCCACCGGACTCGTCGATCTGGATCGACTCGTCACCGGACGCTATGACCTCGAGCATGTCGCCGACGCGCTCGAGAGCGACACCGACCCTGCCAGCCTCAAGTCGATAGTGGTGCCTGCATGAGCAACAATCCTTTTGATCTGACCGGACGAACCGCAATCGTCACGGGCGGCAACCAAGGACTCGGACGCGCGTTCGCGTTCGGTCTCGCTGCCGCCGGCGCGCACGTCGCCATCGCCGGACGCAGCGCAGAACGTAACGAAAAGGTCGTCGCCGAGGCGGCAGCCGAAGGGTTCACATTCGAGGCCATCACCGCCGACATCACCGAGCATGCCGACATCGAACGTATGACCGTCGAGGCAATCGAGAAGCTCGGCAAGATCGACATTCTCGTCAACAATGCCGGCACCTGCTACCACAACGATTCGTGGGACGTCACCGAGAACGAGTGGGACAACGTCTTCGATCTGAACGTGAAAGCACTGTGGGAGTGCAGCATTGCCGTCGGTGCACACATGCGCGAACGGGGCACCGGCTCGATCGTGAACATCGGATCGATGTCCGGCATCATCGTCAACCGCCCGCAGATGCAGCCCGCCTACAACGCGTCCAAGGCGGCAGTTCATCACCTCACCAAATCACTGGCGGCCGAATGGGGTCCGTTGGGGATTCGTGTCAACGCAGTCGCCCCCGGTTACTGCAAGACCGAAATGGCGCCGGTCGACCGCCCCGACCTCAAGCGCTACTGGATCGACGATGCTCCGATGCAGCGCTACGCCATGCCGGAGGAAATCGCACCGAGCGTCGTGTTCCTGGCGAGCGACGCCGCGAGTTTCATCACCGGGTCGGTTCTCGTCGCAGACGGAGGATACACAGCATGGTGAGTACTGAAACTGCAACCGTCCGACGCATTCTCGTCGAGGGAATCGACGACGTCAGCGTCGAGACCGTTGCCGCTCCCGAAGCCGGGAGCGGGGAAGTGCGTGTGCGCAGCACGGTCGTCGGGATCTGTGGTTCCGACATTCACGCGGCGCACGGCCGTCATCCGTTCATCGATCTTCCCTTCCGCCCCGGTCACGAAGTGGTCGGGATCGTCGATGCCGCAGGCGACGGGGTCGATCCCTCTCTCGTCGGACGTCGTGTCGTC
Source organism: Rhodococcus sp. NPDC057297 (assembly GCF_042667435.1). Taxonomy (NCBI): domain Bacteria; kingdom Bacillati; phylum Actinomycetota; class Actinomycetes; order Mycobacteriales; family Nocardiaceae; genus Rhodococcus; species Rhodococcus sp. NPDC057297. The sequence continues at coordinate 46,599 of NZ_JBHUZE010000008.1, read as the reverse complement.
GTCGAACCGAACCTCGCGTGCGGCCGGTGCACGCAGTGTCTGGCCGGTCGTTACAACATCTGCGCCGAACTCGCCGTGTTCGGATGTCAGACCCCTGGCGGACTCACCGACGCGTTCACCATCGCCGAGGATCGTGTCATCCCGCTGGCCGACGGGCTCGACGACCGCCATGCCGCATTGATCGAACCGCTCGCCACCCCGGTGCACGCAGTTCGTCGAGCGGCCGGACTCGTCGGCGGTCTGGACGGCAAGCGTGTCGCGGTAGTGGGCGCGGGCCCGATCGGATTGTTCGTACTCCTCGCCGCCCGACGCGCAGGTGCCACAGTCGTCGTTGCCGATCTGCTCGACTCCAAGCGCGCACGAGCCGAACGCCTCGGGGCCGTCGGCAGCTTCGACCCGGCCTCGGGCGACGCCGTCGCTGCGGCGAAGGCCGCACTCGGCGGACCGGCCGATGTCGTCATCGACTGCGTGTCCCGTGAATCGTCGGTTGCGCAGGCGATCGACATCGTCGACAAGGGCGGCGCCGTGCTGATCGTCGGTGTCGCCGCGGGTGCTACCCCGGTCCCCCTCGATCTGATTCAGGACCGCGAGATCATCGTTGCAGGATGCCTGATGTACGTGCGAGAGGACGTCCAGGAAGCAATCGACATGCTCACCGAGGGCGCGGTACCGATCGACGAATTCGTCACGGCGGAATTTCCGTTGGAACGCGCCGCGGAAGCGTTCACCGCCTCGACCGATCCCGAGCAGGTCAAGGTCCTGATCACCGTCGGTGACCGGCCATGACCGCGCTCCTCGAGTGTCAGGACGTGACAAAGAGTTTCGGTGGAGTCCCTGTGCTGAAAGGGATCACGCTCGAGCTCGAACCCGGCACCGTCACGGCTCTGGCCGGTGAGAACGGTGCGGGTAAGTCGACGCTCATGAAGATCGCGACCGGGCAGCTGCGCGCCGATACCGGCACGGTCACGATCGGCGAGCACACACTCTCTTCCGGCGACCCACGCGACGCGGTTCGTCACGGCGTCGCGATCGTCCCGCAGGAACTGGCGTCGATCGACGACATGACGGTCTACGAGAACATGTTCGTCGGGCGCGAGAAGCGTCGCGGTATCTTCCTCGACCGTCGCGCGATGATCAAGGAAGCCGCCGAGACACTCAGTGTCTTCGACGTATCCATCTCCCCCACCGCACGCATGGGCTCGCTACCGGTCGGCCTTCGACAGATCATCGAGATCGTCAAGGCCGCCCGCACGGGCGCCCAGGTCGTCATGCTCGACGAGCCGACCTCCGCTATCTCCGAGCGGGAGGTCGAGGGCCTGTACAAGGTCATGCAGCAGCTCCGTGACCGCGGTGTCGCCATGGTCTACACCACGCACAAGATGGCCGAAATCCGCGCGATCGCAGACCGTGTCGTCGTCCTGCGTGACGGGAAGTTGATCACCGACGAGAAGCTCACGGAGATCACCGACGACGAGATCGTCACCGCGATGATCGGCCGTGAACTCGAGAACCTCTTCCCTTCGGTCGGCAAAGACACCGGGGAGGTCGTTCTGGAAGTCGAGAACCTTCAGGTCGTCGGCGCATCCGAGCCGGTGAACCTGACCGTCCGCCGCGGTGAGATCGTCGGCCTCGCAGGACTTGTCGGCGCCGGCCGCACCGAGTTGCTCGAAGCATTGTTCGGGATGCGGTCGGTGGCGTCGGGAACCGTGAAGGTATCCGGCAAGACGGTTCCGAAAGGTAAACCAGCGGCGGCGATCACCGCAGGGATGGCCATGGTGCCCGAGGACCGCAAGGTCAACGGTGTCGTGCTGTCGATGAGCGTGCTGGACAACGGTTCTCTGCCGAGACTGTCCTCGTTCAGCATCGCCGGATGGCTTCGCAACAAGTCCCGCTCCACGGCAGTGTCCGACGCCATGGACTCGGTCCGACTCCGTAGCCGTGGACTCGGCCAGAGCGTGGGCACATTGTCGGGCGGAAATCAGCAGAAAGTAGTACTCGCACGCTGGCTGACCGGTACCGTCGACGTGTTGCTGCTCGACGAGCCCACCCGCGGCGTCGACGTCGGAGCTCGCTCCGAGATCTACCGCATCATCACCGAATTCGCCAGCCGCGGAATGGCTGTCGTCATGGCGTCGTCGGACATGCCCGAAATCGTGGGCCTGTCGCATCGAGCGTTCGTGATGCGCGAGGGTGCTTTCGTCGGCGAACTCGACCGCGATGCGCTCGATCACCCCGAAGTCCAGGATTCCGTGTTCCGACTGGCAACGGCTCTGGACACCCGGGCAGCAGAAACCCGGGCCACCGATACACCAAGCGAAATCGTTGCGACCGAGAAACGGTCGCCACTCGAGGAGGCACCACAGTGACAACACCCGTCGCTGAACCGGACGAGAAGACGTCCGTATCGGCCGTAACCGGAGAGCCCGTTCGTCGGTTCTCCAGCGCGTGGGCCGGCGCACTCGCACTGCGTTACTCGATGGTCATCGTCATGCTGCTGGTGATCGCGTACTTCTCCTACCGCAGTGCCCGATTCGGCACCGTCGACAACCTGCAGACCATTCTCGTCGCGGCTGCACCGTTCGCGCTGATCGCACTCGGCCAGACTCTCGTGATCCTGACCGGAGGAATCGACCTCTCGGTCGGCAGTGTCATCGCAGTGTCCGCCATGGCGTCCGCTGCTGTGGCCAAAGCGAACCCGGGCCAGGTCTGGTTGACAGTGCTGGTCGCAATGTTCGTCGGCCTCGTCGCAGGTTCGATCAACGGATTTCTGGTTTCTCGCATCAATGTTCCCCCGTTCATCGCGACACTCGGTATGCTCACCGCAGGTTCGGGTTTCGCGTACGTGATCGGTGGTGGCGCACCGATCAACGGCCTTCCGGCAGAGTTCGGCCAGATCGCCAACACCAAGATCTTCGGCCTTCAGATCCCAGTCCTCGTGATGATCATCGGCATCATCGTCCTGGCAGTGGTGATGAAGCGAACCGCCTACGGCATGCGTGTCTACGCAGTCGGCGGCAACCGTACCGCCGCCGAAATCGCGGGAATCAATGCCAAGAACGTTCTCTTCAGTGTCTACGCATTGTCCGGTGTGCTCGCCGGACTGTCCGGCGTGATGCTGGCGTCCCGTGTCATCTCCGGTCCACCGAACCTGGGCCAGGGCTACGAACTCGACGCCATCGCGGCGGTCGTCATCGGAGGCGCAAGCCTCATGGGCGGACGCGGCACCATCTGGGGAACTGCGCTCGGCCTGTTCATGATCCAAACGCTCAACAACGGTCTCGACCTGCTCGTCGTCCCCGCGTACTGGCAGGACGTCATCAAGGGCGTACTCATCGTCGCTGCGGTCTCGGTCGACGTCTGGTCGTCCAAGCGAAGAACCTGACCGCTCTCGTCCCTCACATCACTACCCACCGATCCGGAGAAGAACAATGAAGTTTGCTTCCAAGATGCTGACCGTGGCGGCCACGGGCCTCCTCGCCGTCGGCGTCACTGCCTGCGGCGCAGGCGACACCAGCGCCCAGGACGGCAAGACGCGCATCGGCGTCACCGTGTACGACATGAGTTCCTTCATCACCGCAGGCAAGGAAGGAATGGAAACCTACGCTGCGGCCAACGACATCGAGCTGCTGTGGAACTCGGCGAACAACGACGTCTCGGTCCAGGCAAGCCAGGTCGACTCCCTCATCAATCAGGGTGTCGACGCCATCATCGTGGTGCCGGCACAGGCTGATTCGCTGGCACCTCAGGTCCAGTCCGCCAAGGACAAGGGCATTCCGGTCATCGCCGTGAACGCCGAACTCGAGACCGATCAAATCTCCGGCAACGTTCAGCCCGACGACGTGGCGGCAGGCGCGCAGGAAATGCAGATGATGGCCGACGAGCTCGGCGGGCGCGGCAACATCGTCATCCTGCAGGGACCGCTCGGTGGCTCCGGCGAGATCAACCGTGGCGCGGGCATCGACCAGGTTCTGGCGAAGTACCCGGACATCAAGGTGCTCGCCAAGGACACCGCCAACTGGAAGCGCGACGAAGCCGTCAACAAGACGAAGAACTGGCTCTCGAGCTTCGGCGATCAGATCGACGGCGTCGTCGCACAGAACGACGACATGGGCCTCGGCGCGCTGCAAGCACTCAAGGAAGCCGGACGCACCGACGTCCCCATCGTGGGCATCGACGGCATCGAGGACGGCCTGAACGCGGTCAAGAGCGGTGAATTCATCGGCACCTCGCTGCAGAACGGCACTGTCGAACTCTCGGCGGGTCTCGCGGTTGCCAACAAGATCGCCAAGGGCGAAGACGTCGACACCGCACCGGTGTACGTCATGCCTGCCATCACGGCCGACAACGTCGATGTCGCCATCGAGCACGTCGTGACCGACCGTCAGGCATTCCTGGACGGGCTGGTGGATCTGACCGCCCAGAACCTCGAGACCGGCAACATCGCCAACGAGGGAATCCCCGGACAGTAATTACCCGGTTCCGATCTTCGAGGCGGGGCGGCAGCTCTCCCCCTCCAGCCCGCCCCGCCTCGAATTCCACCCACCCGTAGAGAAAGGCCCGCCTCCATGACCGCACTGCCCGCTCCCGTCGATCTTTCCCTCGACGGCAAGGTCGCCGTCGTCACCGGCGGTGCGTCGGGCATCGGCGCAGCGATCGGCGCGGCCTACGCCGCGCAAGGAGCACGCGTCGTACTGGTCGATCGCGACGGCGATGCGGCAGCGAAGCAGGCCGCCGAGATCGGCGCTCACAGCGTCGCATGCGACGTAGCCGACCGATCATCGGTTGCGCACGCCGCACAGAACGTCGTCGCGGACTTCGGTCGGGTGGACATCCTGGTCAACTCCGCTGGTGTCGCTCGGCTCGCAGCCGCCGAGGACCTCTCCGACGACTTCTGGAATCTGACGATGAACGTCAACCTCACCGGAACGTTCCTCGTGTGTCAGGAATTCGGACGCGTCATGCTGGCTGCGGGAAGCGGCCGGATCGTCAACATCGCGTCCCAGGCGGCAACAGTAGCCATCGAGGAACACGCGGCCTACTGTGCGTCGAAATTCGGCGTACTGGGTCTGACGAAAGTCCTTGCCGCCGAATGGGCCGGCCGCGGAGTCACCGTCAACACCATCTCCCCCACCGTCGTGATGACACCGTTGGGCCGCGACGCATGGACCAATCCGAAGGGCGACGCTCTGCGCGCGCGTATCCCGGTGGGCCGCTTCGCCGAGACCGAGGACATCACCACGGTGGCTGTCTTCCTGGCCTCCCCGGGCGCGGCCATGATCAACGGCGCCGACATCCTCGTCGACGGTGGTTACACGATTCTGTGATCCGAAGTCGTTGGTGAGTCAGATGTTTCGCGGCAGCCAGCTGGTCAACTTCTCCGGGTTCAGCATGAACCAGACGTCGACGATGCGGCCGTCCACGACGCGGAAGTTGGCCGTCCCGATTGTCCGATGATCCGCCAGAAGTCGATAACCGAGGCCGTCCGCCATCCGGGTCTCCTCGACACGCAGAGCGGGCTGCTTCGCGACGACACCGAGCACGAACCGCGCCACGCGGTCGGAGCCGAGAACCGGCCGTCTGGCAGCACTGACGAATCCTCCACCGTCGGAACGCAAAGTCACGTCGGGGGCCAGCACCTTCATCAGCTCGCCGATGTCGCCGCCGCGGCTGGCCGCCAAAAAAGAGCGAACCGTTGCATCATGATCGGATTCCGCCACGAGCGTCGAGCGTTGCTCGCGGACATGCCGTCGAGCGGCCGACGCCAATTGCCTCGTTGCTGCAGGAGAGCGGCCGACGATACCCGCGATCTCGTCGAAGGGCACCGCGAACACGTCGTGCAGTACGAACGCCACACGTTCGGCAGGAGTCATCGCTTCCAGTACGACCAGAAGCGCAGTGCTGACGGCGTCGTCGAGGGTGACGCGGTCTGCCGGATCGACCTCCGTCGCCGTTCCCGCGAACAGGTCGGCCGGCACAGGCTCCGGAAGCCACTCACCGACATAGCGTTCACGCCTCGCCCGCGCAGAACCGAGGAGGTCGAGTGCCACCCGACTACCCACTCGTGTCAACCACGCTGCCGGATTGACGATCTCCGCCCGTTCCTCCTCGTTCAGTCGATACCACCGCAGATACGTCTCCTGCACCACGTCCTCGGCGTCGGAGAGCGTCCCGGTCATCCGATAGGCCATCGACAGCAACCTGCGTCGCTCGTCGTGGACGTCGCCGAGATGTGCAGGCAAGGACTCGGTCTCGTCGGCCATCACCGGATCATGCCACCCTCTCGGTGGGCGGGGTGGGCTCCACTCCTGAACTGGTGAACGCCCGGCGAGGCGCGACGGTCGCCGCGAGCGACGCGATGTCCCTGCGTCCGACGAACGCGCCGACCCAGCCGAGCAGAACGCGGACCTTGCGCTCCCACGTCGGTACCGCAAGGACGTGATACCCGCGGTGCATCGCCCATGCGGGCCATCCTTTGACGATGATCCACTTGTACTGGAACAGACCGTGTCCTCGTCCGAGAGTGGCGACGACCCCGAGGCTACTGTGCACGTACTCCTTCGGTTCACGACCTCGCACGCTCTCGACGATGTTGGACGCCAACCTTTTTGCCTGCCGAACCGCGTGTTGCGCATTGGGAACGGTCGTCGCTCCGTGCCCGACGGCAAGGTCCGGCACTACCGCGTTGTCGCCCGCCGCCCACGCGTCGGCGACGATCTCTTCCTCGGTTCCGACGCGTAGGTCGGCGCGGGTCACGAGAAATCCTCGTGCGTCGACGGGGAGGTCCGTGTGCCGTGCAACAACGCCGTTCGCGGCGTTGCCTGCAGTCCAGACGATCAGATCCGAGTCGAACTCCTCCCCCGTCGACAACACCACGTGTCCGCCGACGGCCGACACCATCTGGGCGTTCAGGTGCACATGCGCACCGCGGTCCCGCAGATGCCGGACGACCCAGCGTCCCGGCCCGTCGCTCACCTCGGGCAGGATCCTGCCCTGCGCCTCGACGAGGTGGAATGCAAGCTCGCGGGCTCCGATCTCCGGGTAGTACGGCAGTTGCTCCGTCGCCAGAGACAGCGCCTCGGCAAAGCCCTCGACTCCCGAGAATCCACCGCCCACGAACGTCACTGTCAGCAGGCGGGCACGCTCGGGGCCGTCGGGCAGAGCGGCTGCCCGGTCGAATGCGGTGAGCAGCCTGTCCCGGATCGCGACGGCCTCCTCCACGTTCTTCATGCCGATTGCTTCGTCGACGAGGCCCGGAATCGGGAACGTCCGCGTGACGGCACCGGCCGTGACCACGACGATGTCGTAGTTCAGTTCGATGTCGCGGCCGTCGAGGCCGTGAGCTCGGACGAGCTTTCGTGCATGATCGATCCGGTCCACGGTGGCGGCAACGAGGGTGGTTCGGCGCAGGTGCCGACGCAGCGACACGACGGTGTGCCTCGGCTCGATCGCGCCGGAGACCACCTCGGGCAGAAACGGCTGGTAGGTCATGTACGGGCGAGGATCCACCAGAGTCACGTGCGCCTCGTCGCGGTGAAGCTTCTTCTCGAGATTCAGCGCTGTGTAGAGCCCGGCGTACCCGCCGCCGACGATGAGGATCTCCGTCATGTCCCGCCTCCGATTGTGTCTGTACCCCTACGACGACACAGCCGTCTCATGTGTGAGGTGACACGATCGGATCAACCGGTGCGGGACTCGGCTACTTCAGTACGTCGACGTTGGTCCGCAGGAGCAGCACGTTGTAGTCCGACCATCGTGACGCGGTGAAGTAGAGGTCGTTGCCGCTGGACAGTGGGTGGATGTACGGCGCATAGATCCCGCCGTTGGTCTGCCAGCTGTTCAGGAGCGTCTTCGGCGCACTCCACGGCCCCTCGGGCTTCTCCGATGTGCGGGCCACGATGGTCCGGTCCACCTCGTTGCCGTACAACATGACATACCGCTTCAAAGTCCCGTTCCAGGCCACCGACAATTCGCTGACGGGTTCCGTCACCACCGACTTCGAATCGGCCACATTCGTCGACCAGGGCTTGGCCTGATCCTGCGTCGAGTACTCGTACTTCGTCAGGTCGAGGATCTCCTCCGGCTTCACGCGGGCAACGAACGCGGCACCGAAACGACCGTTGGGCGTACCGAATTGGTAGATGTAGCCGTCCTGACCCTTCGCGTACGCGTTCATCTGATACTTGCCGTTACTCTCCTCGACCTGAGGGAACGCTGGAATCGTGATGCCTGCGTTGACCCGGATCGTCGCGGGCGCAGTCTGCCAGGTCTGCCCGTTGTCCCTCGACATCGCGATCGCGGAGAAGTTGGTGACCCAACGACCGGGCGCTCCCCACGAGCGCACCGACATGTAGTTCATGTACTGCACATCGCCGATCGAGATGGCCGCAGTAGGAATGACGGTGTCCTCGACACCTGCGACGCCCAGGCTGGGAACGACCTCGCTGGCGAATCCTGCCGGTTCCACGACCGCGCCCGACGTGGAATCGCCCGGAACTCCGTCGGTGACGGTGATGCCGTCGGCGAGATTCTTGTCGTCCGACCGCAGGAGAACGTTGCTTCGCCACTGCGCCCCGGTCACCGAGCAATTGCCGAACGTGTCACCGAACGCCATCAGCGTCTGCCCGGAGCCGTTGTCCCAGCTGATGCCCAGATCCGTCCCGGAGATGCCGAACCGGTCGTAGGTGTTGTTGGGGCTCAACGGCCCGGTTACCCATGCAACCGACGTCGCGTTGCCGGAGATCGAGGGAAGCTGGCCCTGCGGTCCCCGCGGATTCTTCTCGGGGCCACCACCCGCACTGCCCGACGACCCGAACAGCGGCGACGAGCCCGGTCCACCGATGCCTCCACACGGTTCTGCACTGGCGGTGGGTGACGAGAGAACCGTGAGTCCGCTCGCCGCGAGGGTAAGTACAGCGCCGATCGCCATCTGCCGAGTACGTGCGCGCATGAACGCTCCCCACCGTGTCGTGTGACTCGTGTTACTCATGAGACTGATGGGGTGAGTGTTACGTAAATCCCCGCTTCTCGCAAGGCGTCCGCACACCACAAATACACAAGCAGCAGAATGACATCCGTGTAAGTTGGCCCAGTTCAGGCCCGATCCTGATGCTCCACTATCGAGTCGAAAGCGCGGAAAACCGCAGATTCGTCGAAAGAATGGAGCGTCAGGCACCCCTGCTGCGTCTACGGCGCCGCACAACGCCGACGATCTGATCCGCCACGGTGTCGACATCGCGGTACACCGTCGCAGCGGAGTAGCGGAGCACCAACCAGTCGTCGAGGATCATCCGGTTCTGCCTGACCCTGTCGTTGTCGAAAGGCCCGGGCGCGATGTGGTACTCGCGCCCGTCGATCTCCACGTCGACCTTGGCGTGATAGTCCACGAGATCTCCGAAGTACGGGCCGATGGGTGCGTTGATGTTCATCCGAACACCGCGAGCCCGGACGGCCCTGGCGACCATCCGCTCCGGTTCGGAGAATGTTCCGGGGCAACAGTGCTCCAACTGACGACGAACCTCACGCATGCCCTTCATTCCTTTCGTGGCAACGATGTGGTCGGTGACCGCTCGCCACGACACCCGTGCGCCGATATTGCGGTCGAAGAACTGTTCGAGCGGATCACCGGCCAATGTGGACGCGACGTCCACGAAGCACTGCGCGGCGAATACCACCGGTAGGCCGTGCCTTTCGGTCGACGACACGGACCGGCGGTGCAGCACGAATCCGTCGACACTGCTGACCCGTACCGATACCGGCACGGTCGCGTGAACCGTCGACGGCTCGTCGTCGAGCAGGCCCCAGAGCCACGCTGCGCTGTCGTGACTGAGTACTGCGTCGCTCCGCCACAGGGTGAGAGCGGTACACAGGTCGAAGTAGGACGGATCGGGATCCGAGTAGATCCGAGGAAGGACCCTGATCAAGCGACCAGTCCGTACCCTCCGTGCGATCCCGGACCGTGCAATCCCCTGACTCTCCAGTTGTGCACGCGTGTAGACCCCCATAGCTCGTCACTCTGCACTGTCGTCCGCGCGTCCACCCCTCGGCGAACGGCCGCCTGTGGATAACGAGAACGCCTGTGGATGAACCAGCTGCCGTCGAATTTCGTACCGACAGGACGATCGATTGGGAATGGTTGCCCGCATGTAGTTGGATCGTCAGTCATGGCGGCAACCGAGCGTTTCACCTTTCCGACCGAACGAGCCCAGCGCACGACGGTGCTGACCGGCACGGTATCCGGCCACCGAACGAGGTACTGGGAACTGTCCGATCACATCGCCTATCCCGACATCCGCAACATCGTCGCGGACTACGTCAACGCCACCATCTCCGACCCGGCGAACACCGTCCGGCACGGGTGGACCGTCGCCGCGCTTCCCGCGGGAGACTCCCCCGCCCACGAGCGTCGGCTCCTGACCCTCACCTGCGGCGGAGTCGACACCCTCGTCGTCACCGAATTCAGCAACGACGAGGACGACTCGATCGAACTGGAAATGACCGTCAACACCGACATGGCCGACGGGTACTCCGACGAACAGCTCGACTTCTCCACCGACCTGGTCAGCGCCGCACGAGCAACGGCAGGCACCACGGACGTGTGGTCGTGGCGAATCGACATCGGCGCACTCTTGACCGACGAGGCCGGCATCGACTTCGGAATCACCGACGACGAATTCGACGACCTGGCCTACGCCCTGAACTCACGTTCGATGACCGACCGCGCACCGGACACCACCGACCACAACGACGACCTCGCCGGCGACCTGCTCGCCGAGGCCTATCGGCAGCTGCGGGACGCCGACGACGCTACCGTCGCCTGACACGTCGGAGGAATGGAGAACATGACACATCGACCGGTGCGCATACCGACAGTTCTGGCCGCGACTGCGGCAGCCGTTGCCTTGGTTGTCTCGGGGTGCGGGAGCGGAACGACCGACGAACAACCCGCGGACCAGTCCGCCGCTGACGGGACGTTTCCCAGGACCGTTGGGGCCGACGTAGTCATCGAGTCGAGGCCGACATCCATTGTCTCACTGAGCCCGACGGCGACGGAGACGTTGTTCGCCGTCGGTGCAGGCGAGCAGGTGGTCGCGGTGGACAGTCAGTCCGACTTCCCGACCGACGCTCCGAGAACCGAGCTGTCCGCGTACACACCGAGCTTGGAGGCGATCATCGGCTACGACCCGGATCTGGTGGTGGCCTCCGACGACATCGACGGCCTCGTCGCCGGTTTGGACGCAGCCGAAGTACCAATCCTGCTGCTCCCCGCTGCGACGAGTATCGACGACACCTACGCCCAGATCGAGACCATTGCCGACGCCACCGGTCACGACGCCGAAGGCGACGCAGTGGTCGCGGACATGCGTACTCGCATCGATGCCGCGGTGGCGAGCGTTCCGCAGTCGAACGCAACCTACTTCCACGAACTCGATTCGATGCTATACACGGTGACGAGCGAGAGCTTCATCGGCCGAATCTACGGCCTGTTCGGCTTGACCAGTATCGCCGACGGTGCCGGCACCGATTATCCGCAGATGTCCGACGAAGGTGTCGTCACTGCCGACCCCGACATTGTCTTCCTCGCCGACTCCCAGTGCTGCGGCGTGACGGCCGAAGCCGTTGCAGCTCGGCCAGGTTGGGCGTCGACCACCGCTGTGCGTGACGGCTCGATCGTCACGATGGACGAGGATCTGTCGAGCCGGTGGGGTCCGCGCGTCGCGGATCAGGTCGAAGCCGTCGCCTCTGCGCTCGGCGGCTAGTCACCGGCCGAGGCGAGCGTTTCGGCCAGTTCGTCGTAGGACGGCGCCATACCGAGGGCGTAGGACGGCGCCGGCTCTGCATTCAGCGCCACCTGCGTGCGCCCGATTACTACCTGTCCGTCCGAATCACGACGCACAGGTGCATATCCCGCTGATCGAAGCGCCTCGAGCGAGGTCTCGATCGGCGCGGTGAACCCGACAACCGTGGGCGCGAGAACAACCGGACCGAGCTTCGACAACCGCCTGTTCGCGGTGATCTCCGAGATCAACGCTTCGTCGGGCGCGACGACTGCGCAGGCGAGTGCGTAGGCACCGATGCTGCCGTGCGTGCGGGCCACGTCGTTCACCAGGTAGGTCAACGCCTGCGGAATGTCACCGGTCGAGTACCTGGCGAGACCGTCGAGCACCTCGGTGACGGTGAGGCCGTCGTCGAAAGCTCCACGAACACTGACCTGATCGAACCTCCACGTCGTGGCGGCGCCGGTCGCCTCGCGAACTGCGACACTGTCGAAGAAGTGGGCCAGCGCGGTGCCGGGCGGCCCGAACACCACAGCCGTCAGATCTGCGCCGACGGTCGCACGCGTGTGCGCCGTGGACACGGCCCGCTCCACTGCGTCGAACACGTTCTCGGACAACAAAGCTCGACCCAGATCGGTGCCGGCGCCCAGCGCCCGGGCGCCGACGAGTTCCGCCTCACGCTGCGTCATCTGCAGTATGTCCAGGCCCTCCTCGACGGGAAAGCACGGGAACGTCCACCCGAGCATTGTCACCACTGCGCCGTCGTCGGCGAAGGCGTGTCCCTCCTGAACGAGGTCGTGTGCCGACACGACCGCGCGGCGCAGCAATCTCGGCGGGATCTGGCGCGAGTCGTCGGCGATGCCTTCGTACGTCGCGAGATACACGGCGTCGGCGTTCCACCATGTCTGCAGCAGTGATGCTGCCTGGGTTCCGGGATCACTTGCCAACCACTGCGCCGCGCGGTCCGTCGCGACCAGAACGTGCCCAGCCGGAACGCGTCTTCGGCCTTTCGGCGTCGGCAGAGCTTCGAAGCCAAGCAGAAGAGCGCTCAACGCCAATTCCAGAGCTACTTCGACGGCGTCGACCTCGGCGTGCAGGTCCTTGGCTATCGCGCGCACTGTACGCACGCCGACGGCACCGGATTTGAGTAACTGAATCGGCGTGGTCGATGCGGATTCGATCACCCCGGTCACCACCTCCACCATGCGAAGAACGCGCGCCGACGCTTCCGCCTGCACGTGCCCTGCATCGACCGGTTCGGAGTCGAACTCGGGCGGAGTCGGGCTGAACGGTAGAACGAAATCGGCACCGAGAAGCGCCCGAGTCACCTGCACCGGCATCGACACCGGTCCGTTCGCGACCTGCCATGCCAATCCCCGCTGCACTGCCCATGCGCCGGGACGCGCGGCCGTCAGATACACCGGATCCGCGTAGAGGATCGAGTCTCGGCGCGCAGCTTCGTACAGAAACTCTTTCTCGGCGTCCGGCGCAGTCTCCACCACGCTCCGCAGCGCATCGGGGTCGTCGAACAACGACACGAGCTGTTCCACCACCTCGGGCCGGGCCCCGTCTCCGCGGAGACCCAGCTTCGTGGAGACCGAACGCAGCACCGGAAGCGCAGCCGCATCGAAGGACCGGCGAACATCGGTGCCGTAACTTCGAACCGCGTACACCGGGAGAGGATGTACCGCTGTCAGCACCCCATCAGACACCCACGCGATCTGCAGTTCGGACAGATCCTCCACTACAGCCTCGAAGCCCGACTCCGGATCTCCCAGCAACCGACGGACGGCATCGACCGTCGCCGGCATCCGCAGCTGTTTGCACAGCGCAACAGCGGACAGCACCTCCACCGCCGGCCGCGGAAGCGTCAGGTAGACATCTGCGAACGAATCGCCCCCGACCAGATGACGTGCCAGCTCGTCGAGATCCTCGGGAGCATCCGTCCGCGCCACATGCCGGCGCCGCAGCAGCAACGCCAGCGAATCCACGTCCAAAGCCGCAATTCGCTCGCGAACGGACTCCTCGACAGCGGTAAGCATGACCGCAACCCTAGTTCTCCCGAGGTGGATATACAGCGGCGCATTCCGCACGGCAGCGTCAGGCGGACAAGCGATCCCCGGCACCGAAGAGAAGATCCGACAAATGATCGTGCAGCCGATGGAATTCCGGAGAACGCATCATCTCCGGCGTCCGTGGGCGAGGAAGATCGATCGGCACCATCTCGACGACACGGCCGGGGCGCGCACCCATCACCGCGACGACGTCGGACAGGAACACTGCTTCGGCAATGCCGTGCGTGACCATCAAGGTGGTGGCGGGCTTCTCCGTCCAGATGCGGAGAAGCTCGATGTTGAGACGTTGCCGCGTCATGTCGTCGAGCGCGCCGAACGGCTCGTCGAGCAGCAGGACGGACGGCCGCAGAACAAGAGCTCGAGCAATCGACACCCGCTGCCTCATTCCGCCCGACAGCTGAGCAGGCTTGGCCTTCTCGAAACCGCCCAATCCCACGAGCCCGATCAGGTCGGCGATGGCCGTGGCGTCCACGTCGCGTCCAGCAACTTCGAGCGGTAGGCGGATGTTGGATTCGACCGAGCGCCAGGGCAACAGCGCGGAATCCTGAAACGCGATACCCAGTTCGTGGTCACGCTGCAGCTCCTTCGGCGAGCGGCCGTCGATCAGGGCGACACCTGCTGTAGGAGTGTCCAGTCCTGCCAGGATTCGAAGCACAGTCGACTTGCCGCATCCTGACGGTCCGAGAAGCGACAAGAATTGCCCCTCCGATGTTTTGATGTTCACATCGTCGAGTGCGTGTACCTGTTCGCGGCCGAGGGAAAACGTTTTGGTGAGGCCGCTGATATCGATTCCGGTACCGGGAGGGCGCAGCGGTACGACGGACTTCGCGACGGAATTCTCCATGGTTGTGTCCTTGTGGTTGGTTCGCCGTGCGGCAAACATAATCTTGCTCCGATCACGAACCCTACGCCCAGCATTGACGCGAAGCTACGGCTCATACGCAGTTCAATCAAGGTTTACGCGACGAAACATCATGGAAACGATTCACTGCCAATCTTGCTCTGGTCAAGATTGAATTCTTCGACTCCACTCGCCGCTTCTGCTCAGGGACGCGCAGATAAGCGACTCTCATAGGAGACCTCATGGATCGTCGCGCCTTCCTACGTATCGGTGCCGCCGGCGCCGGCCTCATCGCCGCAGGCCCCGTCCTCGCTGCGTGCGGCAGCAGTTCGAGCGCCGGATCGTCCGCAGCATCGGGCGACATCGCATATCAACTCAGCTGGATCAAGAACTTCCAATTCGCCGGCGAATACATCGCCGACGACAAGGGTTACTACCGCGACGCAGGATTGACCGTCGATCTGCTCGCCGGTGGACCGAACGTCGCGGTAGACGCGGTCGCCGAATCCGGCAAGGCCCTGGTCACGCAGAGCTCCCCCGACTTCACCGCCAACGCGGTCGGGGCCGGTGCAGACCTGAAGATCATCGGTGCGAGCTACCAGAAAAGCCCGTTCTCGATCATCTCGATGGCCACTCCCATCACTTCACCCGCAGACCTCGCGGGAAAGACGATCGGCATCCAGGCAGTGAACCAAACTGCGTGGGATGCGTTTTTGCGACTCAACGAGATCGACTCGAGCACCTTCACCCAAGTTCCGGTCCAGCACGATCTCACCCCACTGATCTCCGGGGAAGTCGACGGCTTCTGGGGTTACTCCAACGACGATGCAGTTCAGCTGCGCGAGAAGGGGAACGCGATCACGATCATGCTGCTCGCCGATCACGGATACCTCCTGCCGACGGGCACGTACACCGTGCGATCCGATTCACTGACGGATCCGGACAAGCGGGCACGAGTGATCGCATTCATGAAGGCGGACATCCGGGGATGGCAGGACGCGATCGCCGATCCCGCCGCGGGGGCGAAGCTCGCAGTCGAGGTCTACGGGAAGGACAACGGCCTGGACCTGTCCGCCCAGACTGCGTCCTGCGTTGCCTCGAACGATCTCATGGTCACGCCCGACACCACGGCGAACGGCTTGTTCACGATGACCCCGGATCTGATCGCGCAGTCCGTCCGCACCTTGGGAGCCGGTGGCATCACTGCCTCGGAGACCTTGTTCGACATGAGCATCCTCGACGAGATCTACGCCGACGGCCCCACCGTTTCCTGATACACGCCACCCTCACAAGAAGGACACGCCTGCAATGCCTCAACCCGAACAGAACGACGACATCTGGAGCCGCGCAGTCACGGTCGGTGGTTTCCGAGTGGACGAAGTCCGCTCCGTCCTACAGAAATCGATACGACGCGGACTCGTCGAGGAAGCCGCGCTCGCTGCCTACGAGCTGTTCCGCACCGGAGTCCAAACCGAAGAGTTGCTGTGGCGACGGTTGGAGATCATCGCAGTCGAGGACGTCGGCGCCGGACTACCCGCAGCCCCGTCGCTGCTGCACGCCATGAACGAGCAGCGTGTCCGCCAGACAACCGACCTCGAACGGTGGATGTATTCGGCGCACGCAGTCAAACTGTTGGCTTCGGCTCCGAAAGATCGCAGCACCATGGAGTTGGCGTTCTGGGCGTCGGTACAGATCGACAGCGGGGAACGGTCCGTGGAAATTCTCGACATGCACGTCGACCACCACACCCGGCGCGGTGTGAAGGCCGGTCGCGACACCGATTTCTGGTGGGCGGCAGGTGGTTACAAGCTGGTCGACGAGATCGATCCCGACGGTTCGCCGTGGTCGGCCTACGTGCGCAGCCTTCTCGGAGGTGACGGGCACGATCCGGCCGCAGAGGGCGGGTATTCGTCACCGTACCCGGGCGAATCGATCGACGACGCTCTGGACTCCATGCCATGACGGTGCTGCGCCGTCCGCGTTCGACCGCCCTCGTCGGCATGATCTCGGTCCTCGTCGTCTGGCAGCTTCTGTCGCTGACGTTGCTGAGGGCTGGAGGCACCGTTCCCGGACCGATCGAAATCGTGTCTCAGGTGTTCGACGACGGACTGGGTCTCTATGTCGACAATTCACTGGTCACGGTCGGCGCGGCGGCGCAGGGTTATCTATGGGGAAATCTCTGTGCAGTCGCGCTGGCCGTGGTCGCCCTCGTGGTTCCCCCGTTCGCCAAGCCCATCATGCAGATCGGCGTGTTCTCGTACTGTCTGCCGATCGTTGCGATCGGACCGCTCTTCGCCATCGTGTTCGAGGAAGGCATGTCCCGCGTGGTGCTCGCCGGGATGTCCGTCTTCTTCACCACTCTCATCGGAGTGGCGACGGGTCTGCGCGCCGCGGACTCGGCCAGCATCGACGTCGTCACCGCACAAGGCGGTGGTGCCTGGATGGCTCTGCGGAAGGTTCGTTTCGTCTCTGCACTACCCGCGCTGTTCACCGGCCTCCAGATCGCGGCGCCTGCAGCACTCCTCGGCGCGATCATCGGTGAATACATCGGCGCCGACAATGGACTCGGTGTGCTCATGATCAGTTCGCAACAGTCCATGCAGATACCGCGAACATGGGCAGTTGCGCTCGCCGGGGCTCTCATCGCAGGGGTCGCGTATGTGCTGATCGGAGTGCTGGCGCGCCTAGCTGTTCCGTGGTCGTCCGACCTCAGCGCTCGTGCCATGGCGGCCTCACCGCTCGATCCGAATCGAGCGACCGGCACCGGGCCGAAGGCCGCGGCGCGCGCCGTGTCGAGCGCGATCATCGGAGTACTCGCTGTGTGCATCGTCTGGAGCGGCTTTCTCGCCGTCACCGGTGTCTCGTCGTTCATCGGCCGGTCTCCGACGGACGTCGCACAATTCCTCCTCGACGGACCGGCGACCGGCGCAGACACTCGATCGGACCTCCTGCCACTGGCCTCACAGACCCTTCGCGATGCCGTCGTCGGGCTCGGTGCCGGAATGTCGGCTGCCATCGTCGTCGCCGCACTGTTCGCGTTGTCCCCCTCGGTCAAGAGCGCGTTCATGGGAGTCGTTCTTGCGGTTCGCACTGTGCCGCTGATAGCGATGGCACCGCTGATCGTGCTTGTCGTCGGCCGCGGCGCCTGGAGCGTCGCAGTCATCGGTGGTCTCGTCACCTTCTTCCCGACGCTGGTGACAGTGCTCCTGTCGCTCGAGCGAATCCCCAAGGACGCAGCCGACCTGATGGCGTCGTTGCACGCGTCTCGCTGGCGCACGTTCGTGACGGTCCAGGTCCCCATGGCCACGTCGGGGTTGATCTCCTCACTTCGGATTGCAGCGCCGCTCGCGTTCACCGGAGCATTGCTGGCAGAGTGGCTCGCCACCGGCGATGGCCTGGGTTACGACATGATCCTGTCCATGACGACAGCCCGGTACGACATGCTGTGGGCGGAGGTCGTTCTCGTCACCGCAATGACGTTCGCCGTCTATGCAGCGGTCGGGATACTCGAGAAGCTCTCGGCCAGAATGTACTCCGGAAGCGTCGCAACGCCCACAGCTGTTCAGGTCCCCGCCAGAAAGGTCAACGCATGAGCCCCGAGCCGTCGGACATGGCCGAACGCACCAAGATGGGACAGACCATCCGGGCCGTGCGGCAGGTGCAGGGACTCACGCTGGTTCGTCTGGCCGAGCTGTCCGGACTGTCCAATCCGTTCCTCAGTCAGGTCGAACGGGGTAAGGCACAACCGAGCATGGATTCCCTGCGACGCATCGCCGACGCCCTCGGCACCACCATCCCCATGCTCACAGCCAGCGCCCACTCGTCGAGCGCAGAATCGGAAATATGCATCGTGCGCGCCGACGATCCACTCGTCAGCACCCACGAAATGGGATACACCAGGCCTTTGGTTCGCGGCACGCGCAGCCTCAATCCGCTCGAGTTCCACATAACGTCCGACATCTACGAGCAGACCTATTGGACGCACTCCGTCGCCGAGTTCATCCACATTCTGTCGGGTTCGCTGATGGTCGACCTCGACACCGAGGGCACCCACGTGCTGGCAACAGGCGACTCACTCTACGTTCCCGGCGGATTGAATCACCGCTGGCGAATCACTGGGAAGTGGCCTGCACGCGCACTGGTGGTGCAGGCGGGACCCCACGACGACGCCGATCTCGAAGCGCGATCCGCGCACGGAAGACAGGACTGAACGCCCGTGAAGATCACCTCGGTCACCCCGCTGCCGATGCGCTGCTTGTCCGCCAACGGTCCGATGACATTCTTCGTCGTCAGGATCGAGACCGATACAGGGCTCGTCGGATTCGGCGAAAGTTGCGACTGCTTCGGCATCTCCTACCCCACTGTGCACGCTGCTGTGATTCGAGATGCATTCGCTCCCTTGATCATCGGGGAAACACTCGATGCCGTCGAACCGCTGATCACCAAGATCAGGCGCGCTACCCGCCGAGAACTGGGCGAGAGTTGGGCGAGCGCGCAGGCTCGAAGCGCAATCGAAATTGCGCTATGG
This sequence comes from Rhodococcus sp. NPDC057297, assembly GCF_042667435.1. NCBI lineage: Bacteria > Bacillati > Actinomycetota > Actinomycetes > Mycobacteriales > Nocardiaceae > Rhodococcus > Rhodococcus sp. NPDC057297. Next base: position 27,381 of record NZ_JBHUZE010000008.1, on the reverse strand, counting down.
GATCTCGTCGGCCAGGAACAGAGGAGATCGGTCTCCTCACTGCTCGGCCGTGTGCGGGATCGAATCCCCGTGTACGCAGGCAGCAGTCCGTTCCTCGACGACCACCCCGCGGAATTCCACTTGAAGCAACTCGAGCCCATGCTCGACCGCGGAGTGCGCCACGTCAAGCTGCGCACCGGGCCCCGCCCCGACGCAGCCGTCGACACGCTCGCAGACCTGCGTCGGCTCCTCGGGCATGACATCGAGATGATGGTCGATGCCAGCGAGTCTCTCGACCTGCCGACCACTGCGAGGCTGTCGGACAGGATGGCCGAGCTGGACATTCGGTGGTTGGAGGAGCCGCTACTGCAGTCTCGGCACCGGGCACTCGCGGTGGCCGCGACTCGCAGCCGCATTCCGATCGCCTCGGGCGAACATCTGTTCAGCGCGGAGGAAGCTTCGGCAGCGCTGAGCGCGGGTGAGATTTCCGTCGTGCAACCCGATCCATGCATCTCCGGCGGTATCGCCGAGGCACGGCAGATCGCCGCGATGGCCGCAGGATTCGGCGTTCGGGCCGTCTTGCATTACCACGCGGGCCTTATCGGTCTGGGCGCAGTGCTCCAGGTCGCGGCCTCGGCACCCGACGTCGATCTGCTCGAGTACCCGATACATCTGGACACAGTGCTGCGCACCCAATCCGGGAGCGACGATTTGGGAATCGCCGCGATAGACGACGGATGCCTCGCTCTGCCGGACGGACCGGGACTCGGGGTCACTCTCCTCCAGTCCGCCTTCGACGAAGGCTCGTTCGTATGAGAGTGATGGTTACCGGTTCGCGAGGAAAAGTCGGTCGTGCAGCAGTGAAGGCGCTCAGCGACGCAGGCCATGACGTCCACGGCGTCGACCTGGCGTCTCCGAACTACGACGACCCCTTGCCCTACGTTCGAGCTGACGTCACCGAAGCCGCCGACATGTTCGCCGTCATCCGAAACGTAGACGCAGTGGTACATGCAGCGGGAATCCCGGAGCCGACCAAAGACGTTGCGCACAAGGTTTTCTCGACCAACACGATGGGGACCTTCAACGTAATCGAAGCCTGCGTCGCCGCTGGGGTGTCACGCCTTGTCAACATCTCGAGCGACAGTGTCCCTGGATACACCTGGTCGGGGGGCCGAATCACGCCGTCGAGGTATCCCATCGACGAGACGCATGCGAATTCACCCATCGACCCGTACGCACTGTCCAAACTGTTCGGCGAGCAACTGTGCGACGCCGCATGCAGGCGAGCCGAAATCGATGCCGTCTCCATCCGCGCAACCTGGGTGATCACACCCGAGACCTACGCCGCCAACCTCGGACCCATCACCGCAGATCCAACGATCGGCAGTGCGGTCTTCTGGTCCTACATCGACGTTCGCGACCTCGCCGACCTGATAGTCCTCGCCACCGAGCAGCCTGTCTCCGGACACGAAGTCGTCTTCGCCGCCGCCGAGGACAACATCGGCGGACGTGACATCCGGAACGCAATCGAAACGGCGTATCCCGACGTCACCATCGATCGAATCGAACGCGCGGATGCAGGTGGATACGACATCACCAAGGCGCGCAGGTTGTTCGGCTGGAAACCCGTTCACAGCTGGCGGGACCACCTCGTGGAGCCGAGATGAAAAGCTAGAAGTTACAGCTTGCCAGCGACGCGCCCGCTCCGGCCCGGGCGGTGAAGACCGTCGGCGCAGGGAAGCCGCCGTCCGAGATGTCGCTCTCGACCGCTGCGGTGATGCGGTCGACGTCGGGTGCCGGAACGAGTGCGATCACGCATCCCCCGAAACCGCCTCCGGTCATGCGTGCGCCGAGAGCTCCGTGCGCACCGAGCGATTCGGCGATGAGATCGATGTGGGGTGTGGTGATCTCGAAGTCGTCGCGCATCGAGGCGTGCGATTGGTCCATCAGAGCACCGACCCGACGAAAGTCACCACTCGCCATGGCTTTCGCGCACTCGAGTACACGTTGATTCTCGCTGAGGACATGGCGGGCTCTCGCCCGATCGACTGCATCCTCGATCCGATCCAGAACGTCCTCGCCCTGTACCTCTCGCAGAGTTTCGACGCCCAGCTCCCGCGCCGCGCGGGTACACGACTCGCGACGTGCCCGGTACTCCCCTGTCGAGTGCTGATGCGCCGCATTGGAATTGACGACCAACAGCGCCAGATCGTGCGCGTCGAGCTCGAACGCAACCGGTTCGACGGACGAGGTCTCGAAATCGATGAGCAGCGCCCGGGCGACCTCGCCGCCCAAAGACGCCAGCTGATCCATCAGCCCCGTCGGCGCACCCACGAAATCGTTCTCACCGCGCTGCGCGAGCCGTGCGACGTCCAGAGGTTCGAGTTCGGTTCCGGTGGCCGCGTTCATGCTCAGGAGCACGGCACATTCGAGGGCCGCCGAGGAGGACAGACCCGCCCCGATGGGCACGTCGCTGTGAACGCTCATCGCGCCTCCGACGACGGGGTGCCCCGCCTGCGCGAGCGCCCAGACCACACCGGCCGCATAGGACGCCCAGCCGTCGACGTCACCGGGCTGCGCAGTCACGTCGAACGCGGAACCGGCGCCCTCTTCGTCGCTGGCCAGCGTGATTCGGTCCGACCCGTCCGGCTCGAACGTCACCGTGGTGCGTTCCTCCAGTGCGATGGGCATCGCAAAACCGAGGTTGTAATCGGTATGCTCGCCGATCAGGTTGATCCGCCCTGGCGCGTACGCCGTGTACGTGGTCACAATGCCTTCAATCTGTCGGCCATCTGCTCGGGGGTGACGTCGGTGATGAACGCGTCCATTGCCGATTCGGATCCGGCCAAGTACTTGAGTTTGGTCTCCGACCGTCGCACCGACATCAGCTCGATGTGAAAGTACCCGTCCGCCTGGATTCCGTCGGACCGATACTGATGCAAGGCCGAGATGTACGGCAGCGGTGCCGGATACATCCTGTCGAAACGGCCCAGAACGTCGAGGTAGACGTCGGTCAGCGAGTCGAGTTCGTCCTCGGTCAGATCCACCAGACTGTGGACGTGTCGATTCGGGTAGATGTGCACCTCGACGGGCCAGCGGGCCGCGAACGGGACGAATGCTGTGAAGTGCTCGCCGGACACCAGCACCCTACGGCCGTCGGCGATCTCCTGCGCGAGGATATCGCCGAACAAGTTTCGTCCGTGGACCGCGGCGAACTCGCGAGCCTGACGCAGCATCGACGTCGTCCGAGGAGTCAGGTACGGGTACCCGTAGATCTGTCCGTGCGGATGAGACAGCGTGACGCCGATGTCCTCCCCTCGGTTCTCGAAACAAAAGACCTGCTCGATGCCGTCGCGTCCCAACAGATCTGCGGTTCGCTCGCGCCACACGTCGACGACGAGACGAGCATGGTCGTGAGACAGATCAGCGAAGGACGCCGTGTGGTTGCTGGAGAAACAGATGACCTCGCAGCGCCCGATTCCGGGGGCCTGCAGATCACCGTCGTGCAGAATCGGTGCATCGGGTCCTGCGTGCGACAGACTCGGAAAGCGATTCTCGAACACGACCACGTCGTAATCCGCTGCAGGAACTTCACTTCTGTCTCCGCCCGGCGACGGACACAGAGGGCACTGATCCGCGGGCGGCTTGTACGTACGGTCCTGCCGCAACGCCGCGATCGCAACCCAGTCGCCGGTCTGACGGTCACGCCGTACCTCCGACTGCGCCCCCTTCGGTCGTGCGGCCAAAGGCCGAACATCCGGAACAGGGTGAGCGACGTTGCCGGGCAACGAGAAGAAGAGGATCTCCCGGCCGTCGGCGAGCTCGGCACGAACGGGGTGCTGCGTGGTCATGATTTCTCCGTCTCGGCTACCAGAATGTTCTCCACGTGCGGTGCCAACGCGGCCCTGTCGGCCACGTCGAGACCGTCGTCGACGACGAGTGTGTCGATATCCGACATCCGCCCGAACACGTTGGTGCCCACTTCTCGATATTTGGTGTTGTCGGCCAACACGAACAACCGTCGACTGGTTGCGATGAGCCGACGATTGGTCTCGGCCTCGGCGATGTTCGGTGTGGTCAAACCGGATTCGATGTCGAAACCGTGCACACCGAGGAACACTGCGTCGACGCGGAACACGTCGAGAGCCGCATTGGCGATCGGCCCGACGAGCGCGTCCGACGGGGTGCGCGAGCCCCCGGTGAGATAAACGACAGGATTGGGCTCGTCGGGATGTCCGGTGAGCTCCTGAAAGATCGAAATCGAGTTGGTGACAACGGTGATGGCGTCACGACCCCTGAGCAGTTTCGCGAGTTCCAGCGTCGTGGTACCGGCACTGACGGCGATGGTCATTCCGTCCTCGACTGCACCGAGGGCTGCACGGCCGATAGCGACCTTCTCGGCGTGCTGCCGAGCTGCCTTCGCCGTCGACGGTGGTTCGATTCCCCGGTTCCCCCGCACGATTGCTCCGCCGTGGACCTTGCGGAGCACTTGACGCTCGTCCAGAACGTCAAGATCGCGCCGGATCGTCATCTCCGAGACACCCAGGAGATCCGCCAGGTCGACCACCTTGACTGCGCCGTCGGTATGCAGCGCCGCCAGGATCGCGGAGTGGCGTTCCGCTGCCAGCATCGGCACCTACCTCTGATTCGGGGCACGACTGAATCGGTGCACCAGCGACCTTGATGAATCGAACATTACCAAACAGAACCGGACACAAATGCGGGAACGGATGTACGTAATTGTTTGAACCTGTTACTTTGTGTTCACATCGCTCACACCAGTGAGCCAGCTCACTCAACCAGGGAGGTTGACGCGTGACGTCGACTCTTGCGGCAGAAGGCGTGCTTTCGTTCAACACGAACGCGCTGGACTACGTGCTCATCGCCGTGTATTTCGTGTTCGTTCTCGGGATCGGCTACGTCGCCCGCCGACAGCTCTCCACCAGCTTGGACTTCTTTCTCTCGGGACGCAGACTTCCCGCGTGGGTCACCGGCATCGCCTTCGTGTCGGCGAACCTCGGCGCCGTCGAGATCATGGGCATGTCCGCGAACGGCGCCCAGCTGGGCCTCGCCACCATGCATTACTACTGGATCGGTGCTATCCCTGCGATGCTGTTCCTCGGCATCGTGATGATGCCGTTCTACTACGGCTCCAAGGTGCGCAGCGTCCCCGAGTTCATGCGCAAACGATTCGACACCAAAGCCCACCTCGTCAACGCCATCAGTTTCGCCGTCGCACAGATCCTGATCGCGGGCGTCAACCTGTTCCTTCTGGCCACCGTCGTGAAAGTCCTTCTCGGATGGTCACTGTGGGTCTCGCTCATCGTGGCCGCAGCCATCGTGCTCACCTACACCGTCCTCGGTGGCCTCTCCGCAGCGATCTACAACGAGGTGCTGCAGTTCTTCGTCATCCTCGCCGCCCTGGTTCCGCTGACGGTGATCGGTTTGATCAAGATCGGCGGGTGGTCCGGCCTCAAGGACAAGGTCGTACCGACGGTCACCGACGGCACCGTCACTGCCTCGACGGGAGAACAACTCTCGTCGTGGCCGGGGCAAGCGCTGAGCGGGTTCGACTCACCGATCCTGTCCGTGATCGGCATCGTGTTCGGTCTCGGATTCGTCCTGTCCTTCGGATACTGGACGACCAACTTCGTCGAGGTCCAGCGCGCGATGGCGTCGAGTTCGATGTCCGCAGCGCGCCGCGCACCGATCATCGGTGCGATCCCGAAGATGCTGGTGCCCTTCGTAGTCGTGGTCCCCGGCATGATCGCCGCCGCCGCGATCGGAGACATGATCAACCTGAAGGAAAACGGGACCGGCGACATCACATACAACGACGCGATGCTGTTGATGATGCGAGACATCCTCCCCAACGGCCTGCTGGGCGTGGCCGTCGCCGGCTTGATGGCTGCATTCATGGCAGGTATGGCGGCGAACATCTCCGCGTTCAACACCGTCTTCAGTTACGACCTGTGGCAGCAGTACATCGTCAAGAATCGCGAGGACGGTTACTACATCACCGTCGGTCGCGTCGCGACCGTCGCCGCAACGATTCTCGCGATCTTCACCGCGCTCATCGCGTCGGGTTACTCCAACTTGATGGACTACCTGCAGACGCTGTTCGGTTTCTTCAACGCTCCCCTGTTCGCCACATTCATCCTCGGTATGTTCTGGAAGAAGATGACGCCCGCAGCGGGATGGATCGGACTCGTCTCGGGCACGTCCGCAGCGGTCCTGGTGTTCATTCTGTCGGAAGTCGGCGTGATCAACCTCCCAGGACAGGGCATGCCGTTCGTCGCGGCGTCGGCTGCATTCGTCGTCGACATCGTGGTCAGCATCGGCGTCAGTATGGTGACACAGCCGAAACCGGCGAAGGAACTCGTGGGATTCGTCTACTCGGAGACTCCGCGCGACATGTTCACCGACCCCGAAGATGCCACGAACCCCTGGTACAAGCGGCCGGTTCCATTGGCGGGCTTCGCGCTCGGCCTCGTCGTCGTCCTCAACATCGTCTTCCACTAGAGGAGAACCGGAAATGACTACACCCGACAAGAACCCCGGCCTGGTGGCGCGGTTGTTCGACATCCGTTCCGTCATCGGCGCACTGCTCGGCATCTACGGGATCCTGCTGACCCTCGCCGGCCTGTTTCCGTCGGTTTTCGGTAACAAGACCCACTCGTCGCCGTCCAACAACGTCGTCGACATGAGCGTCGGTACCAGCGCCAACCTGTGGGTCGGACTGGTGATGCTCGCAATCGCACTGATCTTCGGCGCCTGGGCCATCGCCCGGCCCGCAGTCGTGGGCGACGCACCAGGCGAATAGCGCCCCGGGTCAGTGGGGACGCGTCTCGACGGACACGTCCCCACTCACCCGCAGGGTCACAACAGGCCCCTCAACTCGGCCGCGCCTGCTCTGAGAAAACGCACGAGCGCGTCGTTGTCCGGCGATACTCGGCCCGCAATTCCTTGCAAACACAGACCGCCGACGACCTCGGACCCCGTATCACGGACCGGAACCGCGAGGGCCGCTCGGCCGATGCGCGATTCCTCGTTCTCGAACGACAATTCGGCCGCAAGAATTTGCGCAATATCGGCGTGCAACGACAACCCGTCCACGACGGTACGAGCGGTGACGGATCTCAGTTCGAGGCCGTCCAGGCACCGAGGCCGGTAGGCCAACATCAGCTTGCCCGCAGCGTGTGCGTGCAGGTTTCGGGAAATCGTCGCTGCGGAGACCACCTCGTGATCCGGATCGGTGTCGACGGTCCGCAATGTTCCACCCCGAAACGATGTGACGTACAAGCCGTGCCGTGTCTCGCGGCGCATGGCGTCGACCACCTGAGCGACGGAACGAACCGGCCCGGTGCCGGTCGCCGCGTATGCGAGTTCGGACGTCCGGCGACCCAATGCGAAACCCGACAGGTCCGGGGTTCGCGCCAGGAAACCGTCGGCGACGAGGTAATTGAGCATTCGATACGCCGTGGCCGGAGGCACGTCCGTGTGTGCAGCGATCTGTTTGGCGGTCACGCCCGCTCCGAGATATGCCACCGCCTCGAGCATCGCGAGCGCTTTCTGAACAGCCTTCGGCTGCTGTCCTCCGAAGCCCGTCCCCGAACCTCGTTGTCTCTCGGCCCGGCCCGATGCACCCAACGCCTCACGTCGTTCGGTCGCCACGGTCACCGCCCGCGAGGACTCGGCGTGAGGACGGGCCGACCGGTGTCGTCGATTTCGAGTGATGCCGATCCCGGCAAAAGATCCTCGGTCTGCACGCTGTCGAAAACGCCGATGGCATCGATACTTCCGGGACGGAAACGACGGAGGATCGCGAACCACACCGATCCCGACGCCGCAAGACCGACGCACCAGAGGATGTACAGCCAGGCGCCCAGCCGACCGGTGTCGATGACGGTGACCACCAGCAGACCCGCACCGGCCGCGGCGGCGAGTACCCCGCACGATCTGGTGAAGGCGGTGTGTTCGTCGATGCGTTCGAGGAAACGCAGAGCCGCTACGGCCAGCATCGTGTAGCCGAGGATGAGCGCGATCTCGACCACCACGTCGTAGTTGTCCGGGGCGTGATCCGGGTCGTGCCACACAGAACCGATCAACGACGCCACGACGAAGAGGGCGACGGCGGCGTAGGGCGTACGGAATCTCGCGTGCACACGCTCGAACATTCCGGGGATGACTCGTTCGAGGCTCATCGAGAACAGCAGACGTGAACCTGCCTGCGCGAAACCGAGAGTCGACGCGATCCACGACGAACACACTCCGACGTTCACCGCCAACACCAGAGCTGCGCTCGCGCCGGACTCGGTGCCGCCGAAGTACGCGCCGAGCAGCACTCCCGCGTGTCCGGTCATTCCTGCCCATCCCGCGAAAACGTAGAGTGCCCCGACGAGCATCGGCGTCACCAGAACAGTGGATGTCACCGTCCGCAACGGTTTTCGTGCTTCCGGACCGAAGAACGCGGCGCTCTCGAACCCAGCCAGGCTCAGAATCGTCTGCATCGCCAGAAACAGCACGAACCCGATCGGCGCGGACGCGGACGAGGTGCCCACCGCTGTCTCGACAGGTGCCTGCAGCATGAGGACGGATATGAGCACCAACGTGCACACCTCGATGACGAGAATCGTTCGCGCCGCGAAGCGAACACCCCGGATCGCAATGAGTCCAACCGCCGCCGCCACGACCACGCACGCACCCGTCGACGACCACGACGGCAACGAGAGCCCCACTTCATCGCCCAGCTTGACCAGGTTGGCACCCGCATTGGACAACACCGAGATGGACACTCCGACGTATCCCACGAGCAAAGCGGCTCCCGCTGTCAGAGTCGCACGCTTGCCCAGTCCGTGCGCCACGAAGCTGTACAACGAACCCGACGCTGCGAGCCTGCAGGTGAACTGACGGATGCACAGCGACACCAGAGCCATCACGAGGGTCGCGCCGACGATCGCGGCCATCCCGCCGACCCCGTTGTGAGCCGACGACATCCACAACGCGATGAAGACCATGCACGTCGCGGGCGCCATCGTCGACATGGATTGCCCGACCAGGTCGAACGGCGTCAGCTGCCTCCGACCTAGTGCGCTCAGAGGTGACCGAACGACATCGGTCGGCCGCTCGGTGAGCGCGGCCTCCCGTAGAGCTGCGCTCAGTGCGCTTGTGTTCATGTGCATCCTGGTGGAGAGGTGGACCTGTCCGGAGAAATGTACGACCACCCGGTTGCACCCGTGTTTCGTCGATGACGGTTGTGCAACGTTCAAGTGAGAATCTCACCGAAGAATCTGCGCCGGGCGAACTCGTTATGTGTCCTGCGCCACTTCCCCACCGCCGACGCTTCGTCTACCAGGGGCATCCCGAGGTTTCTTGTTTCACACGGGGCAGACGAGCACGTAACGCAGCAGAAGCAACCGCGTCGCATCGCACTCCCATGCTGTGAACCGACCACTCGAACAACTCGGGTCGGTGCAAGGAGAAAGTGAGGGCGCACGATGGTCTGGGCAGCTCTTTCCAGCGTGATCGGTGCGGTTCTGTTGGTGGCCGGGCTTCCGAAGGTACGTGACCGCGCGCGGATGATCCGTGTCGTCCGCGGATACAAGGTCCTGCCCGACGGCGTGGCCGCGGTGGTCGGAAGCGCCCTGCCGTACGTCGAGATCCTTCTCGGGATCGCGCTGATCCTCGGTATCGTTCCGGCCCTGACCGGGTCGCTGTCGGCACTGTTGTTCGCGGCCTTCTTCGTCGGCCTGACCATCAACCTGATCCGCGGACGTCTAGAACTCGACTGCGGTTGCTTCGCGTTCGGAGGCGGTACCGACGAGATCGAACACATCGGGTGGTGGCATTCGACGCGCGCAGCAACGCTCGCGATTGCCGGTTCGGCTGTTGCGCTCGCTCCCTCCATCACCGTCGTGGAACGCATCACCGGTGCAGGGGTCGGCGTGTTCGCCGTGACAGTCGTGTGTGTCGGTCTGTACGTCCGCTCGTTCATGTCGTTCGGTCGCCGCCCCATCGACGACTACCTGACCAACGCCGCCATCGAGATGCGCGCCGTCTCGACCATCAGCCGTTACTGACCATCACCACTCGAAAGGCCCACTCCTCATGACCGTCTTCCTCACCACCATGGTCGTCCTGCTGGCCGCGGCCGTCGTCGGACTTCTGCTGATGATTCTCGGGCTCGCCCGCGAAATCGGGCGCGTACAAGTACGTCTCGGTCCTCTAGGCGCCCGCATGATGGACACCGGACCCAAGATCGAGCAGGTCGGCCCGACGTTCCACGGCCTGAAAGATCATGTCGGGCGAACGGTCAGCGTCGCAGGCCACCGGGACCGTCCACAGCTCTTGTTGTTCACCGCACCAGGGTGCTCGACATGCAAGTCGTTGCTTCCCGGTATGAAGGCAATGGCGAAGGGCGAGAGCGACGTCGACATCGTCGTGATCTCCGACGGTACCCCGGAAGAACACGCGGAATTCCTCGCCGGCGCCGACATCGGAAGTGAGATGAGCTACGTCGACGGACGCGACGTCGGCATTGCCTACCAGGTCGGAACCACTCCCTTCGGAATCATGCTCGACGAGCACGGCAAGATCAAGGCCAAGGGCCTGTGCAATCACATGGCACAGGTCGAAAGCTTGCTCAACGCACTGGAATCCGGCACACCTTCCCTGCAGCACCTTCACACCCAGGCCGCCGCCAACCGCGGCGTCGCTTGATTTTTCGCCAACCGAACAAGGACGGAGAACACATGGATCATCAGGACCACGACCACAGCGATCACGCGAACCCCACCGAACAGCGATATCCCGTTGACGAAAGCGTCGTCGCAGAGCAAGCCGAGTGGATGGCAGGCCGCGGCGGTAGTTTCGCGAGCCGATCAGGGCGCAAGCTTTCCGAGCGTGTCTCACGCCGATCGATGATCTCCCGTATCGGGCGCTGGACCCTCGGCGCATCAGGAGTGGCCATCGTCAGCTCGCTCCCGGTGTCGCGTGCGTACGCCCAGGAAACACCGTCGGCCCCGACCCCGGAGCCCCAGGTTCCCGAGTACGACGGCAGCAACCCGGCCGAGTGCGACTACTGGCGCTGGTGTTCGATGGACGGAACGTCCTGTGCTGCATGTCAAGGCGGCGGATTGACCACATGCGCACCGGGATCCAAGCCCGGCGCGGAGTTCTGGGTCGGCTGCTGCACCAACCCGGCAGACGGAAAGACTTACCTCATCGCGTACTACGACTGCTGCGGAGCCCCCAGCTGCTCCAACGCATTCTGCGGCGAGCCGGACATGCAAGCATCGATGTACAACCCCGTCAGCGGCAGCTACGACCAGGAAATCATCTGGTGTGTCTCGGACGAGTCTCAGGCATACACCTGCACCATGGCTCCGATCGTCGGCGCCGACTGCCAGGCACGCCCCGCCGCGCGCCCGAAGGTGGGTGCGGGCTCGTGACACGACACAGCCGCAGAGCAGCCATCGCGGTCGTTCCGGTCGCGGCACTGCTCGCCGTCACCTCCTGCAGTTCTTCCAGCGAGGACACCCAGGAGTCCGCATCGTCGACCGAGGTGACCTACCCCACCGTCGAATTCACCGTTCCAGGTGAGGGGATCGGCCTCGGGGAGGAAGACCAGGAGATCACCGGCCAGATTCCCGAACCGTTGCACGTCGCAGAGATCACCCCGATCGGCGCCGATCAGATCCTCGGCATCGAAGGCGGCTTCGGCAAACTCGAGATGACCGTCAACGCGCTCGATCCGGCAACGGGTGAAGTTACGACACGAATCACGGTCGGACCAGGCATCTGGGATCCCGTCGTACACGGATTCGTCGGAGACAGCGCGAGCGACCCCGCCGTCATCGCCGCCGAAGTGTGGCGCCCACGCGGATCACGAGGAGCTGCGGACTTCACCGTGAGCACGTACTCCGGGAATCTCCTCGAGCCGAAGGAAGCCTCGCTCCCCGACGTTGCCCGTGTGCACTCCCGCGAAGGATCGAACGCGGTCACCTCCGACGGCAAGTACTTCGTCAGCTGGGATGACGGCCTGTACGGAATCCGAGTCGTCGACCTCGAAGCGGGCACGGAATCCGGTGCCATCCGCATCGTCGGGTGCGGCCCGTTCACCTGGATGGTCGGGCACGACCTGTACAGCGTCTGCGAAGACACCCGGGAACTGTTGCACGTCAACATCGGCGAGGACGGCGTACCCACCGAAGTCGGACGCGACAAGGTGCTACCGGACGACTTCGTCAGTGCCCGGAAGACCACGTTCGCCGAGGAAGCCAAGAAGGCATTGCTGGTCAGCGAGAACGGTGACGTGTACCTCTTCGACGTGTCGGGCGGACTGCCCACCGACACCGTTTCGCCGATCGGCAACGCGGGCGACCCGTCGGGACGGTTCTCGGAGAACGTCGTCAACGCCGACGCCAGCCGAATTGCCATCAGTTACACCGACAGCATCGTCCATCCGGACTCCGCGCGCGGGGGGTCCGTCGCCAAGGTCGTACTCTTCGACGCCGCCAACCTGGCACCCGTGAAGTCGTTGGCCCTGGCGGACATGGGTATCGAGAGTTTCTCGTCCATGGCGTACAGCGTCGACGGCACGACGTTCTACGTACTCGGCGACGGGCAGGAGGTCGACGGCGAAGCACCACAGAAGCTCGTCGGGTTCGACGCCTCGACCGGCGCGCAGGTCAGTTCGGTGGAGATCGACGGCGCCGTCACGCCGATCACCGACCTGATCACACCCGAGGTGATGGAGTGACTCGACCGGACCCCCGGTTGATGCTAGGCCGACGCCGATTCCTGTCCCTGGCGACAGCAGGCGTCGGCCTGGCGGGAATCGGCGTACTCGGAGTGACCGGATGCAGTTCCTCGTCGGACGCTGCATCCGGCACGACCGACAAGCTCGACTACATCAAGCCCACCGACCCGGAGGTCGCAGCAGCGGAGGCTGCGCGGTCGTCCACCGGCAGAACGGTTGCGTACGCACTGACTGCCGGGCTCGGGACCGTCGACCTGGGTGGCCGGTTCGTCGACACCTGGACTTACGGAACCGGTGCGCTCGCTCCCGAGATCCGATCGACCGCAAGCGACACGGTGCGCGTGTCGGTGACGAACTCGCTGCCGTCCGACACCAGCATCCACTGGCACGGAATCCGCATCCGTAACGACATGGACGGCGTGCCGCCGGTAACGCAGGACGCCATCGTGCCCGGTTCGACGTTCGAGTACTCGTTCGTTGCACCGGATCCTGGAACATATTGGTATCACTCGCATTCCGGGCTTCAGGCCGACCGCGGCTTGTTCGGTGCACTGATCGTGGAGGATCCCGACGACACATCCGGGGCCGACGCCGATGCCGTCCTCGTGCTCGACGACTGGGTGGACGGCATGGGGACGAGCCCGGAGGCGGTCATGGCTGCACTGAACCCCGATCTGCACGGCGGTGGCCATGCCGGACACGGCGGCGCGAACGTTCCGATTCCCGTCGGCGCCGACGAAGCCACCGTTGCAACTGCATTGACGTCGACAGGCCACGGAGATTCGCAGGCGCTCGGCGGGATGACGCAGCACATCGCTTACCCGATGCACCTGATCAACGGTCGACCGCCCAACGACCCCGCAGTGGTCGAGGCTGCACCGGGTTCGCGCCTGCGTTTACGCATAGTCAATGCGGGAGCGGAGACGCCGTACAGATTCGCGGTTGCCGGTCACCGTATGACGATCATCGCGGTCGACGGTTACGACGTCGTGCCCACCGAGGCCGACGCCATCCTCGTCGGGATGGCGCAACGCTACGACGTGATGGTCACAGTGGCGTCGGGTGCATGGCCGATCGTCGCTGCGGTGGAGGGCCGCCCGGGATATGCGTCGACGGTGCTGCGCACTACTGATGCGGCGCCTCTCACCGATCCCGATGTGGGAGGGTCCATCCCCGAACTCGGCCGCGAGCTCGTGCTCGAGAGCTCGCTGCGTCCTGCCGCGAAGACCGTACTGACCCCCAAGTCTCCCGACCGCGACTATCAGGTCGACCTGTTGCAGGCCGGCGACCGGTACGTGTGGGCAATGGCCGGGGCAGACGCAGGCAAACTCGTGATGAAACAGGGTGAACGCGTTCGAATCACGATGAACAACACGTCGACCATGTGGCACCCGATGCACACGCACGGTCACACGTTCGCGGTGCCCGAGTACGGCGGACTCCGCCGAGACACCGTCAACGTACTGCCCGGCACATCGCTCGCCATCGAATTCGACGCCGACAACCCTGGCGAGTGGATGTTCCACTGCCACAACGCTTACCACTTCGAAGCCGGTATGACGGCCAACTTGATGTATATCCGATGAGAGGTAACCCATGAAGAAATTCCTGATTCTGACACTCGCGCTGGCGGCCCTGTTCGGATTCACCGCCTGCAGCAGTGATTCCGGGAGCGACGAGCCGGCTGCCACCGTCCGTGTCGAGAACATGAGCTACAGCCCGGCGTCGGTGACCATCAAGAAGGGCGAGACGGTCGAGTGGGTATTCGACGACAACGGGCTACCCCACGACGTCGTCGAATCGAGCAACGAGACATTCAAGAGTGAACTGCTCACCGAGGGCAGCTACACCTACACCTTCGAGGAGGCAGGCACATTCGACTACCACTGCACCCCGCACCCGATGATGCTCGGCACCGTCGTCGTCGAGGACTGAGAACCGCCGTGTCGATCTCGATTCTGCTGCTCGCCTCCGGGTGTGCGTCCGAACCCGACATCGACGCGACCGTGCTCGTCAGCAACGTCCGCTTCGAACCGCAGGAGGTGTTCGTTCCCGTCGGGGGCACCGTCGAATGGCAGTTCGACGATGGAGGACTTCTTCACGAGGTTCACGCCGACGGTGTCTTCGACAGTGGTGTCAACGGCGACAGCATATTTCGATTCACGTTCGACACGCCTGGTGACGTGGAGTACCACTGCTCGATTCACCCGTACATGTCCGGAACGGTTCACGTCGGTTGACGCGAGCCATGCACCGAGGAGGTAACAGATGACCACCATGATCGATCACACCGCACTGCAGCAGGATATGCCGCAGATCAGGCCGCCGCTCAGGGCGTCGGTAGGTCTCGGCAGCCGCACCCTTCTCGCGTCCGCCGCCGCGGCACTCGGCGCAGGCTCAGCACTTGTGTTCTCGCCCACGCCGGCAGCAAGCCTGACGGGTGCGGTGGTCGCGGCGGGAGCAATCACCGCTCTTGCGGCCAATTGGTCGACGTGCGGGATGTCCGTCGCCGGTGTCGTCGTGGCGCCCAAGCAGCCCGGACGCAGGGGTGCGTCGACGCCTGCGCGTCGACTCGCCTGGCACGCACTGGGTTCCGTGACGACGGGGTCGATCACGGGTGCCGCCCTCGGCGCCGTCGGCGGATTCGTACTGGGCGCAGTGCCCGTCGCGCTTGCGCTCGGCGTGTGGGCCGCGCTGTCGTTGGCCTACGGTCTGCACGAGACGGGACTGCTGAAGATGCCGACACCGATGCGTCGACAGCAACTCCCTCGGCACCTTCGGCGCAGCATGGAACCGTGGAAGGTCTCGTTGCTGTTCGGCGCCATCATCGGACCTGGTTTCCTGATCTACATCAGGTCCAGCGCGTACTACCTTCTGGCACTGGGAGTAGCGGCTGTGGGATCGCCCGCCCTGGGGGCTGCGACGTTCGTGACGGTATCGCTCGGTCGATGCATGCCCAGCCTGTTCGCCCTGCTGTACACCCGTCGAGGCGGTTCGATGCCCGGCTTCCTCTCCTTGATGTGCATCGTGGATCGGCGAGTCCAGGCCATCACCGGCGCTGTGTTGATCGGTCTCGCTGCCTTCGCCACCGTGGGGATTGTTTAGAAGCCCGTCGAACCGTCAATCCACGATTTCGAGCGGGGACAGCCCCTCGTTCCCAGAAGTCAGGTCGACCGGAAGGTTTTCGATGAGCATCAACGACGACGACATCACCACCAGCGGATCCGGCGGAGAAGGCCCCGCTGACGGTGGATCCAACCCCAACGGCCACGACGGCGGAGCCGACGGCACCGCAGGCCCGGGTGAAGGACCCGCAGACGGCGGATCCAACCCCAACGGCCACGACGGCGGAGCCGACGGCACCGCAGGCCCGGGCGAAGGACCCGCAGACGGCGGTTCCAACCCGAACGGACACGACGGCGGTGCGGACGGCTCGGCTTGAGCGACATGCACGCAGACCAGCGCGGACCGGAATTCCGGTCCGCGCTCGGTCGTCTGATCTCCATTCCCGAGCGCGCTTTCTCCGACGAGGTGTGGGGGCGCACGCCGTTGCTCACCCGCGCCTCGGAACTCGACCGCACATTCGAGGATCTACTGACGCCCGCCGACGTCGACGAACTGGTGTCCCACCGCGGCGTCCGTACGCCCTTCGCGCGGATGGCCAAGGACGGAGCGCTCCTGGACAAGTCCGAGTTCACGTCGTCGGCCGGCTTCGGGGCCGAGATGCCCGATCAGCTCGACTCGTCCGCTGTGTTGTCCGCGTTCGCCGACGGACACACGCTGGTGTTGCAAGGACTTCATCGGCTGTGGCCGCCACTGATCGACTTCACCCGCGATCTGGTCGACGATCTCGGCCATCCCAGTCAGGTCAACGCGTACATCACCCCCGCCGCCTCGACGGGATTCTCGCCGCACTACGACGTGCACGACGTGTTCGTCCTACAGATCAGTGGCGAGAAGCGGTGGATGATTCACCCTCCCGTCCACACGCATCCATTGTCGAACCAACCGTGGTCCGACCGGCGCGAGGCCGTCGAGAAGCAGGCAAGCAACACGCCGTACCTCGACACCGTCCTGACGCCCGGTGACGTCCTCTATCTGCCGCGGGGATGGATTCATTCCGCGGAAGCATTGGGCGACACGACGATCCACCTCACCATCGGCGTGGCGTCGTTCAACGACTACGACATCGCACATCGCGTTCTCGGCGCTCTCCAGGACGACGCGCGCATTCGCGAGCCATTGCCCGCTGGGCTCGACCTGACGGATCCGGACGCAACCGCACCTCACGTGGACCGAGTACTCGATAACGTCGCAGCGGCATTGGAACGCATCCGATCGGATCCGGAGGCACGACGCTCGATCGCCGACGAATTGGCCGCGCGCCTGGTCGCGATCACTCGACCGGCACCGGTCGATCCGCTGCGCACGGTCGCGTTCATCGCCTCTCTCGACGCTGCTTCCCTGGTTACATGGAGGCAGGGGCTGTCCCCTCGCATCACCCGCAGCAACGGACGGGTCCACGTCGGCCTTCGCGACAAGACGATCTCCCTACCCGACGAGTGCGCCGATGCACTCGACGATCTCCGCAGCGGACAACCCCGCCGTGTCGCGGACATGCGCGGTCTCGACCCCGACAGCGCGCTGGTGGTGGCGAAACGGCTGCTCAGGGAGGGCATCATCGTGCCGTCGGAGTGAACTGCACCCCCACGTATAGTTAGCCGAGTGAACGGAATTACTGGCGGCCGCCGCGTCTCACTCACCGCAGCCGCGGGGCTTGCCGCTGCTATGGGCGTCGGCCGGTTCGTCTTCACGCCGCTCCTACCGATCATGGTCGATTCGGCTGGAGTCACGCCGAGCAGCGGTGCGGTCATCGCGACGGCCAACTACACCGGCTACCTCGTCGGCGCGATACTTCTGTCGCTCCGACCCACCCTCAACAGCACAACAGCGTTCCGCACCTGGGTCGCTCTGCTCGTCGTCAGCGAAATTGCGATGGCGTTCGCCGACGGCACCTTCGCGTTCTCGATGCTCCGGTTCGTCGCCGGTCTGGCGAGCGCCGCCGTGTTCCTCGGCTGCGCGAGCACCGTCGCGCGGCACGTCGGCGCGTCACCCGGCATCGCGTTCGGCGGTGTCGGAGCGGGAATCGCCGCGTCCGGCATTCTCACTCTCGTTGCAGCACCTCACCTTTCGTGGCAGGCATTGTGGATCGCGTCCGCTGTACTGACGGCCGTCGTCATCGCCCCCACGCTCGCGCTCGATATTCATGCCGAGTCCAGGCGGACCAACGGAAACGTCGGGCCCTCGCCGCAGGAACGCCGAATCTGGCGAGTGCTGCTCGCTGCGTACTTCCTCGAAGGACTCGGATACATCATCGTCGGTACCTTCCTCGTCGCCGCCGTCGGCGGACACGGAAGCTCGTCGGTCGGTCCCGCGGTATGGATCGTCGTCGGTTGCGCCGCAGTTCCGGCAACCGTGCTGTGGCACGCGGTCGCCCAACGCGTCACACCGTCGCGAGCACTCGTCGCCGCATTCGGCCTACAGACCGTGTCCGCGATCCTGCCTGCAGTCAGCGACAGTCCCGCGGTCGCACTCGTCGCCGCAGTTCTCTTCGGCGGCACGTTCATGGGCATCACCATGCTGACCATGGGCATGGCCGGCGGCCTGCCCATCGGGAGAACTGCAGCAACACTGACGACCGTCTACGGCATCGGACAGGTCATGGGTCCACTCGTCGTCGCCCCAGCGCTCGGTGACTCCTACTCCATCGCGTTCGTGGTGGCGGCGGTCGTGCTGGCACTGGGTACGGCAGGAGCCGTCCTCGCCGCGCGACTGCACACGAACTGAACGAACCCTGGCACCATGTGGTCATGAAGGCCATCGCTCGACTACTGCTCGGCGCATTCCTCATGTTCGCAGGCTTCAGCCATCTGTTCTGGGCGCGCACAGAATTCGCCGCACAGGTACCGACCTGGGTTCCTCTGGACACCGACTTCGTCGTTCTCGCGTCGGGCGTCGTCGAGATTGCCCTGGGGCTTGCGCTCGTGTTCGTCCGCAGGCCGGCAGTGGGCTGGATCGTCGCAGCATTTTTCGTCGCGGTGTTTCCAGGCAACATCAGCCAGTTCCTGACACACACCGATGCATTCGGCCTCGATACCGACGCCGCACGCGGAATCCGGTTGCTGTTCCAGCCCCTGCTGATCGTGTGGGCGCTGTGGTGTACCGATGCGATCGGACGACGCCGAAGAGTAGCGTCGCGATCATGACGTCCTGGCGAGACTCCGAGTCGGTGAATCTCATGCTCGACGAGCTCGAGACCTGGGCCGTTGTGGGACTGTCCGGTAATCCGCAGCGCACCGCCTACGACATTGCCTCCCTCCTTCAACGCAGGGGCAAACGCATCGTCCCGATTCACCCGAACGCGCCGACGGTTCTCGGGGAACAGGGATACGCGGCGCTCGCCGAGGTGCCGTTTCCAATCGATGTCGTCGACGTGTTCCGTCGATCAGAGCAAGCAGGCCAGTTCGCCGACGAGGCTGTCGCCGTGGGCGCGAAGGGCGTGTGGTTTCAACTGGGCGTCATCGACGAAGCCGCCTTCACCCGGACTCTCGCTGCCGGAGTTCCGATGGTGATGGACACCTGCCCGGCCATCGAGTGGCGTCGCCGCTGATCTACTGATCGGCACCCCGAATTCCCTTGTGCTTCTCGCCGGGGTCAGTATGAAGGAAGGAACTGATTACTTGGACCAAGCAACGAGGTAGGCATGAGCGACGCAGCAGCGATCGGCGACGGGATCCTCCAGATCCCCGTCCCCATCACCGACAGTCCGCTCGGCCACACGCTGGTGTACGCCATGGAGTCGCCCGGCGGCCTCGTCCTGGTCGACGCGGGATGGGACGACGACAACGCATGGGCCGGCCTCACCTCCGGATTGGAAGCCGTCGGACACTCCATCACCGACGTCGAGGGCGTAGTGCTGACGCACTTCCATCCCGATCACACCGGGCTGTGCGGTCGAGTCCGCGCGGCGTCGGGAGCGTGGGTCGCGATGCACGAGGCCGATCACGCCGAGTTCCACAAGATGACCGCACCGCGGGGCCCCGAATGGCTCGATCGTCAGCGAGCGAACATGATCGCTGCCGGTGCACCGAACGCCGACATAGCCGCCTGGCAGGAACTCGACCTACAGCCGCCGACCGGACCGGATTCGGCGCCCGATCGCATACTGCGCGACGGAGACACGATCGACCTGACCGGACGAGGGCTGCGCGCTGTCTTCACCCCCGGTCACACGCCTGGTCACGTGTGCTTCCACCTGCCCGACGCCGACGTCATGTTCACCGGCGACCACGTCCTGCAGAAGACGACACCTCACGTCGGCAACTTCGTCTACCCGCTCGAGGAGAGAGACGCACTTGCAGAGTTCTTCGACTCGCTGCGTCACGTGCAGTCCATGAACGTGACACGCGGACTGGGTTCTCACGGAATCGGTATCGACGACGTCGGAGTGCGCGCGGGCGAACTCATCGAGCACCACGAAGAACGATTGGACCATCTGTACGAGGCTTTCGCCGACGACGAGATCACCGTCTGGGAGGTCGCCGAACGCATGAAGTGGTACAAACCCTGGAGCGATATCTCCCCGTTCCACAAGACCCTCGCACTGTCCGAAGCCGCCGCGCACCTTCGAAGCCTGGTGTCTCGCAATCAGGTTGCCCAGATCCCCGGCTCGTCACCCGCGCTCTTCGCCCGAATCTGACGCAGCGGGAGGCGTCATCTCGAGGCGGACGCCCATGAGCCGAACCTTGCGAGAGTGGTCCAACCTCTGCACCAAAGCTGCCGCCGCGTCGGAAATGATCCGAGGATCGAAGGTAGGCGGCCCGTCGAGTGCAGCTGTGGTGGTGTGGGTTTCGAAAGGCGCGTAACGCACCTTCAGCGTCACTCGCACGGCAGGTCTGTCCTCTGCGACGAGATCCTCACGCACCTTCAGCGCCAGAGACCTCACCTCGGCGGTGATGGCCTCCCAATCCTCCAGGTTTTCCTGAAACGTGGTTTCCCGGCTGTGAGAACGAGCGATCCACGGCGCTGCGGACACCGGGGACAGGTCGACCCCTCGCCCTTTGGTTCCGATCCACGGCCCGGTTTTCGGACCGAACGCAGCCGCCAGGGCCGAATCGTCGGTCGCCGCCAACTCCGACACCGTGGTGATACCGAGACTCGCAAGCTTCTTCGCGGTCTTCTTCCCGATTCCCCACAACGCATCCGTCGGGCGGTCTCCCATCACCTCGAACCAGTTGGCGGACGTCAAGGTGTAGATACCCTGCGGCTTGCCGAAATCCGTTGCAATCTTCGCGCGTAACTTGTTGTCCCCGATGCCGACTGAACAATGCAGCCCGGACGCATCCAACACCGTGTCGTGGACCCTGCGTGCGAAGGACACCGGATCCTCGGTCTCGACGCCGAGAAACGCCTCGTCCCAACCCAGCACTTCGACTACCACGTTCAAGCTTCGGAGTGCGTCCATCACGATGTTCGACGCCGCCGTATATGCCTCCCCGTCGACCGGCAGGAAGATCGCGTCGGGCAGCTTCTTGAAAGCGACCCGCAACGGCATCCCCGATCCGACGCCGAACGCCCGCGCCTCATAGGAGGCCGTCGACACCACTCCCCGTTCCGTCGGATCGCCCCTACCGCCGACCACCACCTGCTTTCCCGCCAGCTCGGGGTTGCGCAGCACCTCCACTGCCGCAATGAACTGATCCATGTCCACATGCAACACCCACCGTCGGCGCACAGATGCGGTCATGCCGCCCATTCTGCGCCACCCCCGCGCCGCGCGTCGATCCCCGGTCGGGGATGTCGCCGCGGGCCGGATAG
This sequence comes from Rhodococcus sp. NPDC057297, assembly GCF_042667435.1. Classification (NCBI taxonomy): domain Bacteria; kingdom Bacillati; phylum Actinomycetota; class Actinomycetes; order Mycobacteriales; family Nocardiaceae; genus Rhodococcus; species Rhodococcus sp. NPDC057297. Next base: position 5,765 of record NZ_JBHUZE010000008.1, on the reverse strand, counting down.
ACACGCGTCGTTCGCTCGAATGAAGCGCTACCCCTTGTGTGCCACACTCCCATCATGGAGTCGAACCCTGTCGAGATCACGGTCGTCGGCCGAGGCCAGGCGACGTACCCGCCGGAGCGATGCACGGTGTCCCTGTCGGTCCGAACCGACGGCCGCACGGCCGAGGCTGCGGCCGAACCCGCTCACCGCCTGGTCAGAGAGCTGACCGGCTTGATCGATCCGCTGTACAACCCTTCGAGCGGCCCGATCGACGCATGGGCTCTCGATCAGGTAAGGCACTCGCGGTCCAGGCCGTTCAACCACAACGGGGATCAGCTTCCCTACGTCTATCAGGCGCTTGCGTCGATCGAGGTGAAGTTCAGCCAGATCGACGTGGTCGACGCGTTCGTCTATGCGGTGTCGGCACTCGACGGCGTGGACATCGGCCACTTCGATTGGTCGCTGACCGAAGCGACGTCGGCCGAGAACACCCGTCAGGTCCGCGCGAGTGCCGTCCAGGACGCACTGAGCAAGGCAGAGGTATTCGCGCACAGCGTGGGCCGATCGACGGTCAGTGCCCGTGCGATAGCGGACCCGGGACTTCTCGGTGTTGCAACCGCATCCCATCAGGACTATGTGGTCGCATCTCGAGCCTACGCAGCAACCGACGACGGATTCGAACTCAAACCACAGGACATCGTCATTCGCGCCGAAGTTCACGCAAGATTCGTCGCAACCTGACACCTCGATGCGGTCGTCGAGAGGTGGCCGTGCCGCCCCACTGGCATCATGCAGTCGGATCGAATCCCGGAACCGCGGACAGTGTCTCGAACGTGCGTTGCCTTCCCCATTCGACATGGGAGTACGCAACGGCCGCAGCAAGTTCAGGATTACCTTCGGCTATTGCATCGACCAACGAGACGTGTTCGCGGTGTCTGATGCTGGGTTCGCGCTCCATGTTCGCGACGTTGAGCCGGTTGCTACGTTCCCGTAGGGGCTCCATGATGACGACGAAAAGCCGGTTGTCTGCCAGCGATTCGATCGTCGCGTGAACGCCGCCGCTCTCGCGGTGGAACGACGGTAGGTCGCCTGCGTGCAACGCATCTCCGGCGCGCGTCACCGCATCGACGAGCGCCGACGCGTCGGCGCCCACCGCGACCGCGGACGCCGCCTTACGGGCCGCGAGCGGCTCCAGCGCCGAGCGCAGATCGTAGAGTTCGTTGACCCCGCTCCGCGTCACCATCGTCACGACGGCCGGTCGACGCGGAGACAACGCGACGAGCCCCGCGGCCTCGAGCATAGGAAGCGCCTCACGGATCGGCACCCGGGACACATCGAGTTCAGCGCTGAGATCTCTCTCGCGCAATGGTTCACCGGCCGGTATACGTCCGTCGAGAATGCGCGCGCGAATTTCGTCGAACACACGGCGTGACAGACTCGCCGACGCTGCACCCTGTTCCATGCACTGTCCTCCATCGTCGTTCGCCCATGTGTACCAGCACCACCAGCAGCACCACCCTAGGTATACCAAGAACCCAACTCGACGATGCAGTCCCGTCAGCCCACGACGCCGGCGAGTCCGTGTTACGCCATCAGTTCGCTGCTCTTACATGTGTTTAACAGAACGGAAACCCAACAGCGGACATCCGGCCGTAGATTCTCGCTCATCACTTGGTATACCAACGACGGTATCCATCGACCACCAGCCGCGAAAGGCACACCGGGATGAGCACCCTGCCCTCGTCGATGAACTCTCCACAGGATTCACCCGCCGAACGAACGACACTCGGCACACAGATCGAATCCGCGTACTCACGTATCGGCCTCACCTCCGCCCACATCGGGATCGTCGCCATGGTGTTGTTCGGCGTCTTCTTCGATGCCATCGAGCAGAACGCCGTCGGCATCTCCGGACCGGTCCTCCGCGCCGACTGGGGCCTCGGGGGCACCGAAATCGGGTTGCTCAACACCGCTACGTTCACAGCGGTTGCCCTCGGTCGCATTCTCGCGGGTGTAGTCATGGACCGCCTCGGGCGCCGAACTCTGCTGGGCGCCAACCTTCTGGTGTTCGCGTTCGGATCTCTCCTGTGCGCGGTCGCGCCCAACTACGAAGTTCTCGTCGCCGCGCGATTCCTCGTCGGCCTGGGACTCGGCGGAGAGATAGCCGTTGCGGTCATCATGCTGTCGGAGTTCTTCTCGGCTCGGCACCGAGGTACAGCCGTCGGCCTCATCAACGTCGCTGCGGCAGGACTGGGCAACATGCTCGCCCCGCTCTTCGGCGTCATCGTGTTCGCGATCTTCACCGGCGAGGATCGCTGGCGGTGGCTGTTCGGAATGCTGGTCCTACCCGCACTCGCAGTGGTGTTCTATCGGAGGTCACTGCCGGAGACTCCCCGATACCTCGCAGCCACCGGACGAATCGACGAGGCGAACACCGTCATCAACCGCCTTGCTCAGGGCAAGCTCCGAGGAACTCTCGACTCCGAGAAGCTCTATCTGGACAAGGCAACACTCGCAGCGGACACGGCTGCACCCAAGGTTCGGTGGACCGAGATGTTCGGTGCACGCTATCGCCGAAGCACGCTCGCCTTGGGTGTCGCAGTCTGCATGTCCTACGCCGCGCAAATTTCCATGCTGACACTCATTCCCATCATCCTCACCGAACGCGGGATGTCGATCACCAGCGCACTCTGGTACACGCTCGTCATGCAGTCGGGATCCTTGATCGGCGCGATCACCGCGGCCCTGATCGCCCGGAAGCTTCCCCGCAAGATCACCCTGACGGCAGGCGCAAGCCTCGGTACCGCCGCGGCACTCGGTTTCGGATTCTTCGCCACCGACATCGGACTGGTGCTGTTCTTCGGTGCACTCTTCAACTTCTCGGTGATCGTTCTGAACACCACCATCTGGCTGTTCGCCCCTGAGCAGTACCCGACTCGCATTCGCGGACTTGCCACCTCCGTCATCCTTGCCATCGGCTCTCTCTCGGGTGGCTTGTTCCCCTTGATCGCCGGAGCAGTACTGGACAGCTCAGGAGTCCCCGCGATGTTCGCCGTTCTCACCGCACTCTTCGTCGTATGCGCGGTCGCAGTTCAGTTCCCCCGAGAAACCTTCGGACACCCCATGCCAGAGGATGATTGATTCATGAGCAGCGTGCCCACGATTCTGGTGGTCAACCCCAACACCAACGCCTCGACCACCGACATGCTCGTCGCGGTTGCCGAGAAGGCCATGGACGGATCGAGATACGACGTCGTCGGAGTCACCGCAGCGTCGGGTCCGCGCATGATCGTCGACGCCGAGGCTCTTGCGGAAGCGGCCGAACATACCGTTGCTGCAGCGCTCTCCGGTATCGACGTACACAGGCCGTGTGCAGTGATCATCGGCGCATTCGGCGATCCTGGAGCCGCGGCCCTTCGGCAGCTCGTCGACATCCCCGTCGTCGGAATCGGGCAGGCCGCAGTGTCGACGGCAGCTCGGGGAGGTCGACGCTTCGCCATCGCGACCACCACATCGCTGTTGGAACCGTCGTTGCGGGAGCTGGTCCGACACTGCAGCCCCGATGCCGATTTCGCAGGAATCTTTCTGACGGACTCCGACCCGCTCGTACTCGCCCGAGACCACGACGCCAGTGTGTTCGAACTCGGCACAGCGGTCGACGACGCCGCCGCAGCGGGCGCCGAAGCCGTGATCATCGGCGGTGGTCCGCTCAGCGACTCAGCTCGGCAACTCGCCCTCCGTACCGACGTAGTGATCGTCGAACCCGTTCCGAGCGCAGCATTGTGGGTGCTCGAACGGATGGAATCGAACCACAACTCCGATCAGGACGAACCGAACACACCGCTCATCGGGTCATCTCGCCGATAGGTGACGCGATCGAACTCGCGGCCGTACTCGTCGATCGCGGAAATCGTCATCTCGCTCGGTGTGATTCCGGGAATCCCGGGAGCGACGTCGACGGAGACGAACGAGTAGTTTCTGAAGCGAACCCGAGACCACCCTACGGCTTCAGTGGCCTTCTCGCCGTCGGGCGTCCAGACGTAGCTGTTCGGAACAGCGTTGTCCGGCAACTCGTTTCCTCTGTACGTCTCCTGCTCGGAGGGCTGAAATGTGTACCGAGGCCGGCCGCCACCGCCTACCGTGTAATACACCGTCCCGTCGGACTTCGGATACACGACGGCGTGGTCGGCCGCCGTCCGTGTCGGGCGTCCGGCCCGGATGGGGTCGGTTCGTTCGAAGACGTGATTGTGCCCTTGCAGAACCACATCCACCTCGTAGCGGTCGAACAACTTCGTCCATGCGTCGCGAACACCACCGTCGGACGCATGGGCTTCGGTAGTCGAGTAGGCACAGTGGTGGAAGAAGCACACCACGAAATCGATGTTCGGATCCGCCCTGAAGCGTTCGAGTGACCTTTCCACCCATGTGTTCTGCCTGCCGCCGCTGTAGCCGGTGTTGGCCTTGATCTCGTACGACACATCGTTGGCGTCGAGCGACAGCACGGCGACATTGCCGTACACGAACGAATAGACCGAAGGGCAGCCTGCAGGACCGTTCTCGGGTTGATCGAGCCTGGCCGCATGTCCCCCGTACCCGTTCGCACCGTACAACGCTTCCATGTCGTGGTTACCCGTGGCGAAGAACCAGGGTGTGCTCGCCGCACTTCGCTCGATGGCGGCGAAGTAGCCGTCCCACACGAAAGGGTTGTACTTGTCGAAGCCTTTCGGCTGAGTCACCCCGCTGGGAGCGAACTGAGCAGGGAGGCCGGCGCCCGACGGATCCGCGTACGCGATGTCGCCCGCCAAAACATGAAAGTCCGGTCTGCGCGCCGCGATCTGCCCGACGATGTTCGCCGCATGACGAACAGATGGCTCGTTGTCGGCTTTGTAGTACAGATCGTCGTAATCCCCTGCCTTCAGACCCGGCGGCCGAGAGGGTGTTTCATCGACACCTTGATCGCCCATCATCGTGAAGCGGAACGGAGCACTCCGACCTGGAGGCAACGCTGTCCACACCGTCTGCACGTCACTGACGTAGCCGTCGTTGGTACGCCAGCGATAGAAATGCGGAGTCTTGGGAGCCAGCCCGTCGACGGGCACGTGAACGTAGAACTGCTCGGCACCGAGGATGCCGCCGTCGGTCTGCGGCACCTGACTGACCAGATTACGAACCTCCGCTGCAGTTGTCGCCCCCAGCGCCGGAGTCGGCCCATGATCGAGGAACACCCCCGTCACCCCAAGATTTCGCGACAACTGAGCCGAGAATCGAAGCTGCGTGGCCGAATCCACACCGAACGACGTGTGACGACCACCCACCGCAAGCGGCGCATCCTGCGCATACGCACGACCGGACCACGCTGCATTCCCAACGGCAGCCGCCGCAGCAGTAGCAGCCGAACCAACCAGAAAGCGTCTCCGGGATACAGGATTCCGCTTCAGAAACGAACGAATCCAATCGTGCTGCTCCGCCATGGTCATATCAGAAGCAAGAGCCTCCGGAACTCCAGCGGCAACGGTTTCTCCTCGCGGATTCATCGGCATACCCCGACTGTTCCGCTGCAAAGAATACTTACCGACGCACACGATCGACTTGACGATGAAGCCGACGTGAACAGCGATGAAGAACGGGACGAACGAGTATCAAAAGGACCTCGCTCGACCTGCGTCTCAAACGCTCGCCGTTGTGTCAGGTGCACGGCCAGGTGCTGGCACCTGGGTGAGCGTTCAGCCCATTGGTGTGCGTCTGGCTCGTGGGTGTGCGTCTGTGTCTCTGCCTGGCGGAGATGG
>NZ_JBHUZE010000007.1:0-280686 GCF_042667435.1 Rhodococcus sp. NPDC057297 | reverse complement strand
GCCTGCGAACTAGCCTGAGGCGCTTTGAATGCTCTGAGCTGGGGCGTAAGGGGTGGGGCGGGCGGGGCTCGAACCCGCGACCAATGGATTATGAGTCCACGGCTCTAACCGACTGAGCTACCGCCCCATCTCGCGCGAGGCGAGCGGTTACGAATGCTACAACAATCACACAGCTGCGATGGTGACCGGGATGCCGTTCAGAACTGCGTTGGCCGAGACCGCGTCGACCTGCTGAGGGTCGGTGATGTCGTTGACGCTCGGACCCTTCACGGTCGATGCCACGGACAGTTCGACTCCCGCGCGCTGGTGGCCGAAGCCGTGGGGCATGCTGACCACTCCGGGCATCATGCGATCCGATGCGAGCACTTCGATGCTGACCGAGCCTGCTGCGGATGTGACCGACACGAGCGCCCCGTCGTCGATCCCTCGTGCGTGCAGGTCGTCGGGATGGGCGAGCAGCTGGTGCCGTGGCTTGCCCTTCGTCAGTCGAGCGGTGTTGTGCATCCAAGAATTGTTGCTACGTAGGTGCCGTCGGCCGATCATGAGCAACTGACCGTCCGCGGGCACGGACGCCGTCGTCAACATGTCGTGCACGGCAGGCAGATCGCCCACGACGACATCCTGAACCAGCTGAATGCGCTTGTCGCGGGTACGCAGTTTGGCCGGGAGCCCGGGCCTCAACGGGCCGAGGTCGGTGCCGTGAGGGGACTTGGACAAGGCCCGGACCGACAGTCCCTTCCTTCCGCTGCGCAGCAGTACATCCACCGTTCGACGCGGCGAGAGGCGTAGACGTGCCTCGGCCACAATCGATTTCGGTGACAGGCGTCGTCGAACACGATCCACCGGAGACTGTTCCAGCGCAGCTTGATACCGGATGCCCAGGTCGCGGAAAATCTCCCAGTCCGCCTTCGCGCCCGGTTTCTTCGGCAACACCGCGGGCATGAACTTGGCCGTGTTGCGTACCGCGAAGGTGGAGAAGATCAGATCGTAGTGATCGCGTTCCAACGACATCGTCGGAGGAAGGATCACGTCGGCGTGACGCGAGGTCTCGTTGATGTAGAAATCGAACGACACCATGAAGTCCAGATCGGCGAAGGCCCGGTCGAGAGTGTCGCCACCGGGCATCGACAGCACCGGGTTGCCGGAGAACACCGCCATTGCACGGATACGGCCGTCTCCGGGAGTCGTCATCTCGTCGACAAGTGTGGAACTGGGGAACTCACCTGCGAACTCGGGCAGGTCACGCACCCGTGAGCGCCATTTGTCGAAGTGGCCGCGCCCCACGATCTTCCGCTCCACCAGATCGATTGCGGGATCCGTCAGAAGCGCCCCGCCCACGCGGTCCAGGTTGCCGGTGACGATGTTGAGGACCTGAATTGCCCACTGACACACGGTCCCGAACTTCTGCGTGGACACGCCCATCCGTCCGTATGCGACGGCAGACTCGGCGCCGGCGAAACGGGTTGCCAGATCGTCGATGGCCTCAGCCGCCATGCCGACGACGGGAGCGACGGCTTCCGGTGTGAAATCTCGTACGAGAGAAGCGATCTCGGAAACTCCGTCGACGTAGTCGGCAACGCGGGTCGCGCCTGTCTCGAGAACGACGTTGACGAGTGCGAGCAGTAACAACGCGTCGGTGCCGGGACGTACGAAATGATGCTCGTCGGCGACGTCAGCAGTTTCGGTTCGACGCGGATCGACCACGACGAGTGTCCCCCCGCGGGCTTTCAAGTCTCGAACACGCTGCGCGAAATCCGGAACGGTCATCATCGATCCGTTCGACGCCATCGGGTTGCCCCCGAGAACCAGAAAGAAATCCGTCCGGTCGATGTCCGGGATGGGGAGTACGAGTTGATGCCCGTACATGAGGTGATTGACCAATTGGTGGGGGAGCTGATCCAGCGACGTCGCCGAGTACCTGTTGCGGGTCCGCAGCATCGCCGTGAACGGAATACCGTGGGTCATCGCGCCGAGACTGTGCACGTTCGGATTGCCCTGGTAGATCCCGACCGCGTTGGCGCCGTGATCCCGGCGCGTGGACACCAGGCCGTCGACGACGATGCGGTAGGCCTCGTCCCATTCGATTTCCTGCCACCCCGAATCGGTGCGGCGTACGGGCTTGATCAACCGGTCGGGATCGGCATGCAGGTCGATCAGCGACAATGCCTTCGGGCAGATATGACCGCGGGACAACGGGTCCTTCTTGTCACCGCGAATCGAGGTGACGGCGTTGTCTTCGACCGTGAACTCGAGACCGCACATCGCCTCGCACAGATTGCACGTCCCGAACTCGACCGTCATCTCGTTCTCCCATCGTCCCGGTCAGGCCCAGAACAGTCAGCCTGCCCCGGCCGAGCTTAACCTGAACGCGATACCCCACCGGGCGGTATCGTTCGTCCTGTCGGCGGACTTGTCGACCACCACATGCACTACACGTCTGGGGACCCTCATGGACTTTCGCACAGCAACGATCAGAGGTACAGCAGTCCTGGGCGCCGTCGCCGCAGGATCGCTGGTGTTCGGTTCGGTGGCCAGTGCTGCTCCCTCCGACACCATCGTCAACTCGCCGTGCTCGTTCTCGCAGATCGTGGCCGCGACGTACGCAGTGAGCCCGGAAGAAGGCGCAGCCCTGGCTTCGTCGCCGCTCTCGTCGTCCTTCGCCGCGTTCCTGGCCGCGCCGCCGTGGCAGCGTCAGATCTTCCTCTCGTCGCAGCCGGCCGTGGTCGATCGCGTCAACGCATTCTTCGGCGGTCCGGGCTCGGGATTCGTTCGCACCGTGTTCGACACCTGCACGCAGTACTGAGAGCGCAGTCAGGGACGGGCCGGCTGCACACTAGAGTTGCCCCCGTGCAGAGTCTGGACTTGATTGCAGGGTGGCCAGTGGACAATGCGTCGGCGACGGTGGTGTCCACGGCAGGGCCTCGGGAACACTACGGCGACCAGAACCGGGTCTACGAGTTGGCGTCGGTGACGAAGCTCCTGGTGGCGTACGCGGCATTGATCGCGCTCGAAGAAGAGGCCATCTCGCTGGATTTGCCTGCCGGTCCCACTGGCTCGACGGTGCGCCATTTACTCGCGCACACCTCCGGCCTCGCGTTCGCCGAGGAGAAGGTGCAAGCGGATCCGGGGACCAAGCGGATCTACTCCAGCGCGGGCTTCGAGGTTCTCGCGGACACCATCGCGGCCGAGACGTCGATCGCGTTCACGGACTACCTGGACGAGGCGGTGTTCCAGCCCCTGGGGATGACCGATTCGACGCTGCCGGGATCGCCCGGGCACGGCGCTCGGTCGTCGGCGCACGACCTCGAGGCGTTCGCTACCGAACTGCTCGCGCCGACGCTCGTGTCCGAGGGCACGCTCGACGCCGCAACGTCCGTCCAGTTCGACGGGCTGTCTGGAGTCCTGCCGGGATACGGCAATCAGAAACCCAACGACTGGGGACTCGGATTCGAGCTACGGGACGGCAAAACGCCGCACTGGACCGGGGCGGCGAACTCGCCACGAACGTTCGGACACTTCGGTCAGTCCGGAACGTTCCTGTGGGTGGACCCGGATGCAGGTCTGGCAACGGTGGTACTCACCGACCTTGCGTTCGGGGAGTGGGCCAAGCCGCTCTGGCCGGAGTTGTCCGACGAGATTCTGCACAACAACCCCCGCTAGTCCATCGCGACACGCCGGTGCACTGGCGCAACAGGGGTAACTCGGGGCACACTGGTACATGCACACGCGTGTACGAGACACATCGCAGCAGATCGAGGTCGTTGGGGAAGACGTCCCTCGTCGAAGCTGGAGGTGTTTCTAATGCGCGAGTCCAACCAATTCGCGGATGCGACGTCGGGTGTCGTGTACATCCACTCGTCGCCTGCCGCGTTGTGCCCGCACGTGGAATGGGCACTGTCCGACGCCCTCAACTGCAGGGCCAACCTGAAGTGGTCCGCGCAGCCGTCCTCGGACGGACAGCTGCGCGCGACGAGCAACTGGGTCGGCCCAGTCGGTACCGCCGCCTCACTCGCGGGGATTCTTCGTGCGTGGCAGATGCTGCGCTTCGAGGTGACCGAGGACCCGAGCGACGGCGTCGACGGTGAGCGATTCGCCCACGTTCCCGGACTGGGGCTGTGGCGTGGGACGACGAGCGCCAACGGCGACGTCATCCTCGGCGAGATGAGGCTCAAGTCGATGATCGACGGCAATTCCGGCAACCTTGCTGCCGAAATCGAACACGCCCTCGGCAGCAGCTGGGACGAGGCCCTCGAGCCCTATCGAACGGGCGGCGCAGGCGCCGAAGTGACCTGGTTGAGCCGTAATGCCGGCTGACCGACTCACCGCACCCGTCGTCGCACGTCCGGTAACGTGACGATCGTGTCCGAGGTGGGCATGTGGGTTGGTACGTGTGGCTGAGTAGTGAGACAGGGTGGTTGGGATGTTGTCGACCGGTAAGGTCATCCGATTCGACGAATTCAAGGGTTACGGATTCGTTGCTCCGGACGAGGGCGGCGAGGATGTGTTCATCCACGTCAACGATCTGGATTTCGACAAGCGCTTGCTGGCGCCCGGCGTGCGCGTCGAGTACGTCGTCGAGGAAGGCGACCGCGGCCTGAAGGCCGCCCAGGTTCAGATCATCGATTCGCCGAAGCCGGTAACTCGTGCAGCGGTTCCTGCGGTTGTCCCCAATGCGGAAACGACGGAGTACGACGACGTCGTGTGCGACGTTCTGTCGCTGCAGGAGTTCTCGGCCGAACTGACCGAAGGTCTGTTGCGTGCGAACCGCGGACTGACTTCCGAACAGATCCTCGACGTCCGTCAGGTCGTCATGCGAATCGCGCAGTCGCACAAGTGGCTCGAGGGCTGACCGAGTCGGTCGAACGAAAGACTGTGCCCCGGCGACCGAAGTCGCCGGGGCACAATGCTGTTCGCCCTGATCAGAGCGGAATGTTCTTGTGATCTCCGCGTAGTGCCGGTGCCGAGGACAGAGCCTTCGCGACGATGGAGCGTGTCTTCGCGGGATCGATGACCTCGTCCACGACGCCGATGGCTACCGCTCGATCGACACCGCCGGCAATGGCCTCGTGTTCGACCGTCAAACGGTCGTGCAGCGCGTCACGCTCGGTGTCGGGCGCAGCCGCGAGCGCCTTCTTGTGCAGAATGCCCACGGCCGCCTTGGCGCCCATGACCGCGACCTCCGATCCGGGCCACGCGTAGACCGCCGTCGCACCCAATGCTCGTGCGTTCATGGCGATGTAGGCCCCACCGTAGATCTTGCGGGTCACCAGCGTCACCCGAGCGACCTTCGCTTCGGCGAAGGCATGGAGAAGCTTCGCGCCCCGGCGTACGACGCCTTCCCATTCCATGCTCACACCCGGCAGGTAACCGGGAACGTCGACGATCACGACGAGCGGGATGCCGAAGGCGTCGCACAAGCGAACGAAACGTGCTGCCTTCTCGGCGCTTTCGGAGTTGAGGCACCCGCCCAGCCGGATCGGGTTGTTGGCGATCACGCCGACGGTACGTCCACTGAGACGACCGAGGCCGACGACGATGCTGCGGGCCCATCCGCCTTGAAATTCCTCGAAGGTCGACTCACCCTCGACGTTGTCCAGAAGCTCGTCGATGATCGGATGTACGTCGTAGGCACGACGATTCGACTCGGGCATCAGTGCGCGAAGATCGGTGTCACCGTGTTCGGCTGCCGCGATGTCGAAGGTGCCCTGCTCACTGAACATCGATACGAGCCGGCGTGCGCGGGTCAGTGCATCCAGTTCGTCGTCGGCGACGATGTGGCACACGCCCGACTTCTTGAAGTGGGTGTCCGGGCCGCCGAGCGACGCCATGTCGACCTGCTCGCCGGTGACGCTGCGAACGACGTCGGGACCGGTGACGAACACGCGCCCCTCGGGAGCCATGATGACGACGTCGGTCAACGCTGGACCGTACGCGGCGCCACCGGCTGCGAAACCGAGAACGACGGAAATCTGTGGGACGAGGCCGGAAGCGCGGACCATCGCCTCGAACACGAGGCCGACGGCGTGCAGCGCTTCGACGCCCTCGGCAAGGCGGGCACCGCCGGAATGCCAGATTCCGACGATCGGCGCGCGGCGTTCGATGGCGACGTCGATGGCGTCGACGATGTGTGCGCAACCGTCGACACCCATAGCGCCACCCATGACCGTGGCGTCGGAGCAGTAGGCGATCGTGTGGACGCCGTCGATATCGCCTGCAGCGGCGAGAAGACCCGACTTGTCACGATCGTGCAGAGGAGTCATCGTCCCGGCGTCGAACAGCTTCTCGAGGCGGGTAACGGGATCGCGGGGGTCGGTGGACTGACCTGAGCGAGTGGCGGGGGACAGGATGGTCATCGCGTTCTCCTTCTACATGCCCCTCGCACGGTCGAAGGGGCGATCCCCGGACGGGAGCGAGAGTCCGCTCCCGCCCGGGTGCTACGACGGTGTCGAGCCGGTTCAGGCCCGACCGAAGGCGAGCGCGACGTTGTGCCCACCGAATCCGAACGAGTTGTTGATCGCGTAATCGATTTCGAGGCTGCGGGCTTCGCCCTTGACCACGTCGAGATCGATTTCCGGATCCTGGTTATCCAGGTTCAGCGTGGGAGGAATGATTCCCTCGCGGACCGAGAGAACGGTCAGCACCGATTCGAGGGCGCCGACAGCGCCGATCGAGTGTCCGAGAGCGGACTTCGGCGCGTACACCGCTGCATGGGTACCGACTGCCTTGTTGATCGCGAGCGCTTCGGCGGTGTCACCGATAGGTGTTGCCGTTGCGTGCGCGTTCACGTGCTTGATGTCGGACTTCTGCAGACCAGCGTTCTCGATTGCCCGCTGCATGGCACGAGCAGCACCCTTGCCCTCCGGGTCGGGTGCCACGAGGTGGAAACCGTCCGAAGTGATGCCTGCGCCGAGCAGCCGGGCGTGAATCGTCGCTCCACGAGCCTTGGCGTGCTCCTCGGTCTCGATGACCATGAGTGCGCCTGCCTCGCCGAAGACGAATCCGTCGCGATCCTTGTCGAACGGTCGCGACGCGCCCTTGGGGTTGTCGTTGTTGGTGCTCATCGCTCGCATCATGGAGAAACTCGCGATCGGCACCGCGTCGATGTATCCCTCGACGCCACCGGTGACCACCATGTCGGCGTCACCCATGACGATCATCCGCCACGCATGCGCGATGGCTTCCGATCCGGAGGAGCATGCCGACACAGGCGTGATGACGCCTGCCTGTGCCTTCAGCTCCAGGCCGACGACCGCTGCGGGTCCGTTCGGCATGACCATCTGAACCGCGAGGGGAGAGACCTTGCGGTAGCCGCCCGACTTCATCTTGTCGTTCGCGTCGATGAGGGAGTCACCGCCGCCCAGCCCGGTGCCGATCGACACTCCGAGACGGAGCGGATCGACCTCGGGGCTGCCGGCGTTCTTCCACACCTCGCGACCGAGAACCGTGGACAACTGCTCCACGTAGCTCAGCCTGCGGCATTCGACTCGGCTCAGAAGCGTCGCCGGGTTCACCGCGAGGTGTCCGCCGATGCGAACGGGAAGGTCGTACTCGGCGACGAAATCGTCTTCGAGCACTCCGATTCCGCTCTCGCCGTTCAGTAGACCCTTCCACGTTGCGTCCACATCACCGGCGATGGACGTGGTCGCAGCGAGGCTGGTGACGACGACACTCGGGAAGCGTCCGTTGTTGGTGGATGGGTTGGTCACGGTCCGACTCACTCGCTCGCGGAGTCGTCGAGCTTGGCCTTGATTGCCTCTGCGGCTTCCGGGTTCTCCGCTTCGAGCTTCTGGATGTACGACACTGCGTCACCGACGGTGCGAAGACCGGCGAGGTCCTCGTCGGGGATCTTCACGCCGTACTTGTCCTCGGTCTGCACTGCGATCTCGACCATGGACAGGGAGTCGATGTCGAGGTCGTCCACGAAGGACTTGTCGATGGTCACCTCGGAGGGCTCGATACCCGTGACCTCCTCGATGATCTCTGCAAGTCCGGCGATGAGGTCTTCCTGGCTGGCCACTTGAGTGGCTCCCTTCTTGTTGGTGTCTATCTTTTTCGGGTCGGCACGCCGTGAATCGGCATACCGAAGTCATGGGTGCGCACTCGTGCGTTCATCGAGCGAGTGCGCGGCGAGGCTGCCTGTCATCGGCGGCCGCGGGTGCGGTCAGATCAGGTCCGCCAGTTTGGCGATGTCCTCGGGTGTCTTGAGGCCCAGGTTCGGTGTGCCCTTCAGTTCGCGCTTGGCGATACCGACGAGCGTTCCGGCCGGCGGCAACTCTGCCACAGCCGTGACGGCGGCGTCACGCATCGTTGCGGTGCAGAGGTCCCACCGCACAGGCTTGGTGACCTGTGCTGCGAGCTTGGTGAGTGCGTCCGCACCGTTGGTGACCGCCTTGCCGTCGGAATTCGACAGCAGGGTGCGGACCGGGTCGGACGGGGTGATCGCGGCAGCAGCAGCGGCGACCGCTTCCTGCGCGGGCGCCATGAAGCGGGTGTGGAAAGCACCGGCCACGGGGAGCGAGCGGACCCGTGCCTTCTCCGGCGGATTGGCAGCCAATTCCTCCAGCGCGCTGTGCAACCCGGCTGCAACGATCTGCCCGGCAGCATTGATGTTGGCGGGTTCGAGTCCCAGCTCCTCCAGGCGAGCGAGCACAGCGGCCTCGTCTCCACCGAGCACAGCGGACATGCCCGTCGGCTCCAGAGCGCACGCCTTGGCCATCTCGGACCCACGTACGGCAGCGAGGGTGACGGCTTCGTCGGCGGAGATGACGCCGGCGACGGCGGCGGCTGCGAGCTCACCCACGGAGTGTCCGGCGATGAGCGCGTCCTGCGGGAGCAGGTCCTGGCCGGCGATCTCCTCGAACGCGAGAAGAGCAGCCGCGACGACGAGCGGCTGGGTCACCGACGTGTCGGTGATCTCCTCGGCCGTCGCGGTGGTACCGAGCCGTGCCAGGTCGAGTCCGGACGCCTTGGACCACAAGGCCACGCGGTCGGCGGCCCCGGGTAGTTCGAGCCATGGCAGAAGCATGCCGGGTGTCTGGGAGCCCTGACCGGGCGCAAGCAACGCAATCACATCGTTAAGAGAACACCGTGACTACCCGTTTGGGAGATGTCGCTCTCGATGAACTCTTACCGCCCAATTTGTAGGGTCCCAACAAATGCTCGGCCGGAGTCGCGACATCGCCACGGTCCGTGTTCGCGTTACGTGACGATTTCCCCGAATGTGACGTGTGGGATTTGTGGGGCTGGATAGTGCGGTTCGTGATGGGTTTGAGTCAGTCTGCCCACCGTTGCCGCGACTCGAAGCACGTACGCATCCCTCGGAGTCGTGGGATCGCGGCCCGTGACTTCTGTGATTTTCTTCAAGCGATACCGCACCGTATTTGGATGAACAAACAGCAAACGTGCACAAGTCTCGACAGCGCCCCCGCTGTCGAGGTAGGCGTCCAATGTGTCGGCAAGGCCAGGGCCCGCGCTCGACAGCGGGTGCACGATGAGGTCGTTCAGCGCGCTGATGGCAGCCGAGTCACCCAACAGTGCGCGCTCCGGCAGAAGCTCGCCTGCGTGTACCGGACGGGGCGCACCGCGCCACCCCGCAACCGCCTGCATGCCGGCGAACGCCTCCACCGCGCTGGAATGCGCGGCGCCCAGAGTCCTCGTCGTGGGCCCGATGACGACCGGGCCGTCGGAGAAGTTCTCCAACATGTCCGCCAGAAACGCCGCGCTCGCGGAGTCGTCCACGAGCTGGCCGCTGACCACCATCACCAACCGAGTGCCCTGCACCACCGCCAACGCCGCACGACCGTGCTTCTGCGCGACGGCGTGAACGGTGCCGACGACCGACACCCCTTGATCGTCCGGTGGAGTACCGACCAGGACCGTCGCCGGAGCAGTCGCGTCCCAGTTGAGCGTCGCGGCACGCGAGAGCATGTCCGAGCCCGTGTCGCCCCGCACCACGGCGTCGACGACGAGGGCTTCCAGGCGCGTGTCCCATGCGCCTCTGGACTCGGCGGCGCTCGCATACACCGACGCCGCGGCGAAACCGAGCTCGCGTCCGTACCGCAGGACAGCCTCCGTCAGCGCGACGAGCTGCTGATCGTTTCGAGCCAACGCAGGAAGCCACTGCTCGAAGAACTCCATCGCGACCCGCACCATGTCCACCGTCTGGCGAAGCGTCAACCGTCGGGCCAGATCCTGCGGGATGACCTGGAACGCGTCGAGACTGAAGCGGATGTCGCTCTGCGGATTCTTCAGCCACTCCAGGAAGTTGTCCACCGCCGTCTGAATCAGCAGCTGCACACTCGCACGCTGGGCAGCGTCGAGACCGCCGAAGAACGGCAGCTGATCCTGCATCGCGGTCACGGCCTCGGTGGAAAGCCGTCCCGAGAACTGCTTCACGCGCCGCAGCAACGCGTCGGGAAGGGGGTCGCGCTTCTGGCGGGCCGACGTCAACGCCGTCACCGGCAGATGCACCTCGTTGTCGGTGATGTATTCCTCCCCGGCGGCGGATGCCGTTCTGTCGCCGACTCCGGGCGGTGTGTCACCGGCGCCGGTCGGCGTTCTGTCTGCGACCACAGGAAAAACCTACGCCCGTCCACTCGTCCGCGGGGAAGCGGTACGAATGGACGGGCGCACTGGTGGTCTCCGGTCGGTCGTTACGCCGAGCCGGTGTCCGCGAACGACGTGGGAGCCGCCGTCACGTCGTCGATCTTGTACTTCTCTGCAGCCTCGACAGCCTTGGACTTGTCGATCTCACCCGAGGCCGCGAGGGCGGACAACGTCGCAACGACAATCGACTCGGCGTCGACGTTGAACACCCGTCGAGCCGCGGGACGCGTGTCCGAGAATCCGAATCCGTCGGTGCCCAGGGTGACGTAGTCGCCCGGAACCCACTGCCGGATCTGGTCCGGAACGGCCCGCATCCAATCCGACGCCGCGACGACCGGTCCGGCAGCATTCTGCAGAGCTGTCGTCACGAACGGGACGCGCTTGTCCGCGCCGGGATTGCGAAGTGCTTCCTGCTCGGCTTCGACACCGTCGCGGCGGAGCTCGCCCCACGACGTCACCGACCAGACCGCCGACCGGACGCCCCACTCGTCGAGCAGAAGCTCACGAGCCTTGCGCGCCGACACGAGACCCACGCCCGACGCGAGGAGCTGTGCCTCGGGTCCGTCGCCGTCCTGCGGAGCCTCGAACCGGTAGATGCCCTTCAAGAGGCCCTCGACGTCGAGGTTCTCCGGCTCGGCCGGCTGCACGTACGGCTCGTTGTAGAGGGTGATGTAGTAGAAGATGTTCTCGCCGCCGAAGCCGTCCACACCTTCGGTGCCGCCGTACATCCGTCGCAGACCGTCCTTGACGATGTGCGCGATCTCGAAAGAGAACGCCGGATCGTAGGCGACCGCGGCCGGGTTGGTCGAAGCCAACAGCAGCGAGTGACCGTCCGCGTGCTGCAGACCCTCACCGGTGAGCGTCGTACGTCCCGCAGTGGCGCCGAGGACGAAGCCGCGTGCCATCTGGTCCGCCGCCGCCCACAGGCCGTCACCGGTCCGCTGGAAGCCGAACATCGAGTAGAAGATGTACAGCGGGATCATGACCTCGCCGTGCGTCGCGTACGACGTTCCGACTGCCGTGAACGACGACGTCGAGCCGGCCTCGTTGATGCCCTCGTGCAGGATCTGACCGACCGAGCTCTCCTTGTACGCGAGCATCAGTTCCGAGTCGACCGACGTGTACAGCTGGCCGTTGCGGTTGTAGATCTTCAGCGACGGGAACCAGGAGTCCATACCGAACGTGCGCGCCTCGTCCGGGATGATCGGCACGATCCGGTGGCCGATCTCCTTGTCACGCAGCAGCTCCTTCATGACGCGCACGAGGGCCATCGTGGTGGCGACTTCCTGCTTGCCGGAGCCCTTGAGCAGCGTCTTGTAGGTGGCATCGCCCGGCTGCGGAAGCGGCTTGGGGCTGACCCGACGCTCCGGGACGAACCCGCCGAGCTTGTTGCGGCGATCGAGCATGTACTGGATCTCGGGAGCATCCGCACCGGGGTGGTAGTACGGCGGCATGTAGGGATCCTTCTCGAGCTCCTCGTCGGAGATCGGGATGTGCTGCAGATCGCGGAAGGTCTTGAGGTCGTCGAGCGTCAGCTTCTTCATCTGGTGCGTGGCGTTACGACCCTCGAAGTGCTTGCCGAGCGTGTAGCCCTTGATGGTGTGCGCCAGGATGACCGTCGGCTGGCCCTTGTGTGCCATCGCAGCGGCGTACGCAGCGTGGACCTTGCGGTAGTCGTGACCACCGCGCTTGAGGTTCCAGATGTCGCCGTCGGACAAGTCCTTGACGAGCTCCTTGGTCCGCGGGTCGCGGCCGAAGAAGTGATCGCGCACGTAGCCACCGTCGTTGGCCTTGTACGTCTGGAAGTCGCCGTCCGGCGTCGTGTTCATCAGGTTGACCAGGGCGCCGTCGCGGTCAGCGTGCAGCAGTGCATCCCACTCGCGGCCCCAGACGACCTTGATGACGTTCCAGCCTGCGCCGCGGAAGAACGACTCCAGTTCCTGGATGATCTTGCCGTTACCGCGGACCGGGCCGTCGAGGCGCTGCAGGTTGCAGTTGACCACGAACGTGAGGTTGTCCAAGCCCTCGGTCGCGGCGACGTGAGCGAGGCCGCGCGATTCCGGCTCGTCCATCTCGCCGTCGCCCAGGAATGCCCAGACGTGCTGGTCCGAGGTGTCCTTGATGCCGCGGTCGTTCAAGTAGTGATTGAAACGCGCCTGGTAGATGGCGTTCATCGGACCGAGGCCCATCGACACCGTCGGGAACTCCCAGAAGTCCTGCATCAGACGCGGATGCGGGTAGGACGGCAAGCCGCCGCCCTGCGTCTCGTGGCTTGCTTCCTGACGAAATCCGTCCATGCGCTCGGCCGGAATGCGACCTTCGAGGAACGCACGGGCGTAGATGCCGGGGGAGGCGTGGCCCTGGATGAAGATGTGGTCGCCGCCGCCGGGGTGGTCCTTGCCGCGGAAGAAGTGGTTGAAGCCGACCTCGTACAGGGCGGCCGAGGACGCGTAGGTCGAGATGTGGCCGCCGACGCCGACGCCGGGGCGCTGAGCGCGGTGCACCATGATCGCGGCGTTCCAGCGGATCCACGCGCGGTAGCGGCGCTCGACCTCTTCGTCGCCGGGGAACCATGGCTCGTTCTCGGTGGGGATGGTGTTGACGTAGTCGGTCGAAGTCAAGGACGGCAGCGCAACACGGCGTTCTCCTGCGCGCTCGAGCAGCCGCAGCATCAGGTAGCGCGCGCGGTTCGGTCCCGACCGTTCGAGAAGGCCGTCGAACGATTCGATCCATTCGTTGGTCTCGTCATTGTCGATGTCGGGCAGATACGAGGCGACACCCTCCCGGATGACGCGTACCCGACCCTCCGAGCCGGTGGGCCCGCTCGTCTTGCCTGCAGATTGTGTGCTCTGCCGATCGTCCTGGTTCAACTCGGACAACGTGTGTACTCCTCCATGTGGCGGTCGCTCGGTGCGGCGGCCGGTCCATGCAACTCGCGCTCTGTGACGGCGAGCTACTTCTCGGTTTCTCGGTGACTCTGCTCAATCCTCCTACATATGTTTCACCGGCGTAGTACGGAGTCCCAATACCCACCAGTAGAAATTTATGTACGCAATTTCGGCGCGGTCAGCTTGCGCGAACGGGAGAAACACTGTTCGCTTGCACTACTTCACCCACTATGCAAGGAGGTCACCACCGTGGTCGCCGCGGCGGACGCTCAGAACTACGCTCAGAAACTTGGAATCACCCGCGACTTGGTCGTTCAGGAGCTGGGCTGGGACGAGGACACAGACGACGATCTGCGGGCCGACGTAGAGGACACCATCGGCGGTGAAACCCTCGACGAGGACTCCGACGAAGTCATCGACGTGGTGCTGCTGTGGTGGCGCGACGGCGACGGTGATCTGGTCGATGCACTGATGGACGCCATCGGTCCGTTGTCCGACGACGGATTCGTCTGGGTCCTCAGCCCCAAGACCGGCCTCCCCGGCCACGTCGAGCCCAGCGAGATCGCCGAGTCCGCCCCCACGGCGGGACTGACTCAGACGTCGGCCGCCAACCTCGGTGACTGGATCGGCAGCAGGTTGGTGCAGCCGAAGACTCGCGCGGTCAAGCGCTAACGATCCGTCGACAAGGAAGTTTGATTCCATGCCACTCGAGGTGGGCGCGGAGGCGCCGGACTTCACCCTCAAGGATCAGAACAATCAGGACGTCACGTTGTCCTCGTACCGAGGCGACAAGAACGTGCTGCTCGTGTTCTATCCACTCGCCTTCACCGGCACGTGCCAGGGCGAGCTGTGCAAGGTTCGCGACGAACTGCCCAAGTTCGAGAACGACGACACCGCGATCCTTGCCATCTCGGTCGGTCCACCGCCGACGCACAAGATCTGGGCAGCAGAACAGGGGTACACATTTCCCCTGCTGTCCGACTTCTGGCCACACGGTTCCGTCGCACAGGCCTACGGGGTGTTCAACGACAAAGCAGGCTTCGCCAACCGCGGAACCTTCGTCATCGACACCGACGGCATCATTCGCTTCGCCGAGATGAAAGAGCCCGGCGAAGCGCGTGACCAGACCGCTTGGGAGACAGCCCTCGGCACAGTCCGTACGTGAGTGGAAATGTAGGCGATAGCCGACATTTCCACTCACGTGGGCTGACCTGCGGAATTGTAGATTCCCGGCGGACAGGATAAGTTTTTCTCCGTGTTCCGGTGGCCTCGGTCATCGGAATCCGGGCGTATAGCTCAGCGGTAGAGCTCTGGTTTTACACACCAGCGGTCGGGGGTTCGAACCCCTCTGCGCCCACCACACATTTCGTCGATCGTCTGGGTTCGGCGACGCAAGCTCGTCGCGATAGCAGCAAGGTCAGTGCAAACAGTCGGCCTCCGCGGGTAACCACGAGACAGTCCGAGTTCCTAACGTTCTGGTGCATGAAATGGTTTCTTCCGCCAGCCGTCGGATCGGTGTTGCGACGGTCGGCACTCTATTCGACGCTCGGTGTCGGCTGTGCAGCCGCGGCGGGTCTGGCGACCGTTGCTGCGTTGACGAGCATGGTCTGGCTGCTCCGAAATCCGACGCAGTGGAGCGCCTCTGTAGTCGCCGCATTCCTCGTGACGGGTGCGGGATTGTCTGCAGCGTCGTCGTGGTTCTCGCACTGCGCCGAGGCAAGATTCGCAGCAACCTTGCGACGACGGCTCGCTCGGCATCTCGTTCGGTTACCGTCACGAACGCTTGCGCGATACGACGGAGATCGCCTCCGCCGACTGGTGTCCGACGATGTCACTGCACTGCATCACCTCGTTGCGCATGCGCCGTCCGAAACAGCGACGCTGATCGTGGTTCCAGTCGCCTCCGTTTTCGCGCTCGTATCCATCGCCGGGCCGACAGCGGTTCTGGTGCTGTTGCCCGGAGTCGCTGCGGCGCTTTTCTATTCGACCGTGGTCGCGAAGCTCGGCCACCGCCACAGCGCCGAGCAGGGGCGTGTCATGGCGCAGATAACCACCGCAGTCGACGACTACGCCCGCGGCATCTCCGTGCACCGCATCTACGGTGCCAGCGGCGGTGCTGCCGCCGAATACGCTGTCGCTACAGTTCAATTCACCCGCGGGATGGTCGGATGGGTGTCCAAGGTCGCGACGCCGGCCGCGCTCGCGTCAGCGCTCCTGCAGGCCACAGTGACATATGCCGTTGCCTACGCAGTCGGGTTCGGCAGCGGCACCGAAGTGTTGGCCGCGCTGCTCCTCTTCGGGCTTGCCGCCGTGACGCCGGCACTGCGACTCGAACACGGATTGGATTACATCTGGGCCGGCCGAGCCGCCGGTGGACGGCTCGCAGACCTCCTCGACGAGACCCCGTTGCCATCCGGTGCAACCTGGGACGACCAGCGAACCGGCGGAGCCCTACGGGCGCAGGGAATCACGGTGAACTCGGGGGAGCGTGCCGTCCTCGGCGGCCTGACGCACACGTTCGAGCAGTCCGCTGTGACTGCCGTAGTCGGTCCGAGCGGCTCGGGAAAATCGACTCTGCTCCGTGTTCTCGCTGGGTTCGACGTCCAGGATGCAGGCTCGGTCACTGTTGGAGGAGTCGACGTGTGGAAGTTGATTCAACAGTTCCGACACCGATCTGTCTTCTACGTTCCGCAGGGCACGGATGTCCTGCAGACCTCGGTGCGCACCGATCTGCGGCTGACCGCCCCCGACGCTCCGGACGGGTGCTTGCTCGGGGCTCTGGCGTCCGCCCAGTTGAACGTCGATCTCGACACCGCGGCGCACGAACTGTCCGGCGGTGAACGGCAACGTCTTCGTCTCGCACACGCGTTCCTGACCAGCGCCCAGGTCATTCTGTTGGACGAACCGACCAGTGCGCTCGACGGGGTGACCGCCAGGGCGGTGTTCGCGAGCATTCGGAATCTGGCTCACCGAGAAGGGAAAACAATAGTGTTGGTCACGCACGACCTCGCCTTGGCCGACCATGCCGACGATCGCGTCGACCTCGGTGCTCGACAGGTGGTGTCCGAATGAGAACCGACTCGTCGCCGACGATCAGACGGCGCCTCCTCGCTGCCGGTGGAGGCTGGATTCTCGTCGCAGTGGGCGAGGCCGCTGCCTACTCCCTTCTGGCCGCGGCCATCGTGCATGACTGGTCTCCTCGGACGGTGATCATCTCGGCAATGGCGTCGACCGCACTCACCATCGCCATGACCCGTGCGGGTTATCTGACCGGGGCGCGCCTCGCCGGCGACCTCTACAGCCGTGTGGGTACCGCTCTGGCCAGGGCGAAGTTGTCCTGGTTCACCGACGGCAACCGAGCGCTCGTGTCGACGGTCGCCAGTCGATCTATCCCGACTTTGATGGCCGTCCCTGCACATCAGATGCAGACCTACATCGTCGCGCCGCTGGTTCCACCGTTGCTGATGCTCGGCGTCGGCGTGGTCCTCGGGTGGACGACAGCGGTGTTCGTCGTCAGCTTGTTGGCTGTCGCGTTCGTGGTGCAGGCGTTTGCGCAGCGATGGCTCGCTGCCGTCGATGCAGTTCGGCATCGAGCGCACTCCACGGCCGCTGCTTCCGTGCTGACCCTGATCGATCATCTCGAGATTCTGCGCTCCACTGCGGGCCCGACGGGTGCCGTCGCCGGCCTCGAGCAGTCCTGGCTCGAACAGGAGACCGCGACGAACGCGACAACGACCGCAGCCGCACGAGCCTCGTTCGTGTCCGCGCTCGCTACCGCGTTGCCTACGATCGGCGTCGCGATGTACCTCGTCGTCGTCGACGCCGGGGCCGTCGGATCTCTTGCAGCGATACTGTTGACCCTCCGCGCGTCCGCACCGATCGACTCACTGGCGGCGGCGGGTGTCGGAACAAGTGACCTACGCAGCACCGTTGCTGACTATCGATCGGTGGTCTCGGCACCTTCGCTTCCGGAACCGGTCGTGGCAGACCACCCGCGTCCGACCGGTCACTCGTTGGACATCGTGAACGTGACGGTGGCACCCGGTACGAATCCGGTGACCATGTCGGTACCGGAGGGGACTCGTGTCGTGGTGCGCGGCCGTTCTGGAACGGGCAAGAGCACGCTGCTCGGTCTGATGATGCGCTTCGACGATCCGCGGTCCGGTTCGATCACACTCGGAGGCGTGCATCTAGGGGACATGGCTTTTCACACTCTTGCTCAGTCGTTCGCCTACGTGTCGCAGAACACGGTGGTGTTCACCGGGACGTTGGCGTCGAACATTCGTCTCGCTCGACCCGAGGCGTCGGATGCCGAAGTGGAACGCGCAGCACGAATGGCGATGTTGTCGGACGTGATAGACCGGTGTGACAACGGAATTCATCAATTCGTCGGGAACGCAGGCGGCGCGTTGTCGGGTGGGGAGCGACAGCGTGTCGACATCGCGCGAGCGTTGCTCGCGGATGCCGACGTGCTCGTCCTCGACGAGGCGACGTCCGCGCTGGACGGCGCGACAGAGGCCGCAGTGGCAGATGCGTTGATCGCAAAAAGGTGCAGTCTCGTTGTCGTAACGCACGGAAGCAGCCGTATATGGCGACCCGACGCGGTGGTCGACCTGACGCGGAGCGGTGAGGAGACGGCCTCCGCGTCAGGCCGATAGAAGATTTCGAGTCAGACTGCGGCGGACACCAGCGGGAGTATGTGGTCTGCGGCCCATGCGTTCCCGATGGGTCCGCCGCTCGTCACTGCCCACAACACATCGCCACCGTCCGGAGTGAGCGGTGGTACCTGGGCGAAGTGACCAGTCGACACCGACTGCAGCGTGTTGAACAGCGGACTCTCGACCAACTGCTGGTATTCGGCGTCAGAACTCGCGCTGCTGCGGCCGAGGATCAAGACGTCCGCGTCGATCGAGCTCATCAGTTCGTCGCTGACTTGTCGGACTGCCTCGAAAGGCTTGGCCAGCGGATTGGGTGCGAAACCGAGCTCGAGCAAGAAGGATTCGGGCGCAGACTCCGGTTGCGAGAAGTACTGCAGACCGGTTCCTGTGCCGTACCAGATTGCCCACGTCGCAGTCCGTCCCGCGAACTGCGGATTCTGCTCGCGCACGGTCTCGAAGCGTGCTTCGTGCTCGTCGATCACCGCGGCGGCGGCACCGGGTAGATCCAACGCCTCTCCGAGGTCCACGATGGATTCCTGCCACGGAATCATCACCGATGACGACGCTTCAGCGTTCGTGAGAACGGGTGCGATCTCCGAGAGTTGGTTGTAGTAGCCGGCCAAGTCGGCGCCACCCAGCCCCGCGTTCCATCCCACGGTCACGATCAGATCGGGTTCGGAGGCAGCCACGGCCTCGACGGGGAGGCTACCGCCGACGGTGAAAGGGTATGTCGTCAGGTCAGTGGCGCCGTACGCGTCGAGATATGCCGACGAGTCGCTGATCATCGACGACGCCAAGACCGGGGTCACGCCGAGGGCGAGTAGTAGCTCCGCGTCGATCGCATTCGGGACGACCGCAGCGATGCGGGTGGGCCGGTGTTCGAGAATCGTTGATCCCCAGGGGGATTCCAAAGTGACTGGGTACTGGGTGTGTCCCTCGGCGGGAGGCATGGACGCGGGCAGACCGACCGGAACGGAATCGGGGGTGCCGCCGGAACACGATGTGAGCACGATGATCGCGGCGAGCGCGACGGCTGCCACCGTCGATCCATGGCGTAGGGCGCGTGAGCGCGACATTGTTCTTCTTTCGATCAGTGGGGTCGGTGACGTAGAGCAAGGCGAGTAAGGCTATCCTTGGTCGCACGGGTCGAGTCGCCGCGAAGTGCCAATTTCTTGCACTCGGCGGACACCGGAGCAACAGGAGCGGCATTGACGAACTACCCGGTGATCCGCGTCGACGCCTCGATACCGCCTGTCGTCACCCACGTCTTCACGACTGCGCGCGAGGCCGTTCTCTTCTGGGTTCTGTCGGGCGAGGCCGACGTGCACGTCGGAGGGCGTGTTCTGACTCTCGCTGCGGCCGAGGCGGTTCTGGTCCCCCCTGGACACAGATTCAAGCTCGACGTGGGGGCACACTCGATCGTCTTTCCGATTGCCGTACCGCGTGACGAGGTGCCTGCCATCGAGAACGTGGTTCGACTGAGTGTCCGAGAGACGTGGCATGACTGGTTGGTTCACAGGTTCGCGAGATCTCTCGGATACATGCGAGGTGTGAGAACGACACCCGACGGCCTCACGGAACTTCTCTCGGGCGCCGCTTCCGCTCACGAAGCCGCCAACACTGTCGGCGCGCCACCGATGCCGACGTCGGCTGAGGCATTCGCCGTCGCGAAACGATTCGTCGACTCACCGGAACACGACGCGGACCTCGCCGAGCTGGCTCGCTCCGTTCACGTCGGAACCAGGACGCTGCAACGACAATTCGTCGACGAAACCGGGTTGTCCTTGTCGCACTGGCGAGCCGCGGCACGTATTGCCGTGTCGGTCGAGCATCTCGCGTCGGGGCGCGACATCGGGTGGGTAGCGAATCGGGTGGGCTTCGCGACGGCTGGAGGGTTCACCCGGGCGTTTCGGCGTCACACCGGTCTCGCTCCGAGCGTGTTCGTCCGGTCTCGGGCCACGGACGGAAAGTTGTGCTCGACGTCGCTCGCTACCGACGTCACCATGTCTCCGGCCCCTGACGTACCCGGCGGTGAGACGTGGCCGCGGGTCAACGACTTTCACGTTCTCGTCTGGGTGTACCGGGGGAGGGCGCGCTTCACGGTCGGGGGGAGGGTGGTCACGCTGCGCCGAGGAGACGCGATTGTCCTGCCGGCAGGTGTGCGCAACCGAATCGACACCGAACCCGGTTCGCTCGTGCTTCCGCTCGGGTCGAGGGACAGCCGAGTGCCGGACGCAGGGCGTCGATTCGACGCTGTTGTGCACTTTCCCCTCGAATCCGAGAGCTACCTTCTCCACACAGTCGTGGCCAACTACAGCCGGGTTCGTCCCGTCATGCACGACGAGCACAGACTGATCGATCTCGCGTGCAGATCCGCAGAGCCCGCGCTCGTGGGCGCCGCGCAGGACCGGATTCGAGGCGTGGTGAACACGATCGTCGCCTCCGTGCACGAGAAACCGTCCGAAGACAAGCACCTGTGCGAGTGGGCACAGGATGCCGGCATCGACGCACGGGCATTACATGACTGTTTCGTGCAGACCGTCGGGCAGACTTTTCCGCGTTGGCGGTCGCACGTTCGAATGACTCTGGCGCGCCGATATCTCGGTGAGGGCCGCACCGCCGGCGAGATCGCACGCCTGCTCGGGTATGCGCACTCGTCGGGCTTCACGAAGGTGTTCCACGAGACCCAGGGCATGACGCCGACCGAATATCGCAGGTACGGGTGGCGAGAATCCCGCGAAAGTGTGGTCCTGGCCTAGACGTCAGTCCGTCGGCTTCGTTGTTCCGGCGATGCGGTCCGCCAGACGCGCGCCCTCTTCGATGAAACGGCGACGCCCCAGCGTCGTGAAGGATCGGTCGTCGGACAGGAACGCCGACGCGAAAATCTCGATCTCGGAGATCGTCGCCACCGCGATGACTCCTGCTTCTGCAGCCGGCACTTTCCCTCTGACCTTCTTCGCGGCTGCCGCCAGGGCGGGAATCAGAACGAGCGCGTTCTCGCGCCGAATCGCCTCCACTTGCTGGCTGGCGCCGCGGGAGGCGACGAAATACACCGTTGCGGCTGTTCGGTTGTCGCCGAGCCACTTCACGAACGGCGCGACGAGTGCTCCCATTTGCCGCTCGGGAATCACGACCTCCGTTGCGATGCGTTCCACTTCGTTCACGTAGTCGGCGGCGAACTCCCGCAGGCCCTCCAGGAGAATTTCCTCACGCGAAGGGTAGTGGTAGTAGATGGCCGCAGATGTCATGTCGGCGGCGGCCGCGATGTCGGCGACAGTGATCGAATCAGCGGGTCGGGCGGCGAACAGTTCGAAAGCGGTGGAGACTATGACGCCCCGCCGCGACGGACGGTGAGCGGGCCGCTTGACTGTTGCCGACATTCGATCTCCTCTGTAACGGGGTCATGCAACACTAGTGCTTCGGCGAACGAGAGGTGAGACTTCCAGGTGAGCGAGAAGGGGGCGGGCGTCGGCATGGGCAAGAAATCACCGCACAGGCCATCGAGGCGGCACGAGATCGTGTCGGCGGCAATCAAAGTCTTCGCAGCAAAGAGCTTCTCGGACGCGAGTATTCAGGACGTCGCGATCGAAGCGGACGTCGTTCCATCGGCCGTCTACTACCACTTCGCGGGCAAGGACGAGCTGTTCGAGCTGGCCATGCGGCAGGTGCTCGACATGGTCGACGCCGTCGTAGCCCAGGTTCGTGCCCAGGAGGGCGATGACGATCCGTCGCTCGAGGCCGTGATCCTCGCCGTGTGGAAATGGGTCGAGTCGCATCCCGACGAGTCACGCCTGTTGCACTACCACCTGCCCGGTGCCACGGCTGAGGCGTCGGTGCTACGACGGGAGTTCGAGGAAGCTCACGTACAACGCGCGTTCGAGTACCTGCCGCCGAGCCCCGCACCACTCAGCCGCCGCGCTGCCGCGAGTCAGCATGCCACGCATACCTTGTCCACTCGGACGCTCATCGAACTGCTGATGATCGTGCACGCCCTCCGCATGGACGAAGGTCCGTTGAGCAAGCACGCATCCAAGAGTTTGAGCCGCGCCGTGGTGACGGTCGGCCAACGCATCATCGTCGGCGCGGGGGCGGCTGACGACTCCTGAGGTGCAGGCGCTCGCACCGAACGTGCTCGTTTTCCAGTGCTGCCGTCGCGGTACCGCTCTGGAGATTCTATGGGAGACCGCGTAATTCGCGCCGCCGTAGCGCGCCGGGGCAGCCCGCTGATGAACTCCGACCGCCACGAATATCAGTGAGCTAACTGTTGATTGCTTGTGCCGCTAGGGTCGAGCCCAGTGCGATCATGAACGCAGCAATCGCGCCGTCGAGGATTCGCCAGGCCACCGGTTTCGCAAATGCCGGTTGCAGGAGGCGGGCGCCGTATCCGAGCGCGGTGAACCACAGAAGGCTCGCGGTACACGCTCCGATTCCGAACCAGATTCGCGCGGTGTCGTACGTTGCCGCCACTGATCCGAGAAGGACCACGGTATCCAGGTACACGTGCGGATTCAGCCATGTCAGCGCCACCGCTGTCACGATGACGGTGCCGACCCGGGCCGGTTGCGACGGGCGATCCGCAGTCATGGCGGCCGGGCGCAGCGCGCGACGTATCGACAAAGCGCCGTACCCGAGAAGGAAGGCAGCGCCACCCCAATAGGCGATGGTCATCACGGAGGGGGAGTTGTCGACGAGGAAACCCGCCCCGGCGACGCCGGCCGCGATGAGGACGACGTCCGACACCGCGCAGACCGCGACGACAGGAAACACGTGCGTCCGCGCGATCCCTTGCCTCAGAACGAACGCGTTCTGAGCTCCGATGGCCACGATGAGCGACAGGCCGAAAGCCAAGCCCGCGAGGGTGGGACCGAGTGCGAACGTCATGGAGCAAAGGCTAGAAACGGTCGGATCTGAAGTACAGCGAATATTACTTCATCAGGATTAGTGTTGCTTATGCACGAACCCGACCTGTCACAGCTTCACGCCCTCGCCGCCGTGGTGTCCGAGGGCTCGTTCGACTCCGCGGCCACTCAATTGCACATCACGCCTTCGGCAGTCAGTCAACGGATCAAAGCGCTCGAGACATCGGTGGGGACAGTGCTGGTTCACCGCTCCAAACCAGCGCGGATCACCGAGGCGGGAATGCCCTACCTGCGGCTGGCACAACAGATAGGAACACTCGTCGCAGAGCTGACTCCAGGCACGCCCGCATCGATACCGATTGCCGTGAACGGTGACTCGCTCAACACATGGGTTCTCCCTGCGCTGGCACAGCTGTCGCACCGTATGGAGTTCGACATCAAGAGGGAGGACCAGGACCACTCCGCGGAATTGCTGCGTCAAGGAGTGGTCGTCGCGGCCGTCACCACGTCAGCGGACGCAGTGCAAGGGTGCTCGGTCACTCGTCTCGGGGTGATGAAGTATCGGCCGATGTGCTCGCCCGAATTCCATGAAACCTGGTTCCGCGACGGACCGTCGGGCAACGCATTGTCCCGTGCGCCGATGATCGTGTTCGATCGCTCCGATGACCTACAACACCGATATCTCGAACAGTGGGGTGTGACGAGGCGTGCAGGTCCCACGCACTTCGTGCCGTCGTCAGCCGACTTCGCCGAAGCGGTGAGGCTCGGAATGGGATGGGCCGTCCTGCCTCGACAGCAGATCGACAGAATGCGCACCGGAGTGGACGTCGTCGATCTCGCGCCGGGCACCGGCGTCGACGTCTCGCTCTACTGGCAGCAGTGGACGTTGAAAACGGCCGCCTTGGCCGAGTTGGCGTCGGTGATCGTCGCTGCGGCGGGGTGTTCGCTGGACTGACCGCCCGGACTCGACAAGTACAGAAGCGTGTCCGTCGGTGAATGGTTCTCAAAAAGTCATAAAGTCGTAAATCTTTCCCGAAACAGGATCTTGGTATATGTTCTCGGGACAGAATAAGTCCGGGCGGTTTGTTGTGTTTCACAGCCTGCACGGACGGGTCTGTGTTCACGGGAGCTGTCAGCCCGCCCTTGTCCCCGCCCGCCCTGGGCAGAGTCGAAGCGAGTCCGGCTAGTGGTCGAAATTGGAACCGAACCACCGAACACGGTGCCCACCGAACGCACGTGGTCGCTCTCTGCATGGCCCGTTCGGGCCAAGGTCGCGGCCGTCGTCGCGCTGCCGTTGATTCTCGCAATGGGTTTCGGTGCTCTCCGCATCCAGACCGAACTGTCCGCCGCAGCCGATCTGTCTGCCGCTGCCGACAATTCACGAATCGTGACGCCGCTGCTCGCCCTCGACAAGGCCGTCGGAGATCTCGCGCTGAGCGGTGTGCCGAATTCCGGCGAGGAAGTGCAATCCGGTCTCACCGCCGTGCGCGACGCGCTCGGAACCAGCGGAGACCAGGATGGCGGAGGCCCCGAGGCAGGCGCCCTCGTCGACTTCGAGAGCGCCGTCTCCGGCGCGGAGCAACTGAGCGACAGGCTGCGGCAAGGCCCGGTAGCCCCCGTCGAGCGCGTCGGTGTCGCATCGGCCGTCACCGAATCGATCGCAGAGCTGATCGCCGACGGCTTGTCCGTCGAGAGCGCCGAGCCTCGAACCCTCACGTCGACCATCGTCGACGCCATGTCCGGTCGCCGCGCCGCGCAGACCCAGCAGCTTCTCGTCTCCACCCCCGACGTCACGATTCTCGACGAGGTCAACCGAGCCGCGGGCAGCGAAGCCGCCGACATCGCAGCACTCTCGACCGTCCTCGGTCCGGAGTCCGCCGAAGTGCAAGCGCTGCAAGCACAATTCGACACCAGGCTTGGAATGTACTCCGCAGCGGCAAGCGGGGGACCCACCAATCCGTTCCTCTCGGCCGGACAGTCCACCGATATCTACACCTCCATCGCGGACCGATACGCAGGCCGCCTCGTCGAGACACTGACGTCCGAGGCCACCGAGAGTCGCTCGGTCGCGTTGCGCGACACCGCCCTCGTACTCGGCTCGGTCCTTACCGCACTCGTGCTCGCGCTGATCGTCGCTCGCTCGCTCGTCCGCCCCATCCGCAGGCTCCGGTTGGGCGCACTCGGTGTCGCTCAACGCGCGCTCCCCGCTGAGATCGAAAGCATCAGATCCGGTGGACACACCCCGGAGATCGTGCCGATCCCCGTCCACACGCAGGAGGAGATCGGCCAGCTTGCCCGCGCGGTCGACGCCATCCACGAGGAAGCGCTGCAGCTTGCCGGCGAACAGGCGCGCCTTCGAGTGCAGGTCGGCAACATGTTCGAAACGCTTTCCCGCCGAAGCCGATCGCTCGTCGACCAGCAGCTGGCCTTGATCGAAGAACTGGAACGCGACGAGGACGACCCGCGCCGCCTCGACAGCCTCTTCCGCCTCGATCACCTGGCCACCAGGATGCGCCGAAACGGTGCCAACCTCATGGTGCTGGCAGGCACCCCGTCGCGCCGTGCACAGGGTGACCGCCCCGTCGCACTCGACGCGGTGATGAGCGCGGCCGTGTCGGAGGTCGAGGACTACCGCCGCGTCCTCATGCTCGACGTGCCGGAAGCCGCGCTCACCGCGGCAGCAGCAGCGGACATCGTCCACCTGGTCGCCGAGCTGATC
The DNA here is from genome assembly GCF_042667435.1 of Rhodococcus sp. NPDC057297. Lineage (NCBI taxonomy): Bacteria > Bacillati > Actinomycetota > Actinomycetes > Mycobacteriales > Nocardiaceae > Rhodococcus > Rhodococcus sp. NPDC057297. The sequence goes on along the minus strand of NZ_JBHUZE010000007.1, from coordinate 254,957 downwards.
GACAACGCACTGCGCTACTCACCGCCCGACAGTGCCGTGGCCGTCACCGCCGCCCGCGCTGTCGAAGGCGGAATCCTGCTCGAAGTCGCCGACCGCGGGCTGGGTATGCCTGCAGCGGACATCGAAGAAACCAACGAGCGGCTGTCCGCCGGCGGTGAAGTCACGCCCGAAACAGCGCGTCGGATGGGCTTGTTCGTGGTCGGGCGTCTCGCGCAGCGCCACGGAGTGACGGTACGACTACGCGCGACACAGGTACAAGGAGGGGCGTCGGGAGTGACCGTCAGCGTCCACATACCCGTGTCACTCGTCGTGACGACATTCCCGACGGCCGAGAACGTCCGCGCCAATCGCAGGGACCTGTCGGCAGGTCGATCGAAATCTGCGCCGTCACCGCGCAACGGTGCACCTCCGAACACTGCGACGGACGCCGAAACAGCTACGGAACGAACGGGTCCGGTGTCGCTCCTCGCGCTCGACGGACTCGCGTCGGCAGGAGTGCCGTCGCCGGGTGCCGACGCTCCGACGCCGGCCGAGCAGAACGGATACGTCGCCCAGACGCGTAACGGTCACTCCGACGACACACAGGACGTCACCGCCGCATCGCTTCCCCGGCGTCGTCCGGGCGCGAGCGGCGTCGACGAGCACATCGCCATATCGTCCGGCAGAGCCGAAGCGGCCCCGTCCGGCGACGTAGCTGCCGTCAGGCGGACCTCGGACACATCGTCGTTCTTCGGCGCTCGCCCTGCCGCGCTCGCGGCGAAGAACGACACCGCGTCGGGAACCGAGGACGCGACCCCACCACCGCCGGATCCGCTGGCACCGCCGACCCAGGCCATGCCGATCTATCAGCGAATGGTCTCCGAGTGGCTCGTCGACCCTGCCACCGGACAGGGCCGTTCGCGCACCTGGTCTTCACCGGCGGACGCAGGCTGGGCCGCCGCCGAGAACGCCGACGACGCGCGCGCACGCACCAAAACGGACTCCGGTCTGCCCCTTCGTAGACCAGGTGCCCGACTGGTCCCGGGCGCCGTCGACACCGGGCGCACCCCGACGCACAGCCGGGAAGACACGCCGACGTCGTCGCGCACACGGTCACCCGACGCCGTACGCGAGAAACTCACCAATCACTTCACCGGTGTCCGCACCGGACGCGCCGAAGACGTCACCGGCCGACACAGAACGGAAGAAGGCGAATGAACCACCCCATCGCGTCGACCCCCGATCGGTCCCTGGACTGGCTCGTGTCGAACTTCGCACGCGACATCGTCGGAGTCGCGCACTCCGTACTGGTCTCGGCGGACGGGTTGCTGATGGCGACCAGCGAACAACTACCTCGTGAACGCGCCGAGCAGCTGGCTGCGGTGACGTCCGGTCTGGCGAGCCTGTCCTCCGGCGCCGCGCGACTCTTCGACGGTGGTCCGGTGCTCCAGTCCATCGTGGAGATGGAGAACGGTTACCTGCTGCTGATGAGCGTCGGCGATGGATCGCACCTCGCGGCACTGACGGCAGCATCGTGCGACATCGGCCAGGTCGGCTACGAAATGGCCGTGCTGGTCGATCGTGTGGGCAGCATGGTGCAGCCGGCCGCGCGGATACGAGATCGGTGATGCACGGTGACACCGTCGGAAACCCCTGAAGTAGACGATGCGGTGAGCGAGGTCGACTCGCGCGATCGATCAGGCACACCCGAGTCGACCGACGAGTCTGCGCCCGAAGCCCCTGTGGGCATCAATGATTCGGACGGGTTCGACGAGGCGGCACCGACGCCGAATCTGGTGAGGCCGTACACCCTCACCGCGGGCCGAACACGATCTGAGGTCTACCTTCCTCTCGAAGCTCCCGTGCACACCGTCTCCCCGGTCGTGACGAGTATGTGGCCGCCCAGCGACATGAGATCGAAAATCGTCGCGCTGTGCATGGAGAGCCCGTCCGTGGCCGAGATCTCCGCGCGCCTGAGCCTGCCCCTCGGTGTCGCCCGCGTACTCGTCGGTGACCTCGTCGAATCTGGAACATTGCGTGTGTCGGCGACTCTCGACGACGACGCCACTGCGGCCGAGCGCCGCGAACTCATCGGAAGGACACTTCGTGGACTACGCGCACTCTGACGCGAGAGGTCGGACGGCGGCTTCGACGAAAATCGTCGTCGCAGGTGGATTCGGCGTCGGCAAGACGACACTCGTCGGTGCGGTATCGGAGATCGTGCCGCTGCGAACCGAAGCGATGATCACCGACGAATCCGAAGGAATCGACGAACTGGACTCCGCGGGCAGCAAATCGACCACGACCGTTGCCATGGACTTCGGCCGAATCACACTCTCGGACGACCTGGTGCTCTACCTGTTCGGTACGCCGGGCCAGCGGCGATTCTGGTTCATGTGGGACGACCTGGTTCGCGGTGCCGTCGGTTCGATCGTCCTCATCGACACGCGTCGTCTCGACGACTGCTTCGCGGCGATCGACTACTTCGAAGCTCGTGGACTTCCCTTCGTCGTCGCCGTCAACGAGTTCGACGGTGCGCAGCGATTCGAGATCGACGACATCCGCGAAGCACTCGCGATCGCCCCGTTCGTGCCGATAGTCAAAGTCGATGCGCGACGCGCGGATTCCGTACGCGACGCCCTCATCACCCTCACCGAGTACGCCCTCGACCGCGTGCACTCGGCAACCTAGGAGCAACACCATGGATCATTCACACGAGATGCAGCATTTCTCGATGGGCATCTGGCTCGTGTTCCTCGCCTACGGAGTGTCCGTCGTGGGCTGTGTCGTCGGCCTCGCCTGTACCAGGCAATCCGCGGTCGTCTCGTCACCGCGTGCTCGATTCGGATGGTTGACGATGGCGGCAGTCTCGATCGGGGGTATCGGCATCTGGCTGATGCACTTCATCGCCATGCTCGGATTCACCGTGACCGGCAGCGTCGCGCGGTACGACCTTCTGTGGACCGTCGTCTCGGCGTTACTGGCAATCGGAGCGACCCTCGTCGGACTGCTCATCATCGGTCGCAAGGTCAACATCTGGACGCTCCTCGTCGGTGGCGTCGTGATGGGAATCGCCGTCAACGTCATGCATTACACCGGAATGAACGCAGTCCGCATCCAGGGTTCGGTGTCCTACGACACGACTCTCGTCGCCGTCTCCGTGGCCATCGCCGTCGTTGCAGGCACATTGTCTCTGTGGTTCACCCTGGTCCTACAGAAACCGATGTTGTTGCTGGCCGCAGGTCTTGTCATGGGCGTCGCAGTCGTCGGAATGCACTACACCGGGATGGCTGCCATGCGCGTCACCGTCGACCCGGACGCACCCGTACCAGCGGGGCTCGAAGTGTTCGGATTCCTGTTCCCGGTCTTCGTCATCGGACTCCTGGCGCTCGCGGCACCGATCGCAGCATTGTTCACGCTCACCGACGACGAGGACGACGACATCGAATCGATGCACCTCGACCAGCCGCAGGCGCCCTCTCGCGTGAGCTAGGACAACCTGGCGCAGATCGCGCGGCCCGCGTCCGTACCCGACCTCCATGCACTCTCGACGCGAGGTGGCCCCGACGGACTCCACTGATCGCCCGCGAAGTAGACAGGGCCGCTCGCGAGATCGACCGAACGGAAGGTCGAGTCGTGTGCCTGCGCGGGCTTCGCGAAGGTCCACCGATGAACGTGCGTCCACGACGGAGCCCGCAGACCGGTCACAGAGCGAACCGCCGCAACCGTCTGCGCCACCGCCGATTCCGGGTCTCTCAGATGCGCACGGGCGAAGTCCGCGGTGGTGTGCGCGACGAGAACCGGCGCCGAGTCGCCGCGCCGCGCCCCGTCGTCGGCGAGGAACTCTATGACGGGATGCGCATTGACGAACGCTGCGTTCTCGAACGGCAACGGCATGTCCTCGAACCCGGCGACCACGGTGAGAGCAGCGTCGTAGTTCACCGGGTCCGGCACGTCGACGAGTCTCGATGCCTGCGGATCCGGCATCGCCAACACGACGATGCCGTCGGGAAGCGCGGTGAGCTCGGTGGATTCGGCCGTGATCTCGCCCGGGCCAGCGCCCCCCAACACGTCCCTGACCAGTGAACGCAACCCACCTGGAGTCGCCCACCTTGTTGGACCCGTCGTGGTGGTGGCGTCTGCGCCTGGAGCCAGTACCCCGAACGTGTCGGTCCACGGCCTGGCGAGACCTGCTACTTTCCACGCCTCGACCAACTCGGCGAAACCGTCGTCGCGCACGGTGAAATAGCCCGCGCCGATGTCGACACGGCGACCGTGCAGTTGCGGAGACGCCATCCGCCCGCCCACAGCACGGCCGCGATCGACGAGACGACACTCGACGCCGCCGTCCCTGAGCGCGACCGCGCATGCGGCGCCGGCCATTCCCGCGCCGACGATGGTGACCGGAGTACTGGGGGGGCTCACGATCGGCTCGTCGCCCTCGTCGTCGTCGCTCTCGTCATCGTCATCGACACCGAGCGTCGTCCCGAAATCCTCATACGCGAGACACTAGTCGTTCCACGGTCCACGGCGTGCGACGTCCGCCCAGTCGACCAGGTTCCAGAACGCCGTGACGTATTCCGCCTTGACGTTCTTGTACTGGAGATAGAACGCGTGCTCCCACATGTCCAACAGCAGAAGGGGAGTGATCCCGAGAGGGACGTTGGCCTGCTGATCGTAGAGTTGGAACGTGAGCAGTCGCCTGCCCAGTTCGTCCCAGCCGAGAACTGCCCAACCGGAACCCTGCAGTCCGTTCGCTGCAGCAGTGAACTGTGCGCGGAACTTGTCGAAGGACCCGAACTGATCGTCGATGGCGGCCGCGAGCTCACCGACAGGCTTGTCGCCACCGTCCGGGGAGATGTTGGTCCAGAACTGAGTGTGATTGCGATGCCCGCCCAGATGGAACGCAAGATTCTTCTCGTGCAGGAAGATCCGTGAATGATCGTCGGATTCACGTGCAGCCGCGAGCTGTTCGAGTGCGGTGTTCGCGCCCGCGACGTAGGCCGCATGGTGCTTCGAATGATGAAGCTCCATGATCTCGCCGCTGATGTGCGGTTCGAGGGCAGCGTAGTCGTACGTCAGTTCGGGTAGTACGTACTTGTCGGTGGTCATAATCTCGCTTTCGGGTCTGTTCGATCGGTACATGACCATTCTCGAACCTCGACTGCACTCGAGGTCAAGCCCAGCCCGGTGATGGTGTACGCGTGGGCTGTGGCCGTGCGCGGTCAGAACACGGAGCGATACAGATCTGCGATCTCGTCGGCCGTCGGCACGACGGGGTTGTTGCCCGGCGATCCCGACGCCAATGCCTGCTCGGCCATGAGCGGAATCAGACTGTCCCACTTGGCTTCGTCGATACCGTAGGTGCTCGGGCGCGGGACCTCGACATCGGAGCACAGGGTGTCGATGAACTCGATCAGCCGCGCGGACGCGATGTCATCGGAATCCGTGCGTCCGGCCGCACCGAGTTGGCGAGCGCACTCGGCATACCGGTCGCGAGCCCCGGGGATGGAGAACGCCGTGACGGCGGGGAGCAGCATTGCGTTCGACAGGCCGTGTGCGACATGGAAGTGCGCTCCGATCGGACGGCTCATGCCGTGAACCAGGCAGACGCTGGAGTTGGAGAACGCCATACCTGCCTGGGTCGACGCATGCATCATCGCCTCGCGCGCTTCGGTGTCGGAGCCATCCCTGTACGCGCGCAACAGAAACCGGCCGATGGTCCGCATCGCGGACAATGCGAGTCCGTCGGAGATCGGGTTGGCTTTCTTGCTCACGTAGGCCTCGATCGCGTGGGTCAACGCGTCGACGCCGGTGTCCGCGGTCAAGCGGGGCGGCATGGATGCAGTCAATTCGGAATCCACGATCGACGCTATGGGAAGAAACGACAGGCCGGGACACAACATCTTCTCGTCCGACGTGACATCCGTGATGATCGTGAACTGTGTTGCCTCCGAACCGCTTCCGGCGGTCGTCGGAATCGCGATGATGGGTAACGCAGGCCCCGTGTACTGGCGTGGTGCCTTGTAGTCGCGCATCTCGCCGCCCTGCTTCGACAACACCGCGAGGGCTTTGGCTGTGTCCATCGGGCTGCCACCGCCGAACCCGATGACTGCGTCTGCGTCGTGGGCTGCCGCCGCAGCCAAGCCTGCGTGCAGGGACTCGGTGGTGGGGTCCGGGACGGTTCCGGAGAACAGTGCGCCCTCTTTGCCCGCTCCGGTGATGATCTTCATGAGCCGTTCCGCTGAGCCGTTGCTCACCATGAACGCATCGGTGACAAGCAAGGGGCGCTGCACGTTCAAGTCGGTCAGCACGTCGCCGAGGCTCTCCACGGCTCCTGGCCCGAGCTTGAGAAAACGCGGGAACGAGATGTTGGCAACCATGTCCTACTCCTTTGTAGATACGTCAGCGCACTTGCCTGCACACTATCGGCCACCGACGCGGCCTGACCTCGTCGTGAGTGGAAATGTAGGTGCTCTCTGCTCGCTCCGCGGGTTCCGCTCCTGAGCTCAGGCCTACATTTCCACTCACGTGGGGGGTTAGTTGTTTTCGGGGAAGCCGAGGTTGATGCCGCCGTGGCTGGGGTCGAGCCAGCGGGAGGTGACGGCTTTGCCGCGGGTGAAGAAGTGGATTCCTTCGGTGCCGTGGGCGTGGGTGTCGCCGAACAGCGAGTTTTTCCAGCCGCCGAAGCTGTAGTAGGCCATGGGGACGGGGATGGGGACGTTGATGCCGATCATGCCTACTTCGACTTCGTTCTGGAAGCGTCGGGCTGCGCCGCCGTCGTTGGTGAAGATGGCGGTGCCGTTGCCGTAGGGGTTGTTGTTGATCAGTTCGAGGGCTTGGTCGTAGGTGTCGACGCGGACGACGGAGAGGACGGGTCCGAAGATTTCGTCGGTGTAGATGCTCATGTCGGTTTTGACGTTGTCGATGAGTGTTGGTCCGAGCCAGAATCCGTTGTCGCCGCCGTCTGCTTTGACGCCGCGGCCGTCGACGACGATGGTGGCGCCGTCGGCTTCGCCGGCGTCGATGTAGGAGGCGACTTTGTCGCGGTGGGCTTGGGTGACGAGGGGGCCCATGTCGGCGCCGCGGGTGCCGTCGCCGGTGACCAGTGGGGTGGTGCGTTCGACGATTTTGGCGACGAGGGTGTCGGCGATGTCGCCGACGGCGACGAGGGCGGAGATGGCCATGCAGCGTTCGCCTGCGGAGCCGAAGCCGGCGTTGACCATGGCGTCGGCAGCCAAATCCAGGTCGGCGTCGGGGAGGACGATGGCGTGGTTCTTCGCCCCGCCGAGGGCTTGGACGCGTTTGCCGTTGGCGGTGCCGGTGGCGTAGACGTATTGGGCGATGGGGGTGGAGCCGACGAAGGAGATCGACTTGATCTTCTTGTTTTCGAGGAGTTCGTCGACGGCGAGTTTGTCGCCCTGGAGGACGTTGAACACGCCGGGGGGTAGGCCTGCTTCTTCCCACAGCTGCGCGAGCCAGATGCTGGCGGTGGGGTCTTTTTCGGACGGCTTGAGTACTACGGTGTTGCCGGCGGCGATGGCGACGGGGAAGAACCACATCGGGACCATGGCGGGGAAGTTGAAGGGGGAGATGATGCCGACGGGTCCGAGCGGTTGGCGGATGGAGTAGACGTCGACTTTGGTCGAGGCGTTCTCGGTGTAGCCGCCTTTGAGGAGGTGGGGGATGCCGCAGGCGAATTCGACGACTTCTTGGCCGCGGCTGATTTCGCCGAGGGCGTCGGAGAGGACTTTGCCGTGTTCGGCGGTGATGATCTCGGCGAGTTCGCCTTTTTTCTTGTTGAGTAGTTCGCGGAAGTTGAACAGGATTTGGGTGCGTTTGGCGAGGGAGGTGTCGCGCCAGGCGGGGAAGGCGGCTGCGGCGGCGTCGATGACGGTGCGTGCGTCGCCGAGGTTGGCCAGTGCGAGCTGGCCGGTGACCTCGCCGGTGGCGGGGTTGGTGACCGGTGCAGTGGTGGTGGAGGTACCAGCGAACGGCTTGTTGTCGTACCAGTGCGAAATTGTGCTCACGAAAGGTTCCTTCGTCTCGGCGTTGTGACATCCACCTTGTCTCGCAAGTTTGCGCTAGTCAAAGGCCAATATTGCAGCGACGCGTGCAAAAATGCACAGGACTGATAGCCTCGTCGCGTGTTCACTGCCGACCACCTGCTCTACTTCCTCGAAGTGTCCCGTCACGGCCGCCTCAACGAGGCCGCAAAGGCGCTGGGGGTCGACCACACCACCGTCGGTCGACGGATCACGAGCCTCGAGAAATCGGTCGGTCAGAGACTGTTCGATCGCACTCCTGCGGGATGGCGTCTCACCGAAGCCGGCCGACGACTGGTCGGGTACGCGGAATCCGTCGAGTCGACCTTGATCGCTGCATTCGAGGATCAGACGTCCAGCGTCGGCTCGCTCAGCGGATCGGTTCGTATCGCCGCACCGGACGGATTCGGGGCATTCGTGTTGACGCCCAACCTCACCACGCTGCGCCGGAAGCATCCCGACCTCGACGTCGAACTGGTCACGGCGACGGAGCACAAGACCTTGAACACAAGGGAATTCGACGTCGCGATCACGTTGGAACAGCCGTCGCCGCGGTTCGTCGTGTATCGGAAGCTCGCGACGTACTCGTTGTATCTGTACGCGACCGAGGAGTACCTGCAGACCCATCCGAGAATCCTCACGAGCGACGATCTGCGAGAACACACGCTCATCTGGTACGTCGGCGCCCTCCTCGACGTGGCTCCGCTGCGGATTCTCGATTCGTTTCTGACCGACGGACGAGCGCAGATTCAGACCAACAACATCACCGGTCACTGGCTCGCCGCGCGGAGCGGTCTAGGAATCGCGCCGCTGCCCAGCTACATCGGGGAACCCGACGACACGCTCGTTCGCGTGGCCGGAGAACAATTCTCGATCGACCGGACCTACTGGGTCGCGGTACCGCGGGAACTGGCCGGGCTGGCGAGAGTCAAAGCCGTCGACGAACTGCTTCGTGCCGTCGTGGCGGACGCGCCTCATCTCCGATCCGACGGGTGAGCGCGTATAGGCTGAGACCGACATGATCACGTTGTTCGCTGCGCTGACCGGGTTTGCACTTCTCGATTCCCTGGACGTTCTTCTGATCGGTCTGACCGCAGCGATCGCGTACGACGCCCGGATGCACAGGCGTTCACCGCTTCGAACCGGCTCGGCTTTTCTCGGCGGAGTCTTCGCCGCCACGACGGCCTTCGGAATACTGGCAGTGCTCGGGATAGATTTTCTCTCCCGCATCGTCGATTTCGAGCTCACCCCGACCGTTCGGTACTGGGGCGAGGCTGCGATCGGTGCCACCTTGATCGTTCTGGCGTGTGTGCCGCAATCCTCGCGTCCGCCGCCGGCGTGGACGGCTCGGTTCCGGGCAAGTGCGCCGCTCCTGGCGACGACGGGATTTGCCATCGGAATCGTCCAGGCTCCTACTGCCGTACCGTATCTGGCCGGCCTCGCGATGATATCCGCGTCCGACCCGTTGCCGCTGCGTGGCCCGTCGTCATCGTGCTCTATTGCCTCCTCGCGCTCGGTATTCCGGCGGCGGTCCTCGCATTGTCGATGGGGCGCAGTCCGTCTGCTCGCCGACGCTATCGATCCGTGGTGCGCGCTCTGACGGCGTATGGCCCCGCGGCCGTGCGAGTTGTGTTCGCGGTGATCGGCTCGGTCCTCGTGATCGATGCGCTGGTTCATCACACGCATCTGTGGTGAGTAGGCGGTCGGTAAGGTGGTTGCAGTGGATATCACGCGGTGGCGCAGCCGACTTCCGGTGAGGCGTCCGTCCGACGGTGAGATCGTGGGCTGGACGGTCTCGGAGAACTACGACGAGAGCTGTGTCGACGCCGTCAATCCCGTCGGCCACCTTCTCGCACAGAGCCTCCCCGTCGACGACGCTGCCGATGTACTGATGGAGCAAGGCCTTTCGTCGTTGTCCAAGCCGGTGTGGGGCCGCGCGCCCGTGCCGGTGCTCGCTCACACGGACCTCCTCGATCCGGTCGAGACCTGGACCTGGCGACGGTTCCTGTTGGTTCAGCTCGACGACACCCGCGTATGGATTCGCCCCGCGTATCCCAGCTGGGACGAGCGGAGGGTGGAACTGGCGTTGCATCTGCCGATCGACGATTTGCTGGTCACCGATCCTCCACCCGGGCACGAGTGACACAGCGGCGCGCACCGCGTCGTTTCGCCTACGGTGTAGTCATGACTGTGGAAGATTTCGGTGGCCGTCGCACGCTGTCCGCCGAGGAGTTGCTGGTTCTGGTCGGAGATTACGCACTCGTGGACGACACCGGAGAGCAGCGCGGGCGGATCGAGTCCGTCGCGCAGGAGGGCTTGTCGGTGGTGCTCACGGTGACCGAGGAAGCCGGTCCGGCCGTTGTGTCCCTGGCCCCCGAAGAGCAAGTCACCGTCGAGCCCTACGACGGTGGAAAAGCGCCCGTAGTGCCCTGACCGGTCGGGGTCAGCTCTGAGGCGATGGAGCCTGGGCTGCACTTCGCTTCTGCGCGCGACGCCTGCGTCCGCGAACGATCAGGAACACCAAGGCAGCGAACAGCACGACGGCGATGATCGCGCCGAGCGCGGTGGCTCCACGGAAGCCCGGAGCCTCGGTGTCGAGGGTGCGCTCTCCTGCGTGTGCAGCATTGCTGCTTCCGAGCACGATGGACAGTGTCAGCAGGTTCGGGACAGCAGCGGCGACGGCCAGAACGATCGAGACGATCGCGGTGACCTTGCCGCCACGCTTCTTCCTGACTCGCCACGCCGCGGTGAAGAACAGCAGTGGCACAAGGGTCGACAGGATCCCGAAGACCAGGCCCCAGAAGATGCCTTTGCTGAACGCCTGATCCGACAGGTTGGCAACCCTGATGCTCCACCATCTCGGGAGGAACGCGGACAGGACGAGGTAGGCGATCACGAGCGCGACGACCGCGACCGCAACGACGATCGCCTTGTTGATCCAACTCGGTCGTCCCGTGGTGGTCGCTGCTGGTGTGGACTCGCTCGGGAATCCGCCTTCTACGGTCATGTGGTCGATCCTAGCCCCGGTTGTGTTCGGTGACCGTTGACACATGTGACGGCCCCCTCATCTGCATTTTCTTATCTGTACCCGTCGGTAACAATCAAGATCATCAGGGCCCGACAGCGGGCTCTCTCGGCGATCCTTGGGGGACACCATGGCAATGATCTTGATGGCAACGGTCGGTTTCGTCGGCATCGCAGCTGCGATGCTTCACTCGGGTCGCGATCTCGAGTTCAACAACCGTCAGATGGCGAGCGTGTACAAGTCGCGCTGGGCCTGACGATCCCTGCACCCGGGCGCGCCGATCGATCCTCAGCTTCGCTACCGTCGCTTCCATGACCTTCCGCTGGACGCGATGGGACAGCCGCGCTGCCGGCTTGGTGCTCGGATTCGGTATCGACCTGGCCCTGGCCGACCCTCGTCGGTATCACCCGGTCGCCGGGTTCGGTAGTGCTGCAGCGGCGCTCGAACGGCACACCTATCGCGACGCCCGGGCAGCCGGTGCCGTCCACACATCCCTTCTGCTGGGTGCCGTCGTTGCTGCCGGGTCGGTGGCGACGAGGGCTGCTGCCCGGCGTGGCGTCGTCGCGGACATCGCGTTGACAGCCATGGCGACATGGACCGCGCTGGGCGGAACTTCGTTGGCACGGACGGGTTCCGTGATGTCCGAGCACCTCCGCCACGACCGGATCGACCAGGCGCGGGCACTGCTTCCGTCACTGTGCGGGCGCGATCCCCGTGTCCTCGACTCGGACGGTCTCACGCGTGCCTCGGTCGAGTCCGTGGCCGAGAACACATCGGATGCGACTGTGGCAGTGGTCTTCTGGGGCGCGGTCGCCGGAGTTCCCGGGATCCTCGGGTACCGCGCGGTCAACACACTGGATGCGATGATCGGCTATCGCTCGCCGCGGTATCAGCGGTTCGGGTGGTTCGCCGCGCGCCTCGACGACGTGATCAACCTCGTACCTGCGCGAGTGACCGGGGTGATGACGGCAGTTCTCGCTCCACTTGTCGGCGGACGCTCTGCCGACGCGGTGCGGGCCTGGCGGTTGGACGCCGCTCGTCACCCGAGCCCGAACGCGGGCGTGGCAGAAGCAACGGCAGCGGGCGCACTCGGTATCAGTGTGGGCGGGCGAACCGAATACACCCACGGCGTCGAGATCCGCCCGACCCTCGGCGACGGCAGACGTCCGCTACCTGCGGACCTACAGCGCGCGGCACGATTGTCGACACTGGTCCAGATCGGTGCGACAGCTGCGTCAGCGGCCCTTGCCGTAGCGATCGGCCAGGCGGGCATCCTGCGCGGTGTGCGTCGATGATGCGGACTTGGCGCGAGACTTGCGTTCCCGACGCGTCGGCAGTGTGAACTCGGGCTCCGAATCCGGCTCGGCGGAATCGGAACCGGTGGCCTCCGACGGAGTGCTGACCTCGGGAGCGTCCTGCTCGGACACCGGCTGGACGTCGTCCGCGGGATCTGCGAGATCTCGGTTCGTTGCTTTGCGGCGTTCACGCCACTCGGCTCGGACGAAGTAGGCGAGTCCGAGCGGTGCCATGATTCCGAACGCCAGCCATTGGAGGCCGTAGGACAGGTACGGGCCGGAATCGGTCTGCGGAAGATCGATCACGCCCAGACCGCCGGGTTGACCGTCGTCGAGCTGCAGGTATCCCTGAACGGGTGTGACGCCGAGAGCCGACCCGATCTGGGCCGGGTTGATGTTGTAGACCTGGATGTGTCCGGCTTCTTCGATAGGTTCGCGTGAGGTTCCCTCGGCTCGTCTGATCCGTGCGTCGAGGGTCACCTCACCCGTCGGAGCCGGCTCGATGGTCGGCGGCTCGGTTCCCTGAACCGGCAACACGTAACCGCGGTTGACGAGGATCGTTTCCCCGCTGCCGAGGCGGAACGGGGTGATCACCTCGTATGCAGGTTGCTCGCGAATGCTGCGCAATCGAACCAGCACTTCTTTGTTCGATTCGTAGGACCCGGTGGCGACCACACGACGCCATTCGTCGTCGTCGGCGAAGCCCGTGGGCGTGAGGAGTTCGCCGAGCGCGACAGGCTCGGCGTCCACGGATCGATTGATCAGATCGTTGCGGTGCGACGTCGACGTGTTCTTGCCGAGCTGCCACGGCGCCAGGACCGTGAAGCACAGGTACGCGAACATGGCGACGACAGCAGCAACCGCCAACCAACCCGGACGCAGCAGAAATCGGAGCCTTCGCACGACAACTACGGTAGCGGCTCGCCCGACATCGATCTACGACGCCTCGTCGGAGACGGCGTTCTCGGTCCAACTCACCAGCCCGGGCATGGCGGATTCGATCTGTTCGCGGACCGTGGTGAACGCGTCGTCGGACGAGTAGTACGGGTCGGCGACGGACTCGTCGTCAGCATCGTCGTCGAACGATCTGAGGAGTGCGATCCGGTCGGCGGGCGCACCGAGACGCAGTAGTTCTCGAACGTGACCGGTGTCGAGAGCGACGAGAAGGTCGGCGCCGAGGTGATCGTCGTTCACCTGTGCGGCTTCGTGATCGCTGTCGTAACCGTGCGCATCGAGCTCGGCGACGGTGCGTGGGTCGGCGCCCTCGCCCTCGTGCCACCCGTCGATACCTGCACTCGATACCCGTACCGAATCCAGCCCCACTTCCCGCAGGTGTTGCTCGAAGATCTTCTCCGCCATGGGGGACCGGCAGATGTTGCCGGTGCAGACGAACGTCACATGGAGGGCGGGTTTACGTGTTGTCACCGAGCACCTTCGCCAGCTCGTCCATGGTCGTCACGGTGAACGCGGCCTCGTCGTTCTCGCCCGCGATTCCGTACCCCCAGTCCACATAGATCGCCGGAATGCCGAATCGAGCGGCGCCGTGCACGTCGTGATCGCGGTCACCGACCATCAGGACACCCTCGGTGCCGCCGTCCGATGCTTCGGTGGCCGTGATGCCCAGGTTCTGCAAGGAATGCGCGATGACGTCGGGCTTGGCGCGGCGGCTGCCGTCGTTGCTCGCCCCTCCAATGAACTCGAAGTACTCGGCCAGTCCGAAATGGTCCAGGATCCGGTGCGCGAATCGCTCGGACTTGGACGTGGCCACTCCGAGCCGAACTCCTCGATCCTTCAACTCGGCCAACACCGGCTCGATACCGTCGAACACGGTGTTCTCCGCCCAGCCCTTGGCGTCATAGCGTTCGAAGTATGCGGCAAGCGCCTTCTGCGCGACGTCGTCGGGAAGCCCCATCGCGCCGAAGGTGTCGATCAACGGTGGCCCGATGACCAGAGCGAGTTGCTCTTCCGTCGGCTCGGGCCCGTCGACCGCGGCGAGTGCGTGCCGAAAGCCCGCGAGGATGCCCGGTGCGGAATCGGTGAGCGTGCCGTCGAGGTCGAACAGCACCACCGTGGCTCGTGGACTGCGCGCGGCGTCGAGATTTGTCATGACAAAACCATATCGGTTGGTGACCGGTCCTTCGCATGCTCCACTCGCGGCAGGCGCGGGATACGCTCGTCGGTAACGAAAGGACAGGGAAGAATTGGACGCGATGTCGCTTCTCCGCCACCACGGTGACGCCGAAGTGGGAGCTGGACTGGTCGATTTCGCAGTCAACGTCCAAGGAACAGGCCCACCTCGATGGCTCAGCGAACGACTGAGCCGATCGCTGGATTCGCTCGGCTCCTACCCGTCGGCCGACGCCGACCTGCGCGCCCGGGACGCCGTCGCACGCAGACACGGCCGAGCCCCGGAGGAAGTACTGCTGCTCTCCGGGGGTGCCGAGGGGTTCGCCATGCTGCCGCGGCTGAAACCACGGCTGGCTGCGCTGATCCATCCGTCGTTCACCGAGCCCGAACTGGCGTTGCGACAAGCAGGCATACCCGTCGAACATGTGGTGTCGCCGCCGCCGTTCCGGCTGGATCCGACCGCTGTTTCCGAGGGCGCAGACATGGTCATCGTCGGTAATCCGACCAACCCGACCTCGATGCTGCACGAGCGACACTCGATTCTGGGTCTGCGTCGCCCCGGACGCATCGTCGTCGTCGACGAAGCGTTCGCCGACGCAGTGCCCGGTGAAGCCGAGTCCGTTGCCTCCGACTCCCTCGACGATGTGCTGGTGCTGCGCAGCCTCACCAAGACATGGGCGCTCGCCGGACTGCGGTGCGGATACGCGCTCGGACATCCGGACGTCCTGGCCGAACTCACCGTTGGGCGAGCGCACTGGCCGCTCGGAAGTCTGCAGATCGAGGCCATCGAAGCGTGCAGCGAACCGGACGCCGTTGCGTTGGCCGAAGCCAGGGCATCGGTCATCGCTGCCGAGCGCGAGGACATGACACGACGCCTGACCGCACTCGGGATCGATGTACACGGGCCTGCACGCGCTCCCTTCCTGCTTCTGTCCGTTCCGGACGCGGAAGGAGTGCGTCAGCGACTACGTGAGCACGGTGTCGCAGTTCGACGGTGCGACACCTTCCCGGGGCTGGCGCCGGGCCACCTCCGCGTGGCTGTTCGGCCTTCTGCGCAGGTAGACGTCCTCGTCGATGCCTTGACGAAATCTCTGCCGAAGAATTCACCTCCACAGCACGCACTATCGAAAGGTGAACGATGACTGTCCTTCTCGCCGACGTCATTGCGGTTCTCGAGGCGCACTACCCGCCGCGGCTCGCCGAGAGCTGGGATTCGGTGGGGTTGGTGTGCGGTGACCCGGCCGATCGCGTCGGCACTGTTCTCTACGCCGTCGACGCGACCGAGGAGGTCGTCGCCGAAGCCATCGACATGGGCGCCGACCTGCTGGTGGTGCACCACCCACTGTTGCTCCGCGGTGTGGATACCGTCGCCGCGAACACACCCAAGGGCGCCCTCATCCACCGTCTCGTCAAGGCCGGGTGCGCACTGTTCACCGCGCATACCAATGCCGACAGCGCCAACCCTGGCGTGTCCGACGCCCTGGCGGATGCGCTCGGCGTGACCGACACGCGCCCCCTCGATCCAATCGACGGACCGCGAGTGGACAAGTGGGTCGTCTTCACTCCGACGTCGCACGGCAACGCCGTCAGGGACGCGCTGTTCGACGCAGGCGCCGGAGCCATCGGAAATTACAGCCGTTGCAGCTGGAGCACCCGAGGGCTCGGCCAGTTCCTTCCCGGCGTCGGCTCGACGCCGGCGATCGGCGACCACGGTGTGCTCGAGAGAGTCGACGAGGACCGCATCGAGGTGGTGGCGCCTGCGTCGAAGCGGGCGGACATCCTGCACGCCGTGACGCGAGCGCACCCCTACGAGGAACCGGCGATCGACGTGTTCGAGGAAGTCAGGCTCCCGAGCTGCACGGGCCTCGGACGGATCGGGGTGCTGGACAGGCCCACCACCTTGCGCGAGTTCACACGAACTGTGCGCGCCGTGTTGCCGGAGACAGTGTGGGGTGTCCGGGCGGCAGGCGATCCCGACACCGAGATCCGGACGGTCGCGCTGTGCGGGGGAGCGGGCGACGGCTATCTGAGTGCGGTGACATCCCTCGGAGCCGACGTGTACGTGACCTCGGACCTGCGGCATCACGTCGTCGACGAGCACCTTCGCGCGGGAGGCGCACCCGTGGTCGACGTCGCGCACTGGGCGTCGGAGTGGCCGTGGTGCGAGCAGGCGCGACGCATCGTCGACGCAGAGTTCGGCGACGACGGGGGATGGAGCAGCCGCGTGAGTACCCGCAGGACCGATCCGTGGACAGTGGGTTCGGTGGACGATCGGAGCCGGTAGGCTTGGCCGAATATTTCTTCCATAGTCGCAGGAGTCATCACGCGTGAATGTCGATCCCCGAGTGCAGGCCTCACTTCTCGAACTGGCCGCAGTGGACACCGAGCTGACGCAGATCTCGCACCGTCGTAAAAGTCTTCCCGAGCAGGCCGAGGTGGAGAAGCTCGAGGCCGAGCGCATCGCCCGCAAGGACGCAGCCGTCACGGTCCAGATGGCGATGGACGACCTCGATCGTGACATCAAGAAGCTGGAAGGCGAGGTCGACGCGGTCCGCCAGCGTGAAGACCGCGACCGCTCGCTCCTCGACAGCGGCACCGTCGCGGCGAAACAGATGTCCGAGCTCCAGCACGAACTCGCCAGCCTCGAACGTCGGCAAGGAATCCTCGAAGAGGAATTGCTCGAGGTCATGGAGCGGCGCGAGGCGTCGGAGACCGACTACAACCACGCCGGTGCACAGCTGACCCAGATCGAGGACGAGCTCGTCGACGCCGGACGTCGGCGAGACGATGCCGTGGCCGATGTCGATTCCGCGGAGCAGCGCGCCACCTCACGGCGATCGGAATTGGCGAGTACGTTCCCGGACGAGCTGTTGGCGGTTTACGAGAAGCAGCGCGCTCTCACCGGCCGCGGCGCCGCCCTACTGCAGGCCCGACGCTGCGGCGCCTGCCGGATCGAACTCGATCGAGGCGAGATCTCACGCATCGCGGCGAAGCCCGCCGACGAGCTGGTGCGATGCTCGGAATGCAATGCCATTCTGGTGCGCACCAAGGAATCCGGCCTGTGAAGGTTGTCGTCGAGGCAGACGGTGGATCGCGGGGAAACCCGGGCCCGGCAGGGTACGGCGCGGTGGTGCTGTCCGCCGACCGCTCCGAAGTCCTTGCCGAACGCCGCCTCGCGTTGGGCGTCGCGACCAACAACGTCGCGGAGTACCGCGGTCTCGTCGCCGGATTGACCGCTGCAGGCGAGGTCGGTGCGCGCGAGGTCGAGGTGCGGATGGATTCCAAGCTCGTCGTCGAGCAGATGTCCGGGCGCTGGAAGGTCAAGCATCCGGACATGATTCCGCTCAACCGTGAGGCCGCCGACCTGGTCCGCGGTTTCGACAACGTCACGTTCCAGTGGATTCCCCGGGCACAGAATTCGCACGCGGACAGGTTGGCCAACGAGGCGATGGATGCCGCGGCCGACGGTCGGGAACTGGAGCCCCCGAAGGACCGCGACGTCAAACCGGCCGCACCCGGCTGGACCGGAGCGACGGGTGAGCCCACGCGGCTGGTTCTGCTGCGGCACGGACAGACTCCGCTGTCGGTGGAGCGTCGCTACTCGGGCCGAGGAAACCCGCCACTGACCCAGATCGGCGAGGGTCAGGCGGCCGCAGCGGCCGCCCATCTCGCGCAGCGAGACGACATCGCGGCCATCGTCGCCTCGCCGCTGGGCCGGGCGCAGCAGACGGCAGGCGCGCTCGCACGCAAGGTAGGTCTCGAGGTTTCCACGTTGGGCGAACTGACCGAGACCGACTTCGGTGACTGGGAGGGCCTCACGTTCAAGGAGGCGTTCGAGAAGTACCCGGACGTCCACCAGAAGTGGCGGGGTGACACCTCGGTCGCCGCACCGGGAGGCGAAAGCTTCGACACCGTCCTGGAGCGGGTCACCGTGGCCCGCGACAAGCTGGTCGCGTCCTACGCGGGGTCGACGGTCGTGGTGGTCAGCCACGTAACCCCGATCAAGATGCTGCTGCAGCTCGCTCTCGATGTCGGGCCGTCGTTGCTGTACCGGCTGCATCTGGATCTCGCGTCGCTCAGCATCGCCGAGTTCTATCCCGACGGCGGTGCATCGGTCCGTCTCGTCAACGACACGTCATACCTGTAGGGCGAGCCAGAGGGCGGCAACGGCACCGAGGATCGTCAGCGGCGTGCTGATCAGACCGAGGACGGTGAAGGTGCGCAACGACGCCGGTTCGCCGTGTGCCGCGCCGACCTTGCGCCACAACATGATCGCGAGCGAGCCCACGTAGGTCAGGTTCGGCCCGAGGTTGACGCCCACGACCATCGCGAGAAGCAGACCAGGGGGAGCGGACGAGCCGAACGCGGCGAGCAGCATCAGCGTCGCGGGCAGGTTGTTGACGACGTTCGACGCCACTGCCGCGATGGCGGCGGTCGTCAACAGTCCGAGGAACGACGCCTCGCCGGGCAAGATGCTCGCGAGCCAGTCGCCGATGGGCCCGGCCGTGACACCCTCGACGACGATCCCCAGCATCAGCACGAAGCCGCAGAATGTGAGGTCGGCGGCCCGCAGCACGCGCGACGGCACGGTATAACCCTGCTTCAGAGCGGGCACGGCGAGAGCGCACGCGCCCACGGCCGCGACCCAGAACGGTTCGACGTGGAAGAACCCGGCCACGGCGAAGCCCAGCAACGTTGCGCCGAGGACCACCAGCGCCGCCGTGGGAGCGACGACGGGTTCCGCCACCGAGACATTCTCGGATCGTGCGGGATCGTGTCGGAGGTCGCCGCGGAAGAACACCCAGAACACCGCGAACTCGATCGCAATGGACACGATCCACGGCAGCGCCATCAGCGCGGCGAAATGCACGAACGTCAGGCCCGTCGCGGTGAAGGCCAGGAGGTTCGTCAGGTTCGACACCGGCAGCAACGTCGACGCGGAATTGGACAGGTGTGCTGTGGCGTAACTGTGCGGCCGAGGCGACATGCGCAGAGCCCGCGCCGCGCCGATCACTGCCGGCGTCAACAACACGACAGTCGCGTCGAGGCTCAGGACGGCCGTGGTGACGGCGGCGGCCACGAACACCGATCCGAGAAGCCGATGCGGGTTGCCGCGGGCAGATCTGCCCATGACCGACGCCGCCCACCGGAAGACACCCAGCGCGTCGGCGAGATGGGCGAGAACGAGGATGAACGCCAGAAACACCACGGTGGGAAGGAGTTCCAGCACCTGCTCGCGTGCGTCGGACAGGGTGACGAGCCCGAGCAACAGTGCCGCCACTGCTGCGGGGAGTGCAGCGACGATCTCCGGCAGACCGCGGGGTCGGACGATCGCGAAGATCAGCACCGCAGCAACGAGTGCGGCTGCTACGACGCTCACGCCAGCATCTTGACGAGCGTGCGCAGATTCCGCGTAGTGGTGGTGGGTTTGTACTTGGCTTTCGCCGTGACCTTTCCGACGATGCTGTCGGTGGTGTTGCCTTTCACGACCTCCCAGTAGACGACGCCCCGGCCGCGGGACACTCGCTCGAGCTCGGGATCGAGCGCATCGGCTGTTCGCGCCAGTTCCTCGAGATGCTCGTCGTTGTTGCCGAAGATCACGTACGGGTGCCACCCGTCGCGTTCGGCGTCGAACGGGTAGTCGTCGACGATGCCGCGCAAGGCGCGCGGATCGAGGACGATCACCCACGCCTCGTACCCGAAGGTGTCGGAGAGGATCTTCTCGATCGCGGTTTTCAGTTCCGCGGAGGACAGCGGCGACGACAGCAGCACGTTGCCGGTCGCGAGGACCGTGCGCACCTGCTCGAATCCGGCCTGCGAGAGCGCTTGCCGAAGGTCGACCATCTTGATGTTGATTCCGCCGACGTTGATTCCGCGCAGCAGGACGACGTGATCCATGAGGTGAACTCTAGTTCCAGCCGTACGACCGGGTAGAGTTCCACCGTGCGAACGAGTCGGTTGGACGGCTGCGGCACGGGGAACTGGCGGAGCGATTCCGCCAAGCTTCGAGCCGAGGAAAGTCCGGACTCCACAGAGCAGGGCGGTTGCTAACGGCAACCCGAGGTGACTCGCGGGACAGTGCCACAGAAAACAGACCGCCCGCGCTCGCGCTGTCTTCGGACAGCGCGACGCGGGTCAGGGTGAAACGGTGCGGTAAGAGCGCACCAGCACCCCAGGTGACTGGGGTGGCTAGGTAAACCCCGCCCGGAGCAAGGTCGAAGGTCGCATTCCCTCGGGAGTGCGACTGCGCAGGTGTTCGAGGGCTGCTCGCCCGAGCCTGCGGGTGGACTGCTCGAGGTACCCGGCGACGGTGTGCCCAGATGGATGGTCGTCGTTCCGTCCCGTTTCGGCGGGCCGGTTCACAGGATCCGGCTTACATGCCGACTCGTTCGCACCTAGGCTTGCACTCATGAGTACAGAAGACGACGCCTGGTACTACGACGTACGCACCAAGACAGTTTCGCAGGGCAAGGAGTCCGGATCACTCGACCGCATGGGCCCGTATCCGGACCGCGCCACCGCCGAACGCGCCATTCAGATCGCAGCCGAGCGCAACAAAGCTGCGGACAAAGCCGACGACGACTGGAACAACTGACGGTGGTCTCGGCGCGACTGTCCGCGACCGCCTTCGACTTCGACCCCATCCGTTCCGAGTTCGACCTGCCCGAGGACTTTTCGGCCGATGCACTCGCCGAGGCCGAGTCCGCCCAGGACAGACACGCGTCCGAGAGGGAAGACCGCACCGACCTTGCCCTGGTGACCATCGATCCGCCCGGTTCGATGGATCTGGATCAGGCGGTGCACGTCGAGAAACTCGCGAGTGGATTCGTCGTGCACTACGCGATCGCCGACGTCGGGGCGATCGTCACGCCTGCGGGCCGGCTCGACACCGAGACTCGTCAGCGCGGACAGACGTTCTACCTTCCCGACGGTTCGGTACCGCTTCACCCTCGGGTTCTGTCGGAAGGCTCGGCCAGTCTGCTGCCGAACGAGATTCGCCCGGCAGCGCTGTGGCGGATCGAACTCGACGAATCCGGTGATGCAGTCGCCTGGACAGTGTCGAGGGCGACGGTGAAGTCCGTCGCCCGCTTCGATTACGAGGGTGTGCAGGCCGACTTCGATGCAGGCTCCCCGCATCCGTCGATCGCCGCGCTGGGCGACTTCGGTCGCCTGCGAGCACAGGCCGCGTTGCGCCGAGGTGCACTGGACATCACCCTGCCGGAGCAGGACGTGGTAGCCGACGGCGCAGGGTGGCGCATCGAATTGCAGCCGCGCACCGCCGTGGATGCGTGGAACGCCGAGGTGTCGTTGTTGACGGGGATGTGCGCCGCGTCGATCATGCTCGACGCCGGAATCGGGCTGCTCCGCACCTTGCCGCCGGCCCCGGAGGACGCCGTCGACTCGTTGAAGAAGACAGCGGAGATGCTCGGAATCGAGTGGCCCGCAGGTGCGTCGGCTGGAGCCGTGCTCGCCGGGCTACCAGGTGACGCGCCTACGACGCTGGCCATGATGACTCGGGCAACGAGTCTGCTGCGAGGCGCGGATTACGTCGCGTTCGACGGGGAAATTCCTGAATCGACCGAGCACGCCGGAATTGCAGCACCCTACGCCCACGTCACGGCGCCGCTTCGCCGTCTGTCGGACAGGTTCGCCACCGAAGTATGCATCGCGGTGGTTGCGGGCACCGACATCCCCGAGTGGGCACGGACTTCGCTCCCCGACCTGCCCGCGATCATGCGCGGATCGGATTCCGTTGCATCCAAAGTGGATCGGGCGTGCATCGACCTGACCGAAGCGCACGTTCTGAACGACCGAGTCGGCGAGGCGTTCTCAGCTCTGGTTCTGCGTGGATCGGAAGGAAAGAAGACCGCCGAGGTGTTCGTGGCCGACCCGATCGTCATCGGCAGGTGCGTGGGGGATCCGCCGGAAGGGCAAGCGGTGTCGGTGACGTTGACCGTCGCCGACACCGCCTCCCGCCGTGTCGAATTCGCTTACGAGGCGGACGGCGGCACGGCGCCGGGTGACGCTGTCGAGGCGAAACGGTCGGTCGCCTCGACGAGGTGATGGATGATGCCGGGCTCGGACGCGGAGTGCCCGGCGTCGTCCACGATCGTTAATTCCGCATCCGGCCACGCCCGGTGAAGGGCCCAGGCACTCGTGGCCGGGCACACCACGTCGTACCGGCCTTGGACGATGACTCCGGGGATGCCGGCGAGTAGATGCGCGTCCTCCAGCAACTGGTTCTCCCGCAGGAATCCGTCGTTGCGGAAGTAATGGTTCTCGATCCCTGCGAAGGCCAGTGCGAAACGCGGATCCTCGTTGGACGCGATCTGCTCCGGACGGGGAAGGAGATAGCTCGTCGCGGCCTCCCACGAGGACCAGGCGATGGCCGCCGCGGTGGCGACGTCGCGGTCGTCGGAATTCAGCAGCCGGTGGTACACCTCCACCAGATCCGAGTGTCGTTCCGCTTCCGGAACCGGTGCCAGGAATTTCTCCCACTGTTCGGGGAAGAGATGACCCGCTCCGCCGTTGTAGTACCAGTCGATCTCACTGCGACGGAGCAGGAAGATGCCGCGCAGGATCAGACCGGTGACCCGGTCGCGGTGGGTCTGTGCGTAGACGAGGGACAGCGTCGAACCCCACGAACCACCGAACACGAGCCAGGTGTCGACGCCGAGATGAGTCCGCAACTTCTCGATGTCGCCGACAAGCTTTCCAGTCGTGTTCACCGCCCAGTCGACACTCGTGTCCCACCCCTTGGTCGTTCCGCCGGCTCCACTCCTGTCCGCGATATGGGGTCGGGACTTGCCACAGCCACGCTGGTCGAACAGCACGATTCGATACTGTTCGGGATCGAAGTAGCGACGCTGCGCCGGTCCGGTTCCACCGCCGGGCCCTCCGTGGACGAACAGGACGGGGAGTCCGTCCGGATTACCGCTGGTCTCCCAGTAGATCTGTTGGCCGTCACCGACGTCGAGGTGGCCACTGGCGTAGGGCTCGATGGCCGGGTAGAGATCACGCGCCACGTCAGAAGCCCACCAGTCCCGATGCCAAGTCGGGGATGTCGAGTGATCGCAGGGCTTCGTCACGGACGTCGGAGCAGTTGTCGATGGTGATGTCGTCGATGATCGAGCGGTTCTGCACCACCTGCAGATTGATGACTCCGCTCTGCGCCGCCCATGTCTGCACGACGATGTTGAGCCCACCGCGGCCGAGCGTCGGCCCCTGGATTCTCCATTCCTGCAGCTGCTCGCCGAGATCGGTGCAGAGCTGCTGCTTCTGCTGGTCGGTGATCGTGTCACCGGCAGCAGCCGCATCGGTGGTGGTGGTGACCGGGGCCGTGGTCGTGGAGGTCAGCGACGCCGACGATCCGGTGTTGGCGGAGTCGGTGCCGCACGCTGCCAGACCGACGACGGCAGCCGCCCCCAGGACGGCGGCGGCTGCACGGCGAGAACTACGAAGACCAGGTTTCATGGCACCGAGTGTGCCACCTGCAGGTGACCGATCAGTAGCTGTGCTCGGGTCCGGGGAAGACTCCGCCGCGAACCTCGGCGAGATACGTCGCAGCTGCGGTCCGCAGTTCGTCTCCCACGTTGCCGAATTTCTTGACGAACTTGGCGGTCTTGCCGTTGGTGTAGCCCGCCATGTCCTGCCAGACCAGCACCTGGGCGTCGGTTTCGTTGCCCGCACCGATGCCGATGGTCGGGATGGTGAGCTTGCGAGTCACCTGGCCTGCGATGTCGGCGGGCACCATCTCCATGACGACGGAGAACGCTCCCGCCTCCTGGACGGCAATGGCGTCGGCGACGAGCTGCTCGGAGCCGTCACCGCGACCCTGAACGCGGAAGCCGCCGAGGCCGTTCACGCTCTGCGGTGTGAAGCCGATGTGCGCCATGACCGGGATACCGGCCGCGGAGATCGCGGCGATCTGATCTGCGACACGTTCGCCACCCTCGAGCTTCACGGCGTGCGCGAGGCCTTCCTTCATGAACCGGGTGGCCGTCGCGAGCGCCTGCTGAGGCGAGGACTCGTAGGTGCCGAACGGGAGGTCGGCGACGACGAGTGCGTTGGGAGCCCCGCGGACGACGCCGCGAACCAGAGGCAGCAGTTCGTCGATGGTGATCGGCACCGTCGTGTCGTAGCCGTAGACGACATTCGCTGCCGAGTCGCCGACGAGGAGGACCGGGATGCCCGCTTCCTCGAAGATGCGGGCGCTCGAGTAGTCGTACGCGGTGAGCATGGCCCACCGCTCGCCGTCGGCCTTCATCTGCAGCAGGTGATGGGTGCGGGTCTTGCGGGTCAAACCGGAGACGGACGCATCGGACGAGCCGTACACAGAATCGTTGGACATCTTTGTCCCTTTCGGTTCCTCGAGGCCCGCTGTGCGGGTCCCCGGGATGGGGTTGATGACGACATCAGTCTGCCACCGGCACGACCGACGCCGAAGCGCACCCGGACGTGCAATTCGTCACACTCTGCGTCGGCCGTCGGTGATCGGCATACGTCGATCCCGCCCGAACGCCTTCGACGTCACCTTGGTGCCGATCGGATACTGCCTGCGTTTGTATTCGGCCGCGTCGACTTTGGCTACGACGTCCGCGACCTCCGCGGGGTCGAAGCCTGCCGCCACGATGTCGTCCTCACCCTGATCGCAGTCGACGTAGCGGAACAGGATCGCGTCGAGCCGGTCGTAATCCGGGAGCGAATCGGAGTCGAGTTGATCCGGGCGCAACTCTGCAGACGGAGGCTTGTCGATGCTCGCCTCCGGAATCGGGGGCACCTCGCCACGTCCGGCCGCTGCGTCGTTGCGCCACCGCGCCAGCTCCCACACCATGGATTTCGGTACGTCCTTGATGGGGGCGAACCCGCCGACGGCGTCGCCGTAGATGGTCGAATAACCAACGGCCAGTTCGGATTTGTTGCCGGTGGCGAGAATCAGATGTCCCGCCGAGTTGGAGAGCGCCATCAGAACTATGCCGCGGCAGCGCGCCTGAACGTTCTCCTCCGCGATGCCGGAAAGGCCGAGCTGATCCGTCACCGACCGCACCATGTCGACGACGGACTCGATTCCGAAATTAAGCCCGGTGCGCGACGCAAGATCGTTCGCGTCCGCAAGCGAGTGATCCGAGGAGTATTGCGACGGCATCGCGACGCCGTGCACGGACTCCGCTCCGAGAGCGTCGACGGCGATCGCCGCGACCACAGCGGAATCGATGCCACCGGACAGGCCCAGCGCCACCGAGGCGAACCCGTTTTTGTGGACGTAATCGCGCAACCCGGTGACGAGTGCCGCCCACGTCGACGCCAGGTCGTCGAGCGGTTCTGCCACCGATCGAGGTAGCCGATCCCAGCCGCGGACGAGGAGATCCGGCACGGTGTTCCGGTCGATGGACCACCCCGGCGGTGGGCCGCCGTCGGGACGCCGCGCGTCGGAGACGTCGAGGTCCACGCACAGCAGGTGCTCGGTGAACGCAGGGGCGAGACCGAGGATGGTTCCATCGGCGGCGACGACCATGCTGCCGCCGTCGAACACGAGCTCGTCCTGACCCCCGACCAGGTTGGCGTAGACGACAGGTACCTCAGCCTCGGCTGCCCGCCGCTGGACCACCGAGAGGCGGACCTCCGCCTTGCCGCGCTCGAACGGACTCGCATTCAGGCACAGCAGCACGTCGACTCCGGCCGCGGCGTACGCGGGAACCGGCCCGCCGGGCTGCCAGATGTCCTCACAGACAACGATTCCCAGGCGAACATCGTTCACCTCGGTGATGCTCAACCGCGTTCCGGGGGCGAAGTATCGGAGCTCGTCGAAGACGCGGTAGGTGGGAAGCGCGTGCTTGTCGTACCGCGACACGACGTCGCCACGGAAGAGAACGGCGGCGCTGTTCCTCGATCCCACCGCGTCGCGGTCGAGGTACCCGACGACGGCGACGACGTCACCGCATCCGGCTCGGTCGAGTGCTTCGGCGAGGTCGTGCAGAGCGTCGCGCGACGCGTGCGCGAAATCCGGTCGAAGCGCGAGGTCCTCCACCGGATAACCGGTCAGGGCCATCTCCGGAAACACCACGACCTGGGCGCATTCCTGCGCGGCGCGCGAAGTCCAGTCGACAATCAGTTCGGAATTCGCGGTGAGGTCACCGACTGTCGGGTTGATCTGGGCAAGGGCTGTTCGCAGTGCCTGCACGACTGGAAACACTAGTGCCGCAGACTGCACCTCGCCCGCTCTGGCACGATTTCACCTCATGAGCGTCTCCTCGGATCCGACAGCACGTACCCGCCACGGACGGCGTCACGGACGAACGGTGGCCACAGCCCTCGGTGCTGTCGCGGTGACGGTGGCTGCCGGCTGCGGGAGCGCCGAAGTCGAATCGGGCACGCCGCAGCCGGAGAACACGGCGTCGCCAGGTGCGGGCGTGATTCCAGCGGGTCTCGAGCGGTACTACACGCAGGAACTCGACTGGGGATCGTGCGACGACTACAACACCGACGGAACCGTGCTCGGCAGTTCCGTCGAGTGCGCCCGTGTGACCGTTCCGCTCGACTACCAGGTTCCGGACGGTCCGACAGCGCAGGTCGCGGTGTCCCGCGTGCAGGCGTCGGGGGAGCGCACCGGATCCATACTGTTCAACCCGGGCGGGCCCGGGTCGTCCGGGTTGTACCTCGCCACCCAGGCCGAGGACACCGCACTCGCGGAGAACTTCGACCGAATCGGCTTCGACCCCCGCGGGATCGGCGCGTCGACGCCCGCAGTTCGGTGCCTCACCGCGGAGGAAACGGACCTCGAACGCGCCGAGCCGGATGTCGACGTCTCGCCCGAGGGCATCGCCGCAGTGGAGAACGATCATCGCGAGTACGCCGCGAAGTGCGTCGAACGAACCGGTGCCGACGTACTCGAACACGTCGGGACCCGTGAGGTCGTGCAGGACATGGACGTCATCCGATCGGTTCTGGGCGACGAGAAGCTCACCTACCTCGGTTATTCGTACGGAACGCGGATCGGCGCCGCCTACGCGGAAGCGTTCCCGGACAGAGTCCGCGCCATGGTTCTCGACGGTGCACTCGATCCCGAGCAGAGCCCCGTCGACGAGGCCGTCGAGCAAGGAGCTGCGTTCCAAGGTGCCTTCGACGCGTTCGCCGAAGACTGCGCACAGAGCGAGGCGTGCCCTCTCGGGTCGGACCCGGCCGCCGCGGACCGGACGTTCCGGGAGCTCGTCGACCCACTGATCCAGACGCCCGCCGCTACCACGGATCCGCGCGGACTCAGTTACGACGACGCGATCACCGGAACGCAGCAAGCCCTGTACTCGCAGAGCCTCTGGCGCATCCTGCGTGGGGGACTGACCGAACTCCGGGAGGGCAGGGGAGACACGCTGCTCCGCCTGGCAGACACCTACAGCGGCCGTCTCGACGACGGTACCTACTCCAATCTGGACGACGCGTTCAACGCCATCCGCTGCGTCGACGATCCGCCGACCACCGACCGCGCCGAGGCCGGAGAAGCCGACCGACGGTATCGGGAAGCTGCTCCGTTCCTCGACGACGGACGCGGAACCGGAAACGCACCGCTCGATGTCTGCGCGTTCTGGCCCGTCCCCAACACCAGCACTCCCTACACGATCTCGGCCGAGGGACTTCCGAAACTGGTCGTGATCTCGACGACCTTCGACCCGGCGACGCCGTACCAGGCAGGCGTCGAACTTGCTCGTCAATTGGACGCAGACCTGATCACGTTCGACGGGGCGCAGCACACCGTCGCGTTCTCCGGTGAGAACTGCGTCGACGAACCGGTGATCGACTACCTCGTCGATCTGACCCCGCCAGGTAACGATTTGGTGTGCTGACGGAATCTCACCAGTGTCCTTTCCCAGGTGAGAGCTATACGCAGTGAGACCGAATTCACGATGTAACACAGATTTAACGCGGTTTGCTTAGTCTCGCGGACATGGATCGCCAAAAGGAATTCGTGCTCCGGACACTGGAGGAGCGGGACATCCGTTTCGTCCGCCTGTGGTTCACCGACGTTCTGGGGTACCTGAAATCCGTCGCGATCGCGCCGGCGGAACTCGAGGGCGCGTTCGACGAAGGCATCGGCTTCGACGGCAGCGCCATCGAGGGCTTCGCGCGCGTCTCGGAGGCAGACACCGTCGCCAAGCCGGATCCGTCGACGTTCCAGATCCTGCCGTGGTCCACGAGCAAGGGTCACCAGCACTCCGCGCGCATGTTCTGCGACATCGCGATGCCCGACGGTTCGCCGTCCTGGGCCGATTCGCGCCACGTGTTGCGCCGTCAGCTGAGCAAGGCCGCCGACCTCGGGTTCAGTTGCTACGTGCACCCCGAGATCGAGTTCTTCCTCCTCAAGGACAGCCCAGAGGACGGGTCTCCGCCCACGCCCGCGGACAACGGCGGTTACTTCGACCAGGCAGTGCACGACTCGGCACCGAACTTCCGTCGCCACGCCATCGATGCGCTCGAGTCGATGGGTATCTCCGTCGAGTTCAGCCACCACGAGGCTGCGCCCGGTCAGCAGGAGATCGATCTCCGCTACGCCGACGCACTGTCGATGGCCGACAACATCATGACGTTCCGCTACGTGGTCAAAGAGGTCGCGATCGAAGAGGGCGTCCGCGCGACGTTCATGCCCAAGCCGTTCAGCGACCAGGCCGGCTCGGCGATGCACACTCACATGAGTCTCTTCGAGGGAGACGCCAACGCATTCCACAACCCGGACGATCCGATGCAGTTGTCGGAGACCGGTAAGTCGTTCATCGCAGGCATTCTCGAGCACGCCAACGAGATCAGTGCCGTGACCAACCAGTGGGTCAACTCCTACAAGCGTCTGGTTCGTGGCGGTGAGGCACCGACGGCAGCGTCGTGGGGCCCGGCAAACCGCTCCGCTCTCATTCGTGTCCCGATGTACACGCCCAACAAAGCGTCCTCGCGTCGCGTCGAGATCCGAAGCCCTGATTCGGCGTGCAACCCGTACCTGGCTTTCGCGGTGTTGCTGGCGGCCGGTCTGCGCGGCATCGAGAAGGGCTACACGTTGCCTCCCGAGGCCGAAGAGGACGTGTGGGCGTTGACGTCCGCCGAACGGCGTGCAATGGGCTACAAGGAGCTTCCGGGCAACCTCGATCAGGCCCTCAACGCGATGGAGAACTCGGAGCTCGTCGCCGAGGCTCTCGGCGAGCACGTCTTCGACTTCTTCCTCCGCAACAAGCGTCGTGAGTGGGAGGAATACCGCAGTCATGTCACCCCGTACGAATTGAAGGCGTACCTGGGGTTGTGAATCGGAC
This sequence comes from Rhodococcus sp. NPDC057297, assembly GCF_042667435.1. NCBI lineage: Bacteria > Bacillati > Actinomycetota > Actinomycetes > Mycobacteriales > Nocardiaceae > Rhodococcus > Rhodococcus sp. NPDC057297. The sequence goes on along the minus strand of NZ_JBHUZE010000007.1, from coordinate 225,199 downwards.
GGGCGCCCATGGGTTAGGTTTTACCCGTTCGAGGTAGTTTCCCCCGCGGTGAGGTGAATCAGGTGTCACGCCAGAGTCGAGGTGTTCGCTGATGGTGCGTCCACCGACGTCACGTTCGGTTGTTCCCGGCGCAGGACGGCTGGGTCTGGTCGAATCCACCGCGCCCACCGACCTCCGCACGCTCGGGTGGGTGGACGAGGACAGCCTCGAACTGTTGTGGTCGCTCTCCCGGGCAGCCAACGCCGATCTCGCGCTCCGCACCGTCGTCCGGTTGAACGATGCACTCGGTGGCAAGTTCGCCGAGTTGGACTCCGCACTGCGGACGGACAAGGGTCTTCGCGGTCGGCTCTTCGGGCTGGCGGGTGCGTCGAGCGCCCTGGCGGACCACCTCGTCTCCGATCCGCAGTCGTGGCGCCTGCTCGCCTCTCCCGACGGCAAGTCCACCGGTCGGATAGACCTGCCGAGCAAACAGCAGCTCACCGAACAGTTGCTCGCAGCGGTCCAGGCGAGCCCGGAGACCGGGGAACATGCGTCCCCCGAACTGTATCGAGCGTCCATCACCGGACCGGAAGCCGTTGTCGCGCTGAGGAAGACCTACCGTGATCAGGTGATGGTGCTGGCGGCCGCCGACCTGGCCGCCACCGTCGAGAACGAACCGGTTCTGCCGTACCAACTCGTCGGCAACCAACTCTCGGACATGGCCGACGCCGCCCTCACCGCAGCTCTCGCCGTGGCCATCGCCACCGCCTGCCCGGACAAGCCGTGCCCCAGCCGCATCGCCGTCATCGCGATGGGCAAATGCGGTGCCCGGGAACTGAACTACGTCTCCGACGTCGACGTCGTGTTCGTCGCCGAGCCCGCGGATGCAACCGCCAGCCGGATCGCAGGCGAAATGATGCGAATCGGCTCGTCTGCGTTCTTCGAGGTCGACGCCGCGCTGCGCCCCGAGGGCAAACGCGGCGAACTGGTGCGGACACTGGATTCGCACGTCGCCTACTACAAGCGCTGGGCCAAGACGTGGGAGTTCCAGGCGTTGCTCAAGGCACGTCCGATGACCGGAGACATGGAACTCGGGCACAGCTACGTCGACGCGTTGAATCCGATGGTCTGGTTGGCGTCGCAGCGAGAGGACTTCGTTCCCGAGGTGCGGGCGATGCGCCGTCGGGTCGAGGAAATGGTTCCCCCGGAACTGCGCGAACGAGAGATCAAACTCGGCCGCGGCAGCCTTCGCGACGTCGAGTTCGCCGTCCAATTGCTCCAACTCGTGCACGGCCGCACCGACGAGTCTCTGCGGGTGCTGGGGACGACCGACGCACTGACGGCGTTGACCGACGGCGGATACATCGGCCGCGACGATGCGGCCAATCTCACTGCGTCCTACGAGTTCCTGCGTCTCATCGAGCATCGCCTGCAGCTGCAGCGGATGAAGCGGACGCACACCTTACCTCCACCCGACGACGAGGAAGCGTTGCGGTGGCTGGCACGGGCCGCGCACATGCGGCCCGATGGCAATCGAGATGCGCTCGGTGTGTTGGCCGCGGAGATCAAGCGCAACGCGCAGCGGATCCGCAGGCTCCACGCGAAACTGTTCTACCGGCCGTTGCTCGACTCGGTGGTCCGATTCGACTCCGACACAGTGCGGTTGACGCCCGACGCCGCGATTCGGCAGCTCGCAGCGCTCGGATACGCGGCACCGGAAAATGCACTCGGACACCTTCGCGCGCTCGTCGGTGCGGGAGCGCGGCGCGGTCAGATCCAAGCGGTGCTGTTGCCCACGTTGTTGGAGTGGCTCGCCGACACCCCGGACCCGGACGCTGGGTTGCTCAACTATCGTCGACTGTCCGAGGCAGCGAGCGAGCAGACGTGGTTCCTGCGCACTCTGCGTGACGAGGGTGCTGTCGCGCAGCGTCTGATGATCGTGCTCGGTTCGTCCGCGTACGTTCCGGAACTGCTGATCAAGGCGCCCGAAGTCATCCGTCTGTACGCGGACGGTCCCAGCGGACCCCGTCTGCTCGACGCCGAACCCGAGGAGACGTATCGCGCGATCCTGTCGTCGTCGGGACGCTACGAGGACCCGGTCCGTGCAATCAACGCCGCGCGCGCTCTGCGCCGTCACGAACTCGCTCGCGTCGCGTCCGCGGACATCCTCGGCATGCTCGACGTGCCGCAGGTCTGCCGGGCACTGTCGTCGGTGTGGGCAGCAGTCATCAACGCGGCTCTCGCCGCGGCGATTCGATCCAGCGTCGCCGAGCGAGGCGAGCCGGCACCGGCAACGCTCGCGGTCATCGGAATGGGTCGACTCGGCGGCGGCGAGCTCGGTTACGGCAGCGACGCCGACGTGTTGTTCGTGTGCGAGCCCGCCGAAGGCGCCGACGACAGCGCTGCAGTCAAGTGGGCCAACGGCATTGCGGACAAGATTCGTAAGCTGCTCGGTGCGCCGAGCACCGACCCGCCCCTCGAGGTCGACACCGGTCTTCGTCCCGAAGGTCGCAACGGCCCTGTCGTGCGAACACTTGCGTCGTACGAGGCGTACTACGCTCAGTGGGCGCAGGCATGGGAAGTTCAGGCGCTTCTGCGCGCTCATCAGGTAGCGGGCGACGAGGACCTCGGCATCCGGTTCCTGCTGATGGTGGACAAGATTCGCTATCCGGAAGGCGGGGTGTCGCAGGACGCGGTCCGCGAGATCCGACGAATCAAGGCGCGCATCGACTCCGAGCGTCTTCCCAAGGGGGCCGACCCCGCCACGCACACCAAACTTGGCCGCGGCGGGCTCGCCGACATCGAGTGGACCGTGCAGTTGATCCAGCTGCGGCATGCGCATGACGTGAAGTCACTGCACAACACGTCCACGTTGCAAAGCCTGGACGCCATCGGTGCAGCAGAGCTGATGAGCGAGACCGATGTCGAATTACTGCGCGAAGCATGGATTCTCGCGACGAAGGCCCGTAACGCGCTGGTCCTCGTCCGTGGCAAGCCGACCGACCAGTTGCCGCGACCGGGCCATGTTCTCTCCGCGGTGGCCAAGGTCGCCGGCTGGGACAACGGCGACGCCGGGGCCTTCCTCGACAACTACCTGCGGGTGACGCGTCGCGCCAAGGCAGTGGTGGAGCGGACCTTCGGAGCGTGAAGGCCCGCCCGCCCGTCACTGCGCGGTGACGAAACCTTCGGAAACCAACCAGTCGCGCGCGGCGTCGGCGGGCTCGATGCCCTCGACGTCGACCTGCCGGTTGAGTTCGGTCATCACCTGATCGGTCAATTTCTCCGAGATCGGTGCCATGACCTCGGCGACCTGTGGGTGCGCGTCGGCGAAGGCCTTTTTCATCACCAGGGCCGGGTTGTACTTGGGGAAGAACGCTCGATCGTCCTCGAGCAGAACCAGATCGAGGGCGATGATGCGCCCGTCGGTGGTGAACACCTCACCGAATTTGCACTGTGTCCCGTCGGCGGTGGCCTGGTAGATGATGCCGGTCTGCAGGATCTGGCGTGGCGCAGCGCCGGGGTCGAACTCGTACTTCGCGGCCATGCCCGGATATCCGTCCTGACGGACGTTGAATTCGGTTTCGACGCACGTGGTGGCCGCGGCCGGGTCGGTGCGGACCAACTCCGCGTAATCCGACAGGGTGCGGATTCCGGTCTGCTCGGCTGTCTGCCTGTTCATCGCGAGGGCATAAGTGTTGTTCATCGGGGCGGGCACGGCCCACACCATGTCGTTCGCTTCCAGGTCGGCATCGCGGACGGCTTCGTACTGCTGCTGCGAGTCGGGAAGTGGAGTCTCGTTGCCCAGGTAGTTGATCCATCCGGTTCCGGTGTACTCGTACGTCAGGTCGATTTGACCGGCGAGCTGCGCTTCCCGCGTGCTGTTGGACCCTTGGATGTTGGTGAGGTCGCGGACATCGGCGCCTGCCGCGGACAACGCGAATTCGATGATGTAGCCGAGGGTGATCTGTTCGGTGAAGTCCTTGGATCCGACGGTGACTTTGACGCCGTCCAGCTCCGGGACCGGTTCGATACTGCCGGGGCCGACGGCCAGGGGCAGTGCGCCTCCCGATTCGAGGCCGCACCCGGTCACCAGTGCGCCGCACAGGGCTACGGCAACGGCGGTTCTTCTCATGGACGTTGTTCTTCTCATGGACAGTGTTCTCCTCATCGCAGTCCCCGAGGTCCGAGGAACTGCTCCGCCAGCGCGCCCAACCAGTCGATGAACAAGGCGAGCGATACCGCGAGGACGGCGCCGACGACGAGGGTCACGTTGTCGCGCAACTTGTATCCGGTGTCGATGAGAATTCCCAACCCTCCTGCGCTGACGAGGAAACACAGCGTCGCTGTGCCGACCGCCAAGACCAGCGATGTGCGAAGACCGGCCAGAATGTACGGGACAGCCAACGGGAACTCGATTCTGCGCAGCACCGTCATCGGCGACATGCCTTGGCCACGACCGGCGTCGATCAACGTCCGGTCCACTTCTTGATAACCCAGAATCGTGTTGCGCAGCACCGGAAGCAACGAATAGAAGGCGATGGGGAGCACACCGATCCAGAATCCGGTCTGTCGCGTGGCGAGATAGAACAGGACGAGCAGGCCGATGGCAGGAGCGGCGGCACCGATATTGGCGATGCCGACGAAGAACGGGGCAAGTTTGGTGTACCCCGGTCGCGTGAGCACCGTGCCCAACGGAACTGCCAACGCAACGACGATGACGACCACAGCCGCCGTGATCAGGATGTGCTGCCACGTCAAGGTGAGAATGTTCGAGACGCTGATGCTGCCCTGCTGCGTTGCGGTGAGATCACGACTGAAAGCCCAGATCAGGACGCCTGCGACCAGAACCACGACGAGCGCCGGTTGCACCAGTAGCCGAATGCGCTCGGCGCGTTTGGATGCGCCGCGCTCCGAGGCCCCCTCGTCGGGTTCCGTTTCCATGTCCGGCGCCTCGGGCGTGGACGTCGTCCGTTCTGCCGTGGTCATGACTGGCTGACCTGGTCTTCCTGGTCGTCGTGATCGTGCTCGTGCGCTTCGCGCATCTTCTGCAGATGACCGACGAGCGTGTCGATGGAGATCAGACCGACGTATTCACCGCGTGGGCCGGTGACGACCGTGGACGCCGTGCTCTCGGCGAGCAGCGCTTCCAGTCCGTCCTGCAACGTCGACTGTATGGAGACGAGCTCGCCGATCGGAACGCCGACGCCGCGCAGCGACGATGCCGTGGCCAGATGACCGGGGGAGACCCACCGAAGCGGGCGATTCCGGTCGTCGAGAATCAAGCCCCACTGCCACTTTCGCGAGGAAATCTTGGCGCGTATGTCGTCGACGGGATCGGATTCCCTGGCCGTCGGGCACTGCAGCAAGCGAACGTCACGAATCCTGGTCAGCGTCAGCTGTTTCAGGGAAGCATCCGCACCGACGAACCCGGCGACCGTGTCGTTCGCAGGGTTGGCGAGAATGGCCTCTGGCGTGTCGTACTGCATGATCGACGACTGGTTGCCGAGTACCGCGATCCGGTCTCCGAGTTTGACCGCCTCGTTGAAGTCGTGCGTGACGAACACGATGGTCTTGCCCAATTCGCTCTGCAGACGCATCAACTCGTCCTGCAGCAGACCGCGGGTGATGGGGTCGACCGCTCCGAACGGTTCGTCCATGAGCAGTACCGGGGGGTCGGCGGCCAACGCGCGAGCGACCCCGACACGTTGCTGCTGGCCACCGGACAACTGCCGCGGGTACCTGTTTCGGTACGTGTCCGGGTCGAGCCCCACGAGGTCCAGCATCTCGTCGGTGCGCTGGGAGATGCGCTTCTTGTCCCAGCCGATCAGACCGGGGACTGTCGCGACGTTCTTCGCGATGGTCATGTGTGGAAAGAGACCGGCCTGCTGGATCGAATAGCCGATTCCGCGTCGCAGTTCGTCGGCGTCGATGCTCAAGGCGTCCTTGCCGTCGATGGTGATGGTTCCCGACGACGGCTCGATCAGCCGGTTGATCATCCTCATGGTCGTCGTCTTCCCGCATCCCGACGGACCGACGAACACGACGGTCTCACCGGCGGGAACCGTCAGGGACACGTTGTCGACGGCGGCTGTGTCCTGACCCGGGTACCGCTTGCTGACCGAGTCGAGCACGATGTCGACTCCCGAGACGTGCTGATTGGTTGAGTTAGACACGAAGACCCCTAGAGGTGGTGAGCTTGCCGACCAGGACGAGAATGCCGTCGAGGATCAGAGCAAGGATGACGATCAGGACTGTTCCGACCAGTGCTTGCGGGACCGCGTTGGGGCTGCCGACGCGCGAGAGTCCGGAGAAGATGAGGTTTCCCAGCCCCGGGCCCTTCGCGTACGCGGCGATCGCGAGGATGCCGAAGATCATCTGGGTGCTCACGCGCATACCCGCGAGAATCGACGGCCAGGCCAGTGGCATCTCGATTCGTGCCAGAACGCGCCCACGGTTCAATCCGACGCCCTTGGCGGCGTCGGTGACCGCCGGATCCACCGAAGCGAGCCCGATGATGGTGTTCCTGATGATGGGAAGCAGCGCGTACAACACGAGCGCGGTGATCGTCGGCGCGACGCCGAGGCCCAGAATGGGAATCAACAGGCCCAGGAGGGCGAACGAAGGAATGGTGAGCACGGTGCTCGCCAGTGCTGTGGCGATGGCGGAGCCTGCAGGGGAGCGGTAGACGAGCACACCGATCGCGACCGCAAGAATCGTTGCGATGACGATGGATTGCACCACCGCCGAGACATGTAAGTACGAGTCGGTCAGCAACTGTTGCCGTCTGACCGATACGAAATTCCAGAGCGTGTCCATTGTGGTGCTGCCACCCTCTTTTCCCGTTCACCGACAGTCGGGGGCTTCGCCCCCAACCTCCCCCGGAAGCCTTGACGGACAATCCGACCCATCGAGAATGGCTTGACGAGCGTGATGGCAAACCTTTTTTCAGAAAGTCGTTACCTTCCGTACACACGAAACCGCCCGTCCTGCGTGAAGGCAGGACGGGCGGTTCGGTGTTCGAGACTAGCGCTTACACGCAGATCACACGTCGTAGTAGAGCTGGAACTCGTACGGGTGCGGGCGCAGGTTGACCGGAGCGATTTCCTGCTCGCGCTTCAGCGAGATCCAGGTCTCGATGAGGTCGGTGGTGAAGACGCCACCCTCGGTCAGGTACTCGTGATCGGACTCGAGGCGATCGATGACGGCGTTCAGCGACGTCGGAGCCTGAGGAATGTTCTTGGCCTCCTCGGGCGGCAACTCGTAGAGATCCTTGTCGACGGGAGCGAGCGGCTCGATCTTGTTCTTGATTCCGTCGAGACCGGCCATCATCTGCGCGGCGAAGTTGAGGTACGGGTTGCCCGAGCTGTCCGGTGCACGGAACTCGAGGCGCTTGGCCTTCGGGTTGTTGCCCGTGATCGGGATACGCACGGCGGCGGAGCGGTTGCGCTGGCTGTACACGAGGTTGATGGGAGCCTCGTAACCCGGCACCAGGCGGTGGTAGGAGTTGATCGTCGGGTTGGTGAAGGCCAGCAGCGACGGCGCGTGGTGCAGGATGCCGCCGATGTAGTGGCGAGCCAGGTCCGACAGTCCGGCGTATCCGGCCTCGTCGTGGAACAGCGGCTTGCCGTCCTTCCACAGCGACTGGTGAACGTGCATGCCTGAGCCGTTGTCACCGAAGAGAGGCTTCGGCATGAACGTCGCCGACTTGCCGTGCTTCCAGGCGGTGTTCTTCACGATGTACTTGAACAGCTGCAGGTCGTCTGCGGCTGCGAGCAACGTGTTGAACTTGTAGTTGATCTCGGCCTGGCCGCCGGTGCCGACCTCGTGGTGACCGCGCTCGAGTTCGAAGCCTGCGTTCTGCAGGTTGGTCGAGATCTCGTCGCGCAGGTCGACGTAGTGGTCGTACGGTGCAACGGGGAAGTATCCGCCCTTGGGGCGAACCTTGTAGCCGAGGTTGGGGCTGCCGTCGGCGTTGGCCTCGACACCGGTGTTCCAGGAGCCCGACACCGAATCGAGCTCGTAGAACGCACCATTGATGCCGGAGTCGTAGCGAACCGAGTCGAAGATGTAGAACTCGGCCTCGGCGCCGAAGTAGGCGGTGTCGGCGATGCCGGTGGAGACCAAGTACTCCTCGGCCTTGCGAGCAACGTTGCGTGGGTCGCGGCTGTAGCTCTCACGCGTGAACGGATCGTGCACGAAGAAGTCGATGTTCAGAGTCTTCGCAGCGCGGAACGGATCGACCTGCGCGGTCGTCACGTCGGGGAGAAGCATCATGTCCGACTCGTGGATGGACTGGAAGCCGCGGACGGACGAACCGTCGAAGGCCAGTCCGTCTTCGAAGACATCCTTGTTGAACGCCGACGCCGGGATGGAGAAGTGCTGCTGGGTGCCGGGGAGATCCGTGAAACGGATGTCCACGTACTCGATGTTCTCGTCGGCGATGAACTTGATGACCTCTTCGGCCGTGGTGAACGCCACGCTTTTACTCCTTTGTCGAATTCCGTCGACCTGCACGTTATGGACCTGGTGTTGCCCACCAGTCAAGGCTGTGTTTCGCCCGTGTTACACGTCGTGCTCTTCGCATGTAACCGTGAGGCACGACGCACCGCGTCGCGCTCTTCCGAACACACTACGGTGACGATGTCCGAGTCGGTGCCGCGCGGCGCCTATCCTGGAGTGCATGGCACGAATGACAGGTTCCTGGTTGTCCGGCCCGAACGCGGCGATGCCCGACGACGGAACCGAACAGAACTTCCCCGGGGAACGCCTCGGTCTTCCGCAGGACGGACCCGGTGCGGTAGCGGGACTCGGTCGACGTACTCTCGCGCTCCTGGTCGACTGGTTGATGTCGATGGGCATTTCCGCACTGATCATCAGCGTCACCGGTATCGGACAGTCGATGTCCACCATCACGCTTCTGGTGTGGTTCGTCCTCGGTGTTGCATCCGTCAGCATCTTCTCGTTCACACCGGGACAGCTGATCGTCGGGATTCAGGTGGCCCGCGTCGATGCCCCTGCTCGAGTCGGGTTCGTCCGAGCACTCGTGCGCACGTTCTTTCTCCTGTTCGTGTTCCCGGCCATCATCTCCGACCACGACGGCCGGGGCATGCATGATCGCGCCACAGGAACGGCAATGCTGCGCGGTCGGTGACCGCGCAGCATCGTCTCGGAGAAGTCTTTCGGTTGTCAGCGGCGCTTGATGGTGCGCTGCACGCCCTTCATTTTCGCTCCGCCGGGAATCGGGCCCTTCGGCATCGCCGGTCCGCCCTTCGTTCCCAGCGCCGACAGGCGCGATTCGATGGTGTCCATTCGCTTGCTGTCGATGTTGTTGGGAAGCTTCGCCAAGTACTTCTGCAGACCCGACAGCGGAATCTGATTGTCTCCGTTGCCGATGACGATGTCGTAGATCGGGGTGTCACCGACGAGGCGTGCAGTCTTCTTCTTCTCCTGAGCAAGAAGTGACTTCACGCGCTGAGGTGCACCCTCGGCGACGAGGATGACACCCGGCTTGCCGATCACCCGGTGGACAGCGTCCAACTGGGTGGTTCCGGCGATCGCGTTGGTGACGCGCCACGAGCCACGAAGGTTGTCGAGCGCCCAGGCAGCCGCACCGGCCTGGCCGTCGGCCTTCTTGTACACCGACTTCTGCACACGACGTCCGAAGATGATGAACGCGGCGAGCACGCCCAGGAGCAGACCGAACGGCAGCAGGAACCATTCGATACCGATGATCAAACCGATCAAGAACGCGATGACCGTGATTCCCACGATCGCGCCGATCATCAGCGGAAGAAGAGCCTTGTCTTCCTTCCGCTGCATCTGGAACGCCTGCCACAGCTGACTGCGACGTTCTTTCGACGCCTGCTTCCGAGCGGCCTTCGCTGCTGCTTTCGCTTCTTTGCTGGGCTTACCTGCTTTGCCCGCTTTACTGCCGTTCGCCATGCTTCACAGGATACGTCCCGACTTCCCGTGGTCGTGCATCGCGCCGGGAGTGAATCAGCGCGCCGCCAGACGCGCCATCAGAGAACTGGCTTCCTGCGACGCTTCGCCACCCTCGACCAGGTGCGCCATGCTCGCCGGCAGCTCACGGCCGTGGTGCTGCATGGCCTGCGCGTACAGACGCCCAGCGCGGTACGACGAACGGACCAACGGACCGGCGAGAACACCGGCGAAGCCGACCTCGGTGGCGTAATCGGAGTGCTCGACGAACTCCTCCGGCTTGACCCAACGCTCGACCGGGTGGTGCCGAGGAGAGGGACGCAGGTACTGCGTGATCGTCAGGATGTCGCATCCGGCTTCGTGCAGGTCGCGGATCGCTTCCTGAACTTCTTCCGGGGTCTCACCCATGCCCAGGATCAGGTTGGACTTGGTGACGAGGCCGTCGTTGCGCGCCGCGGTGATGACGTCCATCGACCGCTGGTACCGGAACGCGGGCCTGATTCGCTTGAAGATGCGGGGGACCGTCTCGACGTTGTGCGCGAGCACCTCGGGACGGGAGGAGAACACCTCGGCCAGCTGCTCGGGCCGAGCGTTGAAATCCGGAATCAAGAGTTCGACGCCCGTGTTCGGGTTCAGCTTCTTGATGTAACGGACCGTCTCCGCATACAGCCATGCGCCGCCGTCGGCCAGATCGTCACGAGCCACGCCGGTGATGGTCGAGTACCGCAGACCCATCGCCTGGACGCTTTCCGCGACGCGGCGAGGTTCGTCGCGATCGAGATCCTCCGGCTTGCCGGTGTCGATCTGGCAGAAGTCGCAGCGGCGGGTGCACTGCTCACCGCCGATGAGGAACGTCGCCTCGCGGTCTTCCCAGCATTCGTAGATGTTGGGGCATCCGGCTTCCTCGCACACCGTGTGCAAGCCCTCACGTTTGACCAGGCCCTTGAGCTCGGAATACTCCGGACCCATCTTGGCCTTGGTCTTGATCCAGTTGGGCTTGCGCTCGATCGGGGTCTCCGCGTTTCGGATCTCGAGGCGGAGTAGTTTGCGTCCTTCTGGGGCCACAGTCACGGATTCGATGCTACGCGCCGAACTTCACGGTGGTGAACTGCGGGTTGGTGGAGACTTGTACCACATCGGGACGCGCTACAGGATGTTCGCTGACCAGCAGAGACCCGTCGAGAGCAGCGGTGACCGCGTCCACGACCGCCGGAATGACCTCGTCGACGGTCACCTCGCGGCCCAATTCGCTCGTCAGGGACGTGACGCCTGCGTCGGCAATCCCGCACGGGACGATGGCGTCGAACCCGGACGTCGAGGAATTGCAGTTCAACGAGAACCCATGGAGCGTGACGCCGCGCTGCACGCGAACGCCGATGGCCGCGATCTTGCGTTCGGGCAGGAGAATTCCGTCACGGACCTCGGAGGCGAGCCAGACACCCGATCGGCCGTCGATGCGTCCGCAGTCGATGCCCAGATCCGTGCACACCGCGATCAGAGCCTCCTCGACACGCCGGACGTACCGCACGACGTCGATCGGCTGTGCCAACTTCACGATCGGATAGCCGACGAGTTGACCCGGGCCGTGCCAGGTGATCTTGCCGCCGCGGTCGACCTCGATGACCGGCGTACCGTCTTTCGGACGATCCTCGGGCGACGTGCGGCGTCCCGCCGTGTACACCGACGGATGTTCCAGCAGCAGCAACGTGTCCCGTCCGACACCGTCGGCACGCATGTCCGCGAGTGCCCGCTGACGATCCCACGCGTCGAGATAATCGACCGTTCCGAGCCGGGACACCTCGATGGAATCGGAACTCTCGCGTGCGGACACAACACCTTCGGTCATAAGCGTCGACGTTACGCCGACCCCGCGCGCGAACGGAATCAGCTCCCGACGGCCGCGCGCAGCGCCTCGCCGACAGTGTTGTGTTCGAACGTGAACCCGGTGTCCTCGAGGACCTTCGGGATGGCGCGCGGGCCGGTGAGGATGGCTTCCTCGGCGAACTCGCCGATCACCAGACGAAGCGCGAATCCGGGAACCACCCAGGGTGCCGGTCGCTTGATCGCCCGCGAGAACGCGCTGTTGAACTGAGCATTGGTGACCGGGGCCGGACCCACCATGTTCACCGGACCGCGCACGGCGTCGTTCTCGATGCTGTGGATGATCCCGCCGATCTCGTCCTTCAACGAGATCCACGGAAAGTACTGACGCCCGCTACCCAACCGACCGCCGAGCGCGAGCAGATACAACGGGCGAAGTTTGCCCATCATCCCACCGCGGCGCGACAGCACCACTCCGCTCCGAAGCATCACCGTCCGTACCCCACCGGCGACGGCATCGGCCGTCGCGAGTTCCCAGTCGCGGCACACCTCGGCGAGGAACCCCTCACCGACACCATCCGATTCGTCGACGATGCGATCGCCGGTGTCGCCGTAGAAGTTGATGCCACTGGCGTTGACGAGAGTCGGGATCCCGTGCTCCGCACAGGCACCCGCCAACACCTCGGTGGGCGTGATCCGGCTGTCGCGAACCTCTTGCTTGTACGCACCGGACCACCGCTTGTCACCGATGCCGACTCCACAGAGATTCACCACGGCGTCACATGAGCGAAGTGCACGCTCGTCGACCGTTCCCGCCGGGGGATCCCACTGGAATTCGTCCGGCCCTGCCGGTGCGCGACGCACGAGGCGGGACACCTCGTGACCTCGTCCGCGCAGCGACGCCACGAGGGCGGTACCGATCAATCCCGAAGAACCTGCAATGACGACGCGCATGGTGTTCGACGCCCCTCTCGACGGTTTCGGGGCGCCACCCGCAGTGCGAGTGGCGCCCCGATTGTGTGGTCTACCCCGATTGTTCGAGGACGATCACGTCCGGAATGTCTGGTACCTCACGATACAGACACAGCCGCGCTCGTGTCGGATCAGATACCCAGGTCCGCCTCGAACGAAGCATCTTCCAGACGCTGCTTGATCGTCGTCAGGAAACGACCGGCATCCGCACCGTCGACCAGGCGGTGATCGTAGGTCAGCGGCAGGTAGACCATCGAACGAACACCGATGGACTCGTTGCCCGCGGCATCCTTCACGACGACCGGACGCTTGACGATCGCGCCGGTACCGAGCATCGCCGCCTGCGGCGGAACCAGAATCGGCGTGTCGAACAACGCGCCCTGGCTACCGATGTTGGTGATGGTGAACGTGCCGCCGGAGAGCTCGTCGGGCTTGAGGCCACCGGAGCGTGCACGCGACGCGATGTCGGCGATGGCGCGAGCCAGACCGGCGAGCGACAGGTCACCCGCGTTGTGGATGACGGGGGAGAGCAGACCCTGCTCGGTGTCCACGGCAATGCCGAGGTGGACATCGGCGTGGTAGGTGATCTCCTTCTTGTCCTCGTCGATGCTGGCGTTGACGTTCGGGTGCGCCTTGAGCGCCTCGACGACCGCCTTCGCGAAGAACGGCAGGTAGGTCAGGTTGACGCCTTCGTTCTTGGAGAACGTCGACTTGGCCTTGGTACGCAGCGCAGCGATCGTCGTGACATCGACCTCGAACGTCTGCGTGAGTTGAGCCGTGGTCTGCAGCGACTCACGCGTCTTCTTCGCCGTGATCTGACGGATGCGATTGATCTTCTGAGTCGTACCGCGAAGGTGAGCGAGCTCGGGGCGAACGCCTGCGGTAGCCGGAGCCGCCGGAGCGGACGCGGCAGCGGGAGCCGCGGCCGGCGCCTCGGCCTGAGCGGGAGCCTTCTTCGCTTCCGCTGCGGCGAGCACGTCCTGCTTGCGGATACGTCCACCGACACCGGTGCCCTTGATCTCGGAGAGATCGACATCGTTGTCCGCGGCGAGCTTGCGCACGAGAGGAGTGACGTAGGGAGTCGCGTCACCGGACGGTGCGGACTCCTGCTTCTTCGGAGCTTCCTGCTTGGGAGCTTCGGCCTTCGGTGCTTCCTGTTTGGGAGCTTCCTTGGGTGCTTCCTGCTTGGGTGCTTCCTGCTTGGGTGCTTCCTGCTTGGGTGCTTCCTCGACCGGCTCGGGCTTCTTCTCGGGCTCGGGCTTCTTCTCCGGCTCCGGGGCCTTGTCGGGCTCGGGGGCCTTCTCCGCCGGTGCACCGGAACCGATCACCGCGAGCTGACCACCGATCTCGACGGTGTCGTCTTCCTCGGCGTTGATCTCGAGCAGCGTGCCTGCGACGGGGGACGGAATCTCGGTGTCGACCTTGTCGGTGGAGACCTCGAGGAGTGGCTCGTCGACCGCGACCTCGTCGCCGACTGCCTTCAGCCACCGCGTGACGGTTCCCTCGGTCACGGACTCGCCCAGCTCGGGCATCTTCACCGGGGTGCCGGATCCGCTCGACTCGGACTTCGCCGCGGGAGCAGCGTCCTCTGCCGGTGCCTCTTCCTCGGCCTGGGGCTCGGGCTCGGCGGCCGGTGTGGGCTCTTCCTCGGCGGCCTCGGGCTCTGCAGCGGGCGCGGATTCTTCGCCTGCGTCGCCGATCTGCGCGAGCTCGCCACCGATCTCGACGGTGTCGTCTTCCTGAGCCACGATCTTCGTCAGAACGCCAGCAGCGGGGGACGGGATTTCGGTATCGACTTTGTCCGTCGATACTTCGAGCAACGGTTCGTCGACCTCGACGGTGTCGCCCTCCTGCTTGAGCCACCTCGTGACAGTTCCCTCGGTGACGCTCTCACCAAGAGCTGGCATCTGGACGGAGAAGGCCATGTCTGTTGACTCCTCGACAGTTGTATGCGGGTAAATTCAGTTCCTACGACTTGTGGTCGCAGAACAGTGTGTGGAAACCAGTGCTGAAACTATTGTGCTGGCGCTGCAAGGTTCGCGGACGATACTTGCGTTAATTGCGGCGAGGTAGTCGACGGACGTCCGCGCCAGGGCGCCCGAACCGGATGTGGCGAGACGGTTGGCCGAAGACGATCGGCTGACTCCAGCTGGCACCTCTACGCCCTTCCATCCGCGATCGGCAATCTTTCTCGACAACGAGAGAGTTGAACCCTCTACCTTCATCCTTCCATCCCTCGGCGTCGCATGTTCCCCGAGGGCTGATCTCGGACTGGCAAACTGGTGAGTAACACGAAGTGCGTGATCCGCGACGACAGATTGACGCACCGATGACAGGAGTCAAGCAGTGGGCTTGTTCGATCGTTTCTCTCGACGCGGCACTGGAGGTAGACGAGCCAAGGAGGGCTCGACCGCGCAGTACCTCGCGGACTGGACCGCGGCCAGGATCGGCGTCGAGGCGTACGTGGAACCGAAGACGACAGTGACTCCTGTCACTGTGGTTCTGGTAGCGAACGACGGCGAGTGGACACGCCGCGCCGTCGACGAGCGCGATATCCGAAAGATCGGCCCGGACCTGAAGATTCCCGTCTACGACGTCCGCAAGACCCGCTACCCCCAGCGCATGCGTGACTACGACGCGCGGCAGAAGATCCTGCGCAAGCGAGCCGAAGGTATGTGAGTGGGAATGTAGGCCCTGGCCTACATTCCCACTCACATAAGGGCTAGCCGTTCTCGACGATGTCCTCGAGTACTGCGAACATCGTCCGCACCGGCACGCCCGTGCCGCCCTTGCCGATGTAACCGAACGGCCCACCCGTGTTGTAGGCAGGACCGGCGACGTCGATGTGCGCCCACTCGACACCCTCGGCGACGAACTCCTTCAAGAACAGTGCTGCCGCCAACATGCCGCCCGCGCGACCGTTGGTCACGTTCGCCAGATCCGCGACCTTGGAATCCAGTTCGCGTCGAATCTCCTTCGGCAGCGGCATAGCCCAACCGTCCTCGCCGACAGCCTGCGACAGCGCTGCTACGCGATCGCGGAACGCGTCGGTACCCATGACGCCAGGCGTGCGGTTGCCGAGCGCGACGACCTGCGCGCCGGTCAGCGTCGCCGTGTCGATCAGGTAGTCCGGGTCGTCCTCGCAGGCACGCACGATGGCGTCGGCCAGAACGAGGCGGCCTTCGGCATCGGTGTTGATGACCTCGACGGTGATTCCGCCGTACTGGGTCAACACGTCACCGGGACGCTGCGCGGTCCCGGACGGCATGTTCTCCGCCATCGGAACGGTAGCGACGACGTCGAGCGCGAGACCGACTTTGGCGGCGAGGATGACCGTCGCGATGACGGCGGCGGCGCCGGCCATGTCGGACGTCATGTTCTCCATGCCCGCGGCAGGCTTGATCGAGATGCCGCCGGTGTCGAACGTGATGCCCTTGCCGACGAGTGCGACCTTCTTCGACTTCCGCTTGCCTCCCGAATGGCTCAGCCGGACAAGCCGTGGCAGCCTCGACGAGCCTTTGCCGACGCCGTGGATGCCGCCGTACCCACCCTTTTCCAGCGCTTTGTCGTCGAGAATCTGGACACTCAGACCCGCTGCGGTGCCCAGTTCCTTGGCGCGCGCCGCGAACTCCTCGGGATAGAGGTGGCTCGGGGGAGTGTTGACGAAGTCACGCGCGAGCGCGACGGACTCGGCGATGGCCAGTGACCGCGCCAGCTCCGACTTCGGCTCACGCGCACGAGGATTCGCTACGAGGAGTTCGACCCGAGCGACCGGGCCGGCGTCCGGACCCGGCGCGGAGAGTGCCGACTTGAACTCGGTGAACGTGTACGCGCCGAGGAAGAAACCCTCGGCGGTCGCACCGAGATCGAGCGAGGACAGAGTGGTGGCAACGGTTCCCGTGCCGCTCAGTGCGCGAGCCGCGGTGCCGGCCGATCGCCGGATGCGCTCGTCGTCGATGTCCGCAGACGCGCCGAGGCCTACACCGAGCACACTGGACACGCCCAGTGCGGAGGGCGCGGGAATGCGCGTGAGTTCGTCCGCCTTGCCGGTTGCGCCGACGCTGTCGAACGCGTCGAACAACGTCGTCGCGACGGCGTCGTCGAAGACGTCCTCGTCGGTGTGCAGTTCCAGCCCTTCGTCACTCGTACTCAGGGCGACGACCAGTACGTCGACGTTCTTGCCGATTCGGCCGGCCAGCGCCAGCTCGGGTCCGAGGGTGCGGGATGAAGTCGAGGGCACGTGGCAGCTCCTACAAAGGGATCGATTGTGTCGGTCGGCTTCGATCGTAGTGATCGCCGCGGTGACGATCACCGCCGCGAGGGCTGTTGTCCGCTAGCGTTGGCGACCATGAGTGAAGCCGAGCTCGTCAGAGGTCCCGCGCACACCGTTCACGTAGAACTCGGTGCCACGTTCGCGCCGTTCGGCGGATGGGAGATGCCGGTGTCCTACTCCGGTGTCGTCGCCGAGCACAAAGCAGTTCGAGAATCCGTCGGCGTCTTCGACGTCAGTCACCTCGGTAAGGCTGTCGTCAGCGGACCGGGTGCAGCGCAATTCGTCGACGCGACGTTGACCAACGATCTCGGCCGCATCCGGCCAGGCAAAGCCCAGTACACGTTGTGCTGCACCGAGTCCGGCGGCGTCGTCGACGACCTCATCGCCTACCACGTGAGCGACGAGGAGGTGTTCCTCGTCCCTAACGCGGCCAACACCGCAGCGGTCGTCGCGGCACTGGCGACACAGGCGCCCGCCGGCGTCACCGTCGCCGATCGGCATCGAGACTTCGGAGTGCTCGCCGTGCAGGGACCGGGATCGCGTGCGGTCGTGGAGAGCCTGGGCCTTCCGGCGGACATGGAGTACATGGCGTTCGCGGACGCGACGTGGCGAGGAGCGCCGGTGCGAGTGTGCCGCACCGGTTACACCGGAGAACACGGGTACGAACTCATCCCGGCGTGGTCCGACACGGAAGCCCTCCTACGGGCGCTGGTCGACCAGGTCCGAGGCGTCGGCGGGCAGGTCGCCGGGCTCGGTGCCCGAGACACCTTGCGCACCGAAATGGGTTACCCGCTGCACGGCCACGAACTGTCACTGGACATATCGCCGCTGCAGGCCCGGTGCGGGTGGGCAGTCGGATGGAAGAAGGAACAGTTCTGGGGCAAGGACGCCCTCGTCGCGGAAAAGACTGCCGGTCCCGCGCGTGTGCTGCGCGGGGTCAAAGCACTCGATCGCGGTGTCCTTCGTCCTGGACTCACCGTCACGCACGACGGCAAGTCGATCGGAACCACCACGTCCGGCACGTTCTCACCCTCGCTCGGAGTCGGAATCGCACTAGCATTGCTGGATTCGAGCGCCGAGGTGACGCCAGGGGACACCGTCGAGGTCGACGTCCGCGGCCGCGCCTTGGCGTGCGAGATAGTCGCTCCGCCGTTCGTCTCCGTCAACACCAAGTGAATACCTGGCTGCGCGGAGGATTAAGATTCCTCACATGACAGGCACTCCCGAATTCACCCGCGTGCAGCATCCCTCTCCGGCTCCGTCGGAAGCCAGAGAAGCAGTACTGGCCGCGCCCGGGTTCGGGAAGTTCTTCACAGACCACATGGCGATCATCGACTACACCGCCGAGAAGGGCTGGTACGAGCCGACGATCGCGCCGTACGGTCCCATCGAGCTCGACCCGGCCGCGATGGTTCTCCATTACGGCCAGGCCATCTTCGAAGGCCTGAAAGTGTACCGCCAGCCGAGTGGTGAGTTCGCGTCGTTCCGCGTGCTGTCCAACGCGGAGCGTTTCCGTACGTCGGCGAAGCGGCTCGCGATGCCGGAACTGCCCGATGAACTGTTCCTCGGATCGATCGAGCAACTGCTCGCCGTGGACCACGAGTGGGTTCCCGAGGCCGGCGGCGAAGACGCTCTGTACCTGCGTCCGTACATGTTCTCCACCGAGGCAGGCCTCGGAGTCCGGCCGGCGGACGACTACCGCTACATGCTCATCGCATCACCCGCAGGCGCGTACTTCCCACGCGGTGTCAAGCCCGTCAAGGTGTGGCTCTCGACCGAGTACGTCCGTGCCGCCCCCGGAGGCACCGGCGCGGCCAAGTTCGCGGGCAACTACGCCGCGTCGCTCCTCGCGCAGGCCCAGGCCAGCGACGAAGGCTGCGATCAGGTGGTCTGGCTCGACGCCATCGAGCGACGCTACGTCGAAGAAATGGGCGGAATGAACCTGTTCTTCGTCTTCGGCTCCGGTTCCGACGCCCGGCTCGTCACCCCGTCCCTCTCGGGCTCGCTTCTGCCGGGCATCACGCGCGACTCTCTGCTGACGCTCGCAACCGACTCCGGCATCCCCGTCGAGGAACGTCGGATCTCCACCGAGGAATGGCGCAAGGGTGCCGAATCGGGCGAGATCACCGAGGTCTTCGCATGCGGAACCGCCGCCGTCATCACCCCGGTCGGAACCGTGAAGTCCGCCGAGGGCGAATTCGTCATCGCCGACGGCGAGCCAGGTGAAGTGACCCTCGCGCTGCGAGACACCCTGACCGGCATTCAGCGTGGCACATTCGCGGACACGCACGGTTGGATGACCAAGCTCGGCTGACCAGATCTGCCTTCCGCGGATCGTCCCATCAGGCGGAAGGCAGACCCGCCAGCAACCCCACCACGACGATCGTCGTCGTCATCTCCACAGCTGCGCCCAGAACGTCTCCGCTGACACCGCCGAACCGTCGGACACAGTGTCGAACGCCCAGTGCGGCCGCGCCCAACGCGGCAACGAGCACCACCGGACCCTGCCACCACCGACCGTCGACGGCGAGAGCCGATGCTGCAACAGACAGTACCGCCCACGTGGACACCACGACGCGGGACTGCGAATCCGCAACCAATGCACCGAAACCGGTGTCCGACGCGGGCCGGACGCCGCGTCGGCACGCGAGAACGACGGCGACGCGCCCGGTAGCGACAGCGACGACGACAGACCACCACTGATCGGCCGAGGCGAGAGCGCCGAACCCGGCGGCCTGAACGAGCATCACCAACCCGACGGCCGCGACGCCGAACGGACCTGCGCTTCCGGACCGCATCACTTCACGGGCGCGCTCGGGTGGCCCGTAGCACCCCAGTCCGTCAGCCGTGTCCGCCAGCCCGTCGATGTGCATACCTCGGGTCAGCAACGCGAGCGCCGCGACGCTCAACGCCCCGGCCAGGACGGCAGGCAGAGACGCGGCAACCACGCCGATCCACAGAACGGCCGCCGCCGATACGCCGAGCCCGACTCCCACCAGTGGCGTCCACCCGATCGCGGCACGGGCTTCGTCGCGACCGACCGTCTCCGGGCCGCGCACCGGCACAACCGTCAACCACGACAGTGCCAAACGCGGTCCGACGAGCATTACGTGGTGGTCTCGGTGCTGACCCCCGCTGCAGCGAACGTCGACATCTCGCCGAGAGTGGCCACCGCCGCGTGCACCACATTGAGTGCAACGAGTGCACCCGAGCCTTCGCCGAGACGCATGTCGAGCTCCAGAACAGGCTCGATCCGCAAGTGACGCAGCGCAATCGAGTGAGCAGGTTCGGTCGAGCGATGGCCGGCGATCCACCATTCACGCCCGCCGCGAGCCGACTCCTCCGCCACCAATGCTGCCGCGGTCACGACGAGACCGTCGAGGATCACCGGGGTACGACGGTGCGCTGCCTGCGCGACAAAGCCCGCCATGGCCGCGATGTCGGCGCCGCCGGCGACTCGAAGCAATGCCACCGGATCCTTCACGACCGGCCGTGCCCGACGCATCGCGTCACGGATCGCTGCGGTCTTCCTGATCCAGCCTGCGTCGTCGATCCCGGTACCTCGTCCGACTGCGGCGACGGGTTCGGTGTCGGTGAGTGCAGCGATCAACGTTGTTGCGGGAGTGGTGTTTCCGATTCCCATGTCGCCCGCGATCAGTAGATCGGCACCGCCGTCGACCTCCTCGTCCGCGAGGGCGCGGCCCGCATCGATCGCGGCGAGAACCTCGTCCGAGGTCAGGGCGTCCTCTCGATCGATGGATCCGCTGGAACGACGAACCTTGTACGTGCTCACCGCAGGATCCGTATCGGTGGCGACCGAGATGTCGACGACTCGCACCGACGCCCCGGCGACCCCCGCGAGCGCATTCACCGCGGCGCCGCCGGCAGTGAAGTTGGCGACCATCTGCGCGGTGACCTCTGTCGGGTACGCCGACACCCCGTGAGTAGCCACGCCGTGATCACCCGCGAACACCACCACTCGTGGCCTGACGATCGGCGACGGAGGGCATCGGTCCTGGCAGGCGGACACCCACTCGCCGAGCTCCTCGAGCCGCCCGAGGCTGCCCACGGGCTTGGTCAGCGATCGCTGCAGCTCCGAAGCCTGCACTCGCGACTCCGCCGACGGAGGTGCCACGGGACGCAGGGGCGTCGAGAAGTCCTCGGACTCCGAAGGGGCTGTCACAGGCGACCTTTCATCGAAAATCGGAACCGCTGTCATCGTCGGTCTTCGGGTTGTCGGACTTCAGTGGCAGCGGGAGGCCGGCGACGACGAGAACGACCGTCTCGCACGTGGCGGCCAGTCGGGAATTGAGGGTACCCATCTCGTCCTGGAACAGCCTGCCCGAACGGGTCGCGGGAACCACACCCCACCCCACCTCGGGGCTGACGAGAACCAGATCGCCCCGGTACTGCTGCACGGCCGCACACAGTGCGTCGGTGGCTGGGGCGACGGTTCCTCGCGGCAGATCCCAGGCATCGGCGTCGTCGAGGGCGCCGGTCAACCAGGTGCCGAGATCGTCGACGATCGTCGTACCCGGATGTGCTTCGTGCAGCGTCACCGCAAGCCCGTCCGACGATTCCACGGTGGACCACTCCGACGGACGACGCGCGCGGTGCGCGTCCAGACGAGCATCCCAATCGGCGTCGCCGACGATGCGGCGTCCCGTCGCGACATATCGAACAACAAGCGCCTCGGCGGCAAGAGCTTCCGCGTACGCAGACTTACCCGACCGCGTACCCCCGAGGACAAGCGTGCGCCGCACGATACTCACGTGGGCCGCAGCGGTCAGACTGCTGCGCCGCGCTCGACGCGTGGCTTCGGCGCGCGCATCTTGCGCAACTGCGACGCGCGGACGAATGCGTACCAACCGAGGCGGAAGCCACCGTCGGTGGTGTCCGGGAAACGCTCACGCACCCGATTGTTGATCTGACGGCCGATGAAGATGCCCTCGATCACCATGAACAGCATCATCACGAACATCGCGAGAGTCACGAACGCCTGAACGGCCGGGCTGAGGAACAACGCGAAGATCAGGAGCAACGCCAACGGCATGAACAAGCCGACGAGGTTGCGTCGTGCATCCACCAGATCGCGCGCAAAGGCCCGAACCGGCCCCTTGTCGCGGGGGAGCAGGTACTTGTCCTCACCGGCCAGCATCCGTTCACGACGCTCAGCAGAGGCCGCGCGCCGCTCGGCCGCGGCTTTCTTCCGGTCGTCCTTGGAGCCCCGGTTCGCCTTCCTGCGCTCGCGGGCTTCCTTGCTCGTCATCGGCGGTGGGGCGACCGGACCGCGGCGCCGCGCCTCGGCTTCCCGACGCTTCGGCGTCGGCCGACCCTTGCCGACGGCAGGAGCCGTCTGGTCCGTGGCGGGGGACTCGACGGACTTCGAATCGTCCCCGTCCGAATTGTCAGAGTTTCCGCGGCGTAGCAACTTCACCCTCCCAGGTTATGGGATGACGACGAAGTCCTGAACACCGGCCGCGTCGCACACGTCCGAAGTCCGGGGTTTCCACGCTCGAATCGGTCTTCGACGCCCGTGGCTCGTGAGGAATAAGCGGGAGCGGAGTACGGTTGAGGCGTTCACGGGTTTGGTACGACTGACAGGGAGAGCCCATGACCGTCTCGAACGAGACCATCACGCACAAGGTCACGATGACAGAAGCCGCGTCGTCGAAGGCCAAGGCGTTGCTGGATCAAGAAGGCCGCGACGACCTCGCACTGCGCATTGCTGTGCAGCCCGGTGGTTGCGCAGGTCTGCGCTATCAGCTCTTCTTCGACGATCGAAGCCTCGACGGCGACCTCGCGGTCGACTTCAACGGCGTCACGCTCGCCGTGGACCGGATGAGTGCTCCGTACGTCGAAGGTGCGTCCATCGATTTCGTGGACACCATCGAGAAGCAGGGCTTCACGATCGACAACCCGAATGCCACAGGCTCGTGCGCCTGCGGTGATTCGTTCAACTGAGTTTTCAGCACAACCTCTGACCGGTACTCGCTCGCGGGTACCGGTCAGAGGTCTGTTCACACCCAACCGCTGGGTGAGTGGGAATGTAGCCCAGGGGGCACATTTCCACTCACCTAGCCCGTCTCGCCAACCGAAAGGCCCATCCACGTGACACTCGCGGTATCGGGATCGATAGCCACCGATCACCTCATGCGATTTCCGGGCAAGTTCGCCGAGCAGATCGTTGCCGATCAGCTGTCGAACATCTCGCTCAGCTTCCTCGTCGACGATCTGGTGATCCGCAAAGGCGGAGTCGGCGGGAACATCGCATACGCACTCGGTGTCCTCGGCGGATCACCGCTACTCGTGGGAGCCGTCGGACCGGACTTCGGCGAGTACCGCGCGTGGTTGGAAGCCAACGGCGTCGACTGCGGGGGCGTGCGGGTCTCGGAGTCCGCACACACCGCTCGATTCGTGTGCACGACCGACGAGGACATGGCTCAGATTGCCTCGTTCTACCCCGGTGCGATGAGCGAAGCTCGTGACATCACGATCGACGGATTGGAGTCCTCGAGTCCCATCGAACTCGTTCTCATCGGCGCCAACGATCCCGACGCGATGATCGCCCATACCGACCAGTGCCGTGCGAGCGGAATTCCGTTCGCAGCTGATCCGTCGCAGCAGCTGGCGCGACTGACCGGCGAGCAGGCAATCGCCCTCGTCGATGGCGCGACCTACTTGTTCACGAACGAATACGAGTGGGGACTGCTGCGTCAGAAAACCGGACTGTCCGAAACGGAGATCGCCGCGAAGGTCGGACTGCGAGTCACCACGCTCGGCAAATCCGGTGTGGAAATCGTCGCAGCCGACGGTACGAGGACACACGTCGAGGTCGTACCGGAAACAAGCAAGGTCGACCCGACCGGCGTCGGCGACGGATTCCGCGCGGGATTCCTCCTGGCACACCGCGCCGGTGCGACGGTCGAACGCGCCGCACAACTCGGCTCGCTCGTCGCGGTTCTCGTGCTCGAGACCACCGGTACCCAGGAATGGACCTTCGTGCGCGACGATGCACTGAAGCGTCTCGGCGCGGCCTACGGGTCCGTCGCGGCCGAGGAGATCGGCGCACTCCTGCCGTCATAGGTCGCTCGGTATCGCAGTCCTCACGTCGATGGCCCGCACGCAACAGTCGAGATCGTTGCGTGCGGGCCATCTGAGTTCAGGTGGAGATTCAGACGAGCCTGTGTCCCGTCAGAGGTCCACCGGGTACGTCGGCTCCGCGATCTCCGGGACGATCCGCTTCTCCACGAAGATGCCGTGCCACACCATGAAGATCAGGACAGTCCACAGCCGTCGGCTGTGATCGGACTTGCCGTCGCGGTGCTCGTTCAGCATCGCGGTGATGGCTGCCTTGTTCAGGATGTGATCGGTCTCCGACGCAGCGATCTGCTCGTGCGCCCAATCGAACAATTCGGTTCCGCGCAGCCAGTGCCGAAGAGGAACCGGGAAACCGAGCTTCGCGCGATGCAAAACGTGGCCGGGCACGATTCCTTCGAGCGCCTGCCGCAGCGCGTACTTGGTGGTGTCCTTCGTGATCTTCTGCTCCAACGGCAGCTTCTCGGCTACCGCGAACACCTCGTTGTCGAGGAACGGGACACGTAGTTCGAGGGAATTCGCCATGGTTATCTTGTCCGCCTTGACCAGAATGTCGCCGCGCAACCACGTGAACAGATCGAGGTGCTGCATTCTCGCCACGGGATCCCAGCCCTGCGACTGCGCATAGATCGGCGCAGTGACGTCCGTGTGCGTCCACTCCGGACGGAAATCGCGCAGCACCGCCCTCAGCTGAGCGTCACCGAAACTGCGTGCATTGCCGTAGTAGCGCTCCTCGAGCGACATGGATCCGCGGTGCAGCAGACTCTTGCCCCGCGTACCGTCGGGAATCCTCTCGCTCAGAGCGCCCGCCGCGCGACGCAGACCCTTCGGCAAATATTCGAACGGTTTGAGCGACAGTGGCTCTCGATAGATGGTGTACCCACCGAAGAGCTCGTCGGCGCCTTCACCCGACAACACGACCTTGACGTGCTTGCGTGCTTCCTTCGCCACGAAGTAGAGCGGCACCAGCGCCGGATCCGCGACCGGATCGTCGAGATACCAGACGATCTCCGGAATCGACGCTGCGAACTCCTCGGGCCCGACGACC
This sequence comes from Rhodococcus sp. NPDC057297, assembly GCF_042667435.1. Classification (NCBI taxonomy): domain Bacteria; kingdom Bacillati; phylum Actinomycetota; class Actinomycetes; order Mycobacteriales; family Nocardiaceae; genus Rhodococcus; species Rhodococcus sp. NPDC057297. The sequence continues at coordinate 200,069 of NZ_JBHUZE010000007.1, read as the reverse complement.
TTGACGACATGGCGAGCCCCGATCGCGGCGGCCGACTCCGCGGCCACATCGACCTCCGAGTAGCCCTCACGCTCGAAGCCGGTGGTGAACGTGATCAGGTTCGGATTGTGGCGCATCGCCAGAGCCGCGATTGCCGTCGAGTCGATGCCGCCCGACAGGAACGATCCGACGGTGACATCGGCTCGCATGTGCTTTGCGACCGAATCCTCCAGCGCCTCCGCGATCTCCTTGTAGCGAGCCGCTTCGGAACCTGCCGCGAACGGCTTCACCGGGAACTTCGGCGTGAAGTACCGAGTGACCACTGGAGTCCCACCGGGGGAGAGGGTCGCGTAGCAACCGGACTCGAGGCGTCGGATCTCGCGGTGCAGCGTCTCCGGCTCGGGTACGTACTGCAACACGGTGTAGTGCTCGGTTGCCCTCGGGTCGAGGTCTGTGCCGATACCCACCAGGTCCGTCAGCTCCAGCAGGCTCTTCTTCTCGCTACCGAACGCGGTACCGCCCGGGCCGGTCGCCATGAACAGAGGCTTGATGCCGAACGGATCACGAGCCAGAAACAGTTCGCGCGTCTCGGTGTCCCAGATGGCGAACCCGAACATGCCACGCAATCGCCGCACAGCCGTCGGGCCCCAGTAGTGGAAAGCCGCCACGATGGACTCGCCGTCGCCCTCGGTGAAGAACTCGGCGCCGTGATCGCGAGAGAGTTCCTCCCTCAGTTCGAGGTAGTTGTAGATTTCGCCGTTGAACGTCAGTGCGTAACGCGTCGGGTTCTCGGGCGGCCCCCACCGAAGCGGCTGATGTGAATGAGCGATGTCGATGATCGACAGACGATTGAATCCGTAGATGATGTCGTCGTCGTGCCACGTGCCCGGTTCGTCCGGTCCGCGGTGGCGCATGCAGTGCATGGCGGAGGACACGAGGTCGACTCCCGCAGCATCGGTGCCGGTCGACGTCAGTACACCGAGTAGTCCACACACAGCGTCTGCTACCTCGTTTCGCAGTTGGGGATTGGTCCGCTGCCACGGCGTCAGCATCCTGACGCCCCAGGCGGCACGGAAACCTCGAGTATGCCGCAGACACGGTACGCGCAACGCGGGCGACCCAAGAGTGGTGATGCGACGGCTTTGGTCTACGCTGCGTAGTACTAGGGCATCCGCATGTGGAAGCCCTCATTCTTCAGTGGTGAGCGATCAGGAAGGCGTGAACGTGGCGCAGAGTCGGATCCTTCGGCGAGCTGGGCTAACAGTATTTCTCGGCTTGGCCGCGTTGCTGTTGTCGGGTTGTTCCATCGACAACGATGTTCTGCGCTTCGGCTTTCCGTCGGGCATTACTCCCCAGGGCAAGTCGATTCGAGAATTGTGGACATGGTCCGTGGTGGCAGCCCTGATCATGGGCATCATCGTGTGGGCCCTGATCTTCTGGGTGGTCATCTTCCACCGCAAGAAGAAGGACTCGCCCGAGTTCCCGCGTCAGACGGCATACAACGTGCCCCTGGAGCTGTTCTACACCGCAGTTCCCTTCGTCATCATCGCGGTGCTGTTCTACTTCACCGTCGTCGTGCAGAACTACGTCGACGAGAAGGAGCCGAATCCCGATGTGACGGTCGACGTAACGGCGTACCAGTGGAACTGGAAGTTCGGCTACCAGACGGTCGACTTGAAGGACGGCGTCGTGAAGTACGACGGCACCGACCTCGAAGCGCAGGCCGCTGCCGAGGCCGCCGCCGATCCGGGTGAAGGCGCCGAAGGTAGCGAGGACGGCGAATTCGTGCCCGGTGCGATCCACGGTGCAAGCCCGCAGGATCTGTCGTACCTGCACTACAACAAGATCGAGACCGTCGGCACCAGCAACGAGATTCCGGTTCTGGTCCTCCCGACCGGTAAGCGCATCGAGTTCGTTCTCGCCTCCTCCGACGTCATCCACGGCTTCTGGGTTCCCGAGTTCCTCTTCAAGCGAGACGTCCTCCCGAACCCGAAGGAAAATCACTCGGACAACGTCTTCCAGATCTCCGAGATCGAACGCGAAGGCGCCTTCGTCGGCCGCTGCACCGAAATGTGCGGCACGTTCCACGCCATGATGAACTTCGAGGTGCGCGCAGTATCCCCGGACGACTTCCAGGAATACATCGAGCTTCGCAAGCCAGAGTCCGACGGCGGAGAAGGCCTCACCAACGCTCAGGCACTGGAAGCAATCGGGCAGTCTCCGATCGCCACCAGCACCATCCCGTTCACTACGGACCGCTCGCAGAAGTCCGAATCCGTCGCCGAAGGCAACTGACCCAGGAAGAATGCTGAAATGAAAATCGAAGCCAAGATCTTCGAGATCCTGACTGTCTTCTTTCTTCTCGTCGGGATCGTGTACGCCCTCTTCACCGGATTCTCGCGGACCGGCGTCGAATGGGCCGGTGTCACGGCCATCGCGCTGTCGGTCGGTCTGACACTCATCATCGGAACGTACTTCCGATTCGTCGCACGACGTCTCGACACCCGTCCCGAGGACTTCGACGACGCAGAGATCAGCGACGGTGCAGGCGATCTGGGCTTCTTCAGCCCCGGTAGCTTCTGGCCGATCCTGCTCGCCGGCGCCGCATCGGTCACCGCCATCGGATTCGCGTTCTTCCTCTGGTGGCTCATCGCATTCGGTGTCGTGCTCATCCTGGCAGCGGCCGCAGGCCTGGTGTTCGAGTACCACCTCGGACCAGAGAAGCACTAGTTCCGCACAGCTCACACAACGACTGACGCCGACTCCCGATTGGGGGTCGGCGTCAGTCGTTTCTGTGTGTCGTGCAGCGGCGACGAAAGGGTGATTTGCCCGATGACTCCGCACAGTGGGTTCAGGCGTGACCCACATGCTCGGACGGGCGTGAGAGAGCCCCTCAGGACGCGTCGGCCTGACGGTCGGCGTCGGCAAGGGTGGCTGCGACCTGATCGAGCGACAAACCCAGCGTCCGGCACAGCGCCGCAACAGTGAAGAACGCAGGCGTCGGAATCCGGCCCGTCTCGATCTTGCGCAGCGTCTCCACCGAAATCCCCGCATGCGCCGCAACATCCGTCATCGTCCTCGACCCGCGGGTGGCGCGAAGCAACTCACCCAAGCGAAGACCTCTCGACAGCTCCTCAGGGGACAACGGGATGCGAACCATGGGACCAATAGTAATACCGGCCGACACCTACCGGGACCTCCGCCTCGCTGGCGAGCGGCGCTCGCAGTCGCACCGAACGTCGCGTTCGGTCACTCAGAGTGACTGGACGGCACATTCGGTCCTGCAGGTGGGGTTCCGAGGTGACCGAATGTCACGTTCAGTCACTTGGAGTGACCGAACGCCACGTTCGGTCCGGGGGAGACGGGAGTCGGTCGGGGAGGAGGGGTGTGTGGACGCGAGAGGGTGGGGGAGGGGAGGGGTGGTGGGTGTACGACATACGACGAGGGCGGCACCGGATCGGTGCCGCCCTCGTCGTGGTTCTACGTGTAGCTAGTGCTCGCTGTCGCTTTCCTGGCGTGCGGGCGAGTGATCCCCGTTGCCGTTCGAAGCGTGGCCGTTCGAGCCGTTGCCGTTGTGGCCGTTGGCTCCGTTGCCATTGTGGCCGTTGCCGTTGTGGCCATTGTGGCCGTTGCCGTTGTGGCCGTTGTGGCCGTTGCCGTTGGATCCGTTGCCGTACAGCGATGTCTGGTAGTCCGTCAGCATCTTCAGCTGCTCGAGTTCGCCGTGGTGCAGTGCTTCCTCGAGTGCCTTGCTTTCGGAGACAGGGTCGGGACGGAAGAGCGATCCGGATCCGGGCTTGCCGGCCGAGCCGAGCTTGCTCATCTTCTTCGGGACGGCTGCGCCCTGGTAAGGCAGAGCGATGGGGTGTCCGTGGTCGTCGACAGGTCCGAGCGGCTGGTGCACCTCCACGTACTGACCGTGGGGGAGACGCTTGATGATGCCGGTCTCGATTCCGTGATCGAGTACTGCGCGGTCACTGCGCTGCAAGCCGATGCAGAAGCGGTAGGCCACGAAGTAGGCGATGGGCGGCAACACCAGGATGCCGATGCGGCCGATCCACGTCATTGCGTTCAGGGAGATGTCCAGCTTGTACGCAATGATGTCGTTGATGCAGGAGAGCGTTGCCACCACGTAGAACGCCAGTGCCATGGCACCGATCGCGGTACGGACCGGTACGTCGCGGGGACGCTGCAGCAAGTTGTGGTGAGCATTGTCCCCGGTGAGGCGCTTCTCGATCCACGGGTACGCGATCATCACGGTGAAGACGAGTCCCATGATCAGGGCCACTGCGAACACTGCTGGGATCGTGTAGCGGTTGGCGATGTAGATGTCCCATGCCGGCCACAGTCGAGCCAGTCCGTCCGTCCACATCATGTAGAAGTCGGGCTGCGAGCCCGCGGACACCTGAGCCGGGTTGTACGGGCCGAGGTTCCAGACCGGGTTGATCTGCAGCAGACCACCCATGAGTGCGAGTACACCGAACGTGACGGCGAAGAACGCACCGGACTTGACGGCGAAGACCGGGAGGATGCGAACGCCGACGACGTTCTTCTCGGTGCGGCCGGGTCCGGGGAACTGCGTGTGCTTCTGGTACCAGACGAGTGCCAGGTGTGCCGCGATCAGCGCGAGGATGATGGCGGGTAGCAGTAGAACGTGAGCGACGTACAGGCGCGGGATGATGATCGTGCCGGGGAAGTCGCCGTCGAAGATCAGCCAGTGCAGCCACGTTCCGACGATCGGGACGCTCATCGTGATGCCGGAGAACGCGGCGCGGAGGCCGGTGCCGGAGAGCAGGTCGTCGGGGAGGGAGTATCCGAAGAAGCCTTCGAACATGGCCAGGATCAGCAGCAGGCAGCCGATGACCCAGTTGGCCTCACGCGGGCGACGGAACGCACCGGTGAAGAAGATGCGCAGCATGTGCACGATGATCGAGCACGCGAACATCAACGCAGCCCAGTGATGGATCTGTCGCATGAACAATCCGCCGCGGACCTCGAACGAGATGTCGAGCGTCGTCGCGTATGCCCGGGACATGGTGACACCGCGAAGCGGTTCGTAGATGCCGTTGTACTCGACCTCGCTGAGCGAGGGGTCGAAGAACAGTGTCAGGAAGACACCGGACAGCAACAGGATGATGAAGCTGTACAGCGCGATCTCGCCGAGAAGGAACGACCAGTGCGTCGGGAACACCTTGTTGATCTGACGGCGCAGACCCGGTGCGAGGTGGTACCGACTGTCTACGTCGTCTGCCTGCTTCGCTGCGAGTGTCTGCAGTGAAGGACTCATGATTCACTCTCCGCTTCGCGGTTCGGACGCTCCCAGAAGGCAGGTCCGAGGGCTTCTATGAAGTCCCCGTTGGCAACGAGGAAGCCTTCTTCGTTCACGGTGATCGGCAGCTGTGGCAATGCGCGAGCGGCAGGGCCGAAGATCGGCTTGCCGTATTCCAGCGCGTTGAACTGCGACTGGTGGCACGGGCACAGAATGCGGTTCGTCTGCTGCTCGAACAACGAAGTCGGGCAACCCAAATGCGTGCAGATCTTGGAGTAGGCGAAGTAATCGCCGTAGTTGAAGCTCTCCTGGCCCTTGCGCTTGATGGCCGTCTCCGCGTCCTCGGTACGAAGACGAATAAGCATCACGGAGTTACGAATTCCGCGCAGCGACGCGAGAAGCGCGTGGTCGTCGTCGCGATCGGCCTCGCGGAACGGGAACACAGTTTCCATGGCTCCGGCATCCATATCCTCGGGGCGGACCAGAACGACGTCGTGTGGCCGTCCGGTATCGCGCCTGAGATAGATCGTCTCTCCAGGGTAGCGCGGCGTCCAGCCGGACACCCAGAGCGGAGATTCATCGCCTTCGGCCCATGGATTCTTGACGAGGCCACCGAGGGGCAACAGCGCCATGATTCCGAGTGCGCCACCGCCGAAGAACAGTGAACGCTTGATGACCTTGCGACGACCGATCGTCGACGTCGCGAGCGAGTCACCGAGCTCGGCGACTACCGTCCTTCGGTCGACCTCGGACGAACCACCGTCGTGGCGGTCCTGAATGGACACCTCTTCGGGGATGAACTTCTTGGTGAACTGGACTGCGCCGACGCCGACACCGAGGATCGCCAGACCCATGGTGAGGCCGATCAGAGGGGTGTACAGCGAGTAGGCGCCGTAGTTCTCTTCTCCCATGCCGGCGTACTGCCAGGGCCAGAACAGGTAGATCGCGATGAACGCGACCGCGGACACGCCGGCGAGAGTGAACCAGGCAGCAACGCTGCGCTCGGCCCGCTTCTCCGCGCGGGTTCCCTTCACAGCCCAACGGTCGCGGCGGTACGCGACGTCCACGTGATCGAGGTTGGTGCCGAGTTCGACCAACTGCTCACGTGTCATACCGGCGAGTTCCTCGTCGGTGTACTTCTTGTTCAGATCCACCTTGTCGACCTTCGCGCTGTCATCGTGGCCAGGGCTTGTGCGTTCGGGATCGGCTTCGCTCATGACCGTGATCCGATCCACATCGTCGCGCCGACGACGGCAGCGATTCCGACAACCCAGATAGCAATCATTTCCGTGCCGGGTCCGAAGCCGCCGAGTCCCCATCCGCCGGGAGCCCGCGTGTCCTGAGCGGACTTCACGTACGAGATGATGTCGATCTTCTCTTCCTGCGTCAGCTGACGGTCGGAGAATTTCGGCATGTTCTGTGGGCCACTGATCATGGCCGCGTAGATCTCCTGCTCCGACGCAGGGCCGAGCGGGGGAGCGAACTTGCCGGAGGACAGAGCGCCACCCTCACCGGTGAAGTTGTGGCACGACGCGCAGTTCAGGCGGAACAGTTCGCTACCGCGGGCGATATCGCCGCTGGCGAGCGAGGACTGCGCGATTTCGCCGTTGCTGTCGCGGATGACCGTGGGGCCTCCACCGTTCTCCTGAATGTACGCACCGAGAGCGTCGATCTGCTTGTCGTCGAACTTCGGTGGCTTACGGATCGCCTGAGCTTCGTTACGTACGGCAGGCATACGTCCCGAGGAGACCTGGAAGTAGACGGCGGCTTCACCGACGCCGATGAGGCTCGGGCCGCGGTCCTGCACACCCTGCAGGTTGACGCCGTGGCACGTGACGCACGAGGTGTCGTACAACTGCTTGCCTTCGCGGATCAGAGCGGCCGAATCCTGATCGGCCGTCGCGACCTGCGGTGTGGGGGTCAGAGCCGATGCGAGAAATCCTGCACTCAGGAGTCCCATCATCAGCACGAGCGCACCGGTCACACGGCGACGAGTCTTGCGCTTGCGCCTGTTCTTGGCTGCGGCATCGGATGCTGCTGGGGGAGATGAACTCATCTTCTATCCCTTGTCGTGTCGGGACGGACCGAACGGCCTGGGGCTGATACAGGTCGTTCGCTGCGGTTGGCGAAGTGAAAACACTTGATCTGCTTTATGTCTACTAGCGGATGAAGTAAATGGTGGCGAACAACGCGATCCACACGATGTCGACGAAGTGCCAGTAGTAGGACACGACGATCGCGGCGGTGGCCTGTGCCGGCGTGAACTTACTGACAAGCGTTCGAGTGATGAGGAAGACGAATGCGATCAGACCGCCGATGACGTGCAGTCCGTGGAATCCGGTCGTGATGTAGAAGACCGATCCGTAGACGCTCGAGGAGAGCGTCGTGCCTTCGTGAACCATGTGGTAGTACTCGTAGCCCTGTCCGGCCACGAAGAAGATGCCCATCGCCAGGGTGATGACGTACCAGCGTCGCAGTCCGAAGACGTCACCGCGCTCGGCGGCGAAGACCCCGAGCTGGCAGGTGAACGACGACGCGATCAGCACGGCGGTGACCGGAACGGCGAGCGCGAGGTTGAGCTCGGTCGGTTCCGGTGGCCAGTTTCCGTTTGCCTGCGCCCTCGCGACGAAGTACATCGCAAAAAGTCCAGCGAAGAACATGAGTTCGCTCGACAGCCACACGATGGTGCCGACGCTGACCATATTGGGACGGTTCAGCGAGTGCACGCGTTGGGTGATTGCCGATCCTTGAGTCCCTACAGCGCTCGTCACAGAAAGAAGTATGACTGCTCGTAGTACCGGAGGCATACTCGGGTCCGGTCTTGGCGCGTCGCCGACGCAGGGGCGATGGCCGGCTCCCGCGTATGGCCAGGTCAAGGGCATCGACCACGCTGCGCATAGGTTGTCGTGCAAGGCTCGCCTCATGGCAACGAACGGTGGCGCATCATGGTTCCGGCGGTTGTTCGGAGGGGCGAAGACTGTTCCTCTCGACCCCGCCAGGGACGATTTGGTGGTAGTGGCATTTTCCTTCGTCGACGCCGAATCGTGTTCGACGGCGCTCGGTCGCGGAGCGGCTGCGGGATGGGTCGACACAGCGGAGGCGGTGTTCCGACATCACCTGGTGTTGCCGCCGGACCAGATCGAGGACGCGACGGCCGTCGCCGCGCAGGACGGGTACGAGCCGGTGATGGATCCGCGCCCGCGCCCGGAGATTCCGACCACCGGTTACCGCCCGAGTGTCGAGGGCGGTGTCGGCCTGACGCTGCAGCGGGTGCAGGTGATCGACGCGTTGCACTGCTCACAGGAACGCTCGCGAATGGCCGGCCTCGCGCAGCGGCGAGGTGGTGTGGTCGAGGGGTGGGATGCGCTGCAACCTGGAGGGGCGTCTCCGGCCGGTGCTGACTAGGCTTTCGGTCGCACGTCGCGGACTGCCGATCGAGGGCGTCGAGCTCTGGAACGGCCGAGGAAGGTATGGGGAGTAGTCGATGACAGATGCGAGCAACGGTGTGCCGAGCAGGACCTGGAAGGCCGTACTCGGTGCGCTGACGTCGAACGTCGATCTCTCCGCCGACGACACGGCCTGGGCGATGGACGAGATCATGTCCGACAACGCCACCGCCGCTCAGATCGCGGCCTTCGGTGTCGCTCTGAAGATGAAGGGTCCGACTCCGGAGGAAGTGAGCGGACTGGCGAACTCGATGTTGGGCCATGCGACGTTGGTCGACAGCGAACCGAATGCCGTCGACGTCGTCGGTACGGGTGGCGACGGCGCCGACACGGTCAACATCTCGACGATGGCAGCCCTCGTCGTGGCGTCGGCCGGAGCTCCGGTGGTCAAACACGGTAACCGAGCCGCGTCTTCGCGAAGTGGGACCACGGATGTGCTCGAGGCCCTCGGGGTGAAGTTCGGGCTCGGAGCGGACGGTGTCGCGACCACGGTCCGAGACGTGGGAATCGGGTTCTGTTTCGCGCCTGTCTACCATCCGGCGCTGCGTTTCGCGGGCCCTCCGCGGAAGGAGATCGGGATCCCGACGGTCTTCAACGTGCTCGGTCCCCTGACCAACCCGGGGCGACCGAGGGCGGGCCTGATCGGCTGTGCGTTCGACTCGTTGCTCCCCGTCGTGGCCCGAGTGTTCGCCGGCCGCGGCACCAGTGCGTTGGTCGTTCGTGGTGACGACGGCCTCGACGAGATAACGCTGTCCACGACGACGACAGTGCACATCGTGTCGGGTGGCGACGTGACGGTGGCCAGGATCGACCCGAGGGACTTCGGGTTCGACCTCGTCGACATCGACGCGCTCCGCGGAGGCGACGCTGCCTTCAACGCGCAGGTGGCTCGGGAGGTGTTCGCCGGCAAGCACGGTGCGGTGCGCGATGCAGTCCTGCTGAACGCCGCTGCGGCACTGACGGCGTACGACGGGATCACATCCGGGATCGTCGCCGACGACTTGACCGGTCTGCTGAAGCGCGGTGTCGAGCGTGCTGCTGCCGCTGTCGATTCCGGAGCAACCGCAGGCCTGCTCGATCGATGGATCGCACGGTCCAACGAACTCGATTGACGGGGTCGCTGCGCCCGGACGACTACTCGCCGATGGAGAAGCCCGCTTCTATGTCCGCGCTGGAGTAGGACTGGAACGCGATGTGGGTGGCGGTGTTCACGACACCGGGCACCTTGTTGATGTGCTGCGTGATCACGTCGGCGATCTGTGCGTGGTCCCTGACCTTGACGATCGCGATGAGGTCCACGTCCCCTGCACACGAGTAGACCTCGGTGACGCCGTCGACGTCCGCGACCGCCTGTGCGGTCTCCGGGATTGCGTGCGACTCGGCATCGATCATGACGATTGCGTTGATCATGCTGCCGAGTTTAGAGCGCCGCACGAAGGTGGGCGCCGATGCCGGTGTCCTCCACTGGTGTGACGGCCATCGAGCGTTCGCGCCTGGACACGGTGCGAGCGGTGGTGCACCACTGCCGCCACCCTCCGGCTCCGTGGACGGGCTCCGCGTATCCATCGGTGGTCCGGACGATCCTGACGCCGTCGGATTCGAGCCAGCGGCCGACGAGGGCTACTTCCTCCGGTGATGCGCCGCGAAAGGGCGTGGAGTCCGGCACGACGGTTTCCGCGGCCGCCACGATCGCTTCCACGACGGGCATCGGGTGCACTCGCCGCGCGGTGACGGCCGATGCAGCGAGCCGGCCGTGGCGGACGACGGCAAGTTCCCACCCTCCGTCCGGCGCACGTCGGGCGACGATCAACTCGGCGATCGCCGCGATGGCCGCGAGCCGGTGCATCCGACGCAGAACGTCTGCGAGCGAGGCGAGCCTGTCTCGGAGCCTGGCCGCCGACTCGAACAGCTCGGCAACGGACAGCGCGGAGATTCGATCCCGGGCGGCCTGGAGCGCACGGTCGTCGCGCCCGTGTGCGAGCTCGACGAACCGGCCCGGCAGGACTGCGTACTCGTCGGGCGTGAGTGGCGTGGGACCACCCGCGGCGCACCCGCCGACAGCTTCGGCCGGACACGCGTGCAGGGAGGTGCGGGGGATACGGCGAGTGCAGGTACGGATACCGAGTACCTCGGAGACGAGCGCAGCGGCGTCGGCGGCATCACCGCGGGCGGCGAACGGGCCGATCGAGTTCTCCGTCGGTGAGCGGACGACGGAGAGGCGTGGAAACGCCTCCGTGGTCGTCGTGATCCACCAACCCTTCTTGGGGAATTTGGAGCGGCGGTTGTACGGGGGGATGTGGGCGCACAGAAGTCGAAGCTCGCGCACTCCGGCTTCGAGGGCATGGGCGCATTCGACGTGGTCGACGCCGACGGCGAGGCCCACCATTTCCTTCATGCGGCCACGCGTCTCGGACCCGGTGAAGTAATTGCGCACGCGTCGTTGCAGATTGTTCGACGTGCCGACGTACAGCACCTCGTTGCCCGGTCCCTTGAAGAGATAGACGCCCGGGGTGCGGGGTAGGTGAGAAGCGAGTGAGCGTTTGGCTCTTTGCCCGGCCGACACAGCAGGCAGGTAGTCGACGAGTTCCGCATAGCTGTGGACACCCTGATTACCTACTCGCTCGATCAATGCGTGCAGTACGTCGACCGTTGCTCGTGCATCGTCGAGGGCGCGGTGGGTGGGCACGGTGCTGACCTGGAAGAGCGAGGACAGTGCCGACAGTTTCACCGAGGGTGCCTCGTCGCGGGTGAGTACTCGCCGGGCGAGTTTGACCGTGCAGAGCACCTGGAACTTGGGCCAGGCGATGTCCAGGCGTGACGCGGCCGCCCTGAGGAAAGCAGTGTCGAAACGGGCGTTGTGTGCGACGAGGACCGAGCCGCGCGCGAACTCGAGAAAGCTCGGCAGCACTCGGTCGATCCGAGGGGCGCCGATCAGCATGGCAGTGGTGATCCCGGTGAGCTCGACGATGTACGGCGGAATGGATCGGCCCGGGTCCACCAGCGTCGCGAACTCGGCGATGACCTCGCCGCCCCGAATCTTCACTGCCCCGATCTCGGTGATCGCTTCGGTGTCCGGGCTGCCACCTGTGGTCTCCAGGTCGACCACGACGAACGTCGTGTCGTGCAACGGAGTGTCGAGCTCGTCGAAGCTCAGCTGAATCGGGACGCTCACGAGTGCAGACGGTAGCGACAGGCACCGACAGCAATGTCGATCTTGCTCGGGACGCTGAACGTGTCGGAGTGGATCGCTAGGTTTCGCCGTGAAGGGTCGACCGAACGGGAAAGAGATGGAGATCACATGATCGTCGATTGCAGTGATTGCAAGGTCCGTGACATCGCGTGCGCAGACTGTGTCGTGACGGTGTTGCTCGGACCGCCCGGTATGGCCCCGGGGCGTCCGGTGGACGTCGGGATGCCGCACCCTCGGATAGCTCTCGACCAGGAAGAACTGGGGGCCATGGACGTTCTTGCCGAGGGTGGTCTCGTGCCGAAACTACGTCTCGTAGTCGACCCGGAACAGGGTCCGTCCGAGGGGTCGTTACCGGCTCGTGACACAAGCGGGGATCGACGCGCGATCTAGCGTCGAATCGACTTCTACGCCTCGCTTCGGCGAGTTGGGGTCGACACAGGGGTATGCCGTTTCGTAATCTTCCTGAGACCTTGCGGAGTCTCGCCAATCCAAACCGGAGCGGCGTCGCAAGTCACCGCCTAATCGGGATGCTCGCGAGAGCGCCCGTACCGGGAACCCGATTTCCATTGGGGTGAATCCTGCTTCGGCCGCTACCAGCGTCCGGGTGGGTAGGGCTGATCTTCCCAGCCCGAACCCGTCAGCTAACTCGGTCGGCGGATGAGTGGAAGAAACGGAGCAACCCTTTCTCGTGGCGTCACATACTTCAACCCGCCAATTGCGTCGAATCCTCGTAGCCGGCGCGATCACTGCCGGTGCGGTCGTTCTGCCCGCAGCCCCCGCAATGGCGGCCCCCATCACCATCCCCGGAGTCGGTACCTTCGAGATTCCGGAAATCCCAGGTCTTCCGCCGCTGCCGACCGAGATCCCCGGTCTGCCTGCGGCCCCCGCACCGCTCGCACCACAGGTCACCCCGGCTGCCAAGGCAGTTCAGGCCGCCGAGTCGAAGATCGGTTCGCCGTACGTCTACGGCGCTTCGGGACCCGACTCGTTCGACTGCTCCGGACTCGTTCAGTGGGCGTACAAGCAGGCCGGCATCAGCTTGCCGCGTACCAGCTACGACCAGGCCGCGGCAGGCACCCCCGTGTCGCAGTCCGACCTGCAGCCGGGCGATGTCGTCTCGTTCTACGGCGGATCGCACTCGGGAATCTACGCGGGTAACGGCAACGTCATCCACGCGTCGACGTCGGGTGTTCCCGTCAAGGTCGCGCCCGTCTCGTCGATGCCGTTCGACGGAGCGCGTCGCTACTGATTCGATGATCGTGTGTAAGGACAGCACCAGGAGTGAGCCCCACGGGCTCGCCTGGTGCTGTTTTTCGTCAGGCACCGGTGCGCGGAGCCTGCAAGGACGCCGAATGGACTCGTCGGCCGCCGGACCGTAACCTGTTCGAGACCGTCGACCTCGGTGGAGCGGGAGTCGAGTTCCGAAAAAGTCCGAAATTCCGGTCTCGTTCCACGCCCGCGGCCACCTACTCATGGGTAGGGTTTGTTTCTTCGCCGAAAGTCTGATTTCGGCGCACCCCTCGGACTACGAACTGCAAGAACGGAGAGTCACCTTCCGTGGCGACACCGATTGTCAAGCGCGTCACCCGCTCGAAGAAGGGCATTCTCGCGGCGGCCATTCTCGCGGCCTGCCTCGTCGTCTCGCCGACGGCCGTAGCCAACGCGCAGCCGGGTGTCGACAGTGCATCCGACGCTCAGACACGTCTTGCGGACCTGTCACGAGAATCCGAGCAGACGACGGAGGCAATGCACAACGCCCAGATCGATCTGGATGCGAAGACAGCCGTGCAACGCGACGCTGAGGCCGCAGTGGGGGCACACCAGGCCGAGTTGGATAGTGCGCAGGAGGCCCTGGCGCAGGTGAAGCCGGCCGTCGACAAGGTCGCCAACGCCAACTATCAAGGCGGCCGGACCAATCGTCTGTTCGCTGTGATGGTCAGTGACTCTCCACAGCAACTCCTCGACCAGATGTCTGCGCTCGACGTCATTTCCGCTGAGACGGCGCGTCAGGTGGAGCAGTTCAAGCAGGCCAGCGCCGATGCAGCGGCGGCGGATCAGGCAGCACGTGCCGCGGCCGACGCCGCGCGCGCGGCAGCAGAGCAAGCCAAGGTCGTCAGCGACGATCTTCAGGCCAAGCAGAGCGAGCTCCAGAGTCAGATGGCCGAGGTCATCGCCAGCTTCAACGCACTGTCCGGAGCGGAGCAGGCCGAGCTCGCGGGTTCGCCTCTGCCGCCTGGGTTCGATCTGTCCAAGATTCTGTCCAACCTCATCCCCGGGTCGGGTTCCGGTGCCCTGCAGGCTGGGCTCACCCAGATCGGTAAGCCCTACGTGTGGGGCGCGACCGGACCGGACGGATTCGACTGTTCGGGCTTGGTCGTGTGGGCGTACAAGCAGGTGGGAAAGACCCTGCCCCGGTCCAGTCAGGCTCAGGCCGCGGGCGGCACTCCCGTCGATCAGAAGGACCTGCAGCCCGGAGACGTCGTGCTCTTCTACCCCGACGCGTCGCACGTCGGCCTGTACGCGGGTAACGGCAACGTTCTGCACGCCTCCACGTTCGGCGTCCCGGTGAAGGTGCAGTCCATGGCGTCGTTCCCGTTCTACGGCGCACGTCGCTACTGATCTCCGTCGTGCGAGCACGGGCACTTCGAGCGTCGTTCGCGTTGTTGTGTGCAGTATCCGTGCTCGGTTCCTGCGCGTCCGGGGCAACTACGACGCCACCGCCTGACTCACCGCAGTCCACGACTGTCTCGAACCCCTACGAGGACGGTCGGCGGAACGGCGTCGAGGAGCTGCTGCAGAAATGGGCGGACGCACTCCGCACCAACGACGTCGACGCGTTGGAGCAGGTCGTCGATCCCGCGGCGGATCCCGAGTTTCTGCAGGCCCAGGTCCGTCGAGCGAACGACATGTCCGCAGTCCCGTTCTCGGACTGGGGATACGAACTGGTCGACGAGCCGGAGATTCCGGTTCCCTCGGCGATCGCGTCGCCGCTGAACGCCGCCGATGTCTGGGCGCCGTCCGTGGTGTTGCGCTACGGAGTGTCCGGACCCGACGCCGAATCGACACGTCGACCGGTTTCCCTGGTGGTGGCGCGGCGTGATGACGAGTGGCGCATCGTGTCGGACGCGCCGGTGCCGGGAACGGATCGGACGACGTGGCGAGGACCGTGGGACTTCGGGCCCGTTATCGCGCGATCGGTTGCCACCGCGGGTGGTACCTCCGTCGTGCTCGGCCATCCGGACCAGAGCGCACTCGTCGACGCGGTCGTTGCCGAGCTACCCTCGGCCGTCGATGCCGTCACCAGCTTCTACGGCGACGACTGGCCGCAGTCGGCGTTGATCTTCACTTCCGGATCGGCAGCGGAATTCGCGGCATCGGCCGGAGACGCCACCGCGGAGTCCGACGTCGCCGCCGTGACGGTGTCGGATGCGGTGCGCCAGGACCGGCCGGTGACCGGACAACGAGTCGTGTTCGGGCCCGGAGCCCCTGCTCGGCTCACCGATGTCACGACTCGAACCGTTCTGCGCCACGAGCTCACCCATGTCGCGGCAAGATCCGACACCGTCGACGGTTCACCCATGTGGGTGCTCGAGGGGTTCGCGGACTATTCGGGCTATCGCGAATCGGATATCGAGTTCGCCCGCATTGCACCGACTTTGAGTGCTGTGGTGGCGCAGGGGGGTTCACCGACGGTGCTCCCGGAGGATTCCGACTTCTCAGCGGGGGGAGTGCGCACCACCCTCGCGTACGAGTCCGCCTGGTCTGTCTTCGCCTTCGTGGCAGCCACGTTCGGCGAACCGTCACAGCGCCGGTTGTACATGCAACTCGCGGATGGCCCGAAGACTGCAGCCGAGACAGCGGGGGGCGTCGCCTCCGCTCTGGGAATCGGCATGGACGAGTTCGTGGACCAATGGGGGTCGTGGGTTCTCGAGCAGTCCCGCTGACCTACGGTGATCACATGCCTAGGACTCTGCTGGTGACGAACGACTTTCCACCACGCCCCGGCGGCATCCAGTCCTACTTGCACAGTTTCGCCACGCGGTTCCCTGCGGACGAGTTGGTGGTCTATGCGCCGCGGTGGCGCGGAGACAGTCATGTGAAGTTCGACGAACGTCAGCCGTTCGAGGTGGTTCGGCACCCGACGACACTGATGCTTCCCACTCCGCTGGTGGCGCGGCGGGCGGCGCAGCTGGTGCGGACGCACGGGTGCGATTCGGTGTGGTTCGGTGCGGCGGCACCGCTCGCGGTGATGGCCCCTGCGGTGCGACGCGCCGGAGCGGAGACAATCGTCGCAAGTACTCACGGTCACGAGGTGGGGTGGTCGATGGTTCCCGGTGGGCGAGGCACCCTGCGCATCATCGGCAACTCCGTCGATACGGTGACCTACGTCAGCAAGTACACCCGCGGCAGATTCGCCGCGGCATTCGGTCCACGTGCAGCCCTCGAACACGTTCCGTCCGGAGTGGACACCGACCGATTCAAACCGGACGACGCGGCGCGAACCGAGCTTCGGGCGCGGTACGGACTCGGGGATCGTCCGACGGTTCTGTGTCTGTCCCGGCTGGTACCGCGGAAAGGGCAGGACTACCTGATCCGATCGATCGAGGGCATCCGGGCGGAGGTGAACGGCGCCGTCCTGGTGATCGTCGGAGGCGGTCCCTACGAAGGAACTCTGCGCGCCTTGGCGCGCAAGGCCGGTGTCGAGGAGCATGTGATCTTCACCGGCACCGTCCCTTCCGCCGAGCTGGCGGCACATCACACGATTGCCGACGTGTTCGCGATGCCCAGCCGGACGCGAGGCGCCGGTCTCGACGTCGAAGGTCTCGGCATCGTCTACCTCGAAGCGTCCGCGACCGGAGTCCCCGTCGTCGCCGGAATGTCCGGTGGCGCACCCGAAACCGTCCTCGAAGGCAAGACCGGCTTGGTGGTCGACGGCACGTCCGTCGATGCGATCACCGACGCCGTCGTACGGATTCTCTCCGATCGAGCGCTCGCGACGACGATGGGAAACGCAGGTCGCTCCTGGGTCCGAGCCGAATGGCAGTGGGACGCATTGGCAGCGAAGCTTCGACGCTTGCTGTGATGGAAGCCGGGAAAGTCTCGGCTTCCATCACAGGCGACGTTCACTTGGAGTAGATGGCCTCGATGTCCTTGGCGTACGACGCCGTGATGACGTTGCGCTTGAGTTTCATGGTCGGCGTCATCTCACCGGCGTCCTCGGTGAAATCGCTTGGAAGTACGCGGTACTTCTTGATCGCTTCGGCATGCGAGACAGTGGTGTTGGCGTCCGCCACAGCCGCATCGAGGTCGGCGATGAGGTCGGGGTCGGTCGCGAGATCCGCAGCCGTCGCGTCGGCGGCTTTGCCGTGTGCGTCCTTCCATCCGGACAGTGCGTCCTCGTCGAGCGTGACGAGCGCACCGATGAACGGCTTCTGATCGCCGACGACGATGGCCTGACTGACGAGTGGGTGCGCGCGCAACCGGTCCTCCAGCCCCGCAGGCGACACGTTCTTTCCACCCGCGGTGACGATGAGTTCCTTCTTGCGACCCGTGATTGTGATGTACCCGTCGCCGTCCACCGAACCCAGATCGCCTGTACGGAACCAGCCTTCGTCGAGTGACTCGGCCGATGCCTCGTCGTTACGCCAGTAGCCGTCGAACACCACTGGGCCGCGAAGCTGGATCTCGCCGTCTTCGGCAATGCGAACCGTATTGCCGGGCAGTGGTCGTCCGACGCTGCCCACGCGCTGGTGGCCGATCGTGTTGACCGCGAATGCTGCACTGGTCTCGGTAAGTCCGTAGCCCTCGAAGATCGGTACTCCGATACCTCGGTAGAAGTGGCCGAGGCGTGCACCGAGCGGCGCGCCACCGGAGATCGCGAGTTGGCACTGCCCGCCGAGCGCAGCGCGCAACTTCGAGTAAACGAGCTTGTCGAACACAGCGTGCTTGATCCGCAACACCAGACCTGCGCCTGTGTCCTGCGCTTCGCTCCACGCCACGGCCGTGTCCGCGGCTGCGTCGAAGATCTTGCCCTTGCCGTCCGCGTGTGCCTTCTGCTTGGCGGTGTTGTAGACCTTCTCGAACACACGGGGCACCGAGAGTATGAAGTCCGGGCGGAAGGAACCGAACGTCGCGACGAGATTGGGGATGTCGCTCGTGTGCCCGACGGCCGTGCCTGCGTCGAACGCGGCGATCGTGACCGCGCGAGCGAGAACGTGCGCCAACGGTAGGAACATCAACGTCCGGCTGCCGGGCCGCAGCAACTCCTTCAAAGAAGTTTCGCGAATTCCACGAGACTCGGCGACGAGGTTCGCGTGCGTCAACTGCACACCTTTGGGACGCCCCGTGGTGCCGGAGGTGTAGATGAGCGTCGCTGGATCCGAGGAGCGCAGGGCGTCGACGCGTGTGCGTACGGCGTTGTCCTCGACGGTTGCACCCAGTTCGGTCAACCGAGCAACAGCACCGTTGTCGTCGTTGCCTGCGTCGATTCGGAAGGTCGTCCGCACCGATTCTGCGGCGGCCACCACGTCCGCGGTTTCGGTTACGTGTTTCTCGGTCTCGAGGATCAGCAGAACAGGTTGGGCGTCGGACAGGATCCATTCCACCTGACCTGCCGACGACGTTTCGTAGATCGGGACCGTGACTCCGCCCGAGGCCCAGATCGCGTAGTCCACGACCGTCCATTCGTACCGGGTGGACGACATCAGCCCGACTCGGTCACCCTGCTCGACGCCTGCGGCGATCAAACCCTTCGCGACGGCGTTCACCTCCGTGGCGAACTGCTCGGCGGTGACATCCGACCAGGAACCGTTCGCGAACCGGCGAAATGCGACCGACCGAGGTTCGGAGACCGACCGAGCGAACACGGTGTCCACGACCGACGCAGATTCTTCGACGACAAAAGCGGCGGGAGATGTGAACTCGCGCACGGTTACCTCCAATGAACGTTAGCTCTACTCACGAGTAGTCGGATTCGTCTCACTGTAGACCCGGCCGCGCGGCCGGTTCGACCGCCTCGTGCGCGCGCTGAAGTCCCGATGTGTGAAGCTCATCTCATGAGCAGTGTCCAAGTAGCCGATCAGACGTTCGTCGCTGCGCCGGGTTCCGCCGTGGCGGAGTCGCTGGGGCATCCGAGGCGTTGGCGCCGATGGTGGCCGGACCTCCGCATCGACGTCACCGACGATCGCGCCGACAAAGGCTTCAGGTGGTCCGTCGAGGGCGCCCTGACAGGAACGATGGAGGTCTGGCTCGAGCCCGTTCCGAAGCTCGACGGCGTCGTACTCCATTACTTTCTGCACGCGGAGCCCGCCGTCCGGACATCCATCGACCTCGCCGCGGAGAATCAACGGCGACGGGTAGCAGGCAAGGCAATGGCGTTCGAAGTGAAACGAGAGCTCGAGGCGGGACGCGCGGCAGGTGAGCGGCCGTTGTGCGAGCCGCCTGCCATCGTGTGAGATGAGGGACGGCAGTGCTCCCCGGCACGGGTGACGTACGTACCTGCCGATGACGTGAACAAGTGCGGCGTGAGAACAGAAGGGACACCGAGTAACCACGATGGCCGAGAGAACTCAGAGGTCGATCACAGTCGATGCTCCGTCCGCGCAGGTGATGGACGTGATCGCGGACTTCGATGCCTACCCGTCCTGGGTGTCGGCGGCGAAGTCCGTCGAGGTCGTCGCGGCCGGATCCGACGGTCGCGCCGAGCGGGTGAAGTTCGTACTGGACGCGGGCATGGTCAAGGACACCTACGAGCTGAGTTACCAGTGGGCAGCGGACGGAAAGTCCGTGTCCTGGGAACTGGTGTCGGGTGAGATGCAGAAATCGCAGAACGGCTCGTACACGTTGAAGGACAACGCAGCCGGCGGTACCGAGGTCACGTACGAACTCGCCGTGGACCTGAACATTCCGATGATCGGTCTGTTCAAGCGGAAGGCAGAGAAAGTCATCACCGACACTGCACTCAAAGAACTGAAGAAGCGAGTCGAAGGCTGACCGAGGCCCGTTCCGATGCCCGCACTGCAGTCCGGCTGTTCGTCGGTAAAGGCGGTGCGGGCAAAACGACGTTTGCGCTGAAGTCGGCTGCCGACGACGTACGAGCGGGAGCACGAGCTCTCGTCGTCTCGTTCGATCAAGCGCATTCGGTGACTGACGTGCTCGGCGTGAACAACGGCCGCGCGGGGGCCGAGCCCACGGCGGTCGAGCCTGGATTGGACGTTCTCGAACTGGACACTCTGGCCCTGGTGGCGACGAAATACGCCGCGTTGACCTCCATCCTGTCCATGGCCGGCGCCGGCCACGAACACGGAGTCCGGTTCGGTGCGGTCGATCCCGAGGAGATCATCGGCGCTCCAGGGGTACAGGAACTCGTCGGTCTCGATCGGCTGGTCGACCTCGTCGACCAATCCCGCTGGGACACTGTGTTCGTCGACCTTCCGGCCACCGCGGACGCATTGCGCATTCTTCAACTGCCGGACCTCGTTGCCGGGTATCTCGAACGGCTCTGGCCGCGCCACGACCGGATCGTCGCCGGAACCGGCACGGACCCGAGACTGACCCTCGTCGTCGCGATGCTGGAGAACATCGTCACCGCGGCGGAACGTATCAGGGAACTGTTCCTCGACCACTCTCGAACATCGATGACGGTGGTGCTCACCCCGGACCGAGTCGGTGTCGCCGAGGCCAGGCGGACGCTGTCCGCGGCTGCGCTGACGGGTCTGGCCGTGGACACGATCGTCGTCAACAAAGTTCTGCCGCTGCTCAATTCGTCGTCGATCGGCTTGGTCGGAGCGCACCCCGCCGTATTCTGGTTCGAAGGGTGGCGGTCCGCTCAACAGGAGGTGCTCGGAGAGGTATCCGACCTCGCTGCAGGTACGGCCGTCGTCGTCGTGGAACAGGCATCCCAGGAGCCGGTAGGGTTGGGCTCTCTTGCTGCACTGAACACGCAACGGACCACCGACACGACGGACGAGCGACCGGGAACGGACACGCCGACCGTCGCGCACGAGTCAGGAACAGGGTTGGAGTCGATCTACGCGATGACGATGGTTCTGCCGCTCGTCGATCCGTCGACCCTCACTCTCGGACGCGTGGACGACGACGTGATCATCGGGGCCGACGGCGTTCGCAGGCGCGTCCGGCTCGCTTCCGTCCTGAGGCGATGCATCGTGCTCGGCGCGGAGTTCGATGCCGGGCGCCTCGTCATCCGTTTCCGTCCCGACCCGGCGGTGTGGCCGGCATGAAGGTAAGTGCGCGGGACGCTCGTCGAGGCGTGTGTTCGACGTGAACGAGCGCCATTCGGATGTCGCGGCTGAATTGTGGTCGCTCGCGGAGACGGTGCTGACGAGGTTGGAACCTGTTCTCCGTCAAGCTGTCGAGGAGCAGAGCGAACGACCGAAGCAGGGATGCAGTTGGTGCCCGGTCTGCGCGTTGGCTGCCTTGTTGCGAGGGGAGCAGCACGACCTGTTGACGCTGCTCGCCTCCGAGGGCGCGACGGTTCTGGCGTTGCTGAGGCAGATCATGGCCGAGCACGCGGGCGGCCCTGCTCCTGGTGGGGGCTACGCCGGTGCGCGCGACACCGCGGCGTCGTCGGCGGAAGACATCTCCGGTGACATGCCTCACGGCGAGGACAGCACTGTCGGGCACGACACGGAAGACCCGATAGTTCGACGAGCGAAGTTCGTACCTATTACGGTTACCTTGAAAGATGCGGCCACCGAGAAGCCCGGGAACTGACGGACAGCCGTTCCAGGGGTGGCCGAAGCGCGGAAGCTCGAGATAGCCGTTGGGGGCGGCCGAGAAAGGTCGGACAATGAAACGGCAGCGTCAATCACTCACGATCGGTATCGACGTCGGTGGCACCAGTTTGCGTGCGTCCGTAGTCGACGCGTCCGGTCAGGTCATCGATTCCACCCAGTCGCCGACGCCGCACACCGCTGCTGCCCTCGAGCGCGGGTTGGAGCGTGTCGTCCGCGAACTCGCGACTCGGCACCCCGTGGAGGCAGTCGGTCTGGCGGTCGCGGGTTTCCTCGATTCCGATCGGACGTCGGTCCGATTCGCCCCGCATCTCCCGTGGGTGGGTAGCCCGGTAGCCAAACGGATGAGCGACCGTATCGGCTTGCCCGTCGTGCTGGAGCACGACGCCAACTCGGCGGCGTGGGCCGAGTACCGATTCGGTGCTGCAGCCGACGGCCGCAACGTCGTGATGGTCGCCATCGGAACGGGTATCGGTGCCGCGCTTCTGATCGACGGCAAGATCTATCGCGGAAGTTACGGTGTTGCACCGGAACTCGGGCACATCCAAGTAGTCCCGGACGGTCGTGCCTGCCCCTGCGGCAAGCGAGGATGCTGGGAACGGTACTGCAGCGGAACGGCATTGGTGGACACTGCCGTCGAATTTCTTGCCGCAGATCAGGGTTCGTCGACGATTCTGGCGCGCGAGGTCTTTCTCGATCCCGGTTCGCTGACGGGACGGAGGATCGCCTCGGCGGCCCAGGACGGCGACGAGATCGGTATCCGCACCATGCACGAGTTCTCGCGATGGCTCGGCGTCGGGCTGTCGATGGTGAGCGATGTCTACGATCCCGATCTGATCGTGATCGCCGGCGGAGTGGCGACGTCGTCCAGCCAATTCCTCAACGAGGCGACCGAGCATTGTGCGCGCCTGGTGACGGGTGCGGGGCACCGCCCACTCGCGACCATCCGCGCCACCCAGCTGGGCGAGGCCGCCGGAATGATCGGTGCGGCCGACCTTGCGCGAAGCGCGTTCTCGACAATGTCACGCTGACGCACGCGAGGCCTTGCGCCGACTGTCCGGATGCGACCTCACGGTCCGGTTCTGTGATGCTTCTCCCGTGTGCGCACTATCTGTGGCTGGCGTCATAAACGATAGGTACAGTTTCCTCTGCACCCGATACTCGACATCGTTGGTCTCACCAGGAAGGACGCCATGTGGTATTGGCTGTTCAAGTACGTCCTCATCGGTCCGCTTCTGGTTGCACTGGGTAGGCCGACGATAGAGGGCCTCGAGAACATTCCTGCGCGAGGACCGATGATCCTCGCCAGCAACCATCAGGCGGTTCTCGACTCGTTCTACCTGCCGCTGAAAGTGCAGCGGCGCATCACGTTCCTCGCGAAGAGCGAGTACTTCACCGGACACGGGCTCAAGGGCGCATTCCAGAAGTGGTTCTTCACCGCGGTCGGTCAAGTCCCCATCGACCGGACCGGAGCGGATGCTGCGCAGGACGCGTTGAATGCAGGCGCGCGAGTCATCGGCAAGGGCAAGCTCCTCGGTATCTACCCCGAGGGCACCCGTTCGCCCGACGGTCGTCTGTACAAGGGCAAGACAGGTATGGCGCGGCTTGCTCTGCAGACCGGTGTTCAGGTTGTTCCCGTCGCGATGATCGGCACCGACAAGATGAACCCCATCGGTTCCAAGATGTGGCGTCCGGCGAAGATCACCATCAAGATCGGTAAGCCCATCGACTTCTCGCGCTTCGACGGTATGGCGGGCAACCGCTTCGTCGAGCGCGCGGTCACCGACGAGGTCATGTACGACCTGATGCTGCTGTCCGGTCAGGAGTACGTGGACGTGTACGCGGCGTCGATGAAGAAGAAGCCCGAGGACTCCGCCGTCGCAGGTTCCGAGCGAATCCCGGATACCCGCGCGAGCTGAGTGTTCTGCGGGTCGTCAGGACGCAGAAGGGGTTCGACCGACTCCGGGCGAGCGCAGCAGCGCGAAGACGACGACGAGAGCAGCGGCTCCCCAAAGGACGTACGACGACGCCGCTACCTGGTCCCACAGCGGCCACCCGAGCCCCGAGTAGCGGCCGGGTGCCAGTCGCCAGTGCGGCGCGAAGTGCATCAACACAATGCCGACGCCGACGAGCGCGAACGTCAGGTAGCTACGCCTGCGGTAGGCGAGTGCAGTCAGGGCCATCATGAACGGGACCACCCACACCCAGTGGTGAGACCAGGACACCGGGGACACGAGCAGACCGAAGATCGCGTTCACTCCCAGGGCCAGTGCGCCTTGCCCGGCCGAGAAGGCTCGTCGCATCGCAAGCGCCGCTACCGCGAGGACACAGCAGGACAGTGCGATCCAGAGAACCGAGCGAAGCGAATCGTCGAGTCCGAAGCGCGCGAGCACACCGGTGATGCTTTGATTCGCGGGGTACGCGGGCCGACCGATTCGGTCGGAATCGATCAATGTGTCGGTCCAGTAGGTCACCGAGTCCGAGAACGTGATCAGGAATCCGAGTGCAGTGAACGCGGCAAAGCTGACACCGGCCACGACGGCGGCACGAAAGTCCTTGCGGAGCAGGAAGTACAGGACGAAAACGGCAGGTGTCAGCTTCACCGCGGCGACGAAGCCGATGAGGAGTCCGCGCGGCCACGGAGTCTTACGAAGCAGGCAGTCGGCGGTGACGAACGCCATCAACAGGATGTTGATCTGCCCGTAGTCGAGAGTCGAGAACACCGGTTCGAGCAGAAGCGCAGCAGCGAAGACGGCGACGGCGGACCACAGCAGAACATGGCTCGGCAGTTTCTGTTCTCTCCACGCCGACATCGAGGCAGGCACGCCGAGCGACCTCAACGTCAGCACGATGGTGGCGAACAGCAACACCAGCGACACACTCGTCACGATGATGTTCGCCCAGTACAGACTGACAGCGGACAACGGACTGAACAGAACAGCGGCAATAGGCGGGTACGTGAAGGGAAGAGTATTTCCCAGCGCAGTCGGAGGCATCTGCCCGTACAACGGCGAACCGGAAGCGAACACGCCGCCACCGATTCGATAGACGTCGAGGTCGATGCGGTAATAATTCCCGAGCGGAGTCAGGCCACGCAGCCCCGGCAAGCCGAGAATGTTGTACGCGATGCCTGCCAACGCTGCGACGGCAATGATCACGCACACTACGACGATCGACGGCGACGGACGACGTCGCGTCGATCCCGCCGACAAATCCGCGTCGATCTCTGGTGTTTCCAGCATCGTGTTCCTTCTGCGTGCTCGATATCGATTCTCGACGGTGTGTGGCACCCACCCCGATTCATTCCGCAGGCTCCACTCACTGCTGAGCCTGGTTCATTCCGCAGGCTCCACTCACTGCTGAGCCTGGTTCATTCCACAGGCTCCACTCACGCCGACCCTGTGGCTGCCCGATAGTCTTCGAAGCGTGCGCTACTTCTACGACACCGAGTTCATCGAGGATGGTCGCACAATCGAGCTGGTCTCGATCGCTGTGGTCTCCGAGGACGGACGTGAGTTCTACGCCGTGTCCTCCGAGTTCGATCCCGAGCGGGCGGGCAAGTGGGTCCGCCGGAACGTCCTCCCCAAGCTGCCACCGTACTCGTCGCCGCTGTGGAAGAGTCGCGCGAGAATCCGCGACGAGCTGCTGGAATTTCTGGTGCCTCACCCGGGTGCCGAGGTGGAACTGTGGGCGTGGGTCGCCGCATACGACCATGTCGCGCTGTGCCAACTCTGGGGATCGATGACCGAGCTGCCTCGATCGCTGCCGCGATTCACTCGTGAGCTTCGTCAACATTGGGAGGACAGAGGTAGTCCGTATCTGCCTCCCGCTCCCGACGATGCACACGACGCATTGGCCGACGCCCGACACAATCTCGCCAAATACAGGGCCGTCGAGGACGCGTCGAACTGACACGGCGGCGGACAGGGGAGCCCGACGCCGGCACCGGTATCGGTGCGAATATCCTGTACCGGTGAACTGGACTGTCGACGTACCCATCGACCGCTTGCCCGACCTGCCGCCCTTGCCGTCGACGTTGCGCCAGCAACTCGACGACGCGCTCGCACGGCCGGCGGCGCAGCAGCCGTCGTGGGATTCGGCGCAGGCAGCCGACATGCGGAAAGTGCTCGAGAGCGTTCCCCCGATCACCGTCGCCGGCGAGGTCGAGTCCTTGTCGGACCAGCTGGCCGCGGTCGCGCGGGGTGAGGCCTTCCTGCTGCAGGGTGGTGATTGTGCGGAGACGTTCGTCGACAACACGGAGCCGCACATCAAGGGCAACATCCGCACCTTGCTGCAGATGGCGGTCGTTCTGACGTACGGCGCAAGCCTGCCGGTGGTCAAGGTAGGCAGGATCGCCGGCCAGTACGCCAAGCCCAGGTCGGCCGATGTCGACGCGCTGGGGCTCAAGTCCTACCGCGGTGACATGGTCAACTCCCTCGTCGCGGACGAGGCTGTCCGCCAGCACGATCCGTCCCGTCTGGTGCGCGCGTACGCCAACGCGAGCGCTGCGATGAACCTCGTGCGCGCCCTGACCGGCGCAGGTATGGCAGATCTGCACAAGGTGCACGATTGGAACCGCGAGTTCGTCCAGAACTCGCCTGCCGGTGCCCGGTACGAGGCGTTGGCGGGGGAGATCGATCGCGGTCTGCGGTTCATGGACGCCTGTGGTGTCAAGGATCCCAACCTGGAAACCGCGCAGATCTTCGCCAGTCACGAGGCACTGGTACTGGATTACGAGCGCGCGATGCTGCGGCTGGACAACGCGGACGCCGAGCATCCCAAGCTGTACGACCTGTCCGCGCACTTCCTGTGGATCGGCGACCGGACCCGTCAGCTCGACGGGGCGCACATCGCGCTCGCAGAGTTGATCAACAATCCCATCGGGCTGAAGATCGGGCCGTCCACCACGCCGGACATGGCCGTGGAATACGTGGAACGCCTCGACCCGACGAACAAGCCCGGCCGGCTCACCCTGATCTCGCGGATGGGCAACGGCAAGGTCCGTGAGCTACTGCCGCCCATTATCGAGAAGGTGCAGGCCACCGGACACCAGGTCATCTGGCAGTGCGACCCGATGCACGGCAACACGCACGAGGCGTCGACGGGATACAAGACTCGACACTTCGACCGAATCGTCGACGAGGTTCAGGGCTTCTTCGAGATCCACCGCGCGCTCGGAACGCATCCGGGTGGACTGCACGTCGAGTTGACCGGGGACAACGTCACCGAGTGCCTCGGTGGCGCTCAGGAGATCTCGGATCTGGATCTGGCCGGGCGCTACGAGACAGCGTGCGACCCCAGGCTCAACACTCAGCAGTCGCTCGAACTCGCCTTCCTGGTCGCGGAGATGCTGCGCGGCTGAACTACCGCCGCATCAGGGCAACGACACGACGGTGACCGTCGACCCCGGGGCCACTCTGGATCCAGGTCCCGGGGTCTGCGACACCACGAGTGAGCCGTCGGTGTCGAAGACCTGACGGACCTGTACGTCCAAGCCCAACCGTTGAACCGTCTCTCGTGCCGAGCCGACGGATCGTCCGAGCAGGGACGGCACCGAGACCGCGTTCGAGATCTGCAGTTCCACACTGCTTCCCGCGGTGACGGACGTGCCGATCTCCGGTGACGTACCCGCGACGCGGCCGCCGTCGACGTCCTTGTCGAACTGGTCCTGGGTGCCGGACACCGAGATGTCGACGGCGGCGAGCGCTGCCGTCGCCTCCTCGGCTGTCAGGCCGTTCACGTCCGGAACCTCCACCGGCGGTGCGCCTTTGGAACGCAGGATCTTGACGGTGTCGCCGACGGCGAGTGTGGTTCCCGGCGCCGGGTCCAACGCCGCGACCCCGCCGACGGGTGCGGTGGTGCTGAATGCCTCACCGCCGTCGACCGGTTCGAAAGTTCGCTCACGCAACAGATCCTGCATGTCACCGATCGAGATGTTCGACGTGATGTCCGGAACGGTCGGCTTGCCCAGCGACACGAGCACGTCGACGGTGTCGCCCTTCGCCACCCGTGAACCGGAGGCCGGGTCGGTGCCGATCAGAGCATCGACCGGCATGGTGTCCGAGTAGGTGCCCTGGACGGTGTTCTCCAGGTCCGCGGCCGCGAGCGTGCTCTGTGCGCTCTGCAGATCCAATCCGCCGATTTCAGGGACGGAGGTGTATCTGCCCGATCCCATCCACCAACCACCGATTCCCACGGCGACCGCCAGTAGCGCGACGATGGTCAGCCAGATGACGATGGCTCGGCGCGAACGCTGCCGGTCGGCATCGAAGTCGGGGAACTGGTACTCGCGGCGACCCAGTGCGCGCGACGGTGTGGCATCGGCCGAGTCGTCGTCGACGGTCGGTCCCGAAGCGTCGCCGCGATACGTCGGTGCAGTCTGAACGCGGGTGTGATGCACCACAGCATCCGGTGGGGGCGTGGACGACACCACCTGGGTGGGTGGTTCGGCGGCGGGGCGCTCGCCGGCGAACGTGGTGGGCGCACCCAACGCTGCAGCACTGCGATGTTCGGCCGAACGCCGCGGCGCAGGCACGCGGTACGGGGGCAGTTCCAACCGTCCACACACCACGCGGAGCGCACGTGCCATCTCGTCGGCGTTCTGGAACCTGGAGGCCGGGTCTCGATCGGTGGCGCGGGCCACCAGCTCGTCGAATTCCGGCGGCACACCCGCGATGTATGCGCTGGGATGGGGAACATCGTTGTCGATCCGCTGGTACGCGATCGAGAGGGACGTGTCACCGTTGAAGGGGGTACGCCCGGTCAGCAACTCGAACAGGACGACACCCACGCCGTACACGTCGCTGCCCGCATTGGCGGACCCGGTCGTCACCTGTTCGGGCGAGAGATAGGCGGCTGTGCCCAGAATGACGGAACTCGACGTGGCATTCGAGGCCGCCACGGCTCGAACGAGGCCGAAATCGGCGATCTTCACGTCCCCGCCGTCCGAGATGAGAATGTTCTCGGGTTTGATGTCGCGGTGAACGAGGCCTGCACGGTGAGCGGTACCCAGGGCGTCGAGAACCGGTCGGACCACCGCGGCAGCCGCGTGCGGCGGCATCGGCCCACGCTCACGGAGAAGTTCGCGCAGGGTTCCGCCCTCCACCAACTCCATGACCAGAAACGCGAACTCTCCGTCTCGGCCGTGGTCGTACACAGCGACGAGGCCCGGATTGTTGAGCCTGGCCACGGCCCTCGCCTCGAACTCGAACCGGGCGACGAACTGCGGATCCTCGGCGAACTTGGGGTCCATGATCTTGACTGCGACCGGTCGGTCCAGCCGGGTGTCGAGTGCGCGGTACACGGTCGACATTCCGCCACGTGCGATGGGCGCGTCGATCCGGTAGCGCCGATCCAGCAACGAACCCGTCGAAACGGATCCATGCAGATCTTTCCACATCACCTCGTCTACCTCCTGTGGAAAAAGTGGGCGCTGCCTACGTGATGGTAGCCAGGGTTGGTATCGACTTCGTCTCGGCCGCACCGAGCACCGACGTCGTCTCGGCCCGCGTTCGTGCGCGGTACGGGCGTTTTTCGTATACGAGACCGAAGCAGTTAACGTTACTGCAGTGAGCACAATCCCTTACTCAGGCGACGTCCTCGATCCGTCCGAATCGCTGCTACAGCTGACGGACGTGAGCAAAATCCTCGAGGTTCCGAAGTCGAGGGTGGAGCAGATGCTTCGCGACCGCCAGCTCCTGGCAGTCAAGCGTGAACGCGTCCCCGGCGTACCCGAGGTCTTTCTCGACGCCGAACGCCGCGAGATCGTCAAAGGACTTCCCGGACTGCTCGCCGTTCTCCACGACGGCGGATTCGAGGACGAGGAGATTCTGAAGTGGCTGTTCGAGGCCGACGACAGCCTCCCCGGTCGGCCTATCGACGCGATGCACGGTCACCTCATGCGCGAGGTGATCAGACGCGCGCAGGCGATGGCGTTCTGAGGTTGATCCACCCGGTGGCGAGCAGCCTCGGCGCCGCCACCGACAGCCTCCGTCCGCGCGACACCCGCGCGCGCTCGAACAGCACTCGGTAGCCGTTCTCCTCGACCTCGCGCAGAATTCCGCTGTAGAGGAGCGACGCGGTCCGCATACCTGGGCGCACCCGAGGATCGAGAAAATCGATCCCTGGATCCGCGACCCGGTAGATCGCACGGGTGTGCACGATCAAGTGGGCAAGCGCGCGGTCCACCCGCGGATCGGTTCGTTTCTCCCGACGGCAGTACCGAAGAAGATCCTCGTCCACGCCGAACGCCGCTAGCTCGTCGGTGGGCAGGTAGATCCGGTCTCGGTCGAGGTCCTCGCCCATGTCCCGAATGAAGTTGGTCAGCTGGAAGGCTTCGCCGAGGGCAGCGGCAGGCTCCTCCGCACCGTCGACGGCGGTGCCCAGAATGGGCAGCATCTCGAGGCCGATGACGGCCGCGGACCCGTACATGTATTCACGAAGTTCGGGCATGGTCCGGTAGCGGGCCTTGAAGAACTCGGTGCCCGGGATGTCCATGCGCATCGAATGGAAGAACGCACGGAAGTACTCGTGATCGATGTGGTACCGGTTCACGGTGTCCACGAAGGCGCGAAGGACCATGTCCGACGGACCGGTGCCGAGTTGCTCGCCGTTCAGAGCCGCCGTCACTCGCAGTTCGAGCTCGTCGACGGAGGCAGCCGCACGTTCGTCCGCGGGCGCCAGAGACGTTGCAGCCGTGTCCGTTTCGGTCAGAGACCCGTCGACGTCGACGTCGATGATGTCGTCCACCATGCGCGCGAACCCGTAGAGAGCATGCACGGCAGCGCGCTTCTCGACCGGAAGAAGCCTCGTCGCGAGGAAGTACGTCTTACCGTGGCGGGCATTGAGATCCCGGCACAGGCGGTATGCGTCGTGCAGCGCTGGGTCGATCGCGTCGAGTTCACCCATGGTCGGCCGTACTCGTGCGGTCCGTCGTGTCGAGCTCGGACGTCGTCTTCGGACTTCGCTTCTCGGGGTGTCCGCGCAACCGGAGCGGATCCACCCGAGTCAGTGACACTGCCGCGACCACTGCCGCGAAGGTTGCGAGCGCGACATGCGCAACCGTGTACAGCCCGATCGATCCGTCGGGCCGGAACACGAGCATCAACCAGGTGGACAGCCCCACGAGAACCATCAACGTCCTGGTCGACAACGCGAAACCGGCCGCGAGCGCCAGCGGCCACGAGTAGTACCACGGCAGAGCGGCGGGGGAGAGAACGACGATAGCGACGAGCGCGATGACGATGCCCTTCACCGCGTCCCGTTCGGTTCGGCGGAACAACCACCAGGTTCCGACGATGATGACTGCCAGCGCGAGCGCACACAGCATTCGTGTCACTTCGAGGACGGGGCCGAGACGGAGATCCAGGAACCACGACGTGCTGACGGTGACGAGATGCGCGAGGATCGTCGGCAAGGAAAGCCAGTTGATGATCTTGGCAGAGCCGGACAACGCCGTCAGCCACCCGATTCCGACACCGGCCACGACCGATGCGATCGCGAACACTGCGGCGAACACTCCTGCGCCGGTTCCTGCCGTCTTCGCGAACGACACGATGGGGGAGGACGGTGCACGATTCTCCGCGACGGCCTTCTCCCGTTCGTGAATCATCCAGATCCACACCATGAACGGCAACGCCAGACCGGCTGTTGCCTTGATCGCGACCGCTATTGCGACCAGTGCGACCCCGGCGACGTGTTTTCGTTCCAGAACCAACACGATTCCGGCGGTCATCAATCCAACCATCAGCAGTTCGTTGTGAACGCCGCCGATGAGGTGGATGAGAACGAGGGGGTTGAGGACGGCCAGCCACAACGCGATCGCGGGTTTGCCGCCGAGGTGCGACGCCAGACGCGGGACGGCCCACATCATCAAAGCGAGTCCCGGCAGCATCGTGATGCGCAGGAGCATGGTGCCCGCGATGACGTTGTCGCCGGTGACGCTCGTGATGGCCTGTCCGAGGAGCAGGAACAGTGGCCCGTACGGTGCCGTAGTCGTGGTCCACACGTTACTGACGTTGTCCAGCAGGATGCCGGGATTGGCGACCGGGCCGACAGCGTAGGGGTCGAAACCGTCGCGTAGCAGCGCCCCCTGCGCCAGATACGAGTAGGCATCGCGGCTGAACATCGGTACGGCCAGCAGTAACGGTGCAGTCCAGGCCGGGACAACCCAGCGCAGTTCTCGCAAAGAGGTGCGGCCTCCGAGCGTCGCGCGGCCCAGCCGGACCCAGGCAACGATCATCAGAACGACGCCAACCCACACGATGATGCTGGAGATGATCAGACCGTGGCCGAATCGTAGCCACGACAGGTGCATCGCTTCGAGCAACGGGTCGCGGCGCCGGACACTGCCCGCGCCGAAACCTCCGAACGTGATGAGCGCCGCGCCCACGACGCCGAGGACGGCAGCGTGGCCTTCCGGACTACGCAGGAAAGAAGCCAGGTGTCGAATCCTCGAGTCACTTGCCGCACCCGAGGAGGACGCAGGGCTCGAAACGGTGCTGTCGCCGGGTTTCTCGGATGGGGCCGAACCCTGAACCGGGGACATCGTTGCTGTCATCCTCCTCTCGGTGTCGCGGACTTCAAGCGACTGTGGTCCGGACGGTGAACACGAAGCACCGCGCCGATGGCCGCAGTCAGTTTAGTTGGTGATTTCGGGCGATCCGAACCATCCCGCGACTCGGGCGGATGTCACGGTGTTCCGACGATTCTCTCCGCGGCCAGTTTGCCGGACACGAGTACCGTCGGCACGCCGACACCCGGCGTGGTCGCGGAACCGGCCAGCACGACGTTCGAGAGCCCGGACACGAGATTCCGGCGTCGGAACGGGCCGGTCTGACGGAACACATGAGCCGAGGAGAACGGCGATCCTTCCACCATCCCGCGATCGGCCCACGTCTGGGGCGTGTCGATGTGATCGATCGTCATCGACCGGATCCCGTGGTAGCCGCGGCGCTCCAGCTCGATCCCCAGCTCCCGTACATAGGGGTCACGCAAGCGTGCCCAGTCCAATGGTGCGCTGTCCAGGTTGGGGCACGGGGCGAGTACGGACACCGGCTCACACGCCGTTCCACCCCGCTGAACCAGCAGCGACCGATCGGACACCGAGGGCCGAGTGATCAACAGCGACGGGTCGCTCATGAGCGAACCACGCCCGGAACGAGCGGTGATACGGCGAAAGGTCGCCGCCCAGTCCGCACCGAAATCGATCGTGTGGTGCGACTCGGACGGCCATGTCGCGGTCACCGACGTGGGCACGGTGCCGTGGAAGACCACCGCCGACGGCGACACCCGACCGTAGCCACGGCGTCGGCCCGCCCGGGTGACGTTCGCTCTGTCCAACAGGGCGTCGACGACGGGGAGGTCGGGCGTCAGGACGAGTGCATCACATGGAATCTCGGTGCCGTCGGACGTGATCACCGCCGTCGCGCGCCCGTCGGTGACCACGATGTCCGCGACTTCGGTGCCGGTGACGACGGAACCGCCGTGCTTGCGAACGGCATCGGCCATCCCCGCCGCGATCGTCGCCATCCCGCCGGCGGGGAAGTACACCCCGAGCGAAGTGTCCATATGGGCGATCGCGCCGTAGACGGCGAGTGCCCGCGCAGGCGCCATCCCCGCGTACAGGGCTTGGAAGGTGAACACTCGACGCAAGCGGTCGTCCTTCAGGAAGCGATCCACCTTGGGTCCGAGCTTGCCGAACCCTCCCAGACGGGCGAGGGTAAGCGTGTCCCGTAGAGCCGCCGGAGACGAGACGAGGTCGAGGGGAGAGTCGAAGTTCGAGTCGATGTACCGATCGAACTCCGAGTCGAAGATTGCAGCGAGCCAGCGGCGCAGGGATCGATACCCCTCGGCCTCGGCAGCGCCGCATTTCTTCTCCACCTCCGCGGCCATCACCTCCGGGTCGGCGAAGACGTCGATGGACGTGCCGTCGGCGTAGCGCGTGTGGTAGCTCGGCGCCAACGATTCGAGCTCGATCGCCGGGGTGACGGACTGGAACGTCTCACCCACGGCGGCGAGGGCGGCTTCGATGAGGTCGGGCATCGTGAGCACGCTGGCCCCGTTGTCGATGTCGTACAGGTGCGATCCGTCCTCGTCCTGTACCGGATAGATGCCGACCCGGCCGCCGACGGACTGCTCGCGTTCGAGCACCGTGACCGATCGTCCCGCACCGAGGAGACGCAGTGCGGCAGAGAGACCGGCCAATCCGGCTCCTACGACGACCACCGAGTTCGTGGGTCCATTGATGGCGCGCACGTGAGCCTTTCGTCAGGTGTATCGAAGCGTGTACGTCAGTACTGCCGCTGTGTTGCTGCTGTACCCATGCGCCGCAGTTGTTCGGCCGCACCGGGCTCGCAGTCGCTGTTGTCGAGTGTCACGAAGGCACGTTCGGTGAGATCCGAGATTCTGCGTTCGACGTCGTCGACGGCGCCCAGGTCGGTCAACACCGTCCGTACCTCGCCGATGCGCTCCTCGGACAGCTCGTGATCACCGAGCGACGTGCGAATCAGCGCGGCGGACTGCGCGTCCGCATCGGCCAGCGCGACCGCCATGAGGACGGTCCTCTTGCCCTCACGAATGTCGTCGCCCGACGGTTTGCCGGTGACGGCGGGATCGCCGAACACGCCGAGCAGGTCGTCGCGGAGCTGGAACGCCAGGCCTATGTCGGTGCCGAACGAACGGAACGCGGCAATCAGCTCCGGGGAGGCGTCGGCGAGGGCGGCGCCGAGATGCAAAGGCCGTTCGACGGTGTATGCCGCCGTCTTGTAGCGGTTGACGCGCATCGCCGCCTCGACGGACTCGTCCAACCCTGCCTCGGCCTCGATGTCGAGAAGTTGTCCGCCGAGCACTTCGAGGCGCATCGACGACCACACGGGGGACACGCGTGAGGAGGCGTCGGCATCGACTCCGGATTCGCGCAGCATGTCGTCCGCCCAGCACAGGGCGAGATCGCCCAGCAGAATCGCAGCCGATTCACCGAACCTGGCCGACGAGCCTGCCCAGCCGGCGGACCGGTGGCGATCGGCGAGAGCGACGTGCACCGTCGGGGAACCGCGGCGCGTCGTGGAGGCGTCGATGATGTCGTCGTGGATCAGCGCGCACGCCTGAACCAGCTCGAGCGACGAGCATGCTTTGATCACCGCCGTCGCCGCATCGCCCGACGGCTGCCCGCCCGCGCCGAGCCAGGCAGTCCACGCGAACGACGGGCGAACGCGCTTGCCGCCCCGGAGAACGAATTCGGTCAGGTCGTGGACCGCCGAGACGTAACCACCGCCCACGGCTGCAACCTGATCACGACGGGATTCGAAGAACTCTGCAAGAGCGGTCTCGACCAACTCGCGAGGTGTGGTGGCACCAGCGGAGTCGCCCGGTGTGCCGGCGGGGGTGTCGACGGTCGTCAGGTCGACGGTGCTGGGCGTGGTCGTTTTCCCGGACAGAAGATCCTCCAGTCGATCCGAACGTGCAGGCTGCGGTTTCAACAGTAGCGGTCCGCGTCCGATTCGCACGCGCGCGACCTTCCCGCGCAACACCCCAGGCGGGAATCTATGATGTCCCGGTGACATTTGATTCCGTCAGGGGGCGGTCGAGCGACGGATTCGTAACGCGAACGCCGTCGATCGTGGACCGGCTGCGCAGCGACGGCGCGGCCCGAATTCCGTTCTCCGTCGAATTCTCACCTCCTCGCGACGAAGCAGGTGAAGCGCGCTTGTGGCGCGCGGTGCGTGAGTTCGAGCAGCTGCAGCCTGCGTTCGTGTCGATGACCTACGGGGCGGGTGGGTCCACCAGGGATCGGACGGTCCGTGTCACCGGCCAGATAGCCGAGGAAACGACGCTACTGCCCGTGGCGCACCTGACCGCCGTGTCGCACAGTGTGGACGAGCTGCGGTCGATGGTCGGTTCCTATGCGGACCGTGGAATCTCCAACATCCTGGTCCTTCGTGGTGACCCGCCCGGTGATCCGCTCGGCGACTGGGAAAAGCATCCGGACGGTGTCGAGTACGCGGACGAGCTGGTCACGCTCGTGCGAGAGCTGGGCGACTTCCACGTCGGCGTCGCGTCGTTCCCCGAAGGCCATTACCGTGCGCTGAATCTGGAACAGGACACTCGGGTTCTGGTGAACAAGCTCCGTGCAGGAGCCGAGTACTCCATCACGCAGATGTTCTTCGATGTCGACGACTACCTCCGCTTACGTGATCGGGTGGTCGCGTTCGATCCTGAGCAGGGGGCGAAGCCCATCGTGCCGGAGATCATGCCGATCACGTCGCTTCGCACGGTGCGGCGAGCTCTGGCGCTGTCCGGGTCCGCGCTGCCGAAAGCACTGGACGACCGCTTCACCACAGCGGCCGGGACCGGTCCGGAAGAGGACAGGGCGGCGGTGCGCGAGGTGGGTATCGAACTCGCGACACAGATCGGTGAGCGGCTGATCGCGGAAGGCGCACCGGCGCTGCACTTCATCACCCTGAATTTCGCGAAGGCCACGCGCGAGGTACTCACCAACCTCGGATTGTGCGCCGCCAGGGTCTAGGACTCACCGGTTCTCGGAAGTCCGTGCCCGGCGCACTCGTCAGAGCGGACGACCCTTCCACGTGATCGAACCGGTCTTCGATCTGAGGAACGAGTCGACTGTCAGTGCGCCGTAGAGGAGTACGGACACCGGGTGAACAAACGCCGCCGCAACAGCTCCTGAACCGACGACCCCGGACGCGGCTCGGTCGGCCACGAGACGCGCTGCCACGGCCGCGCCGTAACCGCCGAGGCCCCACCTACGGGTGCGGCCCGAGCCGAACACTGCAGCAACGGGTGGCAGTACATACGCGAGTGCAGCCGCACCCAGAACAGCAGTGGAACCGACCGGCCCGCCGAACGCACTCCACAGCCATCGGCTGTATCCCTCACGGAGATCGGACCAACCGTCGTACATCCGGCACCGCGCCAGCTCACCGCCCAACACGACGGCCGTACGGTGCCCGGATCTGCGCAGCGCCCGGGCGATGTCCAGATCCTCCGTGGCGCTGCTCGCGACCGACTCGTGCCCCCCGATATCCCGATACGCGCGGGCGTCGAACATCAGGAATTGACCGCATGCGACGACGGTCGACGGCCTCGTCGAGGCATTGGCGACCCGTACCGGCAGCGTCGACAGCCAGGAAAAACTCAGAAGTGGTTGCACGAGGCGCTCGGCGCAACTGTCTGCCTGTTGCCGTGGCCACGGACTGACAAGGGCAGTGCGCCCGCGTCGGAGCTCCGACACAGCCGCGGCGATCGCACCGGCCGACAGTCGCACGTCGGCGTCGACGAACGCAATGCAGTCGGGCCTGCCCGCCAGGGCCTGCCCCGCCAGCGTGTGGCAGGCGGCCGCTTTGCCCGTCCAGCCCGCGGGCGGTTCCGTCGTCGAGCGGCGGACGTGGAACCGTGGATCGGAATCAGCGGCGGCGACGGCGGCCTCGAACGTGCCGTCCGTCGACCCGTCGTCGAGAACGAACACTTGGAGTGTGGGGCAGTGGACCTGCTGCCGCAGATCGGCGACGAGTGCCGAGATCAGATCGACCTCGTTTCTCGCAGGGATGCACACGGCGACGGAGCCGGGAACATCGGATGTGGGCCGACGCAGCGACCTCATCGACAGAGCATTGACGGCAGTCGTCGCCGCGCCGACACCGGCAAGCGCCGCACCGGCCGCCGTCGCCCGCCTGACCGCGTCGCGGAAATCGGTCACACGGACGACGGTGCGCGTCGCACGGGAGGATTGCGTGTCACCCACGCCATGGCGCCGACGATCGCTGCGATGCCGACGGTGACGCCCCCGACGATTCCTGCCCATCCTGCGAAACTGCGCGTGTTCGGGTCGGGGTAGTTGACCTCGGCGCGCATCGACGTGACCTCACCTGCCGGCAACTTCCAGGTGATGATGTTGTCGCCCTCACGGGTTCCGTTGGTGGTTCCGATTCGAGCCGGGAACGCGATGGTGAACTGCACGTCCGTGCCCTGAGCGGGAACGTTCTGCAGATCGGCCTTGCCGTCGAGAGTGACGGTGTCCCCAGCGCGCTGGAGCACCAGTTGATAGCTGCCCGTTGCCTGTTCGGACATCTGGCCGAGGGTCTGCACGTCTCCGAAGGACAGATCGTTGAATCGAGCTTCGGTGCCCACGTATCCGTCCTGGCGGTACT
The DNA here is from genome assembly GCF_042667435.1 of Rhodococcus sp. NPDC057297. Taxonomy (NCBI): domain Bacteria; kingdom Bacillati; phylum Actinomycetota; class Actinomycetes; order Mycobacteriales; family Nocardiaceae; genus Rhodococcus; species Rhodococcus sp. NPDC057297. The sequence continues at coordinate 162,267 of NZ_JBHUZE010000007.1, read as the reverse complement.
CCTGGATGCGGATCTTGCTGGCAAGAGTCGACGGTGCGACCAACTGGGGGCCGGTGTCGGTGTCCGACGTGGGAATCGTCGCGGCCACGATCTGACCGGACACCCGATCGTCCGCGGACACACCGATCGACACCTGGGCGCGGAGGCACCCGGTCAGTAGCGGCGCGAGCAACAGGGTGAGCGCGAGCACCTTCGCGATGCGGTTCCGTCTACGAGTACTACGTTCGCGTGATGTCGACTGCACAGCGACATCGTGCCAGAGAACCAGGCCGGTCGACGACGCACGGTGGCGATCACCGCGCCGTGTCGATCGTCCTTCGCCTCGATCGGGTGGTCCACGTCCACACGAGGGGTACGCCGACGGTCCCCATGACGACGAACCCGTAGATCGCGGAGAATCGAAATTCGGGACCGGAGAGGAAGACTGCGTGCGCGAAGGCGGAGCCCAGCCACGTCCACATGAACAGGACGATGGGTGCGGAATCGGTGAGACGAGGCGGATCCGTGCGGATCACCGACTTTCCGGCGAACTCCACGATCACGGCCATCGTCAGTGCCACGACGAACCAGCCCAGATAATTCGTCACCGGAATCGACGGGATCCCGGGGAGTCCGGCGATGGGCGAGGTCCAGGTCCACTGCCCGTCCGTGACCATCTGGGTGTCGAGGTAGAGGTCCCAACCGACCATTGCGACCGCCGTCATGACGATCCGGTGCAGCGTCGCTCGCTGATCTGGACGGACACGGTGCAGCAGAAGCGAGACCGCGCACCAGATGGGGTAGAAGCCGGCCGTCCAGGCCAACGGCACCACCGCGGGAACACCGAGGATGTCCGGGCCGAGTCGACTCGTGGCGTAGAAGTACGAGCCGAACGGGAACCCGGTTGCGGTGCCGACGATCTCGGCAGCGATACCGAGCCCGGCCGTGGTGACGAACAATACTGCCGCCCACTTGACGCCCCGGGTGATCGCGGCGTGCGCGAGAGCGGACGCCGCGAGCAGCGCGACGACGGCGACAGTCACGACATCGCGGTTCGAGCCGCTCACGAGCGGATAGACGATCTGCGCCGTCACTGCACTTCCGGCGAGGATCCACACGAATCTGTTCATCGCCGCTTCCGTCCCAGCCACGCTCGGACACGGCCGCCGCCATGGTCGGACAACGCGATCTTCGCGGCCGTCCGTCCGCTGGCCGCGGACACGCCGCCGCCGGGATGGGTGGATGCGCCCGTCAGGTACAACCCCTGTGCACCGGGCACACGATGGCCCGCGAGTTCGGGGACCGGACGCCAGATCATCATCTGGTCCAAGGACATCTCCACGTGCATGATGTTCCCGCCGATCATTCCCAGTTCGCGCTCGATGTCGGTGGGGGACTGGACGTAACGGTGCAGGATCGTGTCGCGGAAGCCGGGCGCGTATGACTCGAGCGATTCGACGATGCGGTCGGCTTCGGTCTCCGCAAGATCCGTCGCCACGCGTTCGGTGTCCGACGCACGCCATCGCCGTCCGTCGGACAGGGTGTGCGGATGCCACTGCGACCAGAGAGACACCTGGTGCTCGCCCTCCGGTGCCACGCTCGGTTCGATTGCGGTGAACGACATCCCGAGGACGGCAGGCTCGGGCGGCAGATCTCCTGCCAGGGCGTGACCGTGCGCACGGCGCAGTTGCCGGCGATCGTGCACGAGCAACTGCAGACCGGAGGTACCGTCCTGCACCGAGGGTGCACTGGAATACTGCGGCACGGCGGAGGTGGCCAGTCGGACCGCCATTCCCAGGCCGGGCCCGACGCGGATTCCTCGTCGCCATGCCTCCGTTCGTCGACGATCGAATCCTCCAGCGTCGAGCAGGTCCAGAGTCGTCAGAACATGGCAGCCGGCGACGACCGTGCGACTGCGAATCGACCGACCCGATTCCGTGCGCGTCGTCCACCCGTCGCCGGACCGCGCCACTGAGACGGCGCCGTCACCGACGGTGAGCTGACCTCCCGTGGCGACGAGCTTCGAGATCATCGCCTCGGTCAACGCGCCGCTTCCTCCGACGGCGCGACCGGGTGGAAGTGTGTGCATCAGCGCCGCGAAGCCAACCATGGGCGCGGTGCCCGGTTCCGACATCGGCGGGCCGGACTGCGCACCGAACCATGCGAGGGCAGCTTTCAGCCTCTCCGACGAGAACGTGGCGTCGAGCAGCGCGTCCCCGGTCGTGAGGAACTCACGGGAGAGAGCACTCCCGCCGTCCGGCGCATCGAGTCCCCAGAAGGAGCGCACCAGATTGGCTCCCGTCGGCGCCGCCGAGAACGCTTTCATGGTGCGTGCGCTGCGCGGCCCCCAGGACGCGACGAACGTCCGATACGCCATCGCATCCGCAGCACCGCACGACCGCGCGATGGAGTCACAGGTGGCGTCGAGGTCGCGACGAAACACGATGGCCTCGTCGTCCGTACCAGGTGCGCCGGGAGCGATCGCCCACGGATCGCAATCGACGTAGACCAGACCGTGGTCGGCCAGACCGAGTTCCTCGACGACGCCGGTATGCCGAACCATGATGTGAGCAGACGAGCCACGGTCGACTCGGTGGCCGGGGAAGCGCTCGGCGGACGACACGCCACCACCTGCGATCGTGTCCTTCTCCACGACTTCGACGGACAGGCCGGCGTCGGCCAGGTAACACGCTGAAGTCAAGGCATTGTGGCCTGAGCCCACTACGAGAACATCGATCACGGCACCAGCGTATAGATCGTCACCGTTCGAGCGGTTCGTCCGTTTCGAAGGGCAGTGCGTGACCGAGAACTGCGAACGGTCGTCGGTCGCCCGCGAAGGTGAAGTTGCGGAGTACGTCCCCGAAACCGAGACTTCGGTACAGGCGCCACGCGCGGTTGTTCTCGTTCTCCACTTCCGGAGTGGACAGCAGCACGCCGCTTTCCGGGCGGCCGCGAAGGAGTCTGCGCGTGAGTGCGCGACCGAGTCCGTGTCCCTGTGCATGTGGGGACACGTGCAGCTCGGTCAATTCGAAATAGTCCGAGAGGACAGAGTCGACGTACTCGTCATCGGCGCCGGATCTACGCAGACCGTCCCTGACCTGCTGGTGCCACCACTGATGCCGAGCACCCTTGTACCCGTACGCGACGGCGACCAGTGGGGAGTCGGGCGTGGGCAGGACTGCACCGACAGCGCACCATCCGGGGCGGAGGACGTGCTCGGACCACATCGGGGCGCGGTGATACTCCGTGCCTTGCGGGTAACCCATTGCCTCGACGTAGATCGCCAGCGCTTCGGGAAGGCGACGACGGAGTTCTCGGGCGGACAGATCGACCAGGTACGGGGTCGGTTCCGCGTCGGTAGCGACTGTTCTCAACCTTTCCTTGACGACTTGTCGGTGGGCACAGCTATATTGAATATGTCGAACGGATGTTCGATGTCGGTGATCCGGCGATGACCCCGAGGGAAGCGGGGCTCGCTGGATCCCTGACCTTAGATCGTCGTCGACGTCCGGTCGTTTCGGAAATTGCGGTCACGAACGGCGAATGCAATCGGGAGGTGTTCGAGTATGGCTACGAAGGTTCTCCGTGGTGATGTGCGTCCGCCGGTGTCGCCGCGTGCTCGCGTACTGCTGGGCCGGGCAGATGCCTTGCTGTCGGGTTCCCTCGGCGCCGAGTCGGTCGCGGACCAATTTCTGGATTGCTACATGGCGGCCCTCCGTGGAGCGGCCGCGATTCTGGAAGTTGCGCCCTCGACGCGAGCAAGATCACGCAGTGCGTGGGTACTGCTGGCAAAAGCCGAGCCGGAACTTCAAGCCTGGGCGGAGTATTTCGCGAGCTACTCGTCGCTGCGAGCGGCACTGCAGGCCGGTGTGTCTCGCTCCATCGATCAGGACGTCGCTGACTCGTTCTATCGCGAAGTCGGCCGGTTCCTGCATGTGGTGGAGGATTTCATCGGCGCGGATTCACGGCTCGATCGGGCAGTCCTGCCGCCTCGATCGATGTCGGCGTGAGGGCTGATTCTGTCGCGGTCGTGTTGCCTTTCGTCGAAGTTCAGTGCGCCGGAGGGTCCGAGTGGTCGGGTCCGCATGCGTCCTGTCAGGGGTCTGCGCAGGGAAACTTCGGACATTCTCAGGAACACATGGACCGAGTAGGTGGTAAGCAGTCGATTCACCTCGTATTATCGATGACAGGTAGCCGCCAGAGTCAGCTTCCCGTCGTTTCGCACCCGGAATGACTTCTAATATCTGTGCAGGGGGAGGTACCGTGCCACTCTCCGAGCACGAGCAGCGCATGCTCGATCAAATCGAGAGCGCTCTCTACGCCGAGGATCCCAAGTTCGCTTCTCACGTGCGAAGCGGCCGTATGCGTACGGCTTCGAGCAAACGTCGCTTCCAGGCGGCCGCTTTGTTCGTCTTGGGACTAGTTTTGCTCATCGCCGGGCTGGCGCTGCCGTTCAAGCCCGGTGGTTTCCCGGTGATCAGTCTCGTCGGCTTCGTCTTCATGTTCGGTGCCGGTGTGCTGTTCCTACTCGGTGGGTCTCGTAAGGGCGCTGCTGCGTCACAGGAGGAGTCCGAAGCGACTGGCTCGGGCGGACCCAAGAGTTCGGGACCGAAACCCAAGTCCGGCCGCAAGGGCGGCGGCGGTTTCACTTCCCGTATGGAAGATCGTTTCCGGAAGCGATTCGAACAGGACTAGTTATCTCCGTCTCGATGTCGAAGGCGCTGCGCAGCTGAGTCGGATGCAGCAAAGCCGGATGCAGCAAAGCCGGATGCAGCAAAGCCGGATGCAGCCAGTCCGGAAAGCCCTGGATTCAGAGACAACAGATCACCACAGAAGCGGTGCTCACCCGAATGGGTGGGCACCGCTTTCGTATGTCCCGGTTGCGTATGGCCGGCGCCCCGCATGGGGTGCCATCTGGCCTTGTCGAGGATAAATCAGAACCTCGTCACCCACTTCTCCCCACCGCGTGGGGGAGCGAACTGCGTAATCCCCACTTTCAACCACCATCATTGTCGATGACCGATCCATTGACGTTCGGGACCTCCTGACCTGGCCTTTCGCTTGATCGTCACTTTCCGGGCTCTGTGTAGGTCGACAATTGTCGATTCGTGCCGATACGCTTCCCCACAATCAACCACCAAGTTGACCTGCGGAAATTGGGGTAGATCCCAAAAATATTCCTCCCGATGGATTGAAAGTGGAGGAAAGTGGGGTAATGTGGTGGCAGCAGCGAGAGCGGGAGGTGTCGAGTGTTCCTCGGTACCTACACGCCCAAGCTCGACGAGAAAGGCCGGCTCACGTTGCCGGCGAAGTTCCGGGATGCGCTGAAGGAGGGTGTGATGGTGAGCAAAGGTCAAGACCACAGCCTCGCGATCTACACCCAGGAAGCGTTCGCGGAAAAGGTAAGAAAGCTCACCGAAGCATCTCGTTCCAATCCGGTTGCGCGCTCGTACATCAGGCAGCTCGGTGCGGGCACGGACGAGCAGAAGCTCGATGGTCAGGGCCGCATCATGCTCAGCTCGGACCACAGGCGCTACGCGAGTCTGGAACGCAACGTCGTCGTGAACGGATCCATCGAGTTCATCGAGATCTGGAACGAAGAAGCCTGGGCTCGCTACTCGTCCGAGGGTGAGCAGAGCTTCTCGGATGCAGTGGATGCATCCCTGGAAGGAATCTTGTAACCGCAGGAAGCCAGTAACCGCCCGGATCAACCGCCGAGTGCCGCGAGGCCTCTGCCCGATCAGAACCCTGACGTTCTTCCCCAACGCCAGGTTTCGAAGATCAGGACCCTGACGTACTTCCCCGACGTCAGGTTCCTATCGGACAGGGACCTCGAGGCATTCGTCCACACCATCGATCGATGCGCGATCTCGACGCACCACCGCGCAGACGCACGAACCGGGAGGAATCATCGTGGAAGGCGAATCGTCAGCCGCCTCTGACAGCGCTCCCGACGGCGACGAATCCGTCGACCGGCCTCAGCCGAAACACATCCCCGTTCGCCTCGAACGCGCGGACGAACTTCTGGGACCCGCCCTCACCGCAGCTCACGCGTCAGGTCTCACACCTGTGATGATCGATGCGACGCTCGGCCTCGGCGGACATTCCGAACACTTCTTGCGTACTTATCCGACGCTGCATCTGATCGGCCTCGATCGAGATCCGGACGCGCTCGCGCGTGCCGGCCGGCGGCTGGAGGAGTTCTCGGATCGAACCTCGTTCGTGCACACCACGTACGACGGAATTGCCGACGCCCTCGAGCAATCCGGCTTCGCGCCGCAGGACTCGGTCCACGCCATTCTGTTCGACCTCGGAGTGTCCTCGATGCAGCTGGACGAAGCGGACCGCGGATTCGCCTACTCGGTGGACGCCCCACTCGACATGCGGATGGATCCGACGGTCGGGCTGACTGCGGCGGACGTCCTGAACACCTACTCGCACGGCGACATCGCCCGCGTGCTCAGCACGTACGGTGAAGAACGATTCGCCGGACGTATCGCGTCGGCTGTCGTCAAACGTCGCGAAACCACCCCGTTCACCACGAGCGCGGCCCTCGTCGAACTGCTCTACTCGGCAATTCCGGCCGCGACGCGGCGAACGGGAGGTCATCCCGCCAAGCGCACCTTCCAGGCGCTGCGGGTCGAGGTGAACGGTGAGTTGGACTCGCTCGAGACGGCCGTACCCGCCGGACTCGATGCGTTGGCCGTCGGAGGACGTGTCGTGTTCATGTCCTACCAGTCGCTCGAGGACCGCGTGGTGAAGAAAGAGCTCACGCCCCGCGTGAAATCGCGCAGCCCCGAGGGGCTTCCGGTCGAGCTACCCGGGATGGGACCCGAGTTTCGTCTTCTGACCAAGGGGGCGGAACGCGCGTCGGAAGAAGAAATCGAGGAGAACCCGCGCTCGGCACCGGTGCGCCTGCGCGCGGCCGAGCGAATTGCGAGGAGATCGTAGATGACCATTACCTCGACTTCGTCACCGACCACACGGCGCCAGCGCCGCGGTGTCGGCTCGGGTCGCTCCGGCGCGGCATCGCGGGCGTACGAGCGTCGTCAACAACGCGCGTCCTCGCGCGGGGTGGAGCTTGCATCGAGCGGACATGCGGCAGCGAGGACGATGTCCGCGTCCATTGGTGCGCGAGTTCCGTTCGTCGCGTTGGTGATCGGACTCCTGTCCCTCGGTCTCGGTTTGACGCTGCTGTTGACGACGAGATCTGCCGGTGACTCCTATGTACTGAGCGATGCGAAGGCCCAGAACGAGCGTCTCGTTCAGGAACGTGCGTCGCTGCAGCGTGATGTCGAATTGGCGGATTCCGCACCGGAACTCGCGCGTAAAGCCGCCGAGTTGGGGATGGTCCCTGCCGCAGGCGCTGCGCGCATCGTGGTGGCGGAGGACGGTTCGGTTCAAGTCGTCGGCACTCCCGCTCCCGCACAGGGCAACCCGGTTGCACCACTCGATCCACCCACCTCACAGGGCACGTCGCAATCGGCGGATTCCGAGGCCCGAAACCCGTTGCAGGTGCGCAATCAGCCGCAGACGACCGCGCCCCGAGCGGCATCGGACTCGACTGCTCCGCGCTCGGCCTCCGACCCGTCGGGCACGCGGGCGGCATCCGACGACGCAGGTACACCATCCGGCGTCGCACCATCAGTCACATCCGCCACGCCGAACACGGCGAATGGCGCGGGAACCGAGGCAATGGGTGAACAATTGGTTCCCATGAGCATCCCGTCGGCGAGTCCTTCGGGTAGTCGGCAGTGACCAGGCCGACATCCGGGAACACTCGTCGTACACCAGCGCCGCACGAGCGGAGCCGGCGGAATGATTCCAGGCGGAACGCATCCGGCGTCACTGTGTCCGACCGAAGGCCCGCCTCGGCCCGAGGCGGCGTGCCTCCACGTCGCCCGCATCCCCGAGCGGGCAGTCGCTTCGACGCCTCGTCGTTCACTTTCCGCAACGGCTTCGGCCGCATCGTCATGTTCGGCATTCTCGGTGTCGTCGTACTGCAGTTGGTCTGGATCATGGGAGTCAACGGAACTCGACTGTCCGTCGAAGCCGCGTCACAGCGCACCACCACCCTGGTGGACGCAGCAGCACGCGGCTCCATCACGGACAGGAACGGCAAGCCCATCGCCTTCACGATGGAAGCCAAGGCCTTGACGTTCCAACCCGTGCGCGTCCGGCAGGAGTTGGACGAGGCGCGGGCCAAGGATCCCTCTGCGCCCCAAACCGACGACAGGTTGGCCGAGATCGCCGCAGGCATCCACGACGAACTGGGTGACATCGCGAACGAGAAGGACATTCTCGCCAAGCTGAAGAGCGACGACACGTTCGCCTACCTCGTCCGCGGCGTCGACTCGACCGTGGCGACACGGATCAGCGAAGAATTCGAAGAAGTCGGCCTCGAGCGGCAGGACATTCGCGAGTACCCGGGTGGATCACTCGCCGCCAACATGGTCGGCGCGACAGGTTGGGACGGCCACGGCCTTCTGGGACTGGAGGATTCGCTCGACGCGACGCTGGCCGGAACCGACGGATCGCAGACCTACGATCGCGGGTCGGACGGCGCCGTCATACCCGGCAGCTGGCGCGACAAGCAGACCGCGGTGAACGGCTCGGGAGTGGAGCTGACCATCGACGCGGATCTGCAGTACTACGTCCAGCAACAGGTGCAGCTCGCAAAAGACCTGTCCGGTGCGAAGAATGCGTCCGCCGTCGTGCAGGACGCACACACCGGCGAGGTTCTGGCGATGTCCAACGACAACACGTTCAACCCGGGTATCGGCGTCGGCAACAACGACCGCAACAAGGAGATGGGCAACCTCGCCGTCTCCACTCCGTTCGAGCCCGGTTCGGTCAACAAGATCATCACTGCCGCTGCCGCAATCGAATACGGCCTCACGACGCCCGATGAGGTGTTGCAAGTTCCCGGCAACATCTTCATGTCCGGTGTGTCGGTGAAGGACGCGTGGGATCACGGCGTGGTTCCCTACACGTCGACCGGTGTGTTCGGAAAGTCGTCGAACGTCGGCACACTCATGCTCGCTCAGCGCGTCGGCGAAGATCGCTTTGCAGACATGCTCTCCAGGTTCGGGCTCGGTCAACGCACCGATGTCGGGCTTCCAGGAGAGAGTGCAGGCAGCGTGCCGAGTCGGGATCAGTGGTCCGGCGGCACGTTCGCCAACCTCCCCATCGGTCAGGGTCTGTCCATGTCGTTGCTGCAGATGACGGCGATGTACCAGGCGATCGCCAACGACGGGATGCGGATTCCGCCCAGGATCGTCAAGTCGACGGTCGACCCGGACGGAAATCGTACGGATACCGACAGGCCCGAAGGCGTCTATGTGGTGAGCCCGCAGACTGCGACGACCGTTCGCGACATGTTCCGTTCCGTCACGCAGGACGACACCGGTAACCAGCGAGGAACCGGTGTCGCAGCGGGGATCCCCGGGTACCAGATCAGCGGCAAGACCGGCACCGCGCAGCAGGTCGATCCGGAATGCGGGTGCTACTCCAACTCGAACTACTGGATCACGTTCGCCGGCATCGCCCCGGCCGACGACCCCCGGTACGTCATCGGCATCATGCTGGACGCCCCGACCAGGAGTGCAGACGGATCAGGTGGACAGTCTGCAGCGCCGCTGTTCCACAACATCGCCAGTTGGATGCTCCAGCGAGACAGCGTTCCACTGTCTGCTTCCGGACCGAAATTGGTGCTGCAAGCCGACTGACAGTGACGCGCACCTCGCGTGTGGTTCGGCTGAAAGGGTCGGGGGTCAGCGCGGCGAAGCCGCGCCGGTAACCTGACTCGTCGGCCCGAAACCGAAAGTCCGTCCTGCAGCGCTCGGCGCAGCACCACGGCCTGCGGGTGGGCCTGAAGTTGTACGTCGAGCAGAAAGGAGCGCAGTGTCCGTGCCAGCAGAGTCGACCGATGCTCCGTCGTCGCTCAGACCGTCGAACCCACCGCGTACCGCGGTCGAGGACATCGCAGCCGCGGCGGAAGCCAGGCTGGTTCACGCGGCCATGGCGGACGGCTCCGAGCTGCAGTCGCCGTTCGTCACCGGAGTCGATCTTCGAGCGCAGGGAGTCGTCACGGGCGATCTCTTCGCGGCACTGCCCGGATCCGCCGCGCACGGCGCCTCCTTCGTCGCGACAGCAATCGACAGGGGAGCAGCCGCGATCCTCACCGACTCCGAGGGTCTGGCGATCGTTTCGGCGCAGTATCCGCAGCTACCGGTGCCTGTCCTCGTGCGTGACCGGCCGAGGGAGGTGCTGGGACACGTGTCCGCGCTCGTCTACGGCAATCCGTCGGAGAAGATGACCGTCATCGGCATCACCGGGACATCCGGTAAGACGACCACGTCGTATCTGTTGGAAGCGGCACTGTCGGCCGCCGGTAGACGAACCGGCCTCATCGGCACCATCGAGACCAAGATCGCCGGCACCCGAGTGCCGAGTGCCCTCACCACACCGGAGGCGCCGCATCTGCACGCGCTGTTCGCGGCGATGGTCGAGCAGGGCCTCGACACCGTGGTCATGGAAGTGTCCAGCCACGCACTGTCTCTCGGGCGGGTCGACGGCACGGTCTTCTCGGTCGGGGCGTTCACCAACCTCTCGCAGGATCACCTCGATTTCCACGACACGCTGGAGGAGTACTTCCTCGCCAAGAGCAGACTGTTCGCCGCCGAGTCGCGCGTCCACACGCGGTCGGCTGCCGTGTGCATAGACGACGCCTGGGGCCAGCGCATGGCCGACATCGCGCGATCGGCGGGCTCGACCCTGCTCACCGTGTCCGTCCTCGGCGACGCCGACTGGACTGTCGACGGATGGTCGAAGGAACCGACGGGAACCCAACGGTTCACCCTCGTCGACACCGCAGGTAACCGACACGCTGCATCGATCCGACTGCCGGGCCGATACAACGTCGCCAACGCCGCACTGGCGACCGCGGTCTGCGCGGCTGCAGGCGTCGACGTGCGTCGGGCTGTCGCCGGAATGGCCGACGTCGACGTCCCGGGCAGAGTGCAGCGCATCTCCCGCGGCCAGAAGTTCCTCGCCGTCGTCGACTACGCACACAAGCCTGCTGCCGTCGAAGCCGTGATCGAGACACTGCGCGAACAGACTCAGGGCAGAATCGCGGTGGTCCTCGGTGCAGGCGGCGACCGTGACACCGCCAAACGTCCGTTGATGGGTGCCGCGGGTGCCCGAGGTGCCGATCTTCTCGTCATCACCGACGACAATCCGCGATCCGAAGATCCTGCACTCATTCGGGATGCGGTGATGGCGGGTGCTCTTTCGGTCGACGAGTCGTCCCGAGGTGAGGTCAGGAACGTCGCCGGCCGCGGCGCTGCGATCGCCGACGCGGTGAACTGGGCGCGGGAAGGCGACGTCGTGCTGATCGCGGGCAAGGGCCACGAAACAGGTCAGGAGATCGATGGGGTGAAGTATCCGTTCGACGACCGCGTCGTGCTCGCCGATGCCCTCGATCGCGCGACCGATGAACACGCAGGAGCCAGTTCGTGAAAGACCTGACCATCGCACAGATCGCCGACATCGTCGGGGGTGAGATGCACGACGTGGAAGACCCGTCCGTGCTGGTCACCGGCTCGGTCGAGTTCGATTCACGCAAGATCGGCCCAGGCGGGCTGTTTCTGGCGCTCCCCGGTGCGCGAGTCGACGGCCACGACCACGCGGCTGCAGCAGTCGCGGCAGGTGCCGCCGTGGTGCTGGCGGCGCGGCCGGTCGGCGTTCCGGCCGTCGTCGTCGCGCCGAAGCCGCACGATGGCAAGGCGATGGCACTGGAACACGACTCCGACGGGTCCGGTGCCGCGGTATTGGCGGCGCTCAGCGCGCTCGCCCGCGCCTCGGCGGTGGAACTGACCGCTGATTCCGGGCTGACGATCGTCGGCGTGACGGGTTCGTCCGGAAAGACCTCGACGAAGGACTTGCTGGCCGCGGTGCTGCGACCACTCGGATCCGTCGTCGCGCCGCCGGGCTCGTTCAACAACGAACTGGGCCATCCCTGGACAGTTCTGCGCGCCGACGAGTCCTCGGATTTCCTCGTGCTCGAACTGTCCGCTCGGGGTGTCGGACATATTGCCGCCCTAGCCCATGCTGCGCCTCCCCGAATCGGCGTCGTACTCAACGTCGGCACAGCCCACCTCGGTGAATTCGGTTCCCGAGATATCATCGCCGTCGCCAAAGGCGAACTGATCGAAGCGCTTCCAAGTGCCGCAGACGGCGGCGTGGCCATCCTCAACGCCGACGACCGACTGGTGTCGGCGATGCGCACGCGCACGTCGGCTCGGGTGGTGACCGTGGGCATGTCCCCGGACGCGGACATCAGGGCCGAGAACGTCACACTCGACGCCGAAGCGCGAGCCCGTTTCACCATGGTCACCTCGGCCGGAACCGTCGACGTGGCGTTGGCCGTCCACGGTGAGCACCAGGTCGGCAACGCCCTCGCTGCCGCCGCGGTCGCTCTCGAATGCGGCGGCACCCTCACCGGGATCGCCGATGCACTCGCCGGTTCCACCGCGGCTTCCGTTCGGCGCATGGACGTTCGGACGAGACCGGACGGCGTCACCGTCGTCAACGACTCCTACAACGCCAATCCCGACTCCATGCGCGCAGCGCTCAAGGCTCTCGTCACGATGTCGAGGTCGGGCACCGGGCCACCGCGTCGAACATGGGCGGTTCTGGGGGAGATGGGCGAGCTGGGGCCGGATTCCGTCGTCGAACACGACGCGATCGGACGCCTTGCGGTACGGCTCGACGTATCCAGGTTGATCATCGTCGAGTCGGGCCGCCCGACCAGAGCGATGCACCAGGGCGCAGTCATGGAAGGCTCCTGGGGCGAGGAGTCGATGTTGGTTCCCGATCGGGACTCTGCCGTCGCGGTGTTGAGGGAAGAACTTCGACCGGACGACATCGTGCTGGTCAAGGCATCGCAGTCCGTCGCACTGTGGACCGTCGCCGACGCATTACTGCAGGACGGCGAGCACGCCGGGGAGAACACGACAACCAACGGGGAGGCACCGCAGTGAGACAGATCCTCTTCGCCGGAGGCATCGCGCTCGCTGTGGCGATTCTGCTGACGCCGGTGTTGATCAAGGCGTTCTCCAAACAAGGCTTCGGCCAGGAGATCCGCGTCGAAGGCCCGGCAAGTCATCAATCCAAACGCGGCACGCCGACGATGGGCGGAGTCGCGATCCTTGCCGGTCTCTGGGCTGGTTACTGGGGCTCGCACCTGATCGGAATCGGTTACGACGCCGACGGGCCGTCGGCGTCGGCGCTGCTGGTTCTCGGGTTGACCACGGTCCTGGGTCTCGTCGGCTTCCTCGACGACTTCATCAAGATTCGCAAGCAGCGCAATCTGGGTCTGAACAAGACAGCGAAACTGGTCGGCCAGCTGTTCGCCGCGGTTCTCTTCGGCATCCTCGCACTGCAGTTCAAAGGCGAGAACGGGCTCACTCCAGCGAGCATGCAGCTTTCTTACGTGCGCGATATCGCGACGGTCAGCCTGGGCCCACTGGTGTTCATCGTGTGGTGCTACTTCCTCGTCACTGCATGGTCCAACGCCGTGAACCTCACGGACGGACTCGACGGTCTGGCGGCAGGTTCGATGACGCTCGTCCTCGGCGCCTACACCGTCATCACCTTCTGGCAGTACCGACAGTCCTGCTCCACCAACCCGGGGCCCGGATGCTACGACGTGCGTGACCCTCTGGACCTGGCGCTCATCTGCGCGGCCGCTGCTGGTGCCTGCATCGGTTTCCTGTGGTGGAACGCAGCTCCGGCGAAGATCTTCATGGGCGACACCGGGTCGTTGGCCCTCGGTGGACTCATCGCCGGCTTGTCCATCGTGACGCGCACCGAACTGATCATGGTCGTCATCGCGGCACTGTTCGTCGCCGAGGCAGCCTCCGTCGTGATCCAGGTCGCGGTGTTCCGATCGAGTCGGCGGCGTGTGTTCCGAATGGCGCCGTTCCACCACCACTTCGAGCTCGCAGGCTGGGCAGAAACCACGGTGATCATCAGATTCTGGCTGCTGGCGGCCATCGCGTCGGCCGTCGGCCTTGCCTTGTTCTACAGCGAGTACCTCGCCGCTGTCGGTGGATAGAGCTCGAATCCGATGAAGGGGAGTGCGATGTCCGACGACGTGGCGTGGCTGAGGGACAAGACCGTGCTGGTCGCCGGCGGACGGGTATCCGGGCTGGCGACCGTCGGGCCGCTCCGCGATCTCGGTGCGCGGGTGCTCGTCACCGATACCGACCCGGCCGCGCTGGACAAGGCGCGCGCAGCCGGTGCCGACGGAATCCTGCAGGACGACCTTCTCGCGGACGATTCCACATTCCAGTCGGTCGCGCTCGTCGTCACCAGTCCGGGCTTTCGCCCGGACGCACCGGTGCTCGCGCGCGCCGCCGAACGCGGCATCCCGATCTGGGGGGACATCGAGCTGTCCTGGCACGTCGATCGCGCGGGTGTGTACGGCGCGCCGACGACATGGCTGGTAGTCACGGGAACGAACGGAAAGACCACGACCACCTCGATGCTCGCGTCCGTCCTCCAATCGGCCGGTCTGGCGAGTGCGGCTTGCGGAAACATCGGTCTGCCGGTGCTCGACGCTCTGCAGTCGGACCCGCATCCGGAGGTCCTCGCGGTCGAGTTGTCGTCGTTCCAGTTGTTCTGGGCTCCGTCCGTCCGGCCCGCGGCGGGTGTCGTCCTCAACATCGCCGAGGATCATCTGGACTGGCACGGCGGTATGGACGGCTACGTCGAGGCCAAAGCACGAGCGCTCGTCGGCGACGTCGGGGTGGTGGGTCTCGACGATGCGCGGGCAGCGGCCCTGGCAGGCTCGGCTCGTGCCGATCGAGTGGTCGGGTTCCGCCTCGGAGTCCCGGCGCCAGGAGAACTCGGGGTGATCGACGGACAGATCGTGGACAACGCTTTCGGCGAGCGGCTGCACTTGATGTCGGTGGACGATGTCAGCCCGTCCGGTCCGGCCGGGACGATGGACGCGCTGGCGGCGGCGGCGCTCGCCCGCGCGATCGGGGCCCCGGCAGGGGCTGTAGCGGAGGGTATACGCACGTACGAGGTGGGCCCACATCGTGCGTCGGTCGTCCGCACCGTGGGGGACGTGACGTTCGTCGACGATTCCAAGGCGACCAACCCGCATGCAGCGCGGTCGTCGTTGCTCGCGCACGAGCACGTCGTCTGGATCGCAGGCGGTCTCCTCAAGGGAGCATCGGTCGACGAGCTCGTTGTCGAAGTGGCGCCTCGACTCGTCGCTGCGGTGCTGATCGGGCGTGATGGGACGCAGATCGCAGAGGCTTTGGCGCGACACGCACCGGATGTTCCCGTTGTCGAGTTCCCGCTGAGAGACGATGCTGGTGTGACTCATGTGGCGGAAGATGCTGAAGTCGTGATGCGCGCCGCGGTCGACGAGGCCGCCCGGCGAGCCAAGCCAGGGGACACGGTGCTCCTCGCTCCCGCTGCCGCCTCGCTCGACATGTTCGTCGACTACGGCCATCGTGGCCGCAGCTTCGCCGACGCCGTGCACGCGCTCGGGACCACGCAGCCGGGCGGGCAGTCCTGATGGCCCGTCCTGCGAACGCCGCGGCGAACTCGCCGCGCACCAGGATCGGATTGTGGCTCGGTCGTCCTCTGGCGTCGTTCCACTTGATCGTCACGGTTGCCGCTCTGCTCACGATTCTCGGCCTGGTGATGGTGCTGTCGTCGTCGGCTGCCGAGGCGTACGCCACCGACGGATCGGCGTACACCCTGTTCACTCAACAGCTGATCGGCGTCGGTCTCGGCGTCGTGGCGTTCTATATCGCGCTGCGGACGTCCGTGCGCATGCTGCGGAAAGTCTCCTTCCCGCTGTTCTGCCTCTCCGTCGTCATGCTCATGATGGTGCTCATTCCCGGTATCGGATCGGAGGGCGCCGACGGCGCGCGCCGGTGGTTCAATGTCGCCGGCGTCTCGTTCCAGCCGTCCGAGCTGGCGAAAGTCACCCTCGTACTGTGGGGAGCCCACCTGCTGGCATCTCGCCGTAGCGAGCACGCCAGCCTGAAATCGCTTCTCATTCCGCTTGTCCCCGCAGCGCTGCTGATGGCGGGTCTCGTTGTTCTGCAGCCGAACCTCAGTACCGCCATCGCGATCGGCATCATTCTCGTGTCGCTGCTGTGGTTCGCCGGTCTCGACGCCAGGCTCTTCGCGATCATCGTCGGCGGCGGTATCGCCGCGGCGACGGTGCTCGCCTTCACCGCGGGATACCGATCGAACCGAATCAAGGCCTGGCTGAACCCCGGTGACGATCCGCAAGGGCTGGGTTACCAGTCGAATCAGGCCAAGTTCTCGCTTGCCGACGGGGGGCCGTTCGGTGTCGGTCTCGGTCAGAGCCGCGCCAAGTGGAGCTACCTGCCCAACGCGCACAACGACTTCATCTTCGCGATCATCGGTGAAGAGCTGGGTTTCATCGGCTGTCTCGCAGTACTGGGTCTGTTCGCATTGTTCGTCTACACGGGTCTGCGCATCGCGATGCGATCGGTCGATCCGTTTCTGCGTCTGCTCGCGGCGGGTTCGACAACCTGGATCTTCGCGCAGGCGATGATCAACATCGGATACGTGGTCGGGCTGCTCCCGGTCACCGGTCTCCAGCTTCCCCTCGTGTCCTACGGCGGTTCGTCGACCGCGATCACACTGATGATGTTCGGCATCATCGCCAACGCCGCGCGGCACGAACCGGAAGCCATCGCGGCACTGCACTCGGGACAGGACTCGCGGTTGGACCGTGTGCTGCGACTCCCGATGCCCGCGTCGTTCTCTCCGTTGCGCGCCGCCGCGGCCAGATCCAAGTCCACCCGGCCTGCGCTCGATCGCGAGGATCGCCGTCGGATCGAGAGCGGTTCCTCGCAGCGTCGTGCACCGGACGCCGGTGCCCGCACGGGTCGAGCTCGAGCGGGCGAGCCCCCTCGTCGTTCCGAACCACGCAGAACCGGCGCTGCACTTCCCCGTGGTGGTGCAGTTCGTGGTGGTGCAGTTCGTGGCAGTGCAGTGGGAGGCCGCAGCGCAGCACCGCGCGCAAGTGCTCAACCCCGCGGTGCGTACGGACACTCGGATACGCGAGGATATCGACGGTGAATGCATCTCCCACACACTTGTCCGTCGTCGTCGCGGGCGGTGGGACCGCGGGGCACATCGAGCCGGCGTTGGCTGTCGCGGACGCACTGCGCGCGCTCGACGACTCGGTACGGATCACTGCCCTGGGAACCGAGCGTGGACTCGAGACCACGCTCGTTCCGGCGCGGGGCTACCAGCTCGAGTTGATTCCGCCGGTCCCGCTGCCGCGCAAGCCCACCCTGGATCTGGTCCGGCTGCCCGGTCGTGTGATTCGGTCGGTGCGGGCCACCAGGGCGGTCTTCGCGGCCGTCGACGCCGACGTGCTGGTCGGGTTCGGTGGCTACGTGGCCTTGCCCGCTTACCTTGCTGCGCGGCGTGCCTTCGGACGTGAGCGGTCGATTCCGGTCATCGTCCACGAGGCCAATGCCAGTGCCGGGATCGCGAACAAAGTCGGTGCGAAGGTCGCGACGCGTGTTCTCGCCGCGGTGGCCGGATCCGGAGTGTCGGCTCGTGGCCGATCCGACGCCGACATCGTCGGAATTCCGGTGCGACCGACCATCACCGGGCTGGACCGAGCGGCGATGCGCGCCGAGGCTCGCGAGTATTTCGGGCTGCCGGAGAGCGGCCCTGTACTGCTGGTGTTCGGCGGATCGCAGGGTGCCAGGTCGCTCAACGATGCCGTGTCGGGCGCCGCGGATCGGTTGGCCGACGCCGGAGTGTCGGTACTGCATGCCGTCGGACCCAAGAATTCGATCGAGGTGCCGACGGCCGATGCTCCTGCACCGTACGTCGCAGTTCCGTACATCGATCGCATGGACCTGGCGTACGCCGCCGCGGATCTGGCCATCTGCCGGTCGGGGGCTATGACGGTCGCAGAAGTGTCGGCGACGGGTCTGCCCGCAGTGTACGTTCCGTTGCCCCACGGAAACGGTGAACAGGAACTCAACGCACGCCCCGTGGTCGACGCCGGGGGAGGCATACTCGTGGCCGACGGATCGGTGACTCCGGATTACGTCGCACGTGACGTGATCGACCTGATCACAGATTCCGCGCGAGTGGAAGCGATGTCGAGGAGCGCCGCGAGCGCAGGCCACCGCGACGCAGCTGCGACCGTGGCGAGAATCGTGCTCGACGTCGCTTCCCAGCGTCGACAGGGCGCGTGACGGTCGTGGCACGACAAGGTGGTACCGAAAGGACGGACATGCCCGAGCTACCCGCCGAACTGCCGGAGGATCTCCGACGTGTTCACATGGTCGGAATCGGGGGTGCAGGCATGTCCGGCATCGCCAGGATTCTGCTCGCTCGCGGCGGCGAAGTCTCGGGCTCCGATGCGAAGGAAAGCCGCGGGGTTCTGGCACTGCGCGCTCGTGGTGCGCAGGTTCGCGTCGGTCATGATGCCTCGGCTCTCGACTTGATCTCCGGTGGTCCGACGGTGGTGGTCACCACGCACGCCGCGATACCCAAGACCAACCCCGAACTGGTCGAAGCCGGGCGACGGGGAATTCCCGTCGTGCTCCGGCCGACTGTGTTGGCATCGCTGATGGAGGGCTATCGGGCACTGCTGGTGTCCGGCACCCACGGCAAGACCTCGACCACGTCGATGTTGATCGTCGCACTGCAGCACTGCGGCTTCGATCCGTCGTTCGCGGTGGGTGGAGAACTGAACGAGGCGGGCACCAACGCACACCACGGCAGTGGTGACGTGTTCGTCGCCGAGGCAGACGAGAGCGACGGTTCGCTCCTGCAGTACAGCCCGAATGTCGTCATCGTCACCAACATCGAGGCCGATCACCTCGACTACTTCGGCACGCCCGAGGCGTACACGCAGGTCTTCGACGATTTTGCCGCGTTGCTCGGTCCGGGGGGAGTGCTCGTCGCCTGTATGGACGATCCAGGGTCGGCTGCTCTGGCTCGGCGAGTCCACGAACGCGCTCTGCCAGGCGTCCGCGTGCTGGGATACGGATCCGAGGACACCGACGCAGGCGACGTGGAGATGGCGGTCCGGTTGCTGAAGTGGGAACCCGAGGACGTCGGCGGCGTCGCCGAACTGTCGATAGCGGGGGAGGAGAGCCCGCGGACGTTGAGACTCGGTGTTCCGGGACGGCACACGGCACTGAACGCACTGGCTGCGTTCACGGCCGGAACCCAGGCAGGCGCCGCAGCGACGGATCTGCTGGAAGGTCTTGCAGGCTTCGGCGGTGTGCACCGACGTTTCCAGATTCGCGGCCGCGAGCACGGCATCCGTGTGTTCGACGACTATGCGCACCATCCCACCGAGGTGCGTGCCGTGCTGGGCGCAGCTCAGCAACTCGTCACGAGCGCCGCAGGCGCGGGCGTGCGCGGGCGAGTCGTCGTCGTCTTCCAACCGCACCTGTACTCCCGTACGGAAACGTTTGCGGCGGAGTTCGGTGAAGCGCTGTCGATCGCCGACGAAGTGGTCGTCCTCGACGTCTACGGTGCCCGCGAAGAACCGCTCCCGGGTGTGACGGGAGCGCTCGTCGCGTCTGCGGTGACCAAGCCTGTCATCTACCAACCGGATCTGTCGCTCGTGGCGAAGCAGGTTGCGTCCCTCGCCGAGCCCGGCGACGTCGTCATCACCATGGGTGCCGGGGACGTCACCATGCTGGCCGGTCCGATCCTCGACGCGCTGCGTTCGAGGACGACTTTCCGGATCGGTCAGGGCCGGGCTTCGCAGTGACGTCTCGTCCGAAGCGTCCGACCGAGGACACGTCCTCCGGCGAGGACTCCGCTGGGACCGACACGGGAACCCCGGTCGGCACGGGCAAGGTCGGCACGGGCAAGGTCGACACGGGCAAGGTCGACACGGGCAGTGCATCGAAGGGCGGTGCTCGGGATCGGCGCGCGTACGCACGCCGGGACAACCGCGACGCCTCCCATCCGAGCGCCGAATCCCAGGAACGCGCGGATCGTCGTCGAGCGCGCGAGGACGAACGCGCGAAGGTGTCGCGGTCGCGTCGGCGCGCCGGACTGATCGCGGCGGCCGTTCTCGCCGTCGTACTCGCAGGGTTCGCCGTCGTGTACCTGTCACCCGTCCTGACGGTGCGGACCATCGACGTACGCGGGGCGGTGTCGGTCTCGGAGGACGAGGTGATCGCCGATCTGGCGGTGCCGATGGGGGAGAAGCTCGTTCGAGTCGACACCGGCGCTGCCGCGCGTCGCGTCGCGTCGATTCCTTCGTTGGCTTCGGTTCGGGTGCAACGGATGTACCCGTCGACCATCCGGGTGACCGTCACCGAGCGGGTACCGGTCGTGTTCGTCGACCGGCCGGACGGAACCCACCTGCTCGACGCCGATGCCGTGGATTTCGCCGTCGCACCGCCGCCTCCCGGGGTGATCCGACTGGTCACCGACAATCCGGTGACAGGCGATCCGCCGACGGAAAGTGCTCTCGCAGTGCTCGATTCGTTGCCCGAGCCGCTGCGAGTGCAGGTAGGGGAGATTCGGGCGGGTTCGGCGTCGGACGTATCCTTGATTCTGTTCGACGGCAGGACGGTGGTGTGGGGCGACCGCGACAGATCCGAGCGGAAATCCGCTGTGGCTCTTGCGCTGTTGTCTCAACCCGGACAGATCCTGGATGTGTCGAGTCCGGACCTGCCCACCACCAAGTGACTTTCACGAAAGCCAAATTCTTTTCTCGACTTCTCGGCGCGCCTAATGGCGTATCTCCGTCGCGATGAATAGCGTTCCGAGCGTCGAGTACTTGACATAACCTTAAGCCTATGGTTTAGGTTGAGGGTTTTGTCGAAGCGCATCAGCCAGGTACGAAGACGGACCAGTACACAACCACGGAAGGCGAGAGCCAATGACGCCCCCGCACAACTACCTCGCCGTAATCAAGGTCGTCGGCATCGGCGGCGGCGGCGTTAACGCGGTCAACCGCATGATCGAACAGGGACTCAAGGGAGTCGAGTTCATCGCGGTCAACACCGATGCTCAAGCGCTGCTGATGAGCGACGCCGACGTCAAGCTCGACGTCGGTCGTGAGCTCACCCGTGGCCTCGGCGCAGGCGCCGATCCCGAAGTCGGCCGCAAGGCCGCCGACGACCACAAGGACGAGATCGAAGAGGTGCTCAAGGGCGCCGACATGGTCTTCGTCACCGCAGGCGAGGGAGGTGGCACCGGTACCGGTGGCGCGCCCGTCGTCGCCAATATCGCTCGCAAGCTCGGCGCACTCACCGTCGGCGTCGTCACGCGCCCGTTCTCGTTCGAGGGCAAGCGTCGCGGTGGGCAGGCCGACACCGGGATCCAACAACTGCGCGAGTCCTGCGACACCCTCATCGTCATCCCCAACGACCGTCTGCTCCAGCTCGGTGACGCAGCCGTCAGCCTGATGGACGCGTTCCGAAGCGCAGACGAGGTGCTCCTCAACGGCGTTCAGGGCATCACCGACCTCATCACCACTCCTGGGCTGATCAACGTCGACTTCGCCGACGTCAAGGGAGTCATGTCGGGGGCGGGCAGCGCCCTGATGGGAATCGGCTCGTCGCGCGGCGAAGGCCGTGCCATCAAAGCAGCCGAGTCCGCCATCAATTCGCCGTTGCTCGAAGCGTCGATGGAAGGTGCGCGCGGGGTGTTGCTGTCGATCGCGGGAGGCTCGGACCTCGGACTTTTCGAGATCAACGAAGCTGCGTCGCTCGTTCAGGAAGCGGCACACATCGACGCCAACATCATCTTCGGAACCGTCATCGACGATTCGCTCGGCGACGAAGTACGCGTCACCGTGATCGCAGCCGGTTTCGACGGAGGGACCCCGACGAGACGTCCCGTCGAGGCAGCTCCCGGCGCCTCACGCAGCACTATCGGATCCGCACGATCAGGAGAGGTGTCGTCTCGGTCCGAGTCGACCGAATCCGGTGCCGTGTTCCGTGACCCGGTCGGTGCTGGTAGTGCAGGTAACGGCAGCAGCCTGCCTCCTCTTCAGTCCTCGAACTCGGGATCGTCAGGGTCGAACAACTCGGGTCGGCGTGTGCCCGTCACCGAGGACGACGGCGAAGACGATGTGGACGTGCCATCGTTCATGCGTCGTTGATCGCCGATGGCGGAGAACGACTTCAAGGTTCGTAGGGTCACCACCTCGCGGGCAGGCGGAGTGTCGGCGCCGCCGTACGACAGCTTCAACCTCGGCGACCACGTCGGCGACGAACCGTCGGCCGTGGCCGCCAACCGCGAACGGCTCGGTAGTGAGCTCGGCATGGGCGCGAGTCGTCTGGTGTGGATGGAGCAGGTCCACGGACGCACCGTCACTGTCGTCGACGGCCCGACGTCCGAACCCGTTCCGGTGACCGACGCGTTGGTCACGACCAGTCGTGATCTCGCACTCGTCGTGCTCACTGCCGACTGCGTGCCGGTCCTGCTCTCCGACGACGAGGCCGGTGTGATCGCAGCTGTACACGCCGGAAGGGTCGGAGCACGCATCGGCATCGTTCCCCGTGTGGTCGAGGCGATGGTGTCGCTCGGAGCCGAACCGGGTCGAATCGGTGCGTTTCTCGGCCCGGCGGCGAGCGGGCGCCAGTACGAGGTGCCCGCACACATGCAGGCCGACGTGGAGAAACACCTTCCCGGTAGCGCCACGACGACCGTCAGGAAGACGCCGGGCCTGGACATCCGCGATGGAATCAGACGACAGCTCAATGGACTCGGCGTCACATCGGTTGCCGTCGATCCTCGGTGCACCATCGAAGATCGGACCCTGTTCAGCCATCGGCGCGGTTCGCCGACCGGACGATCGGCAAGCGTGATCTGGATGGACACCTCGGCCGGCCGCACCGACGGCCCTGCTTGACTGTCGGTATGACGACGACCAGAGAGTCCGAGATCTCGGAGGCACTTCGCTCGGTGAAGGCTCGGCTTGCCGCCGCGTGTGCCGCCGCCGGCCGTTCGGTGGACGACGTGATGTTGCTTCCGGTCACCAAGTTCTTCCCGGCGTCGGACGTCGAGATTTTGTACGGTCTCGGATGCCGCGATTTCGGCGAGTCGCGCGAGCAGGACGCGTCGGCGAAGGTCGACGAGTTGGCCGGAGCGTTCGGTACCGAACCGGCCAGGTGGCACATGATCGGGCATCTGCAACGTAACAAGGCCAAATCCGTCGCAAGATGGGCCACGTCGATCCACTCGGTCGACAGTGATCGCTTGGTGTCTGCTCTCGGCAAGGCGGTGGACGCAGCGCTGTCCGACGGGGCCAGGTCCACTCCGCTCGAGGTCCTGATTCAGGTGAGTCTGGACGGGGACGTCCATCGCGGTGGAGTCGAGCGAGAGCATCTGCTCGCGCTGGCCGATCTGGTGTCCGACACCGACGGGCTCACCCTGTCCGGAGTGATGGCCGTTCCGCCGGTCAACTCGGATCCGGATCGCGCATTCGCCGATCTGGCGGCCGTACACCAGCGGTTGCTCGGGCAGCACCCGGATGCCGTCGAGTTGTCCGCGGGGATGACGGGCGATCTGGAGTCGGCCGTTCTACACGGATCGACGTGCGTGCGTGTCGGTACCGCAATACTCGGCTCTCGGCCGATAACCTCGCCAGTACAGTCCACGGATCACATCAGTCACACCTGACACTTGCGAACCTGGAGACCGGCAACGAAGTACCCGGCACGGAAGGCTGCATCAATGAGTACCCTGCACAAGTTCAAGGCGTACTTCGGCATGGTTCCTCTTGCGGACTACGAAGACGACTACCTCGACGAGCCGGAATCACGGCACTCCGCCCGTGGTCGCGACCCGTACGCGGACGACGACCGGGAGTTCGCCAAGCCGTCGTTCTCCTCGCGCCGTTCGTCCCGTGCCGAGATCGAGGACCTGGACGACGACTACGACGACTACGAGGCCCCTCGCTCGGCGCCGACCCTGGCTCCCATCGGCGGTCGCTCGTCGCGGTCGGCCGGGGCTGGCCGGGGTGTGTCCACTCGCGGCAACCTCGCTGTGGACACCCGCATGGACGCGCAGGAGCGCAGCCTGCGGAGCGACCCGATGACCCGCGCTGAAACTCGCCGTAGCCCGGTGGTGGACGACGGCAGTGCGCTGTCGAAGATCACCACCCTGCGTCCCCGCGACTACAGCGAGGCCAGGACGATCGGCGAGCGTTTCCGTGACGGAACGCCGGTCATCATGGATCTCGTCGAGATGAGCAATGCGGACGCCAAGCGTCTCGTCGACTTCGCTGCAGGACTCGCCTTCGCTCTTCGCGGCTCCTTCGACAAGGTCGCGACGAAGGTATTCCTTCTTTCGCCCGCAGATATCGACGTGTCGCCCCAGGAACGGCGTCGCATCGCCGAGACGGGCTTCTACAGTCAGCAATGACAAACGACAACACTGGCGCGCTACCTCGGCTCGATCGATCCGAACAGGCCTCTGACCTGCTCGCTTTGATCGAGCCGACCTTTTCGGGCAGAGTATGACCTGTGGCCTTGTTCGCGGTGATCTACTTCATACTGTTCATTTTCTGGCTTCTTCTCATCGGCCGCATCATCGTCGAATTCATCCGGACGTTCGCCAGGGATTGGCGGCCGTCGGGAATCGTCGTTGTATTGCTCGAGGCGATATTCACCGTGACCGATCCACCGGTCAAGCTGTTGAGAAGAGTGATTCCCCCCGTGAATCTCGGGGGAGTTCGACTCGACTTGTCGATCATGGTGTTGTTGTTCGGCGTTTTCATCCTGATGTCCGTTGTGCGGAGTCTGGGATCGTGAACTGACCGAACTTTGATGAAAGACATCGGGGACAGGCGCGACCTGCGCAACCGATGTGACAGAATGGACGCCAGTTACAGTTTGATTGTTCCGGCAAGTGCGGAATGGGATATAACTGAATGCTTGCTCTACCGCCTCAAGACGCGTGAAGGGATCCTTCCATGCCGCTGACTCCAGCTGATGTGCACAATGTCGCTTTCAGCAAGCCGCCTATCGGTAAGCGCGGTTACAACGAAGACGAGGTGGATGCTTTCCTCGATCTCGTCGAGCAAGAGCTGTCGCGACTGATCGAGGAAAATGCAGACCTGCGCCAGCGCGTGGGCGAGCTCGATCAAGAACTGTCGGACGCCAAGTCTGCTCGCCAGTCCGGTCCGGCTCAGCCCGCTCCGGTTCAGCAGAAGGCTCCGGAGCCTCAGCGCCCCGTCGAGCCCCCCAAGCCCGCCCCTGTGGTGGCGCCTGCTCCGGTCGCTGCGGCGGCGCCGACGCAGGGTGGCGACTCCAACATGCAGGCCGCCAAGATTCTCGGACTTGCGCAGGAGATGGCCGACAGGCTCACCAGCGACGCCAAGACCGAGTCCGAGCAGCTGCTGGGGAACGCTCGCACCAACGCAGAGCGTCTCGTCACCGACGCACGGACCCGCTCCGAGGCAATGGTCACCGACGCACGTCAGAAGTCGGAATCGCTGTTGTCCGACGCTCAGACGCGGTCCGAGACTCAGCTTCGTCAGGCCAAGGAGAAGGCCGATGCTCTTCAGGCGGACGCCGAGCGCAAGCACACCGAGATCATGGCGACCATCAACGAGCAGCGTTCGGTGCTCGAGGGTCGTATCGAGCAGCTCAAGACGTTCGAGCGTGAGTACCGCGTCCGGCTCAAGTCCTACCTGGAATCTCAGCTCGAAGAGCTCGAGAACCGTTCCTCGGCCCTGCCGGTGGACAACGGGTCGGACAGCTTCAACCAGAACGAGCAGTCGTCGGGCTACAGCCAGTCGTATGCCAAGGGCAACAACTGACGCATCCTTGCCCAGTCCGTTCTGCACGGCCGCGGGCGTGACACCCGACCGGCGTGAGCCGGCTCGCGCGAAGCGAGGCGCGCAGTGCTCGTCTTGACGCTGTGCGCGGCGGGAGTCGGGTTCGCGCTGCTGGTCATCGCCCTGACGACCGGGTCGGTCGTCTGGGCGTACGGATGTATCGGTGTCTGTATCGTCGGTGCGATTCTGTTGTTGGCGGGTGCGCTGACCGGCCGAAGGTCGCCACCCGAGAAGTAGGCGCCACCCGAGAAGGAATTGTGTGGACGTGTCGGTTACCCTCGGGTGTCCGATGTCGTCATCACGAACGTCGAGAACACCAACTGTTCCGAACAACGACTGTCCAGAACAACGAATGTAGAGAACAACGCGTTGATCCGGTCATCCCCGGGGAGCATTCGGAAGAACGGCCGAATCGACCGTCGAGGTCGCGTCGGCTCAGTAGAACCGAACGGGTAAGCCCGTCACAGCAGTGCGAGAGGCTTCGCCGACCCGGAAATTCGGTTTCCGTCGCCGTCGAAGCAAGCGGGGTGGTACCGCGGTAGTCGACGTCCCACACGTCGATCGTCGTCCCCGTGCCGAGGAAACTACCGCCGTCGCAGAAGCGACGGGGTCGGCACGGCAGGAGCGTCCGTCATGAGTACCGAAGATTCGAAGAGCGGCGATGTCGCGAGGACCGACGGTGACAAGTACCCGTTGGTCGACATGGTGGGTTCGAAATCCGCGGGTGTGTCGTTCCCCGACCTCGAGCGCAGAGTGCTCGATTTCTGGGCCGAGGACGGAACGTTCCGTGCCAGCGTCGACAGACGCGAAGGTGCGGACGAGTTCGTCTTCTACGACGGCCCGCCGTTCGCCAACGGCCTTCCCCACTACGGTCACCTGCTGACCGGGTACGTCAAAGACCTCGTTCCGCGCTTTCAGACGATGCGCGGAAAGAAGGTAGAGCGCCGGTTCGGGTGGGACTGCCACGGGTTGCCCGCCGAGCTCGAAGCCGAGAAGCAGTTGGGCATCAAGGACAAATCCGAGATCGACGAGATGGGTCTCGCCAAGTTCAACGATTACTGCAGGCAGTCGGTTCTGCGGTACACGGACGAGTGGCGCGACTACGTCACCCGTCAAGCCCGCTGGGTGGATTTCGACAACGATTACAAGACGCTCGACGTCGACTTCATGGAGTCGGTCATGTGGGCGTTCAAGGAGTTGTACGACAAGGGCCTGATCTATCAGGGTTATCGAGTCCTTCCGTATTCCTGGTACGAACAGACCCCGTTGTCCAACCAGGAAACTCGGCTCGACGACGCCTACAAGATGCGTCAGGACCCGGCGGTCACCGTCACGATGCCGCTGACGGCACCCGGGTCGCCTCTCGACGGTGCAGGCGCACTGATCTGGACGACGACGCCCTGGACCCTGCCGTCGAACCTGGCGATCGCCGTGCATCCCGATGTTCGCTATGTGCAGGTCCGCGGAACCGACGGTGAACGCTACGTGTTGGCTGCGGAACGGCTCGCGCACTACGCCCGCGAACTCGGGGACGAGCCCGAGGTGTTGTCCGAGCACACCGGCGCGGACCTCGTCGGCCTCACCTACACTCCGCCGTTCGATTTCTTTCTGGGACACGCCAATTCGCATCGTGTTCTGCAGGCGGACTACGTCACCACCGACTCGGGTACCGGAATCGTGCACCTCGCCCCGGCTTTCGGTGAAGAGGACATGGACGTCGCGACGGCGAACGGCATCGAGGTCGTTCAGCCGCTCGATCCCGGTGGCAAGTTCACGTCGCTCGTGCCGCCGTACGAGGGCCTGATGGTGTTCGACGCCAACCCGGTCATCATCAAGGACTTGAAGGCGTCCGGTCGGTTGCTGCGTCACGAGACCATCGAGCACTCCTACCCGCACAGCTGGCGCAGCGGGCAGCCGCTGATCTACATGGCGGTTCCGTCGTGGTTCGTGGCAGTGACGAAGTTCCGTGATCGCATGGTGGAGCTCAACCAGGAGATCACCTGGGTGCCCGAGCACATCAAGGACGGGCAGTTCGGCAAGTGGCTCGAGGGAGCACGCGACTGGAACATCAGTCGAAACCGATACTGGGGCAGCCCGATCCCGGTGTGGACATCCGATGATCCCGAGTACCCACGTATCGACGTGTACGGCAGCCTCGACGAGCTCGAGCGTGACTTCGGCGTGCGTCCGGACGACCTTCATCGTCCGTACATCGACGATCTGACGCGTCCCAACCCGGACGATCCATCGGGCAAGTCCACGATGCGGCGGGTTCCCGAGGTGCTCGATTGCTGGTTCGAATCCGGGTCGATGCCGTACGCGCAGGTGCATTTCCCGTTCGAGAATGCAGAGTGGTTTTCCGGGGCGAGCGGGACGACGGGGGATGTCACAGCGCACAACCCGGGCGATTTCATCGTCGAGTACAACGGTCAGACCCGTGGCTGGTTCTACACGCTGCACGTGCTCGCGACCGCGTTGTTCGACCGTCCTGCATTCAAGACCGTTGCGGCGCACGGCATCGTGCTGGGCGACGACGGCCTGAAGATGAGCAAGTCCAAGGGCAACTACCCCGACGTCAAAGAGGTGTTCGATCGGGACGGCAGCGATGCGATGCGCTGGTTCCTGATGTCGTCGCCGATTCTGCGGGGTGGAAACCTGATCGTCACCGAGCAGGGCATCCGTGAGGGCGTCCGCCAGGCGTTGTTGCCGATCTGGAACGCGTGGAGTTTCCTGCAGTTGTACGCAGGCAAGCCGGGTACCTGGCGAACGGATTCGCCGAATGTGCTGGACAGGTACGTCCTGGCCAAGCTGGCGGCGACTCGGGACGCGATCACCGATGCGCTCGAGGTCCACGACATCGCAGGTGCTTGCGACGAGCTGCGGACGTTCTGCGACGCGTTGACCAATTGGTATGTGCGACGGTCGCGTTCGCGGTTCTGGAGCGAGGACTCAGACGCGATCGACACGTTGCACACGGTGCTCGAGGTCGTGACGCGTCTTGCTGCGCCGCTGTTGCCGTTGGTCAGTGAAGTGGTGTGGCGCGGCTTGACCGGTGGGCGGTCGGTCCACCTCGCGGACTGGCCGGCGAAGGCCGAGTTGCCTGCCGATCCGGAGTTGGTTGGTTCGATGGACGAGGTGCGTTCGGTGTGCGGCGCGGTACTCGGACTGCGGAAGGCCCAGAACCTTCGGGTGCGGTTGCCGCTCCCCGAGGTGACCGTCGCCGCCGAGGATGCGGAGCGACTGCGCCCGTACGCCGACATCATCGCCGACGAGGTCAACGTCAAGAAGGTCGACCTCACCGACGATGTTGCCGTGCACGGCAAGTTCGAACTGGTCGTGAACGCGCGTGCGGCGGGTCCACGGATCGGCAAGGACGTCCAGAAGGTCATCAAGGCCGTCAAGGCAGGGGAGTGGAGCGAGGATGCCACGGGCGTGGTCAGTGCCGCGGGCATCGAACTGCTTCCGACGGAATACACCCGTAAGTTGGTTGCGGCCGAACCGGATTCCACTGCTGCTTTGCCGGGCAACGCCGGTCTGGTCGTGCTCGATTCCAAGGTGACTGCAGAGCTGGAGGCCGAAGGGTGGGCGAAGGACCGTATCCGTGAACTCCAGGAGGCGCGACGTACGTTGGGCCTCGACGTGTCCGATCGCATCGACATCGTCATCGAGGTTCCGGCCGAACGCCGCGAATGGCTCGACACGCACCGCTCGTTGATCGCCGGCGAGGTTCTGGCGCTCAGCTTGGTCGACGGTGATCCGGGCGACGACGCCGTCGAGCTCGGGGAAGGTACCCGCGTATCGGTCACCCGTTCGCGATGACCCGCGACGCGATGGAGGGTGCCGTTCGTGAGCTTCTGTCCGACGCGCGCGACGGCGTCCTTCCCATCGTCACGGTCGGTGATCCGGTGCTGCGCACAGTGGCAACCGCGTTGACCGATCAGCTCGAGCCGCGGACACTCGAACACCTCGTCGAGGTCATGCGGGCGACGATGCACGACGCGCCCGGTGTCGGTCTTGCTGCGCCGCAGATCGGCGTCTCGTTGCGAATCGCGGTGATCGAGGACATGTATCCGGTGTCCGAGGAGGTCGCCACGCAGCGGGAGCGCACGCCGTTGCCGTTCCGGGTGATCGTCAATCCGCAGTACGACGACATCGGGCCGGCTCGTCGAAGTTTCTACGAGGGATGTCTGAGCATGCCCGGTTACCAAGCGGTCGTCTCCCGGGCAGCGTCGGTGCGGCTTCGGTGCACCGACCTGCGCGGTGCCGTGGTCGACGAGGAGTTCGGCGGATGGCCCGCGCGGATCGTGGCGCACGAGACCGATCATCTCGACGGGACGGTCTACATCGACAGGGCGGTGACTCGGTCGCTGTCGGCGAACGACGTGTACGCCGATCTGTGGGCCGATCCGACGCCCGGACGTGCGGCTGCAGGGCTCGGCTTCGACCTCGGTACCGGCCGAGGCGACGCATCGTGACGTGTCTTCCGACCGTCGTGTCGGCAACTCGTGAGGCACGGACTGTGCTGTCTGCGTTCCGGAGTATCTTTCGGTCGTGATCGACGCTCGCAGTAGGCGATGGGTGCTGCATCTCGACATGGACGCGTTCTTCGCGTCGGTCGAGCAGCTCACCAGGCCGACCTTGCGCGGACGGCCCGTTCTGGTCGGCGGAGCAGGCGGTCGCGGTGTCGTTGCCGGCTGCAGCTACGAAGCGCGTGTCTTCGGTGCGCGGTCCGCCATGCCGATGCATCAGGCTCGCAGATTGGTGGGCGGCGGCGCGATCGTACTGCCGCCGCGCGGTGCGCTCTACCAGAGCGTCAGTCGGACTGTGTTCGACGGTTTACGCACGAGGATGCCTGTCCTCGAGCAGTTGTCGATGGACGAGGCATTCGGTGAACCCGTCGAACTTGTCGGCGCTACTGCGGCCGAGGTAGCGGAGTTCTGCGAGATGCTGCGGGCACTCGTCATGGAGCGGACTGGCCTCGTGGCGTCGTTGGGTGCCGGTTCCGGTAAGCAGATCGCCAAGATCGCGTCCGGCCTCGCGAAGCCGGACGGCGTGACTGTAGTCGCGCCGGCAGAACAAAGTGCTCTCATGGCCGCGTTGCCGGTGCGGAAATTATGGGGGATCGGGCCGGTCGCCGACGAGAAACTTCGCAAACTCGGAATCGACACGATCGGCAAGTTCGTCGCGACACCGGAGTCGGAAGTGGCGTCGATCCTCGGCGCGACGGTGGGCCCGGGGTTGCACAAGCTGGCGCGAGGGATCGACGATCGAGCCGTGGCCGAGCGCGCCGAGGCGAAGCAGGTGAGCGCCGAGACGACGTTCGCACACGATCTGGTGACAATGGCGCAACTGAGGTCTGCGGTGGAAAAGAGTGCGGAAGCGGCGCACCGGCGCCTGATGAAGGACGGGCGCGGCGCACGCACGGTGGTGCTGAAGCTGAGAAAATCGGACATGAGCATCGTGACCCGGTCCGCGACGTTGCCGTATGCGACCGTGGACAAGCAGACCATCGTCGCGACGGCTCAGCGTCAGGTGCTGGACCCGGTGGAACTCGGTCCGATCCGGCTGGTCGGTGTCGGCCTCGCCGGGCTGTCCACCGTGCAGCAAGGGTCGCTGTTTCCCGAACTCGATCACGAACCGGAGGATACGTCCACGTCGCCCACGACTACGGGCGAAATTGTGCCTTCGGTAAGAGAACCGCAGCAGAGGTGGCATCCGGGCATGGACGTGAGGCATCCTGAACACGGACACGGATGGGTGCAAGGGGCAGGCCACTCCGTGGTGACGGTTCGGTTCGAGACACGGTCCACCGGACCGGGTCGAGCCCGTACTTTCACAGAGGGGGACGAGCAACTCGTTGTGGCGGATCCACTGGACAGTTTGAAATGACAGTGACCCATCCTGAAATGACGCTCTCGGCTACCGGCGAGTAGCGACGCTTCTTTCCGCCCGAGGCCCTCAATGGCATAGTGGAACAGCCGAGACCGGCCTCTATGTCCGGTTCACGTGAACGACTGAGCAGTACAACCGAAGGGATAAGCACTTGAAGCTCCGTAACACCCGAAAGGCCGTAGTCGCCGGCGTGGCGATCGCTGCGGCGCTGACGATGACCGCATGTAGCTCGGAGGAGGGTGGCGACACGACGACGACGTCTGCAGCTTCCACGACGTCCTCGGCGTCGGCGGCACCTGAGGCATCGGGCGATTACCCACCTGTGCCCACGGCTGAAGAGCTCAACGCCGAACTTGCTCGCGGTCTCGACCCGGCTGTCCCGGTCGAGGAGAAGGCCGCCCTCATCCAGGGCGCCGAGGAAGATCCGGGCCTCATCGAGCAGGTCGCGGCCGCTGCTGTGCAGAACGGCGCCACCGTCGAGATCACCAGTGTCGACGACCTCGGCGACGGCACTCTGAACACGGGCGCGACCTTGACCATCAACGGTCAGGCGAACCCGGGCAACTTCATCTTCGTTGCCGAGGACGGCGCATGGAAGCTGTCCAAGGAGAACGCATGTGGTCTCGTCCAGCTGGCGCAGCTGTCCTCGCCTGCGTGCGCGTAGTCACCTAGCTTTACGCAGTATCTCGAAGCCGCGGTATCTCTAAGCCGCAGTATCTCGAAGCCGCAGTATCTCTAAGCCGGTGCCGTGCTCCTCGTTCGGAGTGCGGCACCGGCTTTCGTGTGCTTCCGTCACGGTCAGGACCCGAGGTCACCGCGGATTCGCTCAGCCGCTGTTTCGGCGAGTGCGGTGAACGATGCCGCGTCGACGCCTTCCTGGCTGGTGACGGACAGTTGGAACACGGTGTGGTCGACGACGGAGATCACGACGTCGGACACCAGCGTGAACCCTTCGCTGGTGGTCGCGAGCCGAAACGACGTCGAGGCGTCACCCACCGGGGATTGATCACGAGCCGACAGCGAGAAGTCGACGTCGATCCCGTCGGCGTCCGTGCCCGAGTACTCGGTGCAGCCGACGAGCGTGTTCTGTACGGTGCGGAACGCCTCTCCAGCGCCTCCGACACCGTCCTCGCCGCCTGCGTAACTGGCGGCGTCCTCGTCGATGGACGAGAAATTCGGTCCCGAGTAGCGGACGTCCGCCATTGCCGATGCGCCCGCCGACTGCATCCCCACAGCCGCGAGAACGTCGGCGCACTCCTGCGGCTCGGTGCCGGACCGATCAGGCGAGTCGTACTCCGGAGCCGGGTCCAGCCCGAGATCACGCACCGGATCCGGCACCACCGCATACCCGTCGGGAAGGTCGCCGGGCGTCAGCATGCGGGCTTGCAGATCTGCGGAGTCGGTGATGACGGACCCGGAGAGGACGTCAGGGCCGTCGACGACCGTGACCGGAGCAGCCGGGGACGAGTCGGTGCCGGCACCGATGGTGTCGGCGTCGTCCGTTCCACCGCACGCGCCGAGGATCAGAAGTGCCCCCGCGCACAGCGCTGCGGTACGCACCGATTTCGCTGCGGACCTCACTCCGAAGCCCATTCCAGGGTGTCACTGATGTCCTGACGCAGGACCGTCGTCCCGTCGGTGTCGCTGTACTGCTGACTGCCACCGACGGTCACCTCACCGGAGACCGGGAGCGGTTTCGTCAGGTCGATTCGCAGACTGCCGGTGCCGGACATCGTGTAGCTGTCGATCGCGAGTTGGCCGGCGTCGTCGGGAAGTTCCAGGGTCGTGGACTCCGGCGTCTGGTCGATACGCAGATCGATCGTCAGGACGTCGCCGTCCCTCGCACGGAGAGTCGCGGTGGTCGTCTGGTTGAGTGTCAGACCACTGATGACCTGCTGCTGAGCCGTCCAGACAGCGCCGATTCCCAGATCGTCCTCGGGGAAGGAAATCGACCGGTACACCGCCTGATTCAACGCCTGTTCGATCGCCGCCCGTGCTGCATCCTGTGCTGCGTCCGCGGGCGTGATGGACAGCGCGGTGACGGCCCCGCCGTCGGCCACGGTCAATCCGGCACCCGAACCGTCGGCCGCGGCAAGATCATCGGTCAGACGCTGATCTGCGGACGTCGCGACCCCGACCGTGAGATCGACCTCGTTGCCGCGTGGCTCCGCGGCTCGTGCTGTCAGCGGGATGGTCAGGTTCGGCGTCGAGAAATCCTGCACGGCCTGGTCGTCGATCTGCTGCGTGACGGTCGACCGCGTCGTCAGCTGGACCGACTGTTCGCCGGAGATGTTTCGCGTCACCGCGGCCCGGGGCTCGGCCCCGGCGTCGACGAGGGTAGTTGTGACCGGAGTCACCGGCAGCGAGACACTCGACGTGGTGGCGGAGGTGTCCGTCGCCGACGGTGCCTCGTCGTCGGACGACCCGCACCCTGCCAACAGAGTGGTGGCGGCGACGGCCACGGCGAGAACTCGGATACGTCGAATCGGGTTTCGGGAAGGCGAGATCACGGGACCAGGCTACGGACACACTCCGTCCACTTCACCGGACACCGTCGGCGAAGCTGTGCGCGTGCGGTCCGCCCTCGGACCTCTCGGTGTCGATCCGGGATTCGGCGGTGCCGGGGCGATGCGACATGATAGGGGGGTGAGTGACGACCGCCCGACCGATTCGACGAGCTCCGACCCGAACCGAGACCAGGAGACCGGACCGGACGACACAGTGGTGTCCGGTACCGATGTCGATCCTGCCGCGGGCGCTGCACCGAAGCGGTTGCGCACCACGATGCTGGTCCTGATCGCCGTTGTCGTCCTCGCCTTCGACCTGGTCACCAAGATCGCGGCCGTGCACTGGATCAAGCCAGGTAACCCGGTGGAGATCATCGGCGATGTCGTGACACTTCGAATGGTGCGCAACCCCGGCGCAGCCTTCTCGATGGCCACCGGTATGACGTGGCTTCTGACGATCGTCGCGGTATGCGTCGTCATCGGTGTGATCCGGATCGGCCGCACCCTTCGCTCGCCGTGGTGGGCTCTCGGCCTCGGGCTCGTGCTCGGCGGGGCTCTCGGAAATCTCATCGATCGGTTCTTTCGATCGCCCGGACCGCTGCAGGGACACGTCGTCGATTTCGTGTCCATCGGATGGTGGCCCGTGTTCAACGTCGCGGACTCGTCCATCGTCTGTGGGGCGATCCTGCTGGTCGCCCTGAGCCTGTTCGGATTCGAACCGAACGGTGAGCGGGTGGCCACATCGAAGAAGAAGGCCCAAGCGAGTACCGACGCGGGAACGGCAGGACAACAATGAGGGAATCGCGTTCCATGCCGATTCCCGACGGCTTGGACGGCATGCGGGTCGATGCGGGTGTCTCGCGTCTGCTGGGTCTGTCCCGGACGGTCGCGGCGACTCTCGCCGAGGAAGGGTCCGTCTCCGTCGACGGTTCGGCCATGGGGAAGTCGGATCGGTTGTCGGCGGGTGCGTACTTGGAGGTGCTGCTTCCCGAACCTGCTCGCGCGTTGACCATCGAAGCGGAGCCGGTCGAGGGCATGGAGATTCTCTATGCGGACGACGACATCGTCGCGGTCGACAAGCCGGTCGGGGTCGCGGCGCACGCGAGCGTTGGATGGACGGGGCCGACGGTGATCGGTGGGCTTGCCGCAGCGGGTTTCCGGATTTCCACGTCCGGTGCGCACGAGCGGCAGGGCATCGTGCACCGGCTCGATGTCGGGACGTCGGGCGTGATGGTCGTCGCCACGAGCGAGCGTGCCTACACGGTGTTGAAGCGGGCGTTCAAGCAGCGCACGATCGAGAAGCGTTATCACGCGCTCGTGCAGGGCCACCCGGATCCGAGCAGTGGCACCATCGACGCACCGATCGGTAGGCACGGTAGCAACGACTGGAAGTTCGCAGTGCGAGCCGACGGCAAAGCGAGCATCACGCACTACGACACCATCGAGGCGTTCCAAGCGGCGAGCTTGCTCGACGTTCACCTCGAGACCGGTCGGACTCATCAGATTCGCGTTCATTTCTCCGCGTTGCGGCACCCGTGTTGCGGTGACCTCACCTACGGCGCCGACCCGAAGCTCGCCGATCGTCTCGGCCTGGAACGTCAATGGCTGCACGCGAAGACACTCGGATTCGCGCATCCGTCGGACGGCCGGTGGATCGAGATCGAGAGCAAGTATCCGGCCGACCTCGAGCACGCACTCGAGGTGCTGCGCGCGGCATGACTCGGATGTCGGGTGCGGCCCCGGCCACGGCGTCAGCCCTGGCAGCGGTGGTTCTGCTGTTCGCCGTCGGCATCGCGAATCCGGTGCCCCGGCCAGGTGTGAACACCGACACCCTCGGCCCGGACACCGGAGAAGCAGTGGCCGAGTACGTGGCGCGGGCAGAGGCGTCGCTCGCGGTGGACTCGACCGACCCGGACTCGGCTGGAAGCGATTCCGAGATGCACTGGGCGCTGGTGTCGTTCGACGCCGAGGTTTCGCCCGCTCGTGCGTACGACGCGGCGCGGAACGTACGGATCGCGCAGGTTCTGCTCCGAGTTCCGATCGAGCGCGTCCAGACCCAGGTGATCACCGTCGGAGTGCCGGGAACCGAGGCGTCGGTCCTGGGGTCGGCGGCCGTGGCGGGATCGAGGCTTCATGGTTCGACCGGGCAGTGGGATCGCCAAGCACAGATCGATGCGGTGTCCTCCGCACGCCTGCTCGAGGGGTGCGAGTGTGTCGTCGGCCTGATAGTCCGCGGCTCCGGTGGGCAACTCAGGACTGTGGACACCGGCGATGGGGTTCGGGCAGTGGAAGCCTTGCCCCCGGACGCGATCGCGGGCCGATTCGCGGTGCGCGCTCTCCTTCCTGACTACGTGGACGTCGTCGGGCCGCTGCCGGACGACGGGCCCGTTCCTGCTCCGTGAACCAAGCCCGTTCGGCTGCAGTGACAGGTGCGGTGACACCGTCGCAGCGTCGGGCCTGGGCCGACACGCGCGGGGGTCGGACACACCGAGAGCCAGGAATGCTCTGTCGGTTCGAGCGCTTAGAATCAGGTGCACTTCGCGCGCGGACATCTCGGCCCGTACGACCCGGCTCGATCTAGCTCGACCCAGTAGGAGACATCTTCGTGACTGACTCGTTCGTACATCTGCACAACCACACCGAGTATTCGATGCTCGACGGAGCGGCCAAGATTGCGCCGTTGTTCGCAGAGGCGAGTCGGTTGGAGATGACGGCGGTCGGTATGACCGACCACGGCAACATGTACGGCGCGAGCGAGTTCTACAACGAGGCGAAGAAGGCCGGCATCAAGCCGATCATCGGCATCGAGGCGTACATCGCCCCGGAGTCTCGGTTCAACAAGAAGCGTGTGCTGTGGGGTGACCGCAGTCAGAAGTCCGACGATGTCTCCGGTAGCGGCGCGTACACGCACATGACGATGGTCGCGGAGAACGCGACGGGTGTGCGCAACCTGTTCAAGCTGTCCTCTCTCGCGTCGATCGAGGGGCAGTTGGGTAAGTGGGCCCGGATGGACGAGGAGATCATCGCCGCGCACGCGGAGGGGATCATCGCGACGACGGGGTGCCCGTCGGGTGAGGTGCAGACGCGTCTGCGTCTCGGTCAGGATCGTGAGGCGCTCGAAGCGGCAGCGAAGTGGCGTGAGATCTGGGGTCCGGAGAACTTCTTCCTCGAGCTCATGGATCACGGTTTGTCGATCGAGCGTCGGGTCCGTGAGGGTCTGCTCGAGATCGGCAAGAAGCTGCAGATTCCGCCGCTCGCCACCAACGATTGCCATTATGTGACCAAGGATGCCGCGGAGAACCACGAGGCGTTGCTGTGCATCCAGACCGGTAAGACGCTCAGCGATCCCACCCGGTTCAAGTTCGACGGCGACGGTTACTACCTCAAGTCCGCCGCCGAGATGCGTGCCCTCTGGGACGATCAGGTGCCGGGTGCGTGCGACAGTACTTTGCTCATCGCCGAGCGCGTCCAGCCGTACGACGATGTGTGGGCCCACCGTGACAGGATGCCGATCTTCCCTGTGCCGGAAGGGGAGACGCAGGGTACGTGGTTGGCCAAGGAGGTCGACAAGGGTCTCGAGTGGCGGTTCCCCGGCGGTGTGCCCCAGGAGTACCGTGATCGCGCCAAGTACGAGATCAGCGTGATTCTGGAGATGGGCTTCCCGGCGTACTTCCTCGTCGTCGGTGACCTCATCGCACACGCCCGCGACGTCGGTATTCGCGTCGGTCCCGGCCGAGGCTCGGCCGCGGGTTCGCTCGTTGCGTACGCGATGGGCATCACCAATATCGATCCGCTGCCGCATGGTCTGCTGTTCGAGCGGTTCCTCAACCCCGAGCGTGTGTCGATGCCCGATATCGATATCGACTTCGATGATCGCCGTCGCGGTGAGATGGTGCGGTACGCGACGGAGAAGTGGGGAAGCGACCGTGTCGCTCAGGTCATCACGTTCGGCACCATCAAGACCAAGGCCGCCATCAAGGACTCGGCCCGCGTCCAGTTCGGGCAGCCCGGATTCGCGATCGCCGATCAGATCACCAAAGCGTTGCCGCCGCCGATCATGGCCAAGGACATCTCGGTCGCGGGCATCACCGATCCGGCGCACGAGCGGTACAAGGAAGCAACCGAGGTTCGTGCACTCATCGACTCCAATCCCGATGTCGCGACGATCTACAAGACCGCGCGCGGCCTGGAAGGGCTGATCCGTAACGCCGGCGTCCATGCCTGCGCGGTCATCATGTCCTCGGAGCCGCTGACCGATGCGATTCCGGTGTGGAAGCGCGCGCAGGACGGCGCGATCATCACCGGGTGGGACTATCCCTCGTGCGAGGCCATCGGTCTGCTCAAGATGGACTTCCTCGGCCTGCGCAACCTCACCGTCATCGGTGACGCCATCGACAACATCAAGAGCAACCGCGGGATCGAACTCGACCTCGACACTCTGGGACTCGACGACCCCGCGACGTACGAATTGCTCGCTCGGGGAGACACTCTCGGCGTGTTCCAGCTCGACGGCAGCGCGATGCGTGATCTGCTGCGTCGAATGCAGCCCACCGGCTTCGAGGACATCGTCGCCGTTCTGGCTCTGTATCGACCGGGCCCGATGGGAATGAACGCGCACAACGACTACGCCGACCGCAAGAACGGTCGCCAAGAGGTCAAGCCCATCCACCCCGAGTTGGAAGAACCGCTCGCGGAGATCC
The DNA here is from genome assembly GCF_042667435.1 of Rhodococcus sp. NPDC057297. Lineage (NCBI taxonomy): Bacteria > Bacillati > Actinomycetota > Actinomycetes > Mycobacteriales > Nocardiaceae > Rhodococcus > Rhodococcus sp. NPDC057297. The sequence continues at coordinate 123,334 of NZ_JBHUZE010000007.1, read as the reverse complement.
TCAAGGACACGTACGGCCTCATCGTGTACCAGGAGCAGATCATGCAGATCGCGCAGAAGGTCGCCGGGTATTCGCTCGGGCAGGCCGACATTCTGCGTCGCGCCATGGGTAAGAAGAAGTTGTCTGTGCTCGAAGAGGCATACGCAGGGTTCCGTGAGGGAATGCTGGCCAACAACTTCTCCGAGCCCGCGATCAAGGCTCTGTGGGACACCATTCTTCCGTTCGCCGGATACGCGTTCAACAAGTCGCACGCAGCCGGATACGGTCTGGTCTCCTACTGGACCGGGTACCTCAAGGCCAACTACCCGGGTGAGTACATGGCAGGTCTACTCACCAGCGTGTCCGACGACAAGGACAAGTCGGCCATCTACCTCGCGGACTGTCGCAAGCTCGGGATCACCGTGCTGCCCCCGGACGTCAACGAATCCGAGCTCAACTTCGCATCCGTCGGCAAGGACATTCGCTTCGGTCTCGGCGCGGTCCGCAACGTCGGAACCAACGTGGTGGCGTCGATCATCAGGGCACGCGAGGAGAAGAGCAAGTACACGGACTTCTCGGATTACCTGAACAAGATCGACGCGACGGCCTGCAGCAAGAAGGTCACAGAGTCGCTCATCAAGTCGGGTGCGTTCGATTCGCTGAATCATCCGCGCAAGGGCTTGATGCTCATTCACGCCGACGCCATCGACTCGGTTATGGGCACGAAGAAGGCCGAGGCCATCGGACAGTTCGATCTGTTCGGCGGAGAGGACGCCGACGAGTCGATCTCCGCGGTGTTCAATGTTCGTGTCCCCGAAGACGAGTGGGAATCGAAGCATCGGCTGGCGCTCGAGCGTGAGATGCTCGGCCTGTACGTGTCCGGCCACCCGTTGCTCGGCGTCGAGCACATGCTCGCCGCCCAGTCGGACACCAACATTCCTGCCATTCTCGAAGGCGACGTCAAGGACGGTACGCAGGTCACCATCGGCGGCATTCTCGCGTCGGTGAACCGCCGGATCAACAAGAACGGTCTCACCTGGGCGTCGGCTCAACTCGAGGACCTCGTCGGCGGCATCGAGGTTCTGTTCTTCCCGCAGTCGTACTCGGTGTTCGGCGCCGACGTGACCGAGGACTCGGTGGTCCTGGTCAAGGGCCGCGTGTCGGTGCGTGATGATCGAATCTCTCTGATCGCCAACGACCTTGCTGTGCCGGACCTCTCTGCTGTCGGTGTTGCGAAGCCGCTCGCCGTCAGCCTTCCGACCCGTCAGTGCACGGCCGACAAGGTCGGTGCACTGAAGCGGATTCTGAAGAGCCACCCGGGTACGTCCGACGTGCATCTCAGGCTGGTCAGCGGCGACAAGGTGACGGCGATGAAGCTGGACGACAGTCTTCGTGTCACGCCTACATCGGCCCTGATGGGTGACCTGAAGGCGCTGCTCGGACCAGGCTGCTTGGCGGGCTGAGGAATGCTCGGACGGTGACGGAAGGTCACATCCCGTCACCGTGCGTGCGTGATCACGGGTTCAGCAGGTGAACTCAGTGAAGGATGCGCCGTTGTCAGCGGCGGACGGTCCCGCGGCGTTCGACGAACAGTAGCGTCCACCACACGACGACGGTGGCGGCGGCGCTGGTCAGCACCGCTACCTGCAGGGACGTGGTGAGTGCGAGAGCGCCGAGGAACACCAGAACTCCGAGCACGAGAGCTTCGACCTTGTAGACCGGCCAGGCGGTCCCAGCGATGTCGACGGTACCGACATGGGTGCGCCGACGCGGGGTGGTGCTGGAAAGTGCGTAGGTCATGTCGCTGACTCCTTCGGCAGTGCTGCGTACCTACGTCAGGGTATACGTACAGCAGGATTCGGTCCACCGAACTTACCGGTTGAACGTGGCGTGTACCCGGTCGGTGGCGCGTCGGGCGGGACAGGTGTTGACTCGAGTGCATGCCATTGACAGGAGAGTACGAACCCAGCACATCCGATTGGGCACGCGAGCAAGCCGAACTCCTCGAGGGATCCGGTGGAACCGCGGGCACCACGTTGAAGGGAATGCCAGTCATCTTGCTGACGACGAAGGGCAACAAGTCCGGCAAGCTGAGAAAGACGCCGCTGATGCGCGTCGAACACGACGGGGAGTACGCCGCCGTTGCCTCGCTGGGCGGCGCGCCGAAGAACCCGGTCTGGTACTACAACGTGAAAGCCGAGCCGCTGGTGGAGCTTCAGGACGGAACCGACCGTGCCGACTACATCGCCCGTGAAGTGACGGGGGAGGAGAAGGCCGTGTGGTGGGAACGCGCCGTTCAGGCGTTCCCCGATTATGCGGAGTACCAGACGAAGACCGACCGCGAGATTCCCGTGTTCGTACTGTCGAGAGCCTAGAAGGAGTCCGAAGAAATTGAGTACCGAGACTGTCGCCGATCAGATAGTCGGCCAGCTGATCGAGGCCGGTGTCCAGCGCATCTACGGAATTGTCGGTGACAGTCTCAACCCCATTGTCGATTCGGTTCGACGCAGTGGCGGTTCGAAGGCGGGCGGCATCGACTGGATTCACGTTCGCCACGAGGAAGCCGCCGCGTTCGCCGCGGCCGCCGAGGCGCAGTTGACCGGCAAGCTCGCAGTGTGTGCCGGCTCGTGCGGCCCGGGCAACCTGCACCTCATCAACGGCTTGTACGACGCGAACCGATCGGGCGCGCCGGTGCTGGCCATCGCGTCGCACATCCCCAGCGTGCAGATCGGCTCCGGGTTCTTCCAGGAGACGCATCCGGACCGGCTGTTCGTGGAGTGTTCCGTGTACGCGGAGTTGGTCAGTACGCCCGAACAGGCTCCGCGAGTGGTTCATTCGGCGCTGCAGCATGCCGTCGGCAGGTCGGGCGTCGCGGTGGTGACGCTGCCAGGGGACATCGCCGACGAACCTGCCACGCGCTCGGCGCCCGCATACGTACGCACCGGTAGCCCCGCGCTTGTGCCCGCGGACGAGGACGTTCGAGCCCTGGCCGACGCCATCGACGCAGCCGACACGGTCGCGATCTTCGCCGGAGCGGGGGTCCGGGATGCACGGCCGGAGTTGCTCGAGCTCGCCGAGAAGCTGGGTGCTCCGATGGGGCACTCGCTGCGCGGCAAGGAGTTCGTTCAGTACGACAACCCCTTCGACATCGGAATGACCGGACTTCTGGGGTACGGCGCCGCCCACGACGGTATCCACGACGCCGATCTGCTGCTTCTGATCGGAACGGATTTTCCGTACGACCAGTTCCTACCGGACGAGGTCCGCACCGCCCAGATCGACAGCGCCGCGGAGAATCTCGGACGCCGAACCAGTGTGGATCTGGCCGTGCACGGTGACGCGAAGAGCACGTTGGCTGCGTTACTGCCGCTGGTGCAGCGCAAGGACGACCGCGCGTTTCTGAACCGTACTCTGGAGCGTCACCGCAAGCTGATGACGAAGGTCGTGGGCGCGTACACCAAGCCGGTGGGCCAACGCACTCCGATTCACCCGGAGTACGCGGCGTCCATTCTGGACGACCTCGCTGCCGACGACACGATCTTCACCGCCGATACCGGCATGTGCAACGTCTGGACTGCCCGCTACCTGAATCCGAACGGGCAGCGACGCTTCATCTCCTCGGCGTTGCACGGTTCGATGGCCAACGCTCTACCGCACGCAATCGGTGCGCAGGTGGCGTTCCCGACGCGCCAGGTCGTGTCGGTGTCGGGCGACGGCGGATTGTCGATGTTGCTGGGCGAACTGGTGACGGTGGCGATGTACAAGCTGCCGGTCAAGATCGTCGTGTTCGACAACTCGACGCTCGGCATGGTGAAGCTCGAGATGCTCGTCGACGGTATCCCGGACTTCGGCGTCGACGTGCCTGCGGTCGACTACGCAGCGGTCGCGGCAGCGCTGGGGATCTTCTCGAAGAGGATCGTCGACCCGGGTGATCTGGAAGCAGGCCTTCGCGCTGCGCTCGAGCACGACGGCCCTGCCCTGGTGGACATCGTCACCGACCCGAATGCGTTGTCTCTACCCCCGACCATCACCGGTGAACAGGTCAAGGGGTTCGCCCTCGCGATGTCGCGGATGGTGATGAACGGAGGCGTCGGGGAAGCCGTGCAGATGGCGAAGTCGAATCTCCGGAACGTGCCGTTGCCGTCTCAGTTCTCGCCGCGAGGCTAGTCCCGATTGGTAGAGCGCCCGCCGCTGGTGGCAGCATAGGTGGGTGTCCAACTCGCCTGACGTTTTCGCGCCCAGCATCGGTTCGTTCTCCGTGACCGCGGATGACATCGACATCGCTGCGCAGCGTATTTCGAACGTAGTGGACACGACGCCGTTGCAGTACTGCGAGCGGCTGTCCCGGGAGACCGGTGCCGTCGTTTACCTCAAGCGCGAGGATCAGCAGATCGTCCGGTCCTACAAGATCCGCGGTGCCTACAACCTGATGGCTCAGCTGACACCCGAGGAGCTCGCAGTCGGAGTCGTGACGGCGAGTGCAGGCAACCACGCTCAGGGTGTTGCGTTCGCGTGCCGGGCGATGCAGGTGCGCGGCCGAATCTATGTGCCCGCCAACACCCCCAAGCAGAAGCGGGATCGCATTCGGGTGCACGGCGGCGATTTCGTCGAGTTGATCGTCACCGGTGACACGTTCGACGCCGCCGCGGCTGCTGCCGCCGAGGATGTCGTGCGCACCGGAGCAACCATGGTTCCGCCCTTCGACGACGAGCGGACGGTGGCCGGGCAGGGCACGATCGCCGCGGAGATCGTCGAACAATTGGGTTCCGCACCGGATACCGTCGTCATGCCGGTCGGTGGCGGCGGATGCATCGCCGGGATCTCGACCTATCTGCGTGAACGTGCACCGGGTACGGCTCTCGTCGGCGTCGAGCCGTCGGGCGCAGCGTCGATGACGGCGGCGTTGGTGGCCGGGGGGCCGGTGACGTTGTCCGACATCGACCCGTTCGTCGACGGCGCCGCCGTGCGCCGGATCGGTGATGTCCCGTTCGAGGCGCTGCGTTCCCTCGGCGCCGAAGTCGTGTCGCACGCGTCGTTGCCGTTGGTGGCGATGCCGACGTTCCCGTCGCGTGACGAGGGTGCAGGCCCATTTCTGATGACACAGATCGACGAGGGTGCGATCTGCACGGCGATGCTCGAGCTGTACCAGAACGAGGGCGTGATCGCCGAGCCGGCCGGAGCTCTCAGTGTGGCTGCGTTGACCCAGATCTCGGTGGAGCCGGGGAGCACCGTCGTCTGCCTGATATCGGGCGGCAACAACGACGTCTCGCGATACGGCGAGATCCTCGAACGCTCACTCGTTCACCTCGGTCTGAAGCATTACTTCCTCGTCGACTTTCCCCAGGAGCCCGGTGCATTGCGCCGTTTTCTCGACGAAGTCCTGGGTCCCGACGACGACATCACGTTGTTCGAGTACGTGAAGCGGAACAACAGAGAGACGGGCGCTGCGTTGGTCGGCATCGAGCTGGGCGTGGCTACCGGCTTGAGTGCGCTGCTCGAACGGATGCGGGCCTCCGGGTTGACCGTGGAGCAGCTGGAGCCGGGGTCGCCCGCGTATCGCTACTTGACCTGATCCGACCCGAGTAGGCGCTCGACCACTTTCCGGTGGAGGTCGGCGTCGACCGGCGGAAGTTCGAGCAGGGCGCCGAGGTAGATTCCGTCGCCGACCAGGCGCACGATCTCGGCGTGCACCTCGTCGGGTATCTCGGTGCGCAGGCTCTCGTCCCACAGTCGCATCATGTCGATGACCGCCTGATGGATTTCGCCGGGGTTGCCGTCGACGCTGCGGAGGGCGGCAAGGGTAGATCTGTACAGCGCCACCTCGTGCTCGGCGATGCCCTCGGGCGGTTGCAAATACCATCGCGCGACGGTGGTACCGCCTCGCTCGGCCTCGGCGCGTTGTAGATCGGCCTGCTCGCCGAGGCGTCGCACCATGGCGGCGATCATCGCGTCCTTGGTTTTGAAGTGGTAGAGAAGGCCGCCTTTGGACACGTCGGCCCTGGCTGCGACGCTTTCCAGGGTGACTTTCGTGACGCCTTGGTCGAGGAGCATCTCTTCGAGGGCGTCGAGAATGCGATCGCGTGTGTCGGATGCCATGTGCGTCACCCTACCGAAAACAGCTTTACCGGCTGGACGGTTCACTGCTAGCCTCTGTGACTGTACCGGCTGGACGGTCAGTCAAAGGTGAGCATCGAGGAGTGACGAAGTGAAAGACATCAGCGTCGGACCCGCCGCGCAGGCGCAGACCCAGCGGGCGACGCCGAAAGACTGGCTCGGTCTCGTCGTGCTGGCGTTCGCGGTTCTTCTGATCGCGGTCGACGGTACGGTCCTGGACCTGGCGCTGCCGTTCATCAGTTCGGATCTGTCGCCGTCGAGCAACCAACTGCTGTGGATCATCGACGTCTATTCGTTCGTGCTGGCCGGCCTGCTCATCACGATGGGCACCCTCGGGGACCGGATCGGACGACGGAAACTACTGCTCATCGGTGCAGCCGGATTCGGAATCGCATCGGTCGTCGCGGCATTTGCCACCAGCCCGGAAATGCTGATCGCCGCTCGCGTGCTGCAAGGTGTCTCGGGCGCGACCTTGATGCCCGCCACTCTCGGTCTGATCAGGACGATCTTCACCGATCCCCGCCAACGTGTCATGGCGATCGGTGTGTGGGGCGCAATGGCAGGCGGCGGCGCAGCGGCCGGACCACTGGTCGGCGGATGGTTGCTCGAGCACTTCTGGTGGGGCTCGGTGTTCCTGATCAACATCCCGGTGATGCTCGCGTTGATCGCATTCGGTCCTCTCGTGATCCCGGAATCGAAGGATCCGAACCCCGGCACGTTCGACCTGATCAGCTCGGGATTGTCGATGGCCTCTCTGGTTCCGTTGGTCTACGCGGTCAAAGAGACCGCGGCCCATGGCATATCCGTCGTCAACGTCGGCGCGGCACTGGTCGGTATCGGTGCAGGCATTCTGTTCGTCCGGCGGCAGCGGCGGCTCGACGACCCGATGATCGACCTACAGCTGTTCTCCAACCCCGCGTTCTCGACAGCGGTGTTCACGAACTTCCTGTCCGTGTTCGCTCTGGCAGGCGTGCTCTTCTTCGGCGCCCAGTATCTTCAGCTCGTTCTGGGCAACAGCCCACTCGAAGCGGGCTTGCTGCTGCTGCCGGGCACGGCGTCGAGCATAGTGACCTCTCTGGTGGCCGCATACCTCGTCCGTGTCTGGTCTCCGGCAACGGTGCTCGGCGCAGGACTTGCCGCTGCGGCTGTCGGTGCTGCCGTGCTGTTCGGGCTACGCGTCGACAGCGGCCCGGCGCTGTTCATCATCGGGTTCGTTCTCGTCGGAGCGGGCGCGGGCACGGCACTGACGTTGACGTCGGACCTCGTCGTCAGTTCCGTCCGACCCGAACGCGCCGGTGCGGCGTCCGCCGTGTCGGAAACGGCGTACGAGTTGGGGATCGCGCTGGGCGTGGCCGTTCTCGGCACCGTGGTCATGTCCTACTTCCGCCGCGGGCTCGACGTCTCCGGCCTCGATTGCGACCACGCGGCGTCGGCCCAGGAGACACTCGGCGGTGCCGCCTCGGTTGCTCGTGACCTCCCGGCGGAGCTGGGAACGGCCCTGACCGAGTCGGCGCATGCAGCCTTCGTTCAGGGCATGCACACGGCGTCGTTGGCGACGGCCGCCGTCCTGGCAGCGACCGCCGTCTACGTCGTCCTTCGGCTCCGCCGGAAGTAGAAACAAGCTCGGCTCCGCCGGAAGTAGAAACAAGCTCGGCTCCGCCGGACGTGACAACCGAGCCTCGGCCGCGGTGCTCAGGACGTTTCGAGCACCGCGAACGAGTGACCTGGAATGCGTGTGGCGGAGCCGGTGTCGTTCGACGTCGGATCTTCCCACGACAACACTGTGCGACCCCCGACCGGAACGGTCACCGTGGAATCGGACAGGTTGCACACGACGGCGAGCGACCCACGGTGCAGCACGATCCACTGCTGGTCCTCGTCGTAGTCGACCTTCAGATTCGGAAGCCACGGATCGGTGAGTTCGGGCCGCGCACGCCGCAGCGACAACAGATCCCGGTAGACGGTCAACAGCCGGGCATGATCTCCGCTGCCCAGTTCTGTCCACTCCAACTTGGACCGGAGGAACGTCTCCGGGTCCTGCGGATCCGGGATGTCTTCCTTGTCCCAACCATGCTCGGCGAACTCGGATTTTCGGCCCTCGGCCGTCGCTTCGCCCAGCTCGGGTTCCGGATGCGAGGTGAAGAACTGGAACGGGGTCGATGCGCCCCATTCCTCACCCATGAACAGCATGGGTGTGTACGGAGAGGTGAGAACCAGTGCCGCCTTCACGGCCAGCTGACCCGGGGTGAGGTAGAAACCGGGCCGGTCACCGACGGCTCGGTTGCCCACCTGATCGTGCGTGGTGGTGTACGTGACGAACGAGCTCGCCGGGATTCGGCGCGTGTCGAGAGGCCTGCCGTGGGTTCGACCCCGGAACGTCGAGAACGTCCCGGCGTGGAAGAAGCCCTGGCGCAACGTGTTCGCAAGTCCCTTCAACGAACCGAAGTCGCCGTAGTACCCCTGACGTTCACCGGAGACCGCAGCGTGGACAGCGTGGTGGATGTCGTCGTCCCACTGCGCATCGAGCCCGTACCCGCCGCCGGAACGTGCGGTCACCAGAGTGGGATCGTTGAGATCGCTCTCCGCGATCAACGTCAGCGGCCGGCCGAGATGCGCCGAGAGTCGACGGGTGTCGACGGCCAGTTCTTCCAGGAGATGGACGGCGGTGTGATCGACGATGGCGTGCACGGCGTCGAGCCGTAATCCGTCGATGTGGAACTCGGAGAACCAGCGCAGCGCATTGTCGATGGCGTATCGACGCACCACACCGGACTGGGATTCCGCGTAGTTGATGGACTGACCCCAGGTGTTGGCGCCCTGAGTCATGTACGGGCCGAACCGTTCCAGGTAATTGCCCGACGGACCGAGATGGTTGTACACCACGTCCAGCACCACCGCGAGACCGCGAGCATGGCAGGCGTCGACGAAGCGCTGCAGACCGTCGGGGCCGCCGTATCCTTCGTGAACGGTGTACCAGAGCACACCGTCGTACCCCCAGTTGTGGGTACCGTTGAATCCGTTCACCGGCATGACCTCGACGAATGTCACACCGAGGTCCACGAGGTGGTCGAGCCGTTCGATCGCCGCGTCGAACGTGCCCTCGGACGTGAACGTTCCGATATGCAGTTCGTAGATCACCCCACCCGGCAATTGACGACCGGTCCACGACGAGTCCGTCCAACCGGACGGATCGAGCGCGTGGAGCTGGGACGGGGCGTGTACCCCGTCCGGCTGCCGCGGCGAGCGGGGATCGGGAATCACCGACGGATCGTCGTCGAGCACGAACCCGTACCGAGCATCGGGGGAGGCGTCTATGTCGGCGTACCACCAGCCGCCGTGACTCTTGCTCATCGCATGGACGGTGCCGTCGACGTCGACGCCTACCGTGGTGGGAGTTGGGGCCCAGACTTCGAATCGGTGGGTCATGCGTCGCGTTCTCCTGACGTGTCGCTCACTGTGATGTCACGCACGAGCACAGCAACGGGTGAGGCGGACAGCAGAGCGTCCACCGCGACCTCGCCGTGGTACTCGTTGTCGGTCAGCCGATCTCGCCACCGGCCCGCCGGCAGTGTGAGTGTCGTCGACCCCCAGCCCTGCGTAGCGAGGCCGAGCGAATATCTGGTGGCGAGGGCGATGACGTCTGCGGATCCCGCGACGGGGCCTCGGGCGAATCCCACGAGGTGCGCTGCGGCTGTGCCCTGGGCGTACACCGGCGCATACGTCCCGCCGACGAAGCTGTCCGGGCGTTCACGGCGCAGATGCAGTGACTCCCGAACGACCGCGAATTTGGCCGATCCGGACGAGTCCATCACCGTCGACGACGGTGCGGACAGGTGCTGACGACGAACGTCGTAGTCGACGAACCGACGGTTGTCCGGGTCGACGAGCGAGTCCTCCCAGAGTTCGGTGCCCTGGTATACATCGGGGACTCCAGGTCCGAGCAGGTGCAGCAGTTTCTGGCCGAGCGCGTCGCTTCGTCCGTGTGGGTCGAGCCGAGCGACCAGCATGGTCACCGAGTCGGCCACCGAACCGGTCATCACCGAGTCGAGCCACGAATGAACCGACGCTTCGAACGACTCGTCGACGTCGGTCCATCCCGTTCGGGTGCCGGCTTCACGCATCGCCTTCTCCGCATACGCGTGGACGCGCTCGCGTAATTCGGCGGAGACGACGCCGTCGGCAGGCCACACTCCGAACAGGTTCTGCCACAGGAACAGTCCGGTCGCCCCGTCCGGACCTGGCGCGACCTCCTCCCAATCCGAGATGCACCGCGACCACAGTTCCGGTGTCTGCGACAGCACCCCGATTCGGGCCCGCACGTCCTCGCCGCGTTTGGTGTCGTGGGTGGACAGTGTCGTCATCGCCGCGGGCCACCGAGCCGCTCGCTCCGCATTCGCAAGATGGAACTGAGCGGGGGAGATCCCGAACTCCGCCGGGTCACCGCCGACCTCCTGCAGCGAGATCAACCGAGCGGCGCGGTAGAACAAGCAGTCCTCGACACCTTTCGCCGTGACCGCGCCGCACACCTGCTCGAATCGAACTGCCGATTCGCCGTCGGCGATCAGCGCAGCGGTCACCGCGTCCAGTGCATCGACCAGGGCGGATTCGGCGGCCCCGACGTCGCCGACGACTCGGCCGACCGTCCCGGCCAGCGGCCCGTAGTCCGACCGGTAGTACGGCATCCGGGCCACCACGGCCACGATCGCCGCGGTGATCGACTCGAACGGTGCGTCCGAACCGGACTCACGCACGACAGCGCGCGCCAGTCGCCGGACCTCCGGAGCCAGATCGCCCTCGGCGACAGCAGTTTTCAAGTCGCGCTCCGCGGCATGCAACCACTGCGCGTCTCCCGGCGCTCCGCCCCGCGAACGAGACAGCTCGGTGAGGGCCTCGGCACCCGACGGATCGACGAAGACACCGCCGAGATCGGCCAGAGCGTCGTATCCGGTGGTTCCGTGCACCGGCAACGCGGGATCCAGTGGCTCGCCGCGCGCCAATATCTTCTCGATCACCAGCCAACGATCGGGGCCGATGAGTTCGCGGAGCTCGGTGAGGTAGCCGGCGGGATCGGCCAATCCGTCGGGGTGGTCCACGCGGAGACCGTCGACCAGCTCGTCGGTGATCCAACTGGCAACCTGGACGTGCGACGCGGTGAAGACGTCGAAGTCCTCCTGGCGAAGACCGGCGAGGCCGTTGACGGAGAAGAATCGCCGATACCCGACGAGGCCGGACTTCCAGTCGACGAGTCGGTACGCCTGCGCGGCATGGACTGCCTCGGCGTCATCGGTGTCGACTCCGTCAGGGATGGAGTCGACTCCGTCAGGGATGGTGCTGGCGGCGTCAGGGATGGTGCCGGCGGCGATGGGGAACCGGTGCTCGTAGTACGCGAGCAACGGCGTGTCCCCGGACCGATCGATCCTCAGGGCCGCGGTGTCGTCGGCCGATCCGAGGACGGGCAACGCGATCTTTCCGTCGGCTCCGTTGTCCGACGACCAGTCGATGTCGAAGTACGAGGCGTATTCGGAAGCCGTCCCCTTGGACAGCACGTCCCACCACCACGCGTTCTGCCGCGGATCGTCGACGCCTACGTGGTTGGGCACGATGTCGACGATCACGCCCATGCCGCGCGAATGCAGTTCGGCGACCAGCGCTTCGAAGCCCTCGCGCCCACCGAGCGGTGCGGACACCGAGGTGGGGTCGATGACGTCGTACCCGTGGGTCGAGCCGTCGGTGGCTTCGAGGATCGGCGACAGGTACGCATGGCTCACGCCGAGATCGTCGAGGTAGTCGACGATTCGGCGGGCGTCGGCGAAGGTGAACCCGTCCCCTCGCAGTTGAAGTCGATACGTACTCGAGGGAATCGGCCGCGGGGGATGGGACACTGGTGTCAGTCCGTCTTTCGTAGAACGAGAAGTGACCGGGCGGCCACCTCGACCGGTGTACCCGCTTCTATGACATTTTCACTCACCCCGGTGAGGATTGCGGTGTCGAGTGCGACCGTCCACTCCTTCGCATACTCGCCGTCGGGGGTCAGGAACTCGATGGTTTCGTGATGAGCGTTGAAGCACAACAGAAACGAGTCGTCGACGACGCGCTCGCCTCGCTGATTCGGCTCGGGAATGCCTTCGCCGTTCAGGAAGACGGTGAGGCTCTTGCCGAATCCGCTGTCCCAGTCCTCGGGCGTCATTTCCTCACCGGCCGGGGTCAACCAGGCGATGTCGCGGGCCTGCTCGCCGGTGCGGATCGGCCGGCCCTCGAAGAACCTGCGGCGACGGAACACCGGATGGTCGTTGCGCAGCGCGATCGCGTTCTTGGTGAACTCGATCAAGTCCGCGTTGGTCTCGGCGAGTGACCAATCCATCCAGGCCAGTTCCGAATCCTGGCAGTAGACGTTGTTGTTTCCCTGCTGGGTTCGACCCAGTTCGTCACCGTGCGCGATCATTGGCGTGCCCTGACTCAGCAGCAGAGTCGCCATGATGTTGCGGATCTGACGGGCGCGCAGGTCGAGTATCTCGGGGTCGTCCGTCGGGCCTTCGACACCGCAGTTCCACGAACGGTTGTGGCTTTCGCCGTCGTTGTTGTCCTCGCCGTTGGCGTCGTTGTGTTTCTCGTTGTAAGACACCAGGTCGTGCAACGTGAACCCGTCGTGCGCGATCACGAAGTTGATACTCGCACCGGGGCGACGACCGGTGGCCTCGTACAGGTCGGAGGAACCGGTGAGTCGTGATGCGAACTCACCGAGTGTGGCGGGCTCGCCTCGCCAGTAGTCACGGACGGTGTCGCGGTATTTACCGTTCCACTCCGTCCACAGTCCGGGGAAGTTACCGACCTGGTAGCCGCCCTCGCCGACGTCCCACGGCTCGGCGATCAGCTTGACCTGGCTGACGACCGGATCCTGTTGGACCAGATCGAAGAAGGCGCTCAGCCGGTCCACGTCGTGCAGTTCACGAGCCAGCGTAGACGCCAGGTCGAAGCGGAAGCCGTCGACGTGCATCTCGGTGACCCAGTACCGCAGCGAGTCCATGATGAGCTGCAGCGTGTGCGGGTGGCGGGCGTTGAGGCTGTTACCCGTGCCGGTGTAGTCCATGTAGTGGGCCGAATCGCCGTCGACCAGACGGTAGTACGCAGCGTTGTCGATACCGCGGAAGCTGATGGTCGGGCCCATGTGATTGCCCTCGGCGGTGTGGTTGTAGACCACATCGAGAATCACTTCGATACCGGCCGCGTGGAACGCACGGACCATCGCCTTGAACTCGGTCACGGCCGCGCCCGCCGTCGGGTTCGACGAGTAGTCGGCATGGGGGGCGAGGAAACCGAAGGTGTTGTAACCCCAGTAGTTCCGTAGCCCCTTGTCCAGCAGCGTCTGATCCTGCATGAACTGGTGCACGGGCATCAGCTCGATCGCGGTGATTCCCAGATTCAGCAGGTGGTCGATGATCGCCGGGTGGGCGAGCCCCGCGTAGGTTCCGCGCAACGATTCCGGAACGTCGGGATGCGTGATCGTCATGCCTTTGACGTGCGCCTCGTAGATCACCGTCTCGTGGTACGGCCGGCGCGGTGCGCGGTCGTTCTGCCAGTCGAAGAACGGATTGATGACCACTGTGGTCATCGTGTGGCCGAGGGAATCGTGCTGCGGAAAATCGTCGCGTGGTGCCTCGTCGTGCGCGACGGGATCCGGCTCGACGACCTCGAGGGAAGGATCCGCCAGATCCTCGTCGTCCTCGTACGGCTTCTCGTCCGGAGCCGCGGCCTCCTCGGGTTCGGGAACGTCGAGGCTGTAGGAGAACAGCGAACGGTCACCGTCGAAGTCACCCTCGAACGCTTTGCCGTACGGGTCCAGAAGCAGCTTGCTCGGATCACACCGATGACCCGACGCCGGATCCCACGGACCGTGTACCCGGTAACCGTACTTCTGACCGGGAATCACCGACGGAAGGTACGCGTGCCAGACGTAACCGTCCGACTCCTCGAAACGGATACGAGTCTCGGTGCCGTCGTCGGCGATGAGGCACAGATCCACGGCTTCGGCAACCTCGGAGAACAACGCGAAATTGGTACCTACACCGTCGTAGGTGGCTCCCAGCGGATAGGCGGACCCGGGCCAGACTTCGATCGCGGGTGATTCGTTGGGTGCTTCGACAGACATGAAGGAAACCCTACTGTGGCCGGATCGAACCGGCTCACCACCAACCTGTCGCCGACGCCATCTGCCGGCCCAATTCGCTGGTCAGAGTGCGCACATAGGTCGCGGTGAGGTGATGTTCGTCGCGGTAGATCAGTACGTTGCCCTCGATGACGCGGCAGACCGGACCGTCGCACAGAGCGTTCGAGAGATCCAGCGGGTACACCGTCGGAAGCCGGAAGGACGCAGCGAGAGCTGGATTGATCGGCCCGAGCGCACTGCCTCGCTCCATGCCACACGATGTCGCGTTGCCGCCTTCGGCCAGGCAGTCGATGGCCCGGTACGCGATGCCGTCACGTTCGAGCCAAGGGTTGTCGCGGACACCGAGGACGGGGATGCCGTAGGACGAGAGTTCGTTCCACACCTGCACGTACCAGTCGGGGGTGACGTCGCCCGGGCCGTCGTCACTCGGCCGCGTGGCGGTGGTGAACACATAGTCGGGTCGAGTCTGCACGAGGTCGGCGAGCACTGTCTCGGTCCAGTCCAAGCAGTCCGGGTACTCGCTGTCGCCGAGCATGGGCATCGTGCCCAGGGTGAGTGGGCACCCCATCTTCAGGTAGGTCACGACGCGGAATCCGTGTTCGCGGCCGAGTAGATCGAGTGCGGTGATCCAGTGCTCCGCGTGGGAGCTACCGGCAAGTGCAACGGTGCGGGTCGCGTTCGTGTCGCCGTAGACGCAGCTGATGGCATCACGCGTCTCGAAGTCCGCGATGCACCCTTCGACGGTCGTGATCGGCAGATCTTCCGGTGCCGAGAACAGCGCGGGACTCACCGGTGCGTCCTCGGCGACGATGCCGTCGGTGAGTTCGAGAGCGCCCGGATGAGTGATCGGGTCGACGGTGTCGCTGGCTTGCAGGTCCGCGACCGATCTTTGGATGTAGTAATTCCACCCGGCGGAACCGGTCACGAGTGCGAGAGCAAGGAGCGCGGCAGTGCCCGTCACCGCAAGGCGCGGAATGGATCGGGCGGGCGCCTGCACCGGTTTCTCGACGAGGCGGACGGTCAGCATCGCCAGCAGCACGGAGACGCCGATGATGCAGGCACCGGTGACGAGGTCCGCGGTCTGCTCGCCCGTGTACGCGAGGGTGAAGATCAGAATCGGCCAGTGCCAGAGATAGAGAGGAAAGGCTATCGAGCCGAGCCACAGCCCGAATCGCGTGCTGAGCAGAGCCGCGACTGGTGTGCCGGGCCCCGCGAGGACCAACGCGAGTGTCGCGAGCACGGGAAACAGTGCCCAGGGGCCCGGGAACTCCTGCACACCGTCGAAGATGAACCCACAGGCGACGATCGCAGTCAACCCGGCCACCGCCAGTGCCGTGCGGACGATCTTCGACGGCCACGATGTATCGGTCGCGTCGTGGACCGGTGGTTTCGCGGCGTACAACGCGGCGACGGCCGCCCCCAGCAGGATCTCCCACAGCCGTGCGGCGGTGTCGTAATAGTTCCAGGATTGAAGCCGCGACGTGCCGTCGGTGGCGTACACGAAGGACAGCACTGCTGCGCCGCCGAACAGCACCAGGTACACGCGAGGATCAGGGCTGGTACGCGATGCTCCGCGTGACCTGCGGAGAATCCAGGCGAGCCCGAAGACCACGGCGATGGCGACGAGATAGAACTGGAACTGGACCGCTACGGACCACAGATGTTGGACCGGGCTGACGGTCGGGTCGGCAGCCAGGTAGTCCTGTGACGTCCAGGCCAACTCCCAGTTGGCGAAGAAGAAGACGCCCGAGACAAGCTGATTTCCGATGTCGATCCACCGTGTTCGCGGTAGCAGAACGACCGTTGCGACGGCCACTCCGGTCAGGACGAGAATCAGCGGTGGGCCGAGCCTGCGCAGAATTCGGGCGACTCGACGAAACGGATTGACAGATCCGCCCGACTGTACGGTGCGAATCAGCGAAGCGGTGAAGAAGAAGCCCGTCAAGGTAAGGAAGACGTCGACGCCGCCGGAGACGCGGCCCATCCAGATATGGAAGACGACTACCAACGCAATGGCGACGCCGCGTAGACCGTTGAGATCCTGCCGCACCGCCGGGCGCGCATCGGCCGTCCGAACTGGGGGAGCGTCGGGCACGGAAGTGCCGGCAGGTTGGTACTGGGCGTGCATAAGAGGGTGAAAGCTCCGACGGTCGACGAATTCGGGGACGCAGTGCAGTTCTCGAGGCAAACGATACTGTGCCTGAACCCCGGGTGAACAATCAGCCAGCGGGTGCGGGCAACCGGTGGATCGCGTCGACGAGTGGAGCCAACTCGGGAATCTGCTCTGCCGACGACAGTGAGCTTTCCAAAACCTCGTCGTGCGTGGGGCGTGCCCGTTCCAGCAACGCTCGGCCATCGGTGGTCAACTCCGTGTAGATGCCTCGACGGTCGTCCTTGCACAACACTCGTGTGAGGATCCCTCGATCTTCGAGTCGATTGACCAAGCGAGTGGTGGCGCTGCTGCTCAAGGCGGTTGCTCGCGCCAGTTGCTGCATTCGCATGTGCCATCCGTCCTGCCGGCCGAGGGCGTCGAGAACTGCGTACTCCACCACCGAGAGGGTGTGCTGGGCCTGCAGCGCACGTTCGAGTTCGGCCTCGATGTGCGCGTGAAGCGCAGCGAGTGTTCGCCATCCCTGAGCGCGGATGAGGGATGAATCGTCGGCGATTCCCACTGAGTCCTCCTCGAAGCCTGTCGAACATTCGATCCGAGTTTAGCAGCTTGCGCAGTTATAGGGCGTGTGCAACTATTTACAACGCGTCTGCAACTAAGTGCACACGCTAGCTATCGGCGAACGCATCGATCAAGGAGAAATTGCATGCCGCTCGGACTGCTCGCACTCGCAATCGGAGGGTTCGGTATCGGCCTCACCGAATTCGTGATCATGGGGCTGCTGCCGGAAGTTGCCGCGGACTTCGGGGTCACCGAGGCCGTGGCCGGCTGGCTCATCACCGGCTACGCGCTCAGCGTCGTCGTGGGTGCCCTCGGCGTGACGGCACTCGTGACCCGGTTTCCGCGCAAGAACGTTCTGGTCGCATTGATGGGACTGTTCATCGCGGGCAACCTTTTGTCCGCGATCGCCGGATCGTACGAGGCAATGATGCTCGGCCGCGTCGTGGCAGCACTGTGTCACGGTGCATTCTTCGGAATCGGAGCCGTCGTCGCCGCAAGTCTCGTCGAGCCCGCGAAGAAGGCAGGCGCCATCGCGATGATGTTCGCCGGTCTGACCGCAGCCAACGTTCTGGGAGTTCCCTTCGGAACCCTGCTGGGGCAGACCTACGGCTGGCGTTCGACATTCTGGGCCATCACTGTCATCGGGATCGTGGCGTTGGCCGGCACCATCACACTTGTTCCGGCGACGACGGACTCCGAGACTCCAGGGCATCTGAGGTCCGAGCTCCGAGCGTTCGGACGCCTGCAGGTGTGGCTGTCGATCGCGATCACAGTCCTCGGTTACGGCGGCATGTTCGGAGCCTTCACCTATATCGCCTTCACACTCACCGAGGTCAGCGGTTTCGCCTCCGGTTCGGTGCCGTGGTTACTGATTCTGTTCGGCGTCGGACTGTTCATCGGCAACTACCTCGGTGGTAAGGCCGCGGATCGCAACCTCACCGCGACGTTGCTGACGTTGCTCGCAGCGCTGACCGCTGTGCTGGTGTTCTTCGCTTTCACCGCGGAAAGCCAGATCGCAACCGTGGTGTCTCTGTTCTTGATGGGCGTGTTCGGCTTCGCCACGGTCCCCGGTCTGCAGATGCGCGTGATGGCCTTCGCCGACGACGCACCGACCATGGCGTCGGGAGCGAACATCGCGGCCTTCAATCTCGGGAATGCTCTCGGTGCATGGATCGGCGGAGTGACGATCACTGCAGGGCTGGGATACACCTCGCCGATCTGGGCAGGCGCGATCATCACCGTGGCCGCTGTGGTCGTGCTCGTGGTGGCCACCCGGCTGCAGCGTCAGCGCGCGATGGTTCAGGTCTGACACAGCGCCCCGCCCGGACTACAACCGTCCCTCATGTCAATCGAGCGGAGCGCGAAAAAGTAGTCGGTGTGGGCGCCACATCGCACGATCGTCCCGGGCATGACAATGTTCCCGGCATGACAATGGTCCCGAGCATTACGCTCGGGACCATTGACGCTCGGGACCGATATCAGGTCGTTCGACCTTCGATCAGCTGACGGCGTCCGCTCGGTGCGGCAACTTCCAGCCCGGGCGGACGAAATGGCAGGTGTACCCGGTCGGGTAATTCTGCAGGTAGTCCTGGTGCTCCGGTTCTGCTTCCCAGAACGGGCCTGCCGGCTCGACCTCGGTGACGACCTTGCCCGGCCACAAGCCGGAAGCGTCGACGTCGGCAATCGTGTCCAATGCGACGCGCTTCTGCTCGTCGGACGTGAAGTAGATCGCCGAGCGGTAACTCAGTCCGATGTCGTTCCCCTGGCGGTTCTTCGTCGACGGATCGTGAATCTGGAAGAAGAACTCCAGGAGGTCGCGGTACGAGATCAGGCTCGGATCGAAGACGATTTCGACGGCTTCGGCGTGCGTGCCGTGATTGCGGTACGTCGCGTTGTCCACGTCGCCGCCGGAGTAACCGACCCGAGTCGACAGGACACCCGGCCGGTGCCTGATCAGTTCCTGGGCTCCCCAGAAGCACCCTCCGGCGAGGATGGCGGTCTCGGTGGCTGTGCTCACTACTGCGCTCCTTCATCTGGCGTCGATACTGTGTCCGACTGTGCGCTGTCCGACTGCGCGCTGTCCGACTGTGTGTTGTCCGACTGTGTGTTGTCCGACTGTGTCGTCGTGTGGAACTGTGCGCGATATTCACCGTAGCCCTCGGCTTCGAGGCGATCCACCGGCACGAACCGCAGAGCGGCGGAGTTCATGCAGTAGCGAAGGCCGCCCTGGTCCTTCGGACCGTCCTTGAACAGGTGGCCCAGGTGTGAGTCGCCACCGGAGGAACGGACTTCCGTGCGCACCATCAGATGGCTGAAGTCGCGCTTCTGCACTACCGATGTCGAGTCGACGGGCCTGGTGAAACTCGGCCATCCCGAGTGGCTCTCGAACTTGTCGAGCGAGGAGAACAACGGTTGCCCGGTCACGACGTCGACGTAGAGGCCCGGCTCGTGGTTGTCCCAGTACTCGTTGTCGAACGCGCGCTCGGTGCCTTCCTGCTGCGTCACTCGGTACTGCTCAGCCGTCAGATTCTTCAACTGCTCGGAATCCTTGGCGTAGGAACGTGTCATCGGTGTCCTTCCTGCTGTCACCGTCGGCCGTCACGGCCACACCATGAGTCAACAACGCTCACCTGTCGATATTCCGCTGCCCGAGTCCTCGTCGCGGGTTCAGTAGGCTGGCCGCGGCAAGGGTTCACGCCCACCGGCATCCGGCAGTAGGGACGAAACGAAGATGGCATCGGGTTCTGATCGGTTCTGGAAAATTCTGGGGCGTTCCGCGCAGAAAGGCCAGGCCCGGTCACGGTCCAGCGTCGACAACGCAGTCGGACACTCCGAATGGGCGAAAGGGCTGTCGGAGACGGATTTGAAAGCCGCGGTTGCCGACGTCACTGTCTCGGACGTAGCCAAGCTCGACGTTCCGCGCTACCTCGCATTGGTCCGTGAGGCATCGTCGCGCGCGCTGGATCTGGAACCGTTCGACGTTCAACTCCTGGCTGCGGTGCGCATGCTCGCAGGCGATGTGGTGGAGATGTCCACGGGCGAAGGCAAGACGTTGTCCGGGGCCCTCGCTGCGGTCGGCTATGTGATGGCCGGGCGCCGCGTTCACGTCGTGACCATCAACGATTTTCTGGCTCGGCGTGACGCCGAGTGGATGGGGCCACTGTACGAAGCACTGGGCCTCACGGTCGGTTGGATCTCCGAGGGCTCGTCCGCGGCCGACCGTCGAGCCGCATACGCATGCGACGTCACGTACGCGTCGGTCAACGAGATCGGCTTCGACGTCCTTCGCGATCACCTCGTGGACGACGCCGGCGATCTGGTCACGCCCGCACCCGACGTGGCGTTGATCGACGAAGCGGATTCGGTGTTGGTCGACGAGGCGTTGGTTCCACTCGTGCTTGCCGGTTCGGTGCAGGGCGACGTTCCGTCCGATCGTGTCTTCGACGCTGTGAAGCTTCTGCAGAGTCGAGCCGATTACGACACCGACGCCGACGGGCGCAACGTCTTTCTGACCGATGCCGGTGCGGAGAAGTTGGAGAAGGAACTCGGCGACATCGACCTGTACGCGGAGAACCACGTCGGATCCACCCTCGTCGCAGTCAACGTTGCTCTTCATGCCCAGGTTCTCGTCAAGCGCGACGTCCACTACATCGTGCGCGACGGTCGAGTACAGCTGATCAACGCATCTCGCGGACGGGTCGCGGAGTTGCAGCGGTGGCCCGACGGTCTGCAGGCAGCCGTGGAGATCAAGGAGGGCCTGACACCGACCGAGACCGGCGAGATTCTGGACACCATCACCGTCCAGGCTTTGATCGGTCGATACGCAACGGTGTGCGGAATGACCGGCACCGCGCTCGCTGCGGGCGAGCAGCTCAAGAAGTTCTACTCGCTCGGCGTGTCCGTCGTTCCGCCGAATCAACCCAACGTTCGTATCGACGAAGCCGATCGTGTGTACGACACGTCCGAGAACCGCAATGCCGCCGTCGTCGCGTTCGTCGAACAAGCCCACGAGACAGGTCAACCGATTCTGATCGGTACGCACGATGTCGCCGAGTCCGAGGTCTTCTCCGATCTGCTGGACACCGCGGGTGTGCCCCACGTCGTGCTCAACGCCAAGAACGACGCCGAGGAGGCTGCCGTCGTCGCGCGTGCCGGTGAGCGGTCGGCAGTGACGGTGTCCACTCAGATCGCCGGGCGCGGGACCGATATCAAGCTCGGTGGTCCCTCCGGCGGGGGAAAGGACAAGGACGAGGTAGCCGAACTCGGTGGTCTGCTGGTGGTCGGCACCGGTCGACACACGACCGAACGGCTCGACAACCAGTTGCGGGGCCGAGCCGGGCGCCAGGGCGACCCTGGCCGCTCGGTGTTCTTCTCCAGTTGGGAGGACGAGGTCGTGACGGCGAACCTCGGTCCGAAGGATCAGCCGAAGAAGACCGACGACACCGGACTCGTCACGGCGAACGGTGTGGCGGCGAAGATCGATCATGCGCAACGCATCGCCGAGGGGGCGATGCTGGAAGTGCACTCGCGGACATGGCGTTACAACCAGTTGACGGCGCAGCACCGCGACATTCTGGATCGTCGGAGAGCGTCGTTGCTGACTACCGGCGAGGCGCTCGAACTACTCGAAGCCGCAGCGCCGGATCGAGCGGCTGAACTACGCGAGACGGTGCCGGAGGACGTGTTGACGGTTGCAGCACGCCGCATCGTGCTCTTCCATCTCGATCGGTCGTGGTCCGAGTACCTCGCTCATCTCGCCGACGTGCGCGAAAGTATCCATCTGCGCGCGCTCGGGCGTGAGAATCCGCTCGACGAGTATCACCGGATCGCAGTGGATGCGTTCAGGGAGGTGTCCGACAAGGCTATCGAGCATGCTCGTGCGACGTTCGAGTCGGCCGAGATCACCGAGAACGGCATCGATCTCGGCAAGAGTGGACTTGCCCGACCGTCCTCGACGTGGACGTACATGGTTCACGACAACCCGTTCGCCGGCAACACTGCGAACAGCGCGGGACTCGGCCCGATCTTCGGCGGCTAGGACAGTCGCGCTCGGTCTCCCAAGCGTGCTCGGACGCCGTCGACGAACAGAGTCAGTCCGAAGTCGAAACGACTTGTCGGGTCCGGGCTTTCGAAGAGTGGTGATGCGGATTCGGTGAGCGCTCCGGCCGAGTCCATCTGCATGCGGGCCTGTTCGTCGACGGTCTGGCCGAGCACGTAGTACAGCACGGTGTCCGCGGCCAATTCGGATTCACCCCGACGCAGTCCGGCCCGGATGCACACCGCTGCTATGCGTTCGCGGATGCGGTTGGTGACCAACCGCGACGCGTACGTCGCGGCGACCAGCTCCGCACCGTCGCGGTGCGAGAGCAGCGCGTCGCGTAGGCGATGGGCCAGTTCTCGAAGTTGGTCGTCCCAGACGCCGGCGTTCGTCATGGCGTCGACGTCGGCGAGCAGGGTGTCGGCGATGGCGCCGAGCAGAGTCTGCTTGTCCTTGAAGTGCCAGTACAGCGCGCCCGGCTGCACGTGAAGTGAAGTCGCGAGGCGACGCATCGTGAGATCGCCCAGGCCGTATTCGTCGAGGATTGCGATGGCACCGTCGAGGACGTCCGCTCTGCGCAGTTGCACTCTTCACTCCTTGTCGGTCCGCTCGACTTTGACAGTAATCGACGCCGAGTATAGCTTGAACGCCGTTCAACTTGAACAGTGTTCAAGGGCGCTGTTCGAGCTTCAGTCGACGAACCTCAGGAGTTGCTCATGACGCACGAATCGGTAGGCGCGGGGTCGAGACTGCAGAAGTCATCCGGTAGGACGGACGTTCTGGAGACCGCGCGGATGCAGGTGCTGCGAGACGGTATCGGGTTGGGGCAGGCTCAGGTGCTCGAAATTCTGCGACTGCCGGAATCGCAGTTGGAAGACCTTCTTGCTCTCGCGCACGACGTCCGAATGAAGTGGTGCGGACCGGAGGTCGAGGTCGAAGGAATCATCAGCCTCAAGACGGGTGGTTGCCCCGAGGACTGCCACTTCTGTTCGCAGAGCGGATTGTTCGAGTCGCCGGTTCGCGCTGCACGGCTGGACATTCCGAGTCTGGTCGAGGCGGCGAAGCAGACCGCGAAGACGGGCGCGACCGAGTTCTGCATCGTCGCCGCGGTCCGCGGGCCGGACGAAAGGCTGCTGGCGCAGGTCGCCGCAGGGATCGAGGCCATCAGGAACGAGGTCGACATCGACATCGCGTGCTCGCTGGGCATGCTGACCCAGGGTCAGGTCGATCAGTTGGCCGGTATGGGTGTTCACCGCTACAACCACAATCTCGAGACGTCGCGGTCGTATTTTCCCAACGTGGTGACGACGCATACCTGGGAGGAACGCTGGGAGACACTGCACATGGTTCGCGCCGCGGGGATGGAGGTCTGCTGCGGTGGGATTCTCGGGATGGGGGAGTCGCTGGAACAGCGGGCCGAGTTCACCGCCGATCTTGCGGCACTGGAGCCCGACGAGGTGCCGTTGAATTTCCTCAACCCCCGTCCGGGCACCCCGTTCGGACATCTCGACGTACTCCCTGCGTCCGAGGCGCTGCGTGCCGTTGCCGCGTTCCGTCTTGCTCTACCGACAACGATTCTGCGGTTTGCCGGTGGTCGCGAGATCACTCTGGGCGACCTGGGAGCGCAGCAGGGGATTCTCGGCGGAATCAATGCGGTGATCGTGGGCAATTACCTGACCACCCTCGGCCGACCGGCCGAACAGGATCTCGACCTTCTCGATTCGCTGCAGATGCCGATCAAGGCACTGAACTCGACCATCTAAGGTGGACGGGGTGATCAGTGCCGCGCAGTTCGACGCCTACACCGGGCGGCCTGTGGTGCCGGGTGTCTCACCCGCGCTCTCGCCGGCGGTCGCCCTCGGCCTCGAGCCCCCGCGATTCTGCGTGGAGTGCGGGCGTCGAATGGTGGTCCAGGTGGTGCCCGACGGATGGACCGCGGAATGCTCCCGGCACGGTGTCACCGATTCGACGTTGCTGGGCAGGCGTTGACCGTGACGGGCGGGCCCGACGTGCCGACGACTGCCAGGTGGCGGGTGCTCGGTGCTCCGATTGCGGTGTCGGTCGCAGTCGGTGTCCTCGTCGGGATCGTCTGGGCGTTGCTTGCTCCGGCCGAGAGGTTCGTCGTGGTTGCACCGGGCCGCGGAGCCGCGCTCACCGGTGAGAGCCTTCATCGATTCGATGCGCTGGCGATGGCGGCCTGTGCGGCGATTGCTGCGGGAATCGTTCTGCCTGTTGCCGTCTGGGCGTGGACGGCGGCTCGAGGTCCGCTGCAATTCGCGGGAATCCTCATCGGTTCGATTCTCGGATCAGGGGCGATGCTCGGCGTCGGCATCGCTGTCGCACGGTGGGTTCATCCCAGACCCGACGATCCGGCGACGGGCTCCGTCGTCGCCGTCGCACCGGGATTCGAAACGCCGTTGCTGCTGGTGGTGCAGCCGCTCGTGGCGTCGTTGGTCGTGCTCCTGTTGGTTGCGATGAACCCGCACGACAATCTCAGGTTCACTCCGCTGGATCACGACGGCGACCCCGACGGCAGCGAGGGCAGTGGCGACCCGGCCAGGACTTCCGAGAGCGATTTCCTCCTCGAGCGCGATCGAGCCTGAGATCAGGTAGGCGGCCGTAAGGCCGCGAATTCGTCCGTGACTCGTATGGACGATTCCGCAAACCGGAACAGGGCGGGAGGACGACCCCCCGTTCGGCCGGACGGTGACGTTCGTCCGGTGGGTTCGATCACTTTGCGTCGGCCGAGTACGCGCTGGAGATTGGTGGCGTCGACGTTGTATCCGAGTGCTGCGGTGTAGATCTCGCGCAGCGTGGACATCGCGAATTCGACCGGCGCCAAGGCGAAGCCGATGTTCGTGTAGGACAGCTTGGCGACGAGTCGATTGCGAGCGTGTCGGACGACGGTGCCGTGGTCGAACGAGGTCTCCGGTAGACGGGCCACGGGGTGCCATGCGGTATCCGGCGGCAGTCGGGGGTCGGACACGATCGGGACAAGTCCAAGGAAGTTGGATGCGATCCGCCTGTCGCCCGGTACGCGCTCCGGGTCGCTGAACACCGACAGTTGCTCGAGGTGCGCCACCGTGCGCACGTCGACCTTCTCGGCGAGTTGCCTTCGCGCCGAGGTGGGGAGGTCTTCGTCGTCGCTCAGCACGCCGCCCGGAAGCGACCACGAACCTTTCTGCGGATCGAGAGCTCGTTGCCACAGCAGTACTGCCAGCTCGGGTGCCTGGCCTGCGGCAAAGCTCCGAACCTGGAATACCGCGATGAGAACTTCGTGGACGGTGCTACGATGAGGCATGTTTTCGATTGTAAGTCGAAAACCTGAACCAAGTAAAACCGGACGAAGTACGCCGGACCGACACGTTCGCCGGAAACACCGGCGGCGCTACCTCGGCCGGACGATCGATGAAGGAGTACCGCCATGGCGAGCAGGACGAACGGGCTCGGGGCCAGTGGTTCGGCAGTGATGGATGCCACCGCCACCAAAGCTCTGTGGGCAGGCGCGGCCGGCATAGTCGACGGCCCCGGCGGCTACAGCGGCGTGGAACCCACCGAGGAGTGGGCGGCCGAGGTGAAGCGTCTGGCGAAGCAACGCGGTGCGACGATTCTTGCGCACAACTACCAGCTTCCTGCCATCCAGGATGTCGCGGACCACGTCGGTGACTCCCTTGCGCTGTCTCGGATGGCCGCCGAGGTTCCCGAAGAGGAGATCATCTTCTGCGGTGTCCACTTCATGGCCGAGACTGCGAAAATCCTCAGCCCTTCGAAGACGGTGCTCATTCCGGATCAGCGTGCCGGATGCTCGCTGGCCGACTCCATCACCGCAGACCAGCTTCGCGAGTGGAAAGCCGATTACCCCCACGCCGTCGTCGTGTCCTACGTCAACACCACGGCCGAGATCAAGGCCCTCACCGACATCTGCTGCACGTCGTCGAATGCCGTCGAGGTGGTCGAGTCCATCGATCCGAGTCGCGAGATTCTGTTCCTGCCCGATCAGTTCCTCGGAGCTCACGTCAAGCGGGTGACCAAGCGTGACAACTTGCACGTCTGGGCAGGTGAGTGCCACGTACACGCGGGCATCAACGGTGACGAACTGGCGGAGAAGTCCAGGGCTCACCCCGACGCCGAGCTGTACGTTCACCCCGAGTGCGGTTGTGCCACGTCGGCTCTGTACCTCGCGGGTGAAGGCTTCGTCACCGAGGACAAGGTCAAGATCCTGTCCACGGGTGGCATGCTGGACGCCGCCCGTACAACCGGAGCCAAGCAGGTTCTGGTGGCCACCGAGATCGGCATGCTGCATCAGTTGCGTCGCGCTGCACCGGAAGTCGACTTCCAGGCGGTCAACGACCGGGCATCGTGCGGTTACATGAAGATGATCACTCCTGCCGCGTTGCTGCGCTGCCTCGTCGAAGGGAAGGACGAGGTGCACGTCGACCTCGACACGGCGCACGTGGCGAGCAAGTCCGTCCAGCGGATGATCGAGATCGGCACGCCGGGCGGCGGCGAGTGACGACACCCTCGGGGGTTGCATGGGAGGCCTCGGCCGACGTCGGGTCCTGGGAGGCCTCGGCGGACCTCGTCGTCGTGGGGGGCGGCGTCGCGGGTCTCAGTGCGGCACTGTCGGCGAGCAGGCGCGGCCTACGTGTGCTTACGATCGCCAAGGACGGCCCGCCCGGGACCGCGACTCAGTACGCGCAGGGCGGAATAGCCGTTCCCGGAGCGGACGGGCAAGGAGCGATCGACTCGCACGTGCGCGACACATGCGACGCGGGCGGCGGACTGTGTGACGTCGAGGCCGTCCGGTCCATCGTCGCGAGCGGTCGTGACGCCCTTGCGACGCTGCAGAAGTGGGGTGCCGTGTTCGACCGCGGTGCCGACGGTCTGCCTGCGCGTACACGTGAGGGTGGGCATTCGGTCCGGCGGATCGTGCACGCCGGGGGAGACGCGACGGGTGCCGAGGTCCAACGAGCGTTGACGATGTCGAGTCGGGAAGCCGAAGGGCACGTGGTCTTGTCCGGACGAGTGGTTCGCGTTCTCACTGTGTCGCAGCACGTCGTCGGGGCGCACGTGTTGTCCGATCGAGGCTACGGCGTCGTCCACGCGTCCGCGGTTCTGCTCGCGACGGGCGGTCTGGGGCAGCTGTTCTCGTGCAGCACCAACCCGGCCGGTGCGACGGCCGATGGAATCGCACTCGGTCTCGATGCCGGCGCGGACGCGGCGGATCTGGAGTTCGTTCAGTTCCATCCGACGGTGCTGTTTGCCGCGGGCAGCACCGGGCGCAGGCCGCTCGTCAGCGAGGCCGTGCGAGGTGAGGGTGCTGTTCTGGTGGATCAGGAGGGTGTGCGCTTCATGGCCGGAAGCCACCCGATGGGCGATCTTGCTCCGCGTGACGTCGTGTCGCGTGCGATCGCCGAGCGACTGCACGCGACCGGTACCGACCATGTTCTGCTGGACGCCAGGACGATTCGGGACTTCCATGCTCGTTTCCCGACGGTCACCGCTTCGTGCCTCGCCGCGGGAATCGACCCGGCCCACGACCTCGTTCCGGTCGCACCGGCGGCCCACTACTCGTGCGGAGGACTTGTCACCGACGTGTGGGGGCGCACGTCGGTGACCGGTCTGTACGCGGCCGGTGAGGTGGCGCGGACAGGGTTGCACGGAGCCAATCGCCTCGCGTCGAACAGCCTGCTCGAGGGTCTTGTCGTGGGTGAGCGCGTCGGACGAGCAGCGGTGGAACGACTCGGGTCACCGACCCCCGAGGTCGACGTGTCCGTTCCGAACGTCGCTGCGGTTCCACGTGATCGACTCCAGAAGGTGATGACCGAGTGCGTCGGTGTGGTGCGTGACGAAGGTGGTCTTCGCATCGCCGCAGAGGTTCTTCGAGAATCCACCACCCGCGACGTGGTCGACGGAAGGGCGCTCGAGGACTCGGCGCTGACAGCGGCGGCGTCGGCACTCGTTCTCGCGGCGAACCAGCGCACCGAGACTCGGGGGTGCCACACGCGGGCGGACCATCCCGAAGTCCGGGACGATCTGCTGGGCAGTTTCAGAATTTCCAGGAACGAGGAGGGCGTGCTCGAATCGACGTTCGAGGCCCGCCTTTCGCACGTGACGACAGGGGTGAGCTGACAGTGAACGCGCTGATCGAACAAGGACTCGATCCCGACGAGATCCGGTCGATCGTCCGCACCGCGTTGGCGGAGGATCTCAGGTACGGGCCAGATGTGACCACGACGGCAACGGTGCCCGCAGACGCGCGCGCGACGGCGAAAGTGGTGTCCCGGCAACTGGGCACCGTCGCGGGAATCGACGTGGGTCTTCTCGTCCTCGACGAGGTGTTGGGCGTAGGCGGGTACACGGTCGAGGAACGCGTCACCGACGGCACCGAAGTTGTTCCCGGACAGTCGGTTCTGACCGTCACAGCGGCAACGAGGGGTCTGTTGACCGCCGAGCGCACGATGTTGAACCTGGTGTGTCACCTGTCCGGAATCGCGACCGCGACCGCAGCATGGGTCGGCGAGGTTGCCGACACCGACACGAAGATCAGAGACAGCCGAAAGACGCTGCCCGGCTTACGGTCTCTGCAGAAGTACGCGGTGCGCGCAGGCGGGGGAGTGAACCATCGAATGGGTTTGGGTGACGCGGCTTTGATCAAGGACAACCACGTCGCAGCCGCGGGGTCGGTCGTCGCGGCGTTGCAGGCCGTCCGTGATGCAGCGCCCGATATCGAGTGCGAGGTGGAGGTGGACAGCCTCGAACAACTCGATCAGGTACTTGCCGAGAACGTCCAGTTGGTACTGCTGGACAACTTCGCCCTGTGGCAGACGCAGATGGCCGTCCAGCGCCGAGGCACACTGTCTCCGCAGACCAAGTTGGAGTCCTCCGGTGGTCTGACGATCGACGTCGCCCGCGACTACGCGAAGACCGGAGTGGACTTTCTCGCGGTCGGCGGGTTGACGCATTCGGTGACGGTGCTGGATCTCGGGCTGGATATGTAGACGGTGGCCGTCTTGTAGATTCGAATCCGATGTCAGAGATACAGAGCGTCCGCCTCGACAGCTGGATCTGGGCGGTCCGGTTGTTCAAGACCCGGTCGGCAGCGGCCGCCGCGTGCCGTGCGGGTCATGTTCGAGTGAACGGGACTCCGGCGAAACCCGGTCTGCGTATCGGCGTCGACGACGAGGTCAGACTACGGGTGGACGGTCTGGAGAAGATCGTGGTGGTGACCCGCCTGATCGCCAAACGCGTCGGAGCGCCGGTGGCCGCGGAATGCATGCTCGACCGCAGTCCGCCCCCGCCGCCGAAGGAAATTCTGGCCTCACAACCTCGACGTGACCGAGGCGCCGGACGGCCGACCAAGCGGGACCGCCGCGACCTGGACAAGCTGCGCGACCTGGACAAGCTGCGCGGCCTGGATCGTGTGAGGGACCTCGAGCGCCACCACGGAGGCTGACCGCGTTCAGCGCTTCGGACGCTTGCGCGGCCCCGCTTTGCGCGGTGCTTTCCCGCTCTGCGCTTTCCCGCTCTGCGTCCTGCCGCTCGGCGCTGCGGGCTTCTTGATCTGATTCGGCTTTCGGGTCTGGTCCGCTGTTTTGCCTCGTGAACTGCGCGTCGACCTGCCGCGGACGATGCCGAAGAATTCCTCGACGTTCTCGGTGTTCTTCTCGCTCGGCCAGGCGAGCGCGACCGTGGATCCGGCCACCCCGTCCACCGGCCGATACACGAGATCCTTGCGAGAATGCAGTCGCGCGATGGACTGAGGGACGATGGCGAGCCCCAGACCCGCAGCGACGTATTCGACGAGTTCCGAATTGGACGAGATGTCCGGGACCGGGAGGGCCGTGCCGTCGGCGATCTCGGTGGCGACGGCTGCCCACTCCGGCATGTCCTCGGGCGACTGCAGGAGGTGCTCGTCGGCCAGATCGGTCACCGCGATCCGGTCGAACGCGGCCACCGCGTGATCCTTGGGGACGACGACCACAGGGACTTCCTCGTACAGTGCAACGACACTCAGCCCGTCACGATCGACCGGCAGGCGAACGAAGCCGGCGTCGACGGCGCCGCTGCGAAGCAAGTCGAGTTGGGTGTCGACGGTGGTAGGGACGAGTTCTAGTGCAATGTCTTCGAATCGCTCGGCCCAGATCCGGCTCCACTTCGTCGGGGTCACGCCTTCGGTGAACCCGACAGTGAGGGTGGCGGCTTCGGCGGCTGTGCGCGCGGCCTCGGCACGGAGTCGTACCTCGTCCTCGGCGACGCGCGCACGGGCGGTGACGAGAAACTCCCGGCCCTCGGCGGACAGCTGGGTCGGGCTCACGCCAGGACTGAACAGTGGACACCCCAGTTCGGCTTCCATGTCGATGACAGCCGCGCTGAGTTTCGTCCTGGCGATGTTCAGCTTCTTCGCGGCGCGTGCGAAGTGCAGTTCCTCGGCCACGGCGATGTACCAGCGGAGCATCTGCACGTCGAAATTCACATGGTCAACACTATGCGAGAACCGGCGGGTGTCCGGACGGTGGCATCGGGCGCTGCGTGGGGAAGATAGGCTGTGCGGGTGAGCCCGGAGAAGAATCAGCAGAACATGAAGCCCCTGACCGCGGCGAACAAGCTCGGCATCTACCTTCCTGCTACTCCGCAGGAGTTCCAGGCGACTCCCGTGAGCCGCTCCGAGCTCGACGCGCTGAGGCAGAATCCGCCGCAGTGGTTGGCGGACCTTCAGCAGCACGGCCCGTTCCCGAAGGACGTCATCGCGCGCAAGCTCGGGATCTCCATCGCAGGACTGGGAAGATCCGGCGTGACCGAGGCGCTGACGTCGGAACAGATCGAGACGTTGCTCGCCGACAAGCCGGACTGGCTCGTGAAGGAACAGCGGCTGCAGAAGGAAGTGCGCGCCGAGGCCGAACGCGTCAAGGCGAAGGAAGAAGCCCGCCGCGCGGCCTCCAATCGGCCGCAGAAGCTCCGCTGACCAGAGGTACAGAAGCTTCGCTGACCAGAGGCACAGAAGCTCCGCTGACCAGAGGCACAGAAGCTCCGCTGACCGAAGTTGCAGAAGCTTCGCTGAACTGATTACGGGCTGAGGACACCGTCGAGATAGAGCCAGTGTCCGTGTTCGCGAACGAATCGGCTGCGCTCGTGCAGAACGCCGTTTCCGTCGGGATGGCGGTAGAAGGCACTGAACGCCACGACCCCATCGGAGTCGAGTAACCCACCGGAGCTGGTGTCGTCGATGTCCAGCCGGTACCAACGTTGCTCGTCGTCCAGGGTGAGCTCGGCGGGCCTGGTCGTCGGGTGCCACGTTCGGAGCAGGTACTCGGGGTCGCGGACGGCGAATGCGGTGTACCGCGACCGCATCAGTCGTTCGGCGGTGGGTGCGTGTGTGATTCCTGCGAGAAACGGCCCGCAGCAGGCGTCGAACAGGTCGCCGCTGAGGCAGGTGCAGGTGGTGCTCACTCGCCGACCACGGCGACGTCGTAGGTGCCCAGTTCGTGTTCGTCGCGGTGACCTTCGTCTCGAATCCAGGTGTTGGCTTCGAGGAGCGTGTCGAAGGTCCCGAGCGCCGTGACGGTGTCGCCGTCGGGTGATTTCATGAGCACTTGGTACTTCCTCATGGTGCTGACTCCTGCCTTCAGATCGGGTTGGCTCTGCGGATGGTCGCCAGGAACGTGGCTGCGACGAAGAACAGGCCGGCGAACGTCCTGTTCATGGCGACCTGCTGACGGTGCGAGCGCATCAGCTTCAGCACTCGCGACGCGAGTGAGGTGTAGCCGGTCATCACGAGCATGTCCACGGCAACCATCGTGGCAGCGATGATCATGTACTGCGGCAGAAGTGGATGTGCCGGGTCGAGGAATTGTGGGAGAACGGCCAGCATGAACACCACTGCCTTGGGGTTCGAGGCGTTGACGAGGAAGCCTCGTCCGAGCATGGCGACGCCCCGGTCGGCGACGCCGGGGGCGTTGTCGATGTCGGTCGGACCCGCCCGCCATTGCCTGATTCCGAGGTAGACGAGATAGGCGACGCCGAACCACTTGATCGCCGAGAACGCCACCGCCGACCCCGCGAGGACGGCGCCGAGGCCGACCGCGACGATTCCGATCTGCAGCAGCAACCCGATCTGCAGACCGACGATGTTCCAGTAACCGCGTCCCAGTCCGTAGCGGAGGCCGGTGGACATCGAGGCGATGGCGCCCGCGCCGGGCGAGAGGCTGATCACTACTGCCGCGCCGAGGAACGCCAACCAGACGTGCATGCTCATGGGACTATTGAACATCAGGAGTGGTTGCGGCGATCGTGGGTACTGAACCGGTATGGCTTCCATCGAAACGATCGATCAAGGTGACCGCGTCGTGGCTCGTCGCACCGTCGTGAATGCGCCTTCGTCCGAGTTGTTCGCTCTCGTCGCGGATCCGCATCGGCACGGCGAATTGGACGGGTCCGGCACCGTGAAGGACACGGTCCGCGGGCCGAGCCGTCTGACGCCCGGAGCGAAGTTCTCCGTCGGCATGAAGCAGTTCGGAGTTCCGTATCGGATCACCAGCACGGTCACGGATTTTCGCGATGACGCGGACGTCAAGGTCATCGAGTGGCAGCATCCGATGGGGCACACGTGGCGTTGGCAGTTCGAGGAGACCGAGCCGGGTCGTTCCGCTGTGACCGAGTCCTTCGACTACAGCACGGCGAAGGCTCCGAAGCTGCTCGAGGTGTTCAAGATGCCGCAGAAGAATGCGAAAGGCATCAGTTCGACGCTTGCACAGCTTGCCCGCAAGTACGCCTGACTCGAGCACCTCGTCACCGTCTGCAGGACGTGCGGGGATAACCGATTGGCACCGGCACTATCCTTGAGGATCGACAACCGTCACTTCTCGTCGTTTCGCAAGGAGTCCTTATGCCTGCCCGCATCGAGCTCGCCCGCGTGGATCTACGCGGCCGAACTCCATCCACCGCCGAACTACGCGGCGCGCTTCCACGAGGTGGAGTGGATGTCGATGCGGTGTTGCATCAGGTTCGTCCCGTCGTCGAGGCGGTGCGGGAGCGCGGCGTCGAGGCGGCGCTCGAGTACTCCGAACAGTTCGACGGTGTTCGTCCGGAGCGTGTGCGCGTTCCCGCCGCGGCTCTGGAGAAGGCACTGGCCGAACTCGACCCTGCGGTTCGTGCGGCGCTGGAAGTGGCCATCGAGCGCACTCGAATCGTGCACGCGGACCAGCGTCGCACCGACACGGCCACCGAGGTGGTTCCGGGCGGAACGGTCACCGAACGGTGGGTTCCGGTCGAGCGCGTCGGTCTGTACGTGCCCGGCGGAAACGCGGTGTACCCCTCGTCGGTGGTGATGAACGTCGTTCCGGCTCAGACCGCAGGTGTCGGTTCGCTGGTGGTCGCGTCCCCACCGCAGAAAGAGTTCGGTGGGTTGCCACACCCCACGATCCTCGCTGCCGCGCAACTGCTCGGTGTCGAAGAGGTGTGGGCCGTGGGCGGCGGCCAGGGAATCGCCTTGCTCACGTACGGCGGCACGGACGTGGACGGCACCGAACTGGAACCGGTCGACCTGATCACCGGTCCCGGCAACATCTACGTCACGGCAGCCAAGCGCCTGTGCCGTTCTCTGATCGGCATCGATTCCGAGGCAGGTCCCACGGAGATCGCCGTGCTGGCCGATTCCACTGCCGATCCGGTGCACGTCGCGGCGGACATGATCAGCCAGGCCGAGCACGACGTGATGGCGGCCAGCGTGCTGGTGACCACCAGCACCGAACTCGCGGATGCGGTGGATCGTGCGCTCGACGCCCAGCTGGAGTTCACCACGCACGCAGAGCGCGTCGCGACGGCGCTGTCCGGTAAGCAATCCGGCATCGTGCTCGTCGACGACATCGATCAGGGATTGGCCGTGGTGAACACGTACGCAGCCGAGCACCTCGAGATCCAAACAGAGGACAGCCGGGCTGTGGCTGCTCGTGTGCGCAGCGCAGGCGCAGTGTTCGTCGGTGCCTGGTCGCCGGTCAGTCTCGGTGACTACTGCGCCGGGTCCAATCACGTTCTGCCCACCGCGGGTTGCGCGCGTCACTCGTCGGGTTTGAGCGTGCAGACGTTCCTGCGCGGAATTCACGTCGTGGACTACTCGGAGGCGGCGTTGAAGGATGTTGCAGGCCACGTGATCGCCCTCGCGAACGCCGAGGATCTTCCGGCACACGGCGAGGCGGTCCGGTTGCGATTCGAAGGGTTGTCGAAGTGAGCGGCGTCGTCGGATCGAGCGTCTCGATGGACGAGTTGCCGTTGCGGGAGAGTCTGCGAGGCAAGACGGCATACGGAGCGCCGCAACTGTCGGTTCCGGTGCAGCTCAACACGAACGAGAATCCGCATCCTCCGACGCAGGCGCTCGTCGACGACGTGGCGGAGTCCGTCCGGGTTGCCGCTGCCGAACTGCATCGGTATCCCGATCGCGATGCCGTCGAACTCCGTACGGCGTTGGCGAACTACCTGACCGGTCAGACCGGCTTCGACGTCGATGTCAGCAACGTCTGGGCCGCCAACGGGTCCAACGAGATTCTGCAGCAGCTTCTTCAGGCGTTCGGCGGACCCGGCCGGACATCGCTGGGCTTCGTGCCGTCGTACTCCATGCATCCGATCATCTCGTCCGGGACACAGACGGAATGGCTCGAGATGCACAGGAGCGAGGACTTCTCGCTCGACATCGATCGTGCCGTCGACGCCATCGCCCAGCGCGACCCGGACGTCGTGTTCGTGACCAGCCCCAACAACCCGACCGGGCACAGTATCGCTTCCGGGGACCTGCGTCGGATTCTCGACGCGGCACGCGGAATCGTGATTCTCGACGAGGCGTACGCGGAGTTTTCCGCACAGCCCAGCGGAATCGGTCTGATCGACGAGTATCCGTCCAAACTCGTCGTGAGCCGCACGATGAGCAAGGCTTTCGCATTCGCCGGTGGGCGGCTCGGTTACCTCGTCGCCGCGCCCGCCATCGTCGACGCGATGTTCCTGGTGCGCTTGCCGTATCACTTGTCGGTCGTCACGCAGGCCGCCGCGCTGGCCGCGCTGCGCCATGCGCCGGAAACCCTCGCGAGCGTGGCACAGTTGTCCGCGGAGCGGGATCGGGTGATGGCACGGCTGACCGAGCTCGGATTCGACGTCGTTCCCAGCGACGCTAACTTCGTTCTGTTCGGCCGGTTCTCCGACGCGGGCACGGCGTGGAAGCGGTACCTCGACGACGGAGTGTTGATTCGCGACGTCGGCATCGCCGGGTACCTGCGCACCACGATCGGCCTCGATGCCGAGAACGATCGATTCCTCGACGTCAGCGCGGCACTCGCGCACGAACAACTGGACAACACCGACCGAGCAGAGGCACACCGATGACTGCAGCAGAGCGAGCACCGAGGATCGCGCGCATCGAGCGCGCGACGAAGGAATCGGACATCACCGTCGAGCTCGACCTCGACGGCACGGGCATCGTGGACATCTCCACCGGTGTGCCGTTCTTCGACCACATGTTGACCGCACTCGGTACGCACGGCCGATTCGATCTGACGGTGCACGCCAAGGGAGACGTGGAGATCGATGCTCACCACACCGTCGAGGACACCGCGATCGTGTTGGGGCAGGCGCTCGGTCAGGCTCTGGGGGACAAGTCCGGCATCACTCGCTTCGGTGACGCCTTCATTCCGATGGACGAAACTCAGGTCCACGCGTCGGTCGACGTGTCCGGCAGGCCCTACTGCGTGCACACCGGAGAGCCGGACTACATGGTGCATTCGGTCATCGGTGGGTATCCGGGCGTGCCGTATCACGCGGTCATCAACCGTCACGTGTTCGAGTCTCTGGCGATGAACGCGAGAATTGCTCTGCACGTGCGGGTTCTGTACGGACGCGATCAGCATCACATCACCGAGGCCGAGTTCAAGGCCGTTGCCCGGGCACTTCGGCAGGCGGTCGAGTACGACCCGCGGGTCACCGGAATTCCGTCCACCAAGGGCAGTCTGTGACGCCGGCTTGACTTCTCGGCTCCTGAAGATCGAGGGGCTGCCCGCGGCGATGGTCATGGGGGCGGCCGCGTTCGGTGGCTGGGGACTGCTCCTGCCCGTCGTTCCGTTGGCAGTGTCGGTCGGAGGCGGATCCACGGCCGTGGCCGGGGCGACCACAGCCTTGTTCATGACAACGACGGTTCTCACCCAACTTTTCGTTCCCAGGCTGCTCGTTCGCTTCGGTCACCGGCCGGTGCTCGCGGCGGGATGCGTCCTCCTCGGAGTGCCTGCGCTCGTCCTCGTGGCGTCGGCTGCCGTGGTGCCCGCGCTGGCTGTATCCGCTGTGCGCGGAGTGGGTTTCGGGCTGTTGACCGTCGCCGGTGCGGCGTTGGTGGCGGAGTTGGCCCCGCCCGCCCTGCTGGGGCGCGCCACCGGAGCGCAGGGCATCGCGGTGGCGCTGTCGCAGATGGTGACGTTGCCGCTCGGCCTCGTGCTGTTCTCCGTGTCCCCGACGGCAGTGTTCGTCGTCGGGGCGCTGGTCTCGGTGAGCGGGCTGTTCGCGATCGTTTTTCTGCCGGCGGTGCGGCCGATGGCTCCGCCGCGTCGGGACAAGTCCGACGGACGATCGTCGGCACGCGCGCTGGTGATTCCGTGTCTTGCCGTCGCGGCGGCATCTGCGTCGTTCGGTGGGTTGTCCAGTCTGCTGCCGATCGCCGAGCCCGGCCGGGAGTCGATGATCGGTGTCTCCCTCGCCGTGATCAGCGGTTCGATGCTGATCGGACGCTACGGCGCGGGCGCAGTGGCGGATCGTCTCGGCATCGGGCGCTCTCTCGCACCAGCGCTGCTGCTGGTGTTCGGTGGGGGAACGTTGTTCGCTGTCGCTGTCGCCGTCGCACAACGCAACCCCGCGGCTGTCTTCATCGCCGCGGCCGTACTGTTCGGCCTCGGCTACGGAGCGACGCAGAACGACAGCCTGGTGATGACGTTCCGTGCAGCCGGCCCGGAGAGATTCAGTCAGGCCAGTGCCGCATGGAACATCGGGTTCGACGCGGGGACCGGGGCAGGCGCGATGGCCCTCGGGGTGATCGTCGGGACGGTCGGTTACGCCACAGGATTCGCGACGGCGGCGTCAGTGGCGCTCGCGATGGCCGCGGTGGTCGCGATCTACTCGTGGCGGAGGCCTGGATAGACTGGCGGCATGAAGTCTGTCGCGCTGCTCGATTACGGCTCGGGCAATCTGCATTCCGCGAAACGGGCCCTCGACCGGGTGGGCGCAGACGTCACCGTCACCGCCGATCCCAAGATCGCGCTCGCGGCCGACGGGTTGGTGGTGCCCGGCGTCGGCGCGTTCGCTGCGTGCATGGAGGGCCTCCTGGGAGTCAAAGGTGACCGGATCATCGGTCAACGTCTCGCCGGTGGTCGACCCGTCCTCGGCATCTGCGTCGGAATGCAGATCATGTTCGACCGTGGCGTTGAATTCGGAACGTCGGCCGCTGGTTGCGGTGAGTGGCCGGGGACCGTCGAACGACTGCAGGCGGACGTGCTGCCGCACATGGGCTGGAACACCGTCCGAGCACCGGAGAAGAGCGTTCTGTTCGACGGTATCGACGCCGACACGCGGTTCTACTTCGTGCACTCCTACGCAACCCAGAAGTGGGAGATGGACGTCGGCGACACTATTGCCGCACCTCTGCTGACGTGGGCCGATCACGGCGGTGATTTCCTCGCCGCCGTCGAGAACGGTCCGTTGTCCGCTACGCAGTTCCACCCGGAGAAGTCCGGTGACGCGGGGGCTGCGCTGCTGAAGAACTGGATCGACTCGCTGTGAGCACGGCCTAGGTGAGCGACCGGGAGTTCTCGTTCGGGCGCCTGGCCGTCGCCTCCCTCGGGAGCGCGACGCTGGTTCTCGTCGTCACCACCGCGATCGTCGCCGTCGTGCGACCGGGGCCAGGAGTCGGGCTCGCGATCGTTGCCGTCGGAATCGCTGCGGCGATCACCGCGATGGGTGTGGTGTCGACACGCATTACTCGCCGCGGTCTGGGAGCAGAGGGTTCGGCCGAGGACGGCAGCGGAGACCCTGAGCGCTGACGGCGTCGTCGATGGCAGTAGCATAATCGCACGTGAGCCTGGTCTTATTGCCTGCTGTCGATGTCGCAGGCGGCGAAGCTGTCCGTCTCGTTCAGGGAGAGGCGGGAAGCGAAACCAAGTACGGATCGCCTCGTGACGCCGCCCTCGCATGGCAGAACGACGGTGCTGAATGGGTCCATCTCGTGGACCTCGACGCCGCGTTCGGTCGTGGATCCAACCGTGAATTGCTGGCCGAGGTCGTCGGCGAACTCGACGTGAAGGTGGAACTGTCCGGCGGAATCCGCGACGACGAGTCCCTTCGCGCAGCGCTGGCAACTGGCTGTGCGCGTGTGAATCTGGGAACCGCTGCGTTGGAGGACCCGGAGTGGTGCTCGCGTGCGATCGGCGAGTTCGGTGACAGGGTCGCCGTCGGACTGGACGTGCTGATCGTCGAGGGGCAGAACCGTCTGCGTGGCCGCGGGTGGGTCAGCGACGGCGGTGATCTGTGGGAGGTTCTCGAGCGGCTCGAGCGCGACGGATGCTCCCGGTACGTCGTCACCGACGTGACGAAGGACGGCACACTCACCGGACCGAATCTCGATCTGCTTCGCCAGATGTGCGAGAAGACCGACAAGCCGGTCATCGCATCCGGAGGCGTCTCCACGATCGAGGACCTCCGCGCAATCGCATCGCTGGTACCCGAGGGAGTCGAAGGTTCGATCGTCGGTAAAGCGCTGTACGCGGGCCGATTCACATTGCCCGACGCCCTCGCGGCCGTGTCCCGCTAGTACCGGAAGACGAGAGACATTTCATCGATGAGCCTGCCCGAGGACCCGCAACGGTTGCTGGAGATCGCCGGTCGATTGCTCGACGGTACCCACGACCGCTTCGTCGCGGGCGTCGGTGCTCCGAGCGCGGTGCAGAAGGGGCCGGACGACTTCGCGACCGCGGTGGATCTCGAACTGGAGAAGCGGTTGTCCGCAGAACTGTTCGAGCACACCGGAATTGCGGTTCACGGTGAGGAGTTCGGCGGGCCGGATCTGAGTACGGGCACGGTGTGGGTCCTCGATCCCATCGACGGGACGTTCAACTACTCGGCCGGATTGCCCTCGGCCGGAACGTTGTTGGCGTTGCTGCACGACGGCGTGCCGGTGCTCGGGTTGACCTGGCTCCCGCTCGTCGGGCATCGGTTCACAGCGGCAGCCGGTGGGCAGGTGCACCTGAACGGTGAGGCATTGCCGAGACTGGACAGTCGCGCACTGTCGGATTCGATGATCGGGTTCGGTGCGTTCAACATCGCCAGCCGAGGCCGCACGCCAGGCCTGTACCGGGTGCGAATCCTCGAAGAGCTGTCGAAGGTGTCCTCGCGCTTGCGCATGCACGGTGCCACCGGCGTCGACCTCGCCTACACGGCGAGCGGAGTGCTCGGCGGATGCGTCGTGTTCGGCCACCGTGCGTGGGACAACGCGGCGGGCGCGCTGCTGGTCCAGGCAGCAGGCGGTGTGGTCACCGACCTGGCGGGTGAGCCGTGGACCGTCGATTCGACGTCGGTGCTCGCCGCCTCTCCCGGAGCACACGACGAACTGCTGAAGGTCATCACCGACCTCGGCGATCCCGCCGATTTCCTGGAAGGACGAGTGCGATGAGCGTCGCAGTACGAGTCATCCCGTGCCTCGATGTCGACGCAGGCCGCGTCGTGAAAGGCGTGAACTTCGAGAACCTGCGCGACGCAGGCGATCCCGTGGAACTCGCGGCGGCCTACGACGCCCAAGGTGCCGACGAGTTGACGTTCCTGGACGTCACCGCGTCCACATCGGACCGCGCAACGATGCTCGACGTCGTCAGCCGAACCGCGGAGCAGGTGTTCATTCCGCTGACCGTCGGCGGGGGAGTGCGCACCGTCGCGGACGTCGACAGGCTGCTGCGTGCAGGCGCGGACAAGGTGAGCGTGAACACTGCCGCCATCGCGCGCCCGGAGCTTCTCCGTGAACTGAGCGAACGGTTCGGATCGCAGTGCATCGTGCTGTCGGTGGACGCGAGGACCGTGCCGACCGGCGGGCAGAACACACCGTCGGGGTGGGAAGTGACGACGCACGGTGGAAAGCGCGGCACAGGCATCGACGCTGTCGAGTGGGCAGTTCGCGGTGCCGAGCTGGGTGTCGGCGAAATTCTGCTGAACTCGATGGACGCGGACGGAACCAAGGCAGGCTTCGATCTGCCGATGATCGCAGCGGTTCGTGCAGCTGTGCACGTGCCCGTGATCGCCAGCGGCGGAGCAGGACTGGTCGAGCACTTTCCCCCCGCGGTCGAGGCAGGCGCGGACGCAGTCCTCGCGGCCAGTGTCTTCCACTTCGGTGATCTCACGATCTCCCAGGTCAAGGACGCAATGCGCAGCGACGGCATCGTCGTCAGGTGACACACCCTTCGGTCGTGCCGCGGGTGTCGCTGCCGATTCGAGACCTATAACGTTCGAAAGGTATAACGGTTGTCATGAGTCTCGATCCCGCCATCGCGGCACGCCTCAAGCGCAACGAGGCGGGTCTCGTCAGCGCCGTAGCTCAGGAGAAGTCATCCGGTGACGTTCTGATGGTCGCCTGGATGGACGACGAAGCCCTGGCTCGGACGCTGGAAACGCGCAAGGGAACCTACTACTCGCGCTCGCGGCAGGAGTACTGGGTGAAGGGCGAGACGTCCGGCCACACGCAGTACGTCCACGAAGTTCGACTCGACTGTGACGGAGACACGATCCTCCTCGTCGTCGATCAAGAAGGCGGAGCCTGTCACACCGGCGACCACACCTGCTTCGATGCCGATGTGCTGTTGAGCTAGAGCTCTCAGGCTTTGCCTGTGCCTTCGGCTCCCCTCATCAGGCTTTGCCTGTGCCTTCGGCAATTCCCCTCATCAGGCTTTGCCTGTGCCTTCGGCAATTCCCCTCATCAGGCTTTGCCTGTGCCTTCGGCAATTCCTTTGTCGAGTTGGGTGACGATGGTGGCACTGAGACGGCCGAGCGCCGCGACCTGGTCGTCGTCGAGTCCTTCGAACAGCAGGGCTTGGACGGTGGCGACATGGCCCGGTGCCGATTCGACGACTTTGTCCATTCCCGCGTCCGTGAGGACTGCGTAGCTGCCTCGTGAGCCCTCGATGCTCTCGCGACGTACCCAGCCGATCTTCTCGAGCTTGGTCACCACGTGGGACAGTCTCGACAGAGACGCGTTGGCGAACTTGGCGAGGTCGCGCAGCTGGATTCTCCGG
This sequence comes from Rhodococcus sp. NPDC057297, assembly GCF_042667435.1. Classification (NCBI taxonomy): domain Bacteria; kingdom Bacillati; phylum Actinomycetota; class Actinomycetes; order Mycobacteriales; family Nocardiaceae; genus Rhodococcus; species Rhodococcus sp. NPDC057297. Next base: position 82,076 of record NZ_JBHUZE010000007.1, on the reverse strand, counting down.
TTCGGGTCCTCGGACAGCACGGACAGCACGAAGTAGTCGAAGTGTGTCAGCGAGGAGTCACGCTGGAGCTGGGTGTCCAGAGCAGCCGGGAGCCGGGTGATGATTGCGACCACGGAGCGCCAGGCCTCTTGTTGGCTGTCGGTGAGCCAGCGTGGTTCGGAGTGGTCTACCGACTCGGCCATCGCGGGGCAACCCTTCTTTCGAGCGAACAGTTGGTTGTAGTCAACACAGTGTTTCACTCGATTGAAGGTTCACGTTATCGCCCCGTGCGGAAGCTATGCCTTCGAGCGGTTTCGCACGAACTCCAGCGCGTGGTCGGCGTGTGCCTCGAACCTGAATTCACTGGTGAAGACATCGAGTACGGTCCGGTCCGTGTCGATGACGAACGTGGCCCGCTTGACCGGGGACAGCTTGCCGAGCAGACCGCGTCGCACCCCGAACTGCGTGGCGACGGCGCCGGACTCGTCCGACAGCAACGGATAGTCGAAGGACTTCACGTCGGCGAACTCGGCCTGCTTGGCAATTGCATCGGTGCTGATTCCCACGCGAGTAGCACCCGCCTCGGCGAACTCGGCCGCGAGGTCGCGGAAGTGGCAGGCTTCGACGGTGCAGCCCGGCGTGAGGGCGCCGGGGTAGAAGAACAGCACCACGGGCCCGTTCTGCAGCAGCGTGTCGAGCGATTGCGGGGTTCCGCTCTGGTCCGGCAACGTGAAGTTCTCTACACGATCTCCTGGTTTCATTCCTGCGACGCTACCGCTCGGTAAGTTCGAAGACCACCGCGCACCGCACCGTCCATCGGGCACCTGGGAGGATGGACGCATGCATGGCGAGACCACCACCCTGCCCGGCGTCCACTCCGATCCGGACGCGGAATCGACAACCAGTCGCGAGGTCTTTCGGGCGCTCGCAGCCGAGCACCGAGTGGTGCCGGTGGTGCGCAAGGTTCTCGCGGACTCGGAGACCCCACTGTCCGCCTACCGCAAGCTCGGTGGCGACCGGCCGGGCACGTTTCTGTTCGAGTCCGCCGAGAACGGCCGGTCCTGGTCACGGTGGTCGTTCATCGGTGCTGGAACACCGGCAGCGTTGACGACGGCCGACGGTGAAGCGGTGTGGCGCGGCAACGTCCCCGCGGGTGTTCCGACCGGTGGCAACCCGCTGGACGTTCTGGGACGGACGCTCGAACTGCTGCGCTCGGAACGGCTTCCCGATCTGCCGCCATTGACGGGCGGCATGGTCGGCTACATGGGGTACGACGCTGTTCGGCGTATCGAAAAGTTGCCGGAGCACGCCCAGGACGATCTGCAGGTGCCGGAGATGGTGATGCTGCTGGCAACCGATCTCGCGGCCGTCGATCACCACGAAGGCGCGATCACTCTCATCGCCAACGCGGTGAACTGGGACGGCACGGACGATCGCGTCGACGAAGCGTACGACGACGCGGTCAGCAGACTGGACCGGATGTGCGCGGATCTCGCGGCGCCCGCACCCTCGACCGTGTCGACGGTGAGCCGACCCAAGCCGGACTACCGTCGTCAGCGCACGTCCGAAGGATTCGGACGGGACGTCGACCGGCTCGTGAAGGAAATCGAGGCGGGCGAAGCCTTCCAGGTGGTGCTGTCGCAGCGATTCGAGATGGACACCGACGCCACTCCGCTCGACGTGTATCGGATGCTGCGAGCGTCGAATCCCAGCCCGTACATGTACCTGCTGCACGTGCCGGGAGAGGACGGCGAGACCGCGTTCTCGATCGTCGGATCCAGCCCCGAAGCTCTCGTGACCGTCGTCGACGGTGTCGCCACGACTCACCCGATCGCCGGTACGAGGTGGCGAGGAGAGTCCGAGGAGGAGGACATACTCCTCGAGAAGGACCTCCTGGCGGACGAGAAGGAGAACGCCGAGCATCTGATGCTGGTCGACCTCGGTCGAAACGACTTGGGTCGCGTGTGCACGCCGGGAACCGTGCGAGTGCACGACTATCGCCACATCGAGCGATACAGCCACGTCATGCATCTGGTATCCGTCGTCTCGGGACATCTGGCCGAAGGCAAACAGGCACTCGACGCAGTCAAGGCGTGCTTCCCGGCAGGAACGCTGTCCGGTGCGCCGAAGGTACGCGCCATGGAGTTGATCGACGAACTCGAACCGACGCGGCGAGGTGTGTACGGCGGGATCGTCGGATACTTGGACTTCTCCGGTGACGCCGACACTGCGATCGCCATTCGCACCGCCCTGATGAAGGACGGCACGGCCTATGTACAGGCAGGAGCGGGTGTGGTCGCGGACTCGGTCGCAGAGTACGAGGACACCGAAGCACGGAACAAGGCGATGGCGGTTCTGGGCGCCGTTGCCGCGGCTGAATCCCTCCGAGCCGTGGGCAGCGATGTGGTGGGCGGGAACGAGAAGTGACGGCCGCTGCGGCGTCGGGCACCGATCGGCCCGCGAAATCGAGAGCCGCGGCGATCCCCGTCGTCGCGATGCTGATCGGGGCGCTGTGCCTGTGGGGGAGTTCCCGGATGACGTGGGTTCACGTGATCTCGTCCGACGGGCTCGGGGAGGACCGGGCGACGGATCTTCTCGGAAGCACGTGGGCAGCGGCATCGACTCCGTTGGCTCTGGCGTTGGTGGCTGCGGTTGCCGCGTCGTTCGCGGTGCGCGGGTGGGCTTCTCGGGTTCTCGCGGTTCTCGTGGGGCTCGTGGCGGTCGGGGCAGGGGTTCCCGCAGTGCAAGCTCTGGTCTCGGACGTATCGGAGGCGAGGGCTGCGGATCTGGCCGAACTCCCTGGGCGTGCGGACGTGGTCGGCGCGGAGGCGTTCACGTTGCCCGCGGTCGTCGCACTGGTGGGCGCACTGTGCGCAGCGCTCGCCGCGGTCATGCTGCTTAGGAAACCGACCGCACGGAAGGTACTGTCTTCGAAATACGACGCACCCGCTGCGCGTCGTGAGGAAGTGGCACGACGAGCATCAGCGGCAGCATCGTCGGCCACGGACCGGGCCGCTTCGAACGACGAGGGGGAGGACTTGACGGAACGAATGCTGTGGGACGCACTCGACGCCGGTGAGGACCCCACCGACCCGTCGGGCACCCGGAGAAAAGAAGACTGAAGCTGCCGACTACGCTAGGGCAGGCCTGAAATGAGTTTTCTCACATCAGGTCATCGATGGGAAAGGACTCGGGTCACCATGACTGTTCTCGATTCGATTCTGGACGGTGTGCGAGCCGATGTCGCTGCCCGGGAGTCGGTAGTCGACTTCGCGACGGTGAAGGCGGCAGCGGCGAAAGCATCCGCACCGCTGAACGCGACGGCAGCGCTGCACGAGGACGGAATCGGTGTCATCGCCGAGGTCAAGCGGGCAAGTCCGTCGAAGGGCGCGCTTGCCGAGATCGGTGATCCCGCCACACTCGCCCAGGCCTACGAGCAGGGTGGAGCACGCATCATCAGCGTGCTCACGGAGGAACGACGGTTCCACGGTTCGCTCGCGGACTTGGACGCAGTACGCAAGGCCGTGAGTATCCCGGTGTTGCGCAAGGACTTCATCGTCGGTCCGTACCAGATTCACGAGGCGCGGGCGCACGGTGCCGACGTGATTCTGCTGATCGTCGCGGCGCTGGAGCAGGACGCCCTCGTGTCGTTGCTCGATCGCACGGAGTCGCTCGGAATGACCGCGCTCGTCGAGGTTCACACCGAAGCCGAAGCCGACAGAGCGCTCGAGGCGGGTGCCCGCGTGATCGGGATCAACGCCCGCAACTTGAAGACGCTGGAAATCGACCGTGACAGCTTCGGTCGCATCGCTCCTGGGCTGCCCAGTGAGGTAATCCGTGTCGCGGAGTCCGGAGTGCGTGGAACTGCTGACCTTCTGGCCTATGCAGGCGCAGGAGCGGACGCCGTTCTGGTCGGAGAAGGTCTGGTCACCAGCGGCGATCCCCGTACGGCCGTGTCGGATCTCGTCACCGCGGGCACACACCCGTCCTGCCCTCGCCCCGCTCGCTGACAGGCCCGTCCGGCTTCCGATCGATCCTGCCCCGATGGTCGCTGCTGTCGACCGCTGGGGCAGACTGTTCGGGTGAGCAGCGCGCAGACGAACCCCGGTTTCAAGGGCGGCGATCTACCTCAGAGCAGTCTGGGGCTGACCGACCGTAGCCAACACGATCCCGACGTAGGTGGGCACTTCGGCGTCTATGGTGGCCGGTTCGTGCCCGAGGCGCTCATGGGTGTCATCGAAGAGGTCACGGCCGAGTACGACAAGGTTCGCTCGGACAACGAGTTTCTCGGCGAGCTCGATCGACTCCAGCGTGATTACACGGGGCGTCCGTCACCTGTCTTCGAGGCGACCCGTCTGTCCGAGCACGCAGGCGGCGCACGCATCCTCCTCAAGCGAGAGGACCTCAACCACACCGGATCTCACAAGATCAACAATGTGCTCGGTCAGGTTCTCCTGGCCAAGCGCATGGGCAAGACGCGTGTCATCGCGGAAACCGGTGCGGGACAACACGGTGTCGCAACGGCAACCGCGTGCGCTCTGCTCGGTCTCGAATGCGTCGTGTACATGGGCGAGGTCGACACCGAGCGTCAGGCGCTGAACGTCGCCCGCATGCGGTTGCTCGGATCCTCGGTCGTCGCGGTCAAGTCAGGGTCTCGCACGCTGAAGGACGCGATCAACGAGGCGCTGCGGGACTGGGTTGCCCACGCGGACAACACGTACTACTGCTTCGGCACCGTCGCCGGACCGCATCCCTTCCCAGCGATGGTGCGCGACTTCCAGCGCATCATCGGACTCGAAGCGCGGCAGCAGGTTCAAGCGTCCACCGGGCGGCTGCCCGACGCCATCGCGGCCTGCGTCGGTGGCGGATCGAACGCCATCGGCATCTTCCATGCCTTTATCGACGATCCGTCGGTGCGGCTGATCGGATTCGAAGCGGCGGGCGACGGTGTGGAGACGGGCAGGCACGCCGCAACGATCAGTGGTGGTTCGCCCGGCACGTTGCACGGCACCTACTCGTACCTGTTGCAGGACGAGGACGGCCAGACCATCGAGTCGCACTCCATCTCGGCCGGGCTGGACTATCCGGGTGTCGGTCCGGAGCATTCGTACCTCAACGACATCGGCCGTGCCGAGTACCGCGGCATCACCGATACCGAGGCGATGAATGCGTTCCGGCTCCTGAGTCGTACCGAAGGAATCATCCCTGCCATCGAGTCCGCGCACGCGGTGGCCGGAGCGTTGAAGCTGGGCAAGGAACTCGGCGAGGGCGCCATCGTCCTGGTCAACCTGTCCGGTCGCGGCGACAAGGATGTCGACACCGCGGCGGAGTGGTTCGGCCTCGTCGACGGTGACGGGGATGCAGAAGTAGACGGCGAGAAGGGCGAGAAAGCATGACCGAACGACGTTCGAGGCTTGCGGACACGTTTGCGCAGTGCCGATCGGAGAATCGCGCTGCCCTCGTCGGGTATCTGCCTGCAGGATTCCCGACGGTTCCCGAGTCGATCGCGGTCTTCGAGACGATGGTCTCGGCCGGCTGTGACATCGTCGAGGTCGGAATCCCGTACTCGGATCCGGTGATGGACGGACCGACGATCCAGGCCGCAGCCGACACGGCGCTGCGTGCGGGTGCACGGGTGCGCGACGTGTTCACCGTCGTGGAGAAGGTGTCCGCCGCAGGCGGCAAGGCCGTTGTCATGACCTACTGGAACCTGGTGATGCGCTACGGGATCGACGCTTTCGCTCGTGATCTCGCCGCTGCAGGTGGACTGGGCATCATCACACCCGATTTGATTCCCGACGAGGCCGAGGAGTGGATCGAGGCGTCGGACAAATACGATCTCGACCGCATCTTCCTCGTCGCGCCGTCGTCCACGGAGGAGCGCATCGCCAGCACCGTCGCGGCAAGTCGCGGCTTCGTCTACGCGGCGTCGACGATGGGTGTCACCGGCGCGCGTGACGCCGTGTCCTCGGCGGCGCCCGAGTTGACGGCTCGTATTCGTAAGCACTCGGACATTCCTGTGGGTGTGGGCCTCGGAGTCCGGTCGGGTGCGCAGGCTGCGGAGATCGCGCAGTTCGCGGACGCGGTCATCGTCGGATCCGCGCTCGTCAGTGCCGTGGACCGCGGTGTGGACGCGGTTGCCGAGCTCACGTCGGAACTCGCTGAGGGCGTCCGATCCGCTAACGTGGCGTCGTGATGTCCGGCAGCTACGCGTCGTCTGCAGTACTCGCGTACATTCCGAGCCCTCCCCAGGGCGTCTGGTACGTCGGGCCTCTTGCTCTGCGTGCTTACGCACTGTTCATCATCGTCGGGATCGTCGTCGCCATCGTGTGGGGCGATCGCCGGTGGGTCGCTCGCGGAGGCACGAAGGGCACGGTTCTCGACGTCGCCGTGTGGGCAGTGCCGTTCGGTCTGCTGGGCGGGCGGCTCTATCACGTGGCGACCGACTGGAGCACATATTTCGGGCCCGGTGGCGATCCGGTGCGCGCGCTGAAGGTGTGGGAGGGCGGCCTGGGAATCTGGGGGGCGGTACTCCTCGGCGGCGTCGGAGCATGGATCGCGTGCAGGCGACGAGGAATTCCGCTGCCCGCGTTCGGTGACGCCGTGGGTCCCCCGATTCTGTTGGCTCAGGCCATCGGTCGTATCGGAAACTATTTCAACCAGGAACTGTACGGCCGCGACACCACGGTGCCGTGGGGACTCGAGATCTACGAGCGCGTGAACGACTCGGGGCGGATCGATCAGCTGACCGGAGTCTCGACGGGCGTCGTGGAGAAGATCGTCCATCCCACGTTCCTGTACGAGCTTCTGTGGAGCCTCGCCGTCGTGGCCCTGCTGGTCGTCGCGGACCGCAGGTTCTCGATCGGCCACGGTCGACTTTTCGCCCTCTACGTTGCGGGGTACTGCGCAGGCCGGTTCTGGGTCGAGCTCATGCGCGACGACTACGCAACCCACATCGCGGGCATCCGGATCAACAGCTTCACGTCGGCCATCGTGTTCGTGCTCGCTGTGCTGTATTTCGTCCTCGCGACCAAGGGCCGAGAAGATCCGGCATCGCTTCGATCCGTCGGAAACGATCGTCCGGACGGCAACGATCCAGTGGACGACGAGCGCTCCGGCGACCATGCTGCCGCCGCCGAATCCGACGACAGTGCATCGTCGGGGACCGATGCACAGTCCACCTCGAACAAGGAGTGACCGGTGAGCGAGTCCGACAAGAATCAAGAACCCGGTTCCGGTAGCTCCTCCGACGGCACCGAGTCGCGGCCCGAATTCGCCTCGGCGTTCGATTACGACGCAACCGCCGAGGCGTCGCTGTCCGAACCCCCTGCTACCTCGGAGGCAGGCCCGGTGACCGGAGCCGTCGGCTCGGGTTCCGGGTCCGGCCCAGGATGGGACGTCCACTCCGGGGTCGGAAACGGTCCGGGTTGGGGCGAGAGTCCGAGTTACCCGCCGCCCAGCACTCCGGACACCACACCGCAGCCGACGGTCGATCTGGGCAAGCGCGCGTCCGCGGCCGGCGATCCGACGGCTGCTCACACCCCCGATTCTCAGGGTTACCCGTCGTACCAAGCGGATTCACCGACGACTGCATTCGGCGCACCTGGCGGCCCCGTGTACGGCCCGCCGGATCCGAATTATCCGCAACCGGGCCCGTACGACGGACAGGGTTACAGCGGATCCCAGGGCTACAGCGGATCCCAGGGTTACGGCGAATCCCAGGGCTACGGCGAATCCCAGGGCTATGGTCCGCAGCAGGGTTATGGCGGATCCCAGGGCTACGGTCCGCAGCAGGGCTTGGGTCCACAACAGGGTTACGGTCCACAACAGGGTTACTCTGCTCCGCAGAGTTACGGCCCGCCGCCCGGTTATCCAGCGCCACCTGCGTATGCCGTGGGGCCGTACGGTGTGGATCCGGCCGCACCCTACGGCCGTCATCCGGTGACGGGTGAGCCGCTGTCCGACAAGTCGAAGGTGACCGGCGGCGTGCTCGGCATTCTCCTCGGTCCGTTCGGCGCCGGACGGTTCTATCTGAATCAGCCCGGCATGGCCGTCGCGCAGATCGCGGTGACGTGGTTGACGTGCGGTATCGGCGGCATCTGGCCATTGATCGACGGGATCATGATGCTCACCGGCAACGTGCGCGATCAGAACGGGCGCCCGCTGCGGGACTGAGTCCGCCGGCACCGTTCTCCGGTGGCTGCCTGCGGGTTGGAGGTAGTCGGCCTGTGGTTTCGGTGTTTGTCAAGAGCTACGGTAAGCTCCAGGCATTCGGTGCTGAGGCCGAATTCCTTCGCGGGCCAGAGTTGTCCCGGTAGACCCGTTCAGTGAAACAAGAGTTCCCACGAGCCTAGAATCGTGTCGGAGCTGATCGCTAGCGGAGTTGCCGAGGAGAACGAGACGGCGCCGTGATGTTTCGAGTGCCGTTCGCTCTGCGGTGCCTCCCTGGCCGAGAGGGAGGTGGCGGATTTGCTGTTCTCACAGTTGCCGGCGGAGCAGGGACTGTACGACCCGTCTCGCGAGAAGGATTCCTGCGGCGTCGCGATGATCGCGGACATCGCGGGTCGCCGCTCTCACAGCATCGTCGCCGACGGTGTTCTCGCACTGGAGAATCTGGAGCATCGGGGTGCTGCGGGCGCCGAGCCGAACAGCGGTGACGGCGCAGGCATTCTGATTCAGCTTCCGGTCGAACTGTTGGCCTCCCTCGCCAACTTCCCGTTGCCCGACGCCGCCGCCGACGGCGCGAACACGTTTGCCGCCGGTATGTGCTTTCTGCCGCAAGGAGTACGTGAGCGGGCTGCCGCCGTGGCTCGGGTCGAAGCGATTGCTACCGAGGAGGGTCTGTCGGTCCTCGGGTGGAGCGAGGTCGAGATCGATCCGGACAAGGCCGACATCGGTGTGACGGCACTGGGCTGTATGCCGCACATGACGTATCTGTTCGTGACGGCTCCCGAGGTGAACGGCGTCAGGCCGTCGGGCGTGGCCCTGGATCGTCTGGTCTACGGCTTGCGGAAGCGGGCCGAGCGGGTGACACCGGAGATCGAAGCTGCCGGAACCGGGCTGTTCTTCCCGTCGCTGTCCTCGCGGACGATGGTCTACAAAGGCATGCTGACGACGATGCAGTTGCCGTTGTTCTTCCCGGATCTTCGTGACCCGCTGTGCATGAGCGCAATTGCCATCGTGCACAGTCGATTCTCGACCAACACGTTTCCGTCGTGGCCGCTGGCGCACCCGCATCGGTACGTTGCGCACAACGGTGAGATCAACACCGTCAAGGGCAACCGGAACCGCATGCGCGCCCGTGAGGCGATGTTGGCGTCGAGTCTCATTCCCGGTGACCTCGAGCGCCTGTATCCGATCTGCAATCCGGACGGTTCGGATTCGGTGTCTCTCGACGAGGTCCTCGAACTTCTGCATCTCGGCGGGCGCAGTGTGCCGCACGTGGTCATGATGATGGTCCCCGAGCCGTGGGAGAACCACCGCAACATGGATCCGGCGGTACGGGCGTTCTACCAGTTCCATGCGTCGGTCATGGAGGCGTGGGACGGGCCTGCCTGCGTCACGTTCACCGATGGTGCGTACGTCGGGGCCGTTCTGGACCGGAACGGTCTTCGTCCGGGCAGGTGGTGGCAGACCGAGGACGGTCGGGTCATTCTCGCCAGCGAGGCCGGTGTGCTGGACGTGCCTCAGTCCGAGGTGGTGGCCAAGGGGCGGCTCGAGCCCGGCAAGATGTTCCTGATCGACACGGAGGCAGGCCGTCTCGTTCCCGACGAGGAGATCAAACTGCAGCTCGCGTCGGAGCATCCCTATCAGGAATGGCTGCATGCAGGCCTGCTCGAGATCAAGAGCCTGCCCGATCGTGCGCACATCCAGTACAACCACGACTCGGTGGTTCGTCGGCAGGTTGCGTTCGGGTACACCGAGGAAGACCTGCGCGTCGTACTGACGCCGATGGCCGCGTCGGGCGGTGAGCCGTTGGGATCGATGGGAACCGACACGCCACCCGCTGTACTCTCGCAGCGGTCGAAGCAGCTGTACGACTACTTCATCGAACTGTTCGCGCAGGTCACGAACCCTCCGCTCGATTCCATTCGCGAGGAGATCGTCACATCACTGACGCGCGTGATGGGCCCGGAGCAGAATTTGCTCGAGCCGTCGGCTGCATCGTGCCGTCAGATCGTGCTGCCGTGGCCGGTGCTGGACAACGACGAGCTGAACAAGATCATTCACATCAACTTCGACGGCGATCACCCTGGGTTGTCGGCGACCGTGCTGCGGGCACTGTACGAGGTCGAGCGCGGCGGCGAGGGTCTCGCCGAAGCCATCGAGGATCTGCGTCGTCGTGCCAGCGATGCGATCGCCGCTGGATACCGAACGCTCATCATCTCCGACCGAGACTCCGACCACACGTACGCGCCCATTCCGTCGCTGTTGGCCACGGCTGCAGTCCACCACCACCTGGTACGCACCAAGGAACGCACCAAGGTCGCTCTCGTCGTCGAGTCCGGTGACGCACGCGAGGTGCATCACCTTGCTCTGTTGATCGGCTTCGGTGCGGCGGCGGTCAACCCGTATCTGGCCATGGAGTCCATCGAGGATCTCGTCGCGGAGGGCGAACTCACCGGTGTCGAGTCCACGGTCGCGGTCCGCAACTACCTGTACGGGCTGGGCAAGGGCGTGCTCAAGGTGATGTCGAAGATGGGCATCTCCACGGTCGGCTCCTACACCGGTGCGCAGGTCTTCGAGGCCGTCGGTCTCGACAAGGAGGTCGTCCGCGAGTACTTCAAGGGGACGGTCAGCACCCTCGGCGGTGTCGGCTTGGACGTTCTCGCCGAGGAAGTCAAGCTGCGGCACCGTCGCGCCTACCCGGAGAACCCCACCGATCGGGTTCACCGCCGTCTGGACATCGGAGGTGAATACCAGTTCCGTCGCGAGGGCGAGCTGCATCTGTTCACTCCGGAGACCGTGTTCCTGCTTCAGCACGCGACGCGCACCGGGCGTTACGACGTGTTCCAGAAGTACAGCAGCGAGGTGGACCGGCTTGCGCGGGAAGGTGGTGCGCTTCGCGGTTTGTTCGAGTTCAAGGAAGGCCTGCGCGCCCCTGTTCCGCTGGACGAGGTCGAGTCGGCCGAGTCGATCGTCACCAGGTTCAACACCGGGGCGATGAGCTACGGGTCGATCTCCGCCGAAGCACACGAGACCATGGCCGTCGCCATGAACAACCTCGGCGGTCGCTCCAATTCCGGTGAGGGCGGCGAGGACACGGATCGGTTGTACGACAAGTCTCGTCGCAGCGCGGTCAAGCAGGTCGCCAGCGGCCGCTTCGGGGTCACGAGCGACTATCTGGTCAATGCCAGCGACATCCAGATCAAGATGGCGCAGGGCGCGAAGCCGGGGGAGGGTGGGCAACTGCCCGGCTACAAGGTGTATCCGTGGGTCGCCAAGACCCGTCACTCGACGCCCGGTGTCGGTCTCATCTCGCCGCCCCCGCATCACGACATCTACTCCATCGAGGACTTGGCGCAGCTGATCCACGATCTCAAGAACGCCAACGAGAATGCACGCGTCCACGTCAAACTCGTCAGCTCGGTCGGAGTGGGCACCGTGGCAACGGGTGTGAGCAAGGCGCACGCCGACGTGGTCCTGATCTCGGGCTACGACGGCGGCACGGGTGCGGCGCCGTTGACGTCGCTCAAACACGCGGGCGCTCCCTGGGAGATCGGTCTCGCCGACGCTCAGCAGACTCTGGTACTCAACGGACTCCGCGACCGAATCACGGTGCAGTGCGACGGTGGGCTCCGCACCGGCAGGGACGTCATCGTGGCGGCGCTGCTCGGTGCCGAGGAGTTCGGATTCTCGACGGCTCCGCTCATCGTGTCGGGATGCATCATGATGCGTGTGTGTCATCTCGACACGTGCCCGGTGGGCGTGGCGACGCAGAACCCGGAACTACGCAAACGGTTCACCGGAAAGCCCGAGTTCCTGGAGGACTTCTTCCGGTTCGTGGCCGAGGACGTGCGCAAGTATCTGGCGCAGCTCGGTTTCCGCAGCATCGACGAAGCCGTCGGGCACGCAGATGCTCTGGAGACGGCCGCCGGTGTGGCGCACTGGAAGAGCAAGGGCCTGGACCTGACGCCGATTTTCGCCATGCCGAAGGATCAGCACGGGGCACCGATGACACAGCGTCGACGCCTCCGCGGTCAGGACCACGGACTCGATCTCGCGCTCGACCGAACCCTGATCCAGTTGGCCGAGGGTGCACTCGAGGATGCGCATCCCGTGAAACTGGAACTGCCGGTGCGCAACGTCAACCGAACCGTCGGCACTCTGTTGGGTGCGGAGGTCACCCGCCGGTACGGTGGCGCGGGGCTTCCCGACGACACGGTGCGCGTCGAACTGACAGGGTCTGCAGGTCAGTCGCTCGGTGCATTCCTTCCCACCGGGATCACCCTCGATCTGATCGGTGACGCCAACGACTATGTCGGGAAGGGGCTTTCGGGCGGCCGCGTCGTCGTCCGGCCGTCATCCGATGCCACCTTCGTCGCGGAGGACAACGTCATCGCCGGCAACACCATTCTGTATGGCGCCACTGCGGGTGAGGTTTTCCTGCGCGGACGGGTGGGGGAGCGGTTCGCGGTCAGGAATTCCGGCGCGACCGCGGTCAACGAAGGCGTCGGCGACCACGCGTTCGAGTACATGACAGGTGGCCGTGTCGTCGTCCTCGGACCGACCGGACGCAACATGGCCGCCGGTATGTCCGGAGGTATCGCCTTCGTCCTCGGGCTGGACGAGAGCAACGTCAACATGGCCATGGTGTCTCTGCAGACGCCCGATCCCGACGATCTCGCCTGGCTGCGGGACACCGTCGAGAACCACCGGAAGTGGACGGGATCCGCAGTGGCGTCGTCGCTGCTCGCGGATTGGCCGCGCCGTTCCGCTCTGTTCACCAAGATCATGCCCGTCGACTATCAGCGTGTGCTGGAAGCGACATCGATGGCGCGCGCCGAGGGGCGCGACGTCGACTCAGCAATCATGGAGGCTGCACGTGGCTGACCCACGAGGATTTCTGAACATCGTCAAGCAGGAAGCGGCGAAGCGGCCGATCGGTGAGCGCGTCAAGGACTGGAAAGAGGTCTACTCGCACCAGCCTGCCGACGAGCGAGCCGCCGAGGTCTCCGATCAGGCACGCCGGTGCATGGATTGCGGAATTCCGTTCTGCCATTCGGGAACTGCGGGCTGCCCCCTCGGCAACCTGATTCCGGAGTGGAACGATCTGGTGCGTCGAGGCCGCTGGGACGCTGCGAGCGATCGCCTCCACGCGACCAACAACTTCCCGGAGTTCACCGGTCGCGTCTGTCCTGCGCCCTGCGAGGCTGCGTGCGTGCTCTCGATCTCGGAGAGCGAGACCGGTGGAAGCGTCACGATCAAGCGCGTCGAGCAGACCATCGCGGACCTGGCGTGGGACGAAGGCAGCGTCGTGCCGCAGCCGCCGACGATCAGCACGGGTAAGACTGTCGCGGTGGTCGGTTCCGGCCCGGCCGGACTCGCCGCTGCCCAGCAGTTGACCCGTGCGGGTCACGACGTCACCGTGTACGAACGGGACGACAGGCTCGGGGGTCTGCTTCGGTACGGCATCCCCGAGTTCAAGCTGGAGAAGTCGGTTCTGGATCAGCGTCTCATGCAGATGCGTGCGGAGGGAACTCATTTCGTCACCGACTGCGAGGTGGGAATCGACTTCACCGTCGAGCAGTTGCGGGCGAAGTTCGATGCCGTCGTTCTTGCTGTCGGTGCGTTGCGTGCGCGGGACAACACCGAGGTCGAGGGTCGCGGTCTGAGCGGTATCCATCTGGCCATGGAGCATCTGGTGCCGTCGAACAAGGAGTGCGAGGGAGACGGCCCCACGTCCATCTCGGCGAAGGACAAGCACGTCGTCATCATCGGCGGCGGAGACACCGGAGCCGACTGTCTCGGCACGGCGCACCGTCAGGGTGCCGCGTCGGTGACGCAGTTGGACTACAACCAGGCGCTTCCGGATGCTCGGGACGACTCCACGTCGCCGTGGCCGTCGTGGCCCCTCGTTCTGCGTACCTCACCGGCCCACGCCGAGGGTGGTGTGGTGCGGCATCAGGTTGCCGTCCAACGTTTTCTGGGTGACGAGAACGGCCGCGTCCGAGCGATGGTCCTCGCCGAGGTCGAGGTGCAGCGCGACGCGGACGGTCGACGGATCATCACCCCCATCGGTGAGGAAGTCGAGCTTCCGTGCGACCTCGCGCTCTTCGCGATCGGGTTCGAAGGCGTCGAGCACAGTCCTCTGCTCGACGACTACGGCCTGTCGCTGACTCGTCGCGGTTCGGTTTCCTGTGGACCCGACTGGCAGACCACCGCTCCCGGCGTGTTCGTCTGCGGCGACGCTCATCGAGGCGCGTCGCTGGTGGTCTGGGCCATCGCGGAGGGACGGTCCGCAGCGCACGGCGTCGACGCGTTCCTGACCGGTCGCTCCGACCTTCCGTCGCCGGTTCACCCGACCGCTCTGCCTCTCGCAGTGGTGTGATCAGCGCCGTTGTGACACCGTAGTCTGTACCGATCCAGGTCGGTTCACCTGTGGCAACTCACTACTACCGGTCAGTAGTGTTTGGTCGGGGACCTCTGCCGTAGAGAAGGTGAGGTGCACCGACTACGCTCGTGATCGTGAGCCGACGTACGAAGATCGTTTGCACCCTTGGACCTGCAACCGCCAGCGCTGAGCGAATCCGCGAACTCGTCGAGAGTGGAATGGATGTCGCTCGACTGAATTTCAGCCATGGTGATCACCCCGATCATCAGGCCAACTACGAGTGGGTCCGTGCGGCCTCGAATGCCACCGGCAAAGCCGTCGGCATCCTTGCCGACCTCCAGGGACCCAAGATCCGTCTCGGACGGTTCACGGAAGGTAAGACCACCTGGGCCGCCGGTGAATTGGTACGCATCACCGTCGACGAGTGCGAGGGCACGCACGACCGCGTGTCGACGACGTACAAGGAATTGGCGCAGGACGCCAAGGAGGGCGACAGGCTCCTCGTCGACGACGGCAAGGTCGGACTCGTCGTCACCGGAGTCGAAGGCAACGACGTGCTGTGCCGCGTCACCGAAGGTGGACCGGTCAGCAACAACAAGGGCGTGTCCCTGCCGGGTATGGACGTGTCCGTTCCGGCGTTGTCGGAGAAGGACATTGCCGACCTCGAGTTCGCACTGTCGCTCGGAGTCGACTTCATCGCGCTGTCGTTCGTTCGCTCCCCTGCGGACGTCGAGCTCGTGCACGCGGTCATGGATCGCGTCGGCCGCCGCGTGCCGGTCATCGCGAAGCTCGAGAAGCCCGAAGCCGTGGACAATCTCGAAGCCATCGTGCTTGCATTCGACGCAGTCATGGTGGCCCGCGGCGACCTCGGTGTCGAACTCCCGCTCGAACAGGTTCCGCTGGTGCAGAAGCGCGCGATCCAGATCGCGCGTGCGAACGCCAAGCCCGTCATCGTCGCAACGCAGATGCTCGAGTCGATGATCGAGAACTCGCGCCCCACCAGGGCAGAGGCGTCCGATGTCGCGAACGCCGTACTCGACGGCACCGACGCGGTCATGCTGTCCGGTGAGACCTCCGTCGGCAAGTACGTGATGGAGACCGTGCGCACCATGGCCCGCATCGTCGAGACGGTCGAGAGCGAGGGCGATCCCGTTCCTCCTCTGACTCATGTTCCGCGTACCAAGCGAGGCGTCATCTCCTACGCCGCGCGTGACATCGGTGAGCGTCTCGACGCCAAGGCGCTCGTCGCGTTCACTCAGTCCGGCGACACCGTGCGGCGACTCGCGCGTCTGCACACGTCGTTGCCGTTGCTCGCTTTCACCTCGATTCCCGAGGTTCGTTCGCAGCTGGCTCTGAGCTGGGGAACCGAGACGTTCCTGGTTCCCGATGTGGCCACTACCGATGCGATGGTGCTCGAGGTCGACAAGGCTCTGCTCGAACTCGGGCGGTACAACAAGAGTGATCAGGTCGTGATCGTGGCCGGTGCTCCTCCCGGCACAGTAGGCTCGACCAACTTGATCCACGTGCACCGAATTGGGGAAGAGGACCGGTAAGTGACCGATGCGGGGGGAACGGGTGCAACCACTGCACCCGACGCTATTGAAGTGAAGACGGATCTGGAGACGCTCCTCGAGCTGCTGGCGCTCGAGGAGATCGGCGAGGACAAGTTCCTGGGGGTACACCCTCGTCAGGTCGGAAGCCGGACCTTCGGCGGTCAGATGGTCGCGCAAGCGCTCATCGCAGCCGGCCGAACGGTCACGGGAACGACCCGTGACGTCCATGCGATCAACGCGCACTTCATCCGTGGCGGTGATGTGAAGAAGCCGATCGAGTACCACGTCGACCGACACCGCGACGGTCGAGCATTCGCCAACCGGCAGGTCACGGCATATCAGGACGGCAACGAGATCTTCGTGATGCTCGCTGCGTTCCAGGATTTCGGCACCGGACTCGAGCACAGTGTCGAGCTGCCGGATGTTGCATACCCGGACGCGTTGCCGCCGCTCGGCGACCACTTCGTCGGTTACGAGGACAGGCTGCAGATGTTCGTCGACGCGCTCAAGCCGATCGACATGCGCTACGCGAACGATCCCGCGTGGATTCTGCAGGGGACCGGCGAGAAGCTCAATCACAACCGCGTGTGGATGAAGGCCGACGGTGATCTTCCCGACGACGCGATCTTCCACGCCGCCACGATGGGGTACGCGTCGGACACGACGGTGCTCGACTCCATCATCACCACACACGGTCTGTCGTGGGGGTTCGATCGGATCGTCGCGGCAACCGTGAACCATTCCATCTGGTTCCATCGACCGTTCCGATTCGACGACTGGGCGTTGTACGCGACGGAGTCTCCTGTCGCGGCGGGGTCCAGAGGCCTGGCCACGGGCAGGTTCTTCTCGATGGACGGCTTGCTTCTCGCGACGGTGGTGCAGGAAGGTCTGATCAGGCACTTCCCTCGGAAGGCCTGACTCGATGGCAGTCCACCGGTCAGGCCAGAGCCGGCGCGATCGTCGTGGTCCAGGCTTCGCGTAGCTGGTCTTCGAAGAGCGGCCAGGTGTGAGCGCCCCGCTCACGCATGGAAATCGTTGCTGGAACTCCAGTTCGGTGCAGAGCGTCGACGAACAGTGACGTGCAGTAGTTGACCAGCGCTTCGACGACGACCCCGCCGACGGGTGGGAAAGCACCGACCGGGATGCGGTCCACGGGTCCTGGAAGTCCTTCCGACGCACTGACGTACACCGCTGTGCCGCGCAGTCTTTCGACGTTCACGGCCGGGTCGTGTTCGCGCCACGCAGGGTTGCCCGGCAATCCCCACATGTTGAACGGGTTGTTCAGGCCACCCGCGATCATCGTCGAGATTCCTGCCATCGCAAACGGATTCGAGGGTGCAGGGCAGCCGCTGAACGACGCCGCGGCGTCGAACACGTCCGGTGCCTGAATGGCCAGATCGAGCGCGGGGCCTCCGCTCATGGACAGGCCGGCGATGCCGTTCTTCCCGGTCGAGCCGAAGTGGCCGTCGATCGCCTGGGGGAGTTCGCGGGTGAGATAGGTCTGCCACTTGTAGTTTCCGAGCACCGGGTCGGGGTTCTGCCAGTCGGTGTAGAAGCTGAACCTCCCACCGACCGGCATGACGACGGTGACGTTCTTGTCGGCGAAGAACTCCGCTACCGAAGAGTTCCCGAGCCATCCCACGCCGTCCTCGTTCCCGAGTGCACCGTTCAGGAGATAGAGGGTGGGAAGAGTGCCGCCGTGGGAAGGCCGCAGGACGTCGTTCGAGATCACCTTGTCCATGGACGGCGAATACACGTCGACTACGGAGTGAGTTGCGGACACTGCGCGGACATCGACCACATCGGCCGTCGCAGCGGGCGCAGCATGCGCGGGGCCGGCGACCGTGAGGGCGCTCGCCGCCAGCGCGAACACGACGACCGAACGCACCATCAGTAACTTCTGCCACATACGCATCAGTCGATGGTGGCACGCATCGGCATGACCGCTGCTAACGATCAGGCGTCGAATCCACAAAGTTCGCCTGTGTCGTCCGTGATTTTCCACGAAGTACCAATAGTGTCCGTTCCATGCCGGAAACCGACACGTTTCGACGACACGACGGGCGATGGGTCACGTTCGCAGTTGTCGCCGCAGCCGTCGCCCTCGTCGCGCATGCGTGGACGTTGGGATTCGCCGGCTTGTACGGACTGTTCGGGAACGGGGTCGACGCCATCGTGTACCGGCACGGCGGCGGGACGTTGCTGACCGGTGAGGGCCTGTATTCGTTCTCGTTGTTCGAAACCTCGCTCCCGTTCACCTACCCGCCGTTCGCTGCTTTGGTGTTCGTTGTGCTTGCCGTGCTACCGATCTCGGCCACGACGGCGGTCGTGGGCGTCGTCAACATCCTGCTTCTCTACCTCGCGGTCCTTCTGAGTTGGAGGATTCTCGGGTACCGCGGAGTGCCCACTCATGTCGTCGCCCTCGGATCGGCGGTGGCGTTCACGTGGCTCGAACCGGTTCGAATGACACTGTGGCTCGGGCAGATCAACCTTCTTCTGCTGATCCTCGTGCTGTGGGATCTCGGTCGTCCCGATGGCAGTCGTCTGCGAGGAATCGGTGTCGGCCTCGCCGCGGGGTTGAAACTGACACCGGCATTCTTCGTCGTGTATGCGCTTGCCGCCAGGCAGTTCCGGACTGCGGCGGTGGCCGTCGCGACGTTCGTCGCCACTGTTCTCGCGGGATCGATTCTGTTGTTCGACGACGCACGCACCTTCTGGACCAGCGCGATCTTCCAGTCCGATCGGATCGGCTGGCTACCGTCGCCGGCGAATCAGTCGGTGCACGGTGTGCTCGCTCGAATATGGTCCGACGGGTCGCCGCCGATGGCACTGTGGCTCGGATGTGTACTCGTCGTCGGCGTGCTCGGACTGTGGTGCGCGGTGGCGGCCGAGCGCCGAGGCGCTCGGTTGCTGTCGTTGACCATCTGCGGACTGACGACTCCCATGGTGTCCCCGTTCTCGTGGGGACATCACTGGGTGTGGTGCGTGCCGTTGGTCGTGGTGGTTCTGGACTGGGCTGCGAGATCCGCTCGGTCCTGGAGCTGGGCGGTACCGGCCCTCGTCGTGGCCCCGTTCGTCGCCTGGTACTGGACGGCGCCCAGTGGCACTGCCGTCATCGGCACATTCATGCTCGGCGTCCCGTCATGGGCGAGAATCCCGGTGACATCGGTCTACCCGATCGTGTTCGCGGTCGTTCTCGTGGTTGCTGTCGTCTCGACTGCTGGACCGAGATATCTCCGGCAGAAGCTGCGCGACCGATCGCCACGCGTCGAGCTTTCGGTCGAAGGACAGAGAGGCGTGAGCGGGGCTGGTCGACGGAAGCCGACGTACGGCGACATCGCGTACGGACGGGGCGACGTGGCGAACGAAACTCGTCTCCGCCTTGGCTCCGTTGAAGACGATGCGCCGGATGGAAGGAAATTCGCCGAGCAGGGAGTCGAAGTCGTTCGTCACGACAGTCGAATCGACGATCGCGGAGTCGAGGCTCCCGCGCCGCGTGCATAGCTTCACCACATCCCACACCGCGATTCCGCGAGCGAGCAGAATCGCGGTTCGCTCGTCGTAGGACTTGTCCAGGCCTGCACCGAGCAGCGCTCCCATGATCGGCCAGAACGCGTTACGAGGATGCGCGTAGTACTGCGCCGCTCTCAGTGACGCCACTCCGGGCATGGAGCCGAGGATCAACGTGTGCGACGAACGGTCGACTATCGGCGGAAAGCTGTGCACCGTGGTCATCCCACCAGCATGTCAGGCCCAATCGCGTGCGGGCACCGGCGTCGTCGACGACAATGGAGCCATGTTGGATCCACGAGTACTCGACAATCATGAACTCGACGCAGAACTCGCTGTACTCAAGCGCGGCCGCGACCAATCGATGGACGAGGGTGCGCAAGGCGCCGAGCTCGCCGAGGCGGATGCTCTGATCGAGAAGTTCGAAGCCGAGATCCGTCATCGTCACGAGCAACCGCAAGCAGATTAGATCCGCGCCGCCGCGGTCAACGCAGCACACGCCAGAGTGGCCGCCGCAGTCCTGGCATGGTCCCAGCGTGTCCATCGAGTGAGATAGTCCGCCCACACCGAAGCACCGTGGCTGCTGGACGGGTCGACCGAGGCCAGAGAATCGTTGAGCGGCACGTTGATTGCGATCGTCATAGCCACGCACCCGACCACGTACACCACCGCACCGGCAACGACGAGCGTCCGCGAATCTCCGCCCGACGCGACGCTCGCGACGGCGGCGGTCACCGCAGCGGCAGCGGCGCCGAGGAAGACCGTCAGGAACAAGGGCGAGACGATCGCGATGTTGATCTGCTGCATCGTGGCAGCGGCCTCGGCGGCGGGTCGCGTTGCGAGCGCGGGCATGACGCTGACCGAGAACGCCATCAGCACTCCCGCTGTGAGTCCGCACCCGACCGCCGCGGTCGTGGTGGCAGTGGACGCGAGAACGTCGATCACAATGGTCTCCTTTCCGTCGATTCGTCCAGTTCGTCGATTCGTCCAGCGTGCACCTGTAGTCGATGGACGGACAATGTCTTTTCGTCGCAGTTTCATGCTCGTTCGTCCATGCCGTCGTAGGATCGGTCGGTGCGCGGCCACGATCCATGGGCATCAACCGACCCGCTCGGAGAGGCCCTGCATTTCGTCCGGATGACCGGTGCGTTCTACTGCCGGTCCGAGCTGGCCGAGCCCTGGGGGCTCGCGATGCCCACAATGGAGGGCTGCCTGTGGTTTCACGTCGTGGTCGCCGGGCGATGTCTCCTCGAGGTCGACGGCGCCGAGCCTCGGTGGCTCGCTCCGGGCGAATTCGCACTGGTGCCGGATGGATCCGGGCATGTCCTGTCCAGCGACGCCTTCTCTGCCGAGTCGGCCCCTCTCGTGCACGATTTGCATCACGACTACATCAGCGATCGATACGCCGTCGTCCGCCACGGAGGCACCGGATCCTCGACGATCATGATCTGTGGAGCAGTGCGGCTCGATCACCCGTCGGTCGGAAAGCTGCTCGACTGCCTGCCGTCGCTGATCGTCGTGGAGTCGGCACCGACACCGCAGCTGTCGTGGATGCACAGCACACTGGGCCTCGTCGCCGACGAGGCACAGCGAATCCGACCCGGTGGGGAATCCGTCATCACGCGGTTGTCGGACATCCTCGTCATCCAGGCGTTGCGGTGGTGGATCGAGAACGATCCCGCGGCCGGGACCGGTTGGCTCGGTGCACTGCAGGACTCAGGGATCGGCCCCGCGCTGGCGATGATTCACCGCGCGCCGGAGAAACCGTGGACCGTGGCCGCCCTCGCCACCGAGGTCGCGATGTCGCGTTCGGCGTTCGCCGCACGCTTCACGGCACTCGTCGGTGAAGCGCCCATGCGCTACCTCGCACGCTGGCGGATGCAGTGTGCCCACGACGCACTGAAAACCGGTGGCTGTACCGTCGCAGAGTTGGCACATCGAAGCGGGTACGAGTCCGAAGCCGCCTTCGGCCGAGCATTCAAGAGACTCGTCGGTCAGTCACCGGGAAGCGTCCGTCGCCGCGGGCTACCGGCAATCCGACATCAGTCCAGAAGGTGACGCAGATACATCGACGGATCGGACAGGTACCGACGCCAGTGCGCGACGAGTTCCAGTTCTTCCCAACTGGTTCTGCGCAGACCGTGGTCACCGACTTCGACGACGTCGGCTCCTGGTAACGACGCCAACACAGGCGAGTGGGTCGCGCAGACTACCTGGGCCCCGGCGTCGGCGAGTTCGGACATCAACGCCACCAGTCGTAGGCAGGCAGTGAAGGACAGTGCCGACTCCGGTTCGTCCAGCACGTAGAAGCCCGGGTCCTGGAACATCGCGCGAAACACCGCGAGAAAGCCCTCGCCATGGCTCAATTCGGTGGTGTCTTCGTCCCAGTAACCCGGCACGCCCGAGTAACGTTCGGTCAGTTCGACGGCCGTTTCGGCACGGAGAAAGAAGCCCTTCTTCTGCAACCGCGGTCCTCGAAGCATCCGTGCGCCTCGCGGTGTCGTCTCGAGTTCGATGACGTCGCCCAGCGGGGTTCGAACGGTGTCCGTGCGCGGCAGTCTCGACGCTCGGCCGCCCCGCGAATCGAGATCGAAACCCTCCGCGACAGCTTCGACTATGGTCGACTTACCCGAGCCGTTGTCGCCGACGAGCATCGTCACCGGCGCATGGAACTCGAGTCCGTCTCCGACGAGGTCCGCCACGGCAGGAACGGTGAAAGGCCAGTCGTCGACGTGATCGACCGGATCGACGAATGCGCGCTCTACGAACATGAATTCAGGCGGTCACCGGTCGATCGACGTATCCGGTCACATGGGTGCTGTCGGCACTGCACTGGAAATAGACCCATTTCGGTTCCGACCGGTCCGCAGCATCTCCGAACCGGTGAGTGACACGCTGAGCGCACAGAGTGCCGGCGCCGGTGTCATGGCATCGAAGATTGCTGGGTATGTACATCGCTTCACTGTATGCCTAGCGACTACACCGTATGAATAGCGGCTTCACCGATGGCCTAGCGGTGCGGGTCGGTGTACCAGTGACGCTGGGGGGTGGTGCCCTCGGTGAGACTCGAACTCACACTGGACGGGTTTTGAATCCGTTTCCTCTGCCAATTGGGATACGAGGGCTGGCGTCTTCGTGCGGTTCACTACTTTAGAAGATGCGCTTCAGGCCCCGTACACCGGTACCCTCGAAGGGTTCGTGGAATCAGGTGAGGTCTGCGGCACAGTGCCGGGCATGCGAGGATTTCTGCTGGTCGATGACGTGTCTAAGGAGACTGGTAAACGATGAATGCTCCTGCCCAGCAAGAGAGCGCAAAGCCCGCTCTACGGGTCGTGGTCGCCGAGGACGAATCGCTCATCCGCCTCGATCTGGTGGAGATGCTGCGTGAAGAGGGCTACGAGGTGGTCGGTGAGGCGGCCGATGGTCAGCAGGCCGTCGACCTGGCCGTGGAACTTCGTCCCGATCTGGTGATCATGGACGTCAAGATGCCTCGCCGGGACGGGATCGACGCGGCGTCGGAAATCGCCGAGAAGCGGATAGCTCCCGTCGTCATCCTGACGGCGTTCAGTCAGCGTGAACTCGTGGAGAAGGCGCGCGACGCGGGAGCGATGGCGTATCTGGTCAAGCCGTTCTCCAAAGCTGACCTGATGCCTGCCGTGGAACTCGCGGCAAGTCGGTACACGGAGATCTCGTCGCTCGAGAGCGAGATCGCCGACCTCCAGGAACGACTGGAGACGCGCAAGCTCATCGAGCGGGCGAAGGGCAAGCTGATGGAATCTCAGTCGCTCACAGAGCCACAGGCGTTCAAGTGGATTCAGCGCGCCGCGATGGATCGCCGGACGACGATGAAGGCCGTCGCCGAGGTCATCATCGAGACGCTGGACACCCCGCCCGAGTCCTGATTTCGGGCCCGCACGCTACGGCGATGTAAATCTTCGGCCCCTCAGGTCACAGTCAGGTCACGAGCCGTCTTCTCGCCCATCGCGAACCGATGGGGACAGCTAGCGTCTGATCCACACACGCGGCGCATGACTCACGTGCGCTTCGTTTTTGGATCGACCAAGGAGACCCTAGATGGCAAAACGGACCTATGTCCGCACGGCTGCGGTGCTGGGTGCTGCTTCACTGGCACTGTTCGGCTGTTCCTCGAGCGACGATTCCAGCTCGGGAGACAGTTCCAGCTCTGCCAGCGGTGGAAGTTCGGCGGCGGAAGAGACAACGGTGTCGACCGACTGCACGCCGGATCAGGCGACGGCAGGGGCGACCCCCGTCACGACCCCGCTGGTCGTCGGTACGTTGCTTCCCGAGACCGGCAGCCTTGCATTCCTCGGCCCGCCGGAGGTCGCGGGTGTGCGCCTCGCGGTCGACGAGGTCAATGCTGCGGGCGGCGTTCTCGGGCAGCCTGTTCAGCTCATTCCCGGCGACTCGGGTGACACGACCACGGACACCGCGAACACCACGGTCGACCGTTTGCTCGCAGGTGGAGCGGACGTCATCGTCGGTGCGGCATCGTCCTCGGTGTCGCTGAAGGTGATCGACAAGATCTCCAGCGCCGGCGTCGTGCAGTTCTCCCCGGCCAACACTTCGGATCAGTTCGTCTGCTACGCGGACAAGGGACAGTACTTCCGTACCGCACCCACCGATGTGCTTCAGGCGCAGGCGCTTTCGCAGCTCATCGCCGAGGACGGTGCGCAGCGCGTATCCATCCTGGCCCTCAACGACCCCTACGGCACCGGCCTCGCCGCCAACACCGTGGAGAACCTCGAAGCAGCGGGCATTCCGTCCGATCAGATCCAGTCGATCATCTACGACCCCAACGCACAGTCGTTCAACGCCGAGGTCGACGACGTGAACAACTTCGCGCCCGACGCCGTCGCAATCGTGGGCTTCGAGGAGTCCGCGAAGATCATCACGCGTATGCACGAGGTCGGCATCGGACCGTCGGACGGCACCCTCGTCTACGGCGTCGACGGCAACATGGGTAACGCCCTCGGCGAATCCGTCGCACCGGGCCTGCTCGACACGATGCGCGGAACCACCCCGCTCACCGACGTGGGCACCGCCTTCCAGGATCGACTCAAGACCGTCGACCCCGCGTTGGTGGACTTCAACTACGCCGGAGAGTCCTACGACGCAGTCATCATCTCGGCCCTCGCGGCAGAGCAGGCCAAGTCGACGGCGGGCACGGACATCGCTGCCAACATCAACAGCGTCACCAAGGACGGCGAGAAGTGCACCACGTACGCACAGTGCCTTCCCCTCGTCCAGGCCGGAACCGACATCGACTACGACGGTGTCACCGGTGCGCTGAACTTCAGCGACGCAGGTGAGCCCGCCACCGGTTCCTACGGCAACCTGGTCTTCGGCCCGGACAACACCCTGAAGACGGACGGATACATCGTCGTCGGGGAGTGATCGGTCCTCGGTACTGACTCAGAACACACGGAACCCCGGTCCACCTGGACCGGGGTTCCGTGCTGTCGTGGGCCATGCCGCTTGGATTCCGTGCTGTCCGCTTCCCCGTTCGGAGCGAATGAACGTTTTGGTCAGTCTGACTGACCGAACGTCACGTTCGCTCCGCTTTGGGCATCCGCCGTTCGGAGCGAATGAACGTTTTGGTCAGTCTGACTGACCGAACGCCACGTTCGCTCCGCCTTGGACATCCGCCCCGGCTCTACTCCCGAGCCCGACTGCACTGGGGGAGCACCCGGGCAGCCCCTCAAGATGCAGCAAGACCCGGGCTCGAGGGGTGAGCCCGGGTCCTGTGGGAGCGCGGAAGGTTATTTCTTTTCTTTGCTTCCCGCCAGGGTGCCGAGGTAGAGCTCGATGACCTTGGGGTCGTTCATGAGGTTGGTGCCGGTGTCGGTGTAGGCGTTGCGTCCCTGGTCGAGGACGTATCCGCGGTCGCAGATCTGGAGGCAGCGGCGTGCGTTCTGTTCCACCATGATGATGGAGACGCCTGTTGCATTGATCTTCTTGCAGCGGATGAACACTTCGTCCTGGAACATGGGGGAGAGGCCTGCGGATGGTTCGTCGAGCAGCAGGACCGATGGTTCCATCATCAGGGCGCGGCCCATGGCGACCATTTGTCGTTCGCCACCGGAGAGTGCGCCTGCTTTGACTTTCTTGCGTTCGCCGAGGAGCGGGAAGAGTTCGCTGACGAAGTCGAAGCGTTCCGCGAATTTCTTCGGACGCAAGTAGATTCCCATTTCGAGGTTTTCCTCGATGGTGAGTGACGGGAAGACGTTCTGCGTCTGTGGCACGTATCCGACGCCTTTGGTGACGAGGACGTGGGCTTCGGCGGACGTGATGTTGTCTCCGCGGAGTTTGACCGAGCCCTTGCGCACGGGAATGAGCCCGAACAGTGTTTTCAACAGGGTCGATTTTCCGGCACCGTTAGGGCCGATGATGCCGACGATCTCGCCGTCCTTCAGGAAGAAGTTGCACTCTTCCAGAATGTTGACGCCCGGTATGTATCCGGCGACGAGGTTGTCGGCGCGGACCAGTGCCCCCTCCGCGAGGCGGGCGTGTTCCTCTGGTGTGGCGGCGAATTCGGCGGGTGTCAGTTTGTCGGTGTTCGGTTCGCTCATTTGCCGTCTTCTTCCTTGGCGTGCTTGCCGGTTGCGACGTCGGCAGACGCGACGAACTCGGGCTCGGACAGGTCGCCGCCTGCTTCGAGCTCTTCTGCTTCGGCCTGTTCGAGAGCTTCGGCCAGTTCGGCTGTGGCGCCGACGGGATTGCCGTTCTCGTCGAATTCGAGGGCCTGGTCGTGATGGCTTCCGAGGTAGGCGTCGACGACGGCGCCGTTGTTGGACAGGTCTTCCGGGGTGGATTCGGCGATGACGCTGCCCTGTGCCATCACGACGACCCAGTCACTGATGTCGCGGATGACGTCCATGTCGTGTTCGACGAACACGACCGTCATCCCGTCGTCGCGCAGCGACTTGATGTGGCCCAGGAGGCTTTGTGTCAGTGCGGGATTGACGCCTGCCATGGGCTCGTCGAGCATGACCACGGCCGGATCGGTCATGAGAGCGCGCGCCATTTCCAGTAGCTTGCGCTGACCGCCGGACATGGAGCCGGCGAGGTCGTCGGCCTTCGCGTCGAGCTTGAATCGCTCGAGCAGTTGGTAGGCCCGGTCCGTGATCTCCTTCTCCTGCTTCTTCCACGTCCAGGGCATCAGCGTGTTGACGATCCGTTCGCCGCGCTGGCCGGTGGCGCCGAGTCGGACGTTGTCGAGCACGGTCAGTTTGGACAGTGCCTTCGTCAACTGGAACGTACGCACGACGCCCTTGCGCGCGACTTGGTGTGGGTGCATTCGGCCGAGCGACTGTCCGTCCATCGACCAGGTGCCCGTGTCGGGGCGGTCGAATCCGGTGAGCAAGTTGAACAACGTGGTCTTACCAGCACCGTTGGGTCCGATGAGGCCGGTGATGCAGCCTCGCTGGATCTCGAGATGTGCGACGTCGACGGCTTTCAGGCCGCCGAAGGTTCGGGACACTCCGTCGACGACGAGCGTCGGATCCGGTTTTGCCGCACCGGGAGTCTGGGGGACTCCGGCGAACAGTGCTGACCTCTCCTGAGCGCTGAGTGGCCGCCGTGCGTCCGCTGTTGTCTTGTCAGGCATTGAGCTGTACCTCTCGCTTGTTGCCGAGAATGCCTTGCGGCCTGAACACCATCATCACGGCGATCAGAATGCCGAGGAGTACGAATCGGGTTGCGCCGACCTGCTGTTCGGTCAGGTTCAGCAGGGGATCGGGGCCCGAGATGGCTTGCCGCAGGATGGCGTCGGGGATGGAGAGAAGGAACCAGAACAGCATGGCTCCGAGGACCGGGCCGAATACTGTTGCGGCACCGCCGAGGATCAACGCGCCGAAGGCGAAGAACGTCTGTGCGGTGGAGTAGAAGTCCGGGTTGATGGACTTGGTCTGCAGGGCGTTGAACACGCCGCCCATGCCTCCGATGACGCCACCGAGAACAAGAGCCTGCATCTTGTAGACGAAGACGTTCTTGCCGAGCGATCGTGCTGCATCCTCGTCCTCGCGGACGGCCTTGAGGACGCGACCCCATGGGCTGTGCGTGAGCAGGTAGATGAATCCGCAGAGGATCAGTACGAGTGACCACCCGACCACCATGGCCCATAGGTCGTCACCGTAGAACTTCACACCGAGGAAGGCGTACTGCTTGCCGGAGTCGAACGGGCTGAGGGAGGTGAACGGGTCGGCGAAGCCGAAGATGCCGTTGGTGGACTTGGTGATCGGATCGGACGCCGTCGATCTGAAGACGAGTCTGAGTATCTCCGATGCTGCGATCGTGACGATCGCGAGATAGTCCGCGCGGAGCCGTAGCGTCGGGATGCCGAGGACCAGGGCCAGCAAGCCTGCGGCGCCGAGGCCGACGAGTATGCCCAGCCACAGGGGCTGCTGGTAGGTGATCGTCATGATGCCGACGCCGTAGCCACCGAGCAGCGCGAAACCGATCTGACCGAAGTTGAGCAGTCCGGCGTAGCCGAAGTGCAGATTCAAGCCGATTGCGAGTAGTGCGTAGAAAATTGCCGACGGCCCGACAAGTTGGGCGAGCGAGACCTGGAGTGCTCCGAGAATATCCACGTTGTCACCCGATCCTTTGTCGCGAGCCGAGTATGCCCTGGGGTCTGACGACGAGGATGAGAATCAAGACGAGCAGTCCTCCGATGTATTTGAGATCGGGATTGATGATCATCGTCGACCACTGGACCAGCAGTCCGACGATGACGCAGCCGAGGAGGGCTCCGTACGCAGTTCCCAAACCGCCCAGCGTGATTCCCGCGAACATCAGGAGTAGCAGCTTGAAGCCCATTTCCCACTGAACGCGGCCACCGAGCTCGGAGAGCCCGAACAGGACGCCGCCCAGGGCGGCGAGGCCACCGCCCATGCACCAGACGAAGGTGACGACGCGCTCCACGTTGATTCCCGACGAGGCGGCGAGGTCCCGGTTGTCGGCAACGGCGCGCATGGCCTTGCCGATTCGGGTGCGCTGAAGCATCACCGCGACGCCGACGAGGACGACGATGCTGATGACGATGCAGGCGAGGTTGACATTGGTGATCGCCAGCGGTCCCCATTCGTTCTGGGTCTGAGCCTGGTAGTCGGCGAACGGTTCGGCGCGATCGGAGAAGAAGATCAGGATGAGGTAGCGCAGTGCGATGGCCAGGCCGATCGACACCACGAGTTGAGCGATCAAGCCGGTCTTCCGTTTTCGCAGCGGGCGCCAGATCACTGTGTTGTTCAGCCAGCCGATCGCGATGCCGACGATGATCGCCAGTATCGTCGCCCAGATCAGCTGGATGCCCATGCTGACGTTGAAGACCCACGCGGCCACGGCACCGAGCGTCACCAGCTCTCCGTGCGCGAAGTTGGTCAGGCCCGTGGTGCCGAAGATCAGGCTGAGGCCTACGGCTGCCAATGCGATGACCAGACCGAAGCGAAGGCCGTCGACGGTGGTCCTGATGAACTTCTCGTAGAACGGCACCTCCGTGGCGGTTCTGGCTTCACCGAAGGAGAAGATGACGGTGTTGGCGCGTCCGGCCTGCACGTCGCGTTCCACCGAGCCCTGGACGCTGACTCCGTCCGGAAGGGTTTCGGAGTCCACTTCGAATGTGTATGTGCCAGGCGACAACTGGAGTGTCCAACGGCCTCCGTCCTGAGAGGTGGTGCGAACCACCTCGTCACCGGAGGAGTCGAGTGCCTTCACATCGACGTCGGCGAGGCGTTCACCGCCGTTGTTGAGGCTTCCGCTCACGGCGACCGCGTCGGCGGGCGGTGCGTCCGAGATCGCGGTGGGCGGGGGAGTAGGGGTCGGTTCTTGAGCTGCGGCAGTGCCACCGAACGTCACTGCTGCTATGGATCCGAGTATCGCCAACATGAGGATCTGTCTCAGAAGGCGGAACGAACTTCGGTCTGTGTACCGAATTCGGATCTTCCTTCGGGTCCATCGAACATTTGGAGCCACGCACGTCCTCCGGACGGTTGTCGGGGTGAGCCCAGGATCGGGCTCGGCTGCTTGCAATTGTCGGACTCTAACCGTTGGAACCGCACGAAATCGGCGTCTCGAATTTCCGATAAGTATCATTTGTGTTTCGAACTACGTGAACAGGCGAAATCGCAGCAGATTCCCATCCGCGCCCGCCGCTGTCGGACCCTCTACCTAGACTGGGCAACCGTGAGCCCCGTAACCGACGCCAGTGCCGCATCCGCACCTTCGACCGGCAAATCAGCCGACGGTCAGCAACCGACGCTGTTGCTCATCGACGGTCACTCGATCGCGTTTCGCGCGTTCTTCGCCCTGCCCGTGGAGAACTTCAAGACCACGAGCGGCCAGTCGACCAATGCGGTGTACGGGTTCACCTCCATGCTGATCAACCTCCTCCGGGACGAGAAGCCGACGCATATCGCCGCAGCTTTCGACGTCTCTCGGCAGACGTTTCGCGCCGAGCGATTCCCGGACTACAAGGCCAACCGCAGCAAGACACCCGACGAGTTCGCCGGCCAGGTGGACATCACGAAAGACGTCCTGGGCGCAATGGGTATCCCTGTCATGGCCGAGCCGGGTTTCGAGGCCGACGACATCATCGCCACGTTGGTCACTCAGGCCGAAGCGCTCGGCTACCGCGTCCTCGTCGTGACCGGTGACCGCGACTCGCTGCAACTCGTCACCGACAACGTGACCGTGCTCTACCCCAAGAAGGGGGTTTCGGAGCTCACCCGGTTCACCCCGGAAGAAGTGACCACCAAGTACGGGTTGTCGCCGTCTCAGTATCCCGACTTCGCGGCGCTACGAGGCGACCCGAGCGACAACCTGCCCGGAATCCCCGGCGTCGGCGAGAAGACGGCGACCAAGTGGATCGTGCAGTACGGCTCCCTGGAGGAACTGGTCAACAACGTCGACAAGGTGAAGGGCAAGGTCGGTGACGCACTGCGTGCCAATCTGTCCTCGGTCGTCCTCAACCGCGAGCTCACCGAAATGGTGCGTGACGTGCCGTTGCCGTACACCCCGGACCAGCTCGAACTCGCACCGTGGGACCGGGAGAAGATCCACGGGTTGTTCGACGACCTCGAGTTCAGGGTCCTCCGTGACCGCCTGTTCGACACGTTGTCCTCGGCCGAACCGGAGGCGGAGGAGGGCTTCGACGTCAAGGGTGGCGCCGTCCCCGTCGGAGAGCTCGCAGCATGGCTGGCCGCTCACGCGTCGACAGGTGAGCGTCATGGACTGTCGGTCGTCGGTCCTCGTCGCCCGTTCGACAGTGATGCCGTGTCCATCGCGATCGCTGCGTCCGACGGTGAGGGCGGATTCGTCACGACGAGCTCACTCGATCCGTCCGACGAGTCAGCACTCGCGGCATGGCTGGCCGACGAAACGCAGCCCAAAGCCCTACACGAGGCCAAGTGGGCCATCCACGCGCTTCGCGGTCGGGGATGGACCCTGGGCGGATCGACGAGCGACACCGCACTCGCTGCGTACCTCGTCCGTCCGGGCCAGCGGAGCTTCAATCTCGACGACCTGTGCCTGCGCTATCTCAAGCGTGAGCTTCGGGCGGAGGACTCCGTCGAAGGTCAGATGTCGCTACTGGACACCGAGGACGTCGCCGAAGCCGCGGTGGCCGAGGGCGAAATCTTGCGAGCGCAGGCCATTCTCGATCTGGCGGCCGCACTGGACTCGGAACTGACCGACATCGAATCGACGTCGTTGCTGTCCGAGATGGAGCTACCCCTCCTCGGAGTGCTCGCGGACATCGAGGCGACAGGCATCGCCGTAGATCGCACCCACCTCGAAGCACTTCAGAGCCGCTTCGCCGGGCAGGTGTCCGACGCCGCCAACGCCGCCTACGAGGTGATCGGCAAGCAGATCAACCTGGGTTCGCCGAAGCAGCTGCAGGTCGTGCTGTTCGAAGAACTCGACATGCCGAAGACGAAGAAGACCAAGACCGGTTACACCACCGATGCAGACGCACTGCAGGGCTTGTTCGAGAAGACCGAGCATCCGTTCCTGAAGTTCCTGCTGGACCACCGCGACGCGACCCGCATGAAGGTCACCGTCGACGGGTTGCTCAAGTCCATTTCCGACGACGGGCGTATCCACACGACGTTCAATCAGACGGTCGCAGCGACGGGCCGGCTGTCCTCGACGGAGCCGAACCTGCAGAATATTCCGGTTCGTAACGAGGCCGGTCGCCACATTCGCGACGGGTTCGTGGTCGGAGAAGGCTACGACATGCTGCTGACGGCAGACTACAGCCAGATCGAAATGCGCATCATGGCCCACTTGTCCGGCGACGAAGGGCTGATCGAGGCGTTCAACACAGGCGAGGATCTGCACAGTTTCGTCGGAGCGCGAGCCTTCGGTGTTCCCATCGAAGAGGTCACGCCGGAACTGCGTCGTCGGGTCAAGGCCATGTCGTACGGGCTCGCGTACGGGCTCAGCGCCTTCGGGTTGGCTGCGCAACTCAAGATCTCCACGGACGAAGCCAAGCAGCAGATGGAGGCGTACTTCGCGCGCTTCGGCGGCGTGCGTGATTACCTGCGGAACGCGGTGGAGGAGTCCAGGAAGGTCGGGTACACGTCCACGTTGTACGGCCGTCGCCGCTACCTACCGGACCTCAACAGCGACAATCGTCAGCGGCGCGAGGTCGCCGAGCGTGCCGCGCTGAACGCTCCCATCCAGGGCACGGCTGCGGACATCATCAAGGTTGCGATGATCGATGTGCACAAGTCCTTGAGCGCGTCGAATTTGAAGTCGCGCATGTTGCTTCAGGTTCACGACGAGTTGGTGCTCGAGGTGGTCGAATCCGAGCGCGACGAGGTCGAGGCTCTGGTTCGCGACAAGATGGCGTCGGCGATTTCGCTGTCGGTGCCGCTCGAGGTGTCGGTCGGTACGGGGCGCAGTTGGGACAAAGCCGCGCACTAGGCGTTCGTCGTGTGCACCACCCGGCTACATAAATCAGGGCCGGCCGCAAAGTGCGACCGGCCCTGAATGTTGTGTTGCCGTCTCAATTATTCGCTGTCAGCGGCGGCAGGCTGCTCTGCGATCTGCTTACGTACCTCGTCCATATCGAGTGCCTTGACCTGTCCCACCAGATCCTCGAGTGCTGCTGCGGGGAGTGCGCCCGGCTGCGCGAAGACGAGGACGCCCTCACGGAACGCCATGATGGTGGGGATCGACTGGATGTTGGCGGCCGCCGCGAGTCCCTGCTCTGCCTCGGTGTCCACCTTGGCGTGCACCACGTCGGGGTGCGATTCCGAGGACTTCTCGAACGTGGGCGCGAACTGGCGGCACGGTCCACACCACGACGCCCAGAAGTCCACGAGCACCACGTCGTTGCCGCCGACGATCTCGTCGAAGTTCTGCTGAGTCAAAGTCTGTGTTGCCACGCCTGCCCTTTCGTCGATGTTTGTTTCTCTGGATGCCTCAACGCACCTCGAGCTCGAAATCATCCCGGGTCATGCAGGTTGCGGCGCCGCCCGGAACGTACGTCGGTACGAGTTCGGCGTCGTGCAGCGCAGCCGAACGAAGTGTTGCCGCAGTACAGCGGCGTTTCCGAAGCCCACGCGTTCGGCGATCACATCCATCGACAGGTCGGAGTTCTCCAGTAGCTGTTGTGCCGCCAGTACTCGCTGGTCGTTCAACCAGCGGGCGGGTGTGGTCCCGGTTTCGGCCTGGAACCGGCGCGCGAACGTGCGTGCGGACATGTTGACCCTCGCGGACAGTGTCTGGACCGACAGTTCGGTGTGCAGGTTCTCTGTCATCCAATCCAGCAGAGGTGCAAGGGTATCGACCTCGACGGAGGGAAGGGGCGTGGTCACGAACTGGGCCTGGCCGCCGTCTCGATGCGGCGGCACGACCATCCGTCGCGCGATACCGTTCGCCACGACGCTTCCCTGCTCCTTGCGGACGATGTGAAGGCACAGATCGATGCCGGCGGCAGTTCCCGCGCTGGTCAGGACGTTTCCGTCGTCGACGTAGAGCACGTTGCGGTCGACCTCGGCGAGAGGGTATTCCGCGGCCAGTCGGTCCGAGTGTCGCCAGTGCGTCGTACATCGCCGTCCGTCGAGCAATCCCGCTTTGCCGAGAAGGAAAGCGCCATTGCACAGGCTCGCGACCTTGGCGCCGCGAGCGACGGCGGCGCGCAACTTGTCGAGCAGGGGTTCCAGTGTGTCGTCGAGTTCTGCGTTGCACAGAGCGGAGCCGTCGGGGGCCAGGTGGGTACCTCCCGCCGGAATCACGATGAGATCGGCGTGGTCCAGCTGGGACAGGTCGTACGGGACGTCGATGGTGTAGCCGAACCGGGATCTGATGGGCTCCGCCACGCCTGCGATCAGCGAGAAGTCGTAGGTGGGCAGCCCCTCGTCGGACCTGTCGAAGCCGAACACCTCGCAGGCGACACCCATCTCGAATTGCTCGGTCAGTGGCAGCAATGGAACGACGACGCGTTTCAACATGTCGACGAGTATGGCAGAAAAACGTGGAACTGTGTCATATCTGCCACTGTTGTTGTGGAACGCCTGCTAGCACGCTTGCATTCATGACCATCACAGTGATCTTCCTGGCCACCATCAGCCTGGTGTACCTCGCGACGATGCTCGGTTACGCCCCCGACACCCATGCCGAGGTGACCCAGTTCGGTGACTACAAGTTCTGATGACCGGGCCGCGTCGCGAGCCACTCACGCTTGCCTTCACCGTCCCAGCGCCGCAGTGCCACCGTGTGTCCGACGAGGTCCGGTTGTACCGAGTCCAGGCGCACGAGCGCTTCGGCCAACTCGACCCGCGTCATCCGTCGTGCAAGCGTGACATGTGGTGACCATTTCCCTGGCTGGGTGTGGGATCTGTTGCCGTCGGCGTCGCCCAGAAGCGTTGCCGCACGAGAGTGCAAATCGAGCAGCTTCCTCGAAGGGACGACTGCACGCGCGAGGGTGATGTGCTTGCCCCGGAACAGCACGAATGCCCCGAGCCGAACAGGGAACTCCACAGCGAGATATTCGTCGGCGATCCGCGCGTCCAACTCCTCCATTTCGTCCGCCACCGCCAGGGTCACATGCGGCCTGTTGGACTCGCCGGTGTGCCGCGCCTGGCTGGGCAGGTCGGCGTCGAGCAGGATCTGCCACTCACGCCGGACCGCAGCATCGAGGGATTCGTCGAGAAGCAATTCGAGAGACTGAACCATAGTCAGTCATGATTGCCGATATGGCACACGACGGAGTCACTAAGGTGAGAATCGGCTCGATGCTCGGCGACGGCATCGGGCACGAGATCGTTCCGGCGACCCAGCGCGTCGTCGACGCCGCCGTGGGGGCGGAGCACGCCCTGGCAGTGGAGTGGGTCGAGCTGCCGCTGGGGCACTCGGCGATCGAGTCGCACGGAACGCCGGTTCCAGAATCCACGCTCGCGGGTCTCGATGCGCTCGATGCCTGGATACTCGGCCCGCACGACAGCGCGTCGTATCCGGAGCCTTTCAGATCCCAGTTGACGCCGGGCGGGATGATTCGCAAGCGATTCGATCTGTACGCGAACATCCGCCCTGCCAAGGCTCATCCGGGTGTCCGGGCAGTGTCGAACGGGATGGACCTCGTCGTGGTCCGCGAGAACACGGAAGGGTTCTACGCAGACCGCAACATGTTCGTCGGAAGCGGCGAATTCATGCCGACGCCGGACGTCGCTCTCGCAGTCGGCGTGTTCACCCGGGCCGCGTGCGAACGGATCGGCCGAGAAGCATTCGTGCTGGCACGAATGCGGTCGCGGCACGTCACCATCGTCCACAAGACCAATGTCCTGTCGTTGACCACGGGGTTGTTCCGCGACGTCTGTCGCGGCGTGGCCGAGGACTTCCCCGATGTGAGGGTCGACGAGCACCACATCGACGCACTGACTGCGCACCTCGTTCGGCGGGGTGAGGATTTCGACGTCATCGTCGCGGAGAACATGTTCGGCGACATTCTGTCCGACCTCGCGGGTGAACTGTCCGGATCGCTGGGAATGGCACCGTCGGTGAACACGTCCGAGAACAAGGTGATGGCACAGGCAGCACACGGATCCGCACCGGACATCGCCGGAACGAACAGGGCCAACCCGACGGCGTTGTTCCTTTCTGCCGCAATGCTTCTCGAATGCCTGGCGACCCGACACGGTGATGCTCGGCTGACGCACGCTGCCGGGCGGATCCGGCACGCAGTCGACGGTGCCCTCGAATCCGGAGTGGCCACAGCCGACCTCGGCGGGACCGCGTCGACCGGTGAGTTCACCGAGACCGTTCTCGCGAGAGCGCTGCGGATCTGACTGTGCCCCGCTTGCCGAGGCCGCCGAAGGGGCGAAAATGCCCTGAGGTTCGACGCGCCCGCGTTACTGTTCGATTACCCGGACAGCACGGGCGACGAACGTCGCCTAGGGTTCGTAGGTCCGGCCCCACCGCTCGACGTGGTGCGGCCGCGTAGGACTGTCGCGTTGGATCGTGTTTGGATTTCGGAGGATTTCTCGTGTTTGATCGCTCGTACTCGAAGACCGCTCGGATGCTGTTGGCAGTGGGCGGTGCCGGGGCGCTGTTGCTCGCAGGCTGCGCCCAGAACACCGAGGAAGGTGCTTCGCCCGCAACCGATGAGACGACAGCTGTCGAGGTGACCAAGGTCGACGAGATCGCGGCGACCCTGCCGGAGAAGAACGTGTCGTCCGGAACACTCGTCGTCGGCGTCAACGTGCCTTACTCGCCCAACGAGTTCAAGGATTCCTCGGGCAAGATCGTCGGTTTCGACGTGGATCTGATGAATGCCGTGGCAGGCGTGCTGGGTGTGACGGCACAGTACGAGGAAGCCGATTTCGATCGGATCATCCCGTCGATCCAGGGCGGTACGTACGACGTCGGGATGTCGTCGTTCACCGACACCAAGGAGCGCGAGCAGACCGTCGACTTCGCAACGTACTTCAACGCGGGTACCCAGTGGGCGCAGCAGGCGGGCGGAAGCGTCGACCCGACGGATGCGTGCGGGCTGAAGGTCGCCGTGCAGACCACCACGATCCAGGATCAGGAGGAAGTGCCCGCGAAGAGCGAAGCATGTGTCGCCGCAGGCAAGCCCGCCATCCAGATCGAGAAGTACGACAGCCAGGACGACGCCGTCAACGCGCTGGTTCTCGGACGTGTCGACGCGATGTCCGCCGATTCACCGGTGACCGCGTACGCCATCAAGCAGACCGGCGACAAGTTGGAGGCGGCCGGTGACGTGTTCGACTCCGCTCCGTACGGTTACCCCGTCGCCAAGGGATCGCCGTTGGCGGCAACCCTGCAGCAGGCAGTGCAGCACCTGATCGACAACGGTCAATACCAGACCATTGCAGAGAACTGGGGCGTCGAGGCGGGCGTCATCGAGGAGTCGCAGATCAACGGTGCGGTCAACTGATCCGCGGCCCGCTGCGCTCACTCGTCGAAAGGACTTAGTGTGACCTCCTCGGCTTCGCCCGGATCCGGCCGTTCCGGATCCTCGGACGGTGCAAGCCCGGAACCGGCGCCGATCAAGGCGATACCGCTCCGCCACCCCGGACGCTGGATCGCCGCGGTCATCGTCATCGTGTTGTTCGGGCTCTTCGTGTACGGGGCTGCAACCAATGCCGCCTACGGGTGGGGCACGTACGGGCGTTACCTGTTCGACAGCCGGATCGGCAACGGTGTGTGGATCACCGTGCAGCTGTTGGTCTACTCGATGGTCATCGCGATCGTGTTGGGCGTCGTCGTCGCGGTCATGCGATTGTCTCCCAACCCGGTGCTGCGCAGTGCCGCGTGGATCTACCTCTGGATCTTTCGCGGGACCCCGATCTACGTCCAGCTCACGTTCTGGGGACTGGTTCCGGTCATCTACCGCGAGGTGGCGCTCGGAATCCCGTTCACCGTTCAGTTGGCAACGTTCAATCTGCAGTCGTTGTACTCGGCGTTCTGGTTCGCGGTGATCGGGCTGGCCCTCAACGAGGCCGCCTACATGGCCGAGATCGTCCGCGCCGGCATCAACTCGGTCGGTGAAGGTCAGGTGGAGGCGTCGACGGCGCTCGGCATGTCCTGGTCGCAGACCATGCGTCGGACGGTGTTGCCTCAGGCGATGAGGGTGATCATTCCTCCCACCGGCAACGAAGTGATCAGCATGCTGAAGACCACCTCGCTGGTCATCGCAATACCGTTCACGGGTGAGCTGTACGGGCGCGCCCGTGACATCTCGGGAGTGAACTTCGAGCCCGTGCCGCTACTGCTGGTGGCGTCCACGTGGTATCTGGTGATGACGAGCATCCTGATGGTCGGGCAGTTCTACCTCGAACGCTATTACTCGAAAGGTGTGTCTCGTAAGTTGACCGGTCGCCAGTTGCAGGCCCTCGCCGACGCGCAGGGCGGCAAGCCGTTGCCAGTGCAGCGCTCCAGCGAAGGCGGCCCGTCGTGAGTCCGATGGTGAAAGCGCAGCAGGTGTGCAAGAACTTCGGCGCACTGCAGGTTCTCAAGGGGATCACCCTCGAAGTCGACAAGGGCCAGGTCCTGTGCATGGTCGGACCGTCGGGATCGGGCAAGTCGACGTTCCTGCGGTGCATCAATCACCTCGAGCAGGTCAATGCCGGCCGGTTGTACGTCGACGACGAGCTCGTCGGGTACGAGGAAAAGAACGGCAAGCTCTACGAACTACACCCAAAGAAGGCTGCCAAGCAGCGCCGCGACATCGGAATGGTCTTCCAGCACTTCAACCTGTTCCCGCATCGAACTGCCTTGGACAACATCGTCGAGGCGCCGACCCAGGTCAAGGGCGTCAAGAAAAAGGATGCGACTGTCCGCGCGAAGGAGCTGCTGGACCGGGTGGGTCTCGCGGACAAGGCCGACGCCTACCCGGCCCAGCTGTCCGGTGGTCAACAACAGCGGGTGGCAATAGCGCGAGCGCTGGCGATGGATCCCAAGCTCATGTTGTTCGACGAGCCGACGTCCGCACTCGATCCCGAGCTGGTCGGCGAAGTCCTGGGAGTCATGAAGGAACTCGCGCGGGACGGAATGACCATGGTGGTGGTGACACACGAGATGGGCTTCGCTCGTGAAGTTGCGGACCAATTGGTGTTCATGGACGGTGGCGTCGTCGTCGAATCGGGCGAACCGAGATCCGTTCTGTCGAACCCGCAGCACGAGCGGACGCAAGCGTTCCTCTCGAAGCTGCTCTAGCTCGGTTTCCGAGCGCTGAAGATCGCTGTTCCGGGGAAGAGCTGACCGCGGAGTGGGCTCCACTGACCCCACTCGCGGTCCAGCCATTCCGGCCAGTCCGGTTCGACGATATCGACGACCTCGAGTCCGGCGCCGACGATCTCGCGGACCCGGTCGCCGATCGTGCGGTGGTGCTCGACGTACGTCGGCACGCCGTCGGTATCGAACTCGACGTACGGAGTTCGGTCGAAGTAGGGGATCGTCGCAGTCAGGCCGATGGGTCCCGGATCGTCGGGGAAGATCCACCTCATCGGGTGGTTCACCGCGAACACCCAGATTCCGCCGGGACGAAGTACACGCGCGACTTCCTTCATCACCCCGGCAGAGTTCGCCACGAACGGCACGGCACCGAAGGCCGAGCACGCGATGTCGAAACTCGAATCGAGGAACGGAAGCGCCTCGGCGCTCGCCTGCACCAGCGGAACGTGATCGTCCGCAGCGGTCATGGCGTCGATGCCGGTGCGCAGCATCCCCGCCGAAATATCCAGGCCGACGGCGCGGGCCCCCTGAGCGCCGAGCCACCGAGAGCACGGCGCGGACCCGCAGCCCACTTCGAGGACATCTCGTCCGGACACGTCGCCGAGCAAGTGCACGTCGCCCTCGTGAAGACCTTCGGGGCACCAGACGAACTCACCACGTTCGGAGCCGACACCCAGAAAGTCCCCGTGAGTGCGGTGGTACTCGTCGGCGTCGGAATCCCACCACGAGCGACTCGCTCGGTCGCTTGCCTCGGAGTCGATACGCGCACGGCCCGGGACGACGGGAGACTGCGGGGTGTCGGTCACCGGGAACACGTTAGCTGGGGCGCTCGATCGCGGTGCTGTCGCGTTTGCCCACCTGTGACCTGGTCGAGTACCCTTACGGACGCGAGTGCGTTCACGCTGCCCTTGATCCGACGAGGTTCGAGGGTCGGCGGGAACATTTTCGTTCTAGATCTGTTCTTGCATCACGAGCACGAGGTGTCTTTCGACGCCTACGGTTCTCGTTCTGTTCAGAACTACGTTCTACAGTCCGACCGAACATCCATCAACCGATACCCAACCCGTCCGGAGCAACTCAACACATGCCCTCAACCACAACCTCACCGCAGGTAGCCGTCAACGACATCGGCTCCGCAGAGGATTTTCTCGCCGCTATCGACGCCACGATCAAGTACTTCAACGATGGTGACATCGTCGAAGGCACCATCGTCAAAGTCGACCGCGACGAGGTTCTGCTCGACATCGGTTACAAGACCGAAGGCGTCATCCCTTCCCGCGAGCTCTCCATCAAGCACGACGTCGACCCCAACGAGGTCGTCTCCGTGGGCGATGAGGTCGAAGCTCTCGTCCTCACCAAGGAGGACAAGGAAGGCCGCCTGATCCTGTCCAAGAAGCGTGCGCAGTACGAGCGCGCCTGGGGCACGATCGAAGAGCTCAAGGAGAAGGACGAGGCCGTCAAGGGCACCGTCATCGAGGTCGTCAAGGGTGGACTCATCCTCGACATCGGTCTCCGTGGCTTCCTTCCCGCCTCGCTCGTCGAGATGCGTCGCGTCCGCGACCTCCAGCCGTACGTCGGCAAGGAGATCGAGGCCAAGATCATCGAGCTCGACAAGAACCGCAACAACGTGGTCCTGTCGCGCCGCGCATGGCTCGAGCAGACCCAGTCCGAGGTTCGCAGCGAGTTCCTGCACCAGCTCCAGAAGGGCCAGGTCCGCAAGGGCGTCGTGTCCTCCATCGTCAACTTCGGTGCCTTCGTGGACCTGGGTGGCGTCGACGGACTCGTGCACGTCTCCGAGCTGTCCTGGAAGCACATCGATCACCCCTCCGAGGTTGTCGAGGTCGGCACCGAGGTCACCGTCGAGGTTCTCGACGTCGACCTGGACCGCGAGCGCGTGTCGTTGTCGCTCAAGGCAACGCAGGAAGATCCGTGGCGCCAGTTCGCACGCACCCACGCGATCGGCCAGATCGTGCCCGGCAAGGTCACCAAGCTCGTTCCGTTCGGCGCGTTCGTTCGCGTCGAAGAGGGCATCGAAGGCCTCGTGCACATCTCCGAGCTGGCCGAGCGCCACGTGGAGGTTCCGGACCAGGTCGTCGGCGTCGGCGACGATGCACTCGTCAAGGTCATCGACATCGACCTCGAGCGTCGTCGTATCTCGCTGAGCCTCAAGCAGGCCAACGAGGACTACGCAGAAGAGTTCGACCCGTCCAAGTACGGCATGGCCGACTCGTACGACGAGCAGGGCAACTACATCTTCCCCGAGGGCTTCGACTCCGAGACCAACGAATGGCTCGAAGGCTACGAGAAGCAGCGTGAAGAGTGGGAAGGCCGCTACGCCGAGGCGGAGCGTCGCCACAAGATGCACACCGCTCAGATGGAGAAGACGGCGAAGGACGAAGCTGCCGAAGCCGCCAACACCAACTACTCGTCCGAGTCGGGTCAGGTTGCCGACGCCGAAGGTGATGCTCCCGCAGCATCCGCTCCGGCATCGACCGGCGGATCACTCGCCAGCGACGCACAGCTCGCTGCACTGCGTGAGAAGCTGTCGGGCAACGCCTGATAGACACTGTCCACCCCTAGGGGTGTGACCGTAGCCCCGGCCCTCCCCGCGAGGGCCGGGGCTTTGTCGTTCGTGTACCTCCCTCGGGACCGAATGTGCCGTTCAGTCACTCGAAGTGACCGAATGTGCCGTTCAGTCACTCGAAGTGACCGAATGGGCCGTTCAGTCACCCGAAGTGACCGAACGTGCCGTTCGGTCACCGAAGGGGCGTGCGGCAGTGCACCCGGAAGACAAGAATGGACCCGATTCCGCGTGGGAATACGGGTCCATCGTCGTTTCGACGGGGTGGCTCAGCCTGCGACGGCGGGACTCCACTGAGCGACGGCACCTGTCCGCTTACGCATGGACGCGAAGCTGTGACGAGCCGGGCTGAGCAGGTTGGTGAACCAATTGCGCCGATGGTCGGCCAACGCCAGGGCAACCTCGGGGATCAGAATGACGTGAACTCCCGATTCCATGCCGAGACGGTGCCGACCCGGTTGGATCTGATTGCTTCGCATCGAAAGTCCTTTTCGCTAGCAGTGGGTCGGCAAATACTTATCTCGCACGACGAAGATAACGGACGTGGAGCCGAACCTGGTGCATTTGAGGCTGGTGTGCTTCGGCGTGTTTCGGTGAGAGACTGGGGGCATGTTGAGACTCGGCCTCACCGGAGGCATCGGAGCAGGGAAGTCGACCGTGTCGAAGAGGCTGGCGGAGTTGGGCGGGGTGCTCGTCGACGCGGACGTGATCGCTCGGGAAGTCGTCGAGCCCGGGACGGTCGGTCTGCAGAAGTTGGTGGAGGCGTTCGGCGACGACATTCTCACGGCTGACGGCTCGCTCGATCGGCCGGCGTTGGCGGCCAAGGCATTCGGTGACGACGCCTCTCGCGCGACGTTGAACTCGATTGTCCATCCGCTCGTCGGGAAGCGTACCGCCGAACTCATCGAGGGCGCCGCGGACGATGCCGTCGTGATTCAGGACATCCCACTTCTGGTGGAAGGCAAGATGGGTGCGCTGTTCCAACTCGTCGCCGTCGTCTTCGCCGATGCGGAGGAGCGGGTGGAACGACTTGTCGGCCAGCGGAACATGCCGGAGACGGATGCGCGGGCCAGGATTGCTGCGCAGGCAACGGACGAACAACGCCGTGCGGCGGCGGACATCTGGATCGACAACAGTGGCGCGCCGGATGATCTCGACGACATGGTGCGTGACCTGTGGACCGAGCGCCTGGTGCCGTTCGAGAGGAACATCAGAGACGGCGTGATCGTCAGAACGCATCCTGAACTCGTTCCGGCAGACCCTCGGTGGGCCGCTCAGGCCGAGCGTATCAAGGCTCGCATCGCGGTCGCGGCTGGAAGTTCAGCTGTGAGAATCGATCACATCGGATCGACTGCGGTGCCCGGTTTCGACGCCAAGGACGTCATCGACATCCAGGTCACCGTCGCGAGTCTCGACGACGCCGACGCACTCGCGGAACCGTTGCGTCGGATAGGTTTTCCCCGCAACGCCAACATCACCGCGGACAACCCCAAGCCTGCCTACGGAATCGGCGGTGAGGCAGATCCTGCGTTGTGGACCAAGCGTTTCCACGGTTCGGCGGACCCGGGCCGGACGGCCAATATCCACATTCGCGTCGACGGGTGGCCGGGGCAGCAGTTCGCGCTCGTGTTCCGTGACTGGCTGATCGCCGACGCCGACGCGACCGCCGAGTACCTGGAAATCAAGCGCGCCGCAGATCTCGCTGCCAAGGGTCGGTCCGATTACCAGTCCGCGATCGAGACCTACGTCGGTGTGAAGGAGCCATGGTTCGATCGCGCGTACGTGCGCGCCTGGGAATGGGCGGAGCGCACGGGCTGGAAGGCCTGAGCGCGAGCTCGTTCCCCGTCGTCGCTCGAATGAACACCGAAGCTGACCATTCGTATGGATGGATCGTTCGAGCGGAAGGGGACCGCACCTCGGACACCGCGTGCCCCTAAGCAGTGCGAGGCCGCCAGGTGGTGGGCATGCCGAGGGATTCGAGCCAGGCGTCGAGGTCGTAGCCGTGGGAGGCGAGGCCGGCGACGGCGAGGACGGAGCGGTTGACTGCGAGGTCGGCGGTTGCGGTGTCGAGGTGGCCCTCGACTCTGGCTTCGAGGAGTTCGTCGGCGTCGAGGTAGTCGAATCCTCGTCCGGTGCGGACGCTGAGGTCGAGGTAGTGGTCGACGGAGGTCCAGGCATCGACACCGGGGGTGAACTCGCCGATGTCGATGTAGTAGTCCTGGTCGCGTTCGCTTCCTGGTGTGTAGTGGAAGATCGATGCGCGCAGGCCGAGGCTGGGCAGGAGCCATGACTGCAGGTAGTCGAATTGCGGGTGATCGGACGGCCGCGCCATGTAGAGACCCCATGGTTCGACGCGGTACTCGTCGACTGGGCGCACGAATCCCTTCGGGTCGGTGTTGGTGAGACCGACAACGTCGAAGTATTCGACCTTCGGTGGGTGGACGTGTACGTGTGGTGCCGCGGCGGGTGCGTCCATGGGTCAACAAATTACCTGGACGTGGCTCGAAAGGAACCTGTCGGTGGTCGCGTCTACCCTGGATTCATGGCGTTTGCATCCGAACATCCCGTGGTGGCTCATTCCGAACACCGTCCGGTCGGAGAGATCGAGCGGACGGGTCCGGCGTTCCAAGTTGTCAGCGAGCACAAGCCTGCCGGTGACCAGCCGACGGCCATTGCCGAGCTGGAACGCAGGATCAAGGCCGACGAGAAGGATGTGGTCCTTCTCGGTGCTACCGGAACGGGTAAGTCGGCGACCACGGCGTGGTTGATCGAGAAGCTGCAGCGGCCGACGCTGGTGATGGCGCCCAACAAGACGTTGGCGGCGCAGCTGGCCAACGAGCTTCGCGACATGCTGCCGAACAATGCGGTCGAGTACTTCGTGTCCTACTACGACTACTACCAACCCGAGGCGTACATCGCCCAGACGGACACCTACATCGAGAAGGATTCGTCGATCAACGACGATGTCGAGCGGCTGCGGCATTCCGCGACGGCAAACCTGTTGTCCAGGCGGGACGTCGTCGTGGTCGCGTCCGTGTCGTGCATCTACGGCCTCGGTACCCCGCAGTCGTACGTCGATCGGTCCATCGAATTGCAGGTTGGCGTCGAGGTGCCCCGAGACGCACTGCTGAGACTCCTCGTGGATGTCCAGTACACACGCAACGACATGTCGTTCACGCGAGGATCGTTCCGCGTGCGTGGCGACACCGTCGAGATCATCCCGTCCTACGAGGAACTGGCGGTTCGTATCGAGTTCTTCGGTGACGAGATCGAGGCGCTGTATTACTTGCATCCGTTGACCGGTGACACCGTCCGGCAAGTCGATTCCGTCCGTATTTTCCCGGCGACGCACTACGTCGC
The DNA here is from genome assembly GCF_042667435.1 of Rhodococcus sp. NPDC057297. Classification (NCBI taxonomy): domain Bacteria; kingdom Bacillati; phylum Actinomycetota; class Actinomycetes; order Mycobacteriales; family Nocardiaceae; genus Rhodococcus; species Rhodococcus sp. NPDC057297. Next base: position 37,321 of record NZ_JBHUZE010000007.1, on the reverse strand, counting down.
CGGTCCGGAGCGGATGGAGAAGGCGGTCGCGAACATCGAACTGGAGTTGGAGGAGCGCCTCGCAGAGCTGGAGAACAAGGGCAAGCTGCTGGAAGCTCAGCGTCTTCGCATGCGCACGCAGTACGACCTCGAGATGATCAAGCAGGTCGGGTTCTGTTCGGGCATCGAAAACTACTCGCGGCACATCGACGGCCGCGGACCGGGTACCGCACCGGCGACGTTGATCGACTACTTCCCGGAGGATTTCCTTCTCGTCATCGACGAGTCCCATGTGACGGTGCCGCAGATCGGCGCTATGTACGAGGGCGACATGTCCAGGAAGCGCAACCTGGTGGAGTTCGGATTCCGGCTCCCGTCGGCAACGGACAATCGACCGCTGACGTGGGAGGAGTTCACGCAGCGCATCGGTCAGACGGTGTACTTGTCCGCAACGCCCGGCAAGTACGAGTTGGGCCAGACCGGCGGAGAATTCGTCGAGCAGGTCATCAGGCCCACCGGCCTCGTCGATCCCAAGGTCGTGGTCAAGCCCACCAAAGGACAGATCGACGACCTGGTTCACGAGATCCGCGAGCGCGCGGAGAAGGACGAGCGCATCCTCGTCACCACGTTGACCAAGAAGATGGCCGAGGACCTGACGGATTATCTGCTCGAGCTCGGTATCCGCGTTCGGTACCTCCACTCGGACATCGACACTCTCAGGCGCGTCGAACTCCTGCGTCAGCTTCGCCTCGGTGAGTACGACGTTCTGATCGGCATCAACTTGCTCCGTGAGGGCCTGGACCTCCCCGAGGTGTCCCTGGTTGCGATTCTCGACGCGGACAAGGAGGGGTTCCTCCGTAGCGGCACCAGCTTGGTCCAGACCATCGGACGTGCAGCACGTAACGTCTCGGGTGAGGTCCACATGTACGCGGACAAGATGACGGACTCGATGACGTATGCCATCGAAGAGACCGAGCGGCGACGTGAGAAGCAGATCGCGTACAACCTCGAGAAGGGCGTCGATCCTCAGCCGCTACGCAAGAAGATTGCCGACATCCTGGATCAGGTGTACGAGGAAGCCGAGGACACCGAGGAGTCGGTCGAAATCGGCGGCTCCGGGCGCAACGCGAGCCGTGGGCGCCGCGCGCAAGGGGAGAAGGGTCGCGCTGTCAGTTCGGGTGTGTACGAAGGGCAGGACGTCAAGTCGATGCCGCGTGCGGAACTTGCAGCCTTGGTTCAGAACCTCACCGATCAGATGATGAACGCCGCCCGTGAGTTGCAGTTCGAACTTGCAGGCCGTCTGCGCGACGAGATCCAGGATCTGAAGAAGGAGCTGCGCGGAATGGATGCGGCTGGGTTGAAGTAGCCGCCTTTCGCTACGGTTCAACCCATGGATGCTTCCACTGCCGGCAGGAGTGCGCGTGCACTCGAACTTCTGCACTCGTTGAGCTACTTCGTTCCGGAGACCCAGGACGCACTGTCGGGGGCAGGTCTGGAGGGGCGGGCGCCGTACTTCGCCGGTCGTGCCGCTCCGCTGGGGGCTGTCGGTGCGGGCGTAGTGGCCGCGACGTTCTACAACTTCAATCGTGAGTTGATCGAGCCCCTCGTACCCGCGGCATGGAAGGCGGTGTCACCGGAACGGGTCGTCGAGATCCGGTACCGCGCGGTCGGCGACGCGTATACCCGGCTGCTGGGGCAGGACGTCGTGGAATCCCCTGCCATGTCCGAAGCCGCCGAACTGGCATCGATTGCGGCAAGCCAGATTCCCGGCGACGACGGACGTCCTCTGTATGCCGCGTACGCCGAGCTCGACTGGCCCGAGGTGCCACACCTCCGGTTCTGGCACGCGTTGACGCTGCTCCGCGAGCATCGAGGCGACGGGCACATCGCGGCGTTGCAGACAGCGGAGTTGAGCGGCATTCAGGCGCTCATCACGCACACCGCAACGGGCAAGGGGTTCGAGAAGGAATTTGCGCAGAAGCGTCGGGGATGGTCGACCGAACAGTGGAACGATGGCCTGGACACGCTTCGCGACCGTGAGATCGTCGACGCGGACGGTGCCCTCACCGAGCACGGCAACGATCTACGCGGGTTGGTGGAGGACATCACCAACGACTTGGCCCTCGCGCCGTGGGCTGCCTTGGGTGAGGAGGGCGCGGCACGCCTGGTGGAACTCGCGACACCGTGGCGGGACACGGTCATCGATCAGGGCGTGTTCCCGAACGGTGTGTTCAACAAGAAGTAGGCCGAGCGTCCGTCAGCTGGTGATGTCCTTCGTCGAGAATCGTTGCCAGGCTGCAATTCCGAAGACTGCGGCGTAGGCGAGGGCGGAGAAGGATCCGACGACCATGTCGTTCCATTCGATCGTGGGCGACAACGCGTCGATCCACGTGTTCGCGTAATGACCCGGCAGGTAGTTGCGTAGCGAGCCGAGGGCGGTGATCTGATCGAGTATCTGCATCAGGATGGAGGTCATCACCGCGCCGCCGACGGCGCCCAGCGGTGCATCGGTCAGCACCGAGAGCAACATCGCCAGGCCAGCGACCCACAACAGGTTGATGCAGATGTAGAGCACTGCGATCAACAAGCGACCGAGCGCCTCGGCGTAGGACAGGCCATCTCCGAACGGTGTCACCAGCGGCTCGGCGCCGTACAGCACAGTTCCGAGCCCCAGAGACACCACAACCAACGTGGCGATCGCTGCGATGGACAGTGTCGCGGACACCAGTGCTTTCTGCATCAACAGACGGGTACGCGGTACCGGGATCGCCAACAGATAGCGGAGCGAGGACCAGGACGCTTCGCTGGCCACCGAGTCGCCGAAGAACAAGGCGACGACCACGATGAGCAGAAATCCGACGGACATGAACAGAGCGAACACGGTGAAGTTGACGCCTCCGCGAGTACCGAGTTCGATGAGCCCGCCTGCATCGGAGTCCGCCGAGTCGCTGCCCACCGCGAATGCAATCGCCAGGATGACCGGGAGCAGGGCAAGGAATCCGATCGAGAGTTGCGTTCGACGACGCCCGAACTGGCGTCGCAGTTCGGTCCGAAAAGGCAGCGTCTTTCCCGACGAGTAACCGTCGACTCGCCCGTCCAGGTGCGCGCTCATGTGGTCTCCTTCGTCGACGCCGCAGGCAGGGCGTCGTTGTGGACGAGGTCGAGGAACACGTCTTCGAGGCGAGTCGACTGCGAGAGGCCGCGAAGCTGCAGACCGTCGTCGAACAGCGCTCGGGTGACCCGCGCAGGGTCGAGTGCTCCGAGGTCGACTCGTAGTGTCGTGTCGTCGACGATCGTCGGTGCCAGGTCGAGCCCTTCGAGGACGCGCGCGCCCCGCTCTGCGTCGTCGACGCGCACTTCGGTCTGGCCTCCGGCCTCGGTCAGTTCCCGAACGGTGCCGGAGCTGATGACCGAGCCTCGGTTCATGACCACGACGTGCGTGCACGTCTGCTCGACCTCGGCCAACAGGTGGCTCGAGACCAACACGGTACGTCCCGTCTTCGCGTAGTTGATCAGGACGTCGCGCATCGTGCGGATCTGCGGTGGGTCGAGACCGTTGGTGGGTTCGTCGAGGACCATCAAGTCCGGAAGTCCCAGCATTGCCTGTGCGATGGCGAGGCGTTGCCGCATGCCTTGGCTGTAGGACTTCACCTTCCGTTCGATGGCGGCGCCGAGATCGGCGATCTCCAGCGCCTCCTCCAGGTGGGCGTCTTCGGGGGGTCTTCCAGTCGCCTGCCAATAGAGGCTCAGATTTTCCCTACCGCTGAGGTGTGGCAGGAAACCGGATCCTTCGACGAAGGATCCGAGGCGGGACAACACAGGCGACCCCGGCGACACCTTGTGACCGAACACGCGGATTTCACCCGCGGTCGGAGTGATGAGGCCCATCAGCATGCGAAGCGTCGTGGTCTTGCCCGCACCGTTCGGTCCGAGCAGACCCAGCACCTGACCCTTCTTCACCTCGAAGCTCACACCGTTCACGGCCTTGAACCCGTTGGCGTAGGTCTTTTCGAGGCCGTCGATGACGAGAGGTGTCTCGAGGAGTGATTCGTCGACCTCCGCGACGATTCTGCGACGTCCCCGCACGATGTTGACACCGATCAACGCAGCCACGGCGAGTGCGATCGCACCGATCCCGACGAGGGGAGCGGTCGGGACGGAACTGGTGCCCGTCGACGCACCTTCCACAGACGGCACCGACAGAGTCGGATCGTCGAGGGATACGACGAATTGCGCGGGCTCCAGCGGAACCGCGTAGGCCTGATCGGTCGTCGACACCGATATCTCGACGTGGTGGCCCTGTGGAACTGCGTAACTGATGCCCGGCAGCGTCACGGTGACGGGGATCGACCCCTCCGTGGCGGTGCTCGGCAGTCTCACGGCTGCGACGCCGCCACCAGGAAGCGTGCGGCGGCCGTCGGGCGCAACGTCGTAGAGCTTGACGAAGACAACTGCTTCCTGGGGCTGAGCGAATGCTCCGATACGAAGATTCACGCGCGACGAGCCCGTGATGTTGAGCGGCTCGGCGAGTGGCTCGCCCTCGAAGGTAGCCGACTGGCCGGGAATGTCGGCCGACAGCGCAGCGCCCGCCGGAGTGGCGGTCAGAGCGGACAGAGCCGAACCCAGACCGGGGACGGACGAGATTGCCGACGGGGATGCACCGGGTGGCCTCACGATGGTCTGCTCGGCGGGAGGAGCGGTTCCTTCTGCTGGATTGTCTGCTGCAGCATCCGTGACAGGCGTGGATTTCGGCGACAGCTCGACATCGACGAACTGTGCCGACGACGGCTCCGGGTCACCGGCGAGACCCGGGTAGTCCGGGGCGGTCAATCGTCGGTTCCGCGCGCGTTCCTGTTCGACGGCGGATCCTTGCACTGCGTAGTTGAACGGTTGTTCGCCGCTGTCGGTGGCGTCCGTGCCGCGGAGCTTCGCATCCAGGAAGTCCTCCATCGCAGCATCGGAGCCTCCGTTGGTTCCGCCCCCGTCGTGCCCACCGCCGAACCACCGGACCTCCACATCACCGCCGGCCTCCGAAATCTGGCGGGCGGTCGTGTCGGCCTGGTCGAGTCCGAACAGTGTGTCCTGCAGACCCTGCACGAGGAGCGTCGGTGCCGTGATGTTCGACGCGACGGCGGCGGGTGAGTGGGCGCTGAGAAGAGCGAGGAGTTCGGGTGTCGGTTGTCCGGTGACTGCAGACTGTGCGTATGCGGCGCAGAACTCGGGCGCGAAACGGCCGCATCCCGTCGAGGACGCGTCGGCACCGTCGCTCGTGTCCGGCGCCGGGGTGCTTCCAGCGCCGAAGAACACTCCCGCCCATCCTCGTTTGAGGACGCCGGGTCCCCCGTAGACGGATCCGGCAGGTGAGTCGATTGCGGCCAGCGAGGCGCGTGCCTCGTCGCCGGTCACGCCGTAGTTGGGGAACAGGGCTTGGCCGAGGTCGTTCCACGTGATCGCTGCGGCGACCGCATCGACGCGCGGATCGGTTCCGGCGACACTGAGGGCAAGTGCCCCACCGTACGACCCTCCCGCGACACCGACGCGTGGATCGCCGGGGGCGTCGAGGAGTGTCTCCGGCCGCTCCGCGAGCCAGTCGATCAGTGCGCGGCCGTCTGCGACCTCACCGTTCGGGTCGTTCAGTGAGATCGTTCCTCCGCTCTCACCGAAGCCGCGTGCACTGTAGGTGAGCACGAGAAAACCGTCCGCGGCCAGCGAGCGAGCTTGACCGTCGACCGACAGTTTGTCGCCCCCGAATCCGTGAGCGAGTAGAACGGCGGGTGCGGGGGTCGTCTCGGGCACATACAGGCGGGAATCGAGGTCGATCGTCTCGGAACTGCCCGGGGCCTCCGGTACGGTGATCCTGGCGTCGAGAGTGGACGCCGCGTCTTCGGACGCAGGGGAGCGGAACGCGTAGAAGATCGAGACCGCTAGAACGAGCGCGACGAGGAGTGCGGCGAACACGGCGGTTCCTGGCGACCGAAGCGGCCGGGGGATGTGCATGTGACCAATGTATGTGAGGCACGAGAGTCGTGTTGTCGCCGAACTCCGCCTCACATCCGGCGGATGCAGATAGGGTCATCGAAATGGGCACGGGGACCGGCGGATCGGCTTGTGATCGACCACGAACGTGCCTGCAGAAGCATCGTCGAATGTGTGACAGAACACCTACAACTGGAGGAATGAATGAGTGCCTATCGCACCGTCGTCGTCGGAACCGATGGGTCCGAATCGTCATTGCGCGCAGTGGAGAAGGCTGCGTCGATCGCCGGTGACGCGGACGCGACGCTGGTGATCGCCTGCGCGTACTACCCGGCGGATCCCAAGGACACCGGTAAGGCAGCCGACGCGTTGCGTGAGGATGCGTACCAGATCACCGGTTCTGCTCCGACACACGACATCCTTCGGACCGCGCGCGAGCACGCTGTCAAAGCGGGCGCGAAGAACATCGACGAACGTGCGATCGTCGGCGCCCCCGTCGAGTCGCTGCTGCAGTTGGTCGACGACGTCAAGGCGGATCTGCTCGTCGTCGGAAACCGCGGACTCAATTCGTTGACCGGCCGGCTGCTGGGCTCCGTGCCGTCCGACGCAGCGAGGAAGTCCACCAGCGACGTCCTCATCGTTCACACCGTCAGGTAGACGAGACCACTGTGGCCCGGCGGAGTGTCCGCCGGGCCACAGTCTTCTGTCACCTACTGCGCGGGTCACCTACTGCGCGGGTCACCTACTGCGCGGTCAGTGAACCAGGGCGTCGAACGGTGCGAGCGAACGCAGTTCGTCGGGCAGTGGGCGGGTGTGCACGACGCCCAGCCGCTGCGTCGCGCGTGTGAGAGCGACGTAGAGATCACTCATTCCCATGGGGGACTCGTCGACGATGTCGGAGGGCTCGACGATGAGAACCGAGTCGAATTCCAGTCCTTTCGCCTCCTTGACCGTCGACACCGTTACGGTTTCCGACCTCAGGTGCGCGAACTCGTCGACCCTGTCGTGGGGTGCCAGCACGACGCTGATGCCTGGGCGCGGGTGCTCGGTCAGACGCTGTTCGACGGTACCCGGTAACGATGTCTCGGTGACTTCCTGTGCCCACGGGACATTGCCCGAATCTCGCACCGATCGTGGTACCGACTGGACTGGATCGATTGCCGTGAGAACGTCACGGGCAACGGTCATTATCTCCGACGGCGTTCGATAGTTGACCGTCAGCTCGGTCTTCTTCCACCGCTGCGCTACATACGGTTCCAGTACCTGAGCCCACGATGTCGTGCCGGCGGGGTCCCCGGTCTGCGCGACGTCCCCGACGAGTGTCATCCACCGATTCGGTATGCGGCGCATGATCATTCGCCACGCCATGTCGGACAGTTCCTGGGCCTCGTCGACGATGACGTGCCCGTACGTCCAGGTGCGGTCCCCGGCGGCGCGTTCGGCCGTGGTGAGACGTGCGCCGGAGTCCTGCCGGCTGGCGAGCTGGCTCGCGTCGATCAGGTCGTACGCCATCAGGATTTCGGGGTCGAGTTCGTCTTCGAGGTCCTGTGGTGCGGACCCGGTGAGGATGTCCAGTGCGCCCTGTGCGTCGGCGATTTGGTTGCGCCACTGGCGATTTGCTTGTTCGCGTTCGGCGTTGTCGTCGATGCCGAGTAGCTCGGCGAGTTCGTCCAACAAAGGTGCGTCGGCCGAGGAGAAACCGCGTCCGCGTCGGACCAGTGCGTCACGCTCCGCGGGGGTGAGGTCCGGTGCAGCCGACGCGATGCGTTCGGGAGAGGCGAACAGATCTCGAAGTACTTGCTGTGGAGTGAGATCCGGCCACAGCTCGTCGATCGCCGCCATCACGTCGGCGTCTTCCTTCATCTCGTCCCGCATGTCGGCGATATCGTCCCGGCTGAGCAGGCTGCCGCCGTCGACCAGGTTCTCGCCCAACTTCGCCGCCAATTGCTGTGCGAGCCCGTCGACGACGGACGCCACGAACAGCGGCCGCGCCAGGTTGTGGGGCCGTCGAGACGACCTGGCTCGCCCCCGAGCGCGGGTGACGATCTTGCGGTCGAGGGTGATGTCGTAAGTGTCGAAACGCAGTCGCTTCGGTTCCGACGGCACCTCTTGGCGATCGCGTACCGCCTTGGTGAGCACCGCGACCATCGACGTGGATCCCTTGACCTGTACGGCGAGGGTGGAGTCGTCGAGCGTCGCCCGCACTCCCGGGTAGAGGTTTCCGATGGTGGACAAAAGCACTCCGGTCTCACCGAGTGAAGGGAGTACCTGGCCGATGTAGTCGAGGAACGTGGCGTTCGGTCCGATGATGAGCACGCCGCTCTTGGCGAGCTGTTGACGATAGGTGTAGAGCAGGTAGGCGGCACGGTGGAGTGCCACGGCAGTCTTTCCGGTACCAGGCCCTCCCTGCACCACGAGCACACTGCGATGCTCGGAGCGAATGATGGCGTCCTGTTCGCTCTGGATCGTCTCGACGATGTCGTTCATCTGACCCGTTCGGGCAGCGTCGAGAGCCGACAGCAGAGCGCTTTCGCCCGCGACACCGGTGGAATCGGAGCTCAAGCCGACTTTCTGCGCGGCAGCGAGATCGAGGTACTCGTCGGCCAGCGACGTGACCCGACGACTCCTCGTGCGGATGTGACGCCGACGAAGCACGTTCTCCGGCGCAGCAGGCGTGGCGAGGTAGAACGGGCGGGCCATGGGCGCGCGCCAGTCGAGCAGCAGCGTTTCGTAATCGTTGGCCTCGTCGAGAATCCCGACGCGGCCGACGTAGCGGACCGGCGAGTCGTCACCGTCGGTGGACAGGTCGATCCGTCCGAAGCACAGGCCGTTCTCGGCGGCGTCGTACTTCGCGATGTCGTCGGTGTAGAGATGCGTGAACGATTCGCGTTCACTTCGCGCCTGCGGTGTGCCCCCGGTCTCGAGCAAGACGGTGCTGAGCCGGTTCTGCGCGTACTTCCGTAGGGCGTCGAGTTGGTCGTAGAGCATTGTGACGTAAGACTGCTCGCGATCCTGGTCGGTCAAGTGCTGATCGCTGGTGACCGAAAGGCCGTCGTCCGGCAAAGGTTCTCCTCGGGAGTTCGGCGAATAGATGCGCGAAAATCGCCCAAGTAGTCTACGACGAACGAGAGCCCCACCGCAGAACTGCTGCTCGCGGGTGGGGCTCTCGGTTCGGTTCGACCTACTTGGAGTACTTCTGCACGCGCTTGTCGAGCTCTTTGCGTGCCTTTTCGACCTTCTTGTCCAGCTTCGCGCGAGCCTTTTCGGTGGCCTTGTCGAACTCACGGCTTTGCTTCTCTGCACGCTTGCGTGCGCGGTTGCTCAGGGTCTCCGTGCGATCCGCGGCCAGCTCCGCCAATTTGCTTCCGCGTTCCTGAGCGACGTCGGCGAACTCGGCCGCACGCGCCGACGCCACGTCGGCCCACTTTCCGCTCCGGTCCTGGGCGGCGTCGACGAGGTCCGCGCCGCGATCGGCGGCGGTTTCGGCCCACTTGGAGCCGCGCTTCTGGGCCAGCTCGGCCAGTTCTGCGCCGCGGTCGGCTGCGTCCTCGGCCAGCTGCGAACCACGCTTCTGCGCCTTCTTTGCGAGTTTCGAGCCACGCTTCTGAGCGAGTTCGGTCAGTTCCTCGCTGCGATCGGCGGCGGTTTCGGCCCACTTGGAACCACGCTTCTGCGCCACCTTCGCCAGATCCTGTCCACGATCGGCTGCTTCCTCGGCGAGCTTCGAGCCGCGCTTCTGCGCGACCTCGGCGAGGTCGTGACCTCGATCTGCGGCCTTGTGTGCCCATCGTGAGATGACCGGCTGGGCGGCGTCGGCGAAGTCGGATCCCTTGTCTGCTGCAACGTCGGCCCAGTGCGAGACAACGGGCTGGGCGGCGTCGGCGAGATCGGAACTCTTCTCGGCAGCGACATCGGCCCACTTAGAGACGACAGGCTGTGCTGCCTCGGCGAGGTCCGCGCTGCGGGTAGCAGCTACCGACGCGATCTCGCGGATGCGTCCAGTGGCGGCACCGAGGTGGTCGGCGGTGTCGTGGGTCCCCGGCAACGCCGAGACGACGGATTCCTGCGCCTTGCGTGCAGCCCGACGTCCACGCCACGCCAGAGACGGCTTGCCCTCGGTGTCGACGGCGGCGATCAGAAGACCGCCGAGCAGGCTGACGTTCTTGAAGAACTGAGTGCGCTGTGCAGCCTTCGCGGCGGGATCGGTCTCGTTCCAGAATGCGTGGCCGGCGACCGTGGTGGGCACGAGGCTGCCTGCCAGAGCGAGCGACGCGATCCGCGGGGCCTTGCCCGTCGCCAGGAGGATTCCACCGCCGACCTGAATTGCGCCGTTGATGCGGACGAGGGTCTCGGGATCGCTCGGCACGTTCGATGTGACGCTGTCAGGAAGTGTGTCCTGCCCCTGCTCGATCAGGGGTGCCGCAACCTTCGCCTTCCCGGCGGGGTTACGCAGTGCGTCGATCCCTCCGGCGATGAAGATGGTCGACATCAGCGGACGAGCGATACGGCGGACCAGCATTGACAGCCTCCTGGATGGGTCGATGAACGTCGATGTTCGGCGCGGACACCCGTCCGAGGACAGGTACCTGCGCCGCTCCACCGTATCCATACCCGGGGTTCGGGCATCTCAAGCGCGCCGAGAAGATCACCAGCCGCGCGAGCGCCACTCGTCCAGGGATCCGCGCTCCGCGCCGATCGTGGTGTCCTTGCCGTGCCCGGGATAGACGACAGTGTCGTCGCCGTACTCGTCGAACAGTTTGGACGAGACGTCGTCGAGCAGCTGCGTGAAATCCTCGGGTGTGGAGGTCTTTCCGACACCTCCGGGGAACAGGGAGTCGCCGGTGAAGAGATGAGTGACACCCGACTTGGCGTCCGTGAGAGCGAGCGCGATGGACCCAGGCGTGTGACCACGCAGGTGAATTGCTTTCAGTGTGAGGCTGCCCACCTCGATGGTGTCTCCGTCGGCCAGCAGACGGTCCGGGGTGACCGGGAGCGGTTCCGCGTCCAAGGTGTGTGCAGCCGTGGGCGACGCCGTTCCGCCCGCGATGTCTTCCAGCGCCTGCCAATGATCCGCATGCTGGTGCGTCGTGACGATCAAGCTGAGGGTCGGCGCGTTCTCGTCGATGAGCTGTGACAGGCGCTCGGCCTCGTTGGCGGCGTCGATGAGAAGCGACTCACCGCTGGTGGAACAAACGACGAGGTAGGAGTTGTTGTCCATCGGGCCGACCGACATCTTGGTGATCGTGCCGCCGGAGATCTGCCGCCGCTGAGGCGTCGATCCTGGGGAAACCGCGCCGGTGTACTGGTCGTCGATGACCATGAGGTGCTCGTCCATTGCGAGGAGGCTACCGTCGGCTCGAGCACGTTGCCTGTTCGACCCTGGGTAAGCCCCGAGTGTTGCGTGGCAACTGACCGCTGCGGCGCCGGGCAAACGTGTCGGTGGGTCGGCCTAGCATTGCTCGTGCGTGAACTGGATCTTCACGTGTGCATCACAACAGCATCGGTTGGATCGGTTCGTTCGGTGGTACGCGAGAGTCGTCGGTACCGGCGTTCGGTGTTCGAACACTTCCGAAAAGAAGGGAAAATTGTGGCGGATCGCCTGGTCGTACGAGGTGCGCGGGAACACAACCTGCGGGGGGTCGATATCGACCTGCCGCGCAACAGCCTCGTGGTCTTCACCGGGCTCTCGGGTTCGGGTAAGTCGTCGCTGGCGTTCGACACCATCTTCGCGGAAGGTCAGCGACGCTACGTCGAATCGCTGTCTGCCTATGCTCGTCAGTTCCTCGGTCAGATGGACAAGCCGGACGTCGATTTCATCGAAGGTCTGTCGCCTGCGGTGTCCATCGATCAGAAGTCGACCAACCGCAATCCGCGCTCGACCGTCGGCACCATCACCGAGGTGTACGACTACCTGCGTCTGCTTTTCGCGCGCGCAGGCACGGCTCACTGCCCGGTGTGTGGGGAGAAGATCGCCAAGCAGACACCCCAGCAGATCGTGGACCAGGTGCTCGCGATGGAAGAGGGCATCAAGTTCCAGGTGCTCGCTCCCGTGGTCCGTACCCGCAAGGGCGAGTTCGTCGACTTGTTCGAGTCGTTGAACACTCAGGGTTACTCGCGAGTCCGCGTCGACGGCGTGGTGCACCAATTGACCGATCCCCCCAAGCTCAAGAAGCAGGAAAAGCACGACATCGAGGTGGTCGTCGACCGCCTCACGGTGAAAGCCAGTTCGAAGCAGCGGTTGACGGACTCGGTCGAAACGGCGCTACGCCTCGCCGACGGGATCGTCGTCCTGGATTTCGTCGACATCGACGAGAACTCGCCCGATCGCGAGCGTCGCTTTTCCGAGAAGCTGGCCTGCCCCAACGCGCATCCGCTGTCCATCGACGATCTCGAGCCCCGGTCGTTCTCGTTCAACTCGCCCTACGGTGCGTGTTCGGAGTGCCTCGGGCTGGGTGTGCGCAAAGAGGTCGATCCGGATCTGGTGGTACCGGACCCGGATCTGTCCCTGGCCGACGGCGCCATCGCGCCGTGGTCGATGGGGCAGACATCGGAGTACTTCGGCCGGCTGCTGTCCGGGTTGTCGGACGCGATGGGGTTCGACCTCGACGCGCCCTGGAGCAAGCTGCCCGCAAAAGTGAAGCGCGCTGTCCTGGAGGGCAGTGAGCATCAGGTTCACGTCAAGTACAAGAATCGGTACGGGCGTACCCGGTCGTACTACGCGGAGTTCGAAGGCGTCATGCCCTTCCTGCATCGCAGGCTGGAGCAGACCGAATCCGAGCAGATGAAGGAACGCTACGACGGGTACATGCGTGACGTCCCATGCCCGGCGTGCGGTGGAGATCGTCTTCGGCCGGAGATCCTCTCCGTCACCATCGAGGCGGGTGGATTCGGCGCGAAGTCCATCGCCGACGTCTGCCGTCTGTCGATCTCGGACACCGCCGACTTCCTGAACAGCCTCACCCTCGGAGCCAAGGAAGAGGCCATTGCAGGTCAGGTTCTCAGGGAGGTCCAGGCCAGGCTCGGGTTCCTGCTCGACGTAGGCCTCGAATACCTGTCGCTGTCCCGCGCAGCAGGTTCCCTCTCCGGCGGAGAGGCTCAGCGCATCAGGCTCGCCACGCAGATCGGATCCGGTCTCGTCGGCGTTCTGTACGTCCTCGACGAACCGTCGATCGGCCTGCATCAACGGGACAACCGTCGACTCATCGACACCCTCACTCGACTGCGAGATCTCGGGAACACCCTGATCGTCGTCGAGCACGACGAGGACACCATCCGTACGTCCGACTGGGTCGTCGACATCGGACCGCAGGCAGGCGAGCACGGCGGACGAGTTGTGCACAGCGGGTCCTACCAGGACCTGCTGAAGAACGAGGAGTCCCTGACGGGTGCCTACCTCGCAGGTCGCCTCGAGATCCCGCTGCCCGACCTCCGACGTGTGGTGGACAAGAAGCGTCAGGTCACCGTCGTCGGTGCTCGCGAGCACAACCTCAAGGGAATCGACGTCAGTTTCCCTCTCGGCGTGCTCACCTCGGTCACCGGTGTGTCGGGATCGGGAAAGTCGACGCTCGTGAACGACATCCTCGCGACGGTCATGGCGAACAAGCTCAACGGTGCTCGCCAGGTCCCGGGACGCCACACGCGAATCAACGGACTCGACCAACTGGACAAGTTGGTTCGCGTCGACCAGTCACCCATCGGACGTACGCCCCGCTCCAACGCAGCCACGTACACCGGTGTGTTCGACAAGATCCGAACGTTGTTCGCAGCCACCACCGAGGCGAAGGTGCGCGGTTACCAACCGGGCCGTTTCTCGTTCAACGTCAAGGGCGGTCGGTGCGAGGCATGCTCGGGAGACGGCACGCTGAAGATCGAGATGAACTTCCTTCCCGACGTGTACGTGCCGTGCGAGGTGTGCAACGGAGCTCGCTACAACCGCGAGACACTCGAAGTGCACTACAAGGGAAAGACCATCTCCGAGGTACTGGACATGCCGATCGAAGAGGCAGCCGAGTTCTTCGAGCCCATCACGTCCATCCACCGCTACCTCAAGACCTTGGTCGAGGTCGGCCTCGGATACGTCCGGCTCGGTCAGCCCGCGACCACCCTGTCCGGTGGTGAAGCGCAGCGAGTGAAGCTGGCGTCGGAACTGCAGAAACGCTCCACCGGTCGGACCGTCTACATTCTCGACGAACCGACAACAGGCCTGCACTTCGAAGACATCCGCAAATTGCTCGGCGTGGTCAACGGACTGGTGGACAAAGGCAACACCGTCATCGTCATCGAGCACAATCTCGACGTCATCAAGGTGTCGGACTGGATCATCGACATGGGTCCGGAAGGCGGTTCCGGCGGAGGCACCGTCGTGGCCCAGGGCAACCCCGAAGAGGTCGCTGCAGTGCCGGAGAGCTACACCGGCAAGTTCCTGCAGGAGGCACTCACCCGCGAGCCCGTGAAGGACACCCAGAAGGCACCGGTCAAGAAGCGGCGTCCCCGCAAAGCCGCAGCCGTCTGACCTCTCCGACCGCCTCTGCACCGAACGTCACATTCGCTCCGGTTCCTCCCGCTCTTTCCGGAGCGAATGTGACGTTCAGTCACTTCAAGTGACCGAATGCCACGTTCGGTCCGACGGGGGAACGGGTGATCAGTACACCGGCCCCGTGTATTTCTCGCCGGGGCCCTTGCCGGGCTCGTCGGGGTAGGCGGAGTTTTCGCGGAAGGCTTTCTGCAGTGCCTGGAGTCCTTCGCGGATGGGGCCTGCGTGGGGTCCGAGGTATTCGACCGAGGAGGTGACGAGGCCTGCGAGGGCGGTGATGACTCGTCGGGCTTCGTCGAGGTCGAGGTGGGGGCTCGAGGAGGGATCGGCTTCGGACAGTCCGAGCTTTTCGGCTGCGGAGCTCATCAGCATCACGGCGGCGCGGCTGATCACCTCGACGGCGGGGACGTCGGCGAGTTCGCGGACGTCCGGCTCGTCGGCATGTTCGGGGTTGCTCATGTCTACGAGGATGTCACGGCGACGGTGAGCAGCGTTCGCCAGCGCCGATTCGGCGAACAGCCTGGTCGGCTGGTACAGTTCTTCAACGACCGTCTTCGACGCGTTCTCCAGCTGGGGATTGTTACTCGAAGGCAGCAAGTGGAGCCCGACTCCCACCGGTTTTCAGCTCAGGTTGATTCCGGTCCGGTCACTCGGACAGGCGCCGTCGCGGCGCAGTTCCGAGCTTCCTCGCAAGAGGGGATGTGCATCGCGTGCGGTGTTCGTCCGACCGGTCGACTTCGGGCCCTGCTTCAGCGGAAATGCTGAGCAGGGTTTTTGCGTTGTACGGGTCAGTGCCGCAAGGCATGGACGTCCCGGCGGCGCCGTCGTCGTAGGACAAGCGGGCAGGCGGGCTGTGCCAGGCGGTCGGCTCGACCCCACATCGCACTACCTAGGAGGCCCCATCAGCACTGAGACTCGCATTAACGACAACATCCGTGTTCGCGAGGTTCGTCTAGTCGGACCGGGCGGTGAACAGGTTGGCATCGTGCGTGTTGAAGATGCACTCCGCTTGGCTCTCGAAGCCGATCTCGATCTCGTAGAAGTGGCTCCCGACGCTCGTCCGCCGGTCTGCAAGATCATGGACTACGGGAAGTTCAAGTACGAGGCAGCACAGAAGGCGCGTGAATCGCGCAAGAACCAGACTCTGACGGTGATCAAGGAGCAGAAGCTCCGCCCGAAGATCGACGCACACGACTACGAGACCAAGAAGCGCAACGTTGTTCGCTTCCTCGAAGCCGGGTCGAAGGTCAAGGTCACCATCATGTTCCGTGGACGTGAGCAGTCGCGTCCCGAGCTCGGCTTCCGACTGCTGCAGCGTCTAGGTGCAGATGTCGCCGATCTCGGTTTCGTGGAAACGTCCGCGAAGCAGGACGGACGCAACATGACGATGGTGCTTGCTCCCCACAAGGGTGCCAAGACTCGCGTCAAGGCGCAGGAGAGCGCGGCAGCTCCGCCGGCTCAGCGTGCAGCAGCTCCGGCTCCGGCCGCCGAGCCCGCACCTGCCGAGCCTGCAGCGGGAGATGCTCCGGCTGCGGCGACGCCGCCGAGCTCCTGAACCAAGCACGACCAGTTAGACGATCCGTGCCGGTTGAAACCGGCACGGATCGTGCCGAGCAAGACCGATAGAGCAACACAGAACTGAGGACTCCATGCCCAAGCAGAAGACCCACAGTGGCGCCAAGAAGCGATTCAAGGTGTCCGGCAGCGGCAAGATCCTGCGTCAGAAGGCCGGCCGTCGCCACCTGCTGGAGCACAAGCCGACCAAGGTGACCCGTCGTCTCGACGGCGTTGCAGTCGTCACGAAGGCCGACGAGCCGCGGATCAAGCGCCTGCTCGGCATCTGATCTGGACTTCGTAGTCGGCGAAGTCGGCCGGCGTCATCCCATACCATTCGGGGTTTTTGTGACAAGCCCCCAGATCGACAGGATTTACCAGTGGCACGCGTAAAAAGGGCGGTCAACGCCCAGAAGAAGCGCCGTTCGATTCTCGAAGCGTCCAAGGGCTACCGCGGACAGCGCTCACGTCTGTACACCAAGGCCAAGGAGCAGCAGCTCCACTCGCTCACCTACGCATACCGCGACCGCAAGGCTCGCAAGGGTGACTTCCGCAAGCTGTGGATCACGCGTATCAACGCTGCAGCTCGCGCCAACGACATCACCTACAACCGCTTCGTCCAGGGCCTGAAGGCTGCAGGCGTCGAGGTCGATCGCAAGATCCTCGCCGAGCTCGCTGTCTCGGATGCTGCTGCATTCGCTTCCTTGGTGGAGATCGCCAAGGCTGCACTGCCTGCCGACGTCAACGCCCCTGCCGGAGAAGCAGCCTGAGCAGGTTGACGCACGACGATCTCGATCCGAAACGACCCGTGGACACGCTCACCGAGCGAACGCCACGGGTCGTTTCGGCTGTGAAGCTCCTCCGCGCCGCCGAAAGAAAGAAGACGGGTCTCTTTCTCGCCGAGGGCACCAACTCCGTTGCGGAGGCGTTACACGCCGGCGTCGCGCGAGAGGTGTTCTTTCGAGAGGACTCGGCAGACCGCAACGGTGTCGTGCTCGATCTCGCGCGTACGACGGGCGTTCCGGTCCACGCGATCACCGAACGCGCCGCCAAGGGCTTGTCGGACACGGTGACTCCGCCTGGGGTGGTCGCTGTGTGCCGCACCGTCGATGTGGATGTCCGAGTGGCTCTCGACGGAAACCCGCAGCTGGTGGCTGTTCCCGTGGAGGTGTCCGAACCGGGCAACGCCGGAACGGTCATACGGGTCGCCGACGCAGTAGGTGCGGACTCGGTGATTCTGCTCGGAGATGCGGTCGATCCGCACAACGGCAAGTGCGTTCGTGCGTCGGCAGGCAGTTTGTTCCATCTCCCGATCGCGCGCGAGCGATCGGTGGACGCCGGGCTCGACGCGTTGCGTGCGGCCGGCGTCACGATTCTCGCGACGGCAGCCGACGGTGATGTGGACCTCGACGATGCGGACGAGATCCTGAGCCGGCCGACGGCCTGGTTGTTCGGCAACGAGGCGCACGGGTTGGCGCCCGCAGTCACGGCTGCCGCTGATCATCGCGTCAGGATTCCGATTCACGGCCGAGCCGAAAGCCTGAACCTGGCGACGGCGGCGGCGATCTGCCTCTACGCCAGCGCGCGAGCTCACCGCAGGTCTGGGCATAAATGACTTTGTCGCTCGCCTAGAATCGTCCTCCAGGGACATCAATCCACACCACCAAGGAGTTGCAGCACTCGTGGCGAAGAAAGAAGCCGACAACGCCCAGCCGGTAGATCCGAGCGTGCTCGAGCCGGCTGCTCTCGATGCCGCCGCCGACGGGGCCGAGAAGGCTTTCACCGCTACTCGTGATCTGGACGAGTTGACGCAGGTGAAGATCGAGCACATCGGCAACCGGGCGCCGCTTGCGTTGGCGCAGCGTGCGCTCGGATCGATTCCGGGTGATCAGAAGGCTGATGCCGGTAAGCGGGTGAAGGTCGCTCGCGATCGCGTGCAGAAGGCGTTCGATGCCCGCCGCCAGGTGCTGCTTGCCGAGCGCGACGCCGCGATTCTCGTCGCCGAGACCATCGACGTGACGCTTCCGTCGACACGGCGCCCGGTGGGCGCTCGTCATCCGATCACGATCATCGCCGACCAGGTTGCCGATGTGTTCGTCGCGATGGGGTGGGAGGTCGAGGAGGGCCCGGAGGTCGAGACCGAGCATTTCAACTTCGACGCGTTGAACTTCTTGCCGGACCATCCGGCTCGGACCATGCAGGACACGTTCCACATCGCACCCGAGGGGTCGCGTCAGGTTCTTCGTACTCACACGTCGCCGGTTCAGGTGCGGTCGATGCTGTCGCGTGAGGTGCCGATCTACATCGTCTGCCCCGGGCGGACGTTCCGGACCGACGAACTGGACACAACGCATACCCCGGTGTTCCACCAGGTCGAGGGTCTTGCAATCGACAAGGGTCTGACGATGGCGAACCTACGCGGCACGCTCGACGCATTCGCTCGGGCGCTGTTCGGTGAGGAAACGCGTACTCGTATGCGGCCCAACTACTTTCCGTTCACCGAGCCGTCCGCCGAGGTCGATGTCTGGTTCCCGAAGAAGAAGGGTGGCCCGGGCTGGGTCGAATGGGGCGGCTGCGGAATGGTCAACCCGAAGGTGCTGCGGGCGAGTGGTATCGATCCAGAGGTGTACTCGGGTTTCGCCTTCGGTATGGGTCTGGAGCGAACGTTGCAGTTCCGCAACGACATTCCCGACATGCGAGACATCGTCGAGGGTGACATCCGTTTCACGATCCCCTTCGGCGTCGACGCCTGATCTCGAGAACTGCCCTTACCGAGTTTCGATCCGTAGAAAGAGCTGAGCAGACGTGCGAGTTCCACAATCCTGGCTGACCGAGGTTCTGCAGCGCACTGCGCCGCAGTGGAAGGTGACCCCCGAAGAACTCGACGAAGGCTTCGTTCGCGTCGGCTTCGAGGTCGAGGAGCTGGAGTCGCTGGACAATGTCACCGGACCGCTCGTGATCGGGCGTGTCTCGTCGATCGAGGAGTTGACGGAGTTCAAGAAGCCGATTCGGTTCTGCCATGTCGACGTCGGCGCCGAGGAATTGCAGGAAATCGTCTGCGGTGCAAGGAACTTCGCCGAAGGCGATCTCATCGTCGCAGCCCTGCCGGGAAGTGTGCTGCCCGGCGGATTCGCGATCGCGGCGCGCAAGACGTACGGCAAGACGTCCAACGGCATGATCTGCTCGACAGCTGAGCTGGGGTTGGGGCGGGACTCGTCGGGAATTCTGGTGTTGCCGGAAGGTACCGCGGTTCCCGGTGACGACGCCAAAGCTGTGCTGGGGCTCGACGACGCAGTGATCGAGTTGAACGTGACACCCGACCGCGGATACGCCTTCTCCGTCCGAGGGCTGGCTCGGGAGCTCGCGAGCAGCTTCGATCTGGAGTTCGCGGACCCCGCGGCAGGGCCGGTGCAGAACAACGAGGCCGACACGTGGCCCACGACGGTCGATGCCGATTCCGGGGCGACCCGATTCGCGCTACGCAAGGTCAGTGGCATCGACCCGAACGCCGCCACCCCGTGGTGGTTGCAGCGCAGGCTGTTACTGGCGGGGATCAGGCCCATCTCGGCGGCGGTGGACGTCACGAACTACGTGCTGCACGAGTTGGGCCAGCCGCTGCATGCGTTCGATGCGAACAAGCTCAGTGGCGACATCGTTGTCCGGCGCGCGAAGGCGGGGGAGAAGCTCACCACACTCGACGGTGTGGAGCGCACTCTCGACGTCGAGGATGTCGTGATCGCAGATGATTCGGGTGCGGTTTCTCTCGCAGGTGTCATGGGCGGCGCGTCGACGGAAGTCGACGACAACACTGTCGACGTGATCCTCGAGGCAGCGACGTTCGATCCTCTCGCGGTGTTTCGCACGGGTCGCAGGCACAAGTTGTCGAGTGAGGCGAGCAAGCGTTTCGAGCGCACCGTCGATTCGGCGTTGCCCGTGGCCGCGTTGGATCGTGCGGCACAGTTGCTCGTCGAGATCGCCGGAGGTCGTGTCGAGTCGGTGCTGACCGATATCGGCAAGCCGCACGTGTTCGATGCCGTCCGGATGGATCTCGATCTGCCGGATCGGGTCGCCGGGGTCGCGTACCCGAACGGGACGGCCGCTCGGCGTCTGACGCAGATCGGGTGTGACGTCGAGGTCGGTGTCAGCGACTCGGGCCACGGAGAACTCGTGGTGACCCCGCCGACGTGGCGGCCGGATCTGCAGCAACCCGCCGACCTCGTCGAGGAGGTCCTCCGTTTGGAGGGCCTGGAACAGATTCCGTCCGTTCTTCCGACAGCGCCGGCTGGGCGCGGGTTGACGGCCACCCAGAAGCGAAGGCGCGCCGTCGGCAAGTCGCTCGCGTTCGCCGGATACGTCGAGGTGCTGCCGACGGTGTTCCTACCGACCGGGGTGTTCGATAGGTGGGGTCTTCCCGCTGACGATGTTCGACGCCGGACCACCTCGGTGCTGAATCCGCTGGAAGCCGACCGTCCCGAGCTCGCGACCACGGTGTTGCCGGGCTTGCTGGAGATTCTGGCGCGCAACGTCAGCCGGGGTCAACGTGATCTGTCGTTGTTCGGGATCGCTCAGGTCGTCCGCCCCGGTGATCACACGGCCCCCGTCGACGCGCTCGCGGTTCACGAGCGTCCGACCGAGGAGGAGATCGCGCGCCTGCGTGGGTCGCTTCCGGACCAGCCGGTGTTCGTCGGTGCTGTGCTGACCGGCCAGCGCGATCCGTCGGGTCCGTGGGGACCGGGGCGCGCAGCCGATGCGTCCGACGCTTTCGCCGCAGCTCGGACAATCGCTGCTGCTGCGGGTGTGGAGTTGGAGTTCCGTGCGGCGCAGTACCTTCCGTGGCATCCCGGTCGATGCGCCGAACTGCTTGTCGACGGCAGCGTCGTCGGGTACGCGGGCGAGCTGCATCCGGCGGTTCTCGAGCGGGCGGAACTGCCGGCGCGCACGTGCGCTGTCGAGTTGAATCTCGATGCGCTCCCGATCGTCGAGTCTCTTCCGGCCCCGATCGTGTCGCCGTTTCCTGCGGTACTTCAGGACGTTGCTGTGGTCGTCGAGCGATCGGTTCCAGCGGCCGATGTCGAAGCTGCGCTGTACACAGGCGCGGGTGAACTTCTCGAGAGCATCAGATTGTTCGACGTGTTCGAAGGTGAGCAGGTCGGTGCGAACAAGAAGTCTCTGGCATTCGCGTTGGTGTTCCGCGGCAGCGACGGAACACTGACCGAGGCGCAGGCCACCGAGGCACGCGATGCGGCGGTGGCGGCTGCGAAGGACGCCGTCGGGGCCGAACTGCGAGGCTGATGGCCGCCGAGTCCGTAGCCTGGTGTCGTACGACTTTCCTACTGCTCAGGAGGAAGTATGACCACGGACGATCGAACCGACGTCGCAGTACTGCGCGAGGTGCTCGCCGCGGTGGGCGGGCGCAGCGCGCTCGCACCCGTCCGCGCGGCGGCGTCGGCACTGCTGGCGGAACTGGATACGGCGAACGTAGATCCGTCGACGGTTCCGCCCGGTGACATTCCCGATGTGGACGTCCCGCACACGACCACGCCTCACATCGATCAGCCGCTGGGAGATCCGCAGGAGTCGCGTCCGCGGAACGACCCGACAAGTCCCGGTCATTCCCCGCTGGGCGGGACGCCGACGGAAATTCCTCGACAGGGCATCCTCGACGCCGAGTTGGTGGACGACAGCGCAATCGACGGCGCAATCGGCGGGGGAGTGAGTTCTGGTTTCTCCAACCATGATTCGCCGACGGGTTTCACCGACCAGGGTGTGCCGACGTGGGACAGCGTTCGGGACAAGGTCGAGGGCCGTGCGACGACGGCGTTGGGTCGTGAGGAGTTGGATCACGGGACGCCTGCGGGTCGCACGCTCGACGAGCAGTGGAACGAGCGTGAGGCCGCGGGTCGGAAGAAGCTCGACGAAATCCGACGGTCGATGAAGGACGGATGATCGACCCGATCGTGAATGAGCTTGCATGGTGATGCATAATCATCGTATGAACGATCGGAATGGTGCGCCCCTGCGGATTGCCGTCGCGGGCGCCAGTGGATACGCAGGCGGCGAGATTCTGCGACTGTTGCTCGGTCATCCGGGCGTGCAGTCGGGACGAATCGTCATCGGATCTCTCACCGCGGGTGGCAATGCGGGCGCCTCGCTGGGCGAGTTCCACCCGCACCTGCTGCCCCTCGCGGACCGCGTTCTCGGTGAGACCACGCTGTCCGAACTGGAAGGACACGAGGTCGTCTTCCTGGGATTGCCGCACGGCAAGTCCGCGGAGATCGCGCAACAACTCCCAGAGTCCGTCGTGATCATCGACTGTGGCGCCGATTTCCGGTTGTCCGACGCCTCCGCGTGGGAGAAGTACTACAAGTCGCCTCACGCGGGTACGTGGCCCTACGGGTTGCCCGAGCTCCCCGGCCATCGAGAGAAGCTGATCGGAGCTACCCGGATCGCAGTTCCCGGGTGCTATCCGACGGTGTCGAGTCTTGCGCTCGCCCCTGCGGTTGCAGCGGGGATCGTGGAGCCGCGGGTGAACGTGGTGGCCGTCAGCGGTTCGTCGGGTGCCGGCCGTGCGCCCAAGGCGGATCTGCTCGGTTCCGAGGTGATGGGGTCGGTGCGGGCGTACGGCATTGCAGGGGCGCATCGGCACAACCCGGAGATCGTGCAGAACCTGTCGGCGCTGTCGCCGGAGCCGGTGTCCGTGTCGTTCACGCCCGTCCTGGCACCGATGCCGCGTGGCATTCTGGCCACGTGCACCGCGCGGACCACAGCGACCGAGGCGCAGGCCGTCGAGGTGTACGAGAAGGCTTATGCAGCAGAACCGTTCGTCCATGTGCTGTCATCGGGACGATTGCCGCAGACGGGTGCGGTGATCGGGTCCAACGCGGTGCAGCTGAGTGTGTCGGTCGACGCCGACGCCGGATTGCTCGTTGTCATCGCTGCCATCGACAACTTGACCAAGGGGACGGCAGGCGCTGCGGTCCAATCCATGAACCTCGCTCTCGGACTGCCCGAGACCGACGGACTTTCGACCGTAGGAGTCGCACCGTGAGCAGTTCGACCGAAGCGACGGCGCTTCAGGGCAAGCTCGTCCGGAACCAGGGTGTCACTGCACCTGCTGGATTCAAGGGTGCAGGTATCGCGGCGGGCATCAAAGCCAGCGGGAAGTCCGACCTGGCGCTGGTGTTCAACGAAGGGCCCGATACGGCTGCGGCGGGTGTCTTCACGCGAAACAAGGTGAAGGCCGCACCGGTGCTGTGGTCTCAGCAGGTGCTGACCGCGGGCAAGCTCCGTGCGGTGATTCTCAACTCCGGTGGGGCCAATGCTTGCACCGGTGCGGGCGGGTTCCAGGACACGCATCGAACGGCGGAAGAGGTCGCCTCGGCGTTGAGCAATTGGGGCACCGAGACGGGTGCCGGCGAAGTTGCTGTGTGTTCGACGGGTCTGATCGGCGATCGGTTGCCGATGGACAAGTTGATTCCCGGTGTCACCGAAGTGGTGCACGAGTTGGCGGGCGGCATTTCGGGCGGAACGGATGCCGCGTACGCGATCATGACCACCGACACGGTTCCGAAGCAGGCTGCCTTCCATCATGTCGACAAGTGGAACGTCGGCGGAATGGCCAAGGGCGCGGGCATGCTTGCTCCTTCGTTGGCGACGATGCTCAGCGTGGTCACCACCGACGCCGTCGCATCGGCCGAGCAGTTGGACACCGCGCTGCGGAACGCGACACGATTGTCCTACGATCGCCTCGATGTCGACGGGGCCACGTCCACCAACGACACGGTTCTGCTGCTTGCGTCGGGAGCCAGCGGTGTCTCTCCGAGCCAGGACGAGCTGAACGCCGCGGTACTGGCGGTGTGTGACGATCTGGCCGATCAGTTGATGGCGGATGCCGAAGGTGTCACGAAGCGGGTGAAGGTCACGGTCTCCGGGGCTGCGTCGGAGGACGATGCTTTGGTCGGTGCGCGCACGGTGGCACGGGACAGCCTGGTCAAGACGGCTCTCTTCGGATCCGATCCCAACTGGGGCCGGGTGCTCGCAGCAGTCGGTATCGCCCCGATCGAGCTGGACCCGAACCGTATTGCAGTGTCGTTCAACGGGAGTCCGGTCTGCGTCGACGGTGTCGGAGCTCCGGGTGCCCGTGAGGTCGACCTGTCCGGAGAGGACATCGAAGTTCGGATCGACCTCGGTGTCGGCGAGTCCGTCGTCACGATTCGCACGACCGATCTTTCCCACGGGTACGTCGAAGAGAACTCGGCGTACTCGTCATGACCGAACTCGATCTGACGGCGTCGCAGAAGGCGCACACGCTGGCCGGTGCCTTGCCGTGGCTGCAGAAGTTCAACGACAAGATCGTCGTCGTCAAATACGGCGGGAACGCGATGATCGACGAGGGACTCAAGCGCGCCTTCGCCGAGGACATGGTCTTTCTCCGAACCGTCGGATTGCATCCTGTGGTGGTGCACGGCGGTGGGCCTCAGATCAACGCGATGCTGGCCAGGCTGGGTATGACCGGAGAATTCCGTGGTGGATTCCGCGTCACGACGCCCGAGGTGATGGACATCGTCCGGATGGTTCTGTTCGGCCAGGTCGGACGCGAGCTCGTCGGGCTGATCAACAGTCACGGGCCGTACGCCGTGGGGATCTCCGGTGAGGATGCCCACCTGTTCACGGCATCCAAGCGTTCGGTGATGGTCGACGGTTCGCCGACCGACATCGGCCTCGTCGGCGACGTCACTTCGGTGAATCCCGACGCGGTCCTCGATCTCATTGCGGCAGGCAGGATTCCGGTGGTGTCGACCATCGCTCCCGACGCCGAGGGCGTGGTGCACAACATCAACGCCGACACCGCTGCCGCTGCGCTTGCCGAGGCGATCGGTGCGGAGAAGCTCGTAGTACTCACCGATGTCGAAGGGCTGTACACGAATTGGCCGGATCGGTCGTCGTTGACGTCGGAGATCGACGTGGATTCTCTGACTGCTCTGCTGCCCTCGCTCGACGCGGGGATGGTGCCGAAGATGGAGGCGTGCCTACGAGCGGTCCAGGGTGGTGTGCCGTCTGCACACGTCATCGACGGTAGGGTTCCGCATTCGGTTCTGGTGGAACTGTTCACAGGCGAAGGGATCGGCACGATGGTGTCGGCGCCGGAACTATCAGGAGAGCATTCATGACCGAGCACACCACGACCGTCGACCTCCAAGCGCGGTGGTCGAATTCGTTGATGGACAATTACGGTGTGCCACGCGTTGCTCTGGTGCGCGGTGAGGGCGCCGTTGTGACCGACGCCGACGGTAAGCAGTACCTCGACCTGCTCGCCGGTATCGCCGTCAACATTCTCGGCCATGCACATCCCGCTGTGATCGACGCGGTCACGACCCAGCTGTCGACGCTCGGGCACACCTCGAACCTGTATGCGACCGAGCCGGGTATCGCGCTCGCCGAGCAGCTGCTGTCCCATCTGGGTGCGAGCGTGCACGGACGCGTGTTCCTGTGCAATTCCGGTACCGAGGCCAACGAAGCAGCGTTCAAGATTGCGCGGTTGACCGGTCGGCCCAAGATCATTGCCGCCGAGAAGGCGTTCCACGGGCGAACGATGGGTGCGCTCGCCTTGACGGGTCAGCCGGACAAGCGCGTGCCGTTCGAGCCGATGCCCGCGGGCGTGGAGCACGTGCCGTACGGAGATGTCGCCGCACTGGAGGCTGCCGTTGATTCGGACACTGCGGCAGTCTTCCTGGAACCGATCATGGGCGAGGGCGGTGTCGTGGTGCCGCCGGAGGGCTATCTGCTCGCCGCACGGGAGATCACGGCGCGGCACGGAGCTCTGCTGATCCTCGACGAGGTGCAGACGGGCATCGGGCGGACCGGATGGTTCTACGCGCATCAGGCCGTCGGTATCGTCCCCGATGTCATCACGTTGGCGAAGGGGCTCGGCGGGGGACTGCCGATCGGTGCGTGCATCGGAATCGGCGAGGCAGCCGCCCTGCTTCATCCGGGCAAGCACGGCACCACGTTCGGTGGAAATCCGGTGTGCGCGTCGGCCGCGCTGGCGGTGCTTCGGACTCTCGCCGAGGACGACCTGGTGTCTCACGCCGACAGGCTGGGCAAGGTCATCACACACTCCATCGAGGAGCTGCACCATCCGCTGATCGACCACGTTCGCGGATCCGGTCTCCTCCTGGGCGTCGTACTGTCGAAGGCCGTCGCAGCCAAAGCCGAATCCGCTGCCCGCGATGCAGGCTTCCTGATCAATGCCGCCCAGCCCGACGTTCTGCGCTTGGCCCCGCCCTTGGTTCTCACAGAGGAACAGGCGGCGTCGTTCGTCGCGGCATTGCCCACAATTCTCGACACTGCCGACGAAACGGATTGACATGGCACTGAAGAACTTCCTCAAGGACGACGATCTCACGCCGCAGGAGCAGGCCGAGGTGTTGGCGCTCGCAGCAGAACTCAAGCGCGCACCGTTCTCCACGCGGCCGTTGGAGGGACCGCAGGGCGTCGGCGTCATCTTCGAGAAGAACTCCACCCGCACCCGCTTCTCCTTCGAGATCGGAATCGCGCAACTCGGCGGGCATGCCGTGGTGGTCGACGGGCAGAGCACTCAGCTCGGACGTGAGGAGACGCTGCAGGACACCGGCCGGGTGCTGTCGCGGTACGTGGAGGCAATCGTGTGGCGCACGTTCGGGCAGAAACGACTCGAACAGATGGCCACCGGAGCGACGGTGCCGATCGTGAATGCTCTGTCCAACGAGTTCCATCCGTGCCAGGTCCTCGCCGATCTGCAGACTCTGGCGGAGCGGAAGGGCGAGCTGAAGGGACTGAAACTCGCGTACTTCGGTGACGGTGCCAACAACATGGCTCATTCGCTGTTGCTCGGTGGTGTCACCGCGGGTATCGACGTGACCATCGCTGCGCCTCGTGAATTCGCGCCGCTGCCCGCTGTGGTCGAGGCGTCTCGTGCGCGCGCCGAGATCACCGGTGCACGTATCACTCTCACCGAGGACCCGTACGAAGCCGCGGAGGGCGCCGACGCCCTCGTCACCGACACGTGGACGTCGATGGGTCAGGAGAACGACGGTCTCGACCGCGTCGCACCGTTCAGGCCGTACCGGATCGACGCCGAGCTGCTGTCCAAAGCCAAGTCCGATGCCGTTGTGTTGCACTGTCTTCCCGCGCATCGCGGCGAGGAGATCACCGACGAGGTGCTCGACGGCCCGCAGAGCGTGGTGTGGGACGAGGCCGAGAACCGTTTGCACGCACAGAAGGCGCTGCTGGTCTGGCTGCTCGAGCAGGCACGACGACCGTGAGCGAGGAAGCGTCGTCGGTTCCGTTGACTGCCTCGACGCGGGCGGGGAGGCAGGCGCGCATCGTTGCGCTGCTGTCGAACCATCAGGTCCGCAGTCAGCCGGAACTCGCGACGCTGTTGGCGTCGGAAGGCATCGACGTCACTCAGGCGACGTTGTCGCGGGACCTCGACGAGTTGGGCGCGGTGAAGCTGCGTGCCGCGGACGGTGGCGTCGGCGTGTACGTGGTGCCCGAGGACGGTAACCCGGTCCGAGGCGTGTCCGGGGGTACCGACAGGCTGACCAGGTTGCTCGGTGAACTGCTCGTGTCGACCGATTCGAGCGGCAACCAAGCGGTATTGCGCACACCTCCCGGCGCAGCGGGGTATCTGGCCAGTGCGCTCGACCGGGCGTCGCTTCGCGAAATCGTCGGCACGGTCGCCGGAGACGACACCATCTTCGTGATTGCCCGAGAACCCGTTACCGGCAGCGAGCTTGCCGACAAGATCGAGAAACTGGCGCGACGTGCCGAATGATCCGAACGATGTGGAAAGCAGAACTGTGAGCGAACAGCACGGAACCAACGAAGGATCGCTGTGGGGCGGACGGTTCGCGTCCGGTCCGGCCGAGGCGATGGCGGCACTGAGCAAGTCGACGCACTTCGACTGGGTGTTGGCCCCGTACGACATTCGGGCGTCGATGGCACACGCACGTGTGTTGAACGGTGCGGGATTGTTGACGGCGGCGGACCTCGAGACGATGCTCGACGGTTTGTCTCGGTTGGCCGAGGACGTCGCCTCCGGTGAGTTCGCTGCCGCAGAGTCCGACGAAGATGTCCACGGAGCGCTCGAACGGGGCCTGATCGACAGGGTCGGTCCCGAGGTCGGAGGGAGGCTTCGGGCCGGACGCTCGCGCAACGACCAGGTGGCGACTCTGTTCAGGATGTGGCTGCGCGACGCTGTCCGTCGGGTCTCGGCAGGCGTCCTCGACGTCGTCGACGCGTTGGCCACGCAGGCTGCTGCGCACCCGGCTGCGGTCATGCCGGGCAAGACGCATTCGCAGGCCGCGCAACCGGTGCTGCTGGCCCATCATCTCCTGGCGCACACCCATCCTCTGTTGCGTGACGTCCAGAGGTTCCAGGATTTCGATCGCCGAGCCGCGGTGTCGCCGTACGGTTCGGGGGCCTTGGCGGGCTCGTCGCTGGGCCTGAGCCCGGAGAAGATCGCAGCCGAGCTGGGCTTCGATTCGTCGGCCGAGAATTCGATAGACGCGACCTCCTCACGTGACTTCGCGGCGGAAGCGTCGTTCGTGCTTGCGATGACCGCGGTCGATCTGTCGCGTCTCGCGGAGGAGATCGTGTCGTGGAGTACCCCGGAGTACGGCTACGTAACGCTCGCCGACGCGTGGTCGACGGGCAGCTCGATCATGCCGCAGAAGAAGAACCCCGACGTCGCGGAATTGACGCGCGGCAAGACGGGTCGTCTCATCGGTAACCTCACCGGACTGCTGGCGACTCTGAAGGCACAGCCGTTGGCCTACAACCGGGATCTGCAGGAGGACAAGGAGCCGGTCTTCGATTCGGTGGCGCAGCTGGAACTGTTGCTGCCCGCTCTCGCCGGATTGGTCGGGACACTGGAGTTCCATGTGGATCGGTTGGCCGAGCTCGCGCCCGCAGGCTTCACGTTGGCGACGGACATCGCCGAGTGGATGGTGAGACAGGGTGTTCCGTTCCGGGTGGCGCACGAGGCGGCCGGAGCGTGCGTTCGTGTTGCGGAGGGGCGCGGCGTCGGGTTGGAGGAGTTGACCGACGAGGAGTTGTCGTCGATCGATCCGTCGTTGACGCCGGCGGTTCGCGAGGTCCTGACCGTCGAGGGTTCCATTTCGTCGCGAGATTCTCGGGGCGGCACGGCTGCTGTGCAGGTGGCGAGCCAGCTCGGTGGTGTGCGGTCGACTGCGGAGAAGGCTCGCGCGTGGCTCGCCGACGGAATTCCTGCTCGCTGACAGAGAAATAAATCAGGCGCGCCGGATTCGAAGGGGTTCGGTGTGAGAAGCTTCTGACGGGTCGGTGAGTGGCCGGTTCGAGCGGGGACAAGCGTCGAACGCAGGAGTGTGTTGTGGTGGGACTGAACGCAGACGCGATCCGCGGGCCGTTGCGGCGTGCGGTGGCGACTGCACAGAACGGCCTCGAAGTGATCCGTCTCGGCGGTCTGGAGACCGAGGTCGATCCGTCGCCGTTCAAGGTCGTCGATCGTGAGCCGATGTACCGGCTCCGTCGGTATTTCGCCGACGATGCCGACGAGGGTTCGAAGCCTCCGGTCGTGCTGGTACCGCCGATGATGGTGTCGGCCGATGTGTACGACGTGACGACCGAGAACGGCGCTGCCGGCATTCTTCACGACATGGGCCTCGATCCGTGGGTGGTGGACTTCGGTTCGCCCGATACGGAGGAAGGCGGGTGGAGCCGGACTCTGGCGGATCATGTCGTCGCCATCAGCGAGGTGGTGGACAAGGTCCACACGATCACCGGCCGCGATGTTCACCTCGGCGGGTACTCGCAGGGCGGGATGTTCTGTTACCAGGCTGCGGCGTACCGGAGTGGCCGAAATCTGGCGAGTCTCATCACGTTCGGGGCGCCGGTGGACACGTTGGCGGCGTTGCCGTTGGGGATTCCAGCCGGTGTGGCGACCAAGGGTGCCGAGTTTCTCGCGGACCACGTGTTCACTCGAATGGACGTCTCCGGGTGGATGGCTCGGACCGGATTTCAACTGTTGGATCCGGCGAAGACGGTGCGGTCTCGACTCGACTTCCTGCGACAGCTGCACGACCGCGATGCATTGTTGCCTCGCGAGCCGCAGAGGCGTTTTCTGGCGATGGACGGCTGGGTTGCGTGGTCCGGCCCGGCTGTGGCCGAGCTGTTGAAGCAGTTCGTGGTGCACAACCGCATGATGACGGGCGGATTCGTCATCAAGGATCGGTTGCTGACGCTGTCCGAGTTGTCGGTTCCGGTTCTCGCGTTCGTCGGCGAGGTCGACGACATCGGCCAGCCGTTGGCGGTGCGCGGCATCAAGCGTGCGGCGCCACGTGCGGAGATCTTCGAAAGCACTTTGCGTGCCGGTCACTTCGGGTTGGTGGTCGGCACCACCGCCGCGGCGCAGACGTGGCCTACGACGGGCGAGTGGATACGGTGGCGGGAAGGGCTGGGGGAGCAGCCATCCGACGTGCACGAGATGGTGTACGACGAACATCCCGATTCCGAAAGCGGTGTGTCGGTCAGCAATCGAATCATTCATACGGCCGCGTCCATCGCGGAGGTGGGTGTCGGAGTGGGCCGCGGGCTCGCGGCAGCGGCGACGGGAGCTGTGAGAGGTACCCGCGAGATATCGTCGGAGGCTGTGCGCACGTTGCCACGATTGGCACGTCTCGGTCAGATGCAGGCGCATTCGACAGTGTCGTTGGGCAGGCTCATCGCTGATCAGGGACGTCGGTCTCCGGCGGGTGAGTGCTTCCTGTTCGACGATCGCGTCCATACGTACGAGGCCGTCAACGTCCGCATCGACAACGTCGTGAAGGGCCTTGTCGTCTCCGGCATCCGGCCGTCGGCGCGCATCGGTGTGCTGATGGAGACCCGTCCGAGCGCGCTGGCGGCCGTGGCCGCGTTGTCCAGAATCGGCGCTGTAGCTGTTCTGCTTCCTCCGGGCGGCAACCTCGAGAGTGCCCTGCGAGCGGTGGACGTCGATACCGTCGTCACCGACCCGGAGAACCTGAAGTCTGCGACGACTGTCGCCGCCAACGTTCTCGTTCTGGGCGGCGGCGATGCTCGTCAGCTGGACGTACCGAGCGGGGCAGATGTCACCGACCTCGAAGCTGTCGATCCGGATTCGGTGAGGTTGCCCGCGTGGTTCGAGCCCAATCCGGGCCGTGCGAGGGAACTGGCGATGGTGTTGTTCACGGCGACCGATCGGGGTCTCGAGCCTCGCTACATCACCAACCACAGGTGGGCGCTGTCGGCGTACGGCACCGCTACCGCGGCCGGGTTGAGTTCCGGAGACACGGTGTATTGCCTTGCCCCTCTTCACCATTCGGCGGGATTGTTGGTGAGTGTCGGTGGTGCGCTCGCCGGGGGGTCGCGTATTGCCCTGTCTCGGGGTCTCGACCCGGTTCGGTTCTCCGGTGAGGTTTCCCGCTATGGAGTGACCGTCATCAGCTACACCTGGGCGATGATGCAGAGCATCCTCGACGACGATCATCTCGATCTCGACCTCCGGCATGCGGTCCGCTTGTTCATCGGATCGGGAATGCCTGTCGGGCTGTGGAAACGAACGATGGAGCGTTTCTCGCCCGCTCGTGTTCTCGAGTTCTATGCCTCCACCGAGAACGACATCATCCTGGCCAACGTGGGTGGTTCGAAGATCGGATCGAAGGGGCGCCCGTTGCCGGGAAGCGCACGGGTGGCTCTGGCTGCCTACGACCCCATCACCGGGAGATTGGAGGAGGACGACAACGGTTTCGTTCGACTGTGCAAGGACGGCGAGGTCGGTTTGCTCCTCGGGCGTCCGAGCAACGAGGGCGAGGTCACCAGTCCTTTGATGCGGGGCGTGTTCGAGCCCGGTGATTCGTGGATTCCCACCGAGAACCTGTTTCGACGGGATTCCGACGGGGATTTCTGGCTGGTGGACCGCAAGGACACCGTCGTGAAGACACCTCGCGGTCCGGTGTTCACGCAGCCCATCATCGATGCGTTCGGGGAGATTCCGCAGGTTCGATCCGTCGTCGTCTACGGGGTGGACATCGGTGGCAGTGCCGATTCGTCCCGGCGACTCGACCATGCCGACGAGGTCGCGATCTGCGGCATTTCGGTGCGGAAGGACAGCACGGTGCCGGGTAAGGCGATCACCGACGCCATGGGCGTGCTGCTGCCGAGTCAGCGCCCGGACATCGTTCATCTCGTCGATGCGATTCCGCTGGGACGGGCGTATCGGCCACGCGAAACCGAGCTACGAAAGTCTCGTATCCCGACGCCGAGTGCTCGGACCTGGTATTACGACGAGGAATCCAGTACCTACAAGCGGTTGACCAAAGCGATTGCGGCGCAACGTTTCGGCACCGACAGTGTGGCCGACGTCGGAACGGACTGAGCTCTGCTACGTGCGGTGGGTAAGGTTTGCGGACGATCCCCGTGCAAATCGGTGACAGACGAAAGTGAGAAATCGGTGGCAATCGATCAGACACTGCTGAGCATCCTCGCGTGCCCTGTCGACAAGGGCCCGCTGTTGCTGGTGGAGGACGAGCTGCTCTACAACCCGCGGTTGCGTCGGGCATATCCGATCGAGAACGGTATTCCGGTCCTGCTCGTCGACGACGCGAGGGATGTGGACGACGCCGAGCACGAGTCGATTCTGGCTCGCGCTCAATCCTGATCGTCAGGGGACGAAGTCTGGCAGTTCACCGGTGAGATAGTGCTGCAACGTCTGTGCTGTCAGCGCCACGACGCGGTGCGCGGGCATCGAGGCGAGCGGTTCGATGCTCAGGATGTGGCGGGTGAGCAGCAGACCGGACATCTGGGAGGCAACGAGCGCGACTCGCAGAGGGCCCGACCCGACGGGTTCGTCGACTCTGTGTGCGATGTCCTCGAGCACGATGTGCATCAGAAAGGTCTTGATCAGGCCTACGTCGGCGCCTGCGATCAGCGAACGAAACGTGGCGACGACGGCCTGGCCGTTCTCGGAGTCCCAGACGGCAAGAATCGCAGTGAGCAGCGCCTCACCGAGCCGATCGGTGTCGGCGGCCAGGACTGGACGAAGTACTACCGTCGGATCGGTCGGCAGGGCGATCGACGCTACGAAGAGGTCTCGCTTGGTCCCGAAGTAGTGATGCACGAGGGCGGAGTCGACGCCGGCGTCCGCGGCGATCGATCGGATCGATGTCTTGTCGAAACCTGTAGCGGCGAAACGTGTTCGAGCGACTCTCAGTATCTCCTCGCGCGTGTCCGGTCGGCCCGGTCGTCGTCCCGTCCGTGCTCGGCCGGTCATGGTGTCCGCCGCCGTAGAGTTGCTGCTGCAGCACACAACGCGGCGACCGTGAAGGCGAGAACGACGGCGACATCGGTGAAGAATTGCCCGGTGACGCTGGGGGCGGCGGAGATCTGGCTCAGCGCGTCGACTGCGTAACTGAGCGGCATGACGTTGCTGACGGCGTGCAGCCAGTCCGGCATCTGATTTCGGGGGACGAGTAGTCCGCACAGGAAAAGTTGCGGCACGACCACGACCGGCATGAACTGCACGGCCTGGAATTCGGTGCGAGCGAACGCGCTGCACAGCAGTCCGATCGCGACACCGAGAACGGCGCCGAGCACCGCGATCAGCAGCACCCAGGCGGGTGACCCTTCGGTGGAGAGTCCGAGCGCTCCGAACACGACCGCACAGGCCAGAAGCGACTGGAGTATCGCAGCTAACGAGAATGCCGTGGCGTATCCGGCCAGCAGATCCAGCTTGGACATCGGTGTCGTGAGGAGTCGTTCCAGCGTCCCGGAGCTGCGTTCGCGCTGCATGGCGATCGAGGTGATCAGAAACATCACCACGAACGGCAAGATCCCGAGCATGCTGACGGCGACGCGATCGAACAGCGGGGGAGCGCCCGGTGCGGTGGGAAAATCCTGGTAGAGGAAGTACAGCAGAACCATGAGCAGAGAGGGGACGAGCAGGATCATCGCGACGGTTCGGTGATCGGCCCGGAGCTGACGCAGAATCCGGGTGGTTCCGGCTGCGTAGATGTGCAGGTTCATCGGACACCGCCCTCGGTGGTGCGAATGAGGGTCAAGAACGCGTGTTCGAGGCTCGATTCTCCCGTGCGTTGCAACAGTGCGTGAGGTGCGACTTGTGCAAGTACCGAACCGTCGCGCATCAGGACCAGTTCGGAGCAGTGCTCAGCCTCCTCCATGACGTGGCTCGACACCAGCAGCGTCGCCCCCGAGCCGACGATGTCCTCGAATCGTGACCACAGTTCGGCTCGCAGTACGGGATCGAGTCCGACGGTGGGTTCGTCCAACACGAGCAGTTCGGGCTCGGCGACAAGCGCGCTGGCCAGGGACACGCGGCCGAGTTGCCCACCGGACAGATTTCCCGCCGGCGACGACGCATGCTCACCCAGACCCACGGAATCGATTGCAGACGAGACCGATCGGGAATCGCGTCCGTACAGCGCGGCGAAGTAGGCCACGTTGTCGCGGACCGAGAGGTCGCGGTAGACACTCGGGGCCTGGGTCACGTAGCCGACTTTGCTGCGCAGTGCTTTCGAGCCTGCCGGTTTGCCCAGCACGGTGACCGTTCCCGACTCGACCACCTGAGTACCGACGATCGCTCTCATCAAAGTTGTCTTGCCGCATCCGGACGGGCCGAGCAGGCCGGTGATGTGGCCGGCGGGGATGGACATGGTCACCGCGTCGAGAACTGTGCGTTTCCCCCGTCGGACGACGAGGTTTTCGACGACGACTGCTGGATCGGATCCGATCGTCATGGTGTCCTCCATAATTCATCGATTGATGAAATCATCGTGTGATGAATTCAAGACCTGGAGGCGGTCGACGTCAAGACCGAGAACCGTCAGGGAAAGATCAGCCGGTGTGAACGCTGAGGATCTGAACTGCCATCCCGTCGAGGCCGCCCGGAAGCTGCTCGGCGTCGAACTTCGGGTGGAGGACGTATGCGTGCGAGTCGTCGAAGTAGAGGCATACGGAGGCCCCGAAGGGGGACCGTGGCCGGATTCCGCTGCTCACTCCTATCGCGGTCCGACTCCGCGTAACCGCGTGATGTTCGGCCCGGCGGGCAGGTTGTACGTCTACTCGAGTTACGGCATGCATTTGTGCATGAACGTCACCTGCGGTCCCGACGGTGAAGCCGCCGCAGTGTTGCTGCGAGCCGCCGAGCTGGTGGACGGTGAAGCGTCGGTGCGGCGCCGGAGAGGCGACCGAGTTGCGGCCAGGAAGCTGGTCAGTGGGCCCGGCAACCTGGGGCAGGCCATAGGCGCCCAGCTCTCGGACAACGGAATGGACCTGTTGGATAGGTCGTCGAGGATCGTTCTCGACGCAGGCCGGGCCCCGTGTCCGACCGACATCGCCGAAGGTCCGCGGGTGGGGATCAGCAAGGCTGCCGACAGACCGTGGAGGTTCTGGATCCCGCGCTCCGACGCGGTGTCGGCGTATCGCCGGAGCCCGCGGGCGCCGGCGTCCTGACCGAGCCCGACGAGGGCGAGGTTCCTGTTCGACGTCGGATGCGGAAAGATCGGAGGCGTGAGCGAGAACATCATCGACGAATTGACCTGGCGCGGATTGATCGCGCAGTCCACCGACGTGGACGAACTGAAGAAGGCGACGTCCGACGGGCCGATCACTCTTTATGCGGGCTTCGACCCGACCGGTCCCAGCCTTCACGCAGGCCACCTCGTTCCGCTGTTGGCGCTCAAGCGTTTTCAACGTGCAGGCCACCGGCCGATTGTCCTGGCAGGCGGTGCCACCGGACTGATCGGCGATCCTCGTGATGTGGGGGAGCGGGTCATGAACTCGTCCGACACCGTCCGGGATTGGGCCGACCGTATTCGCGGCCAGCTCGAGCGATTCGTCGAGTTCGACGACGGCACTACGGGTGCGATCGTCGAGAACAACCTGAACTGGACCGGTCCGCTGTCGGCGATCGATTTCCTGCGTGACGTCGGCAAGCATTTCTCGGTGAACGTGATGCTTGCGCGGGACACGGTGAAAACGCGTCTGGAGGCCGACGGGATGTCGTATACCGAGTTCAGCTACATGCTTCTTCAGGCGAACGACTACGTCCAACTGCGTCGCACGCACGGGTGCACGCTGCAGATCGGCGGTTCGGATCAGTGGGGCAACATCATCGCAGGCGTCGAACTCAACCGACGCAAGGACGGTGAGTCGGTCCACGCGCTGACGGTGCCCCTGGTCACGTCGGCGGACGGAAAGAAGTTCGGAAAGTCCACCGGTGGCGGGAGCCTGTGGCTCGACCCGGAAATGACCAGCCCGTACGCCTGGTACCAGTACTTCGTGAACACCGGTGATGCCGATGTCGTCAAGTACCTCCGTTGGTTCACCTTCCTCGATCAGGCCGAACTCGACCAGCTCGACGAAGCGACGCGTGAACGTCCGCATGCGCGGGAGGCTCAGAAGCGTCTGGCAGCCGAGATGACGACATTGGTGCACGGTGAGGCGAACACACGAGCAGTGGAGCTGGCCAGCCAGGCTCTGTTCGGCCGCGCCGAACTTGCCGATCTCGACGAGTCGACGTTGGCAGCCGCACTCGGTGAGACACCGGTAGCCGACCTCGCGCCGGGTGAGCCGTCGACGATCGTCGACTTGCTCGTCGCAACCGGTCTCTCCGAGAGCAAGGGCGCAGCACGTCGCGCAGTGAAGGAGGGCGGTGCTTCGGTCAACAACCAGAAAATCACCGACGAGGAGTGGACGCCGTCGCCCGAGGATCTGCTGCACGGCCGTTGGTTGGTCGTACGTCGGGGAAAGCGGAACTTCGCAGGTGTGCGCGTAGCCTCCTAGCGATACGGCGCCGAGGTGGTGCGAGTCACATAGGTGTGATTCGGGAACGTGGTGGGTAGACAAGATCCCTGCACGCGTCACCACCTCGGCGTTTGTCGTTCGGATTCTCGGCGACCTGGGGATTTGACGCGCAGTTTCTCGTGCCGTAACTTTTGTCGAGTCAGAGCGACACGGACACCGACCAGGGCCTACGCGGTCCCGGACACGAGGTTGGACGTCGGAGCCTGACGGAACATGAAATTCCAGTTCTACCCACCAAGAGTCGGAGCTTGCTTCCGAGACCAAGCTGGGATAGGCTGGAGAAGTTGCCCCAAACACCCTGAAGTTACGGTTTCTTGGTTGTTCGGTGTGTGCGTGTTCTTTGAGAACTCAACAGTGTGTCGATGAATGTCAGTGCCGAATGTTTTTGGTGCTCATGCCTTTTGGGGTGTGGGTGTGGCA
>NZ_JBHUZE010000006.1:0-305217 GCF_042667435.1 Rhodococcus sp. NPDC057297 | reverse complement strand
CTCTCCGTAAAAGACTCTAGAAACAACAATCCGAAGATCGTGAATCAGTCAAATGACATCAAGTCCAAATCACTAGCAAAAAAACTCAACTAGCATTACAAAAAATCTTCTCACCCCAGACGGGAAGAATGAAGCAAGAAGATGCCACACCCACACCCCAAAAGGCATGAGCACCAAAAACATTCGGCACTGACATTCATCGACACACTGTTGAGTTCTCAAAGAACACGCACACACTCTCCACCCGCAGACTCACGCCTGCCAGCTTCAAGGGCAACTGTTCCAGCCTATCCCAGCTTGGTCTCGGAAGCAAACTCCGACTCTTGGGGGACAAACCAATCAAAAGCTACCGTACAACCTCGTTGTCTCCGGCCTCTCGGCTGGAGTCGGTGTCCGTGTCGCTCTGACTCGACAAAAGTTACGCGACGAGTCGCCGAACTCCAAATCGCCTGGTCAGGGGCGTCGGCTGGTCCGAAGCGCGTCCCGGGCGAACCGTCGAGCCCAGATCGGGGACTCCGCTCCCCCACCGCCTAGATAGAACAACGGCCCGTGTGCACCGATCAGATCCAGAAACGCAACGGTCGGGTGCGCGATCTTCTGCGCTTCGAATGCGCCGTGGTCTCCGGTCACCCAGTCGAGTGCACCCGTGACTTCGACGATCATCGCGTCCCGTTGGGCGGGGGAAGCAGAGGCGGCGAGCGCGATCAGGAAGAGCGTTCCGGCGTCCTGTTCGTGAGGTTGCTTTCCGAGAGGCAGCCGAGCTGCGCAGTGGTGCCAGAGCCCGACCGGGTCACCGACCAATGCGGTGCCGACTCTGGTTCGAACGAGCACCCCCTTGAACATGCGGACGAGACCCAGCGCCTTCGCGGCTTCCCTCAGGTCCGTTGCTTGGTGGTGGTCGGCTTCGAGGAGACTGTCGCCTACCCAGCCGATTCCCCAGTCCAGCTCGTCGCGCACGGCTTCCACTACACGGGGCGGCAAACTGCCGCCGGCCAGTGCGATGCCGGAGTCACCGACTTTTCGAAGTAGCCACATCATTTTCGTCATGGCGGTGTCAGCTACCGGCAGGTCGACGGAACTCTCGATGGTCAGCTCGCATCGAGGCAGTAGTTCCAGCAAACGAGGCTTCGGGACGGCGCCGCTTCGACTGAACAGCCTCGCAACCAGTGCCGATGCAGCTGCACTTTCAGTTTCCGCCGATCGGACCTCTCGGGCACCGCGCAGACGTTCGTTGATCTCTTCCACCGTCGGCGCACCAGATCTTCCCGGTAGGGCGTCCTCGTCGATCACCCCATGAGCCGGGCTCACGTTCTCCGCACCAAGGCAGGTGGGCCTCAGATCGTCTATGTCTGCGTCCACCTCCACGACCTGAACCGACAATCCGCGTAAGTCATCGAACCGGTAGTACGCACGATCGCCGGGGCGAGCGAGCACGGCATCGATGCGCACGTGATCGCCGGCTGCGTCACCCCCGGCGCGGCGGGTGGTCGGAACGAACGTCTCCGTTTCGGATTCGAGCCGGTAGTGCTCGTCGCGCCAGCCCATCGCGGCCTGGATCAGAGCATGCAGTTCAGGAAGCAACAGGTCCGAACGAAGCCTCAGACGTCGCCACACCGTCGGGACGTACGACAGAAGCTCGACGTGCAGCGTCAACTGCACGATCCCCGACACCCAGGCGGCGGGCACGTCGTGTACGGCTCGTGCGAATTCGAGTTCCCGACGCGGCTCGGTCGGGAGGTCCGGCACCAGCGTCAGGTGCCGTGCGCGTCCGGTGCGATTCGGCATGTGTCCGACTGTAGTGAACTGTGCGGTGGGTGTGCGTCGCACCGATCGGGTCCGATCAGAGCGGGTGGACTATCCCAAGTCGAACAGTCCGTCGTTGATCGCGGCGACGTCGAACGCGAGTTTCTCGGCTTGGCCGGCCAGGATGGTGACCGTCAACTGCACCAGATACTGCTCGTCGACACCGAGGACGGCGTACCGCGTCGTGACGTTCAACTCCAATTGCTCCGCGGCGAACGACCCAGCGAGGAACCGAGCCGGCCACGGCCCCAGGTCTTCGGCGCTTGCCGAGGTCTCGGACCATCCCGGCATCAGTCGAGCATCGGTGAAGCTGCAGTCGAGCAACGGACCGGAATCGACTGCCGTGGACAGCTTGCCGACAAGAAGTACGGCGTTCGGCGCGAAGCCGTTCTCCACGAACGAAGTCTCGACGAGCACGGCCGTCGCACCGGGGAACTGCTCGGCAGGTGCCGCCTCCCATCCGGCCGGGGTGTGCGCCACTACCCCGAGGGCGGCCGCAGCGTCGCGCCCGATCGGCGTCACCTGAATGCCGTTCGACGAAAGATACTGGGCGACAGTCAATTCACCGCTGTCGGAAGTCATGAAGGTGCTCCTTCTGTCGAATGTCCTGCACGGTCTACTGTCAGCTCTTCCAGGTACCGGGCCACACCGTCGTCGTCGTTGGAGTGAAGGATCCTGTCCGCGACCTCTTTGATCTCCGGCATCGCGTTCTCGGTGGTCAGAGCGGTTCCTGCCCATTCGAGCATCGGGACGTCGTTGAACGCGTCACCGACGGCTGCGACGTCGGTACGATCGATACCCAATTCCTCACACACCCGCGCCAGCGCGCTGGCCTTGGACACCCCTGTCGCCGACATCTCGATGTACGGTGCGCCGGAATGGGTCAGTTCGACGCCGTCGACCTCAGCGGCCAACACCGTTCGGTACAGCTCCACGCTGGGAAGATCAGGGTGACGAGCAACGATCTTGACCGTCGGCTCGGCCGACAGAACCGTCGCCTGGACATCCATCTCGTGGGGGTGCCGATGGTGGTCGGCGAATACGCACAGCGCGGCGTATCCGTGCTCGGCCACGAATCGAGTCGCACCGACCGTCGCGAAGACGACCCCCGGCACGACGTCACGGACCCTCGTCATCGCCCTCGCGACGGCAGTCGCGTCGATGGACGTCGTTCCGGAGATGACGGGTGTGCCGTCGGCGAGATCGAGAACAACGGCTCCGTTGGCGCCGATCGCCTTGCCCGTGAATCCGCAGGACTGGGCCAGCTCGTGGATGGAGTGCCTGGCCCGGGCCGACGCCCAGACAACTTCGATCCCGGCAGCGCGGGCGGCGGCCATCGCCGCTGCAGTTCGTGCCGAAACAGAACGCTCCGAATTCAACAAAGTCCCGTCGAGGTCTGTGGCAAGCAAACGAACCGTCACACCCACGATGATGCCAGCGCTCGCACCGGCCGCGGCAATGCGGGCATGGTGGGCGGCAGACGGCGCTAGCCTTGAACGCGTGAGCACTCCGAACCTGACCCTCAATTCCGGAACCACGATCCCCCAGCTCGGCCTGGGAGTCTGGCAGGCAGCCGACAGTGAGACCGAGCACGCTGTCCGGTACGCGCTCGACGAAGCCGGCTATCGCCACATCGACACCGCCGCGGCGTACGGCAACGAAGAAGCCGTCGGTCGAGGCATCTCGTCAGCCGGTGTCGCGCGTGAAGACATCTTCGTGACCACCAAGCTGTGGAACGCCGATCAGGGGTACGAGCCCGCGTTGGCAGCCTTCGACACCAGCCTGAGCAAACTCGGCCTCGAGTACGTCGACCTCTATCTCATCCACTGGCCCCTGCAGAACGACGATCGACTGCTTCGGACCTGGGAGGCGCTCGAGAAGATCGCAGAATCCGGCAAAGCGAAAGCAGTCGGAGTGTGCAACTTCGAGCCTCGCCACCTGCAGCTGCTGATCGACCGCGGCGGTCTGCTTCCCGCTGTCGATCAGGTCGAGTTACACCCCCATCTCACGCAGCAGGCGATCAAGGACACGGCCGCTCAGCACGGTATCGCCGTCGAGTCGTGGAGTCCGCTCGGTGGAACGAGCAACTCCGGATGGGGCAAAGCCTCCAAGCCCAACACCCTGCTCACCGACCCGGTCATCACGACCATCGGCGAGCGTCACGGCAAATCCGCAGCACAGGTGTTGATTCGCTGGCACCTGCAGAACGGACTGATCGTGATCCCGAAATCCGTTCACGACGAACGGATTTCACAGAACATCGATGTGTTCGACTTCGAGCTCACGCCAGAGGACCTCAGCGAGATCGCCACCTTGGACGACAACGTGCGCGTTGGAGCACACCCCGACGAGCTGAATCTCGGCGCGCCGGACTAGCCCGCAGTCCGAGCACGGAGAACCAGAACGGTGATCTCGCTCGGCGCGAACACCCGGAACGGCGGACCCCAGAAGCCGGTACCGGGCGAGGTGTAGAGCTGGGTCCGCTCACCGTGCGCACTGAGACCTCGCACGGTGGGCTGATCCAGCCGAACCAGGTACCGGAAAGGCCAGATCTGCCCACCGTGAGTGTGTCCGGACACCTGCAGATCGACTCCGCGCCTGACCGCGTCGTCGACCTGTTTGGGTTGGTGCGCCAGCAGGAAGACCGGCAACTGCGGGTCCGCCCCGTCCAACGCGCGATCCAGATCCGCGCCGTGCCCGTCCGTCCCCGAGCCGGACGCCGTCCGATCGTCGACGCCCGCGATCACCAGAGCACTGCTCCCGCAACCGATCTCGATGCGGTCGTTGTGCAGCGCTGTCCACCCGAGCAATTCCATGTGATCGAGCCAGGCCTGAGCCTCGCCGAAATATTCGTGATTTCCGGTTACGTACACCCGCCCGTACCGAGCACGAACGTGCCGTAACGGTTCCACCTGATGCCGGCGCGCGGCGACCGACCCGTCGGCCAGATCACCGATATGGCACGCGACGTCGGCGTCGAGCTGATTGATTCTCTCCACTACCTTCGCCGACCATGCGGCGCGGTCGATCGGACCGTAGTGGGTGTCGGTGATCATCACCACCCGCAACCCGTCGAGGTCCGCGCCGAGTCGCTCGAGGTGAACGTCCTTCTCGACGACACGGGGCACCTTCATCGCCTGGTAGTGCCCCCACACCAGCAGCGAAACCACGACGACCACGACCGCGCACGCGACAAGCCTGGAGCGGAAAGGATCCTCGATCCCCGCGACGGCCAACGCCGCGCCGAGAAGGTTGCCCAGAACACTCCACACGAACAGCACCCACACAGCGCCGAGCACCGTGTCGCCGACTCGCGCTGCACGGTCGTCCCCTCGCGCGTGCCCCAGGACCATCGCCGTGGGCAGAGCGATCCCAGCCAGGAGGATTCCGACACATCCCGCGAGCGAGACGGCCGCCGGCCAGTCCGTACCTGCAAAGAACAGCGTCCACAACGGAACTCCGAAGAGCAGCACCACGACCGACAGAACGAGAGACGACACCGTGAGCCGACGCACGAGCCGTGGCCTGGTCGATTCCGCTACCGGCCGCCCGGTCCGATCACCCACGCAACGCGTCGGCGATGGGGGTGTCACCGTTGTCGAATTCGATGAAGCGGCCGACGGTGGACTCGTCGTCCAATGCCGCTGCGATCGCTGCCGCGACGTCGTCGCGGGTCACGGACGCCCCCGTCGCACCGGCGTCACGCGTCGTGATGGAACCGGTACCTGGTTCCAGAGTCAGCGCACTCGGCCCGAGAATGGTCCACTCGAGCGACGTCGTCCGCAGGTACTCGTCGGCTGCGGCTTTGGCGTCCGCATACGCGTGGAACGAAGTGCCCGGATCCACGCCGTGGTCCGGCCCCGCACCGAAGTACGACACCATGACGTATCGCGACACACCCGCGCGGCCCGACGCGTCCATCGACCGAATGGCTGCATCGCGATCCACGGCGTAGGTGCGCTTCGGGTCTCCGCCGCCCGCACCTGCCGACCAGACGACTGCGTCGAAACCGTCGATCAGCGCAGCGATCTTCTCGACGTCGAGAGTCTCGATATCGGCGACGACCGGAGTGGCACCGGCATTCGCGACGTCGTTCACGTGTTCCGGATTACGGATGATCGCTCCGACCTCGTGCCCCCGTGCGACGAGCAACGGCGCCAAACGTAGTGCGATCTTGCCGTGGCCTCCGAAGATGGCAACTCTGGACATGAACACTCCCTCGAATGGAAACAGGTCGTGTTCCACGCTAACGCACAGCCACGACGCGCCAGTCCTGCCGCTACGACCGTCGGCGACCGTGAAATCCGTTGATCGGCAGTTCCACGTCGACGATGCCGTCGTCCTCGGAACTCGCGCCGCGGACATTCGCGGGCATCGTCCACACCTCGGTGACGGCTTCCGCCGGCACGTCCACGTCCTCGCGTGCTCGCCCGAGCCACCCGTTCCACGACGGATTCTCGTCCGCCGGCCGTGGAACACGACCGGGCAACGCCACCTCGGTGACGATGTCCTCCTTGCGGGGTTCGAGGTCCAGCGGTGTCCACTCCGCCGCCTGGATCGGGTCCGGGTCGGCGTGCACCGAATCGGGTTCGATGCCTCCCGCGGCGAGCGTCGACCACAGGCTGCTCATGGCAGCGTCGGGGTCGAGGTAGTACTCGGATTCGCGGACTCGCCAGAACGTCCAGCCGCATCGCTTCAGTTCCTGTTCGCGCTGGAGGTCGGCCCGAAGTCGCTCCGGACTGTCCAGAACCGTGTCACCGTCGCACTCGACCGCCAGTCGCGACGCCTGCCCGGTGACGACCAGATCTATCCGACGGTTGTTCACCTCGACTCCCGGAGTCACGTGGTAACCCCGATCGCGAAGTTCCACGAAGATTCGCTGCTCGAACAACGACGCG
Source organism: Rhodococcus sp. NPDC057297 (assembly GCF_042667435.1). Taxonomy (NCBI): domain Bacteria; kingdom Bacillati; phylum Actinomycetota; class Actinomycetes; order Mycobacteriales; family Nocardiaceae; genus Rhodococcus; species Rhodococcus sp. NPDC057297. Next base: position 298,516 of record NZ_JBHUZE010000006.1, on the reverse strand, counting down.
AAATCGGTGTGGCGTGATTCGGCGTCTACGCCGAGCGGCATCGGAACAACCGATGCAGGCGACACCGACGTCATGTACCCGAGCAAACTGTTGCGCAGGTCTGCGCGCTTGAGCCGGTCCACGGTGACCGAATGGAACAGCCACAGTTGGTCCTGCGCACGCGACGCCGCGACGTTGAACCGACGCTTGTACTGATTTGCCGTCAATGCGACGAACGGCTGACTCGGCGAGACGACCATGGACAGGAACACGACGCTGCGCTCGTCTCCCTGGAAGTCCGGCGGCGTGCCGACACGGAGTCGACGATCCTCCCACTGGTCGATGCCGATACGTTTGATGAGCTCGTTGCGGATCTCGTCGACCTGCGAACTCCCCTGCAGTACAACGACTCCGAATGTCTTGCCATGATACAAGGGATCGGCGAGACACTTCACGATCTGGCCGACGATGGCCAACGCTTCCACGCGGTTGACCAGCGTCGCGCCCTTGCCGACGACGGTGGCATCCGCCACGTACGTGTGCCGCAGCGGTGGAAGCCTGTCCGCCCCGAACTGCCGCACCGGGACGAGTGGGGAATCACCGTAGAACTGCTGACTCGACCAGTTGATGATCTCCGGCATCGATCTGAAGTGCTCCCGCAGCCTGACGACCTGGCCGAACCTCGTCCGCAGCATCGAGAACAGACTCGATCGCGGCGTCAGGGTTGCGCGAACGTGTTCCGGCAGATCGGGGAGGAAAACGTCCAACCTGGTGAAGACATCCTCGAGGGTCCCGGTCTGCGGAACATCTGCCGGCGCGCACTGACGGTCGTCACCGACGACGATGACCCGCGGAGCCAGGTACAGCAGGAACAGGCTGCTGATGTCCGCCTGGCTGGCCTCGTCGACGATGACCACGTCGAAGCTGTCCGCGACCGGCGGCACCGACGCGAGGACCTGTTGCAGCGGCATGACCCACGCCGGCACGGCACTCTGTGCGTCGCGCATAGCCGATCGCGCCGCACTTCGGTAGGTCTCCGCGTACTTCCCCGCACCGGAGCCGATTGCGGAGATGTGCTCCCGATAGGTCTGCAGGGCACGAACTTCCACCGCCGTCATCCGTTCGAGGCAATCACGCCACGCCATGGCCGCACCGAGCTTGGCGGTGAGAAAAGACAGATCCGCCTCGGCCGCGTTCAGCTCGGCGTCGAGACGGTGTTCGAGGCCCGAGTCGTGCTGTTCGGACACCCACTCGCGCGCCCGGCGCCACGCCCACGCCTTGGACATCTGCCAACTCAGCTCGTCCCATTCGGGGTCGGCCGCAGTCTCCACGACGAGCTCATGCAACGCTGGTGCGGTCTCGATCAGCCTCGCGGACAACGCATCCTGTTCGAGTTGATCCTTCTGCTCGGCGCAGGCCACGAGGTAGGAATCGCACGCGGCGGCAACCGCGTCGGCGTCGGCCGAACTGATCGCGGCCACCAGCGCGTTGCCTTCCGGAGACGGACCACTGTCGATCTGAACCGCAACGCCGTACAGCACCCGCTCCAACTCGGCGCGCGCGACGTCCGCATCGATACGAGTCGCGATGGCACCGGCGGAGCCCGCGAACTTCTGCGCGTCGTCGAGGGTTCGGATCCACGGAGCAGAAGGAGACACTGCATACAACCGCTCGACCAGTGCGTCACGTGCATGGAGAACACCCGACACGCGAACGAGTTTGCTGGCGACAAGTTGTAGATCGTTGACCTGGCGCGAACGGGATCCGTCCGTGGACACCGCGATTCCCAAGTCTGCCAACAGAACCGACGCGGTACGAACGATGTCGAGTGCACGGACGTGCTCGGCCACGAGACGCACGGTCGCGGCCGAGGCAGCAGCCGTCCCGTCCACCTCCGCCACGATGCCCAGCTGCTCGACGGCCTTCTGCTGCTCGCTCTTGCGGAATCTCCCCTTCCATTCCAAGCCCGATTCCAGTGCCACGGCAAAAGATTCGAGAGCTTGGAACGCAGCATTCGACGTCAGCGAACTGCGCACGTCGTGCGCGCCGACGAAACGGTCCGACTGCGCCGCGACGTCGACCGTCGACACTGTTCCGCTGACTCTCGACCACAGATGGGCGGCTTCTCCGGACAGTACCGAATCGGTCAACTGCCGGTACACGGCGTCGAGCTCTTGGACATCGCGGACACGTGCGTCGAGCTCCTCGCAGAGTCTGCGGATGTCGAACGCAGCCGCCGGATCGACCCCACCGAGGAATTCGACCAGCTGAGCGGATTGTTCGGACGTCGTCGGCGCCGTCGCGCTCGCACGCTCGCACAGGGCTCTCAGCTCGGCCGAGTTGGGCAGCATCGTCTCGAGCGCGGGAAGGGCCTGTCCAGTCCTGGCATCCCTGCCCTCGCGTGCGGTCGCGATCAAGCGGCGCAGCCGATCGACCTCGGTGCCGCTCAGTGGTGGACGCTCACCGAACAGGGGGCCCGGCAGCCACTCGTGGGCCCCCTCCAGCGAACTCACCTTGCGCACGACGGTCGCAGCTGTCCCCTCGAACCCGTCCGAGATGTACGGGTGTACAACGGTTTCCGCAGCTCGTACCTCGGCGACCGAATCCAACAATCCGTCGCGTCGGGCGAGAGCTTCGGCGCGACGCGCGACGAGGGAGTCGATCTTCTCGGCGTCGTCGATGTCGTTGTAGGCCGCTTTTCGATCCGCGATCCGTGCCACGCTGCGACTGAGCTCCTCGGAGCCGCCGCGCGACAGGTCGGTGATGGACACGCACAACTCCTGCAGATCAGGAGGAAGCTTGTCCCGCAGCACACGCAATGCTTGTGATTTCTCACTAGTGACCAGAACTCGCTGCCCACGCGCGAGCAGCGAGGACATCAGATTGGCGATCGTGTGCGTCTTCCCGGTTCCCGGTGGGCCCTCCACGACGACCCCACTGTCGCGTCCGAGACGATGCACGATCTGGGACTGCTCCGCGTTCGCCGGAAGCGGGAACATCGGGTCCTCGGCGATCTCGCGGGGGTCCGCCGCGCCCGACCGCTCCAGCCACGCCAACCGATCCGCCGGTTCGATGGGCTCGACCAGCTGGGCGAGACCGAGGGGTGCCGTCGCGCCGTCTCGTCCGAGCTCGGCGATCATCTGCTCGTAGTAGTCCAGCAGGGCGTAGGAGTCTCGTTTGCGCAGCACCACTGCCGGGGAGAGCGTCATCGTCGGCTTGTCCGCGACCCCGAACGTCGCAGGGCGGTCAAGCTCGGCCCGCACCTCCAGGTCGACGTCGAGCGTACGCCGAGCCCAATCCACCAGATACTCCCGAACCGACGGCGCGAGAGGAGACGATACCGACGACGCGAGCGTCTGCTGCAGCTCGACCGACCCCGAGACGTCGAATCGCGGGTGGGAAGCGAGCAACCTGGAATCCTCCAGGCGCGGTTGAGCGTGCGCGGCGAGCGTGACCAGCAGGTCCCCGGTGCGTACGTCCCTCTCGATGGTCGCCGACTGCGTCAGGACGTGAGTTCGGACCGCGGTCGAGGAATCCGTCGCGGCCAGACCGAGCAGACCGGACGCGACGACGACTTCGACCGATTCCGGCCGCGACGCGACTTCCTGCATCATCAGTTGCAGGGACTCGTACAAAGACGCCTGCGGCCTGACCTTGCGATCGTTCTCCGCCCAGACCCGCCACTTGGCCGAAAACGACGCGAATTCCTGGCGAATCTCGTACGCCCGGCGGATGTCGAAATCCGCATCGGTGTCGCTGTAGCCCGCCTCGGTGTCCTTCGATTCCTCCAGGTCGAGCGCGCGGTAACGGCTGTCGCCGATCATCGCCGGGTCGACGAGCCCACTCAGCAGAGCCGGCAGCTCGGGTGGCTCGGAGACGTCGACGCGTCCCGCTCGGAACACCACGCCGCCTGCGCCGGCGTTCCTGTCGAGCCGAAGCGCACCGGCCTCGCCGTCGATCCACTGAACCCGAAGGTGATCCTCGTAGTCCAACGTCGGCTCGGTACGTGCGGTGACGATCTCCCGCAGGAACTGCAGCAGCCGAAGCACTCGGCCTTCCACGTTCTGTCCATCGAGGCCTGTGTGACCGACGCCTGTATGACCGCGGCCTGGAACCGATGAAGTCGACACTGCCACTACCTCTGCACTCTTCGAAACGGCCGTCCTGGAACAGGTCGGATGCTTGCCCTGAGCCGTCAGAATAGTCTCCGAGACGGTAAAAGGTCATGGTCTCCGAACCTGTTGCCCGGTCTATCGTGCAACTTCACAACGCTCGTTGATCGACGTCAGCCACACTCACAGGTCCGCGAAGGACGACCGAGCCCCGCGACACGGTCTCGGGTGGGAGCTCCTGCACTCCTACCCGCTGGTAATGTACCGGCCGGTAACCGAAGGCATTTCGCAACGCGAAAGTCGGCCTCCGACAACGCTACTCGCCAGTATGCCGTCAAGTCTTCAGTGACAATTCATAGAGGAATTGCGAATAGATCGTGAAATCGCCTGCAGTGGTACAGGTTTGAACAACGCGATATCTGTCACATCGGCCGACTCGGAAGTTGACATCGCAATCGTGCTGTGAGCGGCTAGAATAAGTCGACATTCGGACAGGCCCATCCGATATCGACGGGCTACGAGTACAAGCCGTCGAGATCGGAGAATCGGGCGTGGTCGCCACCGCAAGGAGACATCGGCACCGCGTGACCGCACAACAGCACTGTTCGACCACTACGACAGCACTGTTCGACCACTACGACGATGCAGAATCCATGAATCGGCCCTGGCGCCGACCTGAGATCTGATAGAACCCGACGGGCTCGAAAAGTAGTGCCCGACGTCAGACAGACCGAGTTCACCCGAGACGAAGAGAGACACGTTGTTCAAGCGGATTGCAGTAGTCAACAGAGGCGAGGCGGCAGTACGCCTGATCAGGGCCGTCAAGGAACTCAATGCAGAGCACGACTACGGCATCCGGACGGTCGCGCTGCACACCGAAGCAGAGCGTCGGGCGATGTTCGTGCGCCAGGCCGACGAGGCCGTCACCCTGGGTAAGCCTGCGTCCGGTTCCGCCTACCTCGACTACGAGGTGCTCGAGGCCGCTCTCGTCGAGTCCGGCGCGGACGCGGTGTGGGTCGGATGGGGATTCGTCGCCGAGGACCCGGCGTTCGCCGACATCGTCGCTCGCTTGAACATCACCTTCATCGGTCCGTCGTCCAGCGCGATGCGCCTGCTCGGCGACAAGGTCGAAGCCAAGCTCCTCGCCGAGAAAGTCGGCGTCCCCGTGGCACCGTGGTCCGGCGGACCCGTCGAGACCCGCGCCGACGCTCGCCGTCACGCCCAGGCGATCGGCTACCCGCTGATCATCAAAGCCCGCTCCGGTGGTGGTGGCCGCGGTATTCGCAAGGTCTTCCACGAAGACGAACTCGAACTGGCACTCGAACGCACCCAAGGTGAAGCAGAACGTTCCTTCGGTGACCCGGTCGTGTTCATCGAACGTCTCGTCACCGACGCCCGCCACGTCGAGGTCCAGGTCATCGCCGACAACCACGGCAACGTCTGGGCTCCGGGTGTGCGCGACTGCTCGATCCAGCGCCGCAACCAGAAGGTCATCGAAGAGTCCAGCTCTCCGCTGCTGACGAAGGAACAGTCCGACCACCTGCGGTCCGTGTCCGCCGAACTCGTCCGCGCAGCCGAATACGCAGGCGCAGGCACGGTCGAGTACCTGTACCAGCCCGAGCAGAAGATCTTCACGTTCCTCGAGGTCAACACTCGACTGCAGGTCGAGCACCCGATCACCGAGTACACAACCGGTATCGACCTCGTGAAGCTTCAGATCCTCGTCGCCGGCGGCCATCGACTGGAAGGTGACTGCCCTTCCGAGTTCGGGCACGCCGTCGAGGCACGCCTGAACGCCGAGGACGCCGACAACGGCTTCGCACCGGCACCCGGCAGCGTCGAACTGCTCAAGTTCCCGCTCGGCACCGGCATCCGCGTCGACACCGGTATCGCACAGGGCGACGTCATTCCGCCGGACTACGACTCCATGGTCGCCAAGGTCATCGCCTGGGGCCGCGATCGCAGCGAGGCCTTCGCCCGCCTGCGCAACGCGCTGCGCGAGACCACCGTCGTCATCGACGGCGGCACCACCACCAAATCGTTCCTGCTCGGCCTGCTCGACAAGGAAGAGGTCATCACCGCGTCCGCCGACACCGGCTGGCTCGACCGCACCGACGCAGGCACCCCCGCAGGCCCGACGGCAAAAGCCGACATCGCGATCATCGCCGCGGCCATCGACGCATACGACGCCGAGGAAGCACACGAACGTGCGTCGTTCCTCACCTCCGCCCGCGGCGGACGCCCCCGCGCCAGCCACACCGTCGGCCGTACCGTGGAACTGAGCTACCAGGGTCAGGCCTACAAGCTGACCGTCGGCCAGACCGGACCGCACAGCTACCGCGTCGACGGTGACAGCGGTGACCTGCAGGTCGACGTCGAACGCCTCGGCGCATACGAGAGCCGGCTCGTCCTCGGTGGCCGCCGATACTCCGTCGTGACCGTCGCGCAGGCCGCGCACTTCCTCGTCGAGGTCGACGGCATCAGCCACCAGATCAGCCAGGACGAAGCCGGCCTGGTCCGCGCCCCCGCACCTGCCGTCGTCGTCGCCGTCCCCGTCGCCGTCGGTGACGATGTGGAGGCAGGGCAGACCCTCGTCGTACTCGAATCCATGAAGATGGAAACCGCGGTCCGCTCCCCCTACGCAGGCAAGGTCCGCGAGGTACTCGCCTCGGTCAACGGCCAGGTCGATTCCGGCGCCGCGTTGCTGCGTGTCGACCAGGCCGGCGAGCAGAAGGCCGCCAGCCAGACGGCACGGGTGGAGTTCCGCACGGTCGATCTCGCTTCCGGTGCATCGGCAAGCTGCCAGGCCCTGGGCGTGCTCGAGGAACTGTCCGCTCTGATCACCGGATTCGACGTCAGCGCATCGCGTGCGCGCACCTTGCTGACCGAGTACGAGACCCTGCGTGCCGACGTTCCCCGCGACGACCGCAGCGTCGTCGACGCAGAGCTGGTTCTGCTCAACACCTTCGCCGACATCTGCGAGCTCTCCCGTAATCGTCCGACGATGGACGAGGAGAACACCGACGAGCGTGTCCATTCCCCGCGTGAGCACTTCCACTCGTTCCTCGGCTCGCTCGACGCCGACGTCCAAGGGCTACCGGATGCGTTCCGCAGCAAGCTCTCTCGTGCACTTCGGCACTACGACGCAGGCGATCTGGAACGCGGCCCCGAGCTCGAAGAGGCCGTCTACCGCGTCTTTCTCGCACTCCAGCGCATCGAGAACCAGGTTCCCGTCGTCGCTGCGTTGCTGGACCACTGGCTGACCGACTCCGCTGCCCAGCAAGCAAGCGAATCGGCGATCGGCGACGTGCTCGAGCGACTCATCGTCGCCACCCAGGCCCGCTACCCGGTCATCGGCGACGTCGCCCGCAACCTGCGGTTCCGGTTGTTCGACGCCCCGCAGATCGCACGTGCACGCGATCAGGTCTACGACGGAGTTCGCGGCAGCCTGCAGTACCTCGCCGAGAACCCCGACGCCCACGACTACGCCGCACGGATCGACGCGTTGGTCTCGACGCCGGAACCACTGATCGACCTCCTCGCATCCCGCATCGAGAACCCGGGCGCACTGCTCGAGGTCATCACCAGGCAGTTCTACGAGATTCGAACGTTGGAGGACGTCAAGGCGTTCGACCGTGAAGGCAAGCACTTCGTCACCGGCAACTTCGAACTCGCCGGTGAGCGTCTCCACTTGGTCTCCACCGCAACGTCGTTCGCGGAGCTCCGCGCGACTCTCGACGCCATCGACGACATCGCAGGCCCCACCCCCGAGCACCTCGCCGTCGACCTCTACCTCTCCTGGCCCGACGCTCCCGCCGACGGCGACGAGATCTCGTCGACCATTCACGCCGTGCTGTCCGAGCATCCCCGCACACGTGGATGGCGCCGCATCACCATCACCGTCTGCGGCGACGACGTTCGCAACGTGACGTTCCGCCGTCCCAACGTCGACGGCTCCGAACCGCTCGCCGAGGACATCGTCATTCGCGACATGCACCCGCTCACCGGGCAGCGACTTGATCTGTGGCGCCTGAAGAACTTCGACGGCAAGCGTCTGCCTGCCACGCCGGGGACGTACCTCTTCCAGCTCAAGGCGAAGGAGAATCCGTCCGACGAGCGCCTCATGGCCCTCGCCGAAATCCGCGGCGTCACCACCCAACTCGACGAGAACGGCGAAGTCGTCGCCGTCCCCGAAATCGAGCGCACCGTAGCGGCCTGCCTCGACGGCATCCGTCGATTCCAGGCACAGCGAGGAAAGAAGCGCCTCGACGCCAACCGCGTCACCCTCTACGTCTGGCCGGTGCTCGACGTACCCGAGGACCGGCTGGCGACCATCGCGCGGCACATCGCGCCGTCGACCATCGGCGCAGGCCTGGAAGAGATCACGCTGATCGCACGCCTCAAGGACGGCGTCAACTCCGTCCCCCGCGACGTCGCGATCCGCTTCTCCTACCGCTCCGGCGCAGGCATCGTCGCCAAGGTCACCGACAAGCCGACCGAGCCGCTGCGCCCGATCGACGAGTACACCCAGAAGGTTCAGCGTTCGCAGGCACGCGGCACCGTGTACCCGTACGAGCTGATCCCGCTGCTGACCGAAGCAGGCGGAACGTTCACCGAGTACGACTTCGACGAAGCAGGCACATTCGGCGCCGTCGACCGTCCGTACGGCAAGAACAAGGCGGGCATCATCGCCGGCGTCGTCACCACGCCGAGCGAGCGCTACCCCGAGGGCATCACCCGCGTCGCCCTGTTCGGTGACCCGACCAAGGCACTGGGAACCGTCGCCGAAGCGGAATGCTCCCGCATCGTCGCCGCCATCGACCTGGCCGAGGAAATCGGCGCACCCGTCGAATGGTTCGCACTGTCCTCCGGCGCCACCATCTCGATGGCGACCGGAACCGAGAACATGGACTGGGTCTCGCGCGGCCTGCGCCGCATCATCACGTTCACCCAGGGCGGCGGCGAGATCAACATCGTCGTCGCAGGCATCAACGTCGGGGCCCAGCCGTACTGGAACGCCGAAGCGACCATGCTCGCCCACACCAAGGGCATCCTCGTGATGACCCCGGACAGCGCCATGGTGCTCACCGGCAAGCAGTCCCTCGACTACTCCGGTGGTGTCTCCGCCGAAGACAACTTCGGCATCGGTGGCTACGACCGCGTCATGGGACCGAACGGCCAGGCTCAGTACTGGGCACCGAACCTGCGTGCCGCCGTGGAAGTTCTGTTCGCGCACTACGACCACGCATACGCGCTGCCCGGCGAACGCTTCCCACGCCGCGCCGTGACGGCCGACCCGACCGACCGCGACGTGCGCAGCTACCCGCACGTGCACCCGTCGAGCGACTTCACCACCGTCGGCGACATCTTCTCCAGCGCCACCAACCCGGACCGCAAGAAGCCGTTCGACATCCGCACCGTCATGCGTGCCGTCGTCGACCAGGACCACTCGGTCCTCGAGCGCTGGGCCGACATGGCCGACGCCGACACCTCCGTCGTCTTCGATGCACACCTCGCCGGAATCCCCGTCTCGGTCATCGGCATCGAATCCCGGGCCATCCCCCGTAAGGGCTGGTTCCCCGCCGACGGGCCGGACCAGTGGACGTCGGGCACATTGTTCCCGAGCTCGTCCAAGAAGACCGCACGAGCTATCAACGCGGCCAGCGGATCACGCCCGATCGTCGTGTTGGCCAACCTGTCCGGCTTCGACGGCTCACCCGAGTCGCTGCGCAACATCCAGCTCGAGTACGGTGCCGAAATCGGAAGGGCCATCGTCAACTTCGACGGACCCATCGTGTTCTGTGTCGTCTCCCGCTACCACGGTGGCGCATTCGTGGTGTTCTCCGGAGCACTCAACGACAACATGGAAGTCCTGGCAGTCGAAGGCTCCTTCGCCTCCGTCCTCGGTGGTGCACCCGCAGCAGCCGTCGTCTTCACCCGCGACGTCAACGCCCGCACCGCAGCCGACGACGCGGTGAAGGAACTCGAAGCCCGGCTCACCGCAGCCGACACCGACGCCGAACGCGCACACCTACGCGTCGAACTGGCCTCGACCAAGGCCGACGTCCGCAACGCCAAACTCGGCGAAGTCGCGCAGGAATTCGAAGCGATCCACAACATCCAGCGTGCACAGCAAGTCGGATCCGTGGACCACATCGTCCCCGCCGCCGAACTGCGACCACAAATCATCGCAGCCATCGAACGAGGCATCGCCCGCGCACAGGCATAACCTCCAACCGCTGCACCCCCTGACCAACGGTCAGGGGGCGCAGTCGTGTCCGGGCTGCCCTTCTTTTTCCGGACCGAACGTGACGTTCAGTCACTTGGAGTGACCGAACGGTTCATTCGGTCCCACCCAAAGGGGGTGCGCGGTGGCTAAGCGGCACCCTTGCGTCGTCTACTGCCCGACCGTGCGGAGACTGCGCCGCCGAGGAGAATCATCCGCATCGTTCGCTCCGCTGCATCGGTGAGCAGGGACTCACCGTTGGCGACAGCTTCGGCCAGGGGCATGGGGACCGTGATGATCGATGCGATGGCAGCGATACCAACGTCGTGGACAGCCGGCGCACCCTGTCCCAGCGATCCTGCCAGCGCGATGAGAGGTACGCCGAGTCGTTGGCAGCGTCGCGCCACTTCGGCGGGGACTTTGCCTTTCGGAGTCTGGAAGTCGATCGACCCTTCGGCGGTGATCACCAGGTCGGCCTTGCGAATGCGGCGATCGAGGTCGATTCCGGACAGTCCCGAGTCGAGAAGAGCGTCGAATCGGGACCGGAGGGTGGCTCCCACACCCGCTGCGAGACCCGCGCCCAGCCCGCCTGATGCTCCTGTGCCGAGGCCGGCCCGGATGTCGCCGTCGTGGACTCCGTCGCGTTCGAGGACGTCTGCCCAGTTGTCGAGCGCCTCGGACAAGTGCTCCACCTGCGTCGGCGAGGCGCCCTTCTGCGGACCGAACACACGTGCCACCCCGCCCGGTCCGCACAAGATGTTGTGCGGGTTGCAGGCCAACACCACTTCCACATCGGCGAGCCGCGGATGCAGTCCACTCCTGTCGATCGACACAGCTCGCTTCAGTTCGTTTCCCCCGTAACCGATCTCGATGCCCTCGGCGTCGAGGATCCGGGCACCGAGCGCCTGCAGGGCTCCAGCCCCACCGTCGCACGTTCCGGAATCCCCACAGCCGACGAGAATCTGCTCGGCACCGGCGTCGAGCGCGGCCGCGATGAGCTGCCCGACGCCGTACGTCGTCGTCGACCCTGGATCACGCATGTCGGCCGGCACGAGCGAAAGCCCGGCTGCCGAGGCCATTTCGACGACTGCGACGCCGGTCGCGGAGCCGCCGAGTGTCGCCCAGTGCGCGGTCACCGTCTGTCCGACGGGTCCCGTCACCACCGCATCGTGCAATTGGCCTCGCGTCGCGGCGGCCAGAGTGCGTGCAGTGCCTTCCCCGCCGTCGGCGATCGGCGCAGTGTCGACGCGCACCCCGGGCAAGACGCGCCGCACACCTGCGGCGATCGCGGTCGCCACCGACTCCGCGCACAGGCTTTCCTTGAAACCACTGGGAGCGACGAGAATTCTCTGCGGGACGCGATTGGACATGGGGGTTCTCCTCTTGGGACGTGGAACGATCAGGAATGCAGGGACAGCCCGAGTACGGGCCAGACCCACAACGAGCAGGCAAGGATCAGCGCCACCGACACCGGCGCCAAGGCAGCGGACATACGAAGCAGATGTGATCCGGAGTAGCCGGGGACGGTGTCCGAGGCCGCGAACATCGCAACAGGCTTGGCGGAGCTGGTGAGAGTCAGACAGAATCCGGCCGCGGCGGTCGACGCGAATGCCGCGGCAGCAGGATCGATTCCGAAGGCAGGTGCAGTGGCGATCACGATGGGGACGAGCACCGCGGACCGAGCCGATCGCGATTGGATCACCAAGTGGGACACCAGTGAGACCAGAACGACGACCACCACGAACGACGTTGCCGCCGAATCGCCCATTCCGCGAACCGGGCCGAACGCAAGGTCGGCGAACCACTGGGCAGCACCGCTGGTGGTCAGGGCGACACCGAGACACAGCGTCGCCGCCATGAAGAGCAACAGCGACCACGGAATGGTCTTGAGCGCGGCAGGCAGTGTGGTGGCACCCAGCCGCGGAGCCGCCGCCAGCAGCGCTCCGATCATCGCCACGATCGCCGGGTCGATGCCATGGAGCGGTTCACTCGACCACAGCACGATCACGGCGCCGAGCAACGCGACGAGTCGACGCTGCGGCCGGGTGAGGGGTGCAGCCGAACTCACACCGAATGCGTTCTTGCTCAGCGTGATCGGCTGCGCGCGCTCGGATCGATCGGTGAAAAGCGACAGAGCGATCTCGGCCGCGATATGAGACCACACGATCGCCAGTGGAAGACCCAGGAGAATCCACTGCAGAAACCCGATCCCCGAGCCCGTGGCGGTCCTCAGGATCTCGCTGGTGATCAAATGAGCTCCTGCGCCGAGCAGCGAGCCGACGGCCGAGAACAGGATCACCGACGGGAACACGACAGCCAGGGCCAGAACCAGTTTCGGTCGGTGTCGCAGGACAGCGGCCAACGCCAGGAACACCGGGAGTGCGAGAGCAGCCCGACCCGACGTCGCCGGAATCGCATACGTGGTGACGAGCAGAACGATGGTCACGAGGTGGACGAGCTGACGCGGAGTGTGAGCCGCGGACAACACCCGAGCGGCGACCCACGACGCCAAGCCGCTCGCCGTGACCGCAGCGGCGATGACGAAAGAACCGACCAACAGCCAGATCACGGTGTCGCCCAGCGTGCCGGTGAACGTCTCGGCGTCGACCGGACCGGTCAGGACGAGAGTGAGTGCCGCGCCGAGAGCGACGTACGTGTCGTCGACCGGCGCGAAGATCCACATCCACACAGCGACGAGGAAGACCAGCACCGTGACCGTTCCGTCGAACGAGAGGTCTCCCGCCACACCGGCGAACACCACACGAACACAGAGCAGGAAGACGACGGCACCGCTGAGCGCAACGGGCAGCGTCGGCGCGGGGATCCGCAATTTCGGACGACTGGGCCCGGTACGACCGAGCTTGGTGGGCGGTGTTGTCGCGAAACGTGTCTCGGTCATCGCAATCGATATCCCATGCCGCGCACTGTCTCCACGCGCTCGGCACCGATCTTCGAGCGCAGCGCCCGAACGTAGACGTCGACGACGTTGGACGCAGGATCGAAATCGTAACCCCACACCTGACCCAGAATTTGCTCTCGTGAGAGCACCTGATCGGCGTGCCTGAGAAAGACCTCGAGCAGCGCGAACTCGCGTGCCGTCAGATCGACCACCCGCTCACCGATCTGCGCTCGGCGAGAACGTAGGTCCAAGCTCAGATCACGCAGCACCAGCGACGACTCTGCACCGATCGACACGTCGTCCTGCAATCTCAAGCGCACGCGTGCAAGCAATTCCGCGAACTGGAACGGCTTGGTCATGTAGTCGTTCGCGCCGCCTTCGAGGCCGGCGACGGTGTCTCGGACGCTGTCACGGGCCGTCAGGACCACCACCGGAGTGCTCACGCCCTCACCCCGCAGTTGACGAAGAACCGTGAACCCGTCCATCGACGGGAGCCCGATGTCCAGCACCACCATGTCGAACCCGCCCTCGCGTGCCATCATGAGCGCCGTTTCACCGTCGGCGACATGCTCGGTGCTGTATCCCGCGGCGCGCAGGCCCTTTCCGACGAACGACGCGATGTGCACGTCGTCCTCGGCAATGAGTATGCGGCTCATGAAATCTCCTTCGTGGCGGTGTCGTCGTACGGTTCGTCCGACATGACGGTGTGTCCCGGGCTCGGCAGATCGAGGCCGAAGGTCGCGCCTTCGCCGTGCACACTGCGCACCCAGGCGGACCCGCCGTGCGCGTCGGCGATGGCTCTGACGATGGCCAATCCGAGTCCCGCGCCGGAGCGCTGCTGCGGCGTCGTCCGATCGGCCGGAGACCCTCGCTGAAATCGTTCGAAGATCAGCGGCGCGTCCTCGGGCCGGACCCCGGGGCCGTCGTCGGTGATCCACAACGAGAAGACCCTGCCGTCACCGTCGCCGTCGAAACGCGACCCCAGCCGGATTCGAGACCCGACCGCCGTATGTCCCACTGCATTGGCGGCCATCTGCACCATCGCCTGCGTCACACGCTCCGCGTCGAGACTGCACGTTCCCTCCGCGACCTCCATCAGCAGCCAGTGCCGATCGCCGATCGTCTGCACTTTCGACTCGATGTCGAGGACCAACTGCGCGACGTCGACGGTCTTGCGGACGACGAAGTCCGGTTGTTCCGCCTTGGCCAGCATGAGCAGATCGCTGACGATCCGGCCCATTCGTCCGAGCTCGCTGTCCACCAACGCCAACGTCTTGCGTCGCTCCTCGGGATCGTCGGACATGAGCTCGAGATGCCCACGGACGATCGTGATGGGGGTCCGCAGTTCGTGGCCGGCGTCGTCGACGAACTGACGTTGTGTCGTGTAGGCGCTTTCGAGCCGATCCAGCATCGCGTTGAACGTCTCGGCGAGGTCGGCGATGTCGTCGCGACCGTGCACCGGCACCCGCGCGGTCAGATCCGTCTCACCGATCTCCGCGGCAACGGTACGCACTGTGCGAACCGGTGCAAGGATGCGGCCTGCCACCAGATACGCGACACCTGCCGTCAACGTCAGTCCGACGATTCCGACGAGAGCCATGGTCTGCATCGTGCGGTTGACGAGGGCGCGTCCGGATTCGGTGAACACAGCAACGAACAACGTTCCGCCCGTCCCGGCTACATCGTCGACATCGACTCGTCCCCAGCGCATCTGACCCGACACCGTCTCGACGACGCCTGCAGGCTGCGCCGAGTCGATCGACGTACGAACCAGACCTGGATCCTGCATCAACGCCTCAGGGACATCCCCACGAGGTTGTCCGACGACGTCGTTGCCGACGACACCGATCATGACCTCACCGAGACTGGGCGACTGCCGCGCCAGATAGACCTCGAGCAACCGCTCGACGGACACGAACGGGCGCGTCGTCGTCGGGTCGACGCCTTCCGCGGCGAACGTCCTGAACTCGTCGGCCTCCTGAACGATGTCGTCGTTGGCTCGCACGTCGACGTCACGCAGAAGCAGATTACGAGCCGTGACCAGAACGACGACCAGAAGCAGAAGCGTCGTCAACATGATCCAGGCCGTGATCTTCCAGCGAGCCGGAAGGGAGGATCCGCGCCTGGTCACTGCAGTCGAATTGGGAGCAGTCGAATTGGGAGCTGTCGAGTCTGGAGCTGTCGAATCAGTCGTCATCGTCGTCCCCACCGTCGTCGCCGTCGTCGTCCCAGTCGTCGTCGTACGGAATCACCGGTGCCTGAGGAGCCGGCGCAGGCGCCTGGGGCGCAGGTGCGGGAGCAGGAGCTGGGGCAGGCGGCGGTGGCGGCGGCAGCTCGGTCGGCGGCTGCGGGGCCGGTTGGGTCGCCGTCGGCTGGGTCGCGGTCGGCTGGGTCGCAGTCGGTACGACGCTCACCACCACCGGCGCCGGATCCAACTCCGGATCAGGGGCGCGGGTGAGGAGAAAACTTGCCGCCAAGACGAACGCGACGGCTGCGAGTATCGCGCCGACGGCGAGCGGTCGGGAGGAGTGCATAGGTAGAACTATGCCGGGAATCCATGACGTACCCATGAGACGCACATGAAGGTTTCTTCATCTACGCCCTGTTCCTACGGCGGTGCGTATCCAGCTCAGCCCGCGAGGGTCCGCCGACTCTCGAATCTGCGACGCGCACCGGTGATGGGATCGTCGAACTCCACCGCACGGGCGAGCAGTTGCAGCGGCGAACCGAAATCGTCGGCGGCAGTCCGGGTGTAGATCGGATAGTACGGGTCGCCCTTGATGGGAATACCCAACGAGGACAGATGAATCCGAAGCTGATGAGTACGGCCTGTATGCGGAAAGAGTCGGTAGCGGGCAGTGTCGCCTAACCGTTCGACGAGTTCGATGCGGGTCTCGCTGTTGGGCTCCCCCGGTTCCTCGCGGGCGACCATCACACCGTGATCCTTCAGAATCCGGCTGCGCACCACCCGGGGGAATTCGAGATACGGATCGAATCCAGCGACGGCCTCGTACTCCTTGAGCACTGCGCGCGAGGAGAACAGTTCCTGGTACGGACGCCGAAGCTCGCGCGAGCGGGTGAAGATCAACACTCCTGCCGTCGCTCTGTCGAGGCGATGGGCAGGCGTCAGGTCCGGGCAGTCGAGGAGGCGTCGCAGTCTGACGGTCGCGGTCTCGGTGACGTGCATTCCGCGAGGAATCGTCGCGAGGAAATGCGGCTTGTCGACGACGACGATGCCCTCCGCGTCGTACAGAACATCCAGCTCGAACGGCACCGTAGTCTCGGGTGCCGGCACGCGATGGAAGTGGACGAACCTTCCTGGTGCATAACGACTCTCGACGGTCCATGGCCGAGCTTTCTCGTCGACCACCTCGCCGGCGGTCAACATCGTCACCCAGTCGTCACCGGGATGCTCACGCTGCAGGAAGTCGAGAAGAAGTGCGGACGAGTCGTCGTGCGGAAGGCGGATTCTCAGGGGCGCGAGACCGTCCCGGTACGGCAGAGGAGGCTGCGGAGCCGGCTGTGAGTGCTCAGGCACAGTCCACGCATACCAAGCGAAGGCCCCGCCCGTCGTCGCCGTCGAAATCCTGATATCTCGAGGTCGGGTTGGTGCACACCGTGCATTTCCCGATCACCTCGGTGTGGTCGGAGAAGTCGACCGTCATCCGCTTGTCGAACACGTACAACGACCCTTCCCACAGCGCATCGTCGCCGAAAGTCTCCGCGTACCGGACGATTCCACCGTCGATCTGGTAGACCTCCTCGAATCCGCGGGAGCGCATGAGTGACGACAGCACCTCGCAGCGGACGCCGCCCGTGCAGTACGTGACCACCGGGCTGGACTTCAGGTGATCGAACTCGCCCGAGTCCAGTTGCGCAACGAAATCCCGGGTTGTCTCCACATCCGGGACGACGGCGTTCTTGAACTTGCCGATCTGCGCTTCGAACGCATTGCGGCCGTCGAAGAACACGACGTCATCGCCGCGCTCGGCAACCAGATCGTTGACCTGCTGCGGACTGAGGTGCACTCCCCCGCCCACCACGCCGTTCTCGTCGACCTTCAACTCCTCCGGTGCCCCGAACGTGACGATCTCCGGCCGAACCTTCACCGACAGGCGCGGAAAATCCTCCCCCAGCCCCTCCGACCACTTGATGTCGGCTGTCTTGAACGGCGCATAGCTGCGAGTGCCGCGGACGTACCTCTTGACGTCCTCCACATCACCACCGACCGTCGCATTGATGCCGTGTTCCGAAATCAGAATGCGCCCGGTGAGGTTGTTCGACGCCGCCAGGGTGTGCTGCCACAGCCGAATCGCCTCGGGATCCGGCAGCGGAGTGAACACGTAGAACAGCACAATCTTCGGTACAGCCATGGTGCAAGTATGCCGCCCGTGGTGACCGAACGGCACATTCGCTCACTCAGAGTGACCGAACGGTACGTTCGGTCCGAAAAGGGGCCGGGGTCGGCTAGCGGACGGGGAGTGGAGCGGGGTCTACGCGGGCGATGCCGTCGCCGACCGTGAAGCCTGCCGCCCAGGACACTCCGGTGAGCGGGTCCTCCTTGGCGTCGAGGAACCAATGGTCCATCTGGACGCCCGACGGGGTGACGTCGAAGACTCCGAAGCCGTGGCTGTCCAGTTCGACGTATCGGATGTGTCGGTTCAAGGTGGTCAGCGCGGCCTCTGCGACTCGGCCCAGGGTGTGCGGCGGGGTTTTGGTGAGGTCGTCGACGTTGGCCGAGGACACGGAGGTGACGACGAGCTCTGTCGCGACGCCGCCTGTTTCGAAGTACCGAGCGGCGTCCTGCGGGATGTCGCATGCCCAGGCCGAATGGATGTCACCGGTGACGAAGACGGTGTTGCTGACGCCGTTGTCCGCGATGGCGGCGAGCAGCTTCTTGCGGTCGGCGGTGTAGCCGTCCCAGGGGTCGGCCATGTAGGGCACTCCGCCTTCGGGGATGCCGAGCAGTCCGGTCAGCGCCCGCGCAGCCTCGCTCTCGAGCGGCGGGACCAGCACCGGGGTGATCATGACGGGATTGCCGACGATCTTCCAGCGGGTCGGCGAGCTGATCAGGCCGTCGGTGAGCCACTGCATCTGATCGGCGCCGGTGATGGTGCGGTTCGGTGAATCGACCTCGGCTCCCGCCGTCGGCGAAACCTGTTTGGATCGGTAGGTCCGCAGGTCGAGCATCGACAACTCGAGTAGATTGCCGAAGCGCAGTCGGCGGTACAGGTGCCGATTCTGCGGTGTTCCCGCCGCTCGTACCGGCATCCACTCGTAGTAGGCCTGGACCGAGTTGGCCTTGCGGACGTTCCAAGGCCCTTCGGTCTCCGGCTGGTGGTTCTGGGCTCCGCCGTCGTAGGCGTCGTTCGCGCTTTCGTGGTCGTCCCAGGTGCAGATCCACGGCACCCCCAGATGCGCGGCCTGCAGGTCGGGGTCGCTCTTGTACTGGCCGTGCCTGGTCCGGTAGTCCGCGAGACTCACGATCTCGTGCACCGGATCGTGCACGCGGATGACGCCGTTCTTTCCGGCGAACTCACCGGTGCGGTACTCGTAGATGTAGTCGCCCAGGTGAATGATCGCGTCCAGATCGGTCCGCGTCGACAGATGTCGGTAGGCACCGAAGTACCCGGACTCCCAGTTGGAGCAGGACACGACACCGAACCTGATCCGCTCGACGTCCGCGTCGTTCGCCGGAGCCGTCGACGTCGTACCCACGACCGACTGCACACCCGCGGCGTCACCGTCGGCAATCTCGAAGCTGTAGTAATACGTCGTCGACGCCGTCAGCCCGTCGACGTCCACCTTGACGGTGTGATCGACCCCGGCGTCGGTCGTCACAGCGCCGCTGCGGACGAGGTTCGTCAACTGAGGGTCCGTGGCCACGCGCCAGCGCACGGTCGTAGCCGGGCCGAGGCCCGAGCCCGGGGTTGCACCCGGCTGCGGAGTGACACGAGTCCACAGAATCACCGCATCCGGCGTCGGATCCCCCGAGGCGACGCCGTGCTGGAACGGTACGAAATCCTCACCCTGAGCGTGCGCCACAGCAGGCAACGCCGACGCTGCCCCCGCAGCTGCGAGCGCAACCGTCGACGATCGAAGAAACCCTCGCCTGGACACGCCCTCGTTCACGATCACCGAGCCAGTTCATGCGAACTTCGGGTCCCGGTCAAGTCAGGCTGGCCACAGCGGCGGAAAATTCATCGATCCGTTGCCGTCGTGCATGCCCGAGTGTCATCCGAGCGGATGATGGAAGGGGGCCTCACCGCGGTCGCGCCCTGGTCGTTGACCTCCTGCCAGCGCTCCTCACCGATCGACATCGTCGTCAGATTCGTCTGGGGATCGAGATCCATGACGAGCACCCGCAGGCCGAACTCGGCGGACATGAACTCGGCTACAGCGGCAGTCGTCGTGGACTTCCCGACGCCGCCCTTCAGGTCGATCGTGGCGATGACAGTCGCCATTGCAGGCCACCTCCCTGTATCGCGCGCAGTTCAGCACACAGCGAGCGGGTTTGCAGGCCTGTGGATGGGAGCATTCTGCCGTCCATGAACTCCCCGCTCTGGCTGTTCGGCGATCAACTCGGTCCGCATTTCCATTCCACGCCGGACCTCCGTGACCGCAAGGTTCTGCTGATCGAAAGTGCCCGCGTGCTCCGACGGCGGCCGTTCCACCGACAAAAACTCCACCTGGTGCTGTCCGGGATGAGGCATCTGGCCGACGAGCTGGGAGACCGCGCGACCTATCTCAGAACCGAGACCTATCGGGAGGGGCTCGAACAGTTCGGCAAACCCGTCGTGGTCTTCGAGCCGACATCGCACGCGGCCGAGGCATTCGTCGACGGGTTGTTCCAGGAAGGTCTCGTCGAGGACGTGTTGCCGACGCCGATGTTCGCGCTGAGTCGAGCCGATTTCGAGGAGTGGGCAGGTAATCGTCACCAGTTCCGGATGGAAACCTTCTATCGCGATCAGAGGCGACGCTTCGAGATCCTGATGTCCGGTGACGAACCGGTGCAGGGCGTCTGGAATCTCGACGAGGAGAACCGTGAACCACCGCCGAAGAAGCAGGCGACGCTCGGCGTCGACCCGCCGTGGTGGCCGACCGAGGACGACATCGACGAGCAGGTACGCGCGGATCTGGACGCGATGGAGCTGGACACCGTCGGCAACGACGGCCCCCGACTGTTCGCGGTGACTGCGGCCGAGGCACGAAAGGCTTTGGAGCACTTCGTGTCCTATCGACTTCAGGACTTCGGCAAGTACGAGGATGCCGTGATGACGCAGGACTGGACGATGGCGCACTCGTTGTTGTCGGTGCCGCTGAACATGGGATTGCTCGAGCCGCTCGACGTGGCGGAGGCCGCCGAGAAGGCGTGGCGCGACGGCGACGCGTCGCTGGCGTCGGTCGAGGGGTTCGTCCGGCAGATACTCGGATGGCGTGAGTACGTGTGGCATCTGTACTGGCACTTCGGACCCGAATACATCGATCGGAACGAACTCGATGCTCACGTCCCGCTGCCGAAGTGGTTCACCGACCTCGACGGTGACGAGCCGATCGCCGCCTGCCTGGCGCACACGCTGTCCGAACTCCGCGACCGCGGCTGGGTGCATCACATCCCGAGGTTGATGATCCTGGGCAACTTCGCACTGCAGCGCGGCTACGACCCTCGCGCCCTCACCGAGTGGTTCGCCACCGCCTTCGTCGACGGGTTCGCGTGGGTCATGCCCGTCAACGTCATCGGCATGAGCCAGCATGCCGACGGCGGTCTCATCGCCACGAAGCCGTACGCATCCGGCGGCGCCTATCTGAACCGAATGACCGATCACTGCGGTGGATGCGAGTACAACCCGAAGAAGCGGCTCGGGCGCGACGCGTGCCCGTTCACGGCAGGGTACTGGGCGTTCGTCCACCGCCATCGAGATCGGTTGTCCCACAACCACCGAACCGCACGCCAGGTGTCCTCGATGAACAGGTTGTCCGACCTCGACCAGGTCCTCGAGCAGGAGGCACAGCGAGAGGTATTCTGACACAATCGTTCCGTGCTGGAACGAGAGAATCATCGATGAACGACGGTCGATTCCCCGAGTGGTTCGTCGAGCGCTTCGCCGACTACTGGCAGTCCGGCGGGGCGTCGCGCATCGAGGGCAGGATCATGGGATATCTGCTGATCGACGAGACACCGGGTGTCAGCGCTGCGGAACTCGCCGAGGCTCTGAGCACCTCACGCGGGTCGGTATCGAACTACATCCGACGCCTCATCACGCGAGGATTCGTCAAACAGGTTCGGCGACCGAAGGATCGGACGCACTACTACGTCATGGACGCGGACGTCTGGGGCGGATTCCTCGAAACCGAACATGCCTACCTCGAAAATCAGCGCGCACTGGCCACCGAAGCACTGAAATACGCCGACCCGAGCGGGCCGGCGTATCTCCGTGTGCTCAACATGCGTGACTACATGGGGTGGATCATCGACAACCGAATGCTGCGCAGCGAGTGGAATCGGTTCAAGGAAGAACGGGACTCCTAGCTCGGTCACCCTCGAGCGGGCAGCTTCGCGATGGCCTCGTCGATCATCGGGACGTAGCGCTCGAGCGCCCACGGAACGGTCAAGGGGTTGATGATCGAGGAGCCCGTGACGAACGGCTGCTCGGTCGGCGCCACGACCGATCCGCGATTCACCGCGGGGATCTGGTTGTACGCCGGCTGCGCCTCGGTGTCGCTGCGGTTCTGCGCGTCCGAGTAGAACGTGAAGATCAAGTCCGAATCGTTCAGCAGGTTGGCGTTCTCGAGCCCGATGACAGCGGAATCGGTGCCTTCGGTCTCGTCGAGGGTGTAGACCACGGGATCGACCTCGAGTCCGAGTGCACGGACCATCGCGACCCGCTGCTCCTCCGCGAGGAACACACCGAGCGTGCCCGGGCCGGTGTTGTAGATGTAGGAGAACGAGACGTCCTCGTACTCCGGATGCGAGGCGGTGGCGTCGGCGAACTGGCTCTTGATCTTGTCGATCTCCTCCGCCGCGCGCTCCTGCTCACCCATGGCCTTGCCGATCACGGAGATCTGGTCTTCCCAGGTGATGGTCCACGGCTGCTCCTCGTATGCGACCACGGGGGCGAAGCCGTTGAGTGCGTCGAACTGCTGCTGCGTGATTCCCGACCACGGCGCCAGGATCAGATCCGGGTCGAGTGCGAGGATCGCCTCGATGTTCAGCTCGGTTCCGCCGGTGAACTGCTGTGGCAACTGGTCGTCGTCCAGCGCCTCGTCGATCCAGGGCAGATACCCGGAATCGTCACTTCCCCAGGGGTATTCCTCGACTCCGACAGGAACGGTGCCCAGTGCGATCGCCGTCTCGGCCGATCCCATTCCGAGTGTCACGATGCGTTCCGGTTTCTCGGTGATGACGGCTTGTCCGAGCGCGGAATCGATCGTGACGGCGGCGAAATCGCCCGAGGTGTCCGACTCCGCGGGTTCGGTCGACCCACATCCAGCCAGAACCAACGCAGTAGCGACGAGTCCGGACAGCGCCGCAGCGCGCCGGCGAGAGGCGATTATCATCAATTGACCATAGGCTAACCTATCTCGAATTTTCAAATCGAATGAAAGTTCACAGACGCTACGGTGGTGCACATGAGCCTTCCCCGTCCCGCCCCGGACCGCACTGCCGTCGTCACCGGCGCCTCGTCGGGCATCGGCGAGGCCATCGCACGCGAACTCGCGTCGCGGGGCCACGGCGTCACCCTCGTCGCGAGGCGAGCCGAGAAGTTACGAGAGCTGGCGAACGAACTGAGTGCCCGAGTGCGCGTGGAGGTACTGCCTGCCGATCTGTCGGTCAGAGCGGACCGAGCAGACCTACTGCCGCGGATCGAGGCGCTAGGCCTTGTTCCGGACATCCTCGTCAACAATGCAGGGCTGTCCACCCTCGGCCCCGTAGCCGACTCGGACCCCGACGCGGAGCTGAACATGATCGAGGTCGACGTCGCATCAGTCGCCGATCTGTGCAGTCGGTTTCTACCCGGAATGACCGCTCGCCGACGCGGGGCCGTCCTCAACGTCGCCTCCACCGCGGCCTTTCAGCCACTCCCGGGACAAGCGGGATACGGCGCCTGCAAGGCATTCGTGCTCTCCTACACCCAGAGCCTCAGTGGTGAACTGAAAGGCACAGGAGTCACGGCGACAGCGCTGTGCCCCGGCCCCGTCGACACCGGTTTCGGCGAAGCCGCCGGATTCGCCAAGGAGGACGCCGAAGCGGCATTGCCGCCCATCATGTGGTTGCCGGCGGACGTCGTCGCGAAAACGGCCGTCGACGGAATGGCCAAGGGCCAGATGGTGGCGATCCCGGGACTGATCAACCGCGTCGCGTCCATCTTCGCTGCGGTCGCACCACGAACACTGTTAGTACCCGTCCTCGCCCGTAGCCACCCGGGCCTTCGAAAGGGAAAGTCTTCATGACGCGCGAGTTCACGGTTTCCGACAGCATCGTCGTCGACGCCACCGCAAAGGAACTGTACGACGCGATCAGCGACCCCACGCACATGGGGTCGTGGAGTCCCGAGAACCTCGGCGCCGTCGTGCTCGACCCGCGCGACTCCGCCTACGTGGGAATGCAATTCGACGGCCGCAACAAGCGGGGCCGGGCGCAGTGGGTGACACGCTCGACGGTGACCGTCGCCGACCCCGGAAAGACGTTCGAGTTTCGAGTCTTCGCGATCGGCGTGAAATCTCCTCGCCTGAAGGGCGCGAACGCGACGTGGCGGTACGATTTCGAGCCCACTCCTCAGGGGACGAAAGTCACCGAAACCTGGACCGACGATCGTCGAAAATGGCCCGATGCAGTGGCATTCGTGTTCGACAAGATCGTCACGAGCGGCAAGACCTTCCCCGAGTTCCAGCGTCGTAACATCCGGAAGACGTTGGAGAATCTGCAGACTCACTTCGCTGCCAAGTAACCGCCGAGCAGAAGTTCGACGGCTGCCGATCAGGCTCTGTCCGCCAGCCCCCGAACGTAGGCAGCCTGGCCTGCGTGCTGAAGATCGTCGGACACAACCGAAACGAGACGAACACCGAGGGTCACCGGCGGATCCCAATTGTCGTCGACTACTCGATCGAGATCCTCGACGGACAGAGACTGCACGTACGCAACGGTTTTCGCATGGACGGCGTCGTGGTAATCGCGCAGCAGATCAGCACTGCTCGTGACCGCTGCGACGTCGTCGGACGACTGCCCGTAGCCGATCGCACCGTCGTCGAACGGCAGCGCGAACCGGTCGCTCCACCCATCGGCGGTCCATACCTGCTCGGAACCGGCCACTCCAGCTACATGGTCGTCCTGCACGCGCGTCAGATGCCAGATCAACCAGGCGACCGTGTTGGCCTCGGAGTCGGCACGGAACGTCAGAGCATGCTCCGGGATGTCGTCGAGGGTGTCGTGCACGACACCCTTGACGCGTTCGAAAGCGTCCACCAGTACTTCGGCGTGATTCACGAGCATCCTTTCGTCGGCACATCTCATGCATACCCCACGATGAAATCTGTCGCCGGAATTTCCGTCACCCGTGCGCCCGTTGCACCGAGCATGAAGGCAATCAGGTACACCCGGACCGGCGGCTCATCCGTACTCACCCTCGAGGACCGCGACATCTCCGAACCCGGACCAGGCGAAGTGCGCGTCAAGGTCGCCGTCTCCGGCGTCAACCCCACCGACTGGAAGAACCGAAGCGGCGCGACAGGTGAACTCGCTTTCGACGAGGTCTCCCCCAACCAAGACGGAGCAGGCACCATCGACGCCACCGGACCGGGTGTGGAGGGCCTCGCGAACGGCGACCGCGTCTGGCTCTACCTTTCCCAGCACCAACGGCCCTCCGGCACCGCCCAGGAGTACACCGTCGTATCCGCCGACCACGTCGTCCGGTTGCCCGAGAACGTCTCCTTCGACGTCGGCGCATCCCTCGGCGTACCCGCGATGACCGCTCACCGCGCCTTGACGGTCTCCGAGGACGGACCGACACGACTGCACCCCTCCGCCCTGGACGGCAAGACGGTCCTCGTGGCCGGCGGCGCCGGAGCCGTCGGGCACGCGGCGATCCAGCTGGCCCGATGGGCAGGAGCAACCGTCGTGACCACCGTCAGCGGACCCGAGAAGGCCGCCCTCGCGACAGCCGCGGGAGCCCACCACGTCGTCAACTACAAGACCGGCGACGCCGCCTCCGAGATCCGCGCGATCGCACCGGACGGAGTGGACCTGATCGTCGAGGTCGCGCCCGCGCAGAACGCGGAGTTGAACGCCGCCGTCGCAGCGAACCGCGCATCGATCGCGATATACGCCAACAACGGCGGCGACAGCTTCACCCTCGACATTCGGCCGAACATGGTGACCAACGCCCGCTATCAGTTCGTGCTGCTCTACACCGTCGGTGACGACGCACTAGAAGCCGCCGAAGAGGACGTCACCAACGCTGCCGCAGCCGGCGTCCTCGAGGTGGGCGAGGACGCGGGCCTACCGCTGCACCGCTTCTCCCTGGCGGACACCGCAGCAGCCCACGATGCCGTGGAAAACGGCACCGTCGGAAAGGTGTTGATAGACCTCTGAGCCTATGTGAGTGGAATGTAGGCCAGGGCCTACATTCCACTCACGCAGGGGTGATGACGGGCAACGAGCTCCACGGAAAATTGATCCACAGGTCCGTCTCGCGCCAGGAGAAATCCGGCGCGATGATCGACTGCGGCTTGGTGTAGATCACCGCGGACTTCACCTCGTCCGTGTGCTTCTTCAGCAACTCGACGACGAGTGCGAGGGTACGACCGGAATCCGCGACGTCGTCGACCACGAGCAATCGCTTGCCGACGATGGCATCGGTGTCCAACAGCGGCTCCAGAACCACCGGGTCCGGCAGCGTCTCCTCGATGTCGGAGTAGAACTCCACGTTCAGCGTGCCCGCGGCCTTGACGCCCATCGCGTACGCGATGGCGCCTGCAGGGATCAAACCGCCGCGAGCGATCGCGATCACGATCTCGGGCTCGAACCCGCTGTCCACGATCGACTGCGTCAGCTCGCGAGATGCGGTTCCGAACGTCTCCCAGGTCAGGACTTCGCGTCCTCCGTCTGTCATGCACGAAGCCTAGGCCGATCGACAATGTATTGCCGATATAGCAAAGAATGTTGCGAAACGACAAGGAGGCTTGCATCCTGGACCCATGCACACACATGACGAGCCCGTGTTCGATCAGGCCTTCTGGGACAACCTGTACACCGAGCAGGCGCAGCGTTGGAGCGGAAATGCCAACCCTGTCCTGATCACCGAGGCCTCCAAGCTCACCCCGGGGACCGCACTCGACATCGGCAGCGGCGAAGGCGGCGACGCGCGCTGGCTGGCCGACAACGGGTGGACGACGACCGGCGCCGACATCTCGGCGGTTGCCATCGAGCGCGCCCGAGAGACACAAGGCGACCGCACCATTACGTGGCTGCACCGCGATTTGCTGACGTGGGAGCCCGAGGAACGGTACGACCTCGTCACTGCGCACTTTTTCCAACTGCCTCCCCATCAGGTCGGCCCCGCGTTCCAGCGTTTCGGTACCGCGGTGGCCCCCGGCGGGCACCTGCTGATCGTCGGGCACAGCCCCAACGACCACCTCGCGTCGCACCACCAGCACGCGCAGATGCTGTTCGACGTCGACACCATCACTGCCCTCTTCGACGAGGACCAGTGGACGACGGTCGTCGCCGAGGACCGCGCCCGTCCCGGAATCGACCCGGACGGCACGCCCGCCGAGCGCACCGACACGGTGGTGCTGCTGCGACGCTCCCAGCCGACGGAACGCACCTAGACTCGATCGAATGCCGCTGAAGTACATGTCGCTGAAGTACATGCCGCTGAAGTACTACGCCCCGCTGGCCGTGTCGCTGGTCGCAGCGCTGATCATCCTGTTCACACCGGCGTCCGGCGTTCCCAGTGGTTTTCAGCACAGCGACAAGATCATTCACTTCCTCCTGTTCGCGGCGCTGGCGTACTCGTCGCGATTCGCCGGTATCACCGTGCGGGTGACCCTCGCCTGGACGGTGGCGTTCGCGGCGGCGTCGGAGGTCCTCCAGGCTCTGCTTCCACTGGGGCGCAGCGGGTCGGCACTCGACGCGGTGTTCGACGTCCTCGGCGTCTGCGCAGGCCTGCTGATCGCCGTCCGCGTCCTTCCGGCCCGGTCGGCTATACACTGAGCACACTGCTCCGGGGGTCCTCGGCTCGCACGCCACCTCCGGAAGGTTCACCATCACCTCGACGTCCGCTCCGCACGATATCTACCTCGTTCCTCCCGAGCAGGACTCGGACGAACCCGTCCTCGGCGCGTCGGCCGATACGACTGCACGCCTCACCGGCCGCGCGGACATCGTTCCGTTCGGCGGTCGGTTCGCACTGAAGATCACCTCGACGACGCCTCACCAGGCGATGGTCGAGGATCTTCTGTTCGTCAGGGCCGTGCTCGACGACGCAGCGATCCCGTACCTCCTGGTGCGAGGAAACGACGAACGGCCGGTCGTCGCCATCGACGATTCGCGTCGCTCTGCTCTTCGGGACGCTCTGGTGGCGGCATGCACCGCCGAGCCGTTCTACTGCAAGACCGTCGACGTCAAACGCGGCAAGGCAGTGCTCGTCGCCGACGGAGGACTCGACGATTCGCCCAACGCACGAATCTTCCGGTTGTTCCGACCCCGCGCGGAACCGACGAGCGGTTTGAACTACGGCGCGTCCACCGCGGTACAGATCGAACTGTGGGACATATCTGCGTCGGAAATAGTTCTCCCGGTCGAGAACTCCCTGACCCGCCGAACGATCAAGCCCGAAGAAGCAGTACGCGGCACCGTCGACCGATTCGGCAAGACGTGGCCGACCATCGAGAACATGTTCGCCGACCACGCGTCCGACATCAATTTCGACATCGACATCGTGTTCTCCTGGGTAGACGGTTCGTCGGCGGAATTCCAGGCTCAACGCGCGAGGCGCATGCAGAACTACGTCGTCGGCGAGGGCGACGCGTCCGCCGCACGCTTCCGCCAGATCGACGAGCTCAAGTACGCGCTCCGGTCCATCCACATGTACGCGCCGTGGATCAGACGGATCTTCGTCGCGACCGATTCCGACCGGCCCTCCTGGCTCGCCGACGATCCACGCGTCACGTTCGTACCGAGCGAGGCATTCTTCGTCGACACCTCGGTGCTGCCCACGCACAATTCACAAGCCGTCGAATGCCAGTTGCACCACATCCCCGGGCTGTCCGAGCACTTCCTCTACTCCAACGACGACATGTTCTTCGGCCGACCCGTCGGCCCCCAGATGTTCTTCTCCCCCGGCGGCATCAGCATGTTCATCGAAGCCCCCATCCGAATCGGATTGGGCTACAACGACGCCGACCGGAGCGGATTCGAGAACGCCGCCCGCGTCAACCGTCGGCTCCTGCAGGACCGATTCGGCATGACGACCACCCGCCACCTCGAACACGCAGCGACCCCGTTGCGCAAGAGCGTCATGCAGGAGATGGAAAACGAGTTCCCCGACGAGTTCGCGTCCACCGCGGCCAGCGTGTTCCGTGCGAGCACCAACATCTCGGTGACGAACTCGCTCTACCATTACTACGCCCTGATGAGCGGCCGGGCCGTCGTGCAGCGCGACGCGAAAGTCACCTACATCGACACCACGGCCTACGCCGGTCTCCATCGGATGGAGTCGATGCTGCCCAAACGCGCCGTCGACTTCTTCTGTCTCAACGACGGCAGCTTCCCCGAGGTCGATCTCGAAGTGCGCACCCACCGCGTCACCGAATTCCTCGACCGCTACTTCCCCATCGTCGCGCCGTGGGAGAGTTCGGCGCGGGCCGAGTGAACTAGACGTCCACTCGCGAGTGGCGGGTGGAGTCGGCAATCGTCACGCCCGCGCGGTCGAGCCGCCGTGCGACCTCGTCGGCCGAGACGTACTCGCCGACGGTGTCGTACGAGCCTATCGGCACCACCGAATGCACGACGGTGTCGTCGTAGACGTGCACCAGGTTGAACGCCTGCGCCCCGTCGCGGCCACGGATCGCGCCCGGCTCCACACTCAAGTCCTGGGTATAACACGTCGCCGACGCCACCGACACCGGAATTCCGGCGAACGTCGCCGTCGTCGAATAATGCAGATGCCCGGCGATGATGGACCGAACATCGCTGCCGCGGACCACGTCGGCCAGCCTGTGCTGATCGAGCAGCTCGACGAGCACCGCCAGATCCAGCACCGTCGGCACCGGCGGGTGATGCATCGCGAGGATCGTCCCGAACTCGGCGGGAGTGGCGAGAACATCGGCGAGCCAATCCAACTGCGCGGCCGTCACGTCGCCGTGATGCGCGCCGGGCACCGTCGAATCGAGCGTGATCACGCGAAGGCCGTCGATGTCGTGGACACGATCGACCGACCCCGACGCGTGCTCCTGATCGAGCAGCCGCGATCGGAACGTCGCGCGGTCGTCGTGGTTTCCCATCGCCCACACGACCGTCGCACCCAAGGCGTCGGCGACGGGTTCGACGAGGCGGCGCAAGGTGTCGTACGCCCCCGGCTCCCCTCTGTCGGTCAGATCCCCCGTGAAGACGAACGCGTCGGGGCGAACACCGGACGCCTCGACGTCGGAGAGAAGGCGGGTCAACCTGGCAGTGCTGTCCACTGCGCCGTACAGATCTCCGTCGGCAACCAGATGGGTATCGCTGACGTGCAACAAGCAGTGATTCGGGCGTGGATACTCCGCCGTCCGAGCCTTCATCGGTAACTCGCTTCCGATCGGCCGTGGTGGGCACGCTGATCGCGTGGTCCTCTTCCTCAACCCTAGCCAAGACGCCGGAGGAAAATAGCGCGGGTACGTCACACCAACATGGAACGAACATCTGCCGGAAGTTCCGGCACCGGCGCAGTGGCCTAGATTTGGGTCCACTCCCTACGAGAGGATCCCGCCCATGAAGTTCACTCGATCCAAAGTCGCCGCTGCCACCGCGGCACTGGCAGCAAGCCTGCTGCTCGGCACAGGAACCGCAGCTGCGCAGGACCTGCCCACCGTCGTACTCGTCCACGGCGCCTTCGCCGACACCTCCAGCTGGGACGGCGTCGCAGCAGACCTACGCGCTCGGGGATACGACGTCGTCGTTCCGGACAACCCGCTCCGTGGGCCCGGCTACGACTCCGCAGCCGTCGAGAAGGTCGTGCAGGGCATCGACGGGCCCGTAGTGCTCGTCGGGCATTCCTATGGCGGCTCGGTCATCACCAACGTGCACGCGTCGAACGTGGAATCCTTGGTCTACGTCGCGGCCTTCGCACCCGCCGCGGGCGAACCCGCCGCGCTGGCACTCGACCCGTTCCGCTTCGGCCTGACATCGCTGCTGCCTCCGGTGCTCGGCCTCGGCATCGTCGACGACTCGACCAACATCCTCGGCAAGAACGTCGACGGCTACATCTCGCCGAATCTGTTCAAGCAGTACTTCGCTCCCGACGTCATCGACGAGCAGGCGGCGAAGATGATCGCGAGCCAGAAGTCGATCGCGGCCACCGCGCTGATCGAACCGAGCGAACCGCCGTCCTGGGCGAACACCAAGAGCTACGCACTGATCCCTCAGCAGGACCAGATCATTCCGCCGGCCTCGGAGAAGTTCATGGCCGAGCGCGCAGGCGCGGAGATCACCGAGGTCCCGGGCTCGCACGCGATCCTCGTGTCCAACCCGGGTGCAGTCGTCGACCTGGTAGTGGACGCGTCCTGATTCCGCTGTGCGCGGAAATGTAGGCCAGGGCCTGCATTTCCGCGCACGTAGGGATCAGCGAGACAGAATGCGCAGGTGCTCGTCCGCACCGCCGAAAGTGTGCTCGATCGCCGTCAACCGCGACACGTAATGACCCACCGGGTACTCGGCGGTGACGCCGATACCACCGTGCAATTGGATCGCTTCCTGCCCGATCTTGCGCGACGACCGCGAGATCTGCAGCTTCGTGCGCGACGCCACCGTCTGATCGACCACGTCGTCGGCGAGGTTCATCGTCGCGTACAACGACATGCTGCGCGCCAGTTCGAGCAGCACATACATGTCCGCGGCGCGGAACGTGAGCGCCTGGAACTTGGCGAGCGGAACGCCGAACTGCTTGCGCTGCTTCAGATAATCGGTTGTCAGACGAAGCGCTTCCTCCATCGCGCCGACAGCCTCCGCTGCCAGTGCAGCCTGCGCCTTGACCTCGGCCGCGACGATCGCAGCACTCGCATCCGATCCGTCACCCAACGGTTCGGCCGCGACGTCGGTGAAGGACAGCTGCGCCGCCCTGCCACCGTCGTGAGTCACGTAACTCTTCCGCTCGAGTCCCGTTGCGTCGCCGTCGACCAGAAACAGTCCGGTTCCCCCACCCGGCAGCGCCGCGCTGACCACCACGACGTTTGCCGAACCGCCGTGCGGAACCGGATTCTTGACACCACTCAAGGACCAGGATCCACCGTCCTCCGTCGCTGCAACCTTCACCTCGACGTGTGGCCACCGACTTCCGGTTTCGTTGTGCGCGAACGCAAGCAACGTCGAACCTTCGGCAACTCCGGGTAACACACGCGTACGCTGATCGGCCGAACCGACCGCGGAGATCAGCCCACCGGGAAGGAGGACGGCGTCGAGAATCGGCTCCGGGGCGAGGCGTCGACCCACCTCGGTCATGACGGCCATGATCTCCACCGGACCCGCGTCCATACCGCCGTCGTCCTCGCTGAAGCTCAGCCCGAGCAACCCGACCTCGGCCAACTGCTTCCACACATTCGTCGACCAGCCCGGATCGGCCGCCACGATCTTGTTGCGCTTCTCGGTGTCGTACGCGCGGGTGAGGACCTCACGCGTGGTGTCGCGGAGAAGTTTCTGCTCTTCGTTCAGTTCGAAATCCATTGCCCTACCCTCACAGTCCGAGAATCGTCGACGCGATGATCTGCCGCTGAACTTCGTTGGAGCCACCGTAGATCGAGACCTTGCGGTAGTTCAGATACGTCGGAACCGCACGTTGTGCCCATCCGGGGCTCTCGATGTCATCGCCTGCCTCGTAGGGCAGGGAATCCGGCCCGGCAACGTCCATCAGCACCTCCGTCGCGGACTGCTGCAACTCCGAACCGCGGAGCTTCAGAATCGACGAGGCCGGATTCGGCTTGCCATCAGCGGAACTCGACACCAACCGCAGCTGAGTCAGCTCCAATGCCAGAACCTCGTTTTCGAGCTCGGCGAACCGCGCCGCGAACAGCGGATCCTCGAGCAGCGTGCCGTCACCGACCTTCGTGTCCGCCGCGTACTCCTTCGCGCGCTCGAGCCGAACCTTGGTGTGCCCGACGCGCGCAACACCGGTCCGCTCGTTGCCGAGCAGGAACTTCGCGTAACTCCAGCCCTGGTTCTCCTCGCCCACAAGGTTTTCCGCAGGAACGCGCACGTTCTCGAAGAACACTTCGTTCACCTCGACGCTGCCGTCGATCAGCTTGATCGGACGCACCGTGATGCCCGGCGTCTTCAGATCGATCAGCAGGAAGGAAATACCTGCCTGCTTCTTAGGGGCATCTGGATTGGTCCGCACCAGAGCGAAGATCCAATCGGCGTACTGCCCCAGCGTCGTCCACGTCTTCTGACCGTTGACGATGTAGTCGTCACCGTCACGCAGCGCCGTCGTCCGCAACGACGCGAGATCCGAACCTGCCTCCGGCTCGGAGAATCCCTGACACCACCAGATGTCGAGATTTGCAGTCTTCGGAAGGAACTTCTCCTTCTGCTCCTGCGAACCGAACGTCGCGATGACCGGCCCGACCATCGACGCATTGAAAGCGAGCGGCTCCGGGACCGATGCCAACTGCATCTCGTCGAGCCAGATGTGACGCTGTACTGCCGTCCAATCCCTGCCACCGAACTCGCTGGGCCAATGTGGAACCGCGAGCCCGTTGGCGTTCAGAATTTGCATCGTCGTCACCATGTCCTCACGGCTCAGTTCGATGCCCACCCTGTTCTTCTCGCGGATCTCCGCGGGAATCTCGGTGGTGAAGAACGTCCGCATCTCGTCGCGAAATGCGGCTTCCTCCTCTGTCAGGGCAAGATTCATAGGGGTGCCTCCGATATCGACCACGTCTGTCCTCTTCGACGGTACTCTGCGGTAACTGCGATAATCTCCCTTCACTATGACTTTTCTGGCGTTGGTCCGACACGGAGAAACCGACTGGAATCTTCACGGCCGTCTCCAGGGCAGTTCCGACATCCCGCTCAACGACACCGGGCGCGCACAGGCCCGCGAAGCCGTGTACGAACTGTCCGATCGTTCCTGGGACCTGCTGGTCTCCTCGCCTCTCTCACGTGCAGCAGAAACAGCCGACATCATCGGCTCACACCTGGGCATGTCCCGCACGGCGACCTACCCCGATCTCGCCGAGCGCCACTTCGGCGCCGCAGAAGGGTTCACCGACTACGACGCGTACTCCCACTGGCCGCACGGTATGTACCCCGGCCTCGAGCCACGACGCGACATGATCGTCCGAGGAGTGCGCGCCGTCGACGAGATCGCCGCCACACATCCCGAGTCGTCGGTCATCGCCGTCGCGCACGGCGGAGTCATCCGCGGCATTCTCGACGCCATCCGCGGCGTCACGTCCCCACGGATCCTCAACGCGGGCGTCTCGACGCTCGTGCACGACGGATCCGGATGGACCGTCGAGACGATCAACGGTGTCCCGACGACGAGGCTGTGGTGACATGCACATCGAGAAACGCATCGAAGAGCTCGGATTCGTCCTCCCCGCCGAGGCGCAGGCACCTCCCGGATTCGAATTCAGCTTCGACTGGGCCAGAGTCCGCGGCAACCGCGTGTACGTATCCGGTCACTCACCGCAGCGTCCCGACGGCTCCCTCGCCGGCCCGTTCGGCGCGGTCCCGTCGGACATCTCCCTCGACGCGGCCACGGACGCCGCGCGAGACGCGGCTCTCGCGGTGTTGGCCAGCGTCCGTCGCGCTATCGGTGACCTCGACCGCGTCTCGGCCTGGCTGACCGTCTCCGGGATGGTGAACGCGGACCACGGCTTCACACAGACCACCACCGTGATCAACGGTTTCTCCGACGTCGTCCTGCAGGTGTTCGGCCCGGAGATCGGGGCACACGCCCGCAGCGCGATCGGCGTGGCCGCGCTACCGATGAACAATGCCGTGGTTGTCTCGGCGGAATTGGAAATCGACGGGTAGGTTTTTCCAGTGCACCGAAAAGCGCTCGCTCTACTGGCCGCGATAGTCGCTCTGCTCGCCGTGGCCGGCTGCGGATCGTCCGGTTCGGTTCTGGACAAGATCCGCGACGACGGCGTGATCGTTGTCGGCACCGAAGGGACCTACAGTCCGTTCAGCTTCCAAGGTTCCGACGGCCAACTGACCGGGTACGACATCGACGTCGTCAATGCCGTCGCCGGCGAACTCGGGGTCAGCGTCGAATTCGTGCAGACACCGTTCGATTCCATCTTCGCCGGCCTCGAATCGCAGCGCTTCGACCTGATCGCCAACCAGGTCACCATCAATCCCGAACGGCAGAGCGCGTACGACCTCTCCAAGCCGTACACCGTCTCCGAAGGCGAGATCCTCACCGCGGCGAACAACGCCTCCATCACCTCCGTCGCGGACCTCGCGGGCAAGACCACGGCCCAGTCGTCGACGAGCAACTGGGCCGAGGTGGCCGCCGACGCCGGTGCCGACGTGGAAGCCGTCGAAGGGTTCGTCCAAGCGGTCACCCTGGTGAAGGACGGCCGGGTCGACGCCACCGTCAACGACAGTCTCGCCGTCGCCGAATATCTGAAAGAAACCGGCGACACCGGTGTGAAGGTCGCCGCGCAGACCGGAGACACCAGCTACCAGGCGTTCGCCGCCCGCAAGGACAGCGGGTTGATGGACGACATCGACGCAGCGATCGACACCCTTCAAGCCGACGGCACACTCGACCGGATCTCCGAGAAGTACTTCGGCTCAGCCGTCGCAGCACCCACCGCGGACACGCAGGCACCGACCTCCGACGGCGCTGCGAGCGAACAGCAGTCGAAGTTCGATCTGATCCTCGACAACCTCTGGCCGATGCTGAAGGCCACCGTCACCATGACGATTCCGCTCACCGCCATCAGTTTCGTCGCCGGCCTCGTCATCGCCCTCGGCGTGGCGCTGGCGCGGATCTCGTCGAACAGGGCACTCTCGTCGGCCGCCCGGTTCTACGTCTCCATCATTCGCGGCACTCCCCTGCTGCTGCAACTGTTCATCGTGTTCTACGCGCTACCTCAGTTCGGCGTCGTGATCGATCCGTTCCCCGCCGCAGTGATCGCCTTCTCACTCAACGTCGGCGGATACGCCGCGGAAGTCATCCGAGCCGCCATCCTCAGCGTTCCCAAGGGCCAGTGGGAAGCGTCGCAGACCATCGGCATGGGCTACCGGACCACGCTGCAGCGCATCATCCTTCCCCAAGCTCTGCGCACCGCGGTCCCCCCGCTGTCGAACACACTGATCTCGCTGGTGAAGGACACCTCCCTGGCGTCGACGATCCTCGTGACCGAACTTCTGCGCGTCGCCCAGCTCGCCGCCGCACCCACCTTCGACTTCTTCGCCCTCTACAGCGTCGCCGCGCTCTACTACTGGGTGATCTGCATGATTCTCTCGTTCTTCCAAGGCAAACTCGAAGTCCGACTCGACAGGTACGTGGCCAAATGACAGATCTACTCGAAGTCGATTCTCTGCGAAAGTCGTTCGGTCCGGTCGACGTACTCAGCGACGTGTCCTTCTCGGTGCCGTCGGGAACGGTCACCGTCATCATCGGCCCGTCGGGCTCCGGCAAGACCACCGTATTGCGTGCACTGAACGCCCTCGATCCAGCCGACGCAGGCGTCGTCCGCATCGGTGAGGTGTCCGTGGATTTCGGTGCGCACCCCTCCGCGGCGGCACTGCGGGCATATCGCGCCCAGAGCGGAATGGTGTTCCAGCAACACAACCTCTTCCCGCACAAGACCGTGCTGCAGAACATCACCGAAGGTCCGGTGATCGTGCAGAAACGCCCCCGCGCGGACGCCGAAGCCGACGCACACCGCCTGCTCGAACAAGTCGGCCTCGACGCCAAATCCGACCAGTACCCGTTCCAGCTCTCCGGCGGCCAGCAGCAACGCGTCGGCATCGCGCGGGCGCTGGCACTGAAACCGAAGCTGATGCTGTTCGACGAACCGACGTCGGCGCTGGACCCCGAACTCGTCGGCGAAGTCCTCACCGTCATCAAACAACTCGCGTCCGAGGGCTGGACGATGGTCATCGTGACCCACGAGATCCGGTTCGCCGAGCAGGTCGCCGACGAAGTGCTGTTCATCGAAGGCGGCGTCGTCGTCGAACGCGGAGCCCCGGCGGACGTACTGAAGAATCCCGCCGAGGCGCGAACAAGGCAGTTCCTCAGCCGCCTCCTCCTGTGACTAGAGGTGCGGAAGGACCTTGTCCAGAGTGATGGGAAGGTCGCGGACCCGCACACCCGTGGCGTGGAACACGGCGTTACCGATCGCTGCGGGTGACCCGACCGTACCGATCTCGCCGATCCCCTTGCCTCCCATGGGACTGAGCTCGTCGTCGTGCTCCTCGACCCAGGTCGCCTCGATGTCGACGGGAATGTCCGCGCACACCGGAACGTGATACTCGGCGAAGTCGTGGTTGGAGAATCCGCCGAACTCCCGATCGGTGTTTCCGGCTTCCATCAACGCCATGCCGATCCCGAAGGTCATGCCACCGAGAAGCTGTGACCGCGCGAGTCGCGGATTCATCACACGCCCGATCCCGAAGACGCCGAGCATTCGCCGGACCCGCACCTCACCGGTGTCGACGTCCACCTCGACCTCGGCGAACTGCGCACCGAACGCCATGCGCGCGAAGTCCTTCTGCGCTTCCAGGTCATCGGAGGTGTCGACGGTAACCTCGGCCGGGCCGGTCTTCGAGGCGAGTTCCGTGCACGCCTTCGTCACCGCCCACCCCCAGGACGACGTGCCCGACGACCCGCCCGCACCAGGGGCTTTCGGTAGCGCACTGTCACCCAGCTTCAGTTCCACGAGATCCGCCGATACACCGAGGGCGTCGGCGGCAATCTGTCGCAACACGGTTCGAGCGCCGGTACCGATGTCCGAAGCCGCGACGGACACCGTGACGGAGCCGTCCTCGGCCCGCGTCGCCGACGCCGTCGACGGGCTGATCAGCACCGGGTAACTCGCCGTGGCGACACCGCTACCGATGAGCTTGCGGCCTTCCCTGCGATGCCCCGGCCGCGGATCGCGCTCGGCCCACCCGAACCTCTCGGCTCCCTCACGGAGACATTCGACGACGCTGCGCGAGGAGAACGGGTTGCCGCTCGCCGGGTCGACCTTCGGTTCGTTCAGAATTCTCAACTCGATCGGATCGATCCCGACCTCGTACGACAACTCGTCGATCGCCGTTTCCACTGCGAACATCCCAGGCGCTTCACCGGGTGCGCGCATCCAGCGCGGCGTCGGAACATCCAACACCGCGAGTCGGTGCGTGGTGCGACGGTTGGGTGAGGCGTAGATGTGCCGCGACGACTCCGCAGTCTGCTCGCAGAATTCGAAGATCTGCGACGTCTGTTGGAACGTGTCGTGCGCCAACGCCGCGAGAGTGCCGTCGGCGGATGCGCCGAGTTGCACATGGTTGATCGTCGGCGTGCGGTAGCCGACGAGATCGAACAGCGCCTGCCTCGGAAGAGCGAGCTTGACCGTTCGACCGGTGGCGCGCGCCGCCATGGCGGCCAGCACCGCATTCGGTCGGGTGCTGCCCTTGGCGCCGAACCCGCCACCGACATTCTCGGCGACGACCCGAACATTCGACGGATCCAGACCGAACACCGTCGCGAGATCACCCTGGACTCCGGAAGGAGCCTGCGTCGAATCCCACACCGTCAGGACACCATCCGACCACTGCGCTGTCGTCGCGTGCGGTTCCATCGGACTGTTGTGCATGGGAGCCGTCGTGTACCAGCGGTCGACGACGTGGGCCGCGGACGCCAACGCCGAGTCCGGATCGCCCACGGTCACGTCGGTCGGAAACCCCGCGTTGACCGTCTCCGGTGCGTAGATGGACTCGTGATCCGTCGTCAGCTCGTTGTCGGGACGCGACTCGTCCGCGTACGTCACCCGAACCTGTGCGGCGGCGTCGCGTGCGGCCTCCAACGAGTCGGCCACCACCGCGGCGACGATCTGCCCGCGGTAGGCGACTCGATCGGACTGCAGCACAGCCAGTTCGGTGTCCTCGATCTCGTCCAGCTTTTCGGCGTTTCCGTGCCACAACAGCGTGACGCCGTCCGGCGCGGTCACCTGGGTGACGCGACCCGTGGGAACCTCCGCCGGGACGTACCAGCAGTAGGCCGGAGCCGTCTCCGCCCGCTGCTCGACGGCGTACCGTGCCCGCCCGGTCACCTTGGCGACACTTTCCGTCCGCGGGATCGACTGCCCTACCGATGTAGTGGTCATTCCTGCACACTCCTGGCTGCCAGATCGGTCAGAGCCTCGGTCACGAGATTGCGTACCAACGGAATCTTGAAGCCGTTGTCACGCAGCGGCACCGCAGCCTTCAATTCCAAGTCGATCGCTTCACGGAACGCCTCGTGCTTCGCCGATCTGCCCAGTAGTTCACCTTCGGCGGTGATCGCACGCCACGGCTTGTGGGCGACTCCTCCGAGGGCGACGCGCGCCTCGGTGACCTGACCGTCCTCCACTCGAAGGACCGCGGCCACCGATGCGAGAGCGAATGCGTAGGACGCGCGGTCACGCACCTTGCGATACAACGACACCGTGCCGTCCGGCAACGCAGGAATGTCGATGGAGGTGACAATCTCGTCGTGGCCGATGGTCGTGTCCAGATCGGGATCGTGCCCGGGTAGCCGGTACAGCTCGCCGATCGGCACACGATGGGCCCCGTGCGGGCCGTGAATGTTCACCACCGCATCCAGCGCGGTCAAGGCCACTGCCATGTCCGACGGATGCGTCGCGACGCAGTGATCCGACGCCCCGAGGATGGCGAGATTGCGATGATCACCCGCGATTGCCGGGCAGCCGGAACCGGGGTCGCGTTTGTTGCACGGCTTGGAGGTGTCCATGAAGTAGACACACCTCGTGCGCTGGAACAGATTGCCTCCGACGGTGGCCATGTTGCGGAGCTGACCGGACGCGCCGGACAGCACTGCGCGCGACAACACGGGATAGCGCGAGCGAACCACAGGATGCACGGCAAGATCACTGTTGCTCACCGCAGCCCCGACTCGAAGTGAACCATCGTCCTGGATGTCGATCTCGCCGAGCGGAAGCCTCGTCACGTCGATGAGCGACGACGGCTGCGCCGCACCGAGTTTCATGAGATCGACCAGATTGGTTCCGCCACCGAGAAGCGCGGAGTCCGGGTCCGACGCGAGCCGATTCACCGCGTCCGCGACGTCGGTGGCGACGTCGTACGTGAACGTCTTCATTCGCTTGCCTCCATGACTGCGGGCACGATGTTGGCGTAGGCACCGCAGCGGCACAGATTGCCGGACATCCGTTCGCGGACTTCCTCGCGGGTCAGGCGCGGGTGATCGTCCTCGGTGACCGCGCTCGGCCAGCCTTGCTTCGCTTCCTCGATGACAGCGACGGCAGAACAGATCTGCCCGGACGTGCAATATCCGCACTGGAAGGCATCGTTGTCGACGAAGGCCTGCTGTACGGGATGAAGAGTGTCGCCGTCGGCGAGGCCCTCCACTGTCACCACGTCGCGGCCCTGGTAGCCGACCGCGAGGGCGAGGCAACTGTTGATACGGCGGCCGTCGACGAGCACGGTGCACGCACCGCACTGGCCGTGATCGCACCCCTTCTTCGCGCCGATGAGGTCGAGGTGTTCTCGGAGCGCGTCGAGCAGAGTCGTCCGCACGTCGCAGTCGAATTCGTGGTCGGTGCCGTTCACGCGCAGCGTCACTCTGGTCATGCGTTCGCGATTACCCGCGACCGTAGAACTCTCAAACATAGTGCCGCACAAGGAAGGCCAGGCTAACCTCCCCCCCTATGTGAGTAGATCTATGTGAACCCGAGAATCTCCTCACCCCACGCTCGACGA
This sequence comes from Rhodococcus sp. NPDC057297, assembly GCF_042667435.1. Classification (NCBI taxonomy): domain Bacteria; kingdom Bacillati; phylum Actinomycetota; class Actinomycetes; order Mycobacteriales; family Nocardiaceae; genus Rhodococcus; species Rhodococcus sp. NPDC057297. Next base: position 258,170 of record NZ_JBHUZE010000006.1, on the reverse strand, counting down.
AGTTCGCGATCGGGATCGTCGACCTCCGTGTCGTGCTTGTCGATCAACAGGGTCGTCCGGGTCGCCTCGTCGTACGGAGCCCACGGATCGCGCCCGTACGCGAAATCGACCCAGCGGCGCCGGACACGCTCGCCTACCTCCTCCGCGGTGCGTCGGCCACCCAGCTTGAACGTCGGATCCTTGGGAACGACGCCGAAGTTGCCGAACACGTAGGGCACCTCGGTGCCGTGCATCGCGCCCAGCCTGGTGATCTTCAGGAACGGAGTCGCCTGATCGAAGCGGTACAGGAACGTGCGCGCTCGACGACTGTGCGCCTCCGCGATCCAGAGCGTCGGCATCCGGAACGCGGCATCGCGCGAGATCTCCAGCGCCGACTTCTTCTTGGGATGACCCGGGTAGGCCGACGCAACCTCCACTTCCTCGTCCGCCCTCATCTCAGGATGATCCGCGGCGATGGCCAGGAACATCTCGTGCACCTTGTCCGGGGTGATCGGCATCAGCGGCGACTTCATCAGCTTGAACATCGACGACTCGTCGTGATTGGTCCCGATCAGCAATGGGACCGCATGCTGGTACCCCTTCTGAAAGGCCGCGACCGGGTAGTGCGGAACCAATTCCCTGTCGACGACAGGAGCAAGCGCCAACGTTCCCGGCACTTTCGCCGGGATCTCCTGCACCAACTCACCCGTCGCTCGCACGATGTCCCCGACATCGAGCCCCCGTAGTCCCGACGCCTCCACCCCCACGAGTTCCAGGAAACGCTCCGCGATGGACGACGCCCTCTGCGCCCCGTACACCGATGTCGCCGGGGAACTCTCCGCGATCACCCGGTGGAACAGTCCGGCAGCCGCAGGCGAGACCATCAAAGTGGTGACCGACCCACCGCCCGCCGACTCCCCGAACAACGTCACCTGCGACGGATCACCGCCGAAGCCTTCAATGTTGTCCCGCACCCATTCCAGAGCCGCGATCTGATCACGCAGACCGACGTTGGAATCGAAATCCCCGAACGCCGAGAAATCCAGAAACCCCAGCGCACCGAGACGGTAACCCACCGTCACCAGCACCACCTGCCCCTCGGTGACCAGCTTTCTGCCGTCGTACACCCGTTGCGCGGAGTTGCCCAGGTAGTACGCGCCGCCGTGAATCCACACCATCACCGGCAAGCCTCGGGCGCCGGCCGGGCTCCACACGTTCAGCGTCAGGCAGTCCTCGCCGACGGTCAGGCCCGGGTCGATCGGCAGGGGGCCGTGCTGGGTCTGCGGCGCGATGTGCCCGAACTCGGTCGCGTCACGCACGCCCGCCCACGCCGCAGGCCTGCGCGGTGCCCGCAGCCGCAGGTCCCCCACTGGAGGTGCCGCATACGGCACGCCCTTCCACACCGCCACACCGTCGTCGACGATTCCCTGCACCTGCCCATACAGCGTCTGCGCGATCACCGACTCATGATCCCCCGCCGACGGTGCGTAGTCCCGGCAAGTCCATCGAATTCTCTCGGTCGGGACCATCTGCCGGTGCACACGAGAAAACCCCCACCCGACGTTCGGGTGGGGGTTCTGTCATGTGCTCGTGTCAGTCCCGGGGACGACGGCCCTTGAACTTGCCGCCGCCGCGGGGACCACCGCGACCGCCGGGAGGGCCCGAGTCCGGCTGAAGCTGGATCAGCACACCGCTGATCCTGGTGCGCCGCAACGCTTCGACCGTCTCGTCGGCGAGGTCGGCCGGCAGTTCGACGAGCGAGTGATCGGGACGGATGCTGATGTGCCCGAAGTCCGAGCGCCGGAGCCCACCCTCGTTGGCGATGGCTCCGACGATGGCGCCGGGAGCAACATGATGACGCTTGCCGACGGCGATGCGGTACGTCGCCATAGCCTGGCCGGTCTTGCGGTGGTGCGAGCTCGCGGCATCGTCGTCGAACGTCCGCGCCGGCCGCGGTTCACGCTTCTCGCGAGGTGCGCGCGGCGGCGCCGGTGGCTCGGGCTTGAGCAGGAACTCCTCGCCGTCACGGGACTGAACGGCCAGAGCCGCTGCGATGTCGGCCAACGGGACGTCGTGCTCCCGCTCGTAATCCTCGATGAGCTTGCGGAACAAACTCAGGTTCGGCGAGTTCAGGCTCTCGGTGATGGAGTCGCCGAACTTGGTGACACGTTGGGCGTTGACGTCGTCGACGCTCGGCAACTGGATCTCGGTGATCGGCTGACGCGTCGCGCGTTCGATCGCCTTGAGCAGGTGACGCTCCCGCGGTGCGACGAACAGCAGTGCCTCGCCCGCACGTCCCGCTCGCCCGGTACGACCGATGCGGTGCACGTAGGACTCGGTGTCGTGCGGGATGTCGTAGTTGATGACGTGCGAGATTCGATCGACGTCCAGTCCGCGGGCCGCGACATCGGTAGCGACCAGAACGTCGATGGTGCCGTTCTTGAGCTGACCGATGGTGCGTTCACGCTGAGCCTGAACGATGTCGCCGTTGATGGCCGCCGCCGAGAAGCCCCTGGCCCGCAGTTTCTCCGCGAGTTCCTCGGTGGCCTGCTTGGTGCGGACGAACATGATCATCGCCTCGAACTCCTCGACCTCGAAGATCCGAGTGAGTGCCTCGAGCTTGCGCTGGTGCGCCACCTGGACGTACCGCTGCGTGATGTTCGGTGCCGTCGACGTCTTGGTCTTGACGGTGATCTCGACCGGGTCGTGCAGATACTGCTTGGAGATCTTGCGAATGGCGGGCGGCATCGTCGCGGAGAACAGCGCGACCTGCTTGTACTCGGGAGTGTCCGAGAGAATCCGCTCGACGTCCTCCTGGAAACCCATCTTGAGCATCTCGTCGGCCTCGTCGAGCACCAGGTACTCGAGATGCGACAGATCCAGGGTGCCCTTCTCCAGGTGGTCGATGACACGACCAGGAGTTCCGACGATGATCTGCGCGCCCTTGCGCAACCCGGACAGCTGGATCCCGTAGGCCTGGCCGCCGTAGATCGGAAGAATGTGCAGACCGGGAATGTTGGCCGCGTACTTGCCGAACGCCTCGGCCACCTGCAACGCCAGCTCACGCGTCGGGGCCAGGACGAGCGCCTGCGGAACACGGCGCTCGACATCGAGGCGCGACAGGATCGGCACGGCGAACGCAGCTGTCTTGCCGGTGCCGGTCTGCGCGAGTCCGACGACGTCGCTGCCGTTCATCAGCGGCGGAATCGTCGCCGCCTGAATCGGCGACGGGCTCTCGTAACCCACGGCATGCAGAGCCTTCAGCACACGTTCGTCGATGCCCAGATCAGCGAACGTAGTGGTGGGAGACTCGGAAGAAGGGGACTCGGCGGAGGGGGTCGCTTCTGAGGACGCCGATGCCGACGCGCTCGAAGTGGACTCGTCAGTCGTCACAGCGGCATCCTGATTCGGCAGTGTTGAACAAGTACTCGATTGTGCTCATATACAGCCGAGCTTAGTCCCTGTCACGGACTCGGACGGACGAGTGCCGCAAATCAGCGGTCGACCCCGAGGTTCCTGCCACCGGTATCACCAGTGCGGTGGTGACCGAGGCGACACTCGCTGTCGAAATCGACGGCCGCAACAGTTATTGTGCACTGCGAGTCACACCTAACTCCACACGACTGGTCGGAAAAATTCGCAAACCGGACACCCTCGGTAGTGCAACACGGCCCCGAATGTGATGAAATGCACACCTGTTACGTCATTTTCCCGGAGGGGTCCTACAGTGCGCGAATATTCTGTGCCGGCGTCATTCACCATTCCCGACGATGCTTCGATGGCCGATACCGTTTTCCGGTACGAGAAGGAGTCCCCGAACCTCGTACCGTTCCAGCGTCTCGTCGGCGGAACCTGGACCGATGTCACCGCAGCGCAGTTCGCCAAGGAGGTCAAAGCCGTCGCCAAGGGCCTGATCGCCTCCGGCGTCGAGTTGGGTGACCGCGTCGCGATCCTGTCGGCAACCCGCTACGAGTGGGTCGTCCTCGACTACGCCATCTGGACCGCAGGCGGCTGCACCGTCGCGATCTACGAAACCTCCTCCGCCGACCAGGCCCAGTGGATTCTCGAGGACTCGGCAACCAAATTGTTGATCCTCGAGACTCCCGCGCACGCCGAGGCGCTGAAAGAGGTCACCGAAGGCGCTGCCGAACTGCGCGAGGTGCTGCAGATCGACGCAGGCGCCATCGACGAGCTGAGCACCCGCGGTGCGGGCGTCAGCGACGAGGATCTGGACACCAGGCGCCACCAGGTGAAAGCGTCGGCTCCCGCAACGCTGATCTACACCTCCGGCACGACCGGGCGACCCAAGGGTGTTCAGCTCACCCACGCCAACTTCTACGCCGAGGTGCAGGCCACGCAACTGGCCCTGCACGATTCGATGAAGGAGGGCAACCGAACACTGATGTTCATCCCGATGGCGCACGTGTTCGCGCGTGCCGTGTCCTTCGGCGCCTTCGAGTCGAAGGCGACCGTCGGGCACACCTCGGACATCTCGACACTTCTGGATCAGTTCGCCGAGTTCAAGCCGGACTTCATCCTGTCCGTCCCTCGCGTGTTCGAGAAGGTCTACAACTCGGCCAAGCAGAAGGCACACGACGGCGGCAAGGGCGGCATCTTCGACAAGGCCGCGGCCACCGCCATCGAGTGGAGCGAAGCCAAGGACAAGGGCGGCGCAGGACTGCTCCTGAACATCAAGCACACCGTGTTCGACAAGCTCGTCTACTCCAAGCTGCGCGCAGCACTCGGAGGCAACTGCGACCGCGCGATCTCCGGCGGCGCTCCCCTCGGCGCACGCCTCGGTCACTTCTTCCGCGGCGTTGGCATCCCCGTCTACGAGGGCTACGGCCTCACCGAGACCAGCGCGGCCATCACCGTCAACACCACCGCCGAGCAGCGCATCGGTAGTGTCGGCAAGCCGCTGAACGGCCACGCCGCCAAGATCGCCGAGGACGGCGAACTGCTGCTCAAGGGCCCGGTGGTCTTCGGTGGCTACTGGCACAACGAGAAGGCGACAGCGGAATCGATCGTCGACGGGTGGTTCCACACCGGCGACCTCGGCGCCATCGACCAGGACGGATACGTCTCCATCACCGGCCGCAAGAAGGAAATCATCGTCACGGCCGGCGGCAAGAACGTCGCACCTGCCGTGCTCGAAGATGCTCTGCGCGCGCACGCGCTGATCAGCCAGACCCTCGTCGTCGGAGACGCCAAGCCGTTCATCGGCGCGCTTCTCACCCTCGACCCCGAAGCCCTGCCCGGGTGGAAGGAACGGCACAACCTCACCGACATCTCGTTCGAGGACCTGAAGAAGCACCCCGACTTGGTCGCCGAGATCGACAAGGCCGTCGCCGACGCCAACAAGAAGGTGTCCAACGCCGAGCAGATCAAGAAGTACAAGATTCTCGAGCACGACTTCACCGTCGAATCGGGAGAACTCACCCCGACGATGAAGCTCAAGCGCAACATCATCCACCAGGAGCGCGGCTCGGAGATCGAGTCGATCTACGCCAAGTAGACAGTTGCTGCGTGTGGCGGGCGGACCCGGACCGGGCCGCCCGTCACACGTGTGTCAGGAGGAATTCCGCGGCTTCGAGCGAAACCGTCCGGTGAACCTTCTCGTGCAGTAGATCGTGGCCCGCGTCCTCGAATTCACGAAGGCGGGCGCCCGGCACGTTCGGGATCCACGACCGGACTGCGTCGATGGGCGCCATGCGGTCGTCGACACCGTGCATCGCCAGCAGCGGCAAGGTGGAGTCACTCAGATCGGTCGGCTTACCCGTCGTCGACTTGGGAGTTCCGCACAGCACGACCGACGCGAAACCGTCCGAATTCTTTCCGAGTGCAGAGATCGCCGTCGCAGCACCGAGCGAGTGCCCCATCAACGCGACGGGAACACCCGAACGCTCCGAGCGGGCGATGTCCGCGAGCTGCAGAGCATTGTCGGCGAGACCGGTGATCTGCGACGCGTCCGACAGCTCGCCCTCGGTCAGCCCGTGACCGACATGATCGACCGCCCACACGTCGATGCTCTCGGTGTTCATGACGCGCGCGAACCGATGATAATTGCCGCTGTTCTGGCCCAAGCCGTGCAGAAACACCAGTACGAGACGGGGATGCGGCGTGGTCCAAGACCGATAGTGCACGGCCCCGGTGACTCCTTCGAAGAACGGCATTCGACTATTTTGCCTTCTCCGCGGACCTGTCGCTGCATTCACCTACAGTTGGGCGCGTGTTCGTACTCGGTGATCAGGTCATCTACAGCGCCAGCGACCTGTCGGCCGCAGCCGAATGCGAATACGCGTTGCTGCGCACCCTCGACGCCAAGCTCGGCCGCATACAGACGATCCCCACCGCACCCGACCCGATGCTGGAACGCACGTCGGAACTCGGATTCGCCCACGAACGACGCCAACTCGACGCGTTCCAGACACGGTTCGGCGCGGGCGTGTCCATCATGCCGCGCCCCGAACGAACCATGCAGGGCCTCGCCGACGCGCACGCCGCCACCATCGAAACCGCACTGTGGGGGTACGACGTCCTCTACCAGGCGACATTCTTCGACGGCCGGTTTCTCGGGTTCTGCGACTTCCTCGTCAAAGAGGACGCCGGATACTCGGTGTACGACACCAAGCTGTCTCGCCACGCCCGCGTCCCGGCGCTACTCCAGCTCGCCGCCTACGCCGACGCACTCGGATCGAGCGGAATCGACGTCGCCGACAACCTGCACCTCATGCTGGGAGACGGGACGACGACCGACCACGCCAAGCGGAACCTACTCCCGATCTACCGTCGTCAACGCGCTCACCTCGAAGACATCCTCGACGAACACGTCCGTGACGGTGACGCTGTCGACTGGGCCGACCCTCGCTTCACCAAGTGCGGGCGCTGCGAGATGTGCGACGAGCAAGTCGTCGCACGGGACGACCTCCTCCTCGTCGCCGGATTGAGCGGAGGCCACCGGGCGCATCTGCACGACGCCGACGTCACCACGTCGGTCCAACTTGCCTCCGGCGACGGCCCGATCGACGGCATCTCTGCTCGCATCCTCGGTAACCTGCGCGCGCAAGCAGGTCTCCAGATCGCGCAGACTGCAAGCGGCAGAACAGAATACGAAATTTTCGACGCCGACGCGCTCGGCGCCATCCCCGAACCGAATCCCGGCGACATCTTCTTCGACTTCGAAGGCGACCCGCTCTGGGCAGAACCAACCTCGGGGGCCGATCCGCGGGCTGCACTCCCGGCAGGATCGACCGAGTGGGGCCTGGAATATCTGTTCGGGATTCTCGACACCGACGGGGAGTTTCTTCCGTTGTGGGCGCACGACCGCGCACAGGAACGCCAGGCCCTGATCGACTTCCTCGACTACGTCGTCGAACGACGGAAACAATTTCCCGGCATGCACGTCTACCACTACGCCGCCTACGAGAAGACCGCACTGCTCAGACTCGCCGGGCGATACGGCGTCGGCGAGGAAATCGTCGACGACCTCCTGCGCGACAACGTGCTCGTCGACCTGTACCCCGTCGTACGAGCATCCCTACGCATCGGCGAACGCTCCTACAGCATCAAGAAGCTCGAACCGCTCTACATGCCCGCGGGACGCGACGGCGACGTCACCAACGCCGCGGCGTCGATCGTCGAATACGCCAACTGGTGCGACCTGCGAGACGAGGGCAAGACCGAAGAAGCCGATTCGCTGCTCGGCGAGATCGCCGAATACAACCGCTACGACTGCGATTCGACTCTGAGACTACGAGACTGGCTGCTGGAGAGGGCTTCCGACGCAGGAATCTCACCCCGCCACGCGGCGGACGTCGGCGCCGACACCGAAGAAGAAGCCACCCCGCTGGAAGAATCGCTCCGCGAATTCGCCGGACTCACCGGCCACAGGTCCGATCTCCAGCAAGCCGTCGCACTTTACGGCGGATCCATCGGATACCACCGCCGCGAACGAAAGCCGTTCTGGTGGGCACACTTCGACCGGCTGCAGAGCCCGGTCGACGAGTGGGCCGATGCCCCGGGAGTGTTCACCGTCGACTCCGCAGAGGCGACAAGCGAGTGGGCGAAGACGACACCGCGACAGAAGTTGCTCCGACGGCAACTGCGGCTGACGGGCTCGGGAAGCGTCGAGAAGTCGGTTCGGTTGCTCTACGACACCCCTGCACCCGACGGCCTGGAGCAACCTCACCCGTCGTACCGGGCGTGCAGCCGAGGCGACGTGATCGAGGCCGAGGACGGCGTTGTCGTGATCGAGGAAAAACTGGCGGCAGGCGCGGACCCGTGGTCGACGCTGCCGATGGCCGCCGCGCCGGTCTCACCCATCCCCACCGTCAGCATCGAAGCGGCGATCATCACCGCCGCCGAGGAGCTCGCAGCCTCGTTGCCCGACCTCCCGGCGACAGCAGTCGCCGATCTGACGTCACGATCTGCGCCGCGCACGAGGTCCGGTGCAGGGCTTCCCACCGTCGCCGGCAGCGACTACATCGGCGCGATCCTCGGCGCACTGACCGATCTCGACAATTCCTATCTCGCCGTCCAAGGACCACCGGGGACCGGTAAGACCTACACCGCGGCCGCTGTGATCACCTCACTCGTCCGGGATCACCACTGGCGTATCGGTGTTGTCGCACAATCACATTCGGTCGTGGACAATCTACTCGACGGAATAGTCCGCGCCGGAGTCCCCGAGCAGCTCGTCGGCAAGAAGAAGGCGCCCGACGGCGTGACCGAGCTCAAGGAGGCCGAATACCCGTCGTTCGTGGGCGGCGCCGCGGAGGGATGCGTCGTCGGCGGAACCGCCTGGGATTTTTCGCATTCCACGCGCGTCGTCCCCGGATCGCTCGACCTACTCGTCGTCGACGAAGCCGGACAGTTCTCCCTGGCCAACACCATTGCCGTTGCCCAGTCGGCCCGAAATCTGTTGCTGCTGGGCGACCCTCAACAACTCCCCCAGGTCAGCCAAGGTACACATCCGGAACCTGTCGACGAGTCGGCGCTCGGATGGCTCGCCGCCGGGCACGGTGCACTTCCCGCCGACCGCGGATACTTCCTCAGCCGCACCTGGCGCATGCACCCCGACCTGTGCGCACCGGTCTCCGCGTTGTCCTACGAGAACAGGCTGTTCTCCAACGAGGACGCCACGTCCCGACGCGCACTGGACGGCCTGCGCCCCGGACTGCACACGGTGACGATCGACCACGAGGCCAGAACCACGGAATCACCCGAAGAGGCAGAAGAAGTCCGTCGACAGATCGAGAAAATGGTCGGCCTACCGTGGACCAACCCCGACACGCACTCCGGATCTCGCCCACTCGAGCCGACCGACTTCATCGTCGTCGCCCCGTACAACGCCCAGGTCGCCTGCATACGGGAAGCATTGGACCACGCCGGCCTGGCCGACGTCCTCGTCGGAACCGTCGACAAGTTCCAAGGCAGACAAGCCGCCGTCGCCGTCCTGTCGATGACCGCATCCAACCTCGGTGACTCACCTCGCGGGGCAGGGTTTCTGCTGTCCCGAAACCGGTTGAACGTAGCTCTCTCCCGAGGGCAATGGGCAGCGTTGATCATCCAGTCCCGAACCCTCACCCACTATCTCCCCGCCACCCCCGACGGCTTGGATTCCCTCGGGGCGTTCATGGCGTTGACGGGGTAGCTGCCGCTACGACGCCCTCGTCCAGGAGCCGATCGAACCGGCGATCGTGTCGGCAATGGCCGACGCGGTGATGACCAGTCCATTGTTCAATCGAGGATCGAGCACAGCGGCTCTGCCCTCGGCGACGGCAGGCAGTGCCTGCCACGTTCCCGCCGCACCGACGACCGCAGGGTCCGTCGTCTGGTGGAAGATGTAGTCCGCATCCGCTAACGAGGACAGGTTCTCGAGCGAAAGCTGCTGATTGCCTTTCTCGTCCGTGGGGTCGAAGTACAGCACCTCCAACCCGAGATCGCGCGCCACTGTGGTGCCGATCTGATTGGTCCACAGGTTGACATAGCCCTTCGCAGCAGGTTCGCTCGTGACCAACGCAATCCTTCTGCCCACCAACGCGTCTCCGAGGTCGGAGCGTGCATCGGCGACGATCGCATCGTAGGCGTCGAGCAGGACCGCTGCGTCCGAACCCCGCCCGAGAGCGTCGAACTGGCTCGACATCTGCGCTCGGAAATCCGGCTCGTTCACCTCGACCGGCAGCACGGGAGCAACCTGTGACAACAGCTCGTTGCCGTACCAATCCAGCCGCCACCCGTTGGCGCGCATCACGATGAGATCGGGAGCGAGCGCTGTGACTTCCTCGATGCTGGGACCGTCCGGACCGCCGATGGACTGCACGTCCGCAGCGATCCGTCCGTCGTACTGTCCGCCAGGAAGAGTGCCCGGCGCTGCCGTGTTGCCCGTTGCGACGAGCGGATACCCGGCGAGCAGAGCGAACTCGAGGTCACCACGACCCTCCATCACGACGACACGAGCAGGGTCTCGCGGAATTGTCGACTCGAATCCGTCACCTCGAACGGTCACCGTCACCGCGGACTCCGAATTCTCCTGCGCGACCGACGATTCTGCGCGAGCGCACGCCGCCAAGCCCAGCAGGGAGACACTACCGACCATGAACGATCGACGAGACAACCCACTCTTCAGATGCATTAGGCAATGCTAAGCTAACGCACTCCCGTGCCTGGACTTGCGTACATATAGTTCGAGCCGACCCGGCTCCACATTTCGAGGCGACCCGGCTCCACAATCCGAGGCGACCCGCCTACCCGCCTACCCGAAGTTCTTGCCCTCACCGCGATACGTCGGGACCACGCTGACGCTGCCGTCGGGCTCGACGACATGCAGAGAATCGACCCGCTCACACGGCTCTCCGGCCTTTGCATTGCGGAACCAGATGCGATCGCCGATACGTGCGCCGCTGGTGGCGACGGGAGTCTGGACCTCGCCGGCGCCTTCGTTGCGCAGAAGTTTCAGCCCTCCCCGCAGGATTCCCTGCGCAGTTCGGGAGAGCGCCACTGGCGTGGGGAGCCGCGACTTCGATACCTGACCCGACGCGACGTACCCCCCACCGAACACCGTCGCGATCGTCGGCGTCGGTGTTCGAACGACAGGCAAGACGAAGTACAGCGCAGGCTGCGGCGTGAATGCCCGATAGCGGTCGAACAGCGTCGGCGCGAACAACCCCGACCCGGCCGTCACCTCGGTGACCGACGACGCCGAAGAGCTGACTTCGAGCGACCCGGTGCCGCCGCTGTTGACCAATTCCAGCGAGCCGACGGCATCGACGACCGCGTCGACAACCGTCGCCCGGCGGGTCTGCAACTCTGCAGCCGACGCCTTCTTCATCAACTCGACCACCGCATTGGAGTCCGGCAGTCCCGCGATCTGCGCCTCGTAGAACATGACACCGACAACCCTGAACCCTCGGTCCTTGGCCGTCCTTGCGAACGACGCCACCTGCGCAGGCTCCCGCAGCGGTGACCGTCGGACACCGAGGTGGATCGGACCCAGACGAAGCGAGGCGTCGACATCGATGCACACACGCGGCCGGGCCCGATCCGAACCGGCTGCCTCGCGAATCACCTCGAGATGGGCGGGATCGTCGACCATCAGCGTGATGCGCCCGGACAGCACCCGATCTCGGGTGATCTCGGCCAACGAGCCCCTGTCCACCGTCGGATACCCGAGCAGAACGTCTTCCGCACCCGTCCTCGCCAACCAGATCGCCTCGGCCGGCGAGTACGCCATGATCCCCTCGAACTGCTGTGCTGCAGTGAGATTCGGACCCAGCACTCGTTCGAGAACCGCCCGGGAACGGACCGACTTGCTGGCCACACGAATAGGCGTCGACCCCGCCCGGCGGCGAAGATCGGCAGCGTTCGCGTCCAGAGCACCCGCGTCGACGACGGCGAAGGGCGGCTCGAGATGCGCGGTGGCGTCGGCGAGAAGATTCAAAGAGGGCATACGGTCGGTCGGCACCCGGTCAGCTAACCACCGATCGCCCGCCCCGTCAGATTTCGACGGCCTTGCCTGCAACGAGGCCGGACAGATCGTCGAGCGCAGTGATCACTGCCATGTCGTCCCTGTCGACCAGCCACCGCAGAATCAGCCCGTCGACCGTCGCCATACCGAAGTGCGCCACGGCCGACGTCGGCTCGAGCCAGCGGGTGCCGGTGATCTGCGCACATCTGTCGAGGAACTCGAACGTGTCGGTGTCGCGGATTCGATACTGACCGGACGCGATGGTCGCGGCGACCTCCGAGCCGAGCGCGCGGTGCCGAAGCAGATACGTCTTGATCTCGTAGGACAGCAACTGCCGATCGGCCGTCTCCTCCACGAGCGGCCAGATCGCGGTGAGACCGCTGTGCACCAACATCCGCAGCCCACGCACCCCACCGACGTGACTCGGATGCTCGAACGCGGTGAACAGCGCCGTCGTGACGTCGACCACCAGACCCTCACCCATAGCGATGACCAGGTCTTCCTTGGATTCGAAGCAGTAGTAGACGGCTCCACGAGGAACCGACGCCTCCTCGGCCACGGCACGGACCGTCAACGCGTCCACACCGACCCGTTCGGCTAGGTTCAACGCCGCGTGGACCAGGTGTGCACGCCGAGCATCGACGGGCAGCCGGGTCTGCATGCGTCCGATAGTAGGCCCGCGTGTCGAACCCGGTGGTCGGATTCCCTCGAGTGCAATAGTGGGTCGATGACGGGGCGCGAGTGGCGTAATTGGGCAGGCAACCAAGTCGCACATCCGGCGGATGTAGTGCGGCCGAGATCGGTGCAGGACGTGATGCAGACACTGCAGCGCGGGGTGACGGTGAAGTGCGTCGGCGCCGGGCACTCGTTCACGTCCATCGCGGTCACCGACGGTGTGCAGATGAGCCTGGACCTTATGCAGGGCATCGAGTCCGTACACCCCCTGCCCGACGGTTGTTCCGCCGTCACCGTCCTCGCGGGCACTCGCCTGCGCGCATTGTCGGCTGCATTGTGGGATCTGGGCCTGGCGATGACGAACCTCGGCGACATCGACGAACAATCGATCGCCGGCGCACTCTCGACCGGTACGCACGGGACGGGACAACGCTTCGGTGGCATCTCGACCCAGGTTCTCGCGCTGGAACTGGTGACAGCCGACGGCAGCATCGTGCACTGCTCCCGGGAGACCGAACCCGACGTGTTCGATGCCGCACGCGTCGGGCTCGGAGCTCTCGGAATCATCACGACGGTGACGTTGCGATGCGAGCCCGCATACCTGCTGCACGCCGCCGAATCACCCGCGACGCTCGGTGGAACACTCGACTCTCTGGCGTGGAACGACGCCGACCACTTCGAGTTCTACTGGTTCCCGCACACCGACCGAGTGCTCACCAAAACGAACACGCGCCTGCCGGGTGACACCACCAAGCCCCTCTCCCGCCTGCGGGCGTTCATCGACGACGACTTGCTCGCCAACCGAGCATTCGAGGTGGTCAACCGTGCCGTGACGCGATTCCCCGCCGCCATTCCGCGCGTCAACGCGCTGTCGTCCCGTGCGCTGTCCGGCCGCGAGTTCACCGATCGCAGCTACCGGGTGTTCGCGTCGACGCGCACGGTCAAATTCCGCGAGATGGAGTACGCGGTCCCCGCGGACACGGTGGCGTCGGTGATCAGGGAAATCGAGCGGTGGCTTCGATCGTCGGGATTCGTCGTCGCATTTCCCGTCGAGGTTCGCTTCGCGGCGTCCGACGACATCTGGCTCTCCACCGCCTACGGGCGGGCGACCGCCTACATCGCTGTGCATCAGTACCACCGCCGTGATCATCGCGACTACTTCGACGCCGTCGAATCCATCGCCCGCAGCGTCGGGGGACGTCCGCATTGGGGCAAGTTGCACTCGATGCGCGCGGACGACTTCGCCGAGATGTATCCGCGGTTCGAGGACTTCGTCGCAGTGCGCAACAGGGTGGACCCGGACCATATCTTCGGGAACGAGTATCTGCGCACCACCCTCCCTACGTGAGTGGCGCCTATCTTGGAGTGATGATCCAGAAGCCACTCGCCGGGATCATCGCTGCCGGAGTTGTTCTCGGCGTCGGTGAACTCGTCGCCGTACCGTTCGGGCCGAATGCATCGCCCTTCTTCGCCGTCGGATCGGCCGTGGTCGACAACACCCCCGAAGCCGTACGCGAATGGGCCATCGACACGTTCGGCACAGCCGACAAGACCGCCCTCTTCATCGGAATGGCCCTGGTCATCGCCGCAATTGCAGCCGGAGCGGGCATGCTGCGTCGCCCACTCGGTGCCGTGCTCTTCGGTGTCCTCGGCGTGATCGGCGTGCTCGCCGCGGTCACGCGCTCGACCGCGACCCCGCTCACCGCGCTGCCGACGATCCTCGGCGTCGCAGCCGGCATCGTCGTCCTGAACGCCCTCCTGAAAACGAAGGACCCCGTCGCAGGTGGTGTATCCCGACGCAGCTTTCTCGGCCTCGCGCTCGCCGCAGGTGTGGTTGCCGTCGCCGCGGGAACAGCAGGTCGGTTGATCGGCCACGCACGCGATGTCACGGCCAACCGGCTCGGATTCAAGCTCCCGGTACCGACTCCGCAGACCCCGATTCCCGACGGCGCCGACCTGCGGATCGACGGCTTGGCGTCCTACATCACCCCGAACGAGGATTTCTACCGCATCGACACTGCACTGGTGGTGCCGCAGGTGTCGTCCGAGGACTGGTCACTGCGCATCCACGGAATGGTCGAGCGAGAAATCGAGATCACGTTCGAGGACTTGATGTCGAGGCAAGCGGTGGAGCGGACGGTCACGCTGACCTGCGTGTCCAACATCGTCGGCGGCGACCTCGTCGGCAACGCGACGTGGATCGGCTACCCGCTGCGAGACTTTTTGGAGGAAGCAGGCATTCAGGACGACGCCGACATGGTGCTGTCCTCCAGCCACGACGCCTTCACCGCCGGAACACCGTTGGACGTGCTGCTCGACGGTAGGGACGCACTGCTCGCCGTCGGCATGAACGGTCAACCCTTGCCGGTGGAACACGGATACCCGGCTCGCCTCGTCGTGCCCGGGCTGTACGGCTACGTCTCCGCGACCAAATGGGTGACCGACCTCGAGATCACTCGATTCGACAAGGCGAGCGCCTACTGGACCGACCGCGGCTGGGGTGAGCGTGGACCCATCAAGACCGCATCACGTATCGACACCCCACGCTCGGGTGCGGCGGTCGACGCCGGCACCGTCGTGATCGCCGGAGTCGCCTGGCATCAACACACCGGCATCTCCGGCGTCGACGTTCAGATCGACGACGGGAACTGGGTCGCTGCGACACTGTCCGAGGAATACTCGACGGACACCTGGCGCCAGTGGACGTACCAGTGGGACGCGGCACCAGGCGACCACACCATCCGGGCACGAGCCACCGACGCCGACGGCGACATTCAGACCTCGATGACGGCCGACACCGTTCCCGACGGCGCCACCGGCTACCCGAAGGCGTTCGTCACCGTCCGATGAAGGACGCCCTGATCGAGTTGTCGTACAAGATCTCTCGTTCGCGCTCGGTGAGACCCACCTGCTCGGTGAGCGCCGCGAAATTGTCGTCCACGTAACCGCCGAAGTACGCCGGATCGTCGGAGTTGACGGTGACCACCAGACCACGCTCGATCATCTGCCGAATCGGATGGTCCTTCAGGTCGGGAATCACCTTGAGCCGAACGTTCGACAGCGGGCACACCGTCAACGGAACCTCCTCGTCCACCAGACGATTCACCAACGCATCGTCCTCGAGGCACCGCACACCGTGATCGATCCGCTCGACCTTCAGCAGATCCAGAGCCTCCCAGATGTACTCCGCCGGACCTTCCTCACCCGCATGCGCGACGACGTGCAGCCCCTCGGCTCTGGCCTTGGCGAACACGTCCACGAACAGCGACGGCGGGAACCCGGCCTCCGCAGAATCCAGGCCGAGACCGATGATCGGCGCCTTCATCGCCAGCAGATCATCCAACAGCTTGTTCGCGTGCAACACCGGCTTGTCCCGCAGAATCGACGCGATCAACCCACTCGTGACGCCGAACTCCCGCTCACTCGACGCCGACGCCTCGGCCAACCCCTCGACGACAGCCTCCAACGGCACACCCCGATCCGTGTGCGCCTGCGGATCGAAGAAAATCTCCGCCCGCGTCACACCACCCGCCGCAGCCCGACGAAAGTACGCCCGCGCAAGATCGGCGAAATCCTCCGCCGTCCGCAACACCGACATGTTCGCGTAGTACAGATCCAGGAACGACTGCAGATCCGTGAACTCGTACCGCGCCTCCAACTCACCGATATCGCTGTACGGCAACGCAATACCGTTCCGCTCGGCCAACTCGAAGATCTGCGGAGGCTCCAAGGACCCTTCGATGTGCATGTGCAATTCCGCGAGGGGCAACGTGGTCATTGGATCCAGCTTACTTGCCTGTATACGTCGCCTTACCCGGGCCGTTCTCGAGAAAACTCTTGACCGCCCCACGAAGATCATCGGTCTCGAACAACGCCCCCGACACGTCCGACGTCACCTCGTCCGCATGAGCGACACCACCCGAACGCCACGCTGCCACGATCTTTTTGGTGGCAGCGTGAGCCACCGTCGGACCGGCGGCCAACCGCTCCACCAGGGAACGGGCAGAGGCGTCGACATCGTCGTGGATGCTGTTGACGACGCCCCATTCCTTCAGGGTGGCCGCGTCGTAGAGATCACCGGTCATCACGAGCTCGCGTGCGCGTCCGGAACCGGCGCGCTCGGCGAGACGTTGCGGGCCGCCCATGGACGGTGTGAGTCCGACAACGGTCTCGACCAGACCGAACTTCGCCTTCGGCGACGCGACGATGATGTCGCAGGCAAGGGAGATCTCGAAGGCCGCGGTGAGAGTCAGGCCGTGCGCGGCGTACACGACCGGGCACGGCAACGCCTCGAGCGGATGCGCGATCTGCGCGAACAACGTGCGCCACAGGTCGGCACCCTGCTGGGCGGACAGACCGTCGAAGACATGCACGTCCACCCCGGCGGAGTTGACCTTGCCCTCCGAGCGCAGCAGGACAGCGCGAGGCGGATCGGCGACGAGTGCGGCGACATCGGCCGCCACGGCGTCGAACATCGCTTGATCGAACAGGTTGAGGGGGCCGTGGTCGAAGGTCAGCACCGCGACGTCGGCGCCGGCGTCGGTGGTGTACCGAACGAGAGATGTGGGTTGGTCAGCCATGCCTGTCAGAGTGCCATACGCTGCCGAAGGCGAAGTTACCGGCGAGTATTGTGCAGACGAGAATTGCCGTTACCGGAAGGAACACACATGAAGCGCTCCCTGTTCGAGGACGACCACGACGCGTTCCGCGAATCCGCCCGCGAATTCGTCACCCGCACGATCGCGCCCCGAGAAGAGAAGCTCATCGAGCAGCGCTTCATCGACCGTGACATCTGGCTCGAAGCCGGACGCAACGGCTTCCTCGGCCTCGAAGTACCGGAAGAATACGGCGGCAGCGGCGCCGACGACTACCGCTTCAACGCGGTCCTCGGAGAGGAACTCGCGCGCTCGAGCGCGGCAGTCGCGTCGTGCTTCGGGATCCACTACGACATCGTCGCGCCGTACCTCGTCAAGCTGACCACCGAGGAACAGAAGAAGCGCTGGCTCCCCGGATTCTGCAGCGGCGAAATTCTCACCGCCATCGCCATGACGGAACCGTCCGGCGGATCGGACCTCGCCGCACTGAAGACCACCGCCGTCAAGGACGGCGACGACTTCATCATCAACGGCTCCAAGACGTTCATCACCAACGGCAACAGCGCCGACCTCGTCATCGTCGCCACCCGCACGACGCCCGAGAAGAAGGCCAAGGGCATCACGCTCTTCGCCGTCGAGAACGGCACCGAAGGGTTCTCCCGCGGCCGCAAACTCGACAAGGTCGGCCAACCGGAATCCGACACCGCGGAACTCTTCTTCGAGAACGTCCGCGTGCCGTCGTCGAACATGATCGGCGAATTCGACGGTGGATTCATCCACATGATGCAGCTGCTGCCGCAGGAGCGCATCAGCTGCGCCGTGGCCAACCTCGGGCAGACACGGCCGATCCTGGAGGAAACCATCCAGTACGCCAAGGACCGCAAGGCATTCGGTCAGCCCATCGGATCGCTGCAGTGGAACAAATTCCTGCTCGCCGAGCTGGTCACCAAACTCGATGTTGCACAGGCATTCGTGGACAACTGCATCGTCGCACACGGCAAGGGCGAGCTCACCGCCATCGACGCCGCCAAGGCCAAGTGGTGGACGTCCCAGGTGCAGAACGAAATCCTGGACCACTGCGTGCAGCTGCACGGCGGCTACGGCTTCATGAACGAGTACCGCGCCGCCCGGGCATGGAAGGACGCCCGCGTCAGCAAGATCTGGGCCGGGTCCAACGAAATCATGAAAGAGCTCATCGGCCGCGATCTCGGGCTCTGACCTGTGTGAGTCGAAATGCTTGTGTGAGTGGAAATGTGGGCGGTCTCGAGCCGTAGGCCAGGGCCTACATTTCCACTCACCTGGCTTTGAACGCAGGCCTGGCGTAGAACGACACCGCCACCACGCCGAGCAAGAGCACCACGGCAGGCAGAATCAACGACTGGGCCATGGCCGTGGAGAACCCGTCACGCAGCATTTCCGGTACACGACCGCTGAACTCGTTGGCACCTGCCGCGTCGGAACCGGGGATTTCCGCAGCCAACCGAGACTGGATGAGGGCGCCGATACCTGCACTGCCCAAGACCGATCCGATCATTCTCGTCGTGTTGTACACACCGGCTCCTGCGCCCGCCTGCGACAGCGGGAGATTACGAGTCGCCGTGGCCGCCAACGGCGACCAGATCAACGCATTCGCCACACCCATCAGCGCGATGGGGATCAGAAGCTTCCAGATGGCCGTGGTCGGTGTCATCAGCACGGCCAATGCCAGTAGCGATATCGCCAGCAACAACAAACCGGTGCCCGCGATGTAGCGGGGATGGGTTCGGTCCACGAGCTTTCCGACGTTCGGCGCCAGAGCCCCCGTCAGCACGGCCATCGGAACGAACAGGATGGCAGAGCGCGTCGGGCTCAGTCCGGTCACACTCTGTGCATAGAACATGAACGGCAACATCATTCCGGCCGTCGCGAAACCCATTGCGGCGATACCGATGTTGGACAGCGAGAAATTACGATCCTTGAACAGCGCGAGCGGAACCAGCGGCTCGTTGCGGTTCTTGGCCTGCCAGTACACGAACACCGCGAAGACCACTGTCCCGGCGGCGATCAACGACCAGACGCGGCCGTCCCAGTCGAACCGCTGCCCCTCCTGAATCCCGAACACGATGGCGAACAACGCCACCGCGCTGAGCACCACACCGAGGATGTCGAACTTGTGCTCGTTGGTCGGCAACACCGGAACGAACCTCAGCGCCAACACGATGGCGACGACCCCCACCGGCACGTTGATGAAGAAAATCCACTCCCACCCGAGCGAATCGACGAGCACGCCGCCGAGAATCGGCCCGACGAGCGTCGCGACCCCGGCCACCGCGCCCCACGCACCCATCGCCGTTCCGCGCTTGTCCACGGGGAAGATTCGCGTGATGACCGCCATGGTCTGCGGGGTGATCATCGCTGCGCCCACACCCTGCACCGCACGAGCCGCGATCAACATCTCGATCGAACCCGACAAACCACACCACACCGACGCCAGGGTGAACACCACAAGACCCGCGATGTAGAGATTCCGAGGTCCGAACCGGTCCCCGAGCCGACCGGTCACCAAAAGCGGTACCGCATAAGCCAACAGGTACGCACTGGTCACCCAGATGACATTGTTGATATCGGTCTGCAAACCGTCGAGAATCGCCGGCTGCGCCACCGCGACAATCGTCGTGTCGACGAGAATCATGAAGAACCCGAGACACAGAGCCCACAGCGCAGGCCACGCCTTGATCTCGGGTGGCGCACTCTGCGTCGTCATCGTCTCCCCCATCGGTTCATCGCCTGAGGTGACCGAACGTGACGTTCGGTCACTTGGAGTGACCGAACGGTTCATTCGGTCCCCGATGACAATGCCACCACAGCGAGGTCGGCACGCAAAGAGGCCGGGCACTCGGAGCGAACTCCGTGTGCCCGGCCTCTTCGGGTACCTGAACTGAAGACAGCGTCAAGCCGTCAGCAATTTCGGGTGGCGATCCTTTGAGGGGATCAGATAGCGCGAACGCCCGTTGCCTGAGGACCCTTCTGGCCCTGTCCAACCTCGAACTCCACGCGCTGACCCTCGTCGAGCGTCTTGAAGCCAGATCCCTGGATCTCCGAGTAGTGAACGAACACGTCAGGTCCGCCACCATCCTGCTCGATGAAGCCGAAGCCCTTTTCGCCGTTGAACCACTTAACACTGCCCTGCGTCATACCGTAAACCTTCTGTAAGCGAGCTAGCCCTTCACGTCGAAGCACTAATCTCACTGGCGATACTGCCATTGATCACGCGATAGCGAAACAGCGGGGCAGAAAAAGTCCAATAGCTTGATTTTCCCGAGCACCCGATAGCCTCGATTCGGTGGATTCACATCATCACGACATCATCCGACTCGCGTGGTCCAGGCGCTTCGACCTCGGCGATTCCGAGTTCCGCCCCGGTGTCCGCCACGTGCACGCCGACGAAAATGCGACCTCCGTCACATTTGTTCGTCTCGGCGACTCCAGCGCACTGATCGGCCCCGAGTCGGCCCTCCACGCGGCATCGGGGATGTCCGACGACGATCTGGCCGGCGGACGCATAAAGGAACTCGGCTCCGGCCGTACAACCGGCCCGATCCTGTTGTCGTACGCCGACGATGCCGGCACCACCATCGACCGCCACGATCCCCTGATCTCCCACGATCGCGCACACGTGAACGAACTCGAATCCGCCTGCGCGCCCGACGACGTGATCGCCGCCGGCCTCACGCACAAGGGGTCGTGGTTCACCCTTCTCGCCGACGACGCACCTGCCGACGCAGCCGCGCCGCTCGCGAGTGCCGGCTACGCGGAATGGCAAGGACTTCTCGCCGACGTCGGGGTGCTCACCGCCCCTGATGCCCGCCGCCAGGGCAACGGCCAGGTCGTGTCGCGTCTCGCCACCAACGAAGCCTTCGACGACGGAATGATCCCGCAGTGGCGGTGCCACGCCGACAACGTCGTTGCCCGACGACTCGGCGCGAGACTGGGTTTCGAAGAGTGGGGTGTGCTGGTCTCGATCGAAGTAGGTTGAAGGTATGAGTTATGTGGAGAACGGCAAGGAATTCACCCGCGACACCAACTACATCGAAACCCGCATCACCGCGGACGGCCGCGACGGGTATCCGGTCGAGCCGGGCCGGTACCGACTGGTCGCCGCTCGCGCGTGCCCGTGGGCCCACCGCTCGATCATCGTCCGTCGACTTCTCGGCCTCGAAGACGTGCTGTCGCTCGGTATTCCAGGCCCGACGCACGATCCACGTAGCTGGAACTTCGACGAGGAGCCCGGAGGCGTCGACCCGGTCCTGAACATCCCCCGACTGCAGGACGCCTACTTCGCGCGGTTCCCCGATTACCCGCGCGGCATCACCGTCCCGGCGATCGTCGAGATCGCCACAGGACAGGTCGTCACCAACAACTTCCCGCAGATCACCCTCGACCTCGAGACCGAATGGACGCAGTACCACCGTGACGGCGCCCCCGACCTGTACCCGCAGGCGCTTCGATCCGAGATCGACGAGGTTTCCAAGCGCGTGTTCACCGAGGTCAACAACGGCGTCTACCGCTGCGGATTCGCCGGGTCGCAGGAGGCGTACAACGAAGCGTACGACAGGCTGTTCACTGCACTGGATTGGTTGACCGGGCGGCTGAGCGAGCAGCGCTACCTCGTCGGCGACACCATCACCGAGGCCGACGTCCGCCTGTTCACCACACTCGTGCGCTTCGACGCCGTCTACCACGGCCACTTCAAGTGCAACCGCAGCAAGCTCACCGAGATCCCGGTGCTCTGGAACTACGCCCGGGATCTGTTCCAGACCGCGGGATTCGGTGACACCGTCGACTTCGATCACATCAAGAGGCACTACTACGTGGTGCACACCGACATCAATCCCACGTCGATCGTCCCGAAGGGACCCGATCTGCACGGCTGGCTCGAACCGCACGGCCGTGAATCACTCGGTGGACGCCCCTTCGGTGACGGAACCCCGCCTCCCCCGCCTCGCACGGAGGAACTCGTTCCCACCGATCACTGGATTCCGGCGTAGGTTCCGAAACTCCACAGCACACCTTCGGGGTCGCGGCACGTGAAGCCGCGGCTTCCGTAGTCCTCCTCTCGGAGCCCGTGGACGACGATGCCACCTGCCGCCACGACGCGATCGTGAATCTCGTCGGGGTGGTCGGTGACGACGTAGGCAGAGCCCACACCAGCAGGTAGATCGGAAATCGCACTGTCCGGTCGGGCCTGGAGTGGAGCCTGCGGAATGACCCGACTTGCACTCCCGAGCATCACGCCGCCGCCTTCCGGCCAGCGGAGTTCGGCGTGTTCGACGACGTCGCCGTCGCCGTACACGGCGGCCTCGGTGAACCCGAGTACGTCGACGAGGAAACCGATTGCCGCGCGGGCGTCCCGGTAGCGGAAACAAGGCCAGACTGTCGTGGAGGTCATGGCTTCAGCATGCTCGGATCAGACGTCGTCATCTTGTACGAATGCGAACTTCTCTTCCCGACGCCACCGCGACGGCGCCATCCCGGCGAACTCGCGCCACTCCCGTGCCATGTGTGCCTGGTCGTAGTACCCGCACTGTGCGGCGATGTCGGCGAGGGGAGGAATCGCCTCGCGTCGCAGAAGTCGATGAGACGCATCGAAACGCGCGATCCGCGCCGCGTCCTTCGGCCCGACGCCGAACTCTGCCGTGAACCGATTGATCAGGTGCCGTCGACTCCACCCGATTTCCCGGGCCACATCCCCGACCCGCGCCGATCCGCCGTTCTCCACCAGCAGACGCCAGGCTTCGGTCAACGTCGGATCGATCTCGGTTGCCACCAGCGCACGGCCCAGGATCTCGTCGAGCACATCGAAGCGTCGGTCCCAGCCCGGCTCCGCGGACACACGGTCGACCATCTCGGCGGCTTGCGGCAGAACCTCCGGCAGATCCACCATCCAGTCCCCCAACGCCGACGTCGGCACTCCGAACAGCGCCCTCGACCCCGCCGGCGTCAACGACAACTGGATTCCGTGCTGATTACCGTCGTGCGCAATCGTCACGGGCTCGGCGGATATCCCACTGGCCAACGTCTCGAACGTGCACGCACCCTGCCTCGGAGAATCCGAGATCTCGAGCTTCGACTCGATCGACACGATGACCGTCAACGCCGGACTCGGCATGCCCACATGCTCGCCCGGATCGAAACCGGCAAGCCGATATCCGTCGTACGACGAGACGTACGGCCGAAGCCGGGCAGCAGGACGCCGTCGCGCACCATCGGAAACGCAGCCCATTCACGCAGGGTAGAACCGTAAGCGAACGGGTAGCAATGGGTCGGGGCCGGAAAACCGGTACGACGAGCAGAGCGGGAGCGCCGGTGGCGAAGAAGAGCAACGACCAGGTCGACACCATCAAGGAAGGCGGGCGTCTTGAGAAATCGCTCGTCAAGATCCTCGACAACGCATCCCGCCTACAGGGGCCTGCGGTCGAGAAGTACGTCGCTCACATGCGTCGGGCACACCCGGACGACACCCCTGCACAGCTGATCGAACGTCTGGAGAACCGGTTCCTCCTCGCCGTCACCGGCAGTGGCAGCGCCGTCGGCGGAGCGGCCGCGGTACCGGGCGTCGGCACCGTCGCGTCGATCGCAGCAGTGGGCGCCGAGACCGCGTTCTTCATCGAATCCTCCGCTCTGCTGACATTGTCGGTCGCGTCGGTACACGGGATTCCGGTGCACGATCACCAACAACGCCGCGCGCTCGTTCTGTCGGTAGCGCTGGGTGAATCCGGCATGCAGATCGTCCAGAAGACCGTCGGCAGCTCCGCGAAGAACTGGGGCCCGCTCGTCACGTCACGCATTCCCGGTGGCGCGATGACGAACATGAACAAGTCCCTCGTCAAGAAATTCGTCCAGAAGTACCTGGCCAAGCGCAGTGCACTGCTGTTCGGCAAACTTCTGCCCGCAGGAATCGGCGCCGTGATCGGCGGCGCAGGAAACCGCGTCATCGGCAAGGGCGTCATCCGCAACGCCCGCGAAGCATTCGGACCGGCACCGGAAATGTGGCCCGAAGGCGCCATCATCGACGCCGACCCGATCGACGGAATTCTCGAGCAGTGACTCGGCGTTGGGACACCATATGACCACCGACACACCTGAGCAGCGCACATCTGATCTGAGCACACCCGATTTGGGCACACTCGATTTGGGCACACTCGGAATCTGGAGACACTACGCCGGCATCCCGCCGGAACTGGCCCGTCTCATCGAATCCAGCGGCTACGGCACGATCTGGCTCGGTGGCTCACCGCCGGCAGACCTGACCTCGGCCGAAGAGATCCTCGACGCCACCGAGTCCATCGTCGTCGCCACCGGCATCGTCAACATCTGGTCCGCCGCCGCCCCCGACGTGGCCGAGTCCTACCACCGCATCGAGAAGAAGCATCCCGGTCGATTCCTCCTCGGCATCGGAGCCGGGCATCCCGAAGCGACGCAGGAGTACCAGAAGCCGTACGACGCCCTGGTGAACTACCTCGACGCCCTCGACGAGGGCGGCGTCCCCGAGTCCCGACGCGTACTCGCCGCCCTCGGTCCGAAGGTGCTGAAACTGTCGGCCGATCGAAGCGCAGGCGCTCACCCGTACCTGACGACGCCCGAGCACACCGCCGAAGCCCGCGAGATCCTCGGCCCGGACAAGATCCTGGCGCCCGAGCACAAGGCCGTACTCGAATCCGATGCAAAGAAGGCTCGCGAGATCGGGCGCCCACCCGTCAACAATCCCTACCTGCACCTGGTGAATTACGTGAACAATCTGAAGCGCCTCGGGTACTCCGCGGAGGAGATCGGCGACGGTGGCAGCGACCGCCTCATCGACGCCCTGGTCGCGCACGGAGACGCGGACGCCATCGCCACCAGGCTTCGTCAGCACCTCGACGCGGGCGCCTCGCACGTCACTCTGCACTCGCTACCCGACGACGGCGACCCGTCGGTGATCTACCGGGAAGTGGCCGCGGCATTTCTGTGATGCACGCGCTCCCCTGACCGACGTGTGAACCCGTAACCTCGTACCGGGCCGGATATTCCGGCCCGGTACTTCACGTCGGCCCCGGGGGACACGCACCTATGACGTACGGCTTCGGCAACGCACTGGAAGCGCACGGACTGACCAAGAACTTCGGTACCGTCCGCGCAGTGTCGGATCTGTCCTTCGCCGTGCCCCGCGGCTCCATCACCGGCTTCCTCGGCCCCAACGGATCCGGTAAGACCACCACCCTTCGATTGCTGCTCGGTCTCGCGAAACCGACCACAGGAATCGGACTCGTCACCGGTGTGCCGTTCTCCGAGCTCGTCGACCCGGCCCGTACCGTCGGCGCGGTCCTCGACTCGCGCAGCCTGCATCCCAAGCGCACCGCCATCGGTCACCTCGGCATCTTCGCGTCCGCGATCGGTGTCCCCGACTCACGTGCCGCGGACGTCCTCCACCTCGTCGGACTCAGCGACGCCGCGAAACGCCAGGTCGGCGGCTTCTCGTTGGGAATGCGGCAACGACTGGCCCTGGCAACCGCGCTGCTCGGCGACCCCGAGATCCTCGTACTCGACGAGCCGGCCAACGGACTCGACCCCGAAGGCATCGCCTGGCTCCGCGACTTCCTGAAGTCCTACGCGGCCGGAGGCAGGACCGTACTGATCTCCAGCCATCTCCTGCGCGAGGTCGAGGCCACCGTCGACAACCTCGTCATCGTCAGTGCAGGCTCGCTCGTCTACCAGGGCAGCATCGAACAACTGCGCTCCTCACGGCCCAACCGGATCCTCGTGGCGGTGTCCGATCCCGCAGCCCTCGCACTCGCCCTCGCGTCGAACGGCATCACCAACACACAACTACTTCCCGACGGCCGACTCGGAGTCGCCGGCGCCGACGCCGACACCGTGCGCCGTACCGCCGTGACGGCCGAGGTCACGATCTTCGGAACCAGCAGCGAACACGTCGACCTCGAGCAGGTCTTCCTCTCCATGACGGCCGGTCAGTACGCGGCAGCGCCGGGCTACCCACCACAGCACGCGGGGTACCCGCCACCCGGTTACGGCCCACCGCCACCTGGATACGGACCGCCACCTGGTTACTGGCCGCCTGCCGCACCACCGTCGCCGTGGGAAGGTGACCGACGATGAGCACTGTCCTCACCTCGGAAATTCGCAAGGTCACCACCCTGAAGTTCTGGTGGGCCCTGGCGCTACCACCGGTATTCGTCGGCATCTGCGCCACTGCCATCTCCTCGGCGGTCGGTAAGGGGATGAGCGACATCACCGGCAGCGAGATGAACGAAGTGGTCCTCGCAGGACTCTTCGTCGCCCTCGGTGCGGCAACGCTGTTCGGCGCCGTGTTCTCGGCGGTCAACGCCGGAACGGAGTTTCGACACGACACCATCACGACGTCGTTTCTGTCCTCGCGCGGACGCGATCGGGTCATCGGCGCCAAGGTGCTCGTGACGGCACTCTTCGCGTTGGGTTACGGGCTCGTGGTTTCCATCCTGACCATTCTGTGCATGCTCGCGTTCACCGCGGGAGACTTCACGCTGGACGGCAGTGTCTTCGGTTACATCGCAGCGGGACTGTTCGTCGTCGTGATGTGGTCGCTCATCGGGTCCGGTCTTGGGTTGCTGTTCGGTTCGCCCACCTGGCCGTCGATCGCCATCGTCGCCTGGTTCCCTGTCGGTGAACTGGTTGTCCTCGGCATTCTCTCCGGCCTCGGCCTCGGTGGGTTCTGGCAGATCGCACCCGGATCCCTGACGTTGTCCACCGTCGTCGCGTGGAACCTCGACGACGGCAACGGCTTGGCAGAGTGGCCGTGGGCGCCCATCGGCCTGGCGCTGTGGGCCGCACTTGTCGTCGTTGCCGGTTGGCTGCGGACCCGGGAGCGTGACATCAGCTGATCGCCTGTCGGAGGTTCGGACTACCGTTCGCTATCGATGAGTGAATCCTGGATACGTCGGCTCGTAGCGCAGTGCTGGGTGCACCGACGCACCGCCGTGGGCGCGTTGGCCGTCACGATGATCGCCGCCGTCATCGACATCTCGTTTCCACTGCTGACGCGGATCGCCATCGACGACGCGTCCGCCGGGGCGGGCGAGACCATCATGTGGGTCGCCCTCGCGATCGGCGGCCTGGCAGTAATCCGATTCGGATGTCAGTTCGGCCGACGGCTCCTCGCCGGACGGCTATCGATCGACGTACAACACGACCTGCGCCTCGGCCTTCTGTCCTCCCTGCAACGCCTCGACGGCCGCAAGCAGGACGAAATCCGGACCGGCCAAGTGGTGTCCCGATCCATCACCGACCTACAGCTGGTGCAGGGTCTCCTCGCCATGGTTCCGCTGTCCGCGGGCGCGCTCCTGCAATTCGTCCTCGCACTCGTGGTGATGGCGTACCTGTCCCCGCTCCTCACCATCGTCGCGCTGGCGATCGTCCCCGCCGTCACGCTGGTCGTGTACAAAGTCCGACCGAAGCAGTTCGCCGCCACCTGGTCGGCCCAACAACGCGCCGCCGACCTGGCCCAACACGTCGAGGAAACCGTCACCGGAGTCCGCGTCGTCAAAGGGTTCGGGCAGGAAGGACGCGCCGTCGACCGGCTGGAAAACCTGTCCCGCACCCTGTTCTCCGAGCGGATGAGATCAGCGAAGATCAACGCCCGGCTCGCCCCTTCCATGGCCGCAATCCCCCAACTAGGCCTCGTCGGCGTCATCGCGCTCGGCGGCTACCTCGCACTGCACGGCCACATCACCGTCGGCACGTTCCTGGCCTTCGCCACGTACGTCGCGACCCTGTCCGCAGTCACCCGCACCCTGTCCTCCGTCGTCATCCTCGCGCAGCTCTCCCGCGCAGCCGTCGAGCGTGTCTACGACGTCATCGACACCGCCCCGTCCGTACCCGAGCCGGCGCACCCCATCGCCCTCCCCGACGGCCCCCTCGGAATCGACCTGTCCGCCGTCACCTTCGGTTTCGAGCCCGAACGCGACGTACTCCGATCCTTCGATCTCGCCGTCGCACCCGGTGAGAGCGTCGCAGTCGTCGGGCACGCGGGGTCGGGCAAGACCGCACTGTCTTTGCTCCTGCCACGCTTCTACAGTCCGCGCTCGGGTTCCGTCGCCCTGACCTCGCCCGGCGAGGTCGGGACCGCCGCGCGAATCGACGTGGCCGACGTCAGCGCCGAGCACCTGCGCGAAGCAGTCGGCCTCGTGTTCGACGAGCCGTTCCTGTTCTCCGACACCATCGCAGCCAACATCGCCCTCGGCCGTCCCGACGCCACCGCCGAGGAGATACACGACGCCGCCGTACTCGCCGAAGCAGCCGATTTCATCTCCGAACTTCCCGACGGCTACGACTCCGTGGTCGGCGAACGCGGCCTCACCCTGTCCGGCGGCCAACGACAACGCATAGCGCTGGCCCGGGCTCTGCTCACCGACCCGAGAGTGCTCGTCCTCGACGACGCAACCTCCGCCGTCGACGCGACAACCGAGGCCAAGATCTTCGACGCACTCCGGCGTCGACCCCGGCGCACCACCGTCGTGCTCGCGCACCGCCGATCCACGCTCACCCTCGCCGACCGAGTCGCCGTACTCGACGGAGGCAAAGTCATCGACATCGGAACCGTCGACCAACTCGACGCGCGATGTCCACTGTTCCGCGAGCTGCTCTCCCACGACCCGAACACCGACGACGGGGCTACCGACGCCTCCGCGTCTGCGACCCCGCACCGCAACGAGC
This sequence comes from Rhodococcus sp. NPDC057297, assembly GCF_042667435.1. Taxonomy (NCBI): domain Bacteria; kingdom Bacillati; phylum Actinomycetota; class Actinomycetes; order Mycobacteriales; family Nocardiaceae; genus Rhodococcus; species Rhodococcus sp. NPDC057297. The sequence goes on along the minus strand of NZ_JBHUZE010000006.1, from coordinate 229,229 downwards.
TGTGGCCCGACACCGAGCCGGCGCGTCCGGACACGGCGGCTACGACGTCCGGCACACCGCAGAGCGCGGGGAGGCCCACAGGTGGTGGAGGTGGCGGTCAGATCGCGGGAGCGCTCGGAAGCGTCGCGGCCACCCCCGAGCTCAGGGACGCCGTCGACGCCCTTCCCCCGGCTACCGAAATGCCGCCCACGCCCAGCACGGACGTACGCGCCCCGGACACCGACTTTCGGCTGTCACGGCTGCTCACACCGGTTCGCACCCTCCTCGTAGCCGTCGTCGTCCTGCTCGCGCTCGATTCCCTCGCCTCGATCGCATTTCCGTCCATCGTTCGGTTCGCCGTCGACGACGGTGTGTCGCGCGCCGACGCGGGCGCCCTCTGGACTGCCACCGCGGTCGGAGTGTTCCTCGCCGTCGCCGGGTGGTTCGTCATCGCAGCCACCACGGTCATCACCGCCAGGGCAGGCGAACGCGTGCTGTTCGGGCTGCGGGTGAAGAGCTACGCGCACATCCAGCGCCTCGGACTCGACTACTACGAGCGAGAACTGTCCGGCCGCATCATGACCAGAATGACGACGGACGTCGACGCGCTGTCGACCTTCATCCAGACCGGGGCGTCCACCGCAGTGGTCAGCCTCGTGACCGTTGTCGGCATCGCCACGGCCCTGCTGATCACCGACCTGCCTCTCGGACTCGTCGCGTTGGCAGTAGTACCCCCTCTGATCATTGCGACCGTCGTGTTCAGGCGCATCTCGTCATCCGCGTACAGCGAGTCCAGAGAAAGAATCTCCGCGGTCAACGCCGACTTCCAGGAGAACATCGCCGGTCTACGCTCCGCGCAGGCCTACCGGAGAGAACAGTTCGCCGCCGACAGGTTCGCCGAACGCGCCGACCTGTATCGCGTGAGCCGGATGCGTTCTCAGCGCGCGATCTCCGTGTTCTTCCCCTTCATCACGTTTCTGTCCGACGCCGCACTCGCGCTCGTCGTGTTCGTCGGTGCTCACCAAGTCGCCACCGGGTCGACGTCCGCCGGAACCCTCGTGGCGTTCGTGCTGTACCTCGGCCTACTGTTCGGACCCATCCAACAGCTGTCCCAGGTGTTCGACGGCTACCAACAAGCCAGCGTCGGCGTACGGAGAATCGGCGACCTCCTGCGCACCCCCAGTTCCATCGAAGCAGCGACCACCGGAGCCGCCGCGCACATCCCCGGCGGCCGTCTCAGAGCCGACATCGCCTTCGACGATGTCGGCTTCCGCTATGCCGGAGCGGACACCGAAGCGCTCAGTGAGGTCAATCTCACAATTCCCCGAGGAGCGACCGTCGCCCTCGTCGGCGAAACCGGCGCGGGCAAGTCCACCATCGTCAAACTCCTTGCCCGGTTCTACGACCCGACATACGGATCGGTACGCGTCGGCGGCACCGATCTCCGCGACTACTCACTCGCCGAATACCGCGGCAGGCTCGGCGTCGTACCGCAAGAGGCGCACCTCTTCACCGGCGACGTGGCGTCGAATATCGCCTTCGGCAAACCCGAGGCGACACGCGAGGAGATCGAAGCAGCCGCCCGAGCCGTCGGCGCACTGGACGCCATCGCCGCACTTCGGGGCGGTATGCGCCAACCCGTCGGCGAACGTGGTCAAGGCCTGTCCGCCGGGCAGAGGCAGCTGATCGCGCTGGCCCGAGCCGAGCTGGTCGACCCCGACCTGATGCTCCTCGACGAGGCGACCGCGACGCTCGATCCCGCGACCGAACGCACGGTCCTCGACGCCAGCTCGCGGGTGCTGCGTGCGCGAACATCCGTCGTCGTCGCACACCGTTTGGCGACGGCGGCACGCGCCGACATGATCGTGGTAGTCGACCACGGACGCATCGTGGAGACCGGGACGCACGAGGATCTGAGATCCCGCGGCGGGTACTACGCACGATTGTGGGATGCGGCCGAAACGCGCGGCGGGAATAATTCGATAAGCACAGGAGTCGTCAGCAACGAGGTTGACAGTTACTCGTGAGTACATACCACAGCTACGTCCCGGACGTCCGCGCTCCCTGGATGAGGTCTACCCTGGATGTGTACGCGCGTGTGATCGGGAACGAAGAGAAGAAGCGAGGCGAACTACTGCCGTGAGCAGCAGCTCCACTACCCAATTCGGACAAAATCAATGGCTGGTCGACGAGATGTACCAGCGATTCAAGGACGACCCGTCATCGGTCGACGCAAGCTGGCACGAATTCCTCACCGACTACGACCCGGACGCACCGGCAGGTGACGAGGCCGCGCCGGTTCCGAACGGAAGTGCAGGAAGCGGCTCGGCGAGCTCCGGAAAGTCGACGAGCTCCAGTAGCTCCAACGGCACGAGCTCAAACGGCACGAGCTCCACCGGCAACGGTGCGCCCACGAAGTCCGAGGCCCCGGCAGCGAAGGCTGCGCCCAAAGCCCCGGCAGCCAAGGCCGACGCCCCGAAGGCCGCAACGCCGAAGGCAGCTGCCGAGAAGCCTGCGCCCACCGCGAAGCCCGCGACCTCCAAGGCAGCAGGTGCGGCACCGTCCGCTCCCGCAGCCAAGCCCGCTGCAGCCGCCCCCGCGGCCGAGGCATCGTCCAAGGTCCTCCGCGGCGCCGCTGCTGCCGTCGCGAAGAACATGTCGGCCTCACTGCAGATCCCGACGGCGACCAGCGTCCGCGCGATCCCGGCCAAGCTCATGGTCGACAACCGCCTCGTGATCAACAACCACCTCGCACGTACGCGGGGCGGAAAGATCTCGTTCACGCACCTCCTCGGCTACGCCATCGTGCAGGCCGTCAAGGCGTTCCCGAACATGAACCGGCACTTCGCCGAGGTCGACGGCAAGCCCAACGCAGTCACCCCGGCGTCGACCAACCTCGGCCTCGCAATCGACCTGCCCGGCAAGGACGGAAACCGCTCCCTCGTCGTCGCCGCCATCAAGAACACGAACGAGCACTCGTTCACGCAGTTCTACAACGCCTACGAGGACATCGTCCGGCGTGCGCGTGACGGCAAGCTCACCGGCGACGACTTCCAGGGCGTCACGATCTCGCTGACCAACCCCGGCGGCATCGGAACCGTGCACTCCGTTCCTCGTTTGATGAACGGCCAGGGTGCCATCATCGGCGCGGGAGCCATGGAATACCCCGCCGAGTTCCAGGGCTCGTCCGACGAGCGCCTCGCGGAACTGGGCGTCGGCAAGCTCATGACGCTGACCTCGACGTACGACCACCGCATCATCCAGGGTGCAGAGTCCGGCGACTTCCTCCGCACGATCCACAACCTGCTGATCAGCGACGAGTTCTACGACGAGATCTTCCACTCGCTGAAGATCCCGTACGAGCCCATCCGCTGGCGCAAGGATCTGCCCGAGGGCACAGTCGACAAGAACACCCGCGTTCTCGAGCTCATCGCGGCGTACCGGAACCGCGGCCACCTGATGGCCGACACGGACCCGTTGCAGTTCACCAAGGACAAGTTCCGGATGCACCCGGACCTCGACGTGATCAGCCACGACCTGACGCTGTGGGACCTCGACCGTGAATTCAAGGTCGGCGGATTCCACGGCAAGGACAAGATGAAGCTGCGGGACGTGCTCAGCGTTCTGCGCGACTCCTACTGCCGCCACGTCGGCGTCGAGTACACCCACATCCTCGAGACCGACCAGGTTGCCTGGCTGCAGGAACGCGTCGAGGCCACACACGTCAAACCGACTGTGGCACAGCAGAAGTACATCCTCAGCAAGCTCAACGCCGCCGAGGCGTTCGAGACCTTCCTGCAGACCAAGTACGTCGGCCAGAAGCGCTTCTCGCTCGAAGGCGCAGAGTCGGTCATCCCGATGATGGACGCCGTCATCGACCAGAGCGCCGAGCACGCGCTCGACGAGGTCGTCATCGGCATGCCGCACCGCGGTCGACTGAACGTGCTGGCCAACATCGTCGGCAAGCCGTACTCGAAGATCTTCACCGAGTTCGAGGGCAACATGAACCCGGCAGCCGCACACGGCTCCGGCGACGTGAAGTACCACCTCGGCGCCGAAGGCACCTACATCCAGATGTTCGGCGAGAACGACATCGCCGTCTCGCTGACCGCGAACCCGTCGCACCTCGAGGCCGTCGACCCGGTCCTCGAAGGCCTGGTCCGCGCGAAGCAGGACCTTCTGGACAAGGGACCAGGCGAAGGCGGCTTCTCGGTTCTGCCGCTCATGCTCCACGGCGACGCGGCCTTCGCAGGCCAGGGCGTCGTGGCCGAGACGCTGAACCTCGCACAGCTGCGCGGCTACCGCACCGGCGGCACCGTGCACATCGTCGTCAACAACCAGGTCGGCTTCACCACCGCACCCGAGCACTCCCGTTCCTCGGAGTACTGCACCGACGTGGCGAAGATGATCGGCGCGCCGATCTTCCACGTCAACGGCGACGACCCCGAGGCATGCGTTCGCGTTGCACAGCTCGCCGTCGACTTCCGCGAGAAGTTCAACAAGGACGTCGTCATCGACATGATCTGCTACCGCAGGCGTGGCCACAACGAGGGCGACGACCCCTCGATGACGCAGCCGGCGATGTACGACGTCATCGACACCAAGCGCAGCGTCCGCAAGAGCTACACCGAATCCCTCATCGGTCGCGGCGACATCTCCCTCAAGGAGGCAGAGGACGCACTGCGCGACTACCAGGGACAGCTCGAGCGGGTGTTCAACGAGGTTCGCGAACTCGAGAAGTACAACCCCGAGCCCAGCGAATCGGTCGAGCTCGACCAGCAGTTGCCGGCCAAGCTCACCACGGCGGTCGACAAGTCCATCCTGCACCGCATCGGCGATGCGTTCCTCGAGGTTCCCGAAGGCTTCAACGTGCACCCGCGCGTCAAGCCCGTGCTCGAGAAGCGTCGCGAGATGGCCTACGAAGGCAAGGTCGACTGGGCGTTCGGCGAACTGCTCGCCCTCGGATCGCTCGTGGACGAGGGCCGCAACGTCCGCTTCTCCGGCCAGGACACTCGCCGCGGAACGTTCACCCAGCGTCACTCGGTCATCATCGACCGCAAGACCGGCGCCGAGTACACCCCGCTGCACAACATCGGCAGCGAGAACCCCGGCAAGTTCATGGTCTACGACTCCGCGCTCAGCGAGTTCGCGGCCGTCGGCTTCGAGTACGGCTACTCCGTCGGCAACCCGGACGCACTCGTACTGTGGGAAGCGCAGTTCGGTGACTTCGTCAACGGCGCGCAGTCCATCATCGACGAGTTCATCAGCTCCGGTGAAGCCAAGTGGGGACAGCTGTCCGACGTCGTGCTGCTCCTCCCGCACGGCCACGAAGGCCAGGGCCCGGACCACACGTCCGGCCGCATCGAGCGGTTCCTGACGCTGTGCGCCGAAGGATCGATGACCGTCTCGGTTCCGTCGACGCCTGCCAACTACTTCCACCTGCTGCGTCGTCACGCACGCGATGGAATCCGGCGTCCGCTCATCGTCTTCACCCCGAAGTCGATGCTGCGCAACAAGGCCGCTGTGTCCAACATCGAGGACTTCACCGACGGCAAGTTCCACTCGGTGTTCGACGAGCCGACCTACGAAACCGGAACCGGTGACCGTAGCAAGGTCAAGCGCGTCCTGATGGTCAGCGGCAAGCTCTACTACGAGCTGCTGGCACGCAAGCAGAAGGACAACCGCGACGACGTCGCCATCGTCCGCATCGAGCAGCTCTACCCGGTCCCGACCCGTCGGATCACCGAGGCGATCAAGAGCTACCCGAACGCAACGGAATTCCGTTGGGTCCAGGAAGAGCCCGCGAACCAGGGTGCATGGCCGTTCTTCGGCCTCGCATTCCCCGAGCTCATGCCCGACGTGCTCAGCAACATCAAGCGCGTCTCCCGCCGTGCAATGTCCGCACCGTCCTCGGGATCGAGCAAGGTCCACGCCGTGGAGCAGCTCGAAATCATCGACGAAGCCTTCTCGGGCGTCGGCGAGGGATAGTCGACCCGCACCAATTCGGAGCGAATGCGCCGTTCGGTCACCTCGAGTGACCGAACGGCGCATTCGTTTCTTCGGCCGCCAGTTTCGGCATCGGCATCGGCCTCGGCATCGATGTCACATGACATTCGTCGTACGGCTGCCGTGGCGCATTCATGCCGGACAGAGTGAGGTCTACTCGGCCCCGGTGCCGAGGAGGCTGGCGATCATGCTGGGCGCCAGGGCGACGGCGGGCAGTGCGCCGACGTTCAGTTCGATGAGTTCGTCTCGGCTGATACGAGGGTCGCGGAGCCAGGAGATGGTGGCTTCCTCGACGAAGGCGATCCAGCCGCGGACGGCGAGTTCGGTCGTCGGATTGGCCTCGACCTGCAACTTGTAGAGGTTGGCGATGGTGCGATCGGCCATGGTGGTTCTGGTCTGCTCGAAGACGTCGCGCATGTCGGGGTCGCCGGTTGCGGAGCCGCGGAGTAGTGAAATGAACGTTTCTCGGTTCTCGGTCACGTAATCGACGTAGTTGGCGATGGAGTCACGCAAGATCTCGTACGGGTCGAGGGTCATGTCCGGGGCGGTGCGTTCGAGCATGGTCTTGCTTGCTTCTCGCACGATTGCGAGGTGAAAGTCCTGCTTGGACGAGAAGTAGTGGAAGAGCAAGCCTCGGGACACTCCGGCCTGGTCGGCTATGTCCTCGACCGAGACCTGTTCGAGCGGTCTGTCCGCGAGCATCTCCGTCCCCAGTTCGATCAGCTGGGCACGACGCTCCTGTGGACTCATACGCGTTCGCTTGGCAGCCGGGGTGTTCACACTGGACATGCAACCAGCTTACTGAATAGCAGTCAATAACTATTGACTCACACTCAATAAGCTCCTACTCTCTGTTTCATGAGTCTTTCCGTAACAGATAACTCGGAGCGCGTGACGGCCCCGCGCACGGTCGACACCATCATCATCGGCAGTGGCTTCGCAGGCCTCGGTGCAGCTATCAAGCTGGCCCAGAAGGGCAAGCACAACTTCCTCGTGCTCGAGCGCGGTAGCGACGTCGGCGGCACCTGGCGCGACAACACGTACCCGGGTGCAGCCTGCGACGTGCCGTCGCACCTGTACTCGTACTCGTTCGCGCTGAACCCGGACTGGACCCGCTCCTTCTCCACTCAGCCCGAGATCCAGAAGTACATCTCGTCTGTTGCGCGGAAATACAACGTGATGGACAAGCACGTGTTCGACTCCGACGTCACCTCCGTGACCTGGAACGAGAGCACTCACCGCTGGGATGTCGTCGCCAGCACCGGCGAGTACACCGCAAAGGTGGTCGTGACAGCCGTCGGCGCCCTGTGCGAGCCGAACCTGCCGCCCATCGCAGGTATCGAGAGCTTCGAGGGCGACATCTTCCACTCCGCACAGTGGAACCACGACGTCTCACTGGAAGGAAAGCGTGTCGCCGTCATCGGCACCGGCGCGTCGGCCATCCAGATCGTGCCCGCGATCGCCGGCAAGGTGAAGCACCTCGACGTGTATCAGCGCACCGCACCGTGGATCCTTCCCCGGTTCGACCGCGAGTACACCGCACTCGAGAAGTTCGCCTTCAAGCGCATCCCCGGATTTCAGCGACTGTCCCGCACCGGCATCTACGCGGCACGCGAGACGCAGGTCGTCGGCCTCGCGAAGAAGCCAGCCCTGATGCGCATCTTCGAGCTCATCGCCAAGCAGCAGATCAACAAGGGCATCAAGGACAAGGCACTCCGCAAGAAGGTCACGCCGAACTTCCGAATCGGCTGCAAGCGCATGCTCATCTCCAACGCCTACTACCCTGCGCTGGACCGCCCGAACGTCGACCTCGTCACCGACGGCATCGCCGAGGTCAAGCCTCACTCGATCGTCTCCGCGGACGGCACGGAGCGCGAGATCGACGCACTCGTCGTGGCGACGGGATTCCATGTCACCGATTCGCCCGCCTACCAGGGGATCTACGGCAAGGGTGGTAAGACCCTCGCGCAGACCTTCGAAGAGGAAGGCCAGCAGGGCTACAAGGGTGCCGCTGTCGCGAACTTCCCCAACATGTTCTTCCTCGTCGGACCCAACACAGGCCTCGGCCACACCTCGATGGTCTTCATGATCGAGTCGCAGCTCAACTACGTCGTCGACGCCCTGGACACCATCGAGAAGCACGACATCGGCGTCATCGAGGTCCGCAAGGACATCCAGGACGACTACAACGCCGACCTGCAGGACCGCATGGCGGACAGCGTCTGGATGAACGGCGGCTGCGCCAGCTGGTACCTCGACAAGCACGGGAACAACACGACGCTGTGGCCGGACTTCACCTTCCGCTTCCGCGCCATCACCCGTAAGTTCGATCTGGCGGCCTATCGAAGCGTCGCAGCATCCGATCTCCCCGCTCCCGCCGTGGGCACCGTGAACGACTCCGACATCGAGGTAGCAGCGAAGTGACCACCACATTCACCGGCAAGGTTGCCGTCGTCACCGGCGCAGGATCGGGTATCGGACGCGCCCTTGCGCTGAACCTGGCTCAGCGCGGAGCGAAACTCGCACTGTCCGACGTCGACGTGAACGGCCTGGCCGAGACCGTGCGGCAGGTCGAGGCACTCGGCGGCGAGGTCGAATCACAGTTCCTCGACGTCACCCAGCGGGAAACCGTTCTCGAGTACGCCGAGACCGTCAAGACACGGTTCGGCAAGATCAACCAGATCTACAACAACGCAGGCATCGCGTACCACGGTGACGTCGAGCAGTCCTCGTTCAAGGACATCGAACGCATCGTCGACGTGGATTTCTGGGGCGTCGTCAACGGCACCAAGGCCTTCATCCCCCACCTGCAGGAATCCGGCGACGGTCACATCGTCAACATCTCCAGCCTCTTCGGACTGCTCGCGATGCCGTCGCAGGCCGCCTACAACGCGGCGAAGTTCGCCGTCCGCGGTTTCAGTGAAGCGCTGCGGATGGAACTGCTGATCTCCAAGGCTCCCGTCAAGATGACCGTCGTGCACCCCGGTGGCATAAAGACCGCCATCGCCCGCAACGCCACGGTTGCCGAAAACTACGACCAGCAGTCGGTCGCGAAGTTCTTCGACGCGAAACTCGCCAAGACGACACCAGATCAGGCCGCGAAGACGATCCTCAAAGGCGTCGAGAAGGGCAAGGGCCGCGTACTCATCGGATCCGACGCCATCGCGTTGGACCTGTTCCAGCGGATCACCGGGTCGAAGTACCAGCGGGTGGTCGCCACCATCGCCAACCGCGTCATGCCCAGGAAGAAGTAGGACGATGAAGTCCTTCTACCTGCCGCTTCCTCTGGTCGCCGCCGCGCTGAAACCGTTCTACCGCGTGGCCCTCGACGCCAGGTTGCCGGTGTCGGTGCAGCGGCGGATCCTGGATCTGGCTTCTCCGCTTCAGACGATGCCCGACGGCGCCGTCAGCCTGAAGACGACGCTTGCAGGCCGACCCGCCGAGCGGATCACCGTCGGTGCAACCGAGCGGGATACTGCGATTCTGTATCTGCACGGCGGCGCGTACACGATCGGATCCATCTCGACGCATCGTTCGCTCGCTGCACACCTGGCCCGCGAATCAGCCAGTGCCGTCTACGTTCTCGACTACCGCCTGGCGCCCGAGAACCCGTATCCTGCTGGCCTGAACGACGCCGTCGCGGCGTTCCGTGAACTCGTCAAAGCACACGGATACACACCGGACAAGATCGCCATCGCCGGCGATTCCGCGGGTGGCGGACTGACCGTCGCGACGGCTCGGCATCTCGTCGACGACGGTGTGAAGCCGGCTGCGCTGGGTCTCATCTCGCCGTGGGTGGATCCGGGTGCTCGCGACGCGCCGTTCCCCCGGGACATCGTCGTCAACACCGCGTGGTCCTTCGCGGCCGCGGAAGCGTACCTGGGCGACGGGGATCCCCTCGATCAGGGATTTGCGCCGTTGCACGGAGACCTGTCCGGCCTTCCGCCCATCGTCATGCACGTCGGCAAGGCCGAGGTGCTCTACTCGCAGATCGTGGATTTCCACGATCGGCTGCTGACACAGGGCAACGAGGTCGAGTACGTCGAGTACGAGAAGCTGTGGCACGTCGCGCATCTGCAGACTTCGATACTGCGCGAAGCAGCCGAGGCGACTCACCACCTCGGTGCGTTCCTCGGGGCACGTCTGCGATCGTCAGAGGTTGCGCTCGCCGAGCCAACGAGCAGCGACATCGCCTGATTCTCCCCCACTGCGGACCTCGCCGATCATATCGGCGAGGTCCGCTGTGGTCAGTTCGCCCGCAACGACGCTCAACGTCGCTGTCGCGGCGTCGTTCAACGTCCCCGTGCGCATCAACGGCACGACGTTCTCCGCGCTGAACGCCGGCTGTTCGTCCTCGAGGGTCAGCAGATTCGCCGCCGCGGGGCCGAACGATGCCGTTCTGAACACCAACGCTCCGATCTCGCCGGACTCGAGTGCTGCTGTCGCAGCGTCGGCGTCGACGTAGACGGCGATGTCCTCGAACCCGGATCCTGTTCCGCTCGGAACCAGGCGCATGGCGACCTCCATCGGGTCCGGGTCGGGCGGATCGCCGACGACACCCCACGTCGCCCTACCGCGATTGTCCACGAATTCCGAGACTGTCGTCAGTTCGGCAAGCGGCCCGTCGGGCGCTACCGCGACGGCGATGCGGTCCTCCGCAAGCGCGTAATCGCCCACCGACAATCCTTCCGGCAACGACCTGTTCAGGTCGACGTAGACATCCTCGGCATCCGTCGACATGGACGTCGAATCGAACGTACGCAGAAGCTCGCCCGTGAAATCCGGAACGAGCGAGACATCCCCGGCGTCGAGTGCGGCGAGATAGTCGTCGCGCTCACCGAGACCGTCCGTCACCGACACGGTGACCCCGGCGGACCGTATTGCTCCCGCGTAGATCTCGGCCAGCAGTTCACTCGTCGTGTCGTCTCCCCTACCGACCACCACCGACGACGAGTTCGCCGACTCGTCCGTATCGCTGCACCCGGTGACCAACGACGCCAGGACGAGGGGAACGAGCAGGCGTTTACCGAACGCACGCACGAGAGAGGACTCCGTTCGAGGAATAGTTGTCGGTGGTCTGGTTTAACCTTTCGCACGCTGGGCACAGAGCCCTGCGAGAGAAATACTCCGTACAACCTTATGGCTAGACTCGCTCGAAGCACTATCCTGCTCGCTCCGACAGCCCCGGATCAGGCTGAACACGACAGCTGGACACGATGGAAGGACTCCTTGTGAAGATCACCCGAACCGCGCGCGCTGTCGCGGCCCTGTCGGTAGCAGCCCTCGCTCTCACAGCATGCGGCGGCGAGGACTCCGATCCGTTGTCCTCGGGCGGAGGTGACACCAACACCGACCCCAATTCCATCGTGGTCGGATCGGCGAACTTCACCGAGTCGGAGATCATCGCCAACATCTACGCCGAAGTGCTGAAGGTCAACGGCTTCGACGTCAGCACGACCCTGAACATCGGCAGCCGTGAGGCGTACATTCCGGCGCTGAAGGACGGCTCCATCGACGTGATCCCGGACTACACCGGTAACTTGCTGCAGTACCTCGATCCCGAGGCCACGGCCACGTCGGCGGACGACGTGGAAGCTGCGCTCCCTGATGCGTTGGGCTCGGACCTCGTCGTCGCAGATCCGGCGTCGGCGGAGGACAAGGATTCCATCGTCGTGACGAGGGAGACCGCCGACCGGTGGAACCTGACGTCCATCGCGGACCTCGCCCCCTACTCCGGCGAGATCAAGTTGGGTGCACCTCCCGAGTTCGCCGAGCGCACCTACGGCCTCCCCGGGCTGAGCGAGAACTACGGCGTGAACATCGATCCGGCCAACTTCGTGCCGCTGTCCGACGGTGGTGGCCCGGCCACGGTCCGCGCGCTGACCTCCGGCGAGGTCACGGCCGCCGACATCTTCTCCACATCCGCGTCGATCGCCGAGAACAACCTCGTCGTCCTCGAGGATCCGGAGTTCAACTTCGCCGCGCAGAACGTCATTCCCGTCATCAACGCAGGCAAGACGTCGGACAAGCTGACGTCGGTGCTGAACGCCATCTCGGACAAGCTGACCACCGAGGAACTGCTGGCGCTCAACCAGTCCGTATCCGGTGAATCGAAGACAGAGCCTGCTGCTGCCGCACAGCAGTGGGTCACCGCACAGGGACTGGATACTCCGGTCTCCTAGAGAGAGCCGCCCGTGATCACATTCGAGAACGTCACCAAGCAGTACCCGGAAGTCGGGGGTCGGTCCGCAGGCTCTACTCCCGGCGGCACCACCGCGGTCGACTCGCTGAATCTGAACATCGAAGCGGAATCGTTCACGGTGTTCGTCGGGCCGTCGGGCTGCGGCAAGACGACGTCGATGCGGATGATCAACCGCATGATCACCCCGACATCCGGGGTGATCACGGTGAACGGTAAGAACATTGCCGAGACCGACGCGGTGAAACTGCGGCGCGGAATCGGATACGTCATCCAGAGTGCGGGCCTGCTCCCCCACCGGACCGTCGTAGACAACGTCGCGACGGTCCCGGTGTTGCGGGGCACGTCGCGCCGCGCTGCACGAACGGCCGCACTGGGCGTCCTCGAACGTGTGGGACTCGATCCAGCGTTCGCCGACCGCTATCCGGCTCAGCTGTCCGGCGGGCAGCAGCAGAGGGTCGGTGTCGCCCGCGCACTGGCTGCGGACCCACCGATCTTGCTGATGGACGAGCCGTTCAGCGCCGTCGATCCGGTCGTTCGCGAAGACCTGCAGACCGAGATGCTCCGGCTGCAGGCCGAGTTGAAGAAGACCATCGTGTTCGTCACTCACGACATCGACGAGGCCGTACGACTCGGGGACCGTATCGCCGTCTTCGGGACGGGAGGCAGGCTCCAGCAGTACGACCGGCCGGAGGTCGTACTCTCCTCGCCGGCAACAGATTTCGTCGCCTCCTTCGTCGGCAGGGACCGCGGCTACCGCGGGCTCTCCTTCCGAAGCGCCGAGGCCGTCCCGGTGCACGACATCGACACATCGACGGTCGAGAAGCTCGACGGTCTTCGTCTGGAACAGGGCCAGTGGGTCCTCGTCGTCACAGCCGATCGTGCGCCGCTGGGTTGGATCGACGTCACCGGTGTCGAGGGCATCCGCGCCGGGCGCAGCGTTCAAGAGAGCACCGCGGCCGGTGGGTCACTGTTCACCGTCGGAGGTGACCTCCGGCAGGCGCTGGATGCAGCCATCTCGTCTCCGTCCGGAATCGGTGTCGCTGTGGACGAGTCGGGGGCGGTCGTCGGCAGTCTCGACGGCTCGGAAATTCTCGAGCATCTGGCGTCACAACGCCGCGCCGAGGACGAGGCGCGCAACGAACATCACTTCGGGTCACGCTGATGCGTTGGCTCGTCGACAACTTCGACGTCGTTCTCGACCTCACCAAGACTCATCTGTACCTGTCGCTGGTCCCCCTGCTCATCGGACTCGCAATCGCGGTGCCCGTCGGCACTCTGGTTCGCAACGTCTCGTGGATCCGCCGAATCACGTTGACGGTGGCCAGTATCGCGTTCACCATCCCGTCGCTCGCCTTGTTCGTGACCATCCCAGCCATCCTCGGCACCAGGATTCTCGACGAGATCAACGTCGTCATCGCTCTCGCCGTGTACTCCACCGCGCTCCTGATCAGGGTGGTCCCCGAAGCGCTGGACTCGGTGCCGTTCGCCGTCGTCGACTCCGCACAGGCGATGGGCTACACCTCACTGCGCCGGGCTGTCGGAGTGGAACTGCCACTGGCACTTCCGGTGCTCGTGGCAGGTATCCGGGTTGTCGCCGTCACCAACATCTCGCTCGTCTCCGTCGGTTCGGTCATCGGTATCGGCGGTCTCGGCCAGTTGTTCACCCAGGGATACCAACGTGACTACCCGGATCAGATCGTCGCAGGGATCATCTCCATCGTGTTCCTGGCGCTGATCTTCGACGCTGCGCTGTATCTGCTGGGGCGTCGACTGACGCCGTGGACCCGTATCGGAACGTCGGCAGGCAAGAAGCGAGCACGGGCATGAACATCTTCACCGACGCCTTCGCGTACATGACCGACCCGGCGAACTGGGAGGGCAGCACCGGAATCGGCGCACGGATCCTCGAACACATCTGGTACAGCTTCATCGCCGTGGTCGTCTCCTCGGCGATCGCAGTACCCGTCGGACTGCTGATCGGACATCTGCGCCGCGGCGAGGTACTGATCGTCGGACTGGTCAACGCACTTCGCTCGCTTCCAACGCTCGGCGTGCTGGTGTTCCTCGTCCTGTTGATCGGTCTCGGACTCGTTCCACCGATCATCGCGCTTGTCCTGCTGGGCATTCCGCCGATGCTCGCCGGAACGTATGCCGGAGTGGCGAACGTGAACGCGGACGTCGTCGATGCGGCACGCGCAATGGGCATGACCGAACTGCAAGTGTTGTTCCGCGTCGAGATCCCCAACGCGATGCCCTTGATTCTCGGCGGTCTTCGCAACACCACCCTGCAGGTCATCGCAACCGCGACCGTCGCAGCCTACGTCAACCTCGGCGGACTCGGTCGCTACATCTTCGACGGTCTCGCGCTCTACAGCTACGACCGCGTTCTCGTCGGCGCCATTCTGGTCGCCGTGCTCGCACTGGTGATCGATGGGCTTCTGGCTCTCGCGGTGTACGCGTCCATGCCCGGCACCGGCCGGTTGCGTCGGACACCGAACCCGCACTAGCTCGACCAACGGCCACATTCCGTTCCAGGACCACCCACGCCCACAGTCCGGTTTCCGGAGCGAACGAGCCCTTCAGTCAGTCAGACTGACCAGACGCCACTTTCGCTCCGAGAGCCGGGCGCGAACCGGGCGCGAACCGGGCGAAAACGGGAAAGCGCCCCGAACCACAGCCAGGTGAGGCGAGGTTCGGGGCGCTTCGTTTCCCTGTCCTACGCGACACCCTCGGCTCGCGCTGCTGCCGCAACTGCGTCCGCAACGGCCGGGGCGACGCGAGGGTCGAGCGGGCTGGGCACGATTTTGTCCGCAGCCAGCTCGTCGCCGAGTACCGAGAGGATTGCCTCGGCGGCGGCGAGTTTCATGCCTTCGGTGATCCGTCGTGCTCCGGCGTCGAGTGCGCCTCTGAACACGCCGGGGAAGGCGAGCACATTGTTGATCTGATTGGGAAAGTCACTGCGTCCGGTCGCGACGATCGACGCATACAGCGCAGCCCGTTCCGGGTGGATCTCCGGGTCGGGGTTGGACAGTGCGAAGACGATGGAGTGCGGCGCCATCGACGCAATGTAGCTTTCGTCGATCTTGCCCGCGGAGACCCCGAGGAACACGTCCGCGCCGACGAGTGCATCCCCTGCACCACCCGACAGCCCACGAGGATTGGTCCGTGCGGCGAGATCGACCTTGACGGCATTCAGGTCACTCCGGTCGGCGGAGACGATGCCCTTGGAATCCAGCACCACGACATCCGGGATACCCGCTGCGAGAAAGATGTTGGCACATGCGACACCGGCGGCGCCCGCTCCGGAGATGACGATCTTCAGTTCGGAGGTGCTTCGGTCCTGGAACTTCGCGGCGCCGTTGAGCGCTGCGAGCGCCACGATGGCGGTGCCGTGCTGATCGTCGTGCATCACCGGGCAGTCCAGAGCCTCGATGACACGCTTCTCGATCTCGAAGCAGCGGGGCGCGGAGATGTCCTCGAGATTGACCGCACCGAAACTGTGGCGGAGCCGGACGATGGTGTCGACGATCTCGTCGACGTCGTTCGTATCGAGCACGATCGGGATCGAGTTGAGGCCGGCGAACCTCTTGAACAGAGCCGCTTTACCCTCCATCACCGGTAGCGACGCGCGCGGTCCGATGTCGCCCAGTCCGAGAACGGCCGATCCGTCGGTGATGACGGCAACGAGACGATCGGTCCACGTGTACTGCTTCGCAAGCGATGCGTCGGACGCGATTGCACGGCTGACCTGTGCAACACCGGGCGTGTAGGCGATGGACAGGTCCCGCTGCGTTTCCAACGGCGCAGTCAACTCGACCGAGAGTTTGCCACCGACGTGGCCGAGGAAAATGTCCTCGTCGGTGATGGCAGTCGGGTCGATGGCGTTGTCGATGGATTCGGTCACAGCAGTCACGTTAGTTGCCCCAGTCACGTAAAGACGCGTAAAAGCGTCGGGAAATCACGAAGATGGCGTGAGGCGGGTGACGCCGTCGCAGACAAGAGCCGGGCGCTGTGGCACCGCAGGCTGCACTGGTCGGTCAGTCTGCCACCGGGACGGCGTGATGCGCAAACATCCCAACCGTCGACTGCGGTCCAGGGCGGACGGAGCCTGCGGAGTGAGCCCGCGTCAGCCCCACCCGCGAGCGGAGCCTGCGGAGTGAGCCTGCGTCAGCCCCACCCGCGAGCGGAGCCTGCGGAGTGAGCCTGCGTCAGCCCCACCACTGTGTCCACAACAGGATGCCGGCGACGAGGAAGACCAGTAGTGATCCGATGACGGAGACTGCACGCCGTCGGTGATCGGCGAAGTGTTGGATCACGATGGCGCCGATGGCTGCGGCGATGTGCGCGGCGACGGATACTGTTCCTGGGCCGGGGAATCCCCGTTGGCTGCCGAGATACTGTGCGCCGGCGACGACGACGGCCAGTACGACGAGGCCCGCGGTGACGGCCCCACTCAATCCTCGTAGCAAACCGTCAGCCTCCTGTGATGAATCCGCGGACGGAGTCCGCAATGAGCTGGACCGCGATTGCGGCCAGCAGTAGACCTGCGATTCGAGCGAGCAATGTGATGCCGCCCTCGCCGAGGATGCGGATGAGGACGGTCGAGAATCGGAGGACGAGGAAGAACACGAGGTGGATGGTCACGATTGCGAGCGCGACCGCGAGCAGGGATCCGACGTGTCCTTCGGCTTGACTGACGTTGACGATCACTGCGGCTATTGCTCCTGGCCCGGCCATGAGTGGTGTTCCGAGTGGTACCAGCGCGACGTTGACGTCCTCGGCTTCGGCGCCACCTCCGGCTCCGCGTCCGGTGAGCAGGGACAGCGCGATGATGAGCAGAAGCAGTCCTCCTGCGCCTTGCAGTGCGGGGATGCCGATGTGCAGGTAGTTGAGGATCGCCTGCCCGCCGATCGCGAACACGGTGATGACGGTGAGCGATACCGCCGGTGCTTGCCATGCGGCGCGGTTGCGTGCTTCCTTGCTCTTGCGCCCGACGAGGGAGAGGAACACCGGGATGGCACCGGGCGGGTCCATGATCACGAACAGGGTGATCAGGACGGTGAGGTAGAGGGTCGTGTCGAAGCTCACGACGGGACCGTCGACCCTGTCGCGGCGCGGAGGATCCGCTCGTACTGGCGCGGGTCGGTGGTGTGTTCTCCGAGCTTCAGTGGCTTGTTCGCGCCGTGGTAGTCCGACGATCCGGTTGCGATGAGACCGAGTTCGTCGGCGAGTTCGCGCATGAAGCGGGTGTCCGGCTCGTCGTGGTCGGCGTGGAAGACTTCGACACCGTCGAGACCGTGCGCGACGAGTTCTCGGATGTGGTCCGGGTCGAGAATCCGTCCGCGTTTACGGGCGCGTGCGTGTGCAACGACGCTGACGCCTCCCGCCGCCGCGATCATCTCCACAGCCCGTTGGATCGGTGTGTCCACTTTGTCGACGTAGTACGGACTGGTCGTCGACAGGTAGCCGTCGAACGCGTGTTGAACGCTGTCGACAGCACCGAGTTCGACGAGTGCTCGCGCGAGGTGAGGCCTGCCTGCCGATTCGCCGGTGGCGGCGATGATGTCGTCGGGCACGATGCCCGGGATGTCCGCGGCGAGACGCTCGGCCATCAGCCTGATTCTGGCCTCTCGTTCCCGGCGGAGACGGGCGAGTTCGTCGGCGAAGCTCGTGTCGTTCGGATCGAACAGATAGGCCAGGAGGTGGACCGGGACGGGCTTTCCGTCCTCCCCGCGGCCGACGCACGACATCTCCATTCCGCGAACGACGGTCAGCCCGTCCGGGGCTGCATCGAGGGCCTCGTCCCACCCCGCTGTGGTGTCGTGGTCGGTCAGCGCGACGACGTCGAGTCCTGCGGTACGAGCGGCACGGACCAGCTCAGCCGGGGTGTCGGTGCCGTCGGAGACCGACGAGTGGGTGTGGAGGTCGATGCGCACGACAGCCAGTGTCTCAGGCGCATCGGGTGTTGGTATCGCAGGCGTACGATTCGCGCCATGCCGTCTCTACCTCCGAGGCCGTCGCTTCCGTCGCTCCACTCCCTGCGGCCGTCCAATCGTGGACAGGCCGCCGGACCGAAAGTTCCCGTACCCACCGCTCGCGCGATCGTCGATTGCGCGGTCTACGTCGACGGGCATCGGCTGCCCGGCAAGTACACGCATTCTGCTGCGATAGCGGAGGTGCGCAAGCGAGGGGAAGGCTTCGTCTGGCTCGGTCTGCATGCCCCGGACGAGGGTCAGATGGACGGAGTCGCGGAGTGCTACGGCCTCCACGAACTGATGGTCGAGGACGCTGTGCACGCGCATCAGCGTCCCAAGTTGGAGCGCTACGACGACGTTCTGTTCCTCGTCCTACGCACCATCAGCTATGTCGAGCACGAGTCGGTGACCACCGCCAACGAGATCGTCGAGAGCGGCGAGATCATGGTGTTCCTCGGACGGGATTTCGTCATCACCGTGCGCCACGGCGAGCATTCGGGACTTTCCGGAGTAAGGCGAACGCTCGAGAAGAATCCCGAGCAGCTTGCCCTCGGGCCGTCGGCCGTTCTGCACGCCGTCGCCGACCACGTCGTCGACGAATATCTCGAGGTCACCGGCTCGATCGAGCGAGATGTCGACGCCATGGAGGAAGAGGTCTTCTCGCCTCACCATCACGTGCCGATCGAGAACATCTATCTGCTCAAGCGTGAGGTCGTGGAACTTCGACGATCGGTCACGCCGCTGTCGACGCCGCTGAATCAGCTGGCACAAAGTTCGGAGAACCCCGTCCCCAAGGCGGTGCGACGCTATCTGCGCGACGTGCAGGACCACCACACTCTGGTCGCGGAACGGGTAGCGGAGTTCGACGAGGTGCTGAGCTCGCTCGTCGACGCCGCGCTGGCGCGGGTGACGATGCAGCAGAACATGGACATGCGCAAGATCTCGGCATGGGTGGCCATCGCAGCCCTGCCGACGATGGTGGCCGGAATCTACGGGATGAACTTCGACAACATTCCTGAGCTGCACTGGAAGTACGGCTACTACATGGTGGTCGCCGTGGTGGCCGTGGCCTGCGTGGGTTTGTTCGCGACGTTCCGAAAGAACGACTGGCTCTAGAGCGTCACGGCCGATCGGCTCGGGTCACGGACGTCGATTCCCGCTTCCGTCCACGCCTCGCGCAGAGCCTCGGCACCGCGCAGGCGAACCCACGCGGCCTCGGTGCCCGTGATCGGCACGACGTCGAAGAATTGGACCGGGTCGGCGGGCTCGGGCAACTCGAGATCATCGATGTCGCTGCGCCCGAGCAGTACCGCCGTGAACGGCGCACCCGCCCACAATGGTTCACCGAGATCCAGCAGAAGATCCTCACGCAGCACGACACCCTCGACGGACGGCGTCGCGGCAAGCTTGGCCAGGTTCCGCAGGAAATCCTTGTCGATACCGTCGAACACTCTGGTGACGAGGACAAGCTCGGCGCGAGGACCGCGGGTGGAGTCGGCGATCATCTCACTCGGATCCGACATCGGATACCTCGAACAACCGAGCGTCACGAACCGGGCGAACTCGTCGCGTCGCGGGAAGAACGTCAACACGTCCAACGATTCGAGACCGAGGAACGTCACCGAGAACGGCGTCGGCTTCTCGTCTCCGATCGCGGCAAGCAGATGACTGCGTACCCGAGCTATGACACTGTCGCTCACGAAGTCCATCCAACACCACCGCTGCCCGGTAGCGTCGTCCGCGTGGTCTCTGTCCTTGCCGTCTCCGACGAAACGATCGAAAGCCTGTGGAGTTCTCAGGTGCGTTCACTGGACGTCGACCTCGTTCTCGGCGCGGGCGACCTCCCGTTCGACTACCTGGAGTATCTGACCGACGCCCTGAACGCACCGTGCGTGTTCGTGCCGGGAAACCACGACGCCGACCTGACGGGTTACTCGGCAGGACGCGCCGGATGGATGCGGGCGGGACTGCCGAGCACCTGGCCGGGCCCGGTCGGCGCAGTCAACGCGGATCGTCGGATCGTGACCGCAGCTGGGCTTCGCATCGCAGGTCTCGGCGGGTCCATTCGCTACAACGGCGGACCCAACCAGTGGACCCAGCGCCAGCAGAGGCGTCGCGCACGGACGTTGACACGGACCAAGACGTGGGCAGAGAAGGTCCGGGGCGACGACCGCGGCGTCGATGTACTGCTGACGCACAGTCCACCGTTCGGCGTCGGAGACGACACCGATCCAGCGCACATCGGATTCGAGTGCCTGCACGACACGGTGCAATCTCTTCGCCCGCAGCTTCTGTTGCACGGGCACATTCATCCGCACGGGCAGTCACCTCCGGATCTTCGACTGCACGGCACAGCCGTCGTGAACACCGTCGGCTACACCTTGCTGGACATAGAACCCGGTGGAGGGGCTCGGGAGATCACAGCACCGACCATCGTGAGGCGACGCCATGGCACGTGACACAGGATTCCCCGCAGCCGACGCCGAGAACGACTTCACCCGTCAGCGTCGGCGTGCCGATGTGGCGCGTCTCGTCGGCTGGCTGCGTCGCCAACCCGACGACATCAACACGATCCTGCCTTTCGACGAGGTGGTCGCTGCGCTCGGCAAGGTCGGTGAACGCCAACTGGGTGTGCAAGTCATTCGTGTCGATTCCATCGTCGGCAGTGTCGATCGCACTCGAGACTTCGACCGGTTCTTCCGACCGACGTCGGCTCGGATCAGGGAGCGGTGGCAGCGCCTTGCTGCGGCGCAGCGGCGGGGCGAGGCGATGCCGCCGATACAGGTGTACCGCATCGGTTCGATGCATTTCGTGCTCGACGGTCATCATCGTGTGTCGATCGCGTTCGCGATGCACCGCACCACGATCGACGCGCTCGTCACGGAGATCGTCACTCGCATCTCCCCCGAAGGAATCACTCGACGTGGCGACCTGCTGATCAAGGATCACCGTCGCATCTTTCTGTCCCGGGTCCCCCTCGTCGGGAAGGCACGTGAGGCCGTCACCGTGACCGATCCGTTCGATTACGCCGAGCTGAGCGAGTCGGTCGAAGCGTGGGGTTTTCGGCTGATGCAGGAGTTGGGCGAATTCGTGGACCGGGCGACCGTCGCGCGCCGGTGGTTCGGTGAGGAGTTCCTGCCCGTCGTCAGGATGGTCCGGGCCGCCGACATTCTGGAGGGCCGGACCGACGCCGAGGCGTACATGTGGATGAGCCGCGAGCGGTACAGATTGGTCCGCGAACACATCTGGAACGACGAGATCGTGTCCGAGCTTCGTCAGCGCGCTCGCGGCTCGCGCACTCCGTAGAACACCGCTCGTCTTTCCCGGCGGGCACAAACCTGATAGTTACTTAGATGCACACATCAAATTTTTTGTTTCCGTTTTCTCTTGTGAACAAGTAACGAGGTTCTTTCTCCATGCCTACCCAGGCTCGCTTCGACGAGACCCACCCTGGACGCCTGCTACTGCCCGGCCTCTGTTTCGTCGTCATGACCCTGGCCGTCCTACAGACGATGGTGGTTCCCATCATCGGCACGATCGGTACACAGCTCGGCGTCAGCACGACAGCGGCCGGCTGGGTCCTGACGGCCAACCTCCTGGCCGCCGTCGTCGCGACCCCCGTCATCGGTCGCCTCGCCGACCTGCACGGCAAGCGACCAGTCCTCATCGCCGTCCTGGTCCTCGTGTTGCTCGGATCGCTCCTGGCCGCCGTCACCGAATCCCTGCCACTTCTTCTCGCCGGACGCGTCCTCCAGGGTCTGTCCTACGCGTTGTTCCCGATCTCGCTGGCACTGCTGCGCGACGAGATGCCGCCGCGGCGCCTCGTCGGATCGATGGCGATTCTGTCCGGCACTCTCGGCGCGGGCGGCGGGTTCGGCCTGGTGCTCACCGGAGTCCTCACGGCCGACGGCGCCGACTATCACCGTGTGTTCTGGCTCACCGTCGCCTTCGTCGCCGTCGCGATCGCCCTCGTCTGGTTCAGTGTTCCCACCCGCGCCCGTACCGGGACCGGCACGGTCGACTGGTGGGGTGCGACTCTCCTCGCGGCCGCACTGGTACTCCTCTTCCTCGCACTGACGCAGGGGCGGTCATGGGGTTGGGGATCGATCCCGACGGTTCTCTGCGCGGTCGGCGGCATCGTCGTCCTCGCGTGCTGGTGGGTCTACGAGAACCGGATCACGGCACCACTCGTCGCGCCGCGCATGCTGACCCACGGCCCACTGCTCGCAACGAGCGTCGCGACGCTCTTCGTCGGCATCGGCATGTTCGTCAACTTCCTCGCGTGCTCGTACTTCGTGCAGACACCGCGCGAGGTCGCCGGTTACGGTTTCGGCGCCGACGTGTTGTCCGCCAGCGTCGTCTACCTGCTCCCCGGTGCCGCGGTGGGCGTCGTCGCAGCAACGTTGAGCGGTGGGCTCATTCGACGGTTCGGCCCGCGGCCGGTTCTGATCGGCGGCGGCGGGGTCGGCATCGTCGGATTCGTCCAGTTCGCGCTGTTCCACGACACGACGTGGCAGGTGATTCTCGCGTCGTCGATCGTCAACGTCTTCGTGTCGTTGGCATTCGCCTCGATCCCGAACCTGCTGATGGCCGAGGTCTCACCCGCGGATACCGGAGTCGCGAACAGCGTCAACTCCATCGTCCGAACGGTCGGGACATCCATCGCGAGCGCAGTCCTGACGACGATGCTGGCCACCTACACGATTGCGGGCACATCCGTTCCCCGCGAGATCGTCTATACCGCTGCGTTCCTGGTCGGGGCACTCGCCTGCGCGATCGTGACCCTGTCGGCCGTCGCCATTCGGGTCCCCCGCGCGACTCGGACCACACTCACAGCAGGCTCCACGGTCGGCGGCGGAGCCGAGCAGGCGAAAGAGCGCACATCCGCTGGTGAGCGCATCCTGACAGAAGACTGCTGACGTTCTGGGAGTAACCGCTTCTCCCTGTCGGAAGCTTTCGTGCGTACCTACATTCGAGTTGTACGCACACGAAAGGGAAATCCGAATGAACGCTCGAAAGATCCTGTCCCGCACCGCTGTCACCGGGGCACTGGTTGCCGTTCCACTCGTCGCGGTGGTGGGTACCGCCTCGGCCGATCCGATCCGCGACGACCAGGGACATCAGCAGTCTCAGTCTCAGCCTCAGTCTCAGTCTCAGGGGGAGCTTCTGCAGTTCCAGTTGCCGAATCCGGCTCCGGCTCAGCCGGTTCCCACGCCTGCCCCCGCCCCCGCGCCGACTGACCTTCCGAACTTCGCGCCCGGATTCTTCCAGGGCTTGTCCACCGGCTCGTCTCTGTAGCTCGTTTCCCCTATGTGAGTGGAAATGTGTCTTCGGGTCGCTTCGCCGGCTCCGCTCCGGTGGCCCAGGGCCTACATTTCCACTTACATAGGGGGTAGAGCCATCTACAGCGTCAGGTTGTCACCCGAAGCCTGGTCGAACACCGAGATCTTGCCCGGATCGAACCACAGCTCGACGTCGCCGCCCTCGCGGGCCGCCGACTCCGCGGCCAGACGGGCGACGATCTGAGCACCGCCCGCGTCGCCGAGACCGGCGTCCGCAGCCAGTTCCTGCAACTCCGCGGACTGCACCTTGCTGCCCTTGGACTCGAAGTACACGTACTTGTCGCTGCCCATCGACTCCAGAACATCCACCCTCGCGGTGAACGTCGCACCGTTCAGCTTCTGATAGGAATCGATCAACGCCGCGTCCTCGAAGTGCTCCGGGCGGATACCGACGACGACGTCCTTGCCCGGGTTCTTCTGCGCGATAGCCTGCCGACGCTCGTGCGGCAGTTCGAACGTGCCGAGGTCCGTCTGTACCCCGTCCGACGTGAGCTGGCCCGGAACGAAGTTCATCGACGGCGATCCGATGAACCCGCCCACGAACAGGTTGCGCGGCTTGTCGTACAGCTCCTGGGGCGATCCGATCTGCTGTACGAGCCCACCGCGCAGTACGACGACGCGGTCCCCGAGCGTCATGGCCTCGGTCTGATCGTGCGTGACGTACACCGTTGTCGTGCCGAGACGTTTCTGCAATCGCGAGATCTCCGCACGCGTCTGCACGCGCAGCTTGGCGTCGAGGTTGGACAGCGGCTCGTCCATCAGGAACGCCTTGGGCGTACGAACGATGGCCCGTCCCATCGCGACTCGCTGACGCTGACCACCCGACAGATTCGACGGCTTGCGGTCCAGGTGCTGACTCAGGTCCAGGATCTTCGCTGCATCCTCGACCTTGGTGTTGATCTCGTCCTTGCTGAGCTTGGCGAGGGTCAGCGGGAACGCGATGTTCTGACGCACCGTCATGTGCGGGTACAGCGCATAGGACTGGAACACCATCGCGATGTCGCGGTCCTTCGGTGCCCGCTCGTTGACGCGTTCGCCTGCGATGCGCAGCTCACCGGAGGAGATGTCCTCCAGACCGGCGATCATGTTGAGCGTCGTCGACTTTCCACAGCCCGACGGTCCGACGAGGATGATGAATTCGCCGTCGGCGATGGTGATGTCGACGTCGCTGACCGCAGCCGCGCCGTCCGGGTAGAGCTTGGTGACTTTGTCGAGAACGATTTCGGCCATGACGGTTATCCCTTCACTGCGCCGGACGTCAAGCCCGCCACGATACGTCGTTGGAAGAAGAGCACGAAGATGATGATCGGAATGGTGATGACCACGGCAGCCGCGGCGATGGACCCGGTCGGCTCCTCGAACTGAGAGCTACCGGTGAACTGCGAGATCGCGGCGGGAACGGTGATGGATCGCTCCGTCGCGGTCAGCGAGATCGCGAGCAGTAGGTCGTTCCAGGCGAAGATGAACACCAGGATCGCGGCGGTGACGATGCCGGGTGCCGCCAGTGGTGCGATCACCTTGCGGAATGCCTGTGCGGGCGTCGCGCCGTCCATCTTGGCGGCCTTCTCCAACTCCCACGGAATTTCACGGAAGAACGCCGACAGCGTGTAGATCGCGAGCGGCAACGCGAACGTGATGTACGGAATGATCAGGCCCGGCCAGGTGTCGAACAGGCCGATGGCACGTTCGATGTCGAACAGCGGTGTCACGAGCGAGATCTGCGGGAACATCGCGATCAGCAGAGCCGCACCGACGAGCGCCTTCTTGCCCGGGAAGTCGAGGCGAGCGACGGCGTAGGCAGCCATGGTTCCGATCACGACGGCGATGACCGTGGTGATCAGTCCGATTCCGATCGAGTTGATCAGTGCCGAGGTGAACTGGTTGGTCTGGAAGATGCCCTTGTAGTTGTCCAGGGTGAACGAGCTCGGAATGAACTTGCCGTCGGCGATGGTGGCCGTCGACTTGAACGACAAGCTGATGATCCATGCCAGCGGGATGAGCGCGTACAGCAGCACGAGCGCATTGATGACGGTCCAACCGACCTTCTTGCGGGGCGTCACGGTCGTCATTACTTACGGCCTCCGTCGTCCGAGCCCGGCGCCGAGGCACCGAACAATTTGATGAACACGAACGCGATGATGGCGACGCAGAAGAAGATCAGAACGCTGATCGCCGAGCCGAGTCCGAGGTTGAACGCTCCGAACAGGTTGTCGTAGCCGAGAATCGACACCGATCCCGTGCCGTTGCTGCCCTTGGTGAGGACGTAGATGTTGTCGAAGATGCGGAATGCGTCGAGAGTGCGGAACAGCAGCGCGACGAGGATAGCCGGCTTCATCAGCGGAATCGTGATGCGCATCAACCGCGTCCACGCTCCCGCGCCGTCGACCTGAGCGGCCTTGAGCAGATCGTCCGGGACGAGCGCGAGACCGGCGAGCAGAAGCAGCGCCATGAACGGTGTCGTCTTCCATACCTCGGCCAGCACGACGATGGCGAGCGACGGAATCTGCTCCGTCAGAGGGGCACTGCCGTCGGGCAGCAGGTTGGCGAGGTAACCGGTGCCCGGCGTCCACGCGTAGTACCAGCTGTACGCCGCGGCGACGGTGACGATGCCGTACGGGATCAGCACGACCGTCCGCACCAGTCCGCGGCCGAAGATCGTGCGGTGCATGATGAGCGCCACGGCCAGGCCGAGAACGAACTCGATGATCACGGAGATGATGGTGATCGCGGTGGTGACACCGAATGCCGTCCACCAGTATCCGTCGGTGAGCACGGTGACGTAGTTGGAGATTCCGACGAACTCACGATCGTCGGGGAACGCAAGGTTGTACTTCTGCAGGCTGAGCCAGAAGGCGTAGATGATCGGGTATCCGGTCACTGCGATCATCATGATCGCGGCGGGAGCAACCAACATCAGACCCAGCCGGCGTTCGGCCTTCTTGCCGTCGGAAACCTTCTTCAGAATCTCCTGTTTGTCCAACGTCTCGCTCATGGAATCAGCCCTTCCGAATTGACAGCCTTGGAGACCAGGTCGGCGAGCTTGTCCACGTCCGCAACGGGATCGATGTTCTGAGGTGGATTGAGCGCGTCGGCGAGCAGGATCGAAATGCTCTGGTAGGCAGGTGAGACCGGTCGGACCGCAGCGTTCTCGATGGAGTCGAGCACGCCTTCCCACGCCGGGTAGACGGCCTGGAATTCAGGGTCCTGATACAGCTGCGCCAGCACAGGCGGAACTCCACCGTTGACGGCGTTGTTGCGCTGGTTGTCCTCGTTGGTCAGGCACTCGACGGCTTCCCACGCTAGGTCCTCGTGCTGAGTGGTCTTGGCGACGCCGATGTTGAAGCCACCGATGGTCACCTTGGCCGGAGTGTCCGGGATGACCGCTGGGTACGGCGCGCTGCGGAACACCTCGGCGACCTTGGCATCCTGTTGATCCGCAGGGACGTTCGTCAGATCGAGGAACGGCACGGCCCCGGCGGCCGCGTTCTCCTTGATGCCGGGGAGCACGAACGGGTAGTTGACCTGGAATGCCGAGTTGCCGGCCTCCATACCGAGACGGGCGGTGGCCTCGTCGGTCTGCGAGATCGACGGGTCGTGGCCGTCGGCCGTGGCGACGCGCTTCATGATCTCGAGTGTCTTCTCGGTCGCCGCACGATGTTCGGGGGTGTCGTTGAGCGTCACCGTCGTACCGTCGTCGGCGACGACCTGACCGCCTGCGCTGACGAGGAGGCTGTTGAACCACACCATCAAGCCCTCGTACTGCTTGGCCTGGACGCCGATGTACGCGGGTTTGCCTTCGGCGGCGTTGGATTCGGCTTCGTCGATCATCTGGTCCCACGTCTGCGGCGGCTGACCACCCGGCACCTGATCGGGTCGGTACCACAGCAGCTGCGTGTTGGAGTTCAGTGGAACCGCGTACAGCTGGTCCTGCCAC
This sequence comes from Rhodococcus sp. NPDC057297, assembly GCF_042667435.1. Lineage (NCBI taxonomy): Bacteria > Bacillati > Actinomycetota > Actinomycetes > Mycobacteriales > Nocardiaceae > Rhodococcus > Rhodococcus sp. NPDC057297. The sequence goes on along the minus strand of NZ_JBHUZE010000006.1, from coordinate 201,791 downwards.
TGCGCCGTTGCGAGCGGGCCTTCCAGCGTGGCGCCGCCTTCGAGCTTTGCTGCGAGATCATCCGGGACCGGAAGTGCCCAGCCGGCCTCGGCGAACTCGGCCGTCCACACGACGTCGAGCGTCATCAGGTCCAACGAGTTGTCGTTGCCCGCCAGACGTCGGGCCAACTGCAGTCGCTGATCGTTCGCACTCTTGGGGAGAGTTCGCTGTTCCACTCGATAGCGTCCGTTCGACGCGGCCGAACACGCCTCCGCAGCGGCGGCGTACTGCTCGGCGCCGTCCGCTGCGGTGTAGAAACTCAGTACAGGTGTGCTGCTGTCGGAGGATCCGCAGGCTGCGAGCAACGGGCTGGCGACCAACGCAGCGGCCGCCAACACCCCTATTCTGGTTGCGTGTGCAGGCCTCGCACCACGAGGCCTTTGACTACGTTGTCTCGGCACTTTCCGCCTCCGTATTTTCGATTACGTATACAGAACTTCCTTATTGACTGTCCTGTACGTAAAGAAACGTAACCGAACGAGGGCCGGCGAAAGGGATATTGGAACTATTCCGTAACCTGCCGTCGCGACGAACGCGTCAGAGCGCGAGACGCGCGAGCAGATCGCGTGCTTTCTCCGCACTCTTGGGCTCGCACAACACGTCGTAGCGACCGGCGACCAACTGCATGCTCGACGCGAAATCTCGCTGGCCCTTGGTGGCCGCGTACGGAATGGCCGCGGAGATCAATCCGAAGATGACCCCGCCGACGATGCCGATGATCAACGCCCCGAGAATGTTGCCGTTGGTGAAGATACCCAGCACCAGGCCGAGGAACAGCCCGAGCCAGGCGCCCGAGACGACGCCTCCGCCAATGACTTTCGGCCATGTCAACCGACCGAGAACACGCTCGACCTGCATGAGGTCGACGCCGACGATAGTGACGTCCTGAACCGAGAACTCCTGGTCGGACAGGTAGTCGACGGCCTTCTGCGCTTCGGCGTACGTCGGGTAGGAACCGATCGGCCACCCGGACGGCGGAGTCGGAAGACCCTGACCTGGACGGCCGGGCTGCGAAAGTGGATTCGTCATTGCTCTATTGTGCCCGAATCTGAACTTTGTGTTACTTCACTACGCAGCATTCCTGCCGCGCGTCCTTTCGCACTGACCACCAGAGCCATCTTTCTCGACGCCTCGTCGATCATCTCGTCTCCGAGCATCACCGCACCGCGGCCACCACCGGCTTCGGAAGTATGAAATTCGTACGCCTCGAGAATGTTCTCGGCTTTGTCGAAATCGGCCTGCCGGGGCGAGAAGATTTCGTTGGCGGCATCGATCTGTGTCGGATGCAGCACCCACTTGCCGTCGAAGCCGAGACCGGCCGTGCGGCCCGCGGCGCGGCGGAACGCGTCGAGATCACGGATCTGGAGGTACGGACCGTCGATCGCCTGCAGTCCATGAGTGCGCGCGGCGAGCAGAATGGTCATCAGGATGTGATGGTAGGCGTCACCGGTGTCGTACCCCTCCGGCTGTTCGCCGACGACGAGGGTGCGCATGTTCACACTGGCCATCAGATCCGCCGGACCGAACACGAGAGTCTGCACACGGGGACTGGCCGTCGCGATCTCGTCGATGTTGCGCAGGCTGCGGGCGCTTTCGATCTGCGGTTCGATCCCGATGGCGCCTACCTCGAGTCCGCTCGTCTTCTCGACCTGGGTCAGAAGCAGATCGAGAGCTTCGACGTGCGCGGCGGTCTCGACCTTCGGGAGCAGAATCGCATCCAACCGAGCGCCCGCACCGGAGACGACGTCGATGACGTCGCCGTAGGTCCAGGGCGTCGTCCAGTCGTTGACGCGGACGACCTTCAGTTGGTCTCCCCATCCGTCGGACAGCAGCGCTTCGACGATGCGTCCGCGCGCCTCCACCTTGGCGATCGGGGCGACTGCGTCCTCGAGATCGAGGAAGACAGCGTCGGCCTTCAGTCCTTTGGCCTTCTCGATCATCTTCGCGGAACTGCCGGGAACCGCGAGGACGGATCGGCGGGGACGGTCTTGCTTCACCGAGCTCATTCGAGCCTCATCGCTCCCTGCTTGGTCACCGGCTGTCGATTCTCCGGTTCGTACTGTCACGCTCTAACCTTTCCATCATGGCAGCACTGAGCAAGCTATTCGCAGCCAGGCTCGCGGGTCTGGTCGTGCTCGGACCCGACGGCGAATCGATCGGCCGCGTTCGCGATCTCGTCATCACCATGCGCGTCGGTCGCGCCCAACCCCGAGTGCTCGGCCTGGTCGTCGAACTCGCGACGCGCCGAAGAATTTTCGTGCCGATGCTGCGCGTCACCAGCATCGAGCCCAACTCCGTTCAGCTCAACACCGGCAACGTGAGTCTGCGCAGGTTCTCGCAGCGAGCCAATGAAATCCTTGTCTTCGCGCAAATTCTCGACTCCAAGGTCCGCGTCGACGACCCGGAACTCGAAGAGCTGCACGACGCGGAGTCCATCGTCGTCGACCTGGGCATCGAACTGACCCGAACCCGTGACTGGCTCGTCGCCCGGGTCGCGGTCCGGCGCAGCCGCGGCAGGCTCGCGCGCCGAGGTGCAATCCATGTCGTGGACTGGCAACACGTCCAAGGTCTGACCCAGAACGAGCTGTCCCTCCCCGGCCAAGGCGTCGCGCAGCTGTTGATGCAGTTCGAGGACCTTCGGGCTGCCGACGTGGCCAACGCGATGCGTGAGCTGCCGGTGAAACGACGGATGGAGGTGGCACACGCCCTCGACGACGAGCGGCTCGCCGACGTCGTACAGGAACTTCCCGACGACGATCAGGTCGAACTGATGCATTACCTCGGTGTCGAACGCGGCGCCGACGTGCTCGAGGCGATGGATCCCGACGACGCAGCCGACCTTCTGGGTGAACTGCCCGAGCCCGAGGCGGAATCGCTGCTTCGTCTGATGGACCCGGAGGATTCCGCTCCGGTTCGGCGCCTTCTCGAACACTCACCGGACACTGCCGGTGGTCTGATGACCACCGAACCGGTGGTGTTGAACGCGTCGACGACGGTGGCCGAGGCTCTCGCCCGGGTGCGTAACCCGGATCTGACGCCTGCGCTGTCCTCGCTGGTGTTCGTCGTTCGCCCGCCGACGGCAACTCCGACCGGTGCGTATCTCGGGTGTGTTCACCTGCAGCAATTGCTCCGCGAACCGCCGGCGAGCCTGGTCGGCGGCGTGATCGACAAGGCACTGCCGAAGTTGTCGCCGGAGGACAGCCTGACGGCCGTCACCCGATATTTCGCGACGTACAACTTGGTGTGCGGGCCGGTGGTGGACGACGAGGATCACCTGGTCGGAGCAGTGACAGTGGACGACGTTCTCGACCATCTTCTTCCCGAGGACTGGCGTGATCAGGAGGTGGCAGGACAGTGAAGGAATCCGCTCGGCAGCGCATGGACACACCGCAGGGTTCGCGGCTGTTCAACTGGCATCTCGACGTCGACCTCGGCAGCTCGGGAGAGCGCGCCGCCCGCTTCCTCGGCACCGGACGGTACCTGGCGATCCAGACGATCATCGTCATCGTCTGGATCTTCCTGAACGTTGCCGTCGTCGCGCTTCAGTGGGACCCGTATCCGTTCATTCTGTTGAACCTCGCGTTCTCGACGCAGGCTGCCTACGCCGCTCCGCTGATCCTTCTCGCGCAGAACCGTCAGGACGACCGCGACCGGGTCTCGCTGGAAGAAGACCGTGCTCGGGCACAGCAGACGAAGGCGGACACCGAGTTCCTTGCCCGCGAGCTGGCGTCGCTGCGTATCGCCGTCGGTGAGGTCGCGACTCGCGATTACCTGCGGCGTGAGCTCGACGAGATCCGCGAGCTGCTGGAACAGATGGGCGGCGAGCCGTCCGCGGCGCCGAAGAAGTCCAGGAAGAAGCAGAGCCTACGTAAGCGTGACGACGGTCCGGCGCCGGAGAACGACGCCCAGTTCGACGTGGACTAGTTCCGCCCGGCCGCTTGATAACGGCCGTGTAACGGAACGATCTCGAATCAGGTACCCTCGACTCCGGTTCGCAAACGATCAGGAGGTACCGACGCGTGGGACGTCACAGAAAAGCATCGAATTCCAACGTACGCCGGAATTCGGTGATTGCTCTGACGGGTCTCGTCCCCGCAGGACTTGTCACCGCCGCCACCAGCGCAGGCGCGGCCGAGTACATCCCCTTCATGACGACCAACTCCACGGCACAGGAAGCCGAGCCCGTCGTGGAAACACCCGCCCCCATAGCGGACGACACCGCGGCACAGCCCGTCGCCGCAGCCGAGGCACCCGTTCCGCAGGCAGCACCCGTCCCGGCACCCGCGCCGGAAATCCCGCCGACGCCGGAGCTGCCGACGAGCCTCGCCGCCAGCCCCATCGCAATCCCGACGGTCAACGTCTCCGCCTACAAGAACGCCGAGCGGATTCTCGCCGAAACCCAGCCCGGCTGCGGAATCAGCTGGACCATCATCGCCGGCATCGGCCGCGTCGAATCCACCCACGCCAACAACGGCAAAGCCGACGACCTCGGACAGCTGCTCGAGCCCATCCTCGGCCCCCGCCTCGACGGATCGCTCGCCGGCAACAACGTCATCGCCGACACCGACGGCGGCGCACTCGACGGCGACCCCAACTTCGACCGCGCAGTCGGACCGATGCAGTTTCTACCCGAAACCTGGAACCGCTACAAAGCCGACGGCAACGGCGACGGCATCTCCGACCCACAGAACCTGTACGACGCAGCCCTCGCCACCGGCGACTACCTGTGCGACGGCGGCCTGAACCTCCGCGACCTCGGGCAGACCACCAAAGCCATCCTGCGCTACAACAACTCCATGGCCTACGTCGCCAACGTCCTCGCCTGGTCCACCGGCTACGCCACCGGCATCGTCCCCACCTCCGACCAGCTCCCACGCATCCACTAAGGGTCATTCCGCAGGCTCCACTCCCGCCTCCCCAGGGTCATTCCGCAGGCTCCACTCCCGCCCCACTAGCATGAACTCATGGCAGTACTGACGGAATCCGACGTTCGAAGCGCACTCTCGAAAGTCATCGATCCGGAAATTCGCAAACCCATCACCGACCTGGGAATGGTCAAGGGTGTCACCATCGGCGATGGAGGATCCGTCGACGTCGGCATCTACCTCACCACTGCTGGTTGCCCGATGAAAACCGAGATCAGCGACCGCGTCACCAAAGCCGTCGCCGATGTCGCGGGGGTCGGCACCATCACCGTCGAGCTCGACGTGATGAACGACGAGCAGCGCACCGAACTCCGCAAATCTCTCCGCGGCGATTCCGCGGAACCGATCATCCCGTTCGCTCAACCCGGCTCGCTGACGCGTGTGTACGCGGTCGCGTCGGGCAAGGGCGGCGTCGGAAAGTCCTCGGTGACGGTCAACCTCGCCGCATCGCTGGCCAAGCGTGGCCTGTCGGTGGGTGTGCTCGACGCCGACATCTACGGTCACTCGGTCCCCCGCATGCTCGGCAACGACGCCAAACCCACTCAGGTGGAGAAGATGATCATGCCGCCGCAGGCGCACGGCGTGAAGTTCATCTCGATCGCGCAGTTCACCACGGGCAACACACCCGTGGTGTGGCGGGGACCGATGCTGCACCGCGCGTTGCAGCAGTTCCTTGCCGACGTGTTCTGGGGCGACCTGGACGTGCTGCTCCTCGACCTCCCGCCCGGCACTGGAGACATTGCCATTTCGGTGGCTCAGTTGATTCCCGGCGCCGAGATTCTCGTCGTGACGACGCCGCAGCAGGCTGCCGCCGAGGTCGCCGAACGCGCAGGCGCGATCGCTCTGCAGACCCGTCAGCGCATCGCCGGAGTCGTGGAGAACATGTCGTGGCTCGAGCTGCCCGACGGCACCCGCATGGACATTTTCGGGTCCGGCGGCGGCCAGGATGTCTCGGATCGGCTCACCAAGGCCGTGGGCGCGAAAGTGCCTCTGCTGGGCCAGATTCCACTCGACACTGCAGTCCGCGAGGGTGGCGACGCCGGCACTCCGATCGTGTTGGCGCAGCCCGAGACTCCGGCCGCGCGGGCGTTGGAAGCGGTGGCCAAGCAGCTCGCAGTGCGGGAGCGCGGACTCGTCGGAATGTCGCTGAGCATCGACACCACCCGAAGGGCCTGATACCACCCGAATGCACACCTGTCGAGGGTTGGAGTCTTAGAATTCGCCAAGTCTTACACTTTGGTGAGAATCCTTTTCTTCGATAGAGAGTGGCCTGCATGAAGAAGCCGCAATCGAGTCGGACGGTACTGATACCGATCGTGCTCGCCCTTTTCGTGACCCTGGTGGGGTCGCTGTTCGGTTCGGCCCTGGCGTCGGCGCAGCCGCCGCCTCCGTCCGGACAGAACTACTCCATCGCCACCGATACCACGTTCGCTCCCTTCGAGTTCCAGGACGAGCAGGGCAAACTCGTCGGAATCGACATGGACCTCCTGGCCGCGATCGCCGCGGACCAGGGCTTCACCTACAACGTGGAGCAGGTCGGTTTCGACACCGCCCTGCAAGGCGTCACGAGCGGTCAGTTCAACGGCATGATCGCCGGAATGTCCATCACGGACGCGCGTAAGGCAACGTTCGATTTCTCGGATCCGTACTTCGACTCCGGCGTTCAGATGGCAATCCTCGAGTCCAACAACGACATCGAGGGCTACGAGGACCTGCGAGGCAAGTCCGTCGCCGTCAAGAACGGCACCGAGGGCGCGACGTTCGCCACCTCGATCGCCGACCAGTACGGCTTCACCATCCGCAGCTTCGACGACTCCGCGACGATGTTCGAGGAAGTTCGGACCGGAAACTCCGCGGCAGCGTTCGAGGACTACCCGGTGCTGGCGTACGGCATCACGCAGGGCAACGGGTTCAAGACGGTGACCGAGAAGGAGTCGGGCGCGAGCTACGGCTTCGCGGTGGCAAAGGGCACCAACGCCGAGTTACTTCAGCAGTTCAACACAGGCCTGGCCAACCTCCGCGAAAGCGGCCAGTACGACGACATCCTCGACACCTACCTCAGCGCCGAGGCATCCACCTCGGACACCTCGATTCCCGGGCTCATCGCCAGTAGCTGGCAGCTGCTGCTCAAGGGCCTCTGGCTGACCGTCGTTCTCACCGTCATCTCCATCGCGATCGCTCTGGTTCTCGGCGCGATCTTCGGCCTGTTCCGAGTCTCGTCCAACATCGTGCTCCGGGGAATCGGTACGACGTACGTCGATATCTTTCGCGGCACACCGCTTCTGGTGCAGGCATTCTTCATCTACTTCGGCGTCCCTGCGGCCCTGAACTTCCAGATGTCCGCATTCACCGCGGGCATCATCACGCTGTCGCTCAACGCAGGCGCCTACATGGCCGAAATCGTCCGAGGCGGAATCCTCGCCGTCGACAAGGGCCAGATGGAAGCGTCGCGCAGCCTCGGTATCAGCTACCTCAAGTCGATGCGCCGCGTCGTCATGCCGCAGGCCATCCGCACGATGATTCCGTCGTACATCAACCAGTTCGTCATCACGTTGAAGGACACGTCGTTGCTGTCGGTCATCGGCCTGGCCGAGCTGACACAGACAGGCCGACTGATCATCGCCCGCAACTTCGAGTCGTTCAACATGTGGCTGATCATCGGCGTCATGTACTTCATCATCATCATGGCACTCACCAAGCTGTCGAACCGGCTCGAGAAGAGGATCAACAAGTGAGCACCAAGATTTCGATCAAGGCGCTGGAAAAGGCATTCGGCGACAACAAAGTCCTCAAGGGAATCGACGCCGAGATCGCCAACGGCGAGGTCGTCTGCGTCATCGGACCATCGGGATCCGGTAAGAGCACCTTCCTGCGATGCCTGAACAAACTCGAGGACATCACCGGCGGCCACGTCGTCGTCGACGGCGTCGACCTGACCGACAAGAACGTCAACCTCGACAAGATCCGCCAGAACATCGGCATGGTGTTCCAGCACTTCAACCTCTTCCCGCACATGACGGCACTCGAAAACGTCATGCTCGCACCCGTCGAGACGAAGAAGATGTCGAAGTCCGAGGCCAAGAACACGGCACTGAAACTGCTCGAGCAGGTCGGACTGTCCGAGCGCGCGGACTACAAGCCCGCCAGCCTCTCCGGCGGTCAGAAGCAGCGCGTCGCAATCGCCCGAGCACTCGCGATGAGCCCGTCGATCATGCTGTTCGACGAGGCCACCTCCGCACTCGACCCCGAAATGGTCGGCGAAGTGTTGCAGGTTCTGCGGGACCTCGCGAAAGGCGGCATGACAATGGTCGTCGTCACCCACGAAATGGGCTTCGCCCGCGAGGTCTCGGACCGAGTCATCTTCATGGCCGACGGCGTCATCGTCGAAGAAGGAACCCCGGATCAGCTCTTCGGCAACCCGCAGAACCCTCGGACCCAGGACTTCCTGAACAAGGTGCTGTAACGCTCCACCCACGGCATGAAGGCGCCACCGCAGCGGTCAGACAGCTGCGGTGGCGCATTCATGCTGTAACGAAAAGAGCGCTACGTGGCGTCGGAGTCGATGGGAGGGGTCTGGCCCGCGGGCAATTTCTTCTCGAGCGACGGCTTGGCGGGGGTGTTCGGGGTCCCGTTGGAACTGCCGTTCGGCTTCTTGGAGTCGAAGTTGCCGGTGAAGATCGAGTCGTCGCCGTCGAGCAAGTGTTTGGTGATGACGGCGCGCGGGGTCATGCCGCGGAGCTGATTGAGGTCGGCGAGGGGTTTGCGTAGGTCCTCGAAGTCGGTGCCCAGCTCGTCCTTGAGTTGCTGGCTTGCGCCGTTGGCGTAGTCCTTGACCTGGCGGATGGACTTGGTGACCCAGCTGATTGCGCCGGGCAGCCTGTCTGGACCGAGGATGACGAGTGCTGCTACCAGGAGAATGACGAGCTCTCCCCAGCCGATGTTGCCGAACACGCCTGTCAGCCTAGTCCGAAACCGGGGTGACCGACACATCGACGAGTCTGCCGGACCGGACCAGCTGCACCGGCGTCGACTGACCGATTTCGCTTGCTTGGACGGCGACAACCAACTCATCGGCGCTGGTCACAGCACGATCACCTACTCTGGTGATGACGTCGCCCTCGACGATTCCCGCTTCCTGCGCCGGCCCTCCAGCGCGAACGTTCGCCACTTCTGCACCGGACGTTGCGTCGTTGATCACCGATCGAGCGTTGATGCCGATGTCCGGGTGTTTCATCTCGCCGGTCCGGATCAGCGACTGGGCCACCTCGGTGACGTCGTCGATCGGGATCGCGAAACCGAGACCGACAGATCCGCCGCTCTCGCTGCGGATGGCCGAGTTGATGCCGATGACGCGGCCTTCGGCGTCGATCAGTGGTCCACCGGAGTTACCCGGGTTGATCGCGGCGTCGGTTTGCACTGCGTCGATGACGGCGTCGGTGTCGGTGCCTTCACCGGACAGTCGCACGGGCCGATCGAGTGCACTGACGATGCCGCGGGTGACGGTTTTGTTCAGACCGAGCGGCGAGCCGACGGCGACGACGTCCTCCCCCACCTGGACGTCCGCGGAGTTGCCGAGCTCGGCAACGGTGAGGTTGCCTACATCGGCCTTGAGCACTGCGAGGTCGGTCTTGATGTCGCGACCGACGATGTCGGCGGGAACCTTGGTGCCGTCGGAGAACGTCACTTGCAGCGTCGCTCGATCGGGGTTGGTGGCCGCCATCGAGATGACGTGATTGTTGGTGACGATGTACCCCTCGCCGGCGATGACGACGCCGGAGCCGGTCCCTGCGTTGTCGCCGAGTGTGACCTGAATGGACACCACGGACGGCAGGACTGCATCGGCTACGCGTGCCACCTGCCCTTGGGGCAAGTCTTCGCCGGTCGACTGCGTCAGATTCACCTTCTGACTGGTCAGAGCTCCGGTGACCTCGGCTGTTTCACGCCCGATGAGGCCGCCGACAAGACCGATGGCCAGTGCGACGACGCCGAGAACGACGAGCGCTTTCGGGGCGACCTTCTCACCGAACAGAACCTCACGGACACCGAGCTTCGGGCCGAACGGCCGGACTGCGGGCTCGGGGATGTCCTCGGCTGCGGCGCCGAGCCTGACGGTGGAGTTCGGATCGCGCCACGGATCCTCGGGTTCTGGTTCGGGCTCCGGGGGGCCGGTGGGAGCATCGGGATCGCGCTGCAGCGATTCCTGCGCGTCGGTGGGCCTGCCGAACGCCTCGGCGAGAACAGGATCGGGGGCGCGCGACGTGATTCTGGGCGACGGTTCGCCCCGACGGGCAGCGGGGGTGAAGGAGCCTTCGACGTCGCTCGGACGACCGAACGCGGCAGTGGCTGCGGGGTCCACCTCCGGCCGGTAGACCGGCCGCGGTGGTAGCCGCGGCGCCTCCGGGTCAGTGTCGGTGCTGCGATCTGTATTGGTGCTCACGCGTTCCCGGTACCCCTCGCTCACGTCGGTCACAGCGGCCAAGATTACACAGGGCGACCCTAACGGCGTCGGCGACGAAGGTTCACGACCGACGTCACGATGACGCGTCGGCGTCGCTCGACCTCTGCTTTGACCTCGGGCGGCTCGCACATCGGGATCTGACTGAGCAGACCGAGCAACGAGTTGGGCATCGACATCTCGCCCGAATCCTTCAGTGCGCTGCGCGCCTGTTGCTGGGCGTCGACCTCTGCTGCGCACTCGGGGCACTCCGCAATGTGCCGGGCCGCGCGAAGGTACGCGTTCATGCGGAGCTCTCCGTCGGCGAATGCAGCAATCGCTTCGCTGGCCAGATGTTCGGTAGAGCTGAACCGCCGTGGCTCTCGGGCCTGCGTCATCCAACCCTCCTCGTAGCTACTGAACACTGGCGTGAGAAGTGTCGACCTTCCCGTTCACTCGAAGGTACTCCCGTAGCGCCGCACGTCCACGATGGATACGACTACGCACCGTCCCGAGCTTGACGCCCAGTGTCGCACCGATCTCTTCGTAGGACAGGCCTTCGATGTCACACAGCACGATCGCTGCGCGGAACTCGGGCGCCAACGAGTCGAGCGCGGACTGCAGATCCGGATCCAATCGAGCGTCGTGATAGATCTGCTCGGGGTTGGGCGTCTCCGACGGCACCCGGTCGTAGTCCTCGGGCAACGCCTCCATGCGGATGCGATTGCGTCGACGAACCATGTCGAGGAACAGATTGGTGGTGATGCGGTGCAGCCAACCCTCGAACGTTCCCGGCTGATAGTTCGACAGGGACCGGAACACCCTGATGAACGTGTCCTGCGTCAGATCCTCGGCATCCTGGGCGTTACCGGACAACCGGTAGGCAAGACGGTAGACGCGGTCACCGTGCTCACGGACCAGTTCGTCCCAGGACGGCATGGTGGCGTCCTCGCCGCTGGCATCGAAAGCGGCGGTGCCGCTCAGTTCGGCGGTGTCTAGATCTTCTTTGATCTCGTAGATGGCTGGATCCTCCTGCTCAGGAACACGTACCAGTACAACCAGCGACACCGCCGGGATGTTCCTGTTTCGCGTTGCTCGTCGATCAAGCGATCACAAGTAGCTTCTCCCACTCGCGTGTGGCCGACGTGTGAATAACCTGAGGTGCCGCTGAGAAACCTGTCCGCTCGGAAAATCGTGCGGGTCACGTTAATGTCGCAGGGTGCCGACTAATGCCGAGAGATTGCTGTCGTATGCCGAGGAATCCGCTCAGGAGGACGACGTTCTGGTCTCGGCTCGCGAACGCGCCGAGGACCTCGGTGCAGCACCCGTGCCTGCCTCCGTCGGCGCGATTCTCAGCATCTTCACTCAGATGCTCGGCGCGAAGACGGTCGTCGAGATCGGGACCGGCGCCGGCATCAGCGGCCTCTGGCTACTCGACGGCATGCGCGACGACGGCGTACTAACCACCATCGACACCGAACCGGAGTACCAGCGCGCGGCCAAGGAAGCGTTCCGCGCCGGAGGTATCCCGCCGTCACGTACGCGACTGATCAACGGGTGGGCGCTCGACGTCCTGCCTCGCCTCGCCGACGACACCTACGACCTCGTGTTCATCGACGCCAGCCCCGTCGACCACCTTCACTTCGTTCAGGAGAGCGTCCGACTGCTGCGCCCGGGCGGTGTACTGGTTCTCCACAACGCACTGCTGAACGGCCGGGTGCCGGACTCGACGCAGCGCGACGCCACCACCGTTGCAGTACGCGCAGCAGCCCGCGCCATCGCCGAGGACGAGCGCCTCACCACCGTCCTGCTTCCGCTGGGCGACGGACTGATCTGCGCCTCGCGCAGCTGACCTCGGGTCGTTCCGCAGGCTCCACTCCCAGCTGACCTTGGGTCATTTCGCAGGCTCCACTCCCGGGGCTTCGCGCAGCTGACCTCAGGTCATTCCGCAGGCTCCACTCCCAGCTGACCTCGGGTCATTCCGCAGGCTCCACTCACGTCAAATCCAGACGCCCTTGCCGACGGAGACGACGCCACCCGCGGAGACGTTGAATCGTTCGTTGTCGCGTTCCATGTCGACGCCGATGATTTCGCCGGGCCCGACGACGACGTTCTTGTCCAGGATTGCCCGGCGAACCACTGCGCCCTTGCCGATGCGTACGCCTGGCATGAGGACGCTGCCTTCGACGGTGGCACCGTCGTCGATCATCACGTTGGAGCTGAGCACCGAATTGCGGACGGTCGCGGCCGAGAGAATGCATCCGGCGCCGACGACGGATTCCTGCGCGAGTCCGCCCTGTACGAACTTGGCGGGCGGGAGGTTCTCCGCGGCGCCGCGGATAGGCCAGCGGCGGTTGTAGAGGTTGAAGATCGGGTGGACGGACACCAGGTCCATGTGCGCGTCGTAGAAGGCGTCGATGGTTCCGACGTCGCGCCAGTATCCGCGGTCGCGTTCGGTGGCGCCGGGCACGACGTTGTCGTTGAAGTCGTAGACCGAAGCGACACCGGCTTCGACGAGTGCGGGAATGATGTCGCCGCCCATGTCGTGGTCGGAGTCGGAGTTCTCCGAGTCCGCTTTGATGGCGTCGATCAGAACTTTCGTCGTGAAGACGTAGTTGCCCATCGACGCGTAGGTGACGTTGGGGTCGTCGGGTGTGCCCGGAGGCTGAGCGGGCTTCTCCAGGAACTGGGTGATCTTGCCGTTCTCGTCGCTGTCGATGCATCCGAACGCGAAGGCTTCGCTGCGCGGCACCCTGATCCCGGCGACGGTGACGCCTGCGCCGGAGTCGATGTGCTGCTGGACCATCTGCTCGGGGTCCATGCGGTAAACGTGGTCGGCACCGAAAACGACTATGTACTCGGGGTCCTCGTCGTAGACGAGGTTGAGCGACTGGAAGATGGCGTCGGCGCTGCCGGTGTACCAGCGCGGGCCGAGGCGTTGCTGCGCCGGGACCGGGGTGATGTACTCACCGGCGAATCCGGACAGCCTCCAGGTCTGGGAGATGTGGCGGTCCAGTGAATGGGACTTGTACTGGGTCAGCACGCACAGCCGGAGGTATCCGGCGTTGACGAGATTGCTCAGAACGAAGTCGATGAGTCGGTAGGCGCCGCCGAACGGTACGGCTGGCTTTGCTCTGTCCGCGGTCATGGGGTAGAGCCGCTTACCCTCACCGCCGGCAAGCACGATCCCTAGAACATGCGGTTGTGTCCTCACAGAGCCAACCTATCCGCACTGGGTGAACCTTGCTAGCAGTACACGCGTTTCACCGCGGGAATGTAGGTTTACAGATGTGCGCGTGGCGATGATGACTAGGGAATACCCGCCGGAGGTCTACGGAGGCGCCGGGGTGCATGTCACCGAACTCGCGGCGCAGCTGAAAGCGCTGTGCGAGGTCGAGATCCACTGTATGGGTGCGCCGCGGGACACCGCGCAGGTCCATGATCCCGATCCGGCGCTGAAGGGCGCCAATGCGGCGCTGACGACTTTGTCGGCGGAGCTGCGGATGGCGAATTCCGCGGCCGACGCGGACGTGGTGCACTCGCACACCTGGTACACCGGTCTCGCCGGCCACCTGGCCGCGGAGTTGTACGACGTTCCGCACATCCTCACCGCGCATTCGCTCGAGCCTCGCCGTCCGTGGAAGGCCGAGCAGCTGGGCGGCGGCTACCGCATCTCGTCGTGGTCCGAGCGCAATGCCGTCGAGTACGCCGACGCGGTCATCGCCGTCAGCGAGGGCATGGCCAAGGACGTACTCGATGCCTACCCGCGTCTGGACCCGCAGCGTGTTCACGTGGTGCGCAACGGGATAGACACCGAGAACTGGCATGCCGGGCCCGCCGCCGATCCGTCGGATTCCGCTTTGGACGCCATCGGCGTCGACCTGAATCGGCCGATCGTCGCGTTCGTCGGGCGGATCACGCGCCAGAAGGGTGTCGGGCATCTGATCGCCGCCGCGCACCATTTCGATCCGTCGATCCAGCTCGTGCTCTGCGCGGGCGCTCCCGATACCCCGGAGATCGCCGCGGAGACCGAACGTGCGGTTGCCGAGTTGTCCGCTGCCCGTGACGGCGTCCATTGGGTCCGCGAGATGCTTCCCACCGAGAAGATCCGCGAAATCCTGTCTGCGTCACAGGTTTTCGTCTGTCCGTCGGTGTACGAGCCGCTGGGTATCGTCAACCTCGAGGCCATGGCTGCGGAAACGGCGGTGGTCGCGTCCGACGTCGGAGGCATCCCGGAGGTCGTCGACGACGGTGTCACCGGTCGCCTCGTGCACTACAACGCATACGAACCGCAGACATTCGAGCAGGCTCTGGCACGAACGGTCAACGATGTCGCGCTCGATCCGACGCTCGCAGCCTCGATGGGCAAGGCCGGTCGTGCCCGTGCCGTCGCCGAATTCTCGTGGGCGGCCATCGCTCAACAGACGCTCGACGTCTACTCCGCGGCGCTCGCCCGTCGCTCGTAGGTTCCGACGACGACCGACGCGGTCACGACCACCGGCTCGGGTAGCGATTCGATTGCGGCGCGCCTGTCCGCCTCGGTGGTGTGCCGAACGGACGGGCCCATCCCGACGAGGCTGCCCACCTCGGCGTGGGTCAGTTCCATGCGGTACTCGACGGTTGTCCTCTCCACCTGGTCGAACCCTCCGGACAGGGAATCGCCGAGCCGCCTGGCCTTGTCCTCGTCGACGCCGATGAGTCCGAGTTCGCCGATCAGTTCCTGTTGATGCCGGACGGTGGGGGTAACGACGACGAGCCTGCCTCCCGGTGCGAGAACTCGCCTGGATTCCGCCGCGTTGCGCGGCGAGAAGACACAGGTGATCGCGTCGAGCGAGCCGGAACGGACGGGTAGGCCGTTCCAGACGTCGGCGACCACGGAGCCGATCGCGGGATGAGCCTGCGCCGCACGACGAGCCGCAGCCTTGGACACGTCGATGCCGATTCCTCGTCCCCCGGTGCGGTCGAGGACGGCCGCCAGATAGTGACCGCTGCCGACGCCTATCTCGAGCACGTTGCGCCGCGCACCGACCGCGTCGACGAGGGCCCCCGACACCCGGTCGAAGTGGCCGGTGCTCAGGAACGCGGTGCGGGCCGCGATCATGTCCGGTGAGTCGCCGGTGATCTTGCCTGCGCTGCCCGGTTGCAGACTGACGTATCCCTGCCGCGCGACGTCGAACGAATGCCCTCGATCGCACAGAAGAGTGCGGTCCTCCACGTCGAGATCGGCGCCGCAGTGGGGGCAGACGAGCAGGTCGATCACGTCAGCGAGCACGAGACACCCGATCACCACGCACCCCGACCACCACTAAGCCCCACCTGCCGGAATGGGCAAGCGGGGCTGGGCACAGAAACGAAAAACAGTTAACCGGTGACGCCTTTCAGCTCTTCACCGAGGGCGGCTGCCTCGTCAGGGGTGAGCTCGACGACCAGGCGTCCTCCGCCTTCGAGCGGCACCCTCATCACGATCCCTCGTCCCTCTTTGGTTGCTTCGAGGGGACCGTCCCCGGTCCGGGGCTTCATCGCCGCCATCCTCTGCTCCCTCCAGATCTGCGCCACCAAGCTCTGCGCCTCGGCCAAAAAAGTGTTCTCGCCGTGAGCGAGAATGGTTCTTGCGCTCCATTCTTCCCTATCGAGACCGATACCGGGAACTGGAGTCGGTATTCGGGGACTTCACCCAACATCCCGTCAGGTGATCGTCGACCATTCCGGTGGCCTGCATCAATGCGTAAGCCGTGGTCGGACCGAAGAACCGCAGTCCACGGCGTTTGAGCTCCTTGGCCATCGCTGTGGATTCCGCGGTCACGGCAGGTACGTCCGATATCGAATCGAGACGCTTCGGTCGTCGCGTCGGCGCGAACGACCAGAGCAGCGAGTCGAGGTCCGGGTCCAGGTCGAGGATCACCCGCGCGTTGCCGATGGCCGCTTCGATCTTGGCGCGGTTCCGCACGATCGAGCTGTCCTGCATCAGCCTCTCGGTGTCTGCGGAATCGAACGCGGCGACGATCGTCGGATCGAATCCAGCGAAGGCTCGACGGAAGTTCTCACGCTTGCGCAGGATCGTGATCCAGGCCAATCCGGACTGGAACGCTTCGAGGCACAGGCGCTCGTACAGAGCGTCTCGGCCGTGGAGCTCACGACCCCATTCGGTGTCGTGATAGGTGCGGTACAGGTCGTCGTCGGTCGCTCCCCACGGGCACCTCAGCTTGCCGTCGGGGCCTGGTACGGCCGTCACTTGTCCACGTTCGTCGTATCGTCCAGACGCGACCGGAGCAGGTCGATCTCCGCGGCGAGTCGCTCCAGGGCCCAGTCGACTTCGCTGGGCTTGTAGCCGCGCATCGTCTGCTGGAATTTGAGGTCTTTCACGTCGTCGCCGGTCACGCCTTCGGCAGGAAGGACGGTGGCCGTCGTGCCCTCGGGCAGTGGTTCGAGCTCCTCACCGCGACCGAACACGGCACTTGCAACGAAGAAGAGCAGGGCTGCGATGACCGCGATGACGACGACGTACAACAGAAGCGTCAGCATCGCAGAATCTTCTCACAGCCCTGCTCTCGGACGGTCCTGCCCGTTACGCGTGCAAGGTGTTGATGGCGGGCCGATCGGCCAGCGACACCTCGGTGGAGAACGGCACGAACGAATCTCCGTCGACGCGGAACTGCATCAGTCCCGCCCCCGAGTCCACCATTCCGCACCGGTTCAACATGGTGCCCACGATCTGACGGCTCATCGCGCCCAGTTCCACCAGCGGGCGGTTGCGGTGCTTACGGACACCGAGATTGACCTGACCGATCGCGCCGAGTCCCAGCTTGTCGTAAGTGTCGAGCAACAGTCCGATCTCCACGCCGTAGCCGGGAGCGAACGGCACCGCGGAGAGGAGTTCTCTCGTTCCGGCGTACTCCCCGCCCAACGGTTGGATCACACCGGTGAGCTCCGGGCGCATGGCGGCGAGCATCGGCCGTGCAACCAGCTCGGTGACCCTGCCACCGCCGTTGGCGTCCTCGGTGCCGCTGGTGCGCAACGGGCGTCGGTAGTAGCCCTTCACCAGATGGATACCATCGCCCATCAGCAGGGGGCCGAGAAGCTTGGGCACGAACGCCGGGTCCGGGTTGATCAGATCGGAGTCGACGAACGCGATCAGATCACCCGTCGACGCGGCGATCGCTCGCCACAGAACTTCACCTTTGCCCCTGACCGGGTCGAGTCCGGGAATTGCTTCCTCGCGACTGATGACCCGCGCACCGGCGGCCGTGGCACGTTCGGCGGTGGCGTCGGTAGACCCGGAGTCCAGGACGATCAGTTCGTCGACGAGACCGCCCAGCAGCGGATGGATGGTATCCACCACGGCCGCAACGGTGTCTTCCTCGTCGAGCGCAGGCAGTACGACGGAGACGGTGCGGCCCGCCTTCGCTGCCTCGAGCTCCGCGATGGACCACGACGGGGTGTCCCACGTATTGGTGTCCGCCCATGAATCCAGGACGGTGGTTCGGTCCGCAAGCGTCATGCCAGCCCCCTGACGGTCCGCACCGGGGCTCTGTTTCCCTGTATCGCCGCAACCATGTCTACGACTCTTCTGGTCGACGCAACTTCGTGCACCCGGAACATTCGGGCGCCGCCTGCTGCGGCCAATGCTGTCGCTGCCAATGTTCCCTCCAACCGGTCGGCGAGTTCTACACCTAGAGTCTCCCCGATAAAATCCTTGTTGCTCAGCGCCATGAGCACTGGCCATCCGGTGTTTACAAGAACGTCCACGCGACGCAACAACTCGAGCCCGTGGAAGGTGTTTTTGCCGAAATCATGGGTGGGGTCGATCAGAATCGAGTCGCGACGAACGCCCGCGGCAACAGCTTTCTCGGCCGCGGCTGTCACTTCCTCGACTACATCGGCAACGACATCGGTGTAGCGAACACGGTGTGGTCGGGTACGAGGCGTGGCACCTCCGGTGTGCGAGCAGACGATGCCGACGCCTTCCTCGGCAGCAACCCCGACGAGCCCAGGGTCCGCCCCGGCCCACGTGTCGTTGATGAGATCGGCACCGACACCGCACGCGAGCCTCGCCACGTCGCTACGCCAGGTATCGACGCTGATCAGCAGATCCGGGTACTCACCGCGGATGGCCTCGACGAACGGAACGACGCGACGGATCTCCTCGGCAGCGTCGACGAGCACACCCGGGCCCGCCTTGACGCCGCCGATGTCGACCATGTCGGCACCCTCGGCGACGGCGCGATGGACCGACGCCATCGCCGCCTCGTCGGTGAAGTTCGCACCCTTGTCGTAGAAGGAATCAGGAGTGCGGTTGACGATCGCCATGACGAGCGCGCGATCGTCGGCCACCGGCTTGCCGCAGAGAGTGCTCATGCTTTCAATACTGGCACGGGCATTATTTGCTGCTGGGCGCCTTACCTGCCGCGACCTCGTCGACGTAACCGTCGTACGCCGTGTCGTAACCGCCGGACTTGCCGCGCAGCACGTAGAGCTCGCTCTCGCCGTCCTCCTCGTAGCCGAGCTTGCGGAGGGCGACCTTCTGGCTCTTGAACGTGGATGTCTGTTCGAGGCTGTCGACGACGCGCACGAACAACGGCACGGCGTACGTCGGAAGCTTGTCGTACAGATGCGCTGCGACGGCTTTGCCGTCGAACGACTCACCGTCGCGCAACGTCACCGCAGCCATGCCTGCCTTGCCGTCGGCACCGTCGATGTCGACGCCGTAGACGACGGCACCGTCGATGGCGGAATGGCCGCCGAGAGCACCTTCCACCTGCGTGGTCGCGACGTTCTCACCCTTCCAGCGGAACGTGTCGCCGAGGCGGTCGACGAACGCGACATGCAGGAAACCCTGCTTACGCACGAGGTCGCCGGTGTCGAACCATGCGTCGCCGTCCTTGAACCCGTCGCGGACGAGCTTCTTCTCGGTGGCCTCGTCGTCGGAGTAGCCGTCGAACGGGGCGCGATCGGTGACCTTGGAGAGCAGCAGACCGACCTCACCGTTCCCGACCTTCCGCAGCTTGCCGTTCTGACCGCGCTTGGCCTTGCCGGACTCCTCGTCGTACTCGACCACCGCGTACGGCAGCGGGCAGATTCCCGCGGTCTTCTTCATGTTCAGCGCATTGATGAAGGCGATGTTGCACTCGCTGGCGCCGTAGAACTCGGCAACACGTTGGATGCCGAACCGCTCGGTGAACTCCTCCCAGATCTCCGGGCGAAGACCGTTGCCGACGACGAGCTTGACCGTGTTGTCACGGTCGGTCGCCTTCTTCGGCTGGGTGAGCAGGTACCGGCACAGCTCACCGATGTAGGTGAACGCCGTGGCCTTGTTGACCTTGATGTCTTCCCAGAAATTGCTCACCGAGAACTGCTTGCCGATCGCCATCGTCGCGCCACCGGCAAGCACCGAGGACAGCGTCACCGTCAGAGCGTTGTTGTGATAGAGCGGCAGGCAGCAATAGATGACGTCGTCACTACGCAGGCGTACGCCCATGTTGCCGAGACCGGACATCGACTTGAGCCACCGGAAATGGCTCATCAAGCTCGCCTTCGGCATACCCGTCGTGCCCGAGGTGAAGATGTAGAACGCCTTCTCCTTCGCCAGGATCTCCGCGGTGACCGACGGGTTCTTCGGCGACGCCTTCTGAGCCAGCTCGTCGAGTTCCGTCAACGGCAGAACCGACCCGGCCTGCGGAGCGGCCTCGAGCGAATCGAGTGCCTCCTGCGTGTTCTCGTCGAACACCAGGACCTTCGCGTCGAGAATCCCCAGGCTGTGCTCGAGCACATCACCGCGCTGGTTGTAGTTCAACATTCCGGCCGTCGCACCGAGCTTGACCGCAGCCAGCGCCGCGAACAGGGCCTCCGGGCGATTCTTGCTCAGTACCCCGACGACATCCCCGCGCGTCACACCCCGGTCCGCGAAGACAGCGGCGTAGCGATTGACGATCGCATTGGCGTCCGCGTACGACGTGGACTCCCCTTCGAACCGCACGAACGGCCTGTCACCGTTCTTCGCCGCAGCATCCTGGAACACGAGGCCGATCGACGCCTTGTGATGGGGCTTGCGAGTGAATCCGGCGACGCCCCGAAGCAGGCTCGGCACCTCCGTCACCATTTTCGGCAACGCGACGGCGACATCGGTCACCTTGATCTTCTGACGGGCATCGACAGCCATGAACTCCCCTTAGTCCGATGTGACCTTGCTAACCTTACTCCAGAGTAACGTCCAAATTCGAGGTCACTCCGCAGGCTCCGCTCCCGTCCAAATTCGAGGTCACCCCGCAGGCTCCGCGCATGCATCCAGCGCACCCCGGACGGTGTCGGTTCTGACCAGCGCGTCCAGGGCCCGCTGTTGCACGAATCCCGTCGAGGACAGGCTGTCGATCCACTGCAAGAGCCCGTCGTAGTGACCGACGGGGTCCAGCAGAACGATGGGTTTGGCGTGCATACCCAGGTAACCCGCCGTCCAGGTCTCGAACAATTCCTCCAGCGTCCCGATGCCTCCCGGCAGCGTGATGAACGCGTCGGCGCGGTCCTCCATCACCTTCTTGCGCTCGCGCATGGTGTCGGTGACGATCAGCTCGTCGGCGTCGACGTCGGCGACCTCACGGTGGACGAGCGCCTTCGGTATCACCCCGACGGTGTTGGCGCCGGCCGCGCGGGCGGCTTCCGCGACGGCGCCCATCATCGACACGTTGCCGCCGCCGGACACCAGCCCCCAACCTCGACGACCTATTTCCGTTCCCAGCTCGCGCGCCAATTCGATGAACGACTCGTCGACCGGCCCCGACGCGCAGTACACGCACACGTTCCAACTCATGACTGCTCCCCCGTTGTGCTTTCGATGATCCGCACGGCTTCCTCGACGCTGTCCGTGCAGTGGATCAGTTCCAGGTCGGACGGCGAGACCTTACCTTCGGCGACGAGCGTGTTCTTGATCCACTCGATCAGGCCGGACCAGAAGTCGGTGCCCAGCAGGATGATCGGGAACCTGGTGACTTTCTGGGTCTGGACGAGGGTGAGTGCCTCGAACAGTTCGTCCAGGGTGCCGAATCCCCCAGGAAGGCAGACGAAAGCCTGGGAGTACTTGACGAACATCGTCTTTCGAACGAAGAAGTAACGGAAGTTGACCCCGAGGTCGACCCAGTCGTTCAGCCCTTGCTCGAACGGCAGCTCGATTCCGAGGCCGATGGAGAAGCCGTCGGCGTCGGACGCGCCGCGGTTGGCTCCTTCCATGACGCCGGGCCCACCACCGGTGATGACGGCGAATCCGGCCTCGGCGAGGCTCTTTCCGAGCTGCCGGCTGCGTTCGTACTCCGGGTGATCCTGTGGGGTGCGGGCGGAGCCGAATACCGTGACGGCCCTTGGCACCTCGGCGAGCGCACCGAACCCTTCGACGAATTCGCTCTGGATACGCAGAACTCGCCACGTGTCGGTGTGGATCCAGTTTCCGGGGCCGCGTTGATCCAGCAGACGCTGATCCGACGTGGACGTCTCGGAGTTGCGTCCGCGCCGCAACACCACTGAACCCTTGTGCCTAGCTGCCTTGTCGTCGTCCATGCGGACAGGCTATCCGGCGACCCCGCTACGCCTTCGAAAGATACTCGCGAAGGACCGACGTGACGTCGGTGATCTGCGCGGTCGGCACCCGCTCGTCACGCTTGTGCGCCAGGTTCGGGTCACCCGGTCCGTAGTTCACGGCGGGAATACCGAGAGCGGAGAATCTGGACACGTCGGTCCACCCGTACTTGGCGCGGAACTGGCCGCCTGCGGCCTCGATCAGCGCGGCCGCGGCGGGAGCGCCGAGCCCCGGTAGTGCACCGGGCGACGAGTCGGTGACCTCGACGCCGAGACCGAGCCCGGCGAACACGTTGCGAACATGTCCGACCGCCTGCTCGACGCTGCGGTCCGGCGCGAATCGGAAGTTCACGTCGACTTCCGCCGCGTCGGGGACGACGTTTCCTGCGACGCCGCCCGAGATGCGCACCGCCTGCAGGCCTTCGCGATACACACAGCCGTCGATGTCGACCTGGCGGGCTTCGTATGCGGCAAGTCTGTCCAGCACCTCACCCAATTTGTGAACGGCGTTGTCTCCCAGCCACGACCGCGCGCTGTGCGCGCGGGTCCCTCCTGCTGTGAGACGCACTCGCAGAGTGCCCTGGCAGCCCGCCTCGATGAACCCTCCCGACGGCTCGCCGAGAATGGCAACGTCCGCCTGCAACCACTCCGGCAGTTCACGTTCGATGCGGCCGAGCCCGTTCTTGGACGCCGCGATTTCCTCGCAGTCGTAGAAGACCAAGGTCAGGTCGTGGGCAGCGTCCACGGTAGCCGCCAGATGCAGGAAGACTGCGTCCCCGGACTTCATGTCGACCGTGCCGCAACCGTGGATCACGTCGCCGTCGGCGTGGTCGCGTTCACGACGGCTCGGCACATTGTCCGCAATCGGAACGGTGTCGAGGTGCCCGGCGAGCATCACGCGGGTGGGTAGCCCGCGATGTGTCCGCGCGAGTACGGCGTTGCCGTTCCTGACGATCTCGAACCCGGTTGTCTGATCACGTAGTGCGGTTTCGACGGCGTCGGCGATCACCGACTCGTCCTCGGAGACGCTGGGGATGTCGACGAGTGCAGCCGTCAAGTCGATCGGGTCGGCGTGCAGATCCAGGTGGGGAACGCTCATCGGACGATTTTAAGCGCTACCCGAGGTCGCGGCCGCCGGGGATCTCGTACACCGACCCGTCGAAGCCCG
Organism: Rhodococcus sp. NPDC057297; assembly: GCF_042667435.1. Lineage (NCBI taxonomy): Bacteria > Bacillati > Actinomycetota > Actinomycetes > Mycobacteriales > Nocardiaceae > Rhodococcus > Rhodococcus sp. NPDC057297. Next base: position 178,666 of record NZ_JBHUZE010000006.1, on the reverse strand, counting down.
CGCGGAACAGCCGTCCGCTGGAGAAGCCCTGCTCGCCCCGTCCGTAGATCACGACGCTCGAGGTGGGAATGCCGCTGCCGAGGACGCAGTACTGTCCGGGCGCATCGATTCGGACGATCTGGCCTCGGGTGTTCAGCGGCACGACCGGTCGGCCGGCGGAATCGAGGGTGAGCCCGTCCGGTGCGCTGAGCGAATCGAGTCCGTTCAGGTCGAGAATGCTCTCCGGCGCCGACGGGTTCGCGATGGGAATTCTGCTGACGCCCGAGTTCACGAACGTTCTGGACACGTACAGGTACCGACCAGCCTCGTCCAGCACCGCGCCGTTGGCACTGGGTAGCCGCGCCCACGCGGGGTTCACCGTTCCGTCCGACGCGACCTGGCCGACCAGGCTACCGAAATCGTTTGTCGCGTACACAGTTCCGTCGTCGGCCACGGCAAGACCGTTGGCTGCGCTGAGGCCGGTGGCGAACGTGCTGGTCTCGAGCGTGTCGATATTCAACCGCACGATCCCGGCTGCCTTGACGATGTCGCCGACGATGACGGTCGGGTTGGCTCCGTAGCCGACGAGCAGGGTGCCGTCGGGCATCCAGGCGAGCGCGCCGCCACCGCCGGGAACACGCGCGATCTCGTAGGCGGGCAGTCCAGGTGCGTCGATCCGGAAGACGCCTCCGGTGATGATGTCCGTCGTGTAGAGCCTGCCCGACGAGTCGACGGCGAGCCCTTCGAGCGCCGCACCGCCGACCGAACCGACTCGGACCGGTGCCGCAGCTGCCGCGCAGTCCGGTGCCGCGGACGCGGCCGGTGTCCCGACGAGCACCGCGCCGGCGACGGCAATCGCCGCCACGGTCACTGCCGTCACTGCTGTCCGAATTCGTTTCGCTACGTGCACGTTCATCCCCCACACTTCGATTCCTCCCCGGTACCTGCGCTCATGTCTACACCCCGGCGGTGACATCCATCGGCCGTGTCCACCCCCTGCGGACCCACACCGTATTCTCGATACCTGTGAGCGCACAGGGAGCATCTGCAATCGGTCTTGCCAACATCACCACCGGCGGAGTCGTACTCGACACCTGGTACCCGAGCCCTGAGCTCGGTGACTACACCGATGCCGGCACCACCCGACTCGACGGTGCGGACATTCCCGCCGAGCTCGCGGCACTCGTCGGTCCGGACGAGGCTCGCGGCGTCGACGTCGTGGCCGTGCGCACCACCATCGCCTCCGTCGACGATGCGCCTGTCGACGCGCACGACGTCTACCTTCGCCTTCACCTGCTCTCTCACCGGCTCGTGCAGCCGCACGGTGTCAACCTCGACGGCCAGTTCGGATTCCTCGCCAATGTCGTGTGGACCAACTTCGGTCCGGCTGCGGTGGAGGGCTTCGAGAACGTTCGCGCTCGCCTACGTGCCCGCGGCCAGGTCACCGTCTACTCGATCGACAAGTTCCCCCGCCTGGTCGACTACGTCGCCCCCTCCGGTGTGCGCATCGCCGACGCCGATCGTGTGCGCCTCGGTGCGCACCTGGCCAGCGGCACCACCGTCATGCACGAGGGCTTCGTGAACTTCAACGCCGGGACGCTCGGCAACTCGATGGTCGAGGGTCGTATCTCGGCTGGAGTCGTCGTCGGCGACGGCTCCGACGTCGGCGGCGGCGCATCCATCATGGGCACGCTGTCCGGAGGTGGGAAGAACGTCATCTCGGTGGGTAAGAGCTGCCTGCTCGGCGCCAACTCCGGCCTGGGTATCTCGCTCGGTGACGACTGCGTGGTCGAGGCAGGTCTCTACATCACCGCGGGCACCAAGGTGTCCGGTCCCGACGGCACCGTGGTCAAGGCTGCGACGCTCAGCGGAAAGAGCAACCTGCTCTTCCGTCGGAACTCCGTGTCCGGTGCGGTGGAGGTCGTTCCGTGGAAGGGCACCGGCGTCGAGTTGAACGCTGCTCTGCACGCGAACGACTGATTTCCCGGTTGTACACTGACCCCCGCGCTTCCCTTTGGGAGCTTCCCGCGGCTTGACGCTCGGCCCGGACGTTGCACCGTATCTGTCGAGAAGGCTCTCCATGAGTGTGACGTTGGTACTCGGGGCGTGCGGCGGTGCCGGGACCACGACGACGTCGGTCGGTCTCGCCAACGCTCTTTCGCTGCACGGGAAGTCCGTGGTGGTCGTCGACGCGACCGTCGGCGGCGGCGATCTTGTCGATCGCGCCGCCGACCACGCTGTCACCGCAGCGACCGTCGAATCGGGGTATGTCGACGTCGAGTTGTCGACCACCAGTACCGGGGCTCACGTGTTGGGACGGGCATGGCCGGACTCGATCGACCCCGACTTCGGCCGTCTCGACTGGCATCTGACCTGCACGACCGACGCGGCGATCTACGATTTCGGACACGGAAGTGTGGAGCGCGACAGTGCGAGCCCACTGCGGAGCGCACAGTCGGCAGCTGTGGTGCTCGTGGTCCCTGCGAGGCCCGACGCCGTTCGACGATCGAGGGCGGCGCTCCACACGATCGGGTTGGCTGCCGGCGAGAAAGCGCTGCGCCGCACCACCGTTGTGGTCTCGCACTGCACTCCAGGACCGAGCACCTCGGCAGTCGACGACGTGCGGCGCGACCTCGACCGAGTCTTCGACGTCCTCGAGGTGCCCCACGATCCGCACCTCGCGTCCGGATCCACCGTCACGGCAGCTGATCTGTCACCCTCCACGACGCAGGCCTACGAGCGGATTCTCACCTCGAACATCCGCTCGGTATGGGGCACACTGTCGGCGTGACAATTCCCAAACCTCGCTTCCGCCTTCCGATAGTGGGTGACATCCTCAGCATCGATGCGGCAAAACCGACCCAGCGTGAACTGAAGATGGCGTCGGAGTTGGGACCGATATTCGAACGGAAAATCCTGTCGCACCGCCTTGTCGTGGTCAGCGGTGCAGATCTGGTCGCCGAGCTGAACGACGAAACACGGTTCGCAAAGTTTCTCGCACTCCCGCATCGCAAGCTGCGCGCACTGGGTGGCGACGGCTTGTTCACCGCGTTCAACTCCGAGCCCAACTGGGGTGCGGCACATCGAGTTCTGATGCCGGGATTCAGCCGGGATGCAATGCAACGTCATCACCACGTCATGCAGGACGTGGCGAACGAGCTCACCTCGCACTGGCGGACACGCTCCGATCAGTCGATCGACGTGACGGCGGACCTGAACAAGCTGACACTCGAGAACATGGCCCGCGCCGGGTTCGGCTACAGCTTCGATTCGTTCCGACGAGACGACGACGCATTCGTCTCCGCGATAGTCCGCGTTCTCGGTCACGTGAACCGGACGTCCAACGATCTGCCGTTCATGCGGTTGTTCGACAGGAAAGCCCGGGACCGGAACGAGCGCGACATCGAATACGTGCACGGCGTGGTCGACGACGTCATTCGGAAAAGAATGCTGGACAAAGAGACTCGTCACGACGACCTGCTCGACCTCATGCTGCACACCCCCGATCCCGAGACCGGGAAACTGCTCGACAAGGTGAACATTCGCCACCAGGTTCTGACGTTTCTCGTCGCAGGCAACGAAACCACCGCGGGTACCTTGGCATTCGCGTTGTACTTCCTCGCGACACACCCCCATGTCGCCGCCCGCGTCCGCCAAGAGGCGGACAACGCATCCGACGTGGTGAGCTACGCGGACGTCTCCAAGTTGCGATACACCCGCAGCGTCGTCGACGAGGCGCTACGTCTCTGGCCGTCGGCTCCCGGTTACTTCCGTAAGGCGCGTCAGGACACGTCGTTGGCGGGCGGCAAATACCCGATGAAGGCCGGTGAGTGGGCATTCGTACTGACACTCGGGCTGCACCGCGACCCGATCTGGGGCCCGGATGCTCACGTCTTCGATCCTGACCGGTTCTCGTCGGCCCGCTCGAAATCTCGTCCGGCCCAAGCATACAAGCCGTTCGGAACCGGACTGCGCGGTTGCATCGGGCGTCAGTTCGCGCTGCACGAATCGGTGCTGACGCTCGCACAGTTGGCACGGTCCTTCGACTTCGATCTCGAAGACGGCTACGAACTGGACATCCAGGAATCGTTGACGCTGAAGCCGCAGAACATGCGCATGAAGGTTCGGCAGCGCTCGATCACCCCGAGCGCCGGCGATGCCAGGTGCGCGCTCTAGCCGATCGAGTTCAGGGATTTCAGTGTTCGTGTGACTGCCCGTGCCGCCTCGACACCTTTCTTCTCGAGGTGGTCGGCGAAGAAGTCGGTGTGATCGGCGTGTTCGTGGAAGTGGTGCGGAGTCAGCACCACCGAGAAGACGGGAACGTCGGTGTCCAGTTGGACCCGCATGAGGCCGTCGATGACTGCGGTTTCCACGAATTCGTGGCGGTAGATTCCGCCGTCGACGACCAGGGCTGCGGCGACGATGGCCGCGTAGCGGCCGGTCCGTGCGAGTCTCTGGGCGTGCAGCGGAATTTCGAACGCGCCCGGAACCTCGAAAATTTCGACGTCTGCATCGAATTCGGCGACAAAACCCTCGCGCGCGCGATCGACGAGTTCCTTGTGCCAGGTGGCTTGCACGAATGCGACGGTCCGGGGCTGCTCTTCGGTCATGGTCATAATGCTAGACGCCTCCTCGAGTCGATGACGCCGGTATCGAAACCGGCCAGATGGAGTCCGCCGTGGAACCGTGCGTGCTCGATCTTCAGGCACTTGTCCATCACGACGGACATGCCTGCGTGTTCGGCGTCGCGCGCGACCTCGTCGTGCACGAGTCCGAGCTGCAGCCAGATCGTTTTCGCTTGAACAGCAATTGCTTCCGTCAACACCGTCGGAAGGTCGTCGTGTTTGCGAAAGACGTCGACGAGGTCCGGTTTCACCGGTAGGTCCGCAAGCGTCGGATACACCGGGATGCCCTCGATCTCGGTGATCGTGGGATTGACGAGGTAGATGTCGTACGTGCTCGTCGACGACAGATACTTGTTCACGAAATAGCTTGCACGGGAGGGGTTCTTCGATGCGCCGACGATCGCGACCGACGTGGTCTGCTGCAGGATCTGCCTGACTGTCATGACCGCTCCCGTCCCGTTGCCGCCGTGAGCGCTTGGTCGAGGTCCCACTCGATGTCGTCGACGTCCTCGAGCCCGACGCTGATGCGGACGGCCTCGGGCCGCACACCGGCCGCGTGCAGCTGATCGTCGGTCAGCTGGCGGTGGGTCGTGCTGGCCGGGTGGATGACGAGTGTGCGCACATCACCGATGTTGGCGACGTGGCTGGCGATTCGGACGTTCTCGACGAATGCGCGGCCGGCGTCCCGGCCGCCGTCGACCCCGAACGTGAAGACCGCACCAGGTCCCGACGGAAGGTATTTCGCGGCACGCTCGTGGTACGGATGACTCGGCAGACCCGAGAACGCGACGTAGTCCACTCGCGGATCGGCGTCGAGCCAGGCCGCAATGTCGCGGGCGTTCTGCACGTGTGCGTCCATCCGCTGCGGCAAGGTCTCCACGCCCTGTATCAGGGTGAATGCCGAGTGCGCGGCCAGTGAACCACCGATGTCGCGTAGTTGTTCACTGCGAAGTTTCGTCAGGAAGCCGTACTCCCCGAAGTTCCCCCACCACGACAGACCTCCGTACGACGCGACGGGCTCGGTCATCTGTGGGAATCGCCCCGAACCCCAGTCGAACTTTCCGGATTCGACGACCACGCCCCCGAGCGTCGACCCGTGACCGCCGAGGAACTTCGTCGCCGAATGAACGACGATGTCGGCGCCGAACTCGATCGGCCGGCACAGCACCGGCGTAGCCATGGTGGCGTCCACGACGAGCGGGATGCCGTGCTCGTGGGCGACGACGGCGAGGCCTTCCAGATCGGCGATGTCACCCGACGGGTTGCCGATGACCTCCACGAAGATCAGTTTCGTCCGGTCGGTCACCGCTGCCGCGTAGTCCGCCGGGTCGGTTCCTGGCACGAATGTGGTGTCCACACCGAATCGCCGCAGCGTGACGTCGAGTTGGGTGATGGTGCCGCCGTACAACCCGGCTGCCGCGACGATGTGGTCACCCGCGCCGGCGAGCGCGGCGAACACCGCGAACTCCGCTGCCAGACCGCTGGCGAATGCGACCGCACCGATGCCGCCTTCGAGGCTGGCGATGCGCTCTTCGAAGGCGGCGACGGTGGGGTTCGCGATCCGGCTGTAGACGTTTCCGTACTTCTGCAGAGCGAAGAGGTCGCCGGCGTCCGCCGAGTCCTCGAACACGTAGCTCGCGGTCGAGTAGATCGGTACCGCCCGCGCACCGGTCTCGGAATCGGGTCTGGCACCTGCATGGATCGCGCGCGTTCGGAGACCGAACGACCTCTCGCTCATCCGTCAGGCCGTTTCGAGGGTCGTGTGCACCGGCGTCCGGTTGCGTGTGAGGTCGAGGACCGGGCAGTGTGCGTCCACCGCTTCCTGCAGTTCCTCGTAGCGCTCACGCGACTCCGGCCCGGTGACCTTGACGATCACTCGGACCTCGCCGAACCCGGCCCGAACCGAGTCGTCGAAGCCGAAGAAGCCGCGAACGTCGAGGTCACCCTCGGCGCGCGCGGTGATGTCGTCGACCGCGATACCGAGCTTGTCGGCCCAGACCCGATAGGTCACGACCTGGCAGGACAGCAGAGACGCCAGGTAGTACTCGACGGGGTTGGCTGCGGTGTTCTCGCCGCCGAGCGCGGGCGGTTCGTCCACCTCGACGCTGAACTTGCCGAGCGTGACCGTGCTGGCGACGGCGTCGTGCGCGGCGGCGGATGCGCGGAAGACGACGAGGGCGTTGTGTGGATCGGCGTCGACTGCGTCCTTGGTTGCGCTGGTGACGGATCCGAGATGCGACAGAGCTGTGGACATGACTGTCCCCTTCGTGAGGTGTGTTGTGAGCTGACCTGATTGGTTGGATCAGGACGCGCAACAACGCGAAGAGCAGACCAGTCCGAAATCGACGGTGCGACGCCTCACCAGCACATCGGCTGTCACGTGGGTCGCGGTCACGAACGCGACAGTAGCAGCTTTCGGTCGACGGGCATCGCGAGAGTGGTCAGGTCGCCGCTGTCCGCTGAGCGAATCACCACTGGGTACTCCGGACCCGACACGTCGATCATGACGTCGGGGCCGAGCGCAGCCACGACGGCCGGGTACAGGGTGGTCACGGCGAATGCCACGTCCACGTCGGGTCCGGACACGGTTGCATCCATGCCGGACGTGGCGAAATCGATGTACTCGTTCTCGGTGTCGAACATCGACAGCAACCTCGACTTGGCGACGACTATTCGGGTGGTGACGTCCGGCAGCGCGCCGAGCATTGCCCGGTAATCCGGAAACTCGGCAGCAAGGATGCCGGCGCGGACGTCACCCGGCCGGAAGATCACCGCCGAGGGGGTGCGATCCACCTGCACTCGATGGTGCTGTCTGACGGATTGGACCGCGGAACGCAGATCGTCCCCATCGACCACTGCGGTCCACTCGTGTTCTCCTTCAGTGGCTTTCGTGACCAGCGACCGGGAGACCAACCTGAATCGATCGGTGGCGGTCATGGTCAGCGTGCCGTCCCGCCATTCCAGGTACACCCCGCCGAGGACGGGATGCTCGGGGTGATGCGACGTCGCGGTGAGGGTCTGATCGAATGCCGCGGCGAGAACCGGGCCGTTGACGGTGAACATGGTTGTCCTGCTTTCGGTGTCGAGTGTTGCGTGTACGGCGGCGGCGGAGCGGGCCGCGAGACGGGCCTGGTCGGTCAGGGCGGTCACGTGCCGGTCGATCTGCGCGCCGTCGCCGGCGAGAACCGACCCGATCATGTCCAACGGCATGTCGATCTGCCGCAGGCTCCGGATCACCTCGGCCTGCTCGAGCTGCCCCGGCGCGTAGTAGCGGTAGCCAGTGGTCTCGTCGATCCTGGCGGGCTCGAGGAGAGACGAGTCCGCGTAGAAGCGCAGGGCACCGGGGGTCAACCCCGTTGCGCGGGCGAATGCGCCGATTGTCATCAATTTGGATGTGCTCACCAGCCCATCCTGGGGTCTCCGGTTGGTCGAAGGTCAAGCCCGGTTCTTCACCGTCGGTTCGAACGAACCTGCCGGTACATTCGAAGGATGAGCATCGAGGTACCCACCGCCCCGCAACGCGGTCGCCGACGCGTCGGCCGCTGGCTCGCGGCCTTCGTCGCGGTCGTCGTGGTGGTGGCGGGCGCCGTGCTGTGGTTGGCCCCGAGCCGGTACCTGCCGTGGGACACGACGCCGTTTCCCGACGTCGACACGTCCGCGCTCACCACCGAGCAAGCGACCGTCGTCGAGCTCACCAGAGCGGAGCACGAGCGTCAGCGCCCCGGCACGTTCTACTCCGAGGGCGTCGAGGAAGCCTGGTGCGCGAACTTCGTCAGCTGGATCATGCGTGAAGCGGGCCGCCCGCTGAGCAACCCGCATTCCGGAAGTTGGCGCATCCCCGGGGTGTACACGTTGACCGAGTACTACCAGCAGCAGGGCACGTTCGAGCCCAAGGGCTACTCACCCACCGTCGGCGACGTGGTGCTGTACGACAACAGCAGCTGGGTCGGCCAGCACACCAATATCGTCGTCGCGGTCGACGGAGACACCGCGACGACGGTCGGCGGCAACGAACTCGGAAAGATCCGCGTGCACACCGTCGACGTTCGGTCCGACTCCGCGATAGTCGGTTTCGGCAGACTCTCCTAGCTCAGCTGTTTCTTCTGCACCTTCCCCATCGCGTTCCGAGGCAGCGAATCCACGACACGGATTTCCCTGGGCCGCTTGTGGTTGGACAACTCGGACGCCACCAGGTCTATCAACACCGTCGGCTCCACACCTGATCCGACGACGAACGCAACGATTCTCTGCCCCAGGTCTTCGTCCGGAAGCCCCACCACGGCCACCTCGTCGACCGTTGCGTGACCGAGCAGTACCGTCTCGATTTCCCCTGCCCCGATGCGATAACCGCCGGACTTGATCAGATCCGTCGACGCGCGACCGACGATGCGGTGGAATCCGTCGGGCTCGATCACCGCGACGTCCCCGGTGTCGAACCAGCCGTCGGCAGTGAAGGATTCGGCGGTTGCGTCGGGATTGTTCAGGTAGCCGTCGAACACCATCGGCCCACGGACCTGGAGCGCTCCGATGGATTCACCGTCGTGTGCAAGCACCGCGCCGTCCTCGCCCACCACCCGGGTTTCGACGCCGGCAACAGGAAGACCCACCGATCCCGGCCTGCGTTCTCCGTCGGCACGCGTCGACAGTGTGATCAGCGTTTCGCTCATGCCGTACCGCTCGACCGGCGCCTGACCGGTCAATTCGCGCAGTTTCTCGAACACGGGTACCGGCAACGGTGCGCTCCCCGAGACAAGCAGACGGGCACCGGACAGTGCGCGAGCGGAGTCGGCGTCCGCGGCGACCCTCGACCAGACAGTCGGAACTCCGAAGTAGAGCGAGCCGCCCGCGGCTGCGTACAGCTCCGGCGTCGGCTTGCCAGTGTGGATCACGGGACTTCCCACCCGCAGCGGTCCCAGCAGACCGAGAATCAATCCGTGCACGTGGAACAGCGGAAGACCGTGCACCAGTGTGTCTTTCCACGTCCACTGCCATGCCTCGGCGAGGGCGTCGATTCCCGCGGCGATGGCCTCACGCGAGAGAAGTACACCTTTCGGTGGGCCGGTGGTGCCCGAGGTGTAAAGAACGAACGCCGTCGAGGACGGGTGCGGGTCCGGGTAGCTGTGCCACGATCGAGCGTGTTGGCGCACGGGTAGCACCTGCAGCCCGGCGGTGTCGTCGGGAGCGACTCCGAGCCACGCCTGGGCACCGGAGTCTCGAAGAATGTGAGCACGTTCCGCGGGTCCCGCGTCCGGGGGCACGGGAACGATCGTCACGCCTGCGATCAGACACCCGACCACCGCCAGCACCGTCTTCACCGACGGCGTTGCCAGCACGGCAAGCCTGTCGGCCTGGGCGACGCGCTCCGCCACGGACGTCGCGGCCCCGAGAATGTCCCCCCTCGACAGCGAGACCCCGTCGATGGTGACGGCGTCGGGAATATCGTCTCCGCGCGCAACGGCGAGTGGGTTCAGTGAACGAAGCAGCACATGGTTACCGTACATACATGGACGCCGATGGAATCGACTCCGGCGACTACGCCGAATATCTGACGGTCCCGGCAGGCAGCTTGCAACCCGGGGTATACCTCATCGGTACCGACGCCGAACAGGACGTCGATACCGACGAGGACTCGGACGAACTGACGAACGACACCGCCGACGACGACGATCTCGACTTCGACCATGTCACCGACAGTGCGCCGCGGCTTGTGTATTCGGTGCAGTCCGACGATTTCTGGACACGCGTCGAACTTGCCGACCTTCGGGCCGGTCAACTCTACGAGGAGCAGTTCGCCCGCAACCCGTCGACGAACACCGAACCGAAGAGGTTCACTACGGTCGAGGCGTTCGGCAGCACCGAACTGGTGTACATCCTGCGTATCAGGCGCGGCGGCTGGGATGTCGGTTAGCGGCCAGAACCGCAGTGAGCTCCTCGGCGTACGCCAGCTTCTTCCGCAGGTTCGCGCACGCTGCCTCGGCTCGTGCGTGACACTCGTCGACGAAAGCGCCTGCCTCTTCGATACCGTCGCCGCCCGAGTCGATGGTGTCCAGCGAGGCCAGTAGTCTTCTCATCTCGTCGAGCGTGAATTCCAGCGGCTTCATGCGGCGGATCACCAGCAGCCGCTCGACGTCGGTGTCGGTGTACAAGCGAAACCCGCCGGCGCTGCGCTCCGACGGGGGCACCAAGCCCACCTCGTCGTAGTGGCGGAGCGTTCTGATGGACAAGCCGGTACGTTCGGCGACTTCACCGATCTGCATGTGCGCAGCCATGATTCAGCCTTCTCCGCCGAGGCGTCCGGTCAGTCGATCATGCCTTTCCTTACTTGCCCCGGCCAGTCCGACGATGGAGACGTGTTTGCCGTACTTGGCGTATTTCGTCGTCACGGCATCGAGGGTAGCAACGGTCGACGCATCCCAGACGTGCGCGTCGGACAGGTCGATGACGACGTTGGCCGGGTCTGTCGCGTAATCGAACTGGTGGATCAGGTCGTTGCTCGATGCGAAGAACAGTTCGCCGCGTACGCCGTAGACCCGGGTGTCGTCGTCGGGATGCGCGATCTCGACGACCTCCGTGACGTGCGCGACGCGACGCGCGAACAGGATCATCGCGACGACGACACCGACGATGACGCCGTAGGCCAGATTGTCGGTGGCGACCGTGACCGCCACGGTTGCCACCATCACAGCGGTTTCGCTGAGTGGCATGCGGCGCAGGGTCTTCGGCGCGATCGAGTGCCAGTCGAACGTCGCGAAGCAGACCATGATCATCACGGCTCCGAGAACCGCCATCGGTATGCGCGCGACGACGCCGCCGAAGACCACCACGAGGACGAGCAGGAACGCTCCCGCGAGGAACGTCGAGATCCTGGTCCGGGCTCCGGAAATCTTGACGTTGATCATCGTCTGGCCGATCAATGCGCACCCTCCCATGCCTCCGAACGCGCCGGTCACGATGTTCGCGACACCGAGCCCGGCGCCTTCCCTCGTCTTGTTCGACGGCGTATCGGTCACGTCGTCGACTAGTTTCGCGGTCAACAGGGATTCGAGCAGTCCCACGAGCGCCATGGCGAAAGCGAAGGGCGCGATGATCTTCAGCGTCTCGAGATTCATCGGAAGGTCCGGGAAGAACAGCGACGGCAGCGACGACGGCAACTCCCCTTCGTCGCCGACGTTCGGGATCTGCACTCCGAACACGACGGTGACGACGGTCAGAGCCGCGACGGCAACCAGCGGCGCCGGAATCGCGGTGGTGAGGCGGGGCAGAACCACCATGATGACGATCGCGGCCGCGGCAATCGGAAACACCAGCCACGACACGTCGACGAAGTATCGGATCTGGGCGATGAAGATCAGAATCGCCAGCGCGTTGACGAATCCGACCATGACGCTGCGGGGAATGAACCTCATCAGCTTCACTGCCCCGAACGCGGTGAGGACGATCTGCATCAGTCCACCGAGCAAGACCGTCGCGACCAGATAGTCGAGACCGTACTTCGGGACGATCGGAGCGATGACCAGCGCGACCGAACCCGTTGCGGCGGAGATCATCGCGGTTCTGCCGCCGACGATCGCGATGGTGACTGCCATCGTGAACGCGGAGAACAGACCGACGCTCGGATCGACACCGGCGATGATCGAGAACGAGATCGCCTCGGGAATCAACGCCAGGGCGACGACGAGTCCGGCGAGGATCTCGGTTTTGAGGATCTTGGGTGAACGCAGCGCGCTCAGTACATCGGTCGGCACGTAGCGCTACTCTACCCTCACGTGAGGGTAGAGTTCGCCTTCAGGAGAGCAACCGCTCCGCTGCCGCGTGGATTCTCTCGTCGGTGGCGGTCAGTGCGATACGCACATGCTGGGTTCCGCTCGGGCCGTAGAACTCCCCCGGCGCAGCAAGGATGCCCCGCTCGGCAAGCCAGTCGACCGTGTCGCGGCAGTACTCGCCGCGCGTCGCCCACAGGTAGAGACCGGCCTCGGAGTGGTCGACGGTGAATCCGGCCTTCTCGACGGCAGACTTCAGTTCGGTCCGGCGGGCACGGTACCGCTCACGCTGCTCGTTCTCGTGCGCGTCGTCGTTCAAGGCTGCGGTCATGGCCGCCTGCACCGGAAGAGGAACCATCATGCCTGCGTGCTTACGCACCTCGAGCAGATCCTTCACCAGCACCGGGTCACCGGTCACGAACCCGGCGCGGTAACTGGCCAGGTTCGACGTCTTCGACAGCGAGTGCACCGCCAGCAGGTTGGTGTGGTCCCCATCGGACACACGCGGATCGAGGACGGACACAGCATCCGCCTCCCACGTCAGACCGAGGTAGCACTCGTCGGACACGACGACGGCACCCCGTTCCCGTGCCCACGCGACCACCTTGCGCAGGTGATCGACCGGAAGCACCTTCCCGGTGGGATTGGACGGTGAGTTCACGAACACCAGCGACGCGTTCTCGGGTCCGAGTCGGTTGAGACCGTCGGCCCGGGTGACCCGCGCGCCCGCGAGCAGGGCCCCGACCTCGTACGTCGGGTAGGCGAGCTCCGGGATCACCACGAGATCGTCGGCGCCGAGGCCGAGCAGCTTCGGCAGCCAGGCGATCATTTCCTTGGTGCCGATGGCCGGGAGCACCGCGGACGGTTCTACTCCGGTGATTCCGTAGCGACGAGCCAGCGACTCGGCGGCTGCACGTCGCAGCGCGTCCGTGCCCAGAGTCGTCGGATAGCCGGGCTGGTCCGAGACCGAGCTCAGAGCGTCACGGATGACCGGAGCGACAGGGTCGACCGGCGTACCCACCGACAGGTTGACGATGCCGTCCGGGTGCGCCGACGCCTTGTCCTTGGCCGCGGTCAGCGAATCCCACGGAAAATCCGGGAGTCCAGCGGCAACGGAGATGCGCGCCAACGTCAGTTCTCGGCCATGGGGGGAAGTGCTTTGACGAACGGTGAGTCGTGGTCGACCCGTCCGAGCTTGGCCGCGCCACCGGGCGAACCCAGTTCGTCGAAGAAGTCGACGTTGGCGCTGATGTAGCCGTTCCACTGATCCGGAACGTCGTCCTCGTAGAAAATGGCTTCGACCGGGCAGACCGGCTCACAGGCACCGCAGTCGACGCACTCGTCGGGGTGGATGTACAGCATTCGGTTGCCCTCGTAGATGCAGTCCACCGGGCATTCTTCGATGCATGCCTTGTCCATCACATCCACGCACGGTTCCGCAATCGTGTAGGGCACTGCTGCTCTCCCTCCCTTTCCGCAAAGTCGGCGCCACGATCCGATCGAACCTAGCGCCCTGAAGATCCTAGTATCGCGCCGGAGAATTCCGACAACCAGCGCAGGGTGTCCTCACTTACGCACAGTCACTTTCGAGCCTACGTGGCTCGCGTCGTTCCGGTGCGCACGGATCCACTGCCTCCCCTCGTCGGCAGCCCGGGACAGGGCACCACGTTCTCCCAGGTATCCGGCGACGCCCCCGACGACCGGGATGGCCGACAGCACCCGGAGCACGCCCCGGCTACGTGGACGTTTCGCCAGCTCGCCGGACACATCGCGCAGTACGTTCGCTACGTCCCACATCCCGCGCAGCAACGCGAAAGGCCCGTGACCTCTCGGCGTGGCAGGACGCTCGGGTTCGGGGGCGGAGAGATCGATCTCACGTTCGCACAGCACCGACGCGAGCATGCGGACGTGATCCGCTCGGTCGGTGACGCCGCTCTCGCGCGCCACCGCGACCAGGACCATCGCCTGGTTGGCGAAACCGAGCAGGTCCTGCAGCGGAAGCCGGTTGACGAGAACGCCGAACACGCCAGGGAACGCAACTGCGACGGTGTTCAGCGCGCCGATGCGCGCCACCCACCACTGCGATCGCGCGTCCTCGTCGAGCGCCTGCCAGCCCTTGGTCCCCGGAAAGTCGGTCGCGTCGAGCGCCGACGCCAGCGTGTCGAGGACCTTGTCGAGCGCTGTGTCGGTGTCCGTCGGCGTCCTGAACGTTCTGCCTTTGAGTCCCACCGGATCCCGCTGGGCCAGCAGGTCGAGTACGGGGTCGATGATGGCGACGGCACGCCCCAGAGCCGCCGCGACGGTGCGATCTTCCATATCAGACCAGCTCCACGGCAGGGACACGGTCGACGAGTTCGTAGGTCGTCGTGCGCTCACGTGCCTCGCGCCCGATTCCGTTCGCGATCTCGTGCAACTCGGCGACGGTCTTCTCCGACCCGTTCTGGCTGCCCGCCATCCGCGAGATGGTTTCCTCCATCAACGTTCCGCCGAGGTCGTTGGCTCCGCCGTTGAGCATCACCTGAGTTCCCGTGATCCCGAGCTTGACCCAGGACGTCTGGATGGAGTCGATCCGGCCGTGCAGCATGATGCGCGCCAACGCATGGACAGCGCGGTTGTCCCGATTGGTCGGGCCGGGACGCGACGCACCCGCCAAATACAACGGCGACGACTGGTGCACGAACGGCAGCGGCACGAACTCCGTGAACCCACCGGTCTTGTCCTGAATCTTCTTGAGCACGTTCATGTGTCCGACCCAGTGCGACGGGTTGTCCACGTGCCCGTACATCATCGTCGAGCTCGAGCGCAGTCCCACCTCGTGCGCGGTGGTGACTACCTCGATCCACTCGGCTGCGGGCAACTTGCCCTTGGTCAACACCCAGCGGACCTCGTCGTCGAGTATCTCGGCGGCGGTGCCGGGGATGGTGTCCAGGCCGGCCGCCCGGAGTTCCGTCAGCCACTCACGGATCGACTGGCCGCCGCGCGAGGCCCCGTTGACGATTTCCATCGGGGAGAACGCGTGCACGTGCATCGACGGCACACGCTCCTTCACTGCACGCACCAGATCCGCGTAGCCGGTGACCGGCAGCTCCGGATCGATGCCACCCTGCATGCACACCTCGCTCGCCCCCGCGACGTGTGCCTCCCATGCACGATCGGCGACTTCGGACGTCGACAGCGTGAAGGCGTCGGCGTCGCCCTTACGCTGCGCGAACGCGCAGAATCGGCAGCCGGTGTAGCAGATGTTGGTGAAGTTGATGTTCCGGTTGACGACGTAGGTGACGGTGTCTCCGTTGACCTGTTTGCGCAGATCGTCGGCCAACGCCGCAACGGCATCCATGCCAGGGCCCTCGGCCGTCGCCAACGCGAGATACTGCTCGTCCGACAGCCCTGCCGGGTCCTTCTCCGCCGCATTCAACGCCGACACCAGGTCTCGGTCGACCCGCTCGAGGCCCGCCAGGTCACGAACCTGCTCACGGATCGACTCCCAGTCACCGAACGCGTTCGCGAGATCGCTTCGAGTCTCGGTGTTTCGGCCTTCGGTGTCGATCTCGGTGTTCAGGTCGACACGTCCCGACGATTCCCACTCCTCGTCCGGCTCCTGCCACGGCTGCCCTTCCGGGATGACGCCTTCGCGCGCCATCCCCGTCTCGGGGTCGGCCAGCGCCTTGACGTGCGCGGAGATCCTCGGATCGATCCAGGGCGCGCCGGCGAGGATGTACTGCGGCTGCGCCGCGGTCCGCTCGACGAGGGTGTATCCCGCGGCCTGGCTCAGCTCGGCGAGTGTGTCCAGATTCGGCCACGGCCGCTCGGGATTGACGTGGTCCGGCGTCAACGGGGACACACCGCCCCAGTCGTCGACGCCCGCGCCCAGCAACGCAGCCGTCTCCTCGGCCTCGACGAGGTTGGGCGGAGCCTGAATTCGCATGGCCGGCCCCAGCAGAATCCGAGTCACCGCGATGGTCGCGAGGAACTCTTCCATGCCGGCATTCGGCGCCTGCCGCATCGCGGTGTCCGGCTTGGCGAGGAAATTCTGCACGATGATTTCCTGCACATGCCCGAATGCCTTGTGCACCTTGCGGATTGCCATGATCGACTCGGCCCGGTCACGGATGGTCTCGCCGATTCCGACGAGGATGCCCGTGGTGAACGGAATGTTCAACCGGCCTGCGTCGGTCAGCGTGCGCAAGCGCACCTCGGGATCCTTGTCGGGGCTGCCGTAATGCGCCTGCCCCTTCTCCTCGAACAACCGACGCGACGTGGTCTCGAGCATCATGCCCATCGACGGCGCGACGGGCTTGAGACGCGAGAGTTCCTGCCACGACATCACACCCGGATTCAGGTGCGGCAGAAGACCGGTCTCCTCCAGCACCTTGATCGCCATGGCGCGCACGTAATCCAACGTCGAGTCGTAGCCACGCGAATCGAGCCATTCCTTGGCCTCCGGCCACCGCTCCTCCGGGCGATCACCGAGCGTGAACAACGCCTCCTTGCAGCCCAACGCCGCACCCTGCCGAGCGACCTCGACGATCTCGTCGGGATCCATGAACAGCCCGTGGCCTTCTGCCTTCAGCTTTCCCGGGACCGTCACGAACGTGCAGTAATGGCACTTGTCCCGGCACAACCGCGTGATCGGCACGAACACCTTGCGCGAATAACTGACGGTGGCCTCTCGCCCGGCCGCCAACAGTCCGGCGTCGCGAACCCGAGACGCCGACGCCATCAGGTCCACCAAGTCGTCGCCGCGAGCATGCAGCAGCACAGTGGCTTCGTCGACGTTCAGGCTGACACCGTCACGCGCGCGCCGGAGCACCCGACGCATAGCGGACGGTGCAGGGGCTTTCTCGGCTGCGGAAGCTTTCTCTGTTGCGGACGGCACGGAAACGGGATCGGGCAACATGGTCACCAGTCGATCATGCTCCTCCGACACACGGACGTGCCACCGGGACCGCTTCGCGCGTGGATCGTCACGGCAACGACCGGATCACCCTGCAGGGGTTTCCCGCTGCAAACGTGCTCGGCGCAACATCCCTCGTCACCACACTCCCCGCGCACGTTCCATCCCACCGCGCAGGGTGCAACCCACGCTTTCACTACAACCTGCGCAGCCATCCCCCTGGTGACCGAACGCCACGTTCGGTCCCCCAGCCTTCCTCGCGCACGTTCCATCCCACCGCGCAGGGTGCAACCCACGCTTCCGCTACAACCCGCGCAGCCGGAGTGTGCGGATAGGGTCTGTAAGCATGATCACGATGACCGACCCGGCGTGGCGTCCGAGTCCCCGTGCCAAGCAGTTGTGGGCGATCAATGCCACGTTGATCTGGATTCCAGTGTTCGTTGCACAGGTCGTATGGGCGGTGGTCGTGGAAACGTGGACGACGTGGCCGCACGTCACGGTGTTCGGGGTGTCGGTCGTGCTCGCGGCACTGGACATCGTGGTGACGCCGATCTGGCGGTATCGAGTACACCGCTGGGAGATCAGCGACACCGCGGTCTACACCCGCACGGGGTGGTTCAACCAGGAGCGACGTGTCGCCCCGATCAGCCGGGTGCAGACAGTGGACACCGAGCGTGGTCCGATCGATCGCCTGCTCGGGTTGTCGACGGTGACGGTGACGACGGCGTCCTCCGCGGGTGCTGTCAAGATCACGGCCCTCGACAAGGAGGTTGCAGACAAGACCGTCGCACAGCTGACCGACATCGCGGGACGGACGTTGGGCGACGCCACATGAGCGACGAACTTCTCGCCGAGGAAGAGCAGCAACCGTGGCTGCGGCTCGACAAGCGGATGCTGCTGGTACATCCGATCAACGAGGCAGTGAAGGTTCTGCCGGTCCTGCTGGTGTCGTTCATCGTCGGCAGTCGGAGCGGCAATCATCTGTGGGGCTTGATCATCGTCGCGGTGGTCGTCGTGTTCGCGATTCTGCGCTGGTTCACCACGAGTTACCGAATCGGGCCGGTGCACGTGCAACTACGCACCGGCGTTTTTCAGAAAAAGCTCCTGTCGGTGCCGCGCAGCCGCATTCGGTCCGTGGACATCGAGGCCGGTGTGCTCCACCGCGTGCTCGGTCTGTCGATCCTGCGCATCGGCACGGGTCAACAGGCGGGCAAGGGTGAGAAGTTCGAGCTGAACGCACTCGACTCGAAGGTCGTACCTGCCCTGCGCGAAGAGCTGCTCGAGCGAGTCACGAGACGGCCGGACTATCCGAACGAAGCGCCACCGGCAGAGAACGAGATCGCGCACTGGCGGACGTCGTGGGTGCGCTATGCGCCGTTCTCGTTCACCGGCGTCGTCACCATCGCCGCAGCGATCGGTGTCCTGTTCCAGTACGGATTCGCGGAAACGATCACCGAGTCCTCGGTTGTCACCGACAGCATCGACTCCGCCGAGCGATTCGGGATCGCAGTGGTGGTCGTGGTCGGACTGCTCGTCCTGCTGGCGATAGCGAGCGTCTTCGCCTGCGTCCGCTACCTGATCGCGTACGGAAACCTGACGGTCACCGACGACGGGACTCGACTGCACGTCGCACACGGACTGCTGAGGACTCGGTCGACGACGCTCGACCGTAAGCGCCTGCGCGGGACGTCACTGTCCGAGCCGCTGCTGCTGCGGGTCGCGAAAGGCGCGAAGCTCGACGCCATCATGACGGGCGTCAGTGCAGAGAAGAAGGAGTCGTCGCTACTACTGCCCCAGGCTCCCGCTGCCGAAGCCAGACGAATGATGACCGTCGTTCTCGGTGACGCGGGACTCCACGGTGACGCCAGGAAACCATTGGTGGTGCACGGCCCGGCGGCACAGCGTCGACGCTACACACGGGCCGTGCTCCCCGTCGCCGTCGTCGCAGCAGGCGTCGGCGTCGCAGAGTACGTAGGTGCACCGATCCCCCTCCTCGTCTGGGCCGCACTGGCTGTTCTGTTCGTCGGTGCACTCTCGGTTGCCTGGGACCGCTGTCGGGGTCTCGGCCACGCCGTTCTACCGGGTTGGCTGATCACCCAGCACGGTTCGCTGGATCGCAAGCGCCACAGCCTCGAGGCCGCAGGAATCATCGGGTGGACCGTGCGCCAGAGCTTCTTCCAGCGCCGCGCCGGGGTCGCGACCATCGTCGCCGCGACCCCCGCGGGGGTCGGTCACTACGAAATTCTCGATGTGCCCGTCGACCAGGCGTGGTCACTCGTGGAGGCAGTGACACCGGGAGCCGGTGACAAGTGGGTCACGCGCTGACGCCGTCGTCCTGCGCTCGTGGTGTCAGCGCGGGCATCTGCCATACCGCGACTACGGCGGCGACGACGATGTAGACCGCCGCGACCACGAACGCCTGATGGAAGACCTCGGTTCTGGCGATGCGGACGGCCACCGTGTCCGTGTCGTCGACGACAGGAATGCTGCTGAAGGCGATGGTGGCTGCCACTGCCACGCCGAGCGAGCCGCCGAGCTCTTGGCTCGTGCCGATCACCCCAGCAGCAACGCCCGCGCGTTCCTCGGACACATCGGATTGCGCAGCAATCTGGAGACAGACGAATGCGATGCCCATCCCTGTGCCGAGAAGGACGAATGCCGGCAGCATGTCGATCCAGTACGACGACTCCGGGGGTGCCAGTCGAAGCAGCACGGTCCCGACGAGGATCGACGCGAATCCGACGAGCAGCACGAACTTGGCCGAAACACGTCCTGTCAGACCGCTGGCGATTGCAGCACCCAACACCACAGTCAGCGCCAGTGGTAGGTACGCGAATCCTGTTGCCAACGGCGATAGTTCGAGTACCTGTTGAAGGAAAAGGCTGACGAAGAAGAACAAGGTCACCACCACGCCCAGCAGAAGCACTGTAACGATGTTGGCGGTTCTCAACGCCCGTGACGCGAATACCTCGAACGGAATCAGCGGATCCCGTACCCGTGTTTCGACGCCGACGAACGCGACGAGCACGACCACGCCGACGATCCCTGCGACTTGCACGAGCTGATCTCCCCACCCTGCTTCGATCGCACGTGCGAGAGCACTGATGACGGCCAACAGGCCACCGGTCAACATCACGGAGCCGACGAGATCGAACGACGAAGCGCGCCCATGACTTTCGGGCAACACACGCGGAGCCACCACAAGTGCGAGCACGGTGACCGGAACATTGACGAAGAACACCCAGCGCCAGTCCAGTAGATCGGTGACGACTCCTCCGAGCACGACGCCCGCAACGGAGGCGAGCCCGGTGAGCCCGCCCCACACACCGAGCGCCTTGTTCCGATCGTCGCCCTCTCTGTAGGTGAGCGTCAGGATGGCCAACGCCGAGGGCGCCATCAACGCCGCGCCGACGCCCTGCACTCCACGTGAGACGAACAGAACGACCTGATCACCGGCCAAGCCCGCGATCAACGACGCCAGACCGAACAAGGCCAGCCCGCATTGCAGCACGGTTCGTCGCCCGAAGCGATCGGCCAATCGTGACCCGAGAAGCAGACACCCGCCAAGCAGGGTGCCGTACGCAGTCACGACGTACGGCAGGTTGCCCTCGCGAATGTCGAGGGCCTCTTCGATCGAGGGCAACGCCACGTTGACGATCGACACATCCAGAAACACCATGAACTGGGAAACGCCGAGGAAAACCAGAACAGACCATTTGCGCGACACCATGATCGCCCCCTTTGTTGTCGTCGAATGTTCGAGAACGACGTTGACGCTAGCGCTGCCGGATACTAGGTTCCTAGAGGAAACCAAGTACCCCTGGAGGTCACGTGCCGCACGAACCCACTGCCAGCAATGGGTGCCCGATCACGCCGGTCGTCGATCTCGTGTTCAGCCGGTGGACCACGCCGATTCTGTGGACTCTTCATCACGAGGGGCCGATGCGGTTCAGCGAACTGCGCGCTCGCATCGGAGCGACGGCGAAGGTCTTGACCGACAGGCTTCGTCAGCTCGAACGCGACGGGCTCGTCACCCGGACGATGTATCCGGTGGTTCCACTTCGGGTGGACTACGAGATCACCGCGTTGGGAAGCAGCCTGCAGCCGGTCTTCAGCGCGTTGGTGACCTGGTCGGACGAGAACTTGGCGCACGTCACCACGTCCCGAAACACGTTCGACGAGGCATCCGCTCCAGGCAACCCGTGGGCGCGATGATCCCGCGAGACATTCCTCGACTCGACGCGGCGATATCGCAGTGCCGGGCCTGCCGACGCCTCGTGAACTGGCGTGAAAAGGTCGCCGTCGAGAAACGGGCGGCGTTTCGCGACGAAACCTACTGGGGCAGAGCGGTCCCTGGGTTCGGGCCGGCAAATGCACGCGTTCTGATAGTCGGGCTCGCGCCCGCAGCCCACGGAGCCAATCGCACCGGGCGTATGTTCACCGGCGACCGAAGCGGCGATTTCCTCTATGCGGCGCTGCACGCCGTCGGATTGGCCAACCAGCCCACGTCGACGCACATCGGAGACGGCCTCGAACTACGAGGTGTACGAATCACCGCTCCGGTCCACTGCGCTCCCCCGGACAACAAGCCGACGGTCACCGAGCGAGATCGATGCCAGAAGTGGCTGGACATCGAACTGCGCCTGCTGAAGCCGACACTGCGATCGATCGTCGTCCTCGGCGGCTTCGGCTGGCAATCACTGCTGCCGATGCTCGAGCGAAACGGGTGGGAAGTTCCGCGACCGCGGCCGAAGTTCGGCCACGGGGTGCACGTCCAACTCGACGGCGTCCGTTTGTTCGGCAGCTACCACGTCAGCCAGCAGAACACCTTCACCGGGAGGCTGACCCCGACGATGATCGAGAATGTGCTCCGGGATGCGGGTGAGCATGCGGGGTTGCTGTGAGGCGTTGCAGCCTCCAGCTGAACAGCAGTACCCCCGGTGGAACGAGTCCGCCGAGAAGCAGAATCGCCGTGCGCCAGTCCGCCAGGAGTAGGACGTCTCCGCCGGGGCCGCCGAACATGCACAGCAGGACGGCGACGAACCACGCGATCAGCGGCGACGCGATGGCCAGCGGTTCCTCGGCGACCTTGCGGGCCGCGAACAGCAACGCAACGTTCGCAGCCCCGGCAAGAAGCGCACTCACCGGGAACGGCACCGAGCCGAGGTAGGTGGGAAGAAACAGGATCGACAGAACGCCGCACAGAAAACCGTCGAAGATCAGTACTGCGAGAGTTGCCCTCGACACGAGGACGACAGCATTGGATGCGGCCTTCGAGATCATGCGTCCAATACTGACGTATCGAGATCGATCAGGAGACCGGCGGGTATCCCAACGAGGTCAGCAAGTTGCTCAGCGCTGAAGCGATATCGGTCAGTCCCTGCTGGTAGAGCATTTCCTGCCGCGGAAAGTCCGGCATGAGCGAGTTGACGAACGCGACTATGGCGTCCTGCACGATCCAGTTGTACATGTGTGACCCACCCCAGATGCAATCAAATTAGTGATTCACGCCATATCCTAGTACGCCGGCGAACAGATCCGTTTCCCTACCCGACGAATCGAGGTCCGCCGGTTCGCCGCGGACCAGCACGTACTGCTCGTCGGCGAGGATGGGTTGCACGATGTTGTTGGACAGCGCGTACTCGACACCCGACGGCGCCACGGTCACCTGAGTGGCGTGGGCACGCAGGGCATCACGTTTGAGGTCGAAGACCTCACGTACATCGATCGACGTCGTCACGACGCTCTCCGGAACCGACGGGAGTTCACCGTCCTCCGGCATCCTCCAACCGTCGGGCACCTCGCCGATCGCGTCGATACCGTCGTGCAGCTGCTTCTCGCCGGTGACGGTCCAGTAGAACTTCCTCGGCGTACACGGCGCTCCCGCGCCCGGATAGTGATCCGTTCCTGCCAGGTCGAACGCTTCCGTCACCAGAGAATGCACTTGCTGGTGATCCGGGTGACCGTAGCCGCCCTCCGGGTCGTAGCCGACGATCACGTCCGGCTGCACACTGCGCACCACCGACAGCATCGCTTCGAGCGCCTCGTCTCGATTCGCGTTGACGAACGCCCGCGGATTGGACGCCGCCGCCGTACCGGCCATTCCCGAGTCGCGGTACTTCCCTGCTCCGCCGAGGAATCTCGGAGGCTGTGCACCGAGAACTGCCAGCGCCCTGTCCAATTCGAGGATGCGGTATCCACCGAGCTGGTTCGCTTCGTCGACCACGAGGTGTGCCCACGTGTCTCCGATGACCTCGCCCTCCTCGCCGAGCGAGCACGTCAGGACCGTGACTTCCACGCCTGCTCGCGCGTAACGCGCGATGGTGCCTCCGGTGGTGATGGTCTCGTCGTCCGGATGTGCGTGAACGAGTAGCAGTTTCACTTGGTCGGTGTCCTCACCCATTTCGATGCGTCGCCGAAAATCCCCGTTTCGATGGGACCGGCCAACGACGCACCTTCCACACCGGTGCCCGCTGCGACGACGGAAGAATCCTGCATGATCGGGAGCACCGCGGCCAACTCCCAGAGCTTCGGCTCGGCTTCGGCGACGAGGCGGTCGACCGGCAGTTCCCCTCGAAGCGCGCGGTCCACCGAGCCCTCGAGCTCGGGTACGCACAAGCCGGACAGATTGCTCGGAGACGGCAGAGGCGCGTCGTCGCCCTCGGCCTCCACTGGCGCGGGCGCGTCGGTCTGCGTTGCCGGGCAACCGAATCGAGACGCCATGACGGTTGCGGGGTCCACCCCGGCCGCGGACCACCCGACGATCGCGTCGACCTCGCTGTCGGTCAGAGCGGTGCTGTACAACTCCTCCGCGGGCAGCGCAGTGACCGTTGCTTTGATTCCTGCGCCGGACAGCTGGTCCGCTGCGGTGTTCGCGACGGCGATCGACACGGTGTCGTTCTCCACGGCACCGATCACGAAATCGAGAGGTACACCGGCTTTTCCGAGAGACCCGTCGGCCAAGGGGACGTATCCGGCCTGTTCCAGCAGCGTCAGTGCAGCCTCGCGAGTGATCGGAGCCGGAGCGGTAGTTTCGTAGCGCGTGTCCGACGGAGAGGTCAGATGCGCTCGGGCGGGATGATCGGCAGATCCGGATCCTGCTGCGACGGTGGACAACAGCGAGGAGTCGAGCAGTCCCAGCACTCCCCTCCGCACGATCGGGTCCGTCAGAACCGGCGTGCGCCCGTTCAGCGTCAGATCCAGAACGCGGGGTTGGAACCGAATCCCGGTGCGTATACCTGGAATTGCCGACAGCTGCGCTTCGGTGGCCGTGCCTGCCCGGACTTGCGCTGCCTGTGCATCACCCGAGCGCAGCGAGTCCGCGAGTTGCGCCGGAGTTCCACCACGGCGAAGCAGGATCTGGAACGGCAGGGCGGGCTCACCCCAGTAGCGGTCGTTACGCTCGAGCAGAATTTCGTCGCGCCCGCGGTCGATGGACTTGATGTTGAACTGACTGCCGGAGACGGGAACGTTGTCGCTGAGGCCGGTCTCGAAGCCGCCGGGTGAGTCCTTGAGCAGGTGGCTCGGCAGCAGGTCGGTGAACAGTCGCTGCCAGTTCGGGTACGGCTGAGACAGGGTGACGTCGACGGTCTTGCCTCCACCGGACGAGGCCACGTCCTCGATGAGCGCGTATCCAGCGGGATCGACGACGCCTGGCTGCGAGATCATCTGCTGCCATAGGTATCTGAAGTCCTCGGCGGCGATCGGCGCACTGTCGGACCACTGTGCGTCGTTGCGCAGCTGGTATCTGACCGTGAACGGATTCTGCGACGTAACCTCGGCCGACACGAGGACGGTAGAATCCAGGGCCCAGACGGTGCTCGCCGGGTCGTTCGGATCGGCGATCGGACGGAAGGGGCTCGGTAGGACGAGCGAACTGACCGCAGAATTGGCCGGCGACTGATCCGAGAGCAGATGGGGATTGAAACCGATCCCCACATCGTCGATGGCCACGACCACTCGGTCACCGGTCTCGGTCGGCGCCGGAGTGGTCGTCGTGGTCTCGGGGGTGGGTTCGCTCTCGACAGGAGGCGGCGGATTGGCCGTGCAGGCTGCCAACACCAGTGCAATGGCTGCGACTGCAATGCCACTCTTCGTCCGCCGCACTATGGCCGCTCCTTCGTCGTTGCCCAGCACCTGTCCATCCCACAGGCACCACCATCGTTCCAGCGTGGTGACCCTCTGCAGAGTCACCACGCTCGAACGGCTACCTCGAGCCCAGAATGTACCGAAACAGGCTGATTACAGAGCAGCCTTGTCGCGGGACTTGCTACGCGAACGCTCGCGAGCGCGCTCGTTGGAATCGAGGTGCACCTTGCGGACGCGAACGACCTCGGGTGTCACCTCGACGCACTCGTCGCCTGCACAGAACTCCATGGCCATTTCCAGGTCCAGCTTCTTGGGCTTGGCGAGGGTCTCCATGACGTCGGCGGAGGACTGACGCATGTTGGTCAGCTTCTTCTCGCGGGTGACGTTGATGTCGAGGTCTTCCTGACGCGGGTTGATACCCACGACCATGCCCTCGTAGGTGTCCGCGCCGGGCTCGACGAAGAACGTTCCGCGGTCGGCCAGCTGAATCATGGCGAACGGGGTGACGCTTCCGCTGCGGTCCGAGACGAGCGAGCCGGTGTGGCGTGCACGGATCTCGCCTGCCCACGGTGCGTAGCCGTGGAAGACGGCGTTGGCGATACCGGTGCCGCGGGTGTCGGTGAGGAAGTCGGTGCGGAAACCGATCAGGCCTCGCGACGGGACGATGAACTCCATGCGAACCCAGCCTGCGCCGTGGTTCGTCATCTGCACCATCTTGCCCTTGCGTGCCGCGAGGAGCTGGGTGACGCTGCCGAGGAATTCCTCGGGGGTGTCGATGGTGAGCTCCTCGAAGGGCTCGTGGATCTTGCCGTCGACCTGGCGGGTGACCACCTGTGGCTTTCCGACGGTGAGCTCGAAGCCCTCGCGACGCATCTGCTCGACGAGGATGGCGAGTGCGAGCTCACCACGACCCTGGACCTCCCAGGCGTCGGGACGACCGATGTCGAGGACCTTGAGCGAGACGTTGCCGACGAGCTCGGAGTCCAGACGGCTCTTGACCATACGAGCGGTCAGCTTGTGGCCGCTGACGCGTCCGACGAGCGGGCTCGTGTTGGTGCCGATGGTGACCGAGATGGCCGGCTGGTCGACGGTGATGCGGGGTAGGGCGACCGGGTTTTCCAGGTCGGCCAGGGTGTCACCGATCATGATGTCCGGGAAACCGGCCACGGCGACGATGTCGCCCGCGACACCCTTCTCGCCGGGAACGCGCTCGACACCGATGGTGTTGAGCAGCTCGGTGACCTTGGTCTTCTGGACGACGGGCTCGCCGTCGACTTCACGCATCCAGCTGACGGTCTGGCCCTTGCTGAGCGTGCCGTTGTGGATGCGGACGAGCGCGAGGCGGCCGAGGAAGGCCGACGCGTCGAGGTTGGTGACGTGAGCCTGGAGCGGCGCGTCGACGTTGCCCTTGGGTGCGGGAACGTAGTTGAGGAGGACGTCGAACAGTTCGTCGAGGTTCTCCGCGTCCGGTGCGCTGCCGTTCTCGGGCTGCACCTTCGATGCCTTGCCCTCACGGCCGGAGGCGTACAGAACGGGGAGGTCGAGGGCGAGCTCGGCTGCCTCGGACGCTTCGTCGTCGAGGTCCGACGCCAGGTCCAGCAGCAGGTCGTGGCTCTCGGAGACCACCTCTTCGATGCGCGCGTCGGGACGGTCGGTCTTGTTCACGACCAGGATGACGGGCAGCGACGCGGCGAGCGCCTTACGCAACACGAAGCGCGTCTGCGGCAGCGGGCCTTCGGACGCGTCGACGAGCAGGACGACGCCGTCGACCATCGAGAGGCCGCGCTCGACCTCTCCACCGAAGTCGGCGTGGCCGGGGGTGTCGATGACGTTGATGACGGTGATGGTGCCGTCAGGGTTGTGGCGGTGAACGGCGGTGTTCTTCGCCAGGATGGTGATGCCTTTTTCCTTCTCGAGGTCACCGGAGTCCATGACTCGGTCCACGAGTTCGGCGCGTTCCTCGAACGCTCCCGACTGCCGCAGCATGGCGTCGACCAGCGTGGTCTTGCCGTGGTCGACGTGTGCAACGATGGCTACGTTGCGGAAGGTTGTGGTGCTGTCGATGTTGTCTGCACTGCTTGGGGCGCTCACGCGAAAAATTCTCCTGGGTCGAATGCGGGCTCTTGTTCGCTAGCGGGCTTATGTCGCTAGAGAAGCGCGCTGCACCGCGAGGTTCTCGCGACCGATCGAGTTTACCCGCTCGCACAGGGTGACCTGCACCACGCAGTACTGTTGGGTAGGAATTCACCTCGAAGTCGAGCAAAGCGGAGCCAAGAAAATGGGCAAGGTCAAGGCCAAGGACATCTCGGGTCTGAAGCCCAAGAAGAAGTGTTGCCGCAAGAAAACACGGTGCTTGAAGTGCCCCGTCGTCATCATGCGTATGAAGAAACTCGAGGACGCGGGCGCCACCGGCAAAGACTTGAAGAAGGGTCTCAAGAAGGCCCGGGCTGCCTGAGAAAGGCACTCAATTCGGAGACCCAGGCGCGATCGGCGTCGACGAGGTCCATCGTGGACAGCGCGGACGCATCCACCCAGCGAAGCGCGGAGTGATCGAGCGGTACCGGGTTACCGGAGATCAGCTCGACGCGGTAGGCACGGAGCACACGGCCTTCGGCCAACGCGACATCACCGGTCAACGCATGCCCGACGGCGGTCTCGACGCCCAGTTCCTCCCGCAGTTCCCGTGCCAACGCAGCCTCGGGGGTTTCGCCCGGTTCGACTTTTCCGCCGGGAAGCTCCCACAGTCCGGCGAGTTCGACGGGTCGCGCGCGCTGCGCGAGCAGCAACAATCCGTCGGCGACGATTGCTCCTGCCACCACGAGACGCTCGTTCGTGCCACCATCGTCTGTCATGGCCGACCTACTCTCCGATTCCGATGTCGACGACGCGCTTCGCGCCCTTCCACAGTGGCGACGAGTGGACTCGTCGATCGTCCGCATCGTCGAACTTCCGACGTTCCCTACCGCGATCGAGTTCGTCTCTCGTGTGGCGGCTGCTGCGGAAGCCGCCGACCATCATCCGGACATCGACATTCGATGGCGAAAGCTGACCTTCACCCTGTCGACGCATTCGGCGGGCGGGCTCACGCAGAAGGATGTTGATCTGGCGCATCGGATCGACGCGTTGTTGCCCGAAGACTGAGCATCTGCGCACGCAGACGATCCCTACCGAGGTAGATGACCCAGCCGTAGACGAGCACGATTCCGACGATGTCGACGGCACCGAACCAGGCGAGCACGCCGGGCCGGGAGACCAGCCAGATCGATTCCTGAAAGAAGCTGAGTATCCACGGCACGCCGACGAGCGTGGTGAGCAGCCAGAATCCGGCGACGACGCGGGTACCGATTCGTCGCCGGTCGGGGCCGTGCAGCAACCACACCAGCATCGGCATGACCCAGACCCAGTGGTGGGACCAGGAGATGGGCGAGACGGCGAGCCCGAGCAGTTGGACGATGATCAGGGTGCCGAGAAGGTCACCGGGGCGTAGTGCCCGCCACGCAGCGACCGCGAGTGCTGCGATCACCAGGACGCCGGCGATCCAGGCGACGGACGATTCGACGTCGTATCCCGCGATGCGGCTCATCGCCCCTCGGAGCGACTGGTTCCACACCGATCCGACGGGACCGATGCGGTCGGCGTCGCCCAGCAGTGTCGTGAAGTACGTACCCGCCTGGTGTCCGAGGACCGCGTAACTGACGGCGACAGTCGCCCCGAATGCGACGGCCGAGAAGGCAGCAGCTTTCCATCGTCGGGTGGCGAGGAAGAACAGTCCGGTGATCGCGGGCGTCAACTTGATACCGGCGACGAAACCGACGATGCCGCCGGCGACCCACCATCGGGAGCTGCGTACCGCGAGCACCGCCCCCAGGGCGAGGAATACGTTCACCTGCCCGTAGTCGAGTGTGGTGCGTACCGGTTCGGTCCACAGAGCCAGCGCGGTCCACGCCATGGCGGGCCGCACCGTTGCCGCGTCGTCGCCGAGGATCATCTCGAGGGCGAGCTTGACCAGCAGGAACATTGCGGCCATCGTCGCGAGCTGCCAGCACACGCCGACGAAGGTGAAGGGCAGGTAGTGCAGCGGGAAGAATACGAGAGCCGCGAACGGCGGATACGTGAACGGCAGCGGAAAGTCCGGCGTCTCTTCGGAATAGGTGAAGTCGTAGAGATCGTCCCGTAGCAGCGCTGCAGATCCGTCGACGTAGACGTGCAGGTCGACGAGGTTCATCCCGTTCTCGGTCGCGAACGCCCAGACGAGACGTGCGATCACGGACAAGAGGAGCAGCAGGGGTGCGAGGCGAAGAATCGACAGACGGGGCGGGGGGTTCACTGAAGTAACTGCTCCCGTTCGATTCGACCGCGATTGACGCCTGAGCCTATAGGGCGTCGGATCTGGTTCCGAAACAGCCGTTCACAGAAATTCTTCGACGTCGTATTGGATTGTCACATATAACAGTTTCATCACCAGTAACACTATTCACTTCTGCAACAGGCTAATCTACGGTGGCAGTCTGGCATCGGCATCGGCTGTACAACGATGGGCCGTATACATAGAGTGACCCCTCGAGCCAGCAACAGTTCCACGGCCCGCTTTCGATGAGGATGGGGAAATCAAGTGCTTCGTAACGGGGTAACGCGCAGGACCGTCACCGCAGTAGCTGTGACAATCGCTGCCGCGCTGGCAGTGCCGGCCACCGCATCGGCCGAGCCTGCACTGCAGGCCCCGGCCGCTCCCGAGTCCCCGACTCCCGAAACACCGTTGCCTCCCTTCTTCCTTCCCACTCCGGATCAGCCGCTTCCCGATTACGCACAGATCGAAGCCCTCGCCTCGTTCGCTCCGGCTATTCTCGGCGCTGCAGCCGGTCCGACGGATGTCGCCGCTGCTCCTCAGGCGGATCTTCTCGCCCAGGCGCGCGCACTTCTCGAGAACTCGGCCTTGCCGGATCAGGTCAAGTCCACCCTCGAGCGGGTCATCACGTTCCTGGACGGTTCCGGCGGCGGTGGCCCCGAGCTTCCCCCCGCGGACGGGCCGGTCATCGCGCAGTTCCTGTACCCCACCATCGGCAAGGGATGCATCTCCGACAGCGCAGACTCGGTCGGCACGGCGCTGGCAGTACCCGGCCCGGCCACGCTTCCCCCTCCCGGCCCGCCCGCCGGCCAAGCAGGTTTCGTGTTCACCGCACTCGGCACCGCGCCCGTCGCGCAGGTCCAGGAAGCTCCGCTGACGGTCACGTGGCTCAACCTCGACAACCGTCGCACGGGCACCACGGAACTCACCGGCGCGTCGAACATCAACCCGGACGGACCGGC
Source organism: Rhodococcus sp. NPDC057297 (assembly GCF_042667435.1). Classification (NCBI taxonomy): domain Bacteria; kingdom Bacillati; phylum Actinomycetota; class Actinomycetes; order Mycobacteriales; family Nocardiaceae; genus Rhodococcus; species Rhodococcus sp. NPDC057297. The sequence goes on along the minus strand of NZ_JBHUZE010000006.1, from coordinate 148,013 downwards.
CACCGTCTCGGCTATCGCCGACACCGGTCCGGGCCGCGTGCTCGCCGTCGTCTCGGGTTCGATCACGACGCAGTCCAAGGAAGATCCCGCCGCCCCGGCACGCACGTGCGGATTCCTGCCGACCATCGGGACTGTGTTCGTTCCCTGATCGACCGAGCCTGACCGCCCCCTGGCCGGCATTGCCCATTAGGGTTTGCTGGTGAGCAAACCTGTCGCATTCGTAGCGGTCACCTACGCATTCACCATCGCGATGATGGGCACGACCATGCCCACTCCCGTGTACTCGCTCTACCAGGCCGAGTTCGGGTTCTCGGTGTTCGTCGTGACCGTGATCTTCGCAGCGTATGCGCTCGGCGTGCTGGCCGCTCTCCTCGCGTTCGGGCGGTGGTCCGATTCGCTCGGTAGGCGACCGCTCCTGCTCGCAGGCGTGGCGCTCGGCATCGCCAGCGCTCTGGTGTTCATCTTCGCCGGGTCCGTTGCTGCGCTCCTCGTCGGTCGTGTTCTGTCGGGCCTGTCCGCGGGCATCTTCGTCGGCACGGCAACGGTCACCTTGATGGAGCTGGCTCCCGGTCCACGACCGGGGCCTGCAGCAACGAGCACTTCGCAGTGGAAGTCCAGAGCTCCCGCCATAGCCACTGCGGCGAACATCGGCGGGCTGGGGCTCGGACCGCTCGTGGCTGGTCTGCTGGTCGAGTATCTCCCCGAGCCGACGCACCTGACCTTCGTCGTGAACCTTGTGCTGCTGGTCCTTGCCGGCGTCGCCGTGTTTCTCATTCCGGAACCGGTGACGGTGTTGCCCGGCGCGCGGCCTCACATGCAGAGGTTGTCCGTGCCGGCTCCGGTGCGTGCCACGTTCGTGCGAGCGTCGATCGGCGGGTTCGCCGGTTTCGCCGTTCTCGGGCTGTTCACAGGCGTCTCTCCCGGATTCGTCACACAGGTGCTGGGAGTGCAGAACCACGCGGTGGTCGGCGCTGTCGCCTTCGTGACGTTCGCGTCGTCTGCTGTCGCACAGATCGCGCTTCGTGGGCTCGGCACGACTGTCGCGCTGCGTGGCGGGTGCATCACGCTCATCGTCGGCGTCAGCGCTCTATGCCTCGCTCTGGCCACGGCGTCTCTACCGATCCTGCTGGTCGCCGCTGTGGTGTGCGGTATCGGCCAGGGCGTCACGTTCAGCAAGGGATTGGCGTCGGTGACCGAGAAGCTACCAGCGGATCGGCGCGCAGAGGTGACGTCGACACTGTTCGTCGTCCTCTACGTCGCGATTTCTGTCCCCGTCATCGGCGCAGGTGCTGCGGCGACAGCGTGGGGCCTCGTCACTGCGGGTGTTGTGTTCTCGGCGGTCGTTGCGGCTTTGGCCGTCGTGTCGTTGATTCTGCTGTTCGGAAGTACGGCAGTGAATCAGGAGCCGAGCGAATCCGAGAAAAGCTGATAGAAATACGCCGCGATCGCATAAATGACATCGATGAGATTCATTGCGAAATTCTTTCCGGCTCAGGCCAACGACCACTGGCCGTAATCGGGCTTCAGAATTACATTCAGGTCGATGCCGATTCCGTCGATTTTCGCTTTGTCGATCTGAACCTGATGCAAATGCGCAGCCGGGTGGCGAAAACCTTTCGGAGTGCCCCAGTTGTGCTGCCAGTACCACTGACCGAGACCGGCGATGGACGCCAGTTCGATCGTGGGTGAATTGGCGTAGATTCCGGTGTTCTCCGGGCCGACGATCGATTCCCAGCCCAGGATGTAGGGCGCGATCAGGGTCGCGAACTGCACCGCGGTGGGGTTGTCGTCGATGGAAACGTAGATCGGGCGATTCTCGGGTCCACCCGCTGCTCGGTGCAGTTCGAGGCCGCGCTTCGCATGCTTGACGCCTGCCGCGAATCCGCCCTTCCAGTCCGAGGTGTCACCCTTGCCGAACTGGTAGTTGGACACCACTTCGAGGCCGGCCTCGGTGAGCGCGTCGGCCTCGTCGCGCTTCATGGGCTTGCCGAGCATCCATTCGGCTCCCGGCCGACGGTCCGAGACGTATCTGATCGCGCCCAGGTGCCCGGCAGCGCGAATCGATTCCGGCGACGGAACCCCTCCCGAGTAATCGATCAACGTCCCCAGCCCGTCGGCGCGTGCTGCCTGAGTGGACACTGCGGCCAGACCGACGGCGGCCGCCGATCCCACAGCGGCGTACTTGAACAAGTCTCGACGCGATACGTGCACGTAAGTCCCCAGATCGATAGTTTCGCTCGGCGTGTCGCCGACGCGCACGCCGGCCGCCCTGATAACTTTTTCGGTTTCGGTATTTCACCACAATCACTCCAGCATCGCTAGTCACACCCTCCCCTCTCTTCACCACCTACTGTGGAGAGCAGGCAATTCATCTACGAATGAAGGAGTAAGTGAATGGGCGTCACCCTGGCCAAGGGCGGAAACGTATCGCTGTCGAAGGAAGCCCCGAACCTGACTGCCGTGACCATCGGATTGGGCTGGGATGTGCGCAGCACGACGGGCGGGGATTTCGACCTCGACGCCAGCGCCATCGGACTCGGCGCGGACAAGAAGTCCGCGGGAGATCAGTTCTTCGTCTTCTACAACAACCTCCGTTCCCCCGACGGCGCCATCGAGCACACCGGCGACAACCGCACTGGCGAAGGCGAGGGCGACGACGAGTCGATCGACATCGACCTCGTCGCGCTGTCCCCGCAGATCGATTCCATCGTCTTTCCGGTCTCCATCCACGACGCCGACGCGTTGGGGCAGAGTTTCGGCCAGGTCATCAATGCATTCATTCGTGTCGTGGATCGGGCCGACGGTCGTGAACTCGCGCGATTCGACCTGACCGAAGACGCCTCCACCGAGACCGCGATGGTGTTCGGCGAGCTCTACCGCCGCGGCCAGGAATGGAAGTTCCGAGCTATCGGCCAGGGTTACGCCTCCGGCCTCGCCGGCATTGTGCGTGACTACGGAATCAACGCAAGCTGACGCACCGAACTCGGCGTAGGCCGACGTTGCAATTGCATAACCGTGAACTCCTGGGCTTGAGAACTTCATAAGAATTGTGGTCCCATCACCCCATTCGTAACTTTGACCTCATGAGTCCCAGGAGTCACATATGTCTCGTCGCCTCAGCCGTTTAGCGGGAACCGTCGCATTGTCGTGCGCGGCTCTACTCGCGGTTCCCGCGACCGCGGCGGCCGATCCCGGCCCCGCGTCGCCTGCACCGGCAGCTCTCGATGCTGTCTCCCAGGCTGCTGCCGACGCCATCGCGGCGACTCGCACGGAGGTAGCCGAACCGACCGGCGCCAATCCACTCGCTGCACTCGACACGGTGAACGGCATTCTGACGAACGTCGGCATCACGCCGTTCTTCTACCCGACGGCCGCGATCAACTGCGCCGCCGCGCCCGGAGCACCTCTCGGCATCGTGCCCGGTGTGGCAGGCGGTGCCGCAGGACCGTGGCCCAACCTGACCATCCCCTCGCCCGTCCCGCTGCCGGCTCTCAATGCGGCCGAGGCCGGAGAGACGCTGTTCGCATTCGTTCCGGCCGGCATCGTCGACGATTCCGGCGACAAGAGCGGCATGCAGGTGGCGTGGTTCAACGTCAACACCTCGAAGGGCGGATTCGCCGACTTCGGCGGCGCGACATCGACGTTGGTGCAGTCGATTCTGGACAACCTCGACGTCTCCCCGATGATCAAGGACTTGGTTCGCGGACCGCTGACCGACGCGCTCGCCGTGCTGCCGGCAGCAGGCGCGCGGGCCGTACCGGTCGAGACCGGCGCCGGCACCGTCCTCGCCGCGGTCTTCGGCACCGTGAACCACAAGGCAGTCGACGGTAGCGACAAGAGCTGCTTCTTCTTCCCGACGGTGGGTCTGGTGAACGTCGCCTGACGTCTCTCGCGTCGTCCGCGCACCGGTCACCTGCCGCAGCTGGTCTCGGCAGGTGACCGTTCGTCTGCATCCCACCGACGCCCAGACGTACTGGATGTCCGCAAAGATTCCGAACGATCAATTTTTGTTGTACTGCTTCGACTCCGACTCGCCTGCGGAGTCCGTCCGCGAAGAACTGCTGCGCCGCGCGGAACAGATCAGCGACCTCGGTGTGCGGATCGTCGATTTCCCACTCTCGCTTCGCTATCCGAGTCTTCGTCGGGCACCCGACACAACGGCCCTCGTACACATCCGGGAGACTGGCCGCACGTGGAGGGACTGCCTCGACACCGTCGCCGAGGCATTCACCGATCAGCTCGACCCCCACCGATCCGTCTGGCGTCTGCACCTTTTCGGTGGCGTCACCGGCGCTCCGCGGTGCGACGGCCCTGCACTCGTTGCGGTACTACAGATCTCGCACGCACTGGGCGACGGCCGTGTCGCGTCGAGCCTGGCCCGACGACTCCTCGGAGACGACCGGTCCGCGCCTGCCCCCATCCCCGACCGGCCCCGAATCGGCCCGCGCACATTCCTTCGAAGAGCCACCAGTGCACGCGATCTCGAACGACAGCTGACAGCTGACACCGCCGCCGGAACAGTCCCCGCTCCTGCGCCGGGCCGACCCAAGATCACAGTCAACGTCGCACCGACCGGACGCACATTTTTGCGGTGTCTCGTTCGTGATCACAGAGACTTCACCGGCCCGGGCATCAGCGTCACAGTCGGTGCCGCAACCGCGATCTCACTCGCTCTCGAACGCTACCTCTCACACCACGGAGATCCGGTACCCGCCGAGCTCGGCGCCGAGGTGACACTGGGCAAGCAGGGTGAACGCCGGGCGCGCAACCACTTCGGCAACGCAGGAGTGGACCTCCGCCCCGACATCACCGATCTCGTCACCCGAGCGCACGCCATCTCCGAGTCACTGCAGGCTCGTCGTCGCCGCGCAGCCCATCCCGCAGCCGAGGCTCAGTCGCTCGCATCCGAAGCCGTTCCCGCTGTACTGCTGCACTGGGGTGTCCGCCAGTTCGACGCCACCGCCGTTCCGGACATGGTCACCGGAAACACGGTCCTGTCGAGCGTCGCGCGTGGTGCCGCGGACCTCGAACTCGGAGGCGGTCCGGTTCGTTTCACCGCCGGCTTCCCTGCACTGTCCCCGGTCATGGGGCTCACGCACGGAGTCCATGGCATCGGCGACACCGTGACCGTCAGCGTGACATCGGCGGCGTCGGCGATGCCGGATCCCGACGTCTACTGCTCGTTCCTGGACCGCGCGATCGACGAGGTCTCGACCGCACTTCACCGGAGGTGAGCCCGGTAGCGGTCGTCTTCCCAGAGATTTCACAGAATGCCGCGTCATAGTCGAGGACATGACCCAGCTGACCGTTCTCGCAGTAGGTGGAACCGGAGAGTCCCGACCGGACGACCACCGTACTTTCGTCACGGGACTGCTCGGCCACGTCACCGGCGCACTGGACGACCGGTTCGTCTGCCGATGGGTCGGCTACCCGGCGTCGTACGGTCCCGTCGCAGTCGGTGGGCTGAGCTATCGGCACAGCACCGCACTGGGAGTCCGTCGACTCATCGCTGCTGTCGAAGCAACCCGAGGACCGGTCGCACTGATCGGCTACTCGCAGGGCTGCTCGGTCATCCGCGAAGTTCTGGGACAGATGGCCTCCGGTGCGATCGACCTGCCGGCGGTGACGGCCGCGGGACTGATTTCCGATCCTCAGCAACCCGCGGGTGCCGTCGACGGGTGTTCCGGTCGCGGAGTCGCGGGCGTCGGGCCGAACGTACCGGCCGAGGTCGAGACGGTCTGGATCGGGCACCCACACGACATGATCTGCAACGCCAGCGAGGACAGCTACATTCGCGACATCGCCGATCTCACGAGGTGGATGTCGTTCCGCACGACCCGGTCGTGGCTCCGACAGGTATGGCACCTGATCCGCAGCAACGGTTTTCAGAATGCGTCGAAGACCAGCTTCTCGCCGCGGCAATGGAGGAGGGATGCCCGACGCGTACGCGTCGCACTGCGGGAGCTCGCGGGGTACCTTCCGAAAACCCTGGCGTGGCGTCGTTGGTCGGTGGCCAATCCGTCGGGCGGACGCCACATCGCGTACGCGGTAGAACCGCTCGACGCCGGAGAGGTCGACGGAAGCGGCCTCACCGGCTGCCAGGTACTCGCACAGTGGCTGCAGGTGCACGCTGATCAGCGGTCACCCCGCCGTCACGAACTGGCGGCCTGACCTTCCGCTCGTGCTTTGAGCTGAGCCAATCCCTTCTCGAAATCCTTCCCCACGACCTTGTCCATCGGGAAGAGCTTTCCGAGCAGGGTGAAGAAGAGGTTGTTCTCCCCCGTCATGGACCAGGTGATCTCGGACCCGTTCGCGCCGGGATCGATGGTGAACGTCGTGACGTTCTTCGCCTTGAACGGTTTGGTGAACACCAGGTCGAGGACGACGATCTGACCCGGCTTCGAATCCGTGATCGTCATCGATCCGGCCCCGGCCTTGCGGTTGCCGGACCAGGCGTAGGAGGCGCCGACACCGGTGCTCGGACCTGTGTAGGTCCGTGACAAATCGGGGTCGGCGCCTTCCCACGGTGACCAGGTACGCCACTCACGGAGGTCGTTGATCAACGGGTGGATCTTGTCCGGCGACGCGTTGATCACCGTCGAGCGTTCTACCAGGAAAGAGCTCATGCGCGAATAGTAGTCATCCTCTGCGGCACAGGCAGAACAGGTGACCGACGGGGTCCCGGAACACGGCGAAGCCGGGGTGGTTCTCGTTGCCTTCGATCTTCGTCGCGCCGATTCCGAGAACGTAGTGCTCGGCTTCCTGCATGTCGTCTACGACGAAATCCAGGTGGATCTTGATGCCGTCGGACGGCCAGTCGATGGGAGCGAACTCGGGGGCTCGTTGAAACGCGAGGCGAAGTTCCCCCGGTCCCTGAATCACCACCCAGTCGCCGTCGTCGCTCGTGGGCTTCCATCCGAGAACCTGTGCGTAGAACCCGGCGAGAGCAGTCGGGTCCGGGCAGTCCAGGACGGTGTAGTCGACCTCGATCTTGGGTGCAGTCATGCGTGCACGCTAATACGAGAGAACGCCTACTGTCCCAGAGTCGGTGCGAAGGTGGTGAACCATGCGTCCTTCAGGTGCTCTTCCCAGAAGTTCCACCAGTGCGTTCCGACTCCGGTGATGCGCACCTCCGGATTGTTGCCGGTTGCGCGGAGTGCTCCGACGTAGGCGCGACTGGACAGACCCGACGCAGTCTCGAGGGGAACCATCTGTGCGAACTTGACGGGGTCGAAGCTGGCGCTGACCGGGTTGACGGTCGGATCGGTCAGCGGCGAACCGGTACCGGCCGAGACGAACACCTTGGTGTTGCGGAGCTTGCCGACGTTGAGCAGCGGATCGTTGGCGAGCCACGACGCCGACGGCCATGCGCCCCACATGTTGCGCGCATTGCCACCCATTTCGCCGACCGACACCTGGATACCCTGCGCGTAGCCGGGGCTGCTGGCCGTCGGGTAGCCACTGAACGATGCAACGGCCTTGTAGAAGTCGGGGTGGTTCGCGGCCAGGTTCAGCGCGGAGGTGCCGCTCATGGACAGACCGGCGACTGCGTTGTTGACGCCGTCGCTGCCGAACTGCGCGGACATGACCGGCGGTAGCTCCTGCGTCAGGAAGGTCTCCCACTTCACGACGCCCAGCTTGGGGTCGGGGCGCTCCCAGTCGGTGTAGAACGTTCCGCCGCCGCCGAACGGGATGACCACGTTGACGTGCTTGTCGGCGAAGAACTGCTCCACGTCGGTCTCGATGAGCCAGCCGTTGTTGTCGTCCGGCGCACGCAGACCGTCGAGCAGATAGATCGTCGGAGCGGGGCCCTCACCTGCAGCTTTCAGGACCTTGACGGGGATGTCCTTGTTCATCGCGTCCGAGTGGACGTAGACCAGCGCGGAATCGGCCTGCGCAACACCCGTCCCCACGAAGGTGGCACCGAACGCCGCGACCAGCACGGTGACGAGACCCAACAGCAGGCGGGAGCGTAGCCCGCGGAGCGACCCGACCGAGCTGCGAGCACGAGAAAACATCAACGAGTCCCTAACGTCCGATATCCGACGACCTTCGGGAGGCAGGGTAACAGGGATATAACGCCTTCGCTTCTTCGCCGATTCTCAGACGATCCACCACGCGGCGTACGGCGGGACCCACAGCATTCCGTCGGGGTCGTCGAGTCCGTGCTCTGCCAGATCGTGGCCGGACAGCACTTCACGGGGATCGCCCGACCCCAGGTCCGTCAACCGGGCTCGGGCAAGTGGCCGATGCTCACCCGTGACGTTGAAGACCCCGACAAAGGTTCCACTCGGGTGTCGACGCTGCACGACGAGGAGCCCGTCGTCGATGTCCGCGTCGGTGAGCACCCGGGTGGGGGCCTCGGAGTGAAGCATCGGCAGTCCGGCACGGACGCGTGCGATGAGAGCGATTCCGTCGAAGACTCGTTGGGCGTCGGATCCCTGCTCGAAGCGGCGGGCTCGGTCGGAGTCGGTCATCCGCGGCCGGTGAACCCACCGATTGTCGGCGGAGTGTCCGTCCTCCGACGCCCAATCGGAGTCGCCCGGTGATCCGATTTCGTCGCCGCTCCACACGACGGGAATTCCTCCCCACGCCGCCACGACGGCGTGCGCGAGAAAGATCCGGGCGAATCCGCCCGCGACATCTTTCCTCGACGGGCCGAGTCCGGTGAGAGCCGCGGCCGTGCCACTGATCCGCCGATCACCGGTCTCCTTGTTGTGTTGAAAGACAAGCCCTTCCGCCCACGATCCGTCGAACTCGCCGGAGTACCAGTCCGCAAGGAACTGCCGATGCCCGACGCCGGTGACACCCCGGGCCGAGGCATCGGAATCGTCGATGGCCCAGCCGATGTCGTCGTGACAGCGGACGTAGGTCACCCAGGTACCGCCGGGCGGTGTCGGTGGCAACCCAGCGAGTGCGTGCCGGGCCAGATCGGTGGAGCCGGACGCCAACATGGACCACACGTGCACCATCAGACTGTTGTGATACGCGATGTCCGACACGCGTCCCGCATGGCGACCCTCACCCAGATAGGGCATGAGGTCTCGGGGCCCGACGATGGCCTCGGCCTTGAACAACGTCGCTGGGGCGGTCAACCGGCAGGTCGCCCGCAACGCCTGCGTGGCGGCGTGCACCTCCGGCTGGTTCTGGCAGTTGGTCCCGAGCCTTTTCCAGAGGAACGCGATGGCGTCGAGGCGCAGCACCTCGATTCCCAGGTTCGCCAGATGCACCACGATCTCGGCGAATTCGAGCAACACAGCGGGGTTCGCCCAGTTCAGGTCCCACTGCCACTCGTTGAACGTCGTCCACACCCATTCGCCGTCGACCTCGGTGAAACTACCGGGCGCGAAGTCCGGGAACACCTCGGGCAGGGTGCGCTCGAATCTGTCTGGAGTGTCGCGATCGGGATAGATCAGGAAGTAGTCACGATACTTCGCGTCACCCGCTCGCGCGGCAACTGCCCAGTCATGTTCGCGAGCAACGTGATTGAGAACCAGGTCGACGACGGAGCTGATCCCGCGACTGCGCAGCGTGGTGGCCAATTCCGCCAGATCCTCGTTGGTGCCGAGATCCTCACGTACCGAGGAGAAGTCCATGACGGCGTACCCGCCGTCGTTGTCGCCGGGACGCGGCTTCAGCAACGGCATCATGTGCAGGTAGGTGACTCCCAGATCTGTCAGGTGATCGAGCCTGTCCCCCATACCTTTCAGCGTCGTCGCATAGCGATCGACGTAGCAGGCGTAGCCGAACATGTTCGGCCGCTGGAACCAGTCCGGTTGCAGCAATCTGCGTTCGTCGAGCCGGTGCAGCTCGTCGGACCGCGCGGCGAACCCCCGGGCTGCGACGGTGACGAGAGCCGACGCCACCTCGTCCGGGGAGGCGTACAGCGCGGTGACCGCGTCGAGCAGATCGGGCCCCCACTGCTGCAGTCGCAGCTCGAACGTCTGACGCCTGTGCGTGGGTAGATCCGCGAGCAGATCGCGTGCCTCCTCGGAGAGAACCATGCTTGCATGATGGCACGGTGGGGTACGAAGGACGCATGGTCTCCGTGACGCGCATCCTCGACACCGTCCTCGATCGAACCGTCGTAGCCGGTTACTCCCGCATCGGGTCGACGGTGCGCAGTAGGTTCTGGGCGTCGGACCCGGCACCGTTTCCCGAACCGATCGACGTTGTCGTCACCGGCGGAAGCTCCGGGCTTGGAGCCGCGACCGCGACGTCCCTCGCGAAACTCGGCGCCCGGGTACACCTTGTCGGACGATCGGCCGACAGACTCGAGAAGTCCGCTGGGATCATCAAGACAGCTGCATCGGAAGCGTCGATCGTCGTCCGAGAATGCGACGTCAGCGACCTCGATTCGGTCGCACGGCTGGTGACGGACCTGACGTCGGAGCTGACCGGGCTGCATGCCATCGTCCACTGTGCGGGAGTCATGCCCGAAGAGCGAACGCTGACAGCACAGAACCACGAGGCCGCCTTCGCGACGCACGTCCTCGGCCCCGTCGCCCTGACCGTCGGCGCCAGGGAACTGTTCGACGCCGGATCCCGGGTCGTGTTCGTCTCCAGCGGCGGCATGTATCCGGTGCCGTTGCATACGCGAGACTTCGAGTTCGCCTCCGGAAAGTACTCCGGCATGACGGCGTACGCCCGTACCAAGCGCATGCAGGTGGTCGTCGCCGAGCAACTCGCTCAGCGCATGACCGAAGAACACGACCCGGTCGTGCACAGCATGCACCCCGGCTGGGCCGCGACGCCGGGAGTGACGGACTCGATTCCGATGTTCGGCACGGTCATGAAACCCATCCTCCGCACACCCGACGAAGGCGCGGACACCATCGTCTGGCTCGCCGCCGGCGACGAAGCACTGACCAGCACCGGAAAGTTCTGGCACGACCGAGCCATCCGGCCGACCCACTACCCGTCGTGGCGCAAGGACTCCCCCGAAGCCAGAGACGCCCTGTGGTCGACGGTGGTCGAGGCAACCGGAATCGAGTTGTAGACGGACCTGCACAGGTGAGCGTCTCGACACTTCATCGGCGTACGCCGTTTCTGATCGGCCGCGTCACCTGTTTCGCAACACACGACGGTATGCCTGCCGCGTCTCCGGCCGCACGTCGCTTGTAGATGCTCGGCGACATTCCCACCAACTCTGTGAAGCGGGTGCTGAACGTGCCGAGTGAAGAGCACCCCACTTCGAAGCACACGTCGGTGACGGACAGATCGCCTCGACGCAGCAGCGCCATCGCACGTTCGATCCGGCGAGTCATCAAGTACGAGTAAGGGGATTCGCCGTAGGCGAGTTTGAACTGCCGACTCAGGTAGCCGGCCGACACGTGCACACCACGCGCCAGCGCTTCGACGTCCAGTGGCTGAGCGTATTCGCGATCCATCCGGTCACGCACGCGCCTCAGGCGCGCCAGGTCCTTCAGGTTCTGCGATTCGTCCACGCAGGGCATAGTGCCATGTCGGCCCCGCGAGGCACACTGTTCGAGTGAAGGTCACCGATGAACAGCGCCGCGCCCGACTGGTGTCACGACAGCTCGCGTCTGCGTCGACGCCGGAAGGCGTTGTCGAATCGGTCTTGGCACTGCACGCTACCGATCCAGCGACGGTCTACCTGTCCGTTCTCGCGCGGGCCCGGTCGCTGGGCATCGACGACGTCCGCGACGCGATGTACGAGCGTCGGACGTTGGTCCGCTCGATGGCAATGCGCCGAACCCTGTTCGTCCTCGCACACGACGACCTACCGCTCGTCCATGCCGCGGCGAGTCTCGGCGTCGCACGAACAATGCGCACACGGCTGCTCACGCAGGTCCAGAAGGGACCGACCGATCCGGTGGTCGAGAACCCCGCGGCATGGATCACGCAGGTCGAACATGAGACCGAGGCACGCCTGAAGGCCGTCGGCACGGCAACGGGAGCCGAGTTGTCCGCGGCGGTTCCACTGCTCAAGACCGCGTTTCTGCCCACGACAGACAAGGCCTACGACGTCAAGCGATACGTCACCTCCGAAGTCCTGGTGATGATGGCAGCCGAAGGAAAGATGGTTCGGGTCGAACCTCGCGGCGCCTGGACATCACGGCGGCACGCATGGGCGCCGATCGATCACTGGTGGCCGGGCGGCATTCCCGTCGTCGACGAGACCGAAAGCCGTCGAGAACTCGTGCGCAGGTGGCTCGAAGTGTTCGGCCCGGCGACCATCGACGACATCCAATGGTGGACCGGATGGAACAAGACCCAGACGCGAGCGGCCGTGGCAGCGATCGACACGGTCGCCGTCGAACTGACTGCAGGCGAAGGCATCATGCTGCCGGACACGGACCTGTCCGGCTCCGCGCGCGGTGTCGTGCTGCTCCCCGCCCTCGACCCGACGCCGATGGGCTGGAAGCACCGCGACTGGTACCTCGGTGACTACAAGGCACCGCTGTTCGACACCTTCGGCAACATCGGTCCGACCATCTGGCTCGACGGCCGAATCGTCGGCGGATGGGCAGTCACGCCGACAGGCGAAGTAGCGACCGAACTGTTCGAGGACATCGGATCCAACACCGCCGAGGTCACCGCCGAAGCCGAGCGGATCACCGCACTACTGAACGGCACCGCCGTCGTACCGTCCTTCCCGACGCCCCTGGAAAAGCGACTGCGCGGTAGGTAAGTGACGCGGTGCGACCGCGCACCCAGTACAGTTTTAAACCATGCCGATCAGTCTCGTTTCCGTAATCGTGCCCGTCCGCAACGGTGTGCCACACCTGGACGTGCAGCTCAGGGCTCTGGCGGCTCAGGATTACAAGGGCGCGTTCGAGGTGATCGTGAGCGACAACGGTTCGACCGATAATTTGCGGGACTACCTTCGGGATCTCACCCTTGACCTCAACGTTCGATGCGTAGACAGTTCGGACGTCCGAGGCGCGTCGCACGCCCGAAACGTAGGCATCGACTCCGCTCTCGGTGAATTGCTTGTTTTCACCGATTCCGACGACGCTGCACACAGCAATTGGTTATCCGCGTTGACAACTGCAGCCGAGAACTTCGACGCGCTCGGCGGGCCGATAGAGCTCGACTCCCTGAATACCCGCGAAGTCGCGTCGTGGAGACGCATTCCCCAACCCGATCAGCGATTCGAAACCGTGTACCTCCCCTATGCCCAGAGCTGCAACTTTGCACTGTGGCGGCGGGTCGCCGAGACAGTCGGATACTTCGACGAATCCCTGACAATGGGAGGGGAAGATGTCGACTACTCTTGGCGAATTCAAGAGATGGGAATGACGTTGGGACACGCTCCCGACGCCATGATGTCCTATCGACTGAGGCGCACTGTCCGAGCCTCGTTCGAACAGGGCATCTTGTACGGCCGAGCGGCGTGGCCGGTGCTGATCAAACACAGGCCGCAAGGATGCCCCAGCCAGCCGGCCCTGCTGTCCGTGGCGGCCAATCTCGCGTCGATTCTCTACCTCGCGACAGCCCGAAATCCGTTGTTGCCCAAACTTTTGCGGCCGCCATCTCGGGGACGTTGGGCACATATCCTCGGAATGCAAATCGGGTCCATGCAAGGTCGACTCCACATGGTCGGCACGTCCATGCGGCGCAGGGTCCTACCTGAGCGGCCACAGCGACCGGTAGCAGACTGAACACCATGGCAACAGTTGCAACTGACATTCGAGACACACTCTACGACGTTGTCGTCAATCGATTCGCGGCATCAGCATTGATCCCATCGCGATACCGGTGGGCTGTGTACCGGGGGCTGGGAAGAAAAGTCGGGAAATCGTTGATCTACGCCGGCTGCCACATCGGACCGGGAAACGTCACCATCGGCGATCGGGTGTTTCTGAATCGCCGGGTCTACATCGATTCGACCGACGCCGTCGATATCCACGACGGTGCATTTCTCGCTATGAACGTCACCGTCGTCACCAGCACTCACCGCATCGGCCCTGTTTCGCGCCGAGCAGGGACACTCATGTCTGCGCCCGTGACGATCGGTGCAGGCAGTTGGCTGGGAGCGCACGTCGTCGTTGCGCCCGGCGTCACTATCGGACGTGGATGCGTGATCGGCGCAGGCTCGTTGGTAACGCGCGACTGTGAGCCGAACGGCCTGTACGTCGGTTCACCCGCCCGCCGAGTCCGCGAGCTCGATGTCGAGGGCGAGTGATGCCGAGCATCGCGCTCGGATTCACCTCGGGGCCCGCGATCGGTATGGTCATAACGTGCCAATCGGTCTTGTATCCGTGATCATCCCTGTCCGCAATGGGCTTCCCCATCTCGACGTTCAGCTCACTGCACTCGCTGCGCTGGACTACGACGGCACCTTCGAAGTAATAGTCAGCGACAACGGTTCGACCGACGGGCTTCGCGGACACCTCGACAAGGTGGCCGTCCCGTACCCTCTGAGATGGGTTGATTCCTCCGGTACGCGAGGGGTCTCGCACGCACGAAACGTCGGGATCAACGCCGCCCGTGGGCAATTTCTGGCCATTGTCGATGCCGATGATGCTGTTCACCCGAATTGGCTGACAGCGCTCACCCATGCGGCCTCGAATTACGACGCGATCGGCGGCGCGATCGAGGTGTCTACGCTCAACTCACCTGAAGTGGCCACGTGGCGCGACGTTCCACCGGCCGGGCAACTCTTTGCTACGCCCTATCTTCCGTACGCACCGGGCAGCAACTTCGCGATGTGGCGTCGAGTAGTGGACAAGGTCGGGTACTTCGACGAGAATTTCATCGGGGGCGGCGATGACGTGGACTACTCGTGGAGAATTCAACAGGCCGGCATGGCGCTGGGTCACGCACCCGATGCCGTCGTCGCCTACCGCCTGCGAAGCACTCTTCGGGAGACTTTTCGCCAGGGCACCAATTACGGAAGTACCGTCTGCCTGCTTACGCGTAAACACAGCCCCCTCGGTTGCCCGGACGCGAAGCCGCTGCCGCAAATTCCTGCCCACCTCGCCACCATCGTGTACTTGACACTGGTCCGGAACCCCTGGGTGCCATCGATTCTGCGACCGCTGTCCCGCGGTCAGTGGGTGCACAGCATCGGGTTGCAATACGGCGCATTGACGATGCGCTTACGTCTACTCGGACACGGAATGAGGGCGACCAGCCGATGACAAGTTCTGCACTCGACTCGATTCGGAACGAGACTCGCACCGTTCTGAAACGTCACGTCGCCCCCGGCGAACGCGTCGCGCTGCTGGACTTCCCGTTGCACCACAACGCCGGAGACTCCCTGATCTGGGTCGGCCAGACGAACTATCTCGATGAACTCGGTGTGAAACTCCGATACGTATCCGATCTGTTCACTCACTCCGATGAGATGCTGCGGGACCGGTTGGGCAGCAGCACCATTCTGCTTCACGGTGGAGGTAACTTCGGCGACCGCTGGTCTACGGTGCAGCGATTTCGCGAACGAATTGTCGCTGCGCACCCCCACAACAAGATCGTCGGCCTCCCCCAAGGCATCGACTATGCCGACCCCGACGAGCTCGAAAAAACGGCGGCTGTTTACGCGCAGCATCCAGACCTGACCTTGCTTCTGCGAGAGCAACGTTCATACGAGATCGCGCTCGACCACTTCCCACACAACCGCGTCGATTTCTGCCCAGACTTGGCGTTCGGAGCGCACATCGCGCCCGATACCTCCGCGGCGTCGGTGGACGTCGTGAAACTACTTCGGGTCGATTCCGAGAAGGCCGACCACGGAGCCGTCGAAATCCAGCACTCGTCCGTCCAATACGACTGGGGTCTGCGCGGCCGAAATGTCGCTGTGTGGCATGCCCTCACGGTCCCGACCCGGATCACGCACAGCTACCCGAAGGCTACCGCCGCGATGTACCCCGCCCTGTCTCGATCTTATCCGCGGATCGCCGCGTTGAATATCCGAGTCGCCCAAAGAATCTTGAGTCAGGGCAGTGTTGTACTGACAGACAGGTTGCACGCCGCGGTGCTGGCCGCGATGATGGGCAAACAAGTCATAGCCATGGACAACGCAAACAAGAAAGTGTCCGGAATCTACACGGCGTACCTACACCGGTTCGACAACGTCCGCTACGCTGCGACAACGGCCGACGCTGCAGACATGGTGGCCCAGGCTGTCGACAACGCGAGTCAGGCATCCTGAGCGCTGGTTCGCCAGCTCATCACTGGACACAGCGGAGGAGTCACCAGAACGAGCACTGGTGAGCGTCGTGGTAGTTGCCCACCGCGGCGTCCGGGTTGCCGAATTCCAGCACCGGACCGCTGGCGTCCGTTGTCTTCGGCCAGGCGTCGCCCGGGTTGCCGGATCGCGCGAATTCGGACCACGCATCGATCATCTTCGAGGCCAGTTCCTTCTGGCCCGGACCGGTGAGAAGGTCGCTGCCGTTCAGGTCGAACGTATACGGGAGATCGGTCGCATGTGCAGCGCCCTGCGCCAATCCTGTGGCCGATACACCGCTCACATCCGGGGCTGTCTCGTCGGCGAACTCGTAGGACCACACGTCGGCGTTCGTAGAAAGCAACGCGGACGTGTTCAGCATCGGGCACGACCAGGCCGCATCGGTGACCAGGGTGGACCATGCCAGTGCCGCACTGTCGAATCCGCTTCTCGGGTAACGCTGTTCCACCTCGCCCGCACGCGTGCCGAATGCCTGCTGGACGAGCGACCCGTAGGTCTCGTCGGTGACGGACGTCGGATCTGCCAGCAACGCACCCCCGACGAACGATCGGTGCTCGTCCGCGTTACCACCCATGATCACTGGGATCGGCAGCGTGCGTCCGTTTCGAACTGCGTCTGCAGGATCTGTCGGTAGCAGGTCCGTACCGTAGGCAAGACCGTTGCCGAACGACGACGACTGCTCGACCACCTTCTCGACGGGCAACTCCCGCAGGCAACGCAGCTGATCGTCGGTGCAGCTAAGAGTATCTGCGATTGCACTGCCCGTTGCTTCGCTTTCTGCGAGCGGAGCGTACGGCGTCAACTCGGGCAGCCCCGGGTAGAGAGTTCCGGCGGGCCAATCGATCAGGCACGACCCCGATTGAATGATCGCTTTGTCGACGAGCCCCTCCGCAGCAGGTGATCCCAGCGCTGCACAGGCAGACATTCCTCCGGCCGACTCCCCCATCACGGTTACGTTGTCGGGATCGCCACCGAACGCCTCGGCGTTGTCGTTCGCCCACTTCAGCGCAAGGAGCTGATCGGCGAGCCCGAAGTTGCCGGAGCCCTCCAGGCCGGGAAGACCGAGATAGCCGAGCATTCCGAGCCGATAGTTGACCGTCACTACGATCACGTTGCCCTGTTCGGCGAAACGCGTGGCGTCGTAGTCCGAGCCCGCGCCGCTGGTGAAACCGCCCCCGTGCCACCACACGACGACAGGGAGCCGGCCGTCACCCGCGCCCGAAGGAACCGTCACGTTCAGAAACAGGCAGTCCTCGTCGGTCTGCACATCCGGGCCGGCCCCCTGCGGACACCGCGCACCGAACGACGTGGCGTCGACGACGTCATCGGTGTCCGGCGCTGCCACCGGCAATGCCCACCGAAGATCACCTATAGGTGGCTGCGCATATCGAACTCCGAGATACTGTCGCGTGCCACCGACCTCGCTACCGCGCAGCAGGCCCGTCGCGGTGTCCACGAACAACGGGTCCTGTAGTTCTGGCCGGTCGTCCGTTGTAGTAGTGCATCCGCCTACGAGCAGCACACACACCAGTGCCGCCAAGAACTTCTTCATCGATCGCCTCGTCCGTGATCATCGACCGCCGTACGTTCCGTTCTCCGAAAGGATAGGCGAAGCGGGTGAAGCGCTGTCTAGACGTTGAACCTGAATTCGACGACGTCGCCGTCGACCATGATGTAGTCCTTGCCCTCCATACGGACTTTGCCTGCGGCCTTGGCCGAGGCCATGGAGCCGGCTTCGATGAGGTCGTCGTAGCTGACGATTTCGGCTTTGATGAAGCCGCGCTCGAAGTCGGTGTGGATGACGCCTGCAGCCTGGGGCGCGGTGTCACCCTGGTGGATCGTCCACGCGCGGGCTTCTTTCGGTCCTGCCGTGAGGTAGGTCTGCAAGCCGAGGGTGTGGAAGCCGGCGCGGGCCAGGGCGTCGAGGCCCGGTTCTGTCTGGCCGACGCTCTCGAGCAGTTCGGCGGCCGATTCGGCGTCGAGTTCGAGGAGCTCGGATTCGATCTTGGCGTCGAGGAACACCGCGTCCGCGGGCGCGACGGATCGTGCGAGCTCGCCGACGCGTGCGTCGTCGGTGAGGATCGATTCGTCGGCGTTGAAGACGTAGAGGAACGGCTTCGTGGTGAGCAGCTGGAACTCCTTGAGGAGCTCGAAGTCGAGCTTGTCCTTCGCGGAGAACAGTGTCTTGCCGTCGTTCAGGACTGCCTGCGCTGCGATGGCGGCGTCGAGTGCAGGCTTGCGGTCCTTCTTGATCCGCGCTTCCTTCTCCACGCGCGGGATGGCCTTTTCGAGCGTCTGGAGGTCGGCGATCGCGAGCTCGGTCTCGATGACCTCGATGTCGGCAGCGGGATCGACACGGCCGTCGACGTGCACGACGTCGTCGTCGGCGAAGACGCGCACGACCTGGCAGATAGCGTCGGCTTCACGGATGTTGGCGAGGAACTTGTTGCCCAGGCCAGCGCCTTCGGACGCGCCCTTGACGATGCCGGCGATGTCGACGAACGACACGAGCGCCGGAACCTCCTTCTCGGAACCGAAGACCTCGGCGAGCTTGCCCAGCCGCGGATCCGGCAACGGCACGACACCGACGTTGGGCTCGATGGTCGCGAACGGGTAGTTCGCGGCCAGCACATCGTTCTTGGTCAATGCGTTGAAGAGGGTGGACTTGCCGACGTTGGGCAGTCCGACGATTCCGAGGGTGAGGCTCACGGTCTATGGAGTCTACTTTGGTGCACGGACCAGCTCGGACAGCGCCCGTCCCGCGGCCAGGCTCGATGCACCGAGCGGCGCCAGCACCACGTGGTCGGCACCGGCCTGCCAGTGTTCGTCCACTCGTCGGGCGATGTCGTCGGCACTCCCCCACGCCACCACCGAATCGACGAGGCTGTCGCTGAGTTGGTCGACGTCCTCGCTCGTGAAGCCCATCCGCAGGAAATTCTGTCGGTAGCCAGGCACCGACGCGAGGAAAGACATCGGTTCGCGGGCAATCTCTCGCGCCCTGGTCGGATCTTCTTCCAGAACGACGAACTGGTCGACGGTCAACACCGCGTCACCGAGGGCAGTTCGGGCCTTGGCTGTGTAGTCCGGCGTGACGAGCAACGTGACGGCCCCTGCAGCTCTGGTGCGCGCCAGTTCGAGCTTCTTGGGCCCCAGGGCAGCGAGAAGAACCCTGCTCGACGGCACCGCCAGGTCGTCGAGGTAAGCGTTCATGCCGGCGAGAGGCTTCGCAGTCTGAGGACCACCGAGGCCGAGGACGAATCTGCCCGACGGTTCCAGCTCGTCGTAGAGTTCTCCGGTTCGGGCCGCGCTGTACACGTCGACCGGGACGATGGCTGGCACCACCGTTGCAGTGGCCGTCGCGCGCACGAGGTCGGAGAGCCTGCTCAACCGATCGATCTGGCCACCTGCGAGCCACAGCGAGGAGTAGCCGAGCGATTCCAGTTCGCAGGCGTCGTCGAGATACGAGTGGCCGACGTCGATGGAGATTCCGAGTGGTCCGAGTCCCAGGGTGTCCATGCACTCGACGGTAGAACCTCGAGCATTGTTCAGGTCAACCCTTGGGAGACGTCGCCCAACTCGCGAGAATCGGGAGAACCCGTGCCGTCGGGGATTCCGGCTCGACGGTGTAGACGATCAGATTCTGGTCGGGACTGCCCGGGGTGTTCAAGAATTCGATTCCGAACTGCAGAGTTCCGGCGGCCGGATGTTGGATGATCTTGATCGTTCGGCTGAATTCCTGAACTTCGTGGTCGTCCCACCAGCGAGAGAAGTCGGGCTCCGACGAACGCAATTCTTCGATCAGCCGAGCCAGAGTCGAATCCCATGGACGCCGGGCGGCATCACGTCGAAGTCCGGCCACCGATGCCGCGGCGAACTGCGACCAATTGACTATTCGCTCACGCGCGACTGGATTCCGGAACAGATAGTGGAACATCGAACCGTCGCTGGGCGCGAGACTCAGGACTGCACGCACCAGCGCATTACCGGCCAGGATCTCACCGGACCGACCGAGCAAGATCACCGGCACGTGGTCGAGGGCGGCCATGACCTGCTGCAGGCCTGGGTCCGGAACCTGAGGCTCGGGACCGGACGATTCTGCGGGTGCAGCGAGGTCATGGAGGTGTCGCGTCTCGACCTCGTCGAGCTGTAGCGCTGTCGCCAGCGCGCGAAGCACTTCGGTCGACACAGTGGCCTGGCGGCCCTGTTCGAGCTTCGAGTAGTAGTCCGGGCTGACGCCTGCCAGCTGAGCCAACTCCTCCCGCCGCAGACCTGGGACGCGTCGCCGACCCGGATACACCGTCAGCCCGACGGACGCAGGCGTCAACCGATCACGACGGTCGCGCAGGAATGCGCTCAGTGCCGCGCGGTCTCGGTTCATGCACCTCAGGCTAACTGCGGATGCCCACCCGAACCTGGTCATGGCAGGCCTAGGTTGTCCAGCGCCTGGTTCGCATGCGCACACCTGCCTTAGACAGTGGACATGACAAACACAACACCGCAACGTTTGAACGGACGCACCGCCGTCGTCACCGGATCGACCAGCGGGATCGGCGAGGCGATCGCAACGACACTCGCTGCGCACGGCGCCACCGTCGTGGTCAGCGGACGCGACTCGACGCGCGGAGACGCCGTCGTCGATCGCATCGTCGCTGCCGGCGGGAAGGCGTCGTTCATCGCTGTCGACCTCGGCGGGAGCTACGCCGGCATCCGAAGCTTCGCCACGGAAGCCGAGCGCACCCTCGGCCGAGTCGATGTTCTCGTCAACAATGCAGGCCTCTATCCAGCCACGCTCACCGAAGATCTGGCCGACACAGACCTCGACGCCATGCTCGCAGTCAACATCCGAGCACCGCACGTGTTGGTGGGTGCCCTCGCACCCGCGATGGCCGAACGCGGTGACGGAATAATCGTCAACATCGGATCCTGGATGGCGCAGGTCGGCAGCCCGTTCGCCGCGATGTACACCGCCACGAAAGCCGCAGACGAGCAGTTGACCCGAAGCTGGGCAGCAGAATTCGGTCCACGCGGCGTGCGCGTCAACACGGTTGCACCCGGCGCAACCCTCACTCCAGGAAACGAGAATTCGCGCCAGGTTCTCGACGCCATGACCTCGAACACCCCGGCCGGCAGCGTGATTTCTCCTCGGGACATCGCGAACGGTGTGCTGTTCCTTGCGTCCGACGAGTCCGCGATGGTGCACGGGATCACCCTGTACGTCGACGGTGGAATCACCGCGACGCGATTGTGAACTCCGACGCCTACACCGCGCTCCAGTCGGAATGGACCAGCATTGCGAGAAGAAGGATGTAGAAGAGTACGCCCCTTATGACCTACTCACGCCTTTGTCTTCAGCGTCGATGCTGCCTGCGCCAGAACCGTCACTGCGTCCCAATCCTCGGCAGCGAGAACGGGCGCCGGGGTGATCCACGACCCTCCGACGCATCCGACGTTCGGCAGCGACAGGTACGTCGACGCATTGGCCGTGGAGATCCCGCCCGTCGGGCAGAAGCGGGCCGCTGGAACGGGTGAGTGGATCGACTTCAGGAAGTTCGCGCCGCCCGACGCCTCGGCCGGGAAGAACTTCAGGTCGGTGTAACCCGATTCGAGAAGCGTGAGCACTTCGGACACGGTGGCGGCACCGGGTAGGTGGGGCAGACCGGTGTCGCGCATCGCCTGCGTCAACCCTGGCGTGCTGCCGGGTGAGACGAGGAACTGCGCGCCGGCGTCGGCGGCCTGCTTCGCCTGGCCGGGCGTGACGATCGTGCCCGCTCCGAGAAGGATCTCGGGCACCTCGGCGGCGATGCGTTCGATCGCGTCGAGCGCCACCGGGGTGCGGAGGGTGAGTTCGATGACGGGCAGGCCGCCGGCGACGAGGGCGCGGGCGATCGGCACGGCGTGGTCGAGATTCTCGACGACGACAACGGGGATGACGGGTACGCGGTCCAGCAGGGATTCGGTCATGTGTAGTCCTTCTTCTGTGCGTCGGGTCTTCTGAACGGCGGAGCTGTCAGCGCATCACGAACATGGCGCCTTCGTCGGCGGGGCCGACGAGTGCGCGCATGCCGGAGAACAGGTCCCGGCCGGTGGAGACCCACTCGTCCTGCGCCGGTGCTCGGCCGGTGGCGACTCTGGCCTCGAAGTCGGCGAGTGGCACGTCGATGTCGAGCGTTCCGGCGACGGAGTCGAGGGTGATCATGTCACCGTCCTCGATCTTCGCGATCGCGCCACCGCTTGCTGCTTCGGGCGTGAGATGAATTGCTGCAGGAACTTTCCCGGACGCACCGGACATGCGTCCGTCCGTGATGAGCGCAACGCGGTAGCCGCGATCCTGCAGGATTCCCAATGCCGGCGTCAGCTTGTGTAGTTCAGGCATTCCGTTGGCTTGCGGCCCCTGGTAGCGCAGCACTGCGACGAAGTCGCCTTCCAGGTCTCCGGCGTCGAATGCTGCGAGGAAGTCGGCCTGGTCGTCGAACACCTTCGCGGGCGCGGTGACCACGCGGTGCTCGGTCGCCAGCGCGGAGGTCTTGATGACGCTCTTTCCGATCGGGCCGGTCAGCATCTTCAGGCCGCCGTCGCCACTGAACGGTTCGTCGGCGCCGCGAAGCACACTGTCGTCATGGCTCATTCGCGTACCGTCGTGCCACATCACACCCTCGCCGTCGAGTTTGGGTTCCTGCGTGTAACGCCGAAGACCGAATCCCGCAATGGTTTTCACGTCGTCGTGCATCAGACCGGCATCGAGGAGCGAACCGATCACGAAACCGAGGCCGCCTGCGGCGTGGAAGTGGTTCACGTCCGCCTTGCCGTTGGGGTAGATCCGTGCCATCAGCGGCACGACAGCCGATAGATCCGACAGGTCCTGCCAGGTGAGCGTGATACCGGCGGCACGGGCGATCGCGACGAGGTGCATGGTGTGGTTGGTCGAGCCGCCGGTGGCCAGGAGTGCAACACAGCCGTTGACGATCGCCTTCTCGTCGACGATTTCACCGACCGGTGTGTAGTTCTCGCCGAGATCGGTCAGACCGGTGACGACATGGGCGGCTTCGCGAGTCAGGGCGTCGCGCAACGGGGTTCCGGGGTTGACGAAGGACGAGCCGGGTAGGTGCAGACCCATGACCTCCATCAGCAACTGGTTGGAATTCGCAGTTCCGAAGAACGTGCACGTGCCACTGCCGTGGTACGACGCCGCCTCCGCGTCCAACAACGCTTCTCGTCCCACCTTGCCTTCGGCGTAGAGCTGGCGAGCTTTCGCCTTCTCGCCGTTGGGAAGTCCGGAGGTCATCGGGCCCGCGGGGACGAATACCGCGGGCAGGTGGCCGAAGCTCAGGGCGCCCATGAGCATTCCTGGCACGATCTTGTCGCACACCCCCAGCATGAGGGTGGCGTCGAACATGTCGTGCGACAGTGCAATTGCGGTGGACATCGCGATGATGTCACGACTGAAGAGCGAGAGTTGCATCCCGTCGCGGCCCTGAGTGATGCCGTCGCACATGGCGGGCACTCCCCCGGCGAACTGCGCGATTCCGCCCGCTTCGATGACGGCGGACTTGAGTGCAGCCGGGTAGGTCTCGAACGGCTTGTGCGCCGAGAGCATGTCGTTGTACGCGGACACGATGGCGATGTTCGGCTTCACCATGCCGCGCAGGGCTTGCTTGTCGGCTTTTCCCGACGCGGCGAAACCGTGGGCGATGTTGGCGCAGGCAAGCCGCCCGCGAGCGGGGCCTCGACTTCCTGCTGCGGCGATGCGATCGAGGTAGGTGGCCCGGGCGGACTGGCTGCGGGCTGCGATCCGGTCGGTGACCTGACGCAGGACCGGGTGGATGGTGTCCATGAGGTGTCTCCCTGTTCGGTCTTTCACGATTCAGACTAGAGGCACTTACGCGTCACGACAACCCAACTTACGTTTTTCAAAGTCATAAGTCTGCGATCTTGCGTTGTTGCCGCAAAGGTTGCGGATTGGTTGAATGGCGTATATGCGAATGTCACGTGCAAGTGCTCCACCTGCGACAGCAGGTGAGATGTTCGCGCTGATCCGTGACGGGGATGCCGACACCCGAGCGGAACTCGGAAAGACGACCGGCCTGTCGCGATCGGCCGTAGCCGCACGCGTCACTGCGCTCACCACACTCGGATTGATCGTCGAAACCGAGGACACTCTCTCGACCGGGGGCAGGCCACCTGCCCGGTTGTCGTTCGACGTCGACGCGGGAATCGTTCTCGCTGCAGCCATCGGCCGAAGTCGTTCGCAACTGGGCGTGTTCACCCTCGGCGGCGAGTTCCTCCTCGGCGACACCGTCGACCAGGAGATCGGCATCGGGCCGGACGAGTTGATGCCGCAGATCACCAAGCGACTGGAAGCGCTTGTCGACGACGCTGCACGCAGCGATCACCGCATTCTCGGGGTCGGACTGTCCATCCCCGGCACCGCGGACACCGCCCGTGGGTGCAGTCTCGACTCGCCGATCATGCACGGCTGGGACGGAGTCCCCCTCGCACCCTTCTTCGCCGACACGACCACTGCGCCGGTCTTCCTCGACAACGACGCCAACGCGATGGTCCTGGCCGAACGCCGCGACAACCGGCATCGATTCACGAATGCGCTGCTGGTCAAGGCGTCGACGGGTCTCGGCGCGGGGATCGTCGCCGGCGGCGAACTACAGCGCGGATCGCTCGGCGCAGCAGGAGAATTCGGCCACACCAAAACCTCCGCCGCGGCCGGAGTCGCATGTCGATGCGGAGACAGCGGCTGCCTGGAAGCCATCGCAGGCGGCTGGGCACTGGTACGCGCATTGCAGGAACAGGGCAGAAGCGTCGGCCACATTCGAGGCGTCGTCGACCTGGCGGTGAGCGGCGACCCCGAGGCGCGTCGGCTCATTCGCGACAGCGGCCGCCACATAGGCGAGACACTGGCAGGCGCCGTGAACCTACTCAACCCCGAGGTCCTCATCGTCGGCGGAGACATGGCCAAGGCATACGACATCTTCGTCGCCGGGTTACGTGAGACCGTCTACGGAAATGCGACGGCACTGGCCACCAAGGCGTTGACCATTCAAGCGACGACACACGGCGACTACTCCGGCGTCATAGGTAGCGCGGCAATGGTATTGGACCAGGTACTGAGCGCGCGGGCAGTCGACGACGCACTGGGCGGCTGACGTCCGCCCACGGCGCCCCTCCCGTTCGGCGCAGGATCGGAACCATTGACCGCAGCTACACCGGAATGTGGCCGGGCTGTCACCAGGAGCGTCTAGGGTGATCGCTGTCACATTCGCGAATGCTGAAAGCGGTCCCCATGGCTTTGAAAGCGGCAGACGATCCGAACATCGAGTTGTTGAAGACCGATGCGGATCTGCCCCCGGTCGGAGTAGTCGACAAGTCTCCGATGACTCCCGCCAAACGCGTCCTGTTCGTCCTCATCGGATTGCTCGGTGGTGTGGCCTGGACGGTCGTCGCGATCGTCCGAGGCGAGAACCCCAATGCGGTCTGGTTCGTGATCGCCGCGGTCTGCACCTACATCATCGCGTTCCGGTTCTACGCACGGTTGATCGAACGCAAGATCGTCTTCCCTCGCGACGACCGAGCCACGCCTGCCGAGATCCTCGAGAACGGCAAGGATTACATGCCGACGGATCGGCGGGTGCTCTTCGGTCACCACTTCGCCGCGATCGCCGGTGCGGGCCCCCTCGTCGGCCCTGTTCTGGCCGCTCAGATGGGCTACCTCCCGGGCACGATGTGGATCATCATCGGCGTCGTGTTCGCCGGTGCGGTGCAGGATTTCCTCGTCCTGTGGATCTCGACGCGACGCCGGGGCCGCAGCCTCGGCCAGATGGCCCGCGACGAGCTGGGAGTGGTCGGCGGCACCGCGGCACTCATCGGCGTCTTCGTCATCATGATCATCATCATCGCCGTACTCGCGCTGGTGGTCGTCAATGCTCTCGCGGAGAGCCCGTGGGGCGTCTTCTCCATCGCACTGACCATCCCCATCGCGTTGTTCATGGGTGTGTACCTGCGCTACCTGCGCCCGGGCAAGGTGTCCGAGGTGTCGCTGATCGGCGTCGTGCTGCTGCTGTTCGCCATCGTCGCAGGCGGCTGGGTCGCCGAAACCGAATGGGGCACCGATTGGTTCACCCTCTCGAAGGTCACCGTCGCCTGGTGCCTGATCGGATACGGCCTCGCCGCCTCGATCCTGCCGGTGTGGCTGCTGCTCGCTCCGCGTGACTACCTGTCGACGTTCATGAAGGTCGGCACCATTGCACTGCTGGCCGTCGGCATCCTCATCGCACGGCCCGAGATCCAGATGCCCGCGATGACGTCGTTCGCCACCGAGGGCAACGGTCCCGCGTTCTCCGGTTCGCTGTTCCCGTTCCTGTTCATCACCATCGCCTGCGGCGCCCTGTCCGGGTTCCACGCCCTCATCTGCTCCGGCACCACTCCGAAGCTGCTGGAGAAGGAAAAGCAGATGCGGATGATCGGCTACGGCGGCATGCTCACCGAATCCTTCGTCGCGATCATGGCGCTCGTCACCGCATGTGTTCTCGATCAGCACATCTACTTCGCGCTCAACGCTCCGGCGACGCTCACCGGCGGCACCCCGGAAACCGCGGCGGACTACGTCAACGGGCTCGGCTTGAGCGGCGGGGACATCACCGCAGCGGAACTGAGCCAGGCGGCATCCGACGTCGGCGAGGAATCGATCATTTCCCGCACCGGTGGTGCACCGACGCTCGCATTCGGTATGTCCGAGGTGCTGCATCAGGTCTTCGGCGGCGAAAGCCTCAAGTCGTTCTGGTACCACTTCGCGATCATGTTCGAGGCACTGTTCATTCTCACGACGGTCGACGCAGGCACGCGCGTTGCACGCTTCATGCTCTCCGACAGCATCGGCAACCTCCCCGGCTCGTCGGCCAAGAAGTTCAAGGACCCGTCGTGGCGACCCGGCGCATGGGTGTGCTCGTTCATCGTCGTCGCAGCGTGGGGCGCAATCCTTCTCATGGGCGTCACCGACCCGCTCGGCGGCATCAACACGCTGTTCCCGCTCTTCGGCATCGCAAATCAGTTGCTCGCCGCGATCGCCTTGACGGTGGTCCTGACCATCGTGATGAAGCGCGGCCTGTTCAAGTGGGCCTGGATTCCCGGTGTCCCCCTGGCCTGGGACCTCATCGTGACGATGACCGCGTCGTACCAGAAGATCTTCTCGTCGGTACCCGCCATCGGATACTGGGCGCAGCACTCCCAGTTCGTCGACGCCAAGAACCAAGGCCTCACCGAATT
This sequence comes from Rhodococcus sp. NPDC057297, assembly GCF_042667435.1. NCBI lineage: Bacteria > Bacillati > Actinomycetota > Actinomycetes > Mycobacteriales > Nocardiaceae > Rhodococcus > Rhodococcus sp. NPDC057297. The sequence continues at coordinate 120,586 of NZ_JBHUZE010000006.1, read as the reverse complement.
CGGCAGCGCCAAGTCCGCCGAAGCAATCGACGCCGTCATCAGGAATACGTTCATCCAGGGAACGTTGTCGATCATCTTCGCCGTGCTGGTCATCATCGTCGCCGCGGCCGGCATTCTGGTCTGCATCAAAGCCGTTCGAGCAGGCGGACTCCCGGACAACGAAGAACCCGAGGTTCCGTCGAAGATCTTCGGACCCGCAGGGTTCGTCCCGACCGCGGCAGAGAAGGAAATCCAGGGCGAATGGGACAAGCTCATCGCCGACGGCACCGTCCGCGCACCGGGTGCGGCGCACGCAGGGCATCACTGACATGCGCGGACTTCTGTGGTGGATCACCTCGGTGATGGGCGACAAGGACTACGAGCGCTACGTCGCCCACATGCAGCGGGTCCACCCCGGCGAACCGGTTCCGTCCGAACGTCAGTTCTGGCGGGACCGCTACGCCGACGCCGACACGAACCCCGGTGCCCGCTGCTGCTGAGTTGATCGGGCGTCGTACATGGGTGTCCGATTCCCGCTAGCGACTTCAGGGGGCGCGGTGACACAGTGGAGTCCATGGACTTGGACTTCGACCGGTGTTACCGCGCCGTCTCGGCACGAGACACCCGTTTCGACGGGCAGTTCTTCACGGCCGTGCGCACGACGGGCATCTACTGTCGCCCGTCGTGCCCGGCGACCACCCCCAAGGCACAGAACGTCACGTTCGTTCCGACCGCTGCCGCCGCGCAGCACGAGGGATACCGTGCGTGTCGACGCTGTCAGCCCGATGCCACCCCCGGCTCACCGCGATGGAACATCCACTCGGATCTGACGTCGCGCGCCATGCGTTTGATCTCCGACGGCGCCGTGGAGCGCGGTGGCGTCGACGCACTCGCCGATACCCTCGGGTACTCGAGCAGGCAGTTGACGCGGGTGCTGACCGCCGAGATCGGCGCGGGTCCTCTCGCGCTGGCCAGGGCCCACCGCGCGCACACTGCTCGCACCCTGATCCAGACGACCGACATGACCATGAGCGACATCGCGTTCGCATCGGGGTTCTCGAGCATCAGGCAGTTCAACGACACCGTTCGGGAAGTATTCGCTGTCAACCCCACGACGTTGCGCGACGAAGCAACTCGCCGAAAGACCCTCTCGTCCAACGGAACCGTGTCGGTGAGACTCCCCTATCGGCAGCCGCTGGACACCGGGTGGCTCGAGTGGTTCCTCGAAGGCCACGCGGTACCCGGCATCGAATCGTTCGACGACGGCCTCTACCGGCGGTCGCTTCGGCTCCCCCACGGTCACGCCGTCGTCGGGATGCGCTTCGTCGACGGGTACGTCGAGGCAACACTGAGCCTGATGGACATGCGAGACCTCGCTCCCGCCGTCGCCCGGATCCGTCACCTGCTCGATCTGGACGCCGACCCCGAAGCCGTCGACTCCGCACTGTCCGAGGACCAGGCACTGGCGTCGAACATCGCCGCACACCGCGGGATGCGAGCGCCCGGCAGCATCGACGGTGAGGAACTGCTGCTGCGCACCATGATCGGGCAGCAGATCTCCCTACGCGCCGCCGCCACCCACACTGCGCGGCTGGTCGACGCACTCGGGGACCACATCGAGGATCCACTCGGCGGCACCGTCACGCGGTTGTTTCCCAGCGCGGCCGTCATCGCCGAACGCGGACACGAGGTCCTCACCGGCCCGCGCGCACGGGTCAGCTCGATCATCGGCGTCGCCGACGCGGTGGCGTCGGGCAAGATCGTCCTTCATCCGGCCAGGCCGGCCGAGGAGCTGGAACGAGACTTGCTCGCGCTCAAGGGGATCGGCCCGTGGACGGCGCGGTACGTCGTCATGCGCACTCTCGCCGATCCCGACGTATTGCTCGACACCGATCTCGTCGTCCGACAGGGCGCCGAGGCACTCGGACTTTCGCTGAAGGACTCGGACCGCTGGGCGCCGTGGCGGTCCTACGTCTCCATGCACCTGTGGAACATCGCCCTGACAAGGAGAGCAGCATGACTGCATCGTTCGCCACCACCGACACCCCGATCGGCCCGTTCACGACCGTCGTCGACGACGCGGGGTCCGTCCTCGCAGCGGGATGGACGGACTCGGTCGACAATCTGGTCCCGTTGATCCACACAAGTCTCCGGCCGACGGATCTTCGGCAGGCCTCGACGCTCGGCAGCGTGACCGCAGCCGTCGACGCCTATCACCGCGGCGACGTGGGAGCCATCGACGACGTACCGGTATCGCAACAGTCGGGTGAATTCCTGGTCCACGCCTGGAAGGTTCTACGGACAGTGCCTGCCGGGTCGCCGGTGACGTACTCGCAATTCGCAGAAATGGCCGGGCGCCCAGCGGCCATTCGGGGGGCTGCGTCCGCCTGCGCGCGCAATGCGGCCGCACTGTTCGTGCCGTGCCATCGCGTGTTCCGAATCGGCGGCGCACTCGGCGGATTCAGATGGGGTCTGCCGGCGAAGGAATGGCTCCTCACACACGAGGCGGGAGTGGAGCCTGCGGAATGACCAGGGAAGCGGGAGTGGAGCCTGCGGAATGAGCAGTGAAAGCGGGAGTGGAGTCATGAAACGTTAAGGTCACTCGAGTGGATCGAACGATGCACCGAGCGGCGGGGCGACGGAAGGAACGTGCAGCGTGGCGGACAAGACAGCGCCCGAAGTGAAACCGGGGCGCGATCGCGGCGACCTCATCGGTGTCGGCGGAATCTGGTTGGCGAAATGGTCGCTGATCCTGGTGTCCGTCGCAGCGGGTGCCTGGGTTCTCGGCTGGCTCATCTCTGCGTTGTGGGTGGTGATCTTGCCGGCTCTGCTTGCGATCATCGTCGCGACGGTCCTGTGGCCACCGACCAAGTGGATGATGCGTGTCGGGCTGCCTCCGGCGCTGTCTGCGACGGCCGCACTCGTCGTGTTCTTCCTCGTCATCGGCGGCATCATCACCTTGATCGTGCCGTCGGTGGTGGACTCGGCACCCGAACTCGCGGACAAGGCGACCGACGGCGTCGCGCAGGTTCAGGATTGGCTCAAGGGCCCGCCGGTCAACCTGCAGGACGAACAGATCGACAACGCCGTGTCGGCGATCACCTCGCGACTCCAGGACAGTGGCACCGCGATCGCCTCGGGCGTGTTCACCGGCGTCTCTGCTGCAGGTTCGATTCTCGTCACGCTCGCGTTGGTGCTCGTGCTGTCGTTCTTCTTCGTCAAGGACGGCGTCCGGTTCATTCCATGGCTGCACGGAATCGCCGGCGGCCGCGCTGGTCGCCACCTCGCCGAGGTTCTAGCGCGGATGTGGGCGACGCTCGGCGGCTTCATCCGCACTCAGGCCATCGTGAGTCTGATCGACGCCTTCTTCATCGGCCTCGGCCTGGTCATTCTCGGCGTGCCGCTGGCCCTGGTGCTGGCGACGTTGACGTTCCTGGGTGGCTTCATCCCGATCGTCGGTGCGTTCGTCGCAGGTGCGTTGGCCGTGTTGGTCGCGCTCGTCGCGAACGGGCCCACGACGGCACTCATCGTGCTCGTCATCATCATCGCGGTGCAGCAGCTGGAAGGTAACGTGCTGCAACCGATTCTGCAGAGCCGCAGCATGAACCTGCATCCCGCGATCGTCCTGCTGGCGGTCACCGGCGGTGGTTCCGTCTTCGGCATCATCGGCGCGTTCCTGGCGGTCCCCGCAGCAGCCGTGGCAGCGGTGCTGATCCGCTACGTGTCGGAACAGATAGACAGGCACTCCAACGAGTCCGACCGCGTGGAGCTCGAGGAGCAGGCTCCGGACACCGAGGATCTCGTCACCGACGAGGACGGTGTCAACAAGGATTCCAAGGAGAAGAAACAGAAGGATCAGGACGCCGCGAAGAGCTGAAGCCTCGATCCCTCTCGCTCACGTATGACGTGCAGGCGCGTCGGGATGCGTTGACGCATCTCGTCGACATGGCTGACGATGCCCACCACCCGGCCGCCTGCGCGTAGTTCGTCCAGAACTCCCATCACCGATTCCAGAGTGTCGGCGTCCAGCGTGCCGAAGCCCTCGTCGATGAACATGGTGTCCAGGACGACACCGCCGCTCTCGGCAGCGACGACGTCGGCAAGGCCGAGTGCCAATGCCAGCGAGGCCAGGAACGATTCACCCCCGGACAGGGTCTTCGCCGAGCGCACGGCACCTGTGTAGTCGTCGCGGATGTCGAGACCGAGCCCACCGCGTCGACCCCGCGATTCTGCCTCGTCGGAGTGGACGAAATCGTATCGGCCCGAGGACATTCGACGCAGTCTCGCCGACGCCGATTCTGCGACCTCCTCCAACCGCGACGCCAACACGTACGACCGGAGGGACATCTTTCGCGAGTTCTGACCGCGGCCCGCCACCACGTCGGCGAGTGCCGCAAGTTCGTCGTGCTTGGTCTGCATGGGCGCAGCACGGTCGATGGCCGCCCACAAGCCGGCCGTCAACTCCTCCAACTGTTCGGCCCGACGCTTGCACTCGGCGTGCTCGGCAACGGCGGCATGCAAGCGCACTTGCGCGTCCTCGACGGCGGCTCTCGCTGCAGCGGTGTCGACGGGGTCGAGGTCCGCGACAGCCGCGATCGCGGGTTCGGCGAGTACCTGCTCCGCGTGGGCGCGAATGTCGTTGGCTTGCGCAAGCTGCTTTTGGATGGACTGCGCCCGGGCCGGAGAGACCACGGCGGCCGCAGCCTCGCGTGCAGTCGAGAAGCCCGACTCCGCGATCAGCGCATCCAGCCTTCGGGTCACGTCCCGCATGTCGAGGAGCGCGCGCGAAGCCTCCTCTCGCCGCTCGACGACCACGGACGACAGTGAGATGAGAGTCTCCAGCCGCTTCACCTCGGCGTCGATTCCCTCCGTCCCGTCGACGGCTGCGGCGATCGTGGCTCTCATCTGCGCCACGTCGTCGGCCATCTGCGCGGCCCGTGCACTCAATCCTGCTGCCGCGGACTGCTCGTCGGCGATCGCCGCGGCGAGTCTCTGATCCTCGCCGCGCAGGTGCGTCAGCCGTGCGTCCAGACTCTCTCGTTGCTCCGCAGCCGTCCGTGCGGATCGGAGCGCTGCGGAGACCTTGTCCAGCGCAGCGACCAACTCTGCGCTGTCCCGGTCTCCCGATTGCTGAACCAGCACGTCTCGGGTCCGCAGCAGCGCGGTGACCTCCGCCGCCTTCTTCTCGGCGATGACTCCGGCCCGGCGCTCGCTGGCTGCGGCGTCCGCCTCGTCGTCCTTGGTGACGGTCGACTCCTCGGCGCGGGTAGGCGCGGGATGAGACAGCGACCCGCACACTCCGCACGGCGCTCCGTCGACGAGGCTCGACGCCAACTCGGCGGCCATTCCTGACAGCCGTTGCTCACGCAGGTCGAGGGTGTGAGCACGCGCATCGTTGAAGGACGCCACTGCTACGTGATGTGCTTTCTCCGCAGCGACGAGCCGCTTCCGAGTCTTCGCGAGTTCGATCGCTGCTTCCACGGCGCTCGTGATACGCGACCATTCTGCTTCGAGCGCAGGCACTTCGGCAGCCGCGCGCACGGCCGCGCGCAACGACGACTCGGCCTGAGCGATCTGCTCGGGCAGGACGTTGCGATCGGCGCGGTGAGCGCTCGACTTCTTCTCGACGGCTGCGTGCTCGGCCAGAAGAGACCGAGCCGATCTGTCCGCTGCGTCGGCTTTACGTGTCAGCACACGAAGTTCTTCGAACGCCGCGACCTCCGTCGTCCACTGCCGTACTGCTGCCGCGACGACGGCCCGGGCCTCAGGCGAGTCCGAGGCGTCGGGCGGGTCCGAGGCGTCGGGCGATCGATCCACCGCCAGGGCGTCGAGCACGACGGACGATCCTTCGGTGCGCTCGAACAGCGTTCGGACGGAGTCGAATTCCCGCGTCGCGGTCTCGCTTGCCGAGGTGATACGCGCGCAGTCCGCGGCAAGATCTGCGATGGGGCCTGCGGCTGCGGATTGATCCAGTTCCTTGGCGAGTGCGTCCCTCGCGGGCGCGGCGGCGTGGAATTCCGCCAGCTGTTGCCGGGCCAGCTCTCGGCGTGTTTGCAGTTGCCGGGTCGCGTCCAGTGCCGCGAGTTCCTTGGTTGCCGACTCGGACACCTCGCGCGCGAGAGCCAACGTGCGCGTAGCGTCCACCGATGCGTGCCGCGCCGATTCGAGAACATCGCCCGCCCACTCCACCGGCGGCCGGTCCAGCTCCTCCGCCACGCCCGACGCCGTGGAAATCTGCCCCAGTAGTTTGTCCGTTGCAATCCGGCTCGATTCGAGGGCAGCTGCGCTGGTGCGTCGCTGCTCGGCGAACCATTCCTCGATGTCGCCGAACCGTGCCGTGTCGAACAATCGCTCGAGCAAGTTGCCGCGCTCGTCGCTGTCCGCCCGGAGGAACCGTGCGAACTCACCCTGGGGAAGCAACACCACCTGGAAGAACTGATCCGCGCTCATGCCAAGAGCCGCGCCGACGGCGTCGCCGATCTCGTCCAACCGCGTCAGGTTCTGACTCTTGCCGTCCAGCCACGTCATCGATGCCTTGGCGTTCTGCTTCGTGGTGCCCGTTCCACGCTTCTTCGGGCGGTGGAACTCCGGGCTTCGAACGATGCGAATTCGCCTGCCGCCCAATGTCGCTTCCAATGTGACCGTGGGGACGGCGCCGATCTCCGCGTGATCGGACAGCAGACGCTTGCCTTCTTTCCTGGCACCGGGCACCGTCCCGTACAGGGCGAACGCAACGGCGTCGAGCACAGTGGTCTTGCCGGCGCCGGTACGACCGTGCAGCAGAAAGAGCCCGTCGGCTCCGAGAGCGTCGAAATCCACTTTCTCCGTGCCGGCGAACGGCCCGAATGCAGTGATCTCCAGAGAATGCAGCCTCACGCGGACTTCCCGAACAGCTCGTACTGGCCGGTCGCCTCGTCGGCTGTGACCTCGTCTCGCTGAACGCTGGCAAGGGCGCGTTCGAGCAAGCGGATCTCCGAAGCACTGGGCGCGCTGCGCATGTCCGTCACGAACGAGGCCATGATCTCGCTGTCGGTCCGACCGCGCACACGGTCACGGTAGCGAACAGTGGAATCGTCTGCGGGACGCTTCCATTCGAGGTGAACTGCATGGGGGAACCTCGTCTGCAAGGAACGCATCGCGTCGACCGGCCGCACGGCGTCGGTCAGTACGGCAGAGACGTAATGGTCCTCGGCCTCGGTGAAGCGATCTTCGGTGAGCAGTTCCTCGACGGTCCCCTGGACCTGGCTCAGTCCGCGGACGGTCGGAAGCTCCACGCGTTCGACATCGGCGAGACCCTGACCGTCGAGATCGAGAATCCAGACTGCCTTGCGGTGGCTGCGCTCGCCGAACGAATACGGCAGCGGCGACCCGGAGTAGCGCACCCGGTCCGTCAGGGTCTGCGGAGAATGCAGGTGCCCCAGCGCCACGTAGTCCACACCGTCGAACGCCGACGCCGGTGCCGTCTCCACCCCGCCGACGGAGATCGACCGCTCCGAACCGGTTGCTTCCCCGCCGACGACGAACGCGTGCGCCAGTACGACCGACCGCACTGCGTCCCCGGCGCTGCGCCTCTGCGCCAGGTCCGCCGTCACTCGACTCATCGCGGCCTCGAGCACCTCGGCGTGGCTACGTGCGCCTGGAATGTCGAGCTCGCCGCGGGTAGTCTCCGGCTCGAGATACGGGATGCCGTAGAACGCGACACGGCCGAACCTATCGTCGAGCAGCACCGGTGTGCCCACCTCGGATACGCGGGTCATCAGATGCAACCCGCCGGCCGCGGCAAACGCGGACCCAGCGCCCAGGCGTGCAGGCGAGTCGTGGTTGCCCGACGTCGCGACGATGACCGCTCCTGCGGCACGAATGGCCTCGAGCCCGCGGTTGCACACGAGAACAGCGTCGGCGCTGGGTACCGCCCTGTCGTAGATGTCACCGGGTACGACGACGACGTCCACACCGCGCTCGGCAACCAGATCTGCAATGGCGCTCAACGCGGCAGCCTGGTCGGCAAGCAGATCGGTGCCGTGAAACGTGCGGCCGATGTGCCAGTCCGACGTGTGCAGGATCCTCATGGAACAAGACGCTAACTTCACCTACCGACAAACTCCGTGACGTGGCGCGGCCTGTCGGCAGGCAGGAGTGGAGCCTGCGGAACGACCCGGACTGGCAGGAGTGGAGCCTGCGGAACGACCCGGGTGGGCAGGAGTGGAGCCGGCGGAGCGGCTGGTGTGTCGGTGCTCTCGTGCATCATCTGCGACATGAATGCTCTGACTGCCCTCGGGATGATGCTGGCGCTGCTCGTCGGGGCCGCCATCGGGTGGCTGCTGCATGCGTCCCGCACCGGGGATCGCGCGGTTCGAGCCGAAGCGCAGTTGGCCGCGTTGCGGGACAACGAGGCGCTTCTCCGTCGGTCCCTCGCTGCGGTCAACGAGGATTCGGCACGCAGACACTCGGGAGCTATCGGCCAGCAGGTCTCGCACCTTGTCGAGCCGCTGCACGACGCTGTCGACGCGCTCACCGAGCACGTGCGCCAGGTCGAACACAATCGGATCCGCGCGTACGCGGGGCTCAGCGAGCAGGTGACGGGCATGCACCGTGCGTCGGTGCAGCTGTCGACCCAGACTTCGCAGTTGGTCACTGCGCTGCGGGCTCCGCAGATCCGCGGTCGGTGGGGTGAGATGCAACTGGAGCGTGTGGTCGAGCTGGCGGGCATGGTCAAACACTGCGACTTCGACACCCAGGTCTCCAAGGACGGGATTCGTCCGGACATGATCGTGAGGCTCGCCGGTGGTCGGCAGATCGTCGTGGACGCCAAGGTTCCGTTCGCCGCCTACCTCGACGCAGCGCAGGAGGAGGACCCGGAGCGGCGTGGCAAAGCGATGACGCGTCATGCACGTCACCTCAGGACCCACGTCGATCAATTGGCGGCCAAGGAATATTGGCGTTCGTTCGAGCCGACGCCGGAGTTCGTCGTTCTGTTCGTCCCCGGAGACCCGTTCCTCGACGCAGCGTTGACATCCGACTCGTCGCTTCTCGAGTACGCCTTCACTCGGAACGTGATACTTGCCACCCCGACCACTTTGGTCGCGCTGCTGCGGACGGTGGCGTACACGTGGAAGCAGGAATCACTCGCCGAGGACGCTGCTCGCATCCAGCAGCTCGGACGCGAGCTGTACACCCGGCTCGGCGTCGTGTCCTCGCACCTCGACAAGCTCGGATCGCATCTCGGGAAGGCCGTCGACTCGTTCAATTCGACGGTCTCCTCGGTGGACGCGCGTGTCGGCGTCACAGCCCGCAAGCTTCACGAACTGGAACTGTTCGACGCGGACGTCGTGGACGTGAAGCGGATCGATCAACACCCGAGAACGTCCGATTCGTCGCACTCTCGGGGGCAGTTCGGTCATGTCAACGACGCGGTGGGGTGAACAGCCGCTAACCTCGAGGGGTGTCTACCTCCCAACGTGCCCGTTCCGGGGTACCGCTGGATCAACGTTCAGCTCTCGCTTCCGTGCCCGGCGTCCCTGCTTGGGGGGCAGTGGCCATCGCCGTCGGCGCGACGTTTCTCGGCGTTGCCATCGATGCTGCACGCGGATCCGAACTGACGTCGGCTTTCGCGTCGTTCTACATCATCGGCGCCGTCGCTGCCGTCGTGCTGGTGCGCTACCGCGGGTTGTTCACCGCGATGGTGCAGGCACCGTTGATCCTGTTCGTCGCTGTACCGCTCTCGTATCAGTTCATGATCGAGAACGCTGGGACGAGCCTGCGCGACATTTTGTTGAACGTCGCGATTCCGCTGGTCAACCGGTTTCCGCTGATGCTGCTCGGCACAGTGCTTGCCCTTGCCGTCGGAGGGGCACGCATCTTCCTGAAGAAGCAGGCGAGCCACGCACCGGCAGGCGCTGCCAAGCGAACCATCCGTGACCGTGCACAGGAAACCCGCCAGCGCGCCCGTGACAACCGCCAGACAGCACAGGACAACCGTCGGGCGGCACAGGACAACCGTCGGACGTCCCGAGACGGCGGCCAGAGGACGCAGGCCAGAGCTGCCGAGCGCCGGGGCGCCGATACTCGCGCTGCCCACGGCCGTGGCGAAGCCGTGTCCGCGGCACGTGCCGATGCAGGCGAGGGTCGAAGGAGCCGTCGCGACCGCGTCGACCCTCTCCTCGATCGGCCGGCCGCCGATCCTTACCGGCCTGCGCGGACCGAACAGCCCGCTGCAGATCCCGCGCGCCGACCTGTCCCCAGGTCACAGCCCCCGCGGGTTCCTCGGCCACCCGAGGTGGACCCGTACTCGGCCCCTCGCGCAGCCACACCCCGACCGGCAGCCACACCCCGACCGGCAGCGACACCCCGATCGACTACGCAAGGCGGCGCGCACATCCCGCCGCATCCCGTACCGCAGGTGCGCTACCGCGATCGCGGAGACGCCTGAGGCGTAGCGATCGGGTTGGCCGGAACCGGCCTCAGGCCTTCGCTGGGCGCAGCTCGCGGGGCAAGGAGAACACCAGGGTTTCGTTGGCCGTGGTGACCGGTTGAACATCCCCGAAGCCGTGCTCGGCGAGCAATTCGATGACGCCCTGCACCAGGATCTCCGGCACCGACGCGCCTGAGGTGATGCCCACTGTGGTGATGCCGTCCAACCAGGCGGTGTCCACCTCTTTGGCGTAGTCGACGAGGTAGCTGGCACGCGCGCCCGCAGTCAGTGCGACCTCGACGAGGCGCACCGAGTTGGACGAATTCTTCGATCCCACCACGATGACGAGGTCGCACTCGGGTGCCATCGCCTTGACGGCGACCTGACGGTTCTGAGTCGCGTAACAGATGTCATCGCTCGGTGGATCCTGCAGCGTCGGGAACTTCTCGCGCAGACGAGCAACCGTCAACATCGTTTCGTCGACGCTGAGCGTCGTCTGAGACAGCCAGATCACCTTGTTCTCGTCGCGCACGGTGACGTTGTCGACCGAGTCGGGGCCGTCGACGAGCTGAACGTGGTCCGGAGCCTCGCCTGCGGTTCCCTCTACCTCTTCGTGGCCTTCGTGACCGATCAGCAGGATGTCGTAGTCGTCCCGAGCGAAACGCTTGGCTTCCTGATGCACCTTGGTCACCAGCGGGCACGTGGCATCGATGGTGCGGAGCTGGCGCTCGGCTGCCGATGCATGCACAGCCGGGGACACCCCGTGCGCGGAGAAGACGAGGAGCGAGCCCTCGGGAACTTCGTCGGTCTCCTCGACGAAGACGGCACCGCGGTCCGCCAACGTCTCCACGACGTGCCTGTTGTGCACGATCTCCTTGCGAACGTAGACGGGCGCACCGTGCTTCTCCAGCGCTTTCTCCACCGTCTCGACGGCGCGATCCACCCCGGCGCAGTAGCCGCGTGGCTCTGCGAGGAGGACTCGTTTGGCACCGGAGTACGCAGGTGCGCCGTCGCCGGACGGACGTGCGATACCGAGATTCAAGGGAACAGCCGAAGACATGTCCTCAAGGATACGTGCCCGGCTCGGCTTCACCGGCCGAGCACAGCATGTCGGCTACCCAAACACTCGGAATTCAGGCACTCTGGTGCGCATGACTCGTGTTCCGTTCGCCGCACGCGTAGCTGCCGGTGTGGCCGTGACGGTCGTCGAAGAAGCTCGCAAACTCCCCAGTACTGCGATCACGCTTCCGATGACCGTCGTCAGCGAAGTTCTGGCGAGCACGATGCGCTTTCAGCAGCAAGTGACGGCGCTGGCCATCAAGGGCGATCAGGTGATCTCGTCGCTTCCGCTCATCGGGACACCGGATCAGGAGCAGCCGTCCTGGGCGGTGTTCGAGGACGACGTTCCCGGCGCCACCGACGGTGACGTCGACATCCCCGATCACGACGATGTCGCCGGCGAGCCGGTCGCTGCGTCGGGGCGCTTCGCCCTGTACTCGACGCCTCCGGAGGAGATCCAGACCGACGAAGAGCCGACGGTCGCAGCCGACCGTCCGGAGATCGTCGAGATGGTGGATTACGACACCCTCGCGCTCGCTCAGCTGCGCGCCCGGCTGCGGTCGCTGTCTCTCGCGGACCTCGAGACCCTGCGTGAATACGAGGATGCGTCGCTGCGCCGCGCTCCGTTTCTGACCATGCTCGACAATCGAATCACCACCGCGAAGGCCAAGTGACCGCAAGTACTGCAGAGGAGCCGTGGCCTGTCCGAACCGTCGCCATGAAAGTGGCGGGATGGATCGACAAGCTCGGCAGCGTATGGGTCGAAGGCCAGCTGACGCAGATCAACGCTCGGCCGGGTACACGCACTGCATTTCTCGTTCTCCGTGATCCGTCCGCGGACATGTCTCTGTCGGTGACGTGCTCGCCCCAGTTGCTCGACCGCTCCCCCGTCCCGCTCACCGAGGGCGCGCGGGTGATCCTGTACGGCAAGTTGTCGTTCTACACGGGCCGCGGAACCATCTCGTTGCGCGCCACCGACATTCGCGCCGTCGGCGTCGGCGAACTGCTGGCACGCATCGAACGCCTGCGTGCCCTTCTCGCCGCCGAAGGACTGTTCGATCCTCGCCTCAAGCGCCCGTTGCCGTTCCTCCCCCGCACCATCGGACTGATCACGGCCCGCGCGTCGGCAGCCGAGAAGGACGTTCTCACTGTCGCCCGGCGGCGTTGGCCCGCAGTGCACTTCGAGGTTCGCCACACCCCGGTCCAGGGACCGACCGCAGTACCGGCGATCCTCGACGCGCTCTCCGACCTCGACGGCAATGTCGACGTCATCATCCTCGCTCGCGGCGGCGGCAGCGTCGAAGACCTCCTGCCGTTCTCGGACGAGGCCCTGTGCCGTGCCATCTCGAAGGCCACGACCCCGATCGTCAGCGCCATCGGACACGAACCCGACAGCCCGCTCAGCGACCACGTCGCCGATCTCCGCGCCGCCACACCGACCGACGCGGCCAAACTGGTGGTTCCCGACGCCGTCGCCGAGCAGAACCTGATCGCCGAGCTCCGCTCCAGAACAGCGGCCGCCCTACGTAATTGGGTCGAACGCGAGGCGCGCGCGCTCGAGATGATCCGCCATCGACCGGTCCTCGCCGACCCCGTCGCCGGGATCACCCACCGCGCCGACGAAATCGAACGTCTCCGCGACACCGCCCGCCGGGATGTCCTCCGCGAACTCGCGAAACAGGACACCCTCGTCGAACATCTGAAAGCCCGATTGACGACGCTGGGGCCCGCCGCGACACTGGCGCGGGGATACGCCGTCGTGCAGCGGGTTGTCGCCGGGGACGATCCCGAGGTGTTGCGCTCGGTCGACGACGCACCCCCTGGAACCCAGATTCGTGTACGTGTAGCCGACGGCGCCGTGACCGCTGCGGTCATGGGCAAAGTGCGATAGGAGAATCGATGAGTGACACACCGGTGACCGAACTCGGTTACGAGGCCGCCCGCGACGAACTGGTCGACGTGGTGAAGGTCCTGGAGCAGGGCGGGCTGGATCTCGACGCCTCACTTGCGCTGTGGGAGCGCGGCGAACAGTTGGCCACCCGTTGCGAGGAACACCTCGCGGGTGCACGCAAGCGCGTAGAGAACGCGCTCGCGCACATCGAGGAAGAAGAGAACTAGGGAGTGAGCGGCTCGGCGCTCGTCGTTGCGGCGGCCAGCGTCGTGAATTCCTCGGTGCTGCCGCTACCGGTCACGAGCAGTCGAACGTCACCCAGATCGGTGACCCACACCGCCTCGCTTCCCTCCTGGTCGTAGACGATCCACTCCGCACCGTCGATCGATTCGGTGCCCGACGCGTACCGCGCCTCGCCGACGGCGAACGGAACGAGGACTTCCTCGCTCGCGCTGGACTGCGTCAACTTGATGTAGCGACCGGCGTCGGAGATGAAACCGACGTTGCTGACGTCACCGCCCTGTTCCCCCGCGATGGACTGGCGGCTGCCGGAGTTCGGAGTCCACCCTTCGGGGACCCGAGGATTGCGGATCGGGAAGTTCAGCTCGGAAGCGTCGTACTGCAGGGCAGCGTCGACGTCGAAGTTCGGGATGGGGCCCTGCGACGGTCCGCCGGGGCTGAGAGAGCACTGGGAGGCGATACCGGCGATCAGCAGACAGGCGATGACAAGCGGAATGAGGGACCACACCATGTCGCGGTTGTTGTTGAGGATCCGGGGTTTGCTGTTCGCCACACCTCCAGTATCCGGGAGAGCAGCCTGCGGGACGACCCAGGGTGTCCGCTGCATGCCAGCGCTCGGTCGGCGCATGCCCTACCTCGCATGACGCGGCTCACGAATGAGATAATCGCGCCTGGGTAAGACCCCCATCTACCAGGAGGCTACAAACCGATGACGGCCAGCACCGAGTCCACTCGCGCCATGGCGCCAGATCGCAACCTCGCCCTCGAGCTCGTACGTGTCACCGAGGCCGGTGCCCTCGCGTCGGGTCGCTGGGTCGGACGTGGCGACAAGGAAGGTGGCGACGGTGCCGCCGTCGACGCCATGCGTCAGCTGGTCAGCTCTGTTTCCATGCGCGGCGTCGTCGTCATCGGTGAAGGCGAGAAGGACGAAGCGCCGATGCTCTACAACGGTGAGCAGGTCGGCAACGGCAATGGTCCCGAGGTCGACTTCGCCGTCGATCCCGTCGACGGAACCACGTTGATGGCCAAGGGCATGCCCAACGCGATCTCGGTGCTGGCCGTTGCCGAGCGCGGCGCGATGTTCGATCCGTCGGCCGTGTTCTACATGGAGAAGATCGCCGTCGGACCCGAGTACGCCGATGTCATCGACATCACTGCACCGGTCAAGGAGAACATCGCTCGGATTGCGAAGGTCAAGAAAGGCTCCGCATCCGACGTCACGGTGTGCATCCTGGACCGTCCGCGCCACGCCGAACTGATCCAGCAAGTTCGCGACGCCGGATCCCGCATCCGCCTCATCTCCGACGGTGACGTCGCGGGTGCCATCGCCGCAGCACGTCCCGATTCCGGCACCGATCTGCTCATCGGTATCGGCGGAACACCCGAGGGCATCATCGCCGCCGCCGCGATGCGGTGTATGGACGGCGCCCTGCAGGGACGCCTCGCCCCGACCGACGACACCGAGCGCCAGAAGGCCATCGATGCAGGTCACGACCTCGATCGCGTCCTGAACACCCGCGACCTGGTCTCCGGAGAGAACGTCTTCTTCACTGCCACCGGCGTCACCGACGGCGACCTTCTGCGCGGCGTTCGCTACGCAGGCGGGGGCGCACACACCCAGTCCATCGTGATGCGCTCCAAGTCGGGCACCGTGCGCATGATCGACGCCTACCACCGCCTCGAGAAGCTCCGCGAATACAGTTCCGTCGACTTCGACGGCGACGAATCAGGGCAAGCTCCGTCGTTCTGATCCGGGTCATTCCTGCAGGCTCCACTCCCGGCCCAGGGCGCGCTCACCCCTCCGCAACTTCAACTGGCAAAGTAAGGCTCATGACGCAGACAGACGAACAGCAGTACCGGATCGAGCACGACACCATGGGAGAGGTTCGCGTCCCCGTCGACGCGTTGTGGCGTGCACAGACGCAGCGCGCGGTGGAGAACTTCCCCATTTCCTTCCGCCCCCTCGAGCGCACCCAGATCCGCGCAATGGGCTTGCTGAAGGCTGCATGCGCACAGGTCAACAAGGACCTCGGGCTGCTCGACGGCGCCCTCGCCGACGCCATCATCTCCGCGGCAACCGAGATCGCCGACGGCAAGCACGACGATCAGTTCCCCATCGACGTCTTCCAGACCGGTTCCGGCACCAGCTCCAACATGAACGCCAACGAGGTCATCGCGTCGATCGCCAAGGCGAACGGTGTCGAGGTTCACCCCAACGACCACGTCAACATGTCGCAGAGCTCCAACGACACGTTCCCGACGGCCACGCACGTCGCCGCCACCGAGGCAGCCGTCACCTCGCTGGTGCCTGCGCTGAAGCACCTGCACGAGGCACTGGCCGCGAAGGCGACCGAGTGGAAGACCGTCGTGAAGTCCGGCCGCACGCACCTGATGGACGCCGTGCCGGTCACGCTCGGCCAGGAATTCGGCGGCTACGCCCGTCAGATCGAAGCGGGCATCGAGCGCGTCGAGGCCACCCTCCCTCGCCTGGGCGAGCTGCCCATCGGCGGCACTGCCGTCGGTACCGGCCTCAACGCACCCGACGGCTTCGGCCCGAAAGTTGTTGCCGAACTGGTGAAGTCGACTGGAATCGACGCCCTGACCGCAGCGAAGGATTCCTTCGAGGCACAGGCAGCACGCGACGGCCTCGTCGAGGCATCGGGCGCACTGCGCACCATCGCCGTGTCGCTGACCAAGATCGCCAACGACGTCCGTTGGATGGGCTCGGGACCGCTCACCGGCCTCGGTGAAATCGCCCTCCCCGACCTGCAGCCCGGTAGCTCCATCATGCCCGGCAAGGTCAATCCCGTTCTGCCCGAGGCAGTCACGCAGGTCGCCGCACAGGTCATCGGCAACGACGCCGCCGTCGCATTCGGCGGTGCATCGGGAGCATTCGAACTCAACGTCTACATCCCGATGATGGCTCGCAACGTGCTCGAGTCGTTCAAGCTCCTCGCCAACGTCTCGGTCCTCTTCGCGGACAAGTGCATCGTCGGCCTCGAAGCCAACGTCGACCACCTCAAGACCCTCGCCGAGTCCTCGCCGTCCATCGTGACGCCGCTGAACTCGGCAATCGGCTACGAGGAAGCAGCAGCCGTCGCCAAGCAGGCTCTGAAGGAGAAGAAGACCATCCGTCAGACCGTCATCGACCGCGGACTCATCGGCGACAAGCTCAGCGAGGAAGAACTCGACAAGCGTCTCGACGTCCTCGCCATGGCGAAGGTCAAGGACTAGTCGGTCTCTGCTCCCCTTCCGGCATGAATGTGCCACCGCAACGGTCGTACAGTTGCGGTGGCACAGTCATGTTCGGGGGGGTCGAGCTCAGGCGAGGTGAGCTAGCTCCTCACGAGCTTTCTTGCCGTCGTCGCCGAGGTCGTCGCGGCCGAAGAAGTTCCAGCGCTCCAGCAGCGGCTTGAACACCTTGTCTCGCTGCTGGTCCTCGTCGTAGATGCCGGCTTCTGCGAGTGCCTCGGTGCTGTTCTTCTTGCTCGGCAGGTCGACGACGGGGATCGCGAAGCCGCTCACCCGATCCGCGACAGCACGAGCCATCTGGTCCGGTGCGACGCCGAACGCCTCGTTGACGACGTTGACGTAGAACGTTGCCTGACGGGTGTCGTCGGCCGCGATCTTGGTCAGGATCTTGCCGAGCACCTCGTCGCCGCCGAGAGCAACGGTGTTGGTGTTGCGCAGCGCGGCCGCGGTCTCGTCGATGGCGAAGTGGGAGATGATGTCCAGCACGTGCAGGCTCGGAGCGCTGTACCCCCTCGTCATTTCCTCCATGCGCACCCGTTCGAGCGCGACGGGGTCCACCGCGCGCGTCAGAACCAGGAAGTCACGCAGCACGATGGCTTGACGGTTTTCTTCCGACGTCCATCGACCCGTCCACTTCCACCACGCGCCGAGGCCGGTGAGCGCGCGAGCGAGTTCGCGGTGGTACGCAGGCAGATTGTCTGCGACCAGTACGCCGACCGTCGCGGACAGAATCTCCACGTCGGAGAGGTGCGACTGCTCGGGAGCCCAGTCCTCGCCCCCGAGGAACGCGAAGTTGCGGCCGTCGTCCCACGGTGCGAAGTCGTGCGGATGCCAGTCCTCCGCCTCCTCGATGTGGCGGCTGAGGTTCTCTTCGACGGCTGGCTCGAGTCGAAGCAGCAGGTCACCGTCCGTCAGATTCGTAGACATACCAGCAACCGTAGCGTCTGGCCCGGTGAACGCGGAGTAGCGCCCCGGACGTCTGTGAACTTTCATAGACTGCGGGCTCACGTCCTAGGTGAAGGAGCGGACCGAGTGATCGAAACGACGAAGGCGAACGAGGTAGTGGAGGGCATGTTCGACGCCCTGAGGAACCGCGACGTCGAGAAGGTCGTCGACCGCCTCGACGACGCGGTGGTGTGGCACAACGTGGGGTTGCCTCGAGTTCGTGGCGTGAGACGAGTCGGCAAGTTCATGCGTCTTCTCGCGAAACCCCAGTACGGCTTCGACGTCACCATCCACAACATCGCGTCCGACGGCGACACCGTGCTCACCGAACGAACCGACGTGCTGATCTGGCGGCGGCTGCGCATCGAGTTCTGGGTGTGCGGCACCTTCGAACTACGCGACGGCAAAATCCTCGTCTGGCGTGATTACTTCGACAACCTCGACTTCCTCGAGGGCCTGATCAAAGGCGCGCTCCGCGCGCTGTGAATGGAAATGTAGGCCAGGCCTACATTTCCATTCACGTCAGGCGCCGGCGGGGCCGAACTCTTCGAGCATTTCGGTCACCAGTGCAGCGATCGGGGACCGCTCGCTTCGGGTGAGTGTGATGTGCGCGAAAAGCGGATGACCCTTGAGCTTTTCGATGACGGCAGCGACGCCGTCGTGCCGCCCGACGCGCAGGTTGTCGCGCTGCGCGACGTCGTGGGTCAGCACGACGCGTGAGCCGCTCCCGAGCCTGGAGAGCACGGTCAGCAGCACATTGCGTTCGAGTGACTGTGCCTCGTCGACGATCACGAAGGAGTCGTGCAGCGATCGACCGCGAATGTGGGTCAACGGCAGCACTTCCAGCATTCCGCGGGCGATGACCTCTTCCATCACCTCGGGGCTGGCGAGGCCGTCGAGGGTGTCGAAGACGGCCTGAGCCCACGGACCCATCTTCTCGCTTTCGCTGCCCGGCAGGTAACCCAGTTCCTGACCACCGACGGCATAGAGCGGCCGGAACACGACGACTTTCCGGTGCGTGCGCCGTTCGAGGACCGCTTCGAGACCTGCAGTCAACGCCAGTGCGGACTTGCCGGTTCCGGCCTTGCCGCCGAGAGAGACGATGCCGATGCTCTCGTCGAGCAGAAGGTCGAGTGCGACTCGCTGTTCCGCTGAACGCCCGTGCAGCCCGAATGCTTCACGCTCGCCGCGGACGAGCTGGATCTGTTTGTCGGCCGTGACGCGTCCGAGTGCGCTGGAGCGTCCACCGAGCAGTCGAACACCGGTGTGGCACGGCATGTCCCGTGCGCCGTCGAGATCGATGACGCCTTCGGCGAACAGTCGGTCGATGTCGGCTGCCTGCACGTCGAGTTCGGCCATTCCGGTCCAGCCCGACGGGACGACGTCGTGTGCGTGGTACTCGTCGGCGGGAAGGCCCACGGCGCCTGCTTTGACGCGAAGCGGGATGTCCTTGCTGACCAGGACGACGTCCTTGCCTTCGGCGGCGAGGTTGAGGGCGCAGGCGAGGATGCGAGAGTCGTTGGAGTCGGTGCGGAACCCGACGGGAAGCACGGACGGATCGGTGTGGTTGAGCTCGACTTGCAGTGTGCCCCCGTCGGTTCCGATGGGAACCGGCTGGTCGAGGCGGCCGTGCTCGACGCGGAGATCGTCGAGCATACGCAAGGATTCCCGCGCGAACCATCCCAATTCGTGGTGGTGGCGTTTACCCTCCAGTTCGCTGATCACGATCAGCGGAAGAACCACATTGTGCTCGGCGAACCGGATGACAGCCCAGGGATCCGACAGCAGAACCGAGGTGTCCAGCACGAATGTCCGAAGGGGGGCGGAAACGGAGCGTGAAGTGGTCACGTGGGGCTCCTACGTCCGGCGCGGCACCGCGCGGACATTTGTCGCTCGGCCGGTCGGTCCTGGCGTGTCAGATGACACGAGGGCCGGGTGCCGGCCCTCTCGCGCTCACTAGCTCAGTCACGTATCAGAACCTCCCGCACAGGTAGCTTCCCCGCTGCCTGTTACTGCCGACGGTACAGCCGAAACCGGCAATTGGCTCGGCGAGTTCGGGGCGTGTCGGTGAACAACACGTTAACCGGATCAGGCGTTCGAGAATGGCTGATGCGCAAGAGAACCAGGCGTGTCCGCGTACGTTCTGCGGCGCCTGGGCGATGAACAATCGACGTTCGACTGCTCCTTCTTCTACATGTACCACCTCAGTACTGTCCGGGTGGGACCGAACGGAGAAAAACGGACCAGAACGCACGAAAGGCCCACTCGAACGAGTGGGCCTTTCGTGCGACGACGGGTGCCTATCCCAGCAGTCCCCAGTCCTCGAGACCGTCGTAGAGCGGCTTGGACTGAGCGACCTCGACGACGCGCTCCTTGAGCGAGTCGGTTGCCTCGCCGGTGGCGAGAGCAGTGGCGATGATGTCCGCGACCTCGGTGAACTCGGCTTCGCCGAAGCCGCGAGTAGCGAGGGCTGCAGTTCCGATGCGCAAGCCCGACGTGACCATCGGGGGGCGAGGATCGAACGGAACGGCGTTGCGATTCACGGTGATTCCGACCTCGTGCAGCAAGTCCTCGGCCTGCTGGCCGTCGAGGTCCGAACTACGCAGGTCGACGAGCGCGAGGTGCACGTCGGTTCCGCCGGTGAGGACGGAGATCCCCTTGTCCGCTACGTCCTTGGCGGTCAACCGATCGGCGAGCAGAGAAGCGCCCAGCAGTGTGCGCTCCTGACGTTCCTTGAACTCCGGCGTCGCCGCGATCTTGAAGGCGACGGCCTTCGCTGCGACGGCGTGCATGAGCGGCCCACCCTGCTGGCCGGGGAAGACGGCGGAGTTGATCTTCTTGGCCCACTCCTTCTTGGCGAGGATCAGGCCGGAGCGGGGACCACCGAGCGTCTTGTGCACCGTCGAGGACACGACGTCGGCGTACGGCACGGGCGACGGGTGGACGCCCGCGGCAACCAGTCCGGCGAAGTGCGCCATGTCGACCCACAGCAGGGCTCCGACCTCGTCGGCGATGGATCGGAATGCCTCGAAGTCCTGGTGGCGCGGGTAGGCCGACCAGCCGGCGATGAGAACCTGCGGCTTGGACTGGATGGCTTGCTTACGCACCTCGTCCATGTCGATGCGGTGGTCTTCCTTGCTGACCCCGTAGGACTCGACCTCGTACAGCTTGCCGGAGAAGTTGAGCTTCATACCGTGCGTCAGGTGACCGCCGTGCGCCAGGTCGAGGCCCATGATCTTGTCGCCCGGGTTGATCAGGGCCATCAAGACTGCGGCGTTGGCCTGCGCGCCTGCGTGGGGCTGCACGTTGGCGAACTCGGCGCCGAACAGTTCCTTGGCACGGTTGCGCGCCAGATCTTCGACGACGTCGACGTGCTCGCACCCGCCGTAGTAGCGGCGTCCCGGGTAGCCCTCGGCGTACTTGTTCGTCAACACGCTGCCCTGTGCCTGGAGGACTGCGCGTGGAACGAAGTTCTCCGACGCGATCATCTCGAGCGTGTCGCGCTGACGACCGAGTTCGCCCGCCATGGCTTCGGCTACCTCGGGGTCGAGTTCAGCGAGCGACTGGGTGTTGACGTCGGTCATTACAGGTGTCTCCAAGGGTGAGCTCCGGGATTGGCGCATTCAGTTTACGAGATGCACCTCAGTGCTCACGCAGCGCGCTGGGGATGAGCGGCTCGTCGAGAAGGCGGCCGAACAGCGCGGATCGCTCGGTGACCGTTTTGCCCGTGTCGAGCCAGCCCCCGAGAAGCTTGTAGCCCTCGACGTAGGTACTGATGTACGCGCGCCACAGCGGCGAGGACAGAAACTTCAGACTCTGCCGGGCACGTTGCGGCGACGTCAGGGACCAGCGCTCGAGGTAGGCAGCGACGTCGTCCTGGGACTTGTGCTGATCGTGCAGCAGCAGTGCCGCGTCCTGACGCACGCCGAGCAGCTGCCCCGATGCCTCGGACAACCGCTCCGCTTTGTCACCGTCGAAGCGGAGCCCCAAGTCCGCGTAGATCTCCTGCGCCCACACACCCCACCCCGGACCGACGATCGACTTCAACGCGAGGTCGGCAAGACCTTCGGCCATCAGGCATTGCGGAGTGTTGACCAGAAACAGTGTCTGCTCCATCTGGCCCGACGCCACCAGCCCGGCCTCCTTGCGGCAGTGCTCGGTGTGATGCCCCGGGTACGCCTCGTGCGCGATCAGGTGCGGCAGGTTCGCCATCTGCTGCTGCAGGTCGGAGTTGATCGCGACTGTGGACTTGTAGTCACCGAGGTAGTAGTTGAACCCAGACCACGGCTTGTCTCCGACGACCTCGTATGTCACCTGCTCGGTGTCCGGCAGCGTGTACTCGGCACGCACTCGGTCCCGCAGGGCACTGGAGAAGGCGTCGACGCACTCCTGCAACCGATCCGCGGGTATCACGTCGTGCGCCCGGTGCGCGGAAAGACGTTCGGCGAGCGAACCGGGGCCGGCCAGCACATCGTCCATTTTTCGGTGGGCCTGTCGGTATTCGTCCTGATCGCCCGGCTCGATGTGAACGTCGAAGTACGCGAAGACCTCGTCGACGAAGCCGATGTCCTCGCCGGCGAACTTGCGGGCCGAGCATTCGAGAGCCCGAAGATGGACGTCGATGAACTCGGCACGCTGCTCGGGCAGGCCTGCGTTGCCGAGTTCCTTGCGAAGCTCCCTTGCTCGCCGCGCGAGTTCCTTCGGCTCGGGCGCCGGTGCGTTCCCCACCTGCCGTCGTAGCTCGGGGTCACCGGTGTACGCGTCGACGAACCCCTCTTCGAGGCGATCGAATTTCAGGCCGAGGGTGAGGTAGTCGCGGACGAAGGAATCGGCGTTCATGCTGTCCGACACTAGCGTCACCGACCGGGTGAACAACCAGTGAACTACCCCGCCCGTGCGAGTCCTCGTGGCACCGAGCACAATCGTCATTCATGCGACTCGCGCTCCCCCGGAGTTCACGCCTGCAGGAACGGACCCATCGTGGTGGACGGCGCGCATGAGCGAGACCAGCCCGTACGTCGAGTTCGACCGTGCGCAGTGGAGAACGCTCCGTCAGTCCACTCCGCTGGTTCTGACCGAAGAGGAACTGGTCGGGCTTCGCGGACTGGGTGAGCAGATCGACCTCGACGAGGTGGCCGAGGTGTATCTGCCGTTGGCCAGGCTCATCCACCTTCAGGTCGCGGCGCGGCAACGGTTGTTCGCGGCGACCGCGACGTTCCTCGGTGAGAAACACCCGGATCGGCAGGTGCCGTTCGTCATCGGCGTGGCAGGAAGTGTCGCCGTCGGCAAATCGACGACGGCCCGTGTGCTGCAGGCGCTTCTGGCACGGTGGGATCATCATCCCCGTGTCGACCTGGTGACGACCGACGGTTTCCTGTACCCGACGGCCGAACTGATGCGCCGTGGGATCCTGCACCGCAAGGGCTTTCCGGAGAGCTACGACCGACGCAAACTGTTGCGCTTCGTGACCGAGGTGAAGTCCGGTGCGGAGGAAGTGTCGGCGCCGGTGTACTCACACGTCTCGTACGACATCATCAAGGGTCAGTTCCACATGGTGCGTCAGCCGGACATCCTGATCGTCGAGGGCCTCAACGTTCTGCAGACCGGCCCACGGTTGATGGTGTCGGACCTGTTCGACTTCTCGATCTACGTCGACGCGCGCATCGAGGACATCGAGCACTGGTACGTCAAACGCTTTCTCGCACTGCGCGAGACGTCGTTCGCCGATCCGGACGCGCACTTCCACCACTACGCGAATCTCTCCGACGAGCACGCGAAGATCGCGGCCGAAGACCTGTGGCACTCGATCAACCTGCCGAACCTCGTCGAGAACATTCTGCCGACGCGTCCACGCGCGACGATGGTGTTGCGCAAGGACGCCGACCACACCATCAACAGGCTGCGACTACGCAAGCTGTGAGCAGAAATCTAGGCCAGGGCAGGCAGGAGCGGAGCCTGCGGAGTGACCATGAGGTACATTTCCGCTCACCTAGATGCCGAAGCGGCGGTGCCGGGCGGCGTAGTCGCGCAGTGCGCGCAGGAAGTCGACGCGCCTGAATTCCGGCCAGTACGCCTCGGTGAACCAGATTTCCGAGTACGCGCTCTGCCACAGCAGAAACCCCGAGAGTCGCTGTTCGCCGGAGGTGCGGATCACCAGGTCCGGATCGGGCTGACCCGACGTGTACAGGTGGGAGTCGATGCCGTCGACGTTGACCGAGCCGACGAGCTCGTCCCCGGTCAATCCCTCGGCGATCTTCTCGCTCAGCAGCGCTTGGACGGCGTCGGCGATCTCTTGCCTGCCGCCGTATCCGACTGCGACGTTGACATGGGTTCCGGTGCGACCGGCCGTCAGTTCCGCGGCTTCCTTGAGACGACGTGCAGTTGCGGCCGGGAGAAGGTCGAGTGTTCCGACTATCTTCACGGTCCAGTTCTGTTCCGGGCCGGAAATTTCCTCGACGACGTCGGTGATGATCTCGAGCAGCGATTCCAACTCGTCGGGGTCGCGTCGAAGGTTCTCGGTGGACAACAGGTAGATCGTCGCCATCTCGATGCCTGCTGCGTCACACCAGCCCAGCATCTCGGCGATCTTCAAGGCCCCCATCCGGTGCCCGTGCGCGACGTCGGTGAAGCCGTTCTCTCGAGCCCAGCGGCGGTTGCCGTCGCACATCACAGCGACGTGGCGGGGATGCGCCACGTCGTCGAGTTGTGTCAGCAGGCGTCGCTCGTACACGTTGTAGAGGACGCTGCGCACCTTGGTCGGGAGAATCTTCACCGAGACATCACCACGGGGCACAACCTTACGCCGGGCAGGAGTGGAGCCTGCGGAATGACCCGGGAAGCAGGAGTGGAGCCTGCGGAATGACCCAGGAAGCAGGAGTGGAGCCTGCGGAATGACCCAGGAAGCAGGAGTGGAGCCTGCGGAATGACCCAGGAAGCAGGAGTGGAGCCTGGGGAACGACCGTGGCGAGCTACTCGCCGGTACAGTAGGCAGCGAACTTACGGTTGCGTAGGTTCTGCAGGGAGCGGATCTTGCGTTTCGAGTCGGAGGTGGGGCTATGACGATGTTCGGGATCGACGAACTACCGGTCAAACCACGCATGCGCGGTTGGATCCATCTCTATGCGTTCGGAGTGGCGGTGATCTCCGGCATCGTGCTGGTCACGTTGGCTTTCGCACTGGTGTCGGTCGGCGCCGGGATCGCAACTGCCGTGTACGCGATCACCGTCTGCGGCGTGTTCGGTGTCAGTGCCACCTATCACCGCATTCACTGGGACAACCCTGCTCACCGCGTGTGGATGAAGCGCGCCGACCATTCGATGATTTTCGTGTTCATCGCGGGCAGTTACACCCCGTTCGCGATACTCGGTCTGCCGACGAGCACCGGCCGCACCCTCCTGATCATCGTCTGGTTGGGAGCTCTCGGCGGGGTGGCTCTGAAGATGTTGTGGCCGCAGGCGCCGCGGTGGGTCGGAGTTCCGCTCTACCTGATTCTCGGGTGGGCCATCGTCCCGGTCGCGCCGACGCTCATCGACCACGTCGGCTTCGCACCGTTCATCCTTTTGCTGGTCGGCGGCATTCTGTACAGCGTCGGAGCTGTCCTGTACGCCACCAAGTGGCCGAACCCGTGGCCGACGACGTTCGGCCATCACGAGTTCTTCCACGCAGCTACCGTTCTCGCCGCGATCTGTCACCTGGTCGCGGTGTGGTTGGTGCTGTTCTAGCGGCGCAACGCCGCGACCAGTTCTTCCTCCGTCGTCACCGGCCTGTCGCAGACGAACCCACGGCACACGTAGGCTGCCTCGTTGCCGTCGACGGTCGGCCTGTCCGTGAGCAGCGGAGACGAATCGACGACGCCTGCAACGATGGTGGTGCCGCCCGGTGCGTGCCTGCGAGCGACATCCAGCAGTCGACTGTCACCGTCGACCGATATCGCCACCTGCAGCGGACCGCGTACGGATGCCTCGGCTACGGCCAGCCAATGCCCGGCCGACCGAGGCGCTCGTTCCATCACGACCGACGCCCGAGCCAGGCCCGCTGCCGCCAGGTCACCGTACGTGGCGGCGGACTCGGACGGCACGAGCGCTTCGATCGCGAGCAAGGCCTCGGTGATCGTCGACGCGCCGGACGGGGTGGCGTTGTCGAGGGGGTCCCTGGGCCGGGTGACCAACGCTTCGGCGTCGTCGGCGGTGTCGAACCAACTGCCGGGGTTGTCCGGGTCGGCGAAGTGAGCGATGGCTGCGTCGACGAGTCGCACGGCGCGTTCCAGCCACACCGTGTCCCCGGTCGCGGACAGCAACGACAGCGATCCGACGGCCATGCACGCGTAGTCCTCCAGAACTCCTGCCGCGTCGCCGACGTGAGCCCCGAGCGATGCCCGACGCAGTCGACCGTTCTCCTCGTGCCGAGCGAAGATCTGTTCGCCGCATTCGGCGGCAGCATCGACCCAGGTACTGCGTCCGAGTCCAGACCCGGCCTCGGCGAGGGCCGTGATGGCCAGGCCGTTCCATGCGGTGATCACCTTGTCGTCGCGCCCCGGTTGCGGGCGCAGGTCACGGGCCTCCATCAAGGCTGCACGCACTCGCTCGAAGCGCTCGATGTCCTCGGGATCCTCCGGCAGTTGCAGCACCGACATGCCGGCCTCGAACGTGCCCGACGAGTCGACCGCGAACAGCCCCGCGGCCCACACGCCGTCCTCGAAGCCGAGGGTTTCCACGAGTTGCTCGGGACTCCACACGTACGTGAGTCCTTCCACGCCCTCGGTGTCTGCATCCAGCGCAGCCGCGAAACACCCTTCCTCGGTGCGCATCGCGCCGAGAACGAAAGCAGCGGTGGCGTCGGCTACCCGCGTTGCCAGCGCGTCACCGGTGACGCGGGCGAGGTGACCGTAGAACCGGAGCAGCAAAGCATTGTCGTAGAGCATTTTCTCGAAATGCGGAACGATCCACTCCGCGTCGACGGCGTAGCGCGCGAATCCGCCGCCGATCTGATCGTGAATTCCGCCGCGAGCCATGGCCGACGCGGTGCGCGTGACGGCGCCCCGCACCGTCGTCGACCCGGTTCGTTCGTAGTTCCGGAGCAAACCTTCCAGCAGTGAGCTGGGAGGAAACTTGGGTGCGCCGCCGAATCCGCCTCGTTCGACGTCCTCGTCGGCCAGAACCGACGACACCGCCTCCGCGAGCAGGTCTGCGTCGACGGGTTTGCCCGACGCCGGGAGCCGGCCGGAGTTGTCCCGCAGGGCCTCGGTGATCGCGGTCGAGGCGTCGAACACCTCTGCTCGACGGGTGGTCCAGGTGTCCGAGACGGCCTCGAGCAACTGCGTGAACGACGGGGTCCCCGCTCGTGGCTTGGGCGGGAAGTAGGTTCCGCAGTAGAACGGCTCGCCGTCCGGAGTCAGAAAGCACGTCATCGGCCATCCGCCTTGGCCGGTCATCGCGACGGTCGCGCTCATGTACACGGCGTCGAGGTCGGGACGCTCCTCACGATCGACCTTGATGCAGACGAAGTTCGCGTTCATCAGCGCCGCCGTCTCCGCGTCCTCGAACGACTCGTGTGCCATGACATGGCACCAGTGGCACGCCGAGTACCCGATGGACAGCAGGATCGGGACGTCGCGCTCGCGGGCGGATTCCAACGCCTCCGTCGTCCACTCCTGCCAGTGCACCGGATTGTCCGCGTGCTGACGCAGGTAGGGGCTGGTGGATCTGTCGAGCGCGTTCGCCCCGAGCACGATCAGCTCTCGCCGGGCTTGGTCTCGCGTGCGTCTTCGCGAACGGCGCCGCGGTCCGTACCTTCGTCGAGCGCCTGGTCGAGCCTTGGGTCGTCCTTCTCGAAGGACTCGGGCAGCTTCTTGATCTGCTTGTTCATCGACCAGATCAGCAGCGCTGTTCCCACGAGTAGGGCAACGATGATGACCAGGCCGACGGGCGACGATTTGCCGAACTCCGGCCCTGGGGCGCCCTGCGCCAACAACGACACGATCATGTGGCGGTCTCCGGATCGATCCCGGCGAAGAGCTCGGTCTCCGGAATGGACGTCTTGACGCGGGTGCGCGCGAGCTCGTACTCCTCCGTCGGCCACAGCTTGCGCTGGACCTCGATCGGCACGGCGAAGAACGATCCGTTGGGATCGATCTGCGTGGCGTGTGCGCGCAGTGCGTCGTCTCGCTGCTCGAAGTAGTCGCCGACGGTGACCTGCGTGGTGATGCGTTCCATGATCTCGTCGCGGTCCGTGGTCCACCTCTTCAGCCAGTCCACGAAGGGGCTTTCCTCACCGCGTTCGATGAACCAGTCGTGGAAGAGCTGCATCTTCTTCCGCAGGAATCCGTGGGAGTAGTACAGCTTCAACGGCGTCCATGGTTCGCCGGCGTCAGGGAACTTGGTGGGGTCGCCCGCTGCTTCGTACGCCGCGACCGACACCTCGTGGCATCTGATGTGGTCCGGGTGCGGGTAGCCACCCTTTTCGTCGTAGGTCGTGATGACGTGGGGCTTGAAATCGCGAACTACCTTGACGAGAGCTTCGGTGGATTCCTCGAGCGGCACGAGCGCAAAGCATCCCTCGGGAAGCGGAGGCAGCGGATCGCCCTCGGGCAGACCGGAGTCGATGTACCCCAGCCACGTCTGTCGGACACCGAGAATACGGGCGGCCTCGGCCATTTCCTCGCGCCTGACCTCGTTGATCCGATCCTTCACGCCCGGGATGTCCATCGCGGGGTTCAGGATGTCGCCGCGCTCACCGCCGGTGAGGGTGACGATCAGGACGTCGTTACCTTCGGCTGCGTACCGAGCCGTCGTTGCGGCACCCTTGCTCGACTCGTCGTCGGGATGGGCGTGCACCGCCATGAGCCGTAGTCCGGACACGTTCTTTCCTCACCTCAGCTTCACCGGAAACTTATCCGCCCCCTATAGTTCCACTTGGCGCCGACACAGCATGCACCGGCTGCCGTACGTTGATCGACGGTTCCTTTCGAAAGCGAAGTTCCCATGACTGCCACCCTCCCCGAAGGCCGCTACCCGGCGTCGAGCTCGCGGCGGGGAGTTGCACCTCGGACGAGAAATCTCCTGCTCGCCGTGGTCGTGTTGGTGGGACTCGTGGTCGCGTATCTCGCCTACCAGCGATTCTCGGTACAGGACGTCGAAGGCAAGGCGTTGACGTTCGACCTCGTCGACGACGAGACCATATCCATCGGCTTCAGTGTGACTCGGGCCGATCCCCAGCAGGAGGCCGTCTGCATCGTGCGAGCACGTTCGCGTGACGGTTCGGAGACCGGCCGACGCGAGGTGCTCGTACCCGGTTCTTCGGATCAAGAAGTGCAGTTGACCACTGTCCTGCGTACGTCCCAACCGCCGGCTGTCGGGGATGTCTACGGTTGCAGCACGAATGTCCCCGAGTATTTACGGGCAGGCTGACCTCCCGCCGTCTCGTGGTAAGATTGGCCGGTACACGGTTCCGCACTGGAACCGTGTATTGCTGCATTGACGGCCTGCGGGGTGCGAATAGACGGCCCTGTAAGACGCTACAGCGACCGCTACGGCAGCCGGCTCAGGCAGTGGGCCGCACCAGGGGGATCCACCCAATACCCGGGGGACCCGCCTAGACGCATGCCTCCGTCAGCAACAGACCGGGAGTCCACCGCGACTTCGACTACAAGGGAGTGATCGAGATGACCGAGACCCAGGTGACCTGGCTTACCCAGGAATCCCACGACAGGCTCAAGAGCGAACTCGACCAACTCATTTCCAATCGCCCGGTCATCGCCGCCGAGATCAACGAGCGACGCGAAGAGGGCGATCTGAAGGAGAACGGCGGCTACCACGCTGCACGCGAGGAGCAGGGCCAGCAGGAGGCTCGCATCCGTCAGCTGCAGGAGCTGCTCAACTCGGCGAAGGTCGGCGAGGCGCCTACGCAGTCCGGTGTGGCTCTACCCGGATCCGTCGTCAAGGTCTACTACGACGGCGACGAGTCCGATACCGAGACGTTCCTCATCGCCACTCGTGAAGAGGGTGCTCGCGACGGCAAGCTCGAGGTCTACTCCCCCAGCTCGCCGCTGGGTGGCGCGCTCATCGACGCTAAGGTCGGCGACACTCGCGAATACGCTCTGCCGAACGGCAAGACCATGAAGGTCACGCTGCTCAGCGCGGAGCCGTACCACACGTAAGAGTCGGCATACGACGAGAAAGCCCCCGACCGTCTGCGGTCGGGGGCTTTTTCGTGCCTCGGTGTCAGGCGGTGAGAGTTCTCTCGTACTTACGCACGGAGAGCGGCACGAAGATGACGAGGAACAGCACGACCCAGATCAGCGTGTAGAGAATCGGGTTCTGCAGTGGCCAGGCTTCCGGCGGTGGGGCGAGCGGGTTGGTGTTGCCGAACAGTTCACGTACGGCAAGTGCGACCGAAGAAATGGGATTCCACTCGGCGATGGTCTTGAGTACCGTCGGGAAGCCTTCGATGGGCACGAAGGTGTTGGCGATGAACGTCAACGGGAAGATCACGATGAACGACGCGTTGTTGAAGATCTCCGGCGAGCGGACGGTCAGGCCCACGAACGCCATCACCCAGGAGATGGAGTAGGCGAACAGCAACAGCAACACGTAGCCGGCCACGGCTTCGAGGAACGACGACGTGATGCGCCACCCGACGATCAAACCGGTGATGGACATGATCGTGATCGTCACGATGTTGTTGCCGACATCGGCTGCAGTTCTGCCGATTACAACAGCGGACCGTGCCATCGGCAGGGATCGGAACCTGTCCATCACGCCCTTCTGTAGATCCTCGGCGAGCGAGGACCCGGTGATGGATGCACCGAAGATCATGGTCTGCACGAAGATGCCTCCCATGAGGAAGCTCTTGTAGTCGACGCCGGGGATGTCGATGGCGCTTCCGAACACGTAGGCGAACAGCAGCACGAACATGATCGGCGACAGCGTCGCGAAGAACAGAAGATCCGGAACTCGCTTGAGCTTGATCAGGTTCCGTTTGGTGATGATGAGGGAATCGCGCAGCACGCTCATTTCTCTTCCTCCACTGCTTGTTCGTCCTCGGCGGCGCGGCCGGTGAGGGTGAGAAAAACGTCGTCCAGATTCGGCCGCCTCAGCCCGACGTCGACGACGTGGATGTCGGCTTCCTTCAATGCGACGAGGGCGGTCGTCAGATCGTCGGCTCCGCCACTGACCGGCATGCCGAGTCGACGGGTCTGCGCGTCGTACGACGGCGCGTCGAGGCCGATGGGAGTAAGGATCTCGAGCGCGCGGTCTTTCTGCGATGCGTCGGTGAGAACGAATTCGAGGCGTTCACCACCGACCTGCGCCTTGAGCTGATCCGCTGTGCCCTCGGCAATGATCGACCCCTTGTCGAGCACGATGATCCGATCGGCGAGGCGGTCCGCTTCCTCGAGGTACTGCGTCGTCAGCAGAATAGTCGTGCCGTCCTTGACCAGGTCGGAGATGAAGTCCCACATCGCCATTCGACTTCGGGGGTCGAGGCCCGTCGTCGGCTCGTCGAGGAACACCACCTTCGGCCTGCCGATGAGGCTGGCCGCGATGTCGAGGCGACGACGCATACCGCCGGAGTACTGCTTCGCGGTCCGGTCGCGTGCGTATTCCAGATCGAAGCGAGCGAGCAACTGATCCGCCCGTGTCTTCGCTTCTGCCTTCTTCAGGCCGAACAGCCTGCCCACCATCTCCAGGTTCTCGTACCCGGTCAGGTATTCGTCGACGGCCGCGAACTGTCCCGTGAGTCCGATGGTGTTACGAACCTCGTTCGGGTTGTCGCCGACGTCGATTCCGTGTACCCGCGCGGACCCTGACGTAGCTTTCAACAGGGTCGCGAGGATGCGGACCGCCGTCGTCTTCCCCGCCCCGTTGGGTCCGAGGACGCCCAGAACCGTGCCCTCCGGCACGGAGAAACTGATTCCGTTCAGCGCCGTGTTCTTGCCGTACTCGAGTACCAAATTCTCGACTTCGATGGCGTTCGCCATGATCTGTTCCCCATTCATTTGGTGCTTACGTACTGCAGACTCGATACCCGACGAGAACTCATCGGCCCACCCGAGAACCGACGACGGAGATCCTACGTGCAGCCGCCGACAATCTCTTGCTTCGTCGCCGAACCAGCGCAGCACTATGCGTTTCCGGTCGACGACGTGCTGTTCGAGGGGTGTACTTCCTCGATCCGGGTGGGAACTACCTCGAGATCATCACGAAGCGGTATTTCTGACCGGCCCGGGAGTACGGACGTCGCGTCTAGGACGTGGTGTCGACGGCGAATCCCGCGGTGCCGAGTGCGTCGAGGACGTCCTGACGATGCGCTGGGCCGCGGGTTTCGACGGTGAGCATGACGTCCACTTCTTCGAGTCCCAATTGACCGCCGGTGCGGGAGTGAACGACGTCGACGACGCTTGCGCCGACTCCCTTGACCACGTCGAGGAGCCCGATCAGTCCGCCGGGTCGGTCCGAAATAGTCACGCGCACAGCCAGGTAGCGTCCTGCGGCTCGCAGTCCGTGCGTGATGACGTGGGTCAGCAGGAGTGGGTCGATGTTGCCGCCGGACAGGATGGCACACACCGGTCCGTCCAGCCGGAGGTCCTGCCTGGTCATCAGTGCGGCCACGGCGGCCGCACCTGCGGGCTCGACGATCAGTTTCGCTCGTTCGATGCAGAGCAGCAGCGCTCGGGACAGCGCGTCTTCGGAGACCGTCACGATCTCGTCGACGCGGTCCACCACGTGGTCGAACGGAACGCTGCCGGGTAGGCCGACCGCGATGCCGTCGGCCATCGTCGACATCGACTGTGCGGCAACGGGGTGACCGGCTTTCAGCGATACCGGCCACGCGGCGGCGCCTTCGGCTTGCACGCCGACGACGCGGACGTTCGGCTTGTGCAGGTGAACCGCTGCTGCGACGCCTGCCAGCAATCCACCGCCGCCCGTCGGAACGACGATGGTGCCGACGTCGGGCATCTGACGAAGTAGCTCGGTCCCCAGAGTTGCTTGTCCCGCAACGATGTCCGAGTGGTCGAACGGGTGGATCAGCACGGCGCCGGTACGAGCGGCGAATTCGTGCGCGTGCGTGAGCGCTTCGTCGACCGTGCGGCCGGTCAGGTGGACGTCCGCGCCGTAGGCCTTGGTGGCGACGAGCTTCGGCAACGAGACGCCGGTGGGCATGAAGACCGTCGACGTCGTACCCAGCTGCGTTGCAGCCCAGGCGACGCCTTGCGCGTGGTTGCCTGCGCTGGCGGCCACTACACCGTGTGCACGTTCCTCCGGCGAGAGCCGTGCTATGCGGTTGTACGCTCCGCGCGGCTTGAAAGAGCCTGTGCGCTGCAGGTTCTCGCATTTGAGTCGCACTTCGTGCCCGGTCAGATCGGACAGAATCCGTGAAGCCACGACAGGGGTTCTTCGCATGACCGGCTCGAGCAATTCCTCGGCGTCGGCGATGTCCGACGCAGTCAGCAGCGCACCGCTCACGTGGGCTGACCGATCTTCGCACGCATCTTCATCACTGCTCCCGCCATACCGGCGCCGACCACGGCCGTAAGAATTCCGTCACGGACGTAGTATGCCAGGAATTTTCTACCGTCGTCCTCGACGATCTCGACGGAATCATCGGCCGATGGGCTTCCGAGCGCCTGGATCTTGACGTCGTACTGATCACTCCAGAAGTACGGGACGGCAGGCCGAGGTGCCGCCGGTTCCTTGCCCAGCAGAGCCGGAACCATGACGCGAACCTGGTCACCGACGTTGCTCCAGTGCTCGACCCGTCGGCGACCGTGCTGCGGGTGATCCCAGGCTGCGACGTCGCCGACCGCCCAGACGCCTCGAACATCGGTGCGGCCGTACGCGTCGGCGACGACGCCGTTGTCGACGGTGACTCCCGATGCCTCCAGCACCTCGACCACCGGCGTCGAACCGATTCCGATTACCACCAGGTCTGCCGCGAGTTCCGTTCCGTCGCTCAGCACGACGTGCGTCACGCGCTCCGTTCCGCGCAGAGTGTCGACACCGACGCCGGTGCGCACCGTCACGCCCTCGTCGCGGTGAAGCCTCGACACCAGCTCGCCGACGTCGGAACCGAGGACCGACGCGAGCGGGGTCGCTTGCGGCTCGACGAGCGTGACGTCGACGCCGAGGTGCCGTAGCCCTGCGGCGACCTCGCATCCGACGAACCCGGCCCCCACCACGACGGCGCGTGCAGCGGCAGAGGCGTCGCGGCGCAACGACTCGGCGTCGTCGCGGCTGCGAAGGACGTGCACTCCGTCCAGGTCGGGCAGCGACGGCACCCGTCTCGGCCGTAAGCCCGTCGCGATCACGAGTTGGTCGTACGGGAGCGTCGAGCCGTCGGCCAGCTCGAGCATCGTGTTCTCGGTGTCCACCCGGACGACTGCAACACCCAACCGCAGCTCTATGCGGTTCTCGGCGAAGTACTCCTCGTTCTCGAAGGTTGTGTCCTCGCGCTCCCCGCGGATCACCTCTTTCGACAGGGGCGGCCTGTCGTACGGAAGGTGGGGTTCGTCTCCGACGAGCACAAGCCCGCCGTCGTACCCCTGTTTGCGCAGTTCCTGAGCCGTGCGTAAACCGCCGAGGCCTGCTCCTACGATCACGATCGTCATGGGGGAATCTCTACCAGAGAACCAACTCCGTCCACTGAGCAACGGCGGCCCGGTTGCGCGTCTACGATCGAGACCATGAGCACAGACCCCAGCTTCGCGGCCGCCAGTTCGGCCGCGCTGACCACCACGCAGGGTCGAACGATCATCGCCGACGCGGTCGTCGCGAAGATCGCCGGAATCGCGACGCGGGAGATCGACGGCGTCCACGACGTCGGTGGCGGGACCGCTCGGGTCGTCGGTGCGCTCCGGGACCGCATCCCCGGCGCCCGCGTCAACCACAGCCAGGGCGTCGCCGTCGAGGTCGGTGAGAAACAAGCTGCCATCGACATCGGCATCGTCGCCGAGTACGGCGTCGCATTGCACGAACTGGCGGCCGGCATCCGACGTAACGTCATCACCGCCGTCGAGCGGATGACGGGGCTCGAGGTCACCGAAGTGAACATCACCGTCTACGACGTCATCCTGTTCGACGAGCTCGAGACCGGCGTGGACCCGGACGTCGCGCCTCGGGTCCAGTGAGCGCGGAAGGGGATTACCAGCTCGCCGACGCCATCGCCGCCGCCGCGACGACCGTGTCGGGCGTAGCAGGCCTGCACGCCGGGGAGTTCGGCGAGATCGCGACCTATCTGCCCGGCCGAAAGGTCGTCGGTGTCCGCGTCGACGACGAGCGGTGCGAAGTGCACATCACCGCCGAATATCCGTCCGACGTACACGGCGTCGCTCGCGGAGTTCAGGCAGCGATCGGGCAGCTGGTGTCGGTGCCCGTCGCAGTCGTCGTCGAGGACATCGATTCAGGGGACATCGATTCAGGAGAGGGTTCATGAGTTACACCGTCGTCGGACTGCTCACCGGTCTGCTGCTGGCTCTCGCCGGGATCATCGGCGGGTTCAGCGGATTCGTGCTCGCACTGTTCCTCGGCGCGGTCGGGTTGGCGGTCGGCGCTCACTTCGACGGTCGCCTCGATCTGACGTCCCTGCTCCGCAGCCGCGGCCGTGGCTGACGGCGGCAAGGACGTAGCGACCCCGAGTGCCGATCCGGGCTTCGTGGCCGACGAGGTCCCGGGAACCGGCGGCCCCGGCACGCTTGTCATCAAGGAGCGCGCCGTCTCCCGTGTGGCTGTCGCCGCGGCGCTGACCGTCCCTGCTGTCGTAAGGCAGGTCGGCGGGATGTCGAAGCTCACCGGACGTGAGCTGCCGCGTGCGGACGTGTCCGTCGGCGAGCATTCGGTGTCGGTCAATCTGTACGTGGCATTGGCCTGGCCCTGCCGGATCGCCGACGCCGGGGCTGCGATCGCCGAGAAGGTCGGGCGGGCGTTGAACGACATCATCGGTCTGCCGCTGCATCAGCTCAACGTTCTGGTGGTCGGTACGTCGCCCGCTGGTTCGCCTGAACCGTCTGCGCCGTCCGACGCTGCTGCGTTTCGTCCGAGGCCCCCGACGGCGAGCCCGGCCGCTGTACCCATCACCCTTGTCCTGTCGCTCGTCCTGCTCGGTGTCGCCTTCGTCGCCGGACGAGAGTTCCTGATCGCGCACGACACCATCGACGGCGCACCGTGGATCGCCAACGCCGTGAACTGGATCGCGGAGTTGCATTGGCAGCCATGGATGATCGGTGCGGCCGCTGCCTGCGTCGTGGTGGGTTCGATACTCGTCGTTCTCGGCCTGAAGCCGCGGACGAAAACTCACACGGGCGCTGGGTCGAAGGCGTCGCAGTACCCCATGGTGTGGTTGCGTCCCACCGACGTCGCCCGGATCTGTAGCGATCATGCGGGCTCGGTGCCCGCCGTGGATTCCGCGCGGACCACCGTGACGCCGAAGCGGGTGACCGTCGACGTGCATCGTGCCGCCGGTAGTACCTCCGGTTCCACTGCCACGGTCGAATCCGTCCGCGCTGCAGTGGAACCCACAGTTGCATTGCTGGCCGACACCAGGACCGTCCGCGTCCGAGTGAAGGAGAGCAAGGCGTGAAGCGCGCGACAACGTTGATCGATCGCCTACTGGTGACGCTTCTCGGCGTCGCACTCGTCGGCGCAGGGGCGTTCGCGGTCGCGTGGTACTACGACGTTCCGTTCGCCGTGGAATCCCTGTCCAGATTCGACCGTGACGTCTTCGCAGCGTTTCCTGCGCAATCGTGGTGGGAGGCCGCACTGGCCGCGACCGCCGTCGTCGGCACACTCGCCGCCGTCGCGCTCCTGATCGGGAACCTCTCCCCCAGAAGAACAGGAACCGTCGAGATCTCGACGAGCGAATCTTGTTCGCTACGAATCGACCTGGGAGCGTTGGCCCGTGGCATCGCCGCGGACCTCGCCGACTTCCCCGGCGTCGAATCGGCCCGGGGTCGAGCCATCGACGATCGCGGCACGCCCACATTGGCCGTCACAGTGCAGACGTCACCGGGCATCGACATCGAGGCATTCACTCGTACTGCCGAAGAACGCGCCGCTTACCTCGCCGGCGCAGTCGAGGGCAGCGATGTAGCTCTGCGGGTGCAGCTGCACGTCTGAGCGCGCAACTGCACCCGTGGGGCGAACACTGCAGTCACAGGCGAGGATCCACGGGCTCGGATTCCATGGCGAGCACCGCGAACACTGCCTGGTGCACTCGCCACAGCGGTTCGTTCGCGACGTGGCGTTCGAGCGCCTCTATTCCCAGAGCGTATTCACGCAGCGCCATCGACTGCTTGTGTGCCAGGTTGCGTTCGCGCAGCGACGCAAGCCTCTCGGGTTCGGTGTACTCCGGTCCGTAGATCAGCCTCAGATACTCCCTCCCGCGAACCTTGATGCCCGGTTGCACTTTTCCCCGCGGGCCGTTCGCGGCAGGTTTGACCACCATTCCCTCACCGCCCTGTGCGGTCAACTCCTCCCACCACCGTGCGCCGGCTGCTGCGGATTCCTCGGAAGACAGGTCGACGGCGGTTCGTCGTGTGGTGGTGAACAGCGCCCCGTCGTGCTGGACGAGCCTGTCCGCGCAGTCGAGGTGCCAGCTGTGCGGTCGGTCGACATGTACGCCCTTCCGCGTCGCCAACACTTGAAACGGAGCCAACGACACACCGTCGAGACCTGAAGTGGGCCAGACGTATCCGCGGTACGCGTCGATGAACGCATCGATGTTGCGTGCACGCGAGGCGCCGCGGCGAACTCGATCCTGGACCGGAAGACCTCGCGCCGAAGCACGTTCGAGTACCGATGCTTCGGCGGCGAGATCCGCCCGGGCCGCGGCCCCGACGGCGGCATACTGGGTGCGGATCAACCCCTCCGCCTTCACCGACCACGGCATCAGCTCACTGTCCAGAATCGCCCAGTCCGTGTCGAGCTCGGTCCACAACCCGGTCGCCTCGAAAGATCTGTCGACGGCCGACAGCAGCTCACGGGTGAGTACCTCGTCGAACACTCGACGGCCGGTCCGGGTGTACGCGGTACCGTCGCCACCGCGGTGAAGCACGACGACGACCCGCGAGCCCATGTGCTTCTCCTCGCAGATCACCTCCCTGACGCCCACTGAGCGATAGGCATCGAACGCCTCGGTCGGATACTCGAGGTACCCCTCCCGCTTCGACGACGCACAGGGCGCCATGGTCGGCGGGAGGTATCGGAGCCACTCGGGAGCAACGGCAAACCGACTCATCACCTCCAGCGCACCCGCCGCGTTGTCCGCGCGAATGCTGACTCGACCTCGTAGCGCCGTCTCGACACCCGTCGGCCCGACCACATCGGTGAGATCGAGCGAGTTCTCCTCTCGCACGAAGCCTCCGAGGGGTTTCGCCGGCGCGTACCACTGCTTCTCGGCCGGTACGGACACGACTTCACGCTCCGGGTATCGCAGAGCCGTCAGCTTCCCACCGAAAACACACCCGGTGTCCACACACATCGTGTTGTTCAGCCATTCGGGCTCCGGAACCGGAGTGTGGCCGTACAGCACGGTCGCGGAGCCCCGGTAGTCCTGGGCCCACGGGTAACGAACCGGCAACCCGAACTCGTCGGTCTCGCCGGTGGTGTCACCGTAGAGAGCAAAACTACGAACTCTGCCCGACGCCCGGTTGTGGTACTTCTCGATCAGCCCCGCGTGTGCGACGACGAGCCTTCCCTCGTCCAGGACGAGGTGTGCGACGAGGCCGTCGCAGAACCTCAGGACTTCGCCTCGGAACTCCTCGGACTCCTCTGTCAGTTGCGCCAGTGTTTCTTCCAGCCCGTGGGACACAGTGACCTTGCGGCCGCGTAGAGCCTGCACGAGCTTGTGCTCGTGGTTGCCTGGAACGGCAAGTGCCTCACCGGCACCGACCATTCCCATCACCAGCCGAAGCACGCCGACCGAATCCGGACCGCGGTCGACGAAGTCCCCGAGGAACACCGCAGTTCGCCCCGGCGGTGGGACGGCACCTGCCACGCGTCCTTCCTTGTCGACTCTGATCCGGTAACCGAGCTTCGTGAGCAGAGCACGCAGTTCATCCAGACAGCCGTGGATGTCACCGATGACATCGAACGGTCCTGTTTCGCTCCGGCGATCACTTCGGAGCGGTGTCCGTGTGAAACTCGCGTGTTCCACTGCGTCGATGCCGCCCAGGACGTGGACGGTACGAAAGCCTTCCTTCGACAGACCTCTCATCGACCTGGCCAGCTGCTGATGCTGACGCCGCAGCACATCGCGGCCGAAGTCCCTGTCCGCGCGAGCGTCGTTACGCTGCGCACACACTGCCTCCGGTACATCCAGCACGACCGCGACCGGAAGCACATCGTGGTCACGAGCAAGCTTCACCAATGCTTTCCGAGCTGCAGGCTGGACGTTGGTGGCGTCGACGACCGTCAACCGACCAGCGACGAGCCGCTTGGCGACGATGAACTCCAGAAGTTCGAACGCATCCTTCGTCGCACTCTGCAGATTCGGGTCGTCGCTCACCATGCCACGGCACGTGTCACTCGACACCGTTTCGTACGGCCCGAAATGCTGTGCGGCGAAGGACGACTTACCCGATCCGCTGATCCCGACGAGCACCACGAGTGCCAGGTCCGGGATGTCGTACTGCGTCATACCGTGCCCTCCGTCCTACTGAAGATCGCCATCTGCGTCGGTGCGCCGACGCGCTCGTCGACCGGACCGATGCTCTCGAACCGCGCGACATACCCCTCGATTCCGTCGGCCCACCGCTGAAACTCTGCGCGGGTGAACTCGAACCGGTGGTCGGGGTGCCGGAACTCGCCCGGCGCCAACCCGTCGTACAGGATGTTGTACTCACTGTTCGGCGTCGTGACGAGAACGAACGTGGGCCGCGCTTCACGAAAGACCGATCGCTCGAGTGACTCCACCGTGTCCTGGTCCACGTGCTCGATCACTTCCATCAAGACGAACGCATCGACACCGAACAGTCGCGAGTCACGGTAAGTCGCCGAGGACTGCAGCAGTTCGATTCGGCCGCGCTGACGGTCGGGAAGATCGGCCACACGTAGCCTTCGTTCTGCGGCGTCGAGTGCGCGCGCACTGACATCGACACCGACGATCCTCGCAAACGATGTGTCTGCCAACAGCTCCCGCAGAAGCCGGCCTTCTCCGCAGCCGAGATCCACGATGCTGCTCGCCCCGATGGTACGGAGCGCGGCCAGCACTGCCCGCGCGCGCAGTTCACCGAGCGACGGGTCACGCGGAGCAGGCTCCTGCCGTGGAGCATCCACCACCAGGCGATCGAGTGCGTACGCAACCAGTTCACGGCGGTGCTTGAGGTAGCGCTCGGTGATCAGATCGGCGTGCGGATGATCGGCCAACCACTCACCCGCTGCTCGAACGAGCTTGTCCGCCTCATCCTCACCGACCCAGTAGTGCTTGACGTCGTCGAGTACCGGAAGCAGTACGTACAGCTGCTTCAGAGCATCGGAGACAGTGTGGATTCCGGTGAGGGTCAGATCGACATAGACGGAGTCACCCCAGCGCGGGATCTCCACGTCCAGTGGTATCGGCGTGGCAAGGACCGACCAGCCGAGCGGCTCGAACAGGTTTCTCGCGAGCTCACTGCCTCCCCGACACGGAACGGATGGCAGGTTGATCGACAGCGCCAGTTCGAGATTCGGCAACTCGGGCCTCGCCGTGCACGTACCTGCCATCGCCTGCTTGAACACCCGTGAGAGCGCCACCGCCAGCAACGATGCACCGGCATACGGTCGATCGTTGACGTAACGGCCCAACGCGAACTCGCTCGGCGAATACTTCGGAAGCGTCTTACCGAGTTCGACGGGATCGACGTCGAGAACCACCGCTACACAAGTCGATTTAGCACTTGCGTCCGGGTAGAACACCGTTGCCGACCCGACCGACAACCCGAACGTCTGCACCTTGTCGGGGTGCTTGTGCAACAGAAAACCGAGATCGGTGGTGTCGGTGAAATCGGTTGTCGCGTCCGCGGTCATAGTCAAGAGCACGCGGTCGACGTTACGGGACGCTCGGTCGGGTTGCGCGGCATTTTTCCTCGACCACCAGGACTGCACAACGAAAAGCGGCACCCACCCGAAGGTGAGTGCCGCTCTCGGTGTAGCTAGGTGGAGCTAGATCACTTGATGATCTTGGTGACGCGACCGGCGCCGACGGTACGACCGCCCTCGCGGATAGCGAAACGCAGGCCCTCGTCCATGGCGACCGGCTGGATCAGCGTGACGGACATCTCGGTGTTGTCACCGGGCATGACCATCTCGGTGCCCTCGGGGAGGGTCACGACGCCCGTAACGTCCGTGGTACGGAAGTAGAACTGCGGGCGGTAGTTGTTGAAGAACGGCGTGTGGCGGCCGCCTTCGTCCTTGGACAGGATGTAAGCGTTGCCCTCGAACTCCGTGTGGGGAGTCGTGGTGCCCGGCTTGATGATGACCTGTCCACGCTCGACGTCTTCGCGCTTGATGCCACGAACGAGGAGGCCGACGTTGTCGCCTGCCTGACCCGAGTCGAGCAGCTTGCGGAACATCTCGATGCCGGTGACCGTGGTCTTGGTCGAGCCGGGGCGGATGCCGACGATCTCGACCTCTTCGTTGACGTTGATCGCGCCACGCTCGATACGACCGGTGACGACGGTTCCACGACCGGTGATCGTGAAGACGTCCTCGACGGGCATGAGGAACGGCTTGTCGGTCTCACGGACGGGGTCCGGGATGGAGTCGTCGACAGCCTGCATGAGCTCTGCAACGCTCTCGGCCCACTTCGGGTCACCCTCGAGTGCCTTCAGTGCGGAGACCTTGACGACCGGTGCGTCCTCGTCGAAGTCCTGCGCAGCGAGAAGCTCGCGGACCTCCATCTCGACGAGCTCGATGATCTCGTCGTCGTCGACCATGTCGGCCTTGTTCAGGGCGACGAGGATGTACGGAACGCCGACCTGCTTGGCGAGGAGCACGTGCTCACGCGTCTGCGGCATCGGGCCGTCCGTAGCTGCCACGACCAGGATTGCGCCGTCCATCTGGGCAGCACCGGTGATCATGTTCTTGATGTAGTCGGCGTGTCCCGGAGCGTCGACGTGCGCGTAGTGGCGCTTGTCGGTCTGGTACTCGACGTGGGAGATGTTGATCGTGATACCACGAGCCTTCTCCTCAGGCGCCTTGTCGATCTCGTCGAAGGCCGAGGCCTCGTTGAGGTCCGGGAACTTGTCGTGCAGAACCTTGGTGATTGCTGCCGTCAGCGTCGTCTTGCCGTGGTCAACGTGACCGATGGTCCCGATGTTGACGTGCGGCTTCGTCCGCTCGAACTTCGCCTTCGCCACTGTGTGTCCTCCTGGACTGTTGGTGCTTGCTTGAAATGCAGCAGTGCGGTTGTCTCGTACAGCTCTTTTGAGCTGCATGGTCGTGCGGTGTTACGGATCCAGCGTGTCCAGCTCGGGAGAGATTTACTCTCCGGTCGCCTTCGCGATGATTTCCTTCGCGACGTTCGCGGGAACCTCGGCGTAGGAATCGAACACCATGGAGTAGTTAGCGCGGCCCTGAGTCTTCGACCGAAGGTCTCCGATGTAGCCGAACATCTCCGACAGCGGAACCTGTGCCTTGACGACACGAGCGCCACTACGTTCCTCCATGGCCTGAATCTGACCACGGCGGGAGTTCAGGTCGCCGATGACCTCACCCATGTAATCCTCGGGGGTCGTGACCTCGACGGCCATGACGGGCTCGAGAATGACCGGGCTGGCCTTCTTGGCGGCTTCCTTGAACGCTTGTGAGCCGGCGACCTTGAAGGCCATTTCCGACGAGTCGACGTCGTGGTAAGCACCGTCGAGCAGTGTGACCTTGACGTTGACGAGCGGGTATCCGGCGAGGACACCGTACTGCATGGCGTCCTGAGCTCCGGCGTCCACCGAAGGGATGTACTCCCTCGGCACACGACCACCGGTGACCTTGTTCTCGAACTCGTAGGTCGCACCGTCTTCGCCCTCGAAAGGCTCGAGACTGATGATGACCTTCGCGAACTGGCCGGAGCCACCGGTCTGCTTCTTGTGGGTGTAGTCGAGCTTTTCGACCTTCTTGCGAATGGTCTCGCGGTACGCAACCTGCGGCTTACCGACGTTGGCCTCGACCTTGAACTCACGCTTCATGCGGTCGACCAGGATGTCGAGGTGGAGCTCGCCCATGCCGCCGATGACGGTCTGGCCGGTGTCCTCGTCCAGTTTCACCGAGAAGGTGGGATCCTCTTCGGCGAGCTTCTGGATAGCTGTTCCCAGCTTCTCCTGGTCGGACTTGGTCTTGGGCTCGATGGAGACCTCGATGACCGGGTCCGGGAAGGTCATCGACTCGAGGATCACCTGGTTCTGCGGATCGCAGAGGGTGTCACCCGTCGTCGTGTCCTTCAGACCGATCACGGCGTAGATGTGACCTGCCGAAGCGGTCGCGATCGCGTTCTCCTTGTTGGAGTGCATCTGGAAGAGCTTGCCCAGACGCTCCTTCTTGCCCTTGGTCGAGTTGATGACCTGAGCGCCGGAGTCGACCTTGCCCGAGTACACGCGGACGTAGGTCAGCTTGCCGAAGAAGGGGTGGGTCGCGATCTTGAACGCGAGAGCCGAGAACGGCTCGTCGGCAGACGGCTTACGAAGGAGGAGTTCCTCTTCGTTGCCGGGTGCGTGACCCTGGACCGACTCGACGTCGAGAGGCGACGGGAGGTAGTCGATGACCGCGTCGAGCATGGGCTGAACGCCCTTGTTCTTGAACGCAGAGCCACAGAGAACCGGGTACAGCTCGCTGTTGACGGTCATCTTGCGGATGGCGCCCTTGATCTCGTCGATCGAGAGCTCTTCGCCACCGAAGAACTTCTCCAGCAGAGCTTCGTCGGACTCGGCGACGATCTCGAGGAGTTCCTGGCGGTACTGCTCCGCCTTCTCCTGGAGGTCGGCCGGGATGTCCTGAACCTCGTACTTCTCACCGAGCTTGGTCTCACCGCTCCAGACCTTCGCCTTCATCTCGACGAGGTCGACGATGCCTTCGAAGTCGTTCTCGGCGCCGATGGGCAGCTGGATGACCAGCGGCTTGGCTCCGAGGCGGTCCTTGATGGTCTGCACGGTGAAGTAGAAGTCAGCGCCCAGCTTGTCCATCTTGTTGACGAAGCAGATGCGCGGGACGTCGTACTTGTCGGCCTGACGCCAGACCTGCTCCGACTGCGGCTCGACGCCTTCCTTGCCGTCGAACACTGCGACGGCGCCGTCGAGAACACGCAGCGAACGCTCGACCTCGACGGTGAAGTCGACGTGTCCGGGCGTATCGATGATGTTGATCTGGTTGTCGTTCCAGAAGCACGTCGTGGCAGCAGAGGTGATCGTGATGCCACGCTCCTGCTCCTGCTCCATCCAGTCCATCGTGGCTGCGCCGTCGTGGACCTCACCGATCTTGTACGAGATACCGGTGTAGAAGAGGATGCGTTCGGTAGTGGTGGTTTTACCAGCATCGATGTGGGCCATGATGCCGATGTTGCGGACCTTGTTGAGGTCTGTCAGCACGTCCTGTGCCACGGAATTCATCCCGCCTTGTAAGTCGAAGAAGTGGGACTGGGCCAGCTTGTCACCAGCATGTGAACGGTGAGCCGGGCCGGACCAGGTACTCGGTACAACGCCGGAAAGGTGCGGAAAGTTTCACCGCACCCTTCCGGCCGGAAGTCACCAGCGGTAGTGCGCGAACGCCTTGTTGGCTTCAGCCATCTTGT
This sequence comes from Rhodococcus sp. NPDC057297, assembly GCF_042667435.1. Classification (NCBI taxonomy): domain Bacteria; kingdom Bacillati; phylum Actinomycetota; class Actinomycetes; order Mycobacteriales; family Nocardiaceae; genus Rhodococcus; species Rhodococcus sp. NPDC057297. The sequence continues at coordinate 76,067 of NZ_JBHUZE010000006.1, read as the reverse complement.
GCGTGTCCTCGCGACGCTTCACAGCGGCACCGAGGCCGTTGCTGGCGTCGAGAAGCTCGTTGGCCAGACGCTCGACCATGGTCTTCTCACGACGAGCGCGCGAGAAGGTGACCAGCCAGCGCAGTGCCAGCGTGGTCGAGCGACCGGGGCGAACCTCGACGGGGACCTGGTAGGTCGCGCCACCGACGCGACGGCTGCGAACCTCGAGGGCCGGCTTGACGTTGTCGAGTGCACGCTTGAGCGTGACGACGGGGTCGGTGCCGGTCTTCTCACGAGCCTGCTCGAGAGCCTGGTAGACGATGCGCTCGGCGGTGGACTTCTTGCCGTCGAGAAGGATCTTGTTGACGAGCTGCGTGACCAACGGGGATCCGTAGACCGGGTCGTTGATCAGCGGCCGCTTGGGTGCTGGGCCCTTGCGTGGCATTAGCTCTTCTCCTTCTTGGCGCCGTAGCGGCTGCGAGCCTGCTTGCGGTTCTTGACACCCTGGGTGTCGAGCGAGCCGCGGATGATCTTGTAACGCACACCCGGGAGGTCCTTCACACGACCACCGCGAACGAGCACCATGGAGTGCTCCTGCAGGTTGTGGCCCTCACCGGGGATGTAGGCGGTGACCTCTACCGAGCTGGTCAAGCGCACACGCGCGACCTTACGCAGAGCAGAGTTCGGCTTCTTCGGAGTGGTGGTGTACACGCGAGTGCACACACCACGACGCTGGGGACTGCCCTTGAGGGCAGCGGTCTTCAGCTTCGCAACCTTGTCGGTGCGACCCTTGCGGACCAGCTGGTTGATAGTTGGCATGAACCGGCTTTCTTTGTGTCGCGAGTCTTCTTCTCGAAAGACCCAGGGATCTAGCAGTTGGAGCAAGAGAACACTGCTCCTCACCCGTACTACTGTCGTTCTTGTACTGCATACCGCGGGTCTCTTGCACCCCGCGGTCGGGTGTGTCGCATACCCCCACACGGCAGCCGCATCGCACGCTCGGAACTGAACATGAGCACGGCTGTACCTCGCATAGGCACACAGACGGACCGGCCAGGCCGGACACGACCCATAACGATACCCGGCGGCGCGCCTTCGGGTCAAAACGGGCCCCGCCGTGCTACCGACTCAGATCGATCGTCAGATCCATCAGCGTCGTCGCAGCCTCACATGGATCAGGCGCGCCCGATCCAGGCAGGTACTGCACCCACCATCCGACCACTCCGGAGTCCGGAGACCCGGCCGTGACACCGCAGGACGTCGGCTCGTTCGGCGGCTGGGTTCGAATTGCCTTGCGGCCCTGCACGGTTATGTCCTGGACCAGGTACATCATCTTCTCGTTGGCCTCGCGCTCGGCGTCGAGCGAGCCGTTCTCGAACCAGTTGAACGTCACCTTCACGATGCCGTTGGGACCGGCCACGTCCCACCGGCAGATCGCCCCGAAGAAACCGCGAGCGATGGCGTCGCCACCCACCGTCGCGGCGATCCGATCGTCGGCGACGGCGTCGCATTCGGTCAGGAGATCTCGGAACTCCGTGTCGCCGCCGCTGGCTAACGTTTCGGGTGTCGCGGTGCCCTGAACCGTCGTGCTGCATCCCGCCAGCAGCACGACGAGCGCGGACATCCACAGCCGTTTCACTGCGCGCGCTCCACGGTGAGGGTTGCCAATCGAGTGGCGACGTCGCACGGATCGGACGACGGCGGCTGGTCACCGTACGTAACCGACCAGTGCATGAAATCCTTCCCGAACTGGACCCCGACCTCGCACAGGTAGTTGTCCGTGGCCGCGGAGAAACCAGGGTTTCCGTCGATCTCGATGTCGTCGGCGGGTCGACCGATCAGCTCGGACCCGGACCGCTCCCGATCGATGGGGCTGCCGCGGTACCAGGAGAAACTCACCGAAGGGCCGGTGCTGCCCGCGACCTCCCACTCGCACCCCACCGAATTCCTCGTGATCATCGTGAATGCAGGCACGGCGAAGGTACTCAGAATTTCGTCGTCGTTCACCGAACCGCACTGACCGAAGAACGGACCGGCCTCCCCCGGAGACGCCGACGTGGAGTTCTGCTGCGGCGACGCGTCGTCACCCGATCCGCATCCGGCCAGCCCGGCAGCGAGCACACCCAGGAGAATCACCGTCCGCCGCATGGTCTTCAGACCCTACCCAGTCCGACCGACACGGATCAGACGGAGTCGACGCGTCGACCCTGCACGTAGACCTCCGTGATCGCAGGCTCGCGCATCGCCATGAGCAGGGCGAACAGAGTCTGATCGCGTGCCATGTCCGGGTCCACGGAACGGATGCCACGACGCATCAGATCGTCGAGGGGCTGCCACTTCGCTGGATCGACGACGATGAAATCGGCTTCCTTGCCCACATCGAGGTTGCCGATGCGGTCCTCCATGTCGAGCGCCCGCGCGCCGGCCAGGGTGCCGGTGAAGAGCAACTCGGCGGGATGCAGGGACACGCCCGCGTCTCCGGGTTCGGAGATGTGCACCTTGTACGCGTCACCGAGCACGCGAGAGAGGAGGAACTCGTCACCGCCTCCGTAGTCGGAACCGAGGGCGATGTTCACCCCTGCGGCCACGGTTCGGTTCCACGGCATCGTGCCCGATCCGAGGAATTGCTGCGATGTCGGGCAGTGCGCGATGGACGTGCCCGTCTCCGCCATGCGTGCGAGCTCGTCGTCCTGACAGTGCACGGCGTGGGCGAGAATGGTCCGCCTGCCGAGGAAGCTCTTGCCACCGGCCGCGGAGCCGGGGAGGAACTTGCCGTCGTAGGTGTCGAGGTACGAGTCGACCTGGTAGGTCTCCAGCGTCGTCGCGATTTCGCCCGTGCCGGGCCTGTTGTTCTCGTTGAGGTGCGTGTGGAAGTAGACGCCGCGGTCCCGTACGGAGTCGTACAGCTCGCCGAGGTTCCTCAGTGTCTCCGTGGTCACCGACAGCGAGAACCGTGGAACGACCGCGACGTGCAGCAGAGCGGTGTCGACGTCACCGGTGTCGGCGGCGTGCCACTTCTCGATCTCCTCCGACACCAGCCGTACCGCGTCGTGTTCGGTGGTCACGAGTGACTTCGCCGAGTCGGGGCCCGTCGTCTGCACTCCCCTGCCGCTGACGACGCGCAATCCTCTCCGAAGGGTCTCCTCGAACAAAGCGTCCTGCGCGTGCGGGAACGCCGACCCGAACACCATGGCCTGCGTCGTACCGGCCGCGATACGTCGATCGCAGAACGCGGCCGCCGCCTCCGCCGCGAACTCCGGGTCCTCGAACATCGATTCCGACGGGAAGATGCAGGTGTTCAACCACTCGAGCAGCTGCCCGCCGCCGTAGGCGTCCCCAGCGAACGTCTGCGGGAAATGCACGTGAGTGTCGACGAACCCGGGAAGAAGAAAACCAGGACGATGGTCGACGACGGTGCCGCCACCGACCGTGACCGCGTCGAACGGTCCCGAATAGGTGATGACACCGTCGGCGTCGAACACCAGGGCACCGTCGGGTATCGAGACCAACGCACCCGCAGCAGCGGTCACCGTCGGCGATCCGGCGATATGGAAAACATGGCCCCGATGTATTTCAGGTCCGCTGTGTTTTTCAGGTGCGCTAGGTATTTCAGAGGCGCTGTGTATTTCAGGTGCGCTGCGTATCCGACTCACGGTGAGAGCGAACCACGAACCGGGCACCGCCGCAGATCGAGCGCTCGCCTACCCGGCCGCGGTGGTGGCGTGATCGATTTTCAGGCTTGCGTCGAGGACGCCTGCCCATGCCTTGACGATTTCGCTGCGTCGGCGTGAGTCGTCGCTCAGGACGTCGGCGAGGCCGAGCCCACGTGCGAGGTCGAGGGTCGCCTGCACGAGCCGGTGTGTCTGCGGGTCGCTGTCGTCGGCGCCGAGTTGGTCGACGGCCATGCGGTGGGCCACTCGACCGAACTTCTCCTCGAGCGGCAGCACCCTGGCCCGCATGTCCGGGTCCGCGGCGGCAGCGGTCCACACCTGCAGGGCCGCTTTGAACACGGAACCGGTGTAGTACTCGACGAGCCGCTCGACGACGCGTTCGGTGCGGGCCGGGCCGTGTGGCAGCGCCGCGGATTCACGGCGTGCGTCGTCCATGCGGGTGTCGAACATGTAGTCCAACGCCGCGGTGATCAGGTCTTCTCGGGTGGGAAAATGGTGCTGGGTCGCCCCGCGGGAGACTCCTGCTCGCGCCGCGACGACGCCCACCGTCGTCGGGCCCCATCCCTGCTCGGCGAGCGAGTCGATAGTGGACTCCAACAGCCGCTGACGCGTCGCCCTACTTCGATCCTGCTTGGGTTCCCGCGCCGTCACCATCGGTCCTGCTTCTCCCTACTTCTGCACTGGCCCGCTCATTCCGCGGGCGCCACTCGCGAGGCCACCCACCTGGGCGGTCGCTTCTCCAAGAAGGACATCATCCCCTCTCGCGCTTCCTCGGATGCAAACAGCCTCGCAGAACGGTCCGACAAGTCGGTTCCGTGAGCGTCGAAGTCCGCCAGAATCGCAGACGTCGTGAGCCGCTTCGACTCGGCGAGGCCCTGCGGGGATCCTTTCCGGAGAGACTCAAGAATGTCGCCGACGGTGGATGCCGGGTCGGCTGCGGCCTCGCTGATCAGGCCGATGGCCTCGGCCTCGTGGGAGCCGAACTTCTCACCGGTGACGAAGTAGCGGCCTGCCGCTCGGGAGTTCATCCGCGGCAACAGCGTCAACGACACGATGGACGGGGCCAGACCCAGGCGGGCCTCCGTCAGGGCGAATGTGGAGTTCGGTCCTGCGACGACGATGTCGCATGCACCGACAAGCCCCATGCCTCCCGCGCGCACGTGCCCGTCGATCTGTCCGACGACGGGCTTCGGGGTTTCGAGGATTGCACGAAGCAGTCCGAGCATCTGGGCCGTGCGTCCCTCGACGGTTCCGCCGGCTTCGGTGAGGTCGGCCCCCGCGCAGAACGTTCCACCGGTGTGGGTGAGGACGATTGCCCGAACGTCGGGATCCTCGCCCGCATCGTGCAGCCCTGCCGTCAGTTCGTCGACGAGGGCCGTTGACAGGGCGTTCCTATTGTGCGGGGTGTCGAGGGTGAGGGTGGTGACCGCGTCGACTGTATGTACCTGAACTGCCATCAGTACGACCTGGGTAGTCCGAGGGAATGTTGGGAGACGAAGTTGAGGATCATTTCCCGGCTGACCGGTGCGACCCTCGCGATCCGCGCTGCACCGAGCATGGCGGCGAGACCGTATTCCTCGGTCAAGCCCGCCCCGCCGTGGGTCTGGATGGCCTGATCGAGCGCTTTGATACTCGCTTCCGCGGCCGCGTACTTGGCCATGTTGGCGGCCTCGGCAGCACCGAAATCGTCGCCGGAGTCGTAGAGAACGGCCGCTTTCTGCATCATCAGCTTGGCGAGCTCGAGTTCTATCTTGACCTGGGCGAGCGGATGCGAAATCCCCTGGTGCGCACCGATCGGCGTCTTCCACACCGTGCGCTCGTTGGCGTATTTCACCGCCGCGTCGAGTGCGTAGCGGCCCATCCCGACGGCCATCGCCGCGCCGAGAATGCGCTCGGGATTCAGACCTGCGAACAGCTGCATCAGCGCAGCGTCGGCCTCACCGACGAGGGCCTCTGCCGGGAGCCGGACGTCGTCGAGGAACAACGTGAACTGGTGATCCGGCTCGATGATGTCCATCTCCATCCGAGTCTTCTGGAAGCCCTCGGAATCGGTGGGGACGATGAACAGCGCCGGCTTCAGCTTGCCGGTCTTGGAATCTTCGGTGCGGGCGACGATCAACACCGCGTCGGCCTGGTCGACGCCGGAGATGTAGATCTTGCTGCCCTTGAGGATCCAGTCGTCACCGTCTCGCCTGGCGGTCGTGGTGATCTGGTGCGAGTTGGATCCGGCGTCGGGTTCGGTGATGCCGAAGGCCATGATCTTCGAACCGTCGGCGAGAGCGGTGAGCCACGTCTGCTTCTGATCCGCCGTGCCGTACTTCCCGATGATGGTGCCGCAGATCGCCGGGCTGACGACGACCAATAGCAACCCCGCCCCGTGTGCCGCGAGTTCCTCCTGGACGAGGGCGAGTTCGTAGATCCCTGCGCCTCCGCCGCCGTACTCCTCGGGCAGGTTCACGCCGAGGAATCCGAGTTTGCCTGCCTCGTTCCACAATTCGCTGAGGGGTTCACCCTTGCGAGCCTTCGGCAGCACGTAGTCGATGTAGTTGTAGCGCTTGCCGAGCGAGGAGACCGACGTCCGCAGGCCCTTCTGCTCTTCGGTTTCGATGAAACTCATGATTCTCCTTTAAAAATGGTCATTCCGCGGGCTCCACTCCTGCTGAAATGGTCATTCCGCGGGCTCCACTCCTGTTGAAATGGTCATTCCGCGGGCTCCACTCCTGTTGAAATGGTCATTCCGCGGGCTCCACTCCTGCTGTTACGACTGCTAGGACGGCGCCGACCTCGACCTGCTGGCCTTCGGAGACGTTCAGTTCGGTGAGCACGCCGTCCGCCGGCGCAGTGACGGTGTGTTCCATTTTCATTGCTTCGAGCCACAGGATCGGCTGCCCGGCCGTGACGGTGTCGCCCTGCGCTGCAGCCACTCTGACGACGCTGCCCGGCATCGGAGCGAGCAACGATCCGGCTGCGACTTCCTCGGTGGGATCGACGAACCGCGGCGTTTTGGTAAGCCGCACCGGACCGAGCGAGGAGTCGACGAAGACATCCTGTCCGTGCCGCGCGACGTGGAACGTTCGACGAAGCTTGTTGTCGTCCAGCACCACTCGATTCGGAGTGCTCTCGATCAGCGCGACGCCGTCGAGATCGGTCTTCAGGCCGTAGCGCCCGAGGGTGTATTCGACAATCTCATCCCCGTACTGCTTTCGCTGCGGCTGCGACGGGAGGTTGCGCCAGCCGCTGGGGAGCCCCTTGTTCACACGAGCGGACGCCCGATTGTGGGCGGCGTCGGCCAGCGCGGCTGCCAGCGCCGAGAGCCGCACTGCACGTCCCTGAGCGATCGGCTGCGCCAGGACGTCCAGACCGTGGGTGTCGAAGAACGCCGTATCGGTGGCACCGGCGAGGAATGCCGGGTGCTGCAGGACGTTGACGAGTAGATCGCGGTTGGTGACCAGCCCGTGAATCGTGGTTTTCTGCAGTGACTTCGCCAGCAGATTCGCGGCCTGCTCTCGGGTGGGCGCGAACGAGATCACCTTCGCGAGCATGGGGTCGTAGAAGGTGCCCACGTGTGACCCTGTTTCGACGCCGGAATCCACACGGATTCCGGATTCGTTCAGCACGGAGAACCGCTCACCGGGGATGTCGAACGTGTGCACCGGCCCGCTCTGGGGCTGCCAGTCCTGACTGGGATCCTCGGCGTACAGCCGAACTTCGATGGAGTGCCCGCGTGTCGTCGGCTGATCTGCGGGGAGCGGCTCTCCCGATGCCACGCTGATCTGCAACGCGACCAGGTCGAGGCCAGTCGTGCACTCGGTGACGGGATGCTCCACCTGCAGACGGGTGTTCATCTCGAGGAAGAAGAAGTTGCCCTTCTCGTCGGCGAGGAACTCAACGGTACCTGCGCCCTCGTACCCGATGGCCTCGGTGGCGAGTCTGGCGGCGTCGAACAACCTCTCGCGCATTCCGTCGATACGTTCGACGAGCGGTGAGGGCGCCTCTTCGACCACTTTCTGGTGCCGACGCTGGATGGAGCATTCGCGTTCTCCGACCGTCCACACGGTTCCGTGACGGTCGGCCATGACCTGGACTTCGATGTGTCGGCCGGTTTCGATGTACCGTTCGACGAACACCGTTCCATCGCCGAAGGCCGAAAGCGCTTCTCGCCCTGCCGTCTCGATTTCCCGCTGCAGGTCCTTCAGATCGCGGACGATACGCATGCCGCGTCCACCACCCCCCGCCGAGGCCTTGACGAGCACCGGCAGTTCGTTCTCGGTGACCTGCGACGGATCGAGTTGCGTCAGGACCGGCACCCCGGCGTCGGCCATCATCGCTTTGGACTCCACCTTCGAGCCCATGAGTTCGATCGCTTTGACGGGTGGCCCGATCCATGTCAGTCCGGCGTTCTGGACCTGCTGGGCGAATTCGGCGTTCTCGGAGAGGAATCCGTAGCCCGGGTGAACTGCGTCGGCGCCTGCTTGTACGGCTGCTGCGATGACGAGTTCACCGCGCAGGTACGTCTCGCCGGGCGAGTTCCCCGGCAGGTTGACCGCGACGTCGGCTTCCCGGACGTGCGGGGAGTTCGCGTCGGCGTCGGAGAAGACTGCGACGGTGTCGATGCCTTCGGTGCGGCAGGTGGCGAAGACGCGGCGAGCGATTTCACCGCGGTTGGCGACCAATACAGAAGTGATCATTGCTTCACATCCGGAAGACGCCGAAGTTCTCGGTGCCTTCGATCGGGGCGGTGGCAATGGCCGACAGGCACATTCCCACCACCGTGCGGGTGTCACGGGGGTCTATGACGCCGTCGTCGTAGAGGCGTCCGGAGAGGAACATCGGCAGCGACTCGGCTTCGATCTGGTTTTCGATCATCGCGCGCAGGCCTGCGTCGGCCTCCTCGTCGAATGCTTGCCCGCGGGCTTCCGCGGCGGCTCGCCCGACGATGGAGATGACGCCCGCAAGTTGCGCGCCGCCCATGACCGCGGATTTGCTACTGGGCCACGCGAAAAGGAACCGGGGATCGAAGGCCCGGCCGCACATGCCGTAGTGACCGGCACCGTACGACGCTCCGAGCAGAATCGAGATGTGCGGGACCGTGGAGTTCGAGACGGCGTTGATCATCATCGAGCCGTGCTTGATCATGCCGCCTTCCTCGTACTCCTTGCCGACCATGTAGCCGGTGGTGTTGTGCAGGAACAACAACGGCGTGTTCGAGCGATTGGCAAGTTGAATGAACTGGGTTGCCTTCTGCGATTCCTCGCTGAACAGGACGCCACGTGCGTTGGCGAGGATGCCGATGGGGTAGCCGTGCAGTTCGGCCCAGCCGGTGACCAACGACCCGCCGTACATCGGCTTGAACTCGTCGAAATCGCTGCCGTCGACGATGCGGGCGATGACCTCACGGGGATCGAACGGGATCTTCAGATCCGTCGGTACGATGCCGAGCAGGTCCTCGGGATCGGCGAGCGGTTCGATGACCTCGGCTCGCGGCTCCGGGCCCTTCTTCTTCCAGTTGAGTCTCTTGACGATGCTGCGACCGATGCGGATGGCGTCCTGCTCGTCGACCGCGAAGTAGTCGGCAAGACCGGACTTGCGGGCATGCATCTCGGCGCCGCCGAGGGATTCGTCGTCGGAGTCCTCACCGGTCGCCATCTTGACCAGTGGCGGTCCGGCCAGGAACACCTTGGAACGTTCCTTGATCATGACGACGTGATCCGACATGCCTGGAATGTAGGCGCCGCCGGCCGTGGAGTTGCCGAAGACCAGTGCGATCGTCGGAATTCCTTTGGCGGACAACTGCGTCAGGTCGCGGAACATGCGTCCGCCCGGAATGAACACTTCCTTCTGAGTCGGCAGATCGGCACCACCGGACTCGACGAGGGAGATGACCGGCAGCCGGTTCTGCGTCGCGATGTCGTTGGCGCGGAAACCCTTCTTGAGCGTCCACGGGTTACTGGCACCGCCGCGCACCGTCGGGTCGTTCGCGACGATGAGGCATTCGACACCGCTGACGACGCCGATGCCCATGACCGTGCTCGCACCGACAGGAAAGTCGCTGCCCCAGGCGGCAAGTGGGCACAGCTCGAGGAACGCCGAATCCTCGTCGATCAGGAGTTCTATTCGTTCACGCGCCAGGAGCTTGCCGCGCTTGCGATGCCGCTCGACGTACTTCTCACCGCCACCGAGAAGCGCTTTGCCGTGCTCGACGTCGATCTCGGCGAGTTTGGTGTTCATCGCTTCGGTGGCACCGGTGAATTGCTCCGACGCGGTGTCGAGGGTGGACTTCAGCACGCTCATGCCTGGTACCCCAATCGTTTTGCAGCCAGTCCGGTCAGGATCTCGGTGGTGCCTCCGCCGATACCGAGGATGCGCATGTCGCGGTACTGACGTTCGACTTCGCTCTCCCGCATGTAGCCGAGGCCGCCGAACAACTGGACGGCCTGGTTCGCGACCCATTCGCCGGATTCGACGGCTGTGTTCTTGGCGAAGCAGACCTCGGCGATGAAATCGTTGTTCTCGGTCATGGATCGTTCGACGATGCTGCGTGTGTAGACGCGAGCGATGTCGATCTTGCGGGCCATCTCGGTGACGGTGTTCTGTACGGATTGCCGCTTGATCAATGGCTTTCCGAACGTCTCGCGGTCACGGACCCACTGCAGCGTCAAGTCGAGGCACCGCTGAGCGCTCGAATATGCCTGCGCAGCAAGCGCGATGCGTTCGGTCAGAAAGGCTTGCGCGATCTGTGCGAAGCCGGAGTTCTCCGCGCCGACGACATTGCTCACGGGCACACGAGCGTCGACGAAGGAGAGCTCTGCCGTGTCCGACGCCCGCCAGCCCATCTTGTCCAGCTTGCTCGTCACCTCGAATCCAGGAGTGCCCTTCTCCACGACCAGCAGCGAGACCCCTCCGGCGCCGTCACCGCCGGTGCGGACCGCCGTGACCACGAAATCCGCGCGGCACCCCGACGTGATGTACGTCTTCGCACCGTTGACGACGTAGTGATCGCCATCCTTGACGGCCCTCGTCCGCAGATGTCCGACGTCGGATCCGCCGCCAGGTTCGGTGATCGCGAGCGATCCGATCTTCTCACCCGCGAGGGTAGGGCGTACCCACTTCTCGATCTGGTCCGGATCACCCGCGGCCACCAAGTGCGGCAACGCAATTCCACTGGTGAACAGCGAAGCGAAGAGTCCTCCCGACGCGCCTGCCTGGTGCATTTCCTCGCAGATGACGACAGCGTCGGCAAGGTCGCCCCCGTCGCCGCCGACCTCCTCGGGGAAGCCCGCTCCGATGAGACCGAGAGCCGCGGCTTTACGGTGGAGATCGCGTGGGAGTTCACCGTCCGATTCCCACTGGTTCAGGTGCGGCAGGATGTCCTGTTCGACGAAACTGCGCACGGTCTTGCGGAGTTGTTCACGCTCCGTCGTTGTCCACATGGTCATATCTGTCCTTGGAATACGAGAGTTTCGGGAATGGCGATGTGCCGGGACCTGAGCCATTCGCCCAACCCCTTGGCCTGCGGATCGAACCGCGCCTGCGATGCGACGCCTTGGCCGAGGATGCCTTCGATGACGAAGTTGAGGGCCTTGAGGTGCGGCAGTACATGCCGGGTGACGGTGAGGTTCGAGGCTTCGGGGAGCAGCGACTTCAGTTCTTCGACGGTGAGAGCGTGAGCCAGCCAGGCGAATTCGTCGTCGCTGCGCACCCACACTCCGACGTTCGCGTTGCCGCCTTTGTCGCCGCTCCGTGCGGCGGCGACGGTACCGAGTGGCACTGTGATCGTCGACTCGCCAGGACGTTTCGGCGGAAGTTCGGGCTCCGGGAGCGGTTCGAGTACTGCCGTGTCGGTGGCCGATGGAATGTCGACCCGGGTGCCGTCGGCGAGGGTGACCGCGTGCGGGACCTCGCCTGCATCGACGTATCCGGCGGTGAAGACACCGAACGGCGCACCGTGTCCGGGTGGCGCGGTCAACGACAATCCGGGATAGCTGGCGAGAGCGAGCTCCACTGCTACCGATGAGAACTGGCGGCCGACGATGTTCGGATCACTGTCACGGGCCACGCACCTCAGGAGCGCGCTTGCGGTTTCCTCGGTGGGCGCGTCGGGCTTGTCGGTCCGCACCAGCGTCCATTCGAGTTCCTTGGGTCTGGTCGGCAGCCAGGATTCGAATTGCTTCTGCGCGAGTTCGGCTTTCGCGTCGATGTCGAGACCGGTCAGAACGAGGGTGAACTCGTTGCGGAATCCGCCGAGCGAATTGAGCGAGACCTTCAGCGTGGGCGGCGGAGCCTCGCCTTTCACCTGGGAAATCCTGACGCGGTCGCTGGACTCCTGAGTCAGCACAGCGGTGTCGATACGAGCTGTGACGTCGGGGTTCGCGTATCGCCCGCCGGTGATCTCGTAGAGCAACTGCGCGGTGACGGTTCCGACGCTGACTGCGCCGCCGGTGTCGTCGTGCTTGGTGATGACCGACGATCCGTCGGCATGGATCTCGGCGATCGGGAACCCGGGACGGCCCATGTCGGCGATCTCGGTGAAGAACGAGTAGTTACCACCCGTCGCCTGGGTGCCGCATTCGATGACGTGACCTGCAACCACGGCGCCGGCCAGAGCGTCGTAGTCGGTTCTGTTCCAACCGAAGTGGTGCGCCGCGGGGCCGACGATGACCGAGGCGTCGGTGACGCGGCCGGTGACGACGACATCGGCGCCGGACTTCAGTGCTTCGACGATTCCCCACGCGCCGAGGTAAGCGTTGGCGGTGAGAGGGCTACCCAAGCCGAGCTCGTCCGCACGGGACAGGAGATCGTCGCCGTCGACGTACGCGATTTTCGCGCCGGAGCCGAGCTGGGTCAGCGCGTCGGCGAGGCCTTTCGGGTTGAGTCCGCCGGCGTTCGCGACGATCTTCACGCCCCTGTCGAGAGCGAGACTCAGGCAGTCCTCTACCTGGCGGAGAAAGGTTTTGGCGTATCCGCGGGATGAGTCCTTCATACGGTCACGGCCAAGGATGAGCATCGTGAGTTCGGCGAGGTAGTCGCCGGTGAGGTAGTCGAGTTCACCACCTTCGAGCATCTCTCGCATCGCGGAGAGTCGGTCACCGTAGAAACCGGAACAGTTGCCGATTCTGACGTGGGGGGTACTCATTTCGGGGATCGTCCTGGTCCTGGAGGGCCTGCGAAGGCTTGGGCGATGGTGAGCCAGTGCTGGGCGTCGGCGCCCTCGGCGCGAACGTCGAGGTCGTCCCGATGGGCGCGCTGGGTGACGAGCAGGCAGAAGTCCGCCGCCGAGCCGGTGACGCGCTGAGACGCGTCACCGGGGCCCCAGGTCCAGAGCTCACCCAAGGGGGAGGTCAGCTCGACCCGGAACGGCTCGGTCGGCGGGGTCTGTTGGTTGACGGCGTAGGCGAAGTCGCGGGTTCTGACTCCGATGTGCGCGACGCCTCTGATGCGCTCGGTGGGCTCGCGGCGGACGCCGAGTGCGTCGGCGACGTCCTGTCCGTGCGCCCACGTCTCCATGAGTCGGGCCGTCGCCATCGAGGCAGCGCTCATCGGCGGACCGAACCATGGGATCTTCACTCCGGCGGGCACCGTCGCGAGGGCATCCGTCATTGCGTGACGACGTGAGCGCCAGGTTTCGAGGAGGTCGTGCCGCCGCGCCTCTTCCTCGGCCGCGACGTCGACGAAACCGGTCGGATCGGACCAGGCTTGCTTCAGAACGATGTCGAACTCGGCTTTGGCGCGATCGTCTCCTGCAGCACCCGACGTCGTGCGCTCGGCGACATTGTCCGTCCAGGACAGATGGCCTATCTGATGGGCGACGGTCCAGCCCTCGGCGGGCGTGAGCGTCGACCATTGTTGGTCGGTCAGGTCGCTGACCAGGGCGTCGAGGTCGTCACCCTCGGCGCGGAGGTCATCGATGATCGAGTCGAGGTCGGCCATGGGAATAGCTTCACACCACACCGCATAAAAAGCAAGCAAGCCTGCTTGTTAATTTACATGTTGTTCAGACAAGGTCGGTACGGTCTCCGATCGTGAAGACCGCCGGACTTGCCGCCGCCCTACTTGCCACTGGACTCATCGCCGGATGTTCGACGTCGGGAGCGAGCGACGCCGAGCCCCGTCAGGTGCGCGTCGCGACGTTCAATGCAAGCCTCAACCGACCAGCCGAGGGTCAGCTGGCCACCGAATTGGAAGGCGAGAACGCGCAGGCGCGTGCCGTCGCCGACGTGATCGACGAAATTTCGCCGGATGTTCTGTTGATCAACGAATTCGACTATTCGCCCGAGGCACTGGATCTTTTTCGTGAGAACTACCTGGGCGGCGCGTACCCCCACTCCTTCACGGCACCCGTGAACACCGGCGTCGACTCCGGACTCGACCTCGATTCCGACGGTGCTCGCGGTGGACCGAACGACGCATTCGGTTTCGGGCAGTTTCCCGGCCAGTACGGCATGGTCGTGCTGTCGAAGTTCCCGATCGACACCTCCGGCGTTCGAACATTCCAGAACTTCCTGTGGAAGGACATGCCGGATTCGCTTCTACCTCGCGACTACTACGGCGCGAACTCGGACGCACTGCGCCTGTCGAGCAAGTCGCACTGGGACGTGCCCGTCGACATCGACGGAAAGACCGTGCACGTTCTGGCCTCGCACCCGACTCCCCCGTCGTTCGACGGACCGGAGGACCGCAATGGAAAACGCAATCACGACGAGATCCGCCTCACCGCCGACTACATCGACGGCGCCGAATACTTGTACGACGACAACGGTGTTCGCGGAGGCTTGACGCAGGACGCATCGTTCGTCGTTCTCGGCGACCAGAACAGTGATCCGGTCGACGGCGACTCGGTAGCAGGGTCGATTCAGCAATTGCTCGACAACCCTCGCGTCCAGGATCCGGCGCCGATGTCAGGACCCGAAGGCAACACCGACACGGCAGACTTTTCCGACCCGATTCCCGGCGACCTGCGCGTCGACTACGCATTGCCGTCGAGCGACCTGACCGTCACAGGCTCGGAGGTGGTCTGGCCGACCGATGCGTCGCACCCCTCGGATCACCGAATGGTGTGGGTGGATCTGGAGCTCTGACTCAGGATGCGTCTCCGCGGTCGTTGAGCGATCGGATCATTCCGCCGAGGAGCCGGAACGCCGTCTCGCGTTCGTCGCCGGACATACCGGCCAGCATCCGGTCCTCCACGGACCTGACCGCGGCAGTCGCCTTCTCGAGCTCCCGCCGGCCGTGTGCGGTGAGCCGAGCCGGAAGGGCCTTTCCGACGGGAGCCTCCGTCGGCCTGACGACGACCCCGTCCCGTTCGAGAGCCTGCAACAGCACGTTCATCGATTGCCTGGTGACGAAGGCGCCGCGGGCGAGTTCGGAGTTGGACAGCCCCGGCCGCTGAGCAAGTAGTTCGAGGCACGAGTAGTGCGTCACGCTCATCCCGAGCGGCCGAAGGACTTCCTCCATCGAGGTCCGCAGAACACTGGAGACTTCCTTCAGCAGGTACCCCAACGAGGTGTTCAGGTCGATCCCTCGGTCGGCTTGACTCATGTCAGTATTCTGACATAGATTTGTTCGTGTCAGATAACTGACACGCATCGAAGGAGTCTCCATGGCAGTCACCGGCCCCGATTTCATCTCCCTCCAAGTACGCGACCTCGCCGCATCGCAGGCGTTCTACGAGAAGTACCTCGGCCTCGTTCGTTCGCAGGCCGGCCCACCCCACGCCGTGGTCTTCGAGACCACTCCCATCGCTTTCGCTCTGCGAGAGATCGTCGCCGGAACCGATCTCGCCTCCGCGGACCGGCCGGGCATCGGCGCCGCAATCTGGCTGCACGCCAACGACGTTCAGTCCATCCACGACGCCCTTGTAGCGGACCAGGAGCGGAGTGCGCAGAGCGACCCCGACAGCAAGACTCAGATCATCGTGTCGGAACCCATCGACGGCCCCTTCGGCCGCACCTTCACCTTCGCCGACCCCGAGGGCTACCACATCACCCTCCACGATCGCGCCTGACGGTTCGGCCAGGGCTCTCGTCGGTACCATCGATGCCATGGGGGTCTACGACGCGTATGTCTTCGATATCCAGGGCACACTGTTCGACTTTTTCGGGCCGGTAGCCGACGCCTTGTCCGAATGGATGGACGACGAAGTCGTCGGCGATGCAGTGCGAGCCTGGCGCCAGGACTATTTCGAGCGAACGTCCACCCTGACGCAGTCGGCCGAGCATTGGCAGCCGGTGCAGAACGTCTACCGAGACGGGCTGGATTCGGTCGTGAAGAAACTCGGGCTACAGATCCCTTCTCCTGCCCGGACGGCGTTGGCCGAAACATGGAAGAACCTGCGGCCGTGGCCCGATTCAGTGGACGGCCTGCGAGATCTACGACAGACCTCGGTAGTCGCGAGCTTGTCCAACACCGACATGGCGACCATGGTGCATCTGTTCAAGCGAGCCGGGATGGACTGGGACGCAGTGCTGACCGCCGAAGTGTTCGGCGCTTTCAAGCCGGCTTCTTTCCTGTACGAGCGAACGTGTCGTTACCTCGGGGTCGAACCCGACCGTGCAGCGATGGTCGCATCACACCCGTACGACCTCCGGGCCGCCAGGGCCGTCGGCATGAAGACCGTGTTCGTTCATCGCCCGTTGGAATTCGGCCGAGTCGATCGTTCGGTGGACGATGCGAGGGGCGAGTTCGACCACAGAATCGACAGCATTGCGGACATGCCCTGACGGAGGATGCTGTCGCACAGTCACTTCGAGATTCGAGCCCGTGCTGATTCGGTTCGTTTTCCGACTACGACGGAAGTTCCCGCGGCAGCCAGCCCCATGATGGGCATGTTCGAGTAGATCGACTCGTGATTGCCAGGGCCCACCCGATAGGTCTCGTGATAGACGCCGACGTCACCGCTACTGCCGACTCTGATGTTGAACGCCCTCCACGACGGCAAGTGTGGATCACTCGGGTTCCGGGCGAACGCCTCGAGCCGATCGAAGCTCCGCCAGTACTGGACCACCGTTACCGTACGTCCGCCGAAGGACAGGCGAGCGCCCAAGAGCCCCTTCTCCGGCTGCTTCCGCAACTCGCGCAACATTTTCGGCATGGCGACGAACGGCGGAAACCACTTGTGCACCTTCCACAGCTTGTTTATCCGCATGCCGATGAGAAAGACGACGAAATCTCCGTCCATCGAGGCCGTGTAGCGGCCGGGTTGCACTCTGTTGCGGTTCACGATGTCGAACCTCCAGACTATGGATAGAAGAACTATCTATAATAGATAGTGATACTCTCCGTTCGTGAAGTCAAGGGTGCTCGGATGAGGATCTCCGAGCTGAGCAAGCACTCCGGCGTGTCGACAGCCTCCATCAAGTTCTACCTGCGCGAGGGCCTCCTCCCCGCAGGCAAGCAGACCGCACCCAATCAGGCCGACTACAACGACCAGCACGTACGACGGTTGCGTCTCATCCGCGCCTTGATCGACGTCGGCGGACTCTCCGTTTCCGTCGCCCGCGCCACCCTGGCAACGATCGATCACGAATCAGCCTCCGCTCACGACACGTTCGGAGCAGTGATGCACGGGCTGGACGACATCGAACCCGACGACGCGACAACGGACGTCGCCCGAACCTACGACGAAGTGCGAGAATGGATTTCCGCGCGTGATTGGCACGTGGACCCTGCGGCCCCCGCTCCCTTCAGGCTGGCAGAACTCGTGGCGACGTTGAGACGCTTCGACTTTCCGATCGACTTGAACTACTTCGACGACGTGGCCGACGCTGCCGAGGCAACCGCTTGGGGTGAGGTGAACTACGCCCGTACGCGACCGGACCGCGCCTCCGCCGTGGAGGCCATGGCCATAGGAACCGTCGTGATCGGACAGGCCGTGAACGAGATACGCCGAATTGCACTCGAAGCCATCAGCTTTCGAATTCAGAACGCCGGCGATGACTCTCGGCCCGTTACGCCATGACCCAGCTACCCGCAGTAGAGTTCGCCTTCCCCGGTCCGCTGCGCGACTCCCTCGTGGCCGCTGTCCTCGACGGCAAGAAGACATCGACGACGGGCTTGGTGGCCGACTACACAGCATCCGGTGACCCCATTCCGGCCGTCGGCGATCGATTCTCGGTCATTGATTCGTCCGGGAAACCTGTCGGTGTCATCGAAGTGACGGGAGTGCGCATCGTGCGACTCGCCGACGTTTCACTCGACCACGCCATGGCCGAGGGCGAAGGCCACCGCTCGATAGCCGACTGGCGGCGCGGCCACGAATCATTCTGGCACTCTACGGAAATGCGCTCGGCACTGGGCGATCCCACCTTCACTGTCGACGACGACACGAAAGTAGTTCTGGAATCCTTTCGACTGATCCAGCCCCGCTAGTCGGACGGCGCCTTGTAAGCATTTTTGTCGGTGTCGTGTGCTAGCAGCTCGAAATTCGAAAACGGTTACCCCACAACCCGAAAGACCTTGCAGCCGAACAGAACGGGCGGTATATTCGAACATACGTTCCCATGAACCGGGGGGTTCACCACATGCCACACACCACGCCCAGCAGATACGCCCGCTACCTGGGCCCACACACACCACCCACCATCGACCCAACACTCCTGACCGAACTCACCGACGCAGCCAGAGAAGAAAACAAAGCCTGCGCACGCAAAGTCGCCCACGCCGCACACATCTGGGAAACCTGCATCGAACAAACCATCCACATCGGCGAACGCATCACCGACGCCGGCAACTACGCATCCTCCGAAACCGCAGCCGCACTCGGCTGCTCCAAAACAGTCGCAGACACCTACTCCGACATCGGAATGGACCTGCGCCTACGCCTCCCCCACATCAAAGCAGCCTTCGACGCCGGAGACCTCGACCTACCCCGAGTACGCGCCATCCACCGCCTCACCGCCCCCTACAGCACCCCCGCCGTCGAACACGCACAAACCGACATCCTCACCGCCGCCCTACACCTGTCCCCCGGACCACTCGCCACCGAAATCAACACCATCATGCACCGCTGCGCACCCGAGGAAGCAGCACAACTACGCACAGACCTCACCCGCCTGACCGGCGTGAAATACCGCGACAAAGACATGATCGCCACCATCGAAGCCAACCTCGACGCCGCAGACGCCGCCGCCAGCTGGCAACGCATCAACGAAGTAGCCGACACCCTCTGCCCCCGCGACCCCCGCACCCGAGGACAACGCCGCGCCGCCGCCTACACCGCCCTCATGCACAGCGAAACCCACATCGCCTGCACCTGCGAACCCGACGACAACCACCCCTGCACCGCCAACCCCGAACCCCCCGACCGCCGCCGACCCCTCACCACCGTCACCATCGACATCGACACCCTCCTGCACCTCGCCGACCTCCCCGCCTACCTCGCCGACCACGGCACCATCGACCCCGACTACGCCCGACAACTAGCCCACAACAGCGACCTGCAAATCCTCATCACCGAAGCCCTCGACCTCGCCCACGAACTAGGCCACATCACCAACCCCAACCCCAACCCCGACAACAACAACGCCGCCGACAACAACACCGACTCCAACAACAGCAACAGCAACAGCAACAACAGCGACAGCAACAACGCCGACCCCGCCGACGCACGAGACACAGATCCCGAGCCCACACGCACACCACGCCCCACCGCACACCCGACCTTCCATCCACTCGGACGCGGCCGACGACGCCGCGGACTCGACCTCCCCACACCCCCGGCCCCACACCCGACCCGCACACCCACCAACACCGACACCGACACCCCGGCCGGACAGTACGAAGGCCGATACACCCTCATCGCCGCACTCGAGAAAGCACTCACCACTAACCCCGCACTGGCAGTCCCGCTCTACCCCGACGGCCACGGCGGACTCACCACCCCACCACCCGGCGCACTGACCTACCGACCCGGCACCGCGCTCGCAGGACTCGTCCGACACCGCGACCGCACCTGCCGACACCCCGGATGCGACATCCCCGCAGCCGGCTGCGACATCGACCACGTCATCGCCTTCGACCACCACAACCCCACCCGCGGCGGCTGGACCATCCTCACCAACCTCCACTGCCTCTGCAGATACCACCACTCCCTCAAAACCATCGGCGCCTGGACACCCACCATGCTCGCCGGAGCCGCCGAACACTGGCAATCGAACTCCGGCACCACCGCAGTCACCCTCCCCGGAAACACCTACGGAACAACCGACCTCACCGCACAATCACTCATCCCCCACATACCCCGCAAACGCAGACCCACCACCACCACCACCACGCACCCAACCCACACCCCACCGACAAACGACACCGACGACCCCGCACCGTTCTGAACGGTGCAGGGGCTCGGACGAATCGGCGTCCATGGACTGTCGGTCAGCTTGTGTATCCGCTCATGTCGTACACGGTGACGCCATCCACGGTGGTAGCGGTGAAGTTCGCTGCGACCCACTCCGCGATGTCGGACGATGTGGACTGCGAGTCACCACCACCGGGCATGCCGCCGCCCATTCCGCCGCCTCGGCCACCGGAAATGTAGTACTTGACTTCGTGATTCGAGACGTAGGAGATGAACTGATCGAGCGTCGGCGCGGGATCACTGCTCCACCCTCCGATAGCGATGACCGCTGTGTCCGTAGCCAACTCGTAGGTCGCGGCTGTCTGCGATCCGTTCACCGCAGCGGACCACCTGGTGTCGGCCGACTCGAGCAGAGCGTTCACCTGATCACTGGAAGCGGAACCGCCACCCATACCGGGGCCACCACCAGCCATGACATCGGCTTCGTCTCCGGCCACCGGACTGTCCGGGACTTGGCCGGCAGCACCTGCGCCGTCACCATCGGTTGTTGCGGCAGCACCGGGCATTTCACCCTCGACGATTTCTCCCTCGGCCATTTCACCCTCGGGCATACCACCCTCAGGGATCCCACCCGCGGGAACTGCGCCGTCAGACATACCGCCACCCGGCATACCTCCACCCGGCATACCTGCACCCGGCATACCGCCGCCCATGCCGGAGTCCGAGACGGCACCGACGGGACCCGCGGTGGGGATGGATCCGCTGTGGACGGTGGACGAGGTGGCGATGGCATACGACGCACCGCCGCCGAGACCTGCGATCGAGCCGACGAGGGCAGCGGTGACGGCGAGTACACGGAACCGACCCGCACCGAGGATCGCGACAGAAGCGACGACGGTTCCGAGCAACAGGATCCACTTCAGAGCGGGCAGCCAGTCAGCGTTGCGGTGCAACAGAACCCAGGCCCATCCGCCTGCCGCGAGCATCATCGACGCCAGACCGAGCCGCGCCCACACGGATTCGCGTGCGATCCACAATGCATAGCCGCCGGTCCCGACCATGCCTGCGACAGCCGGCGCGAGGGCCACCGTGTAGTACGGGTGGATGGTTCCGGACATGTAACTGAAGATCGAACCCGTCACCAGGAACCAACCGCCCCACAGAACGAGCGACGCGCGCAGCAGATCGGTGCGCGGTGCGCGTCCCCGAGCAACGAGCCCGAACACCAGCGCCACCAGCGCGGCGGGGATCAGCCACGAGATCTGGATGCCCATCTCACTACCGAACAGCCGGTCCAGTCCCGTGCTGCCGCCGAAGCTGGAGCCCGCGGCTACTGCCATTCCTCCGCCGCCCATTCCGCCACCGGCATTGCCGTCGGATCCGAAGATGCGGCCGAGTCCGTTGTAGCCGAGCACCAGATCCATGACGGTGTTGTCCGTCGAACCTCCGATGTACGGGCGTGCGTCGGCAGGCCAGAGCGCAACGGTCAGAACCCACCACCCGGCTCCGGCGACGAGCGCGGCGAACGCACCGACAAGATGCAACAACCTTGCGCGCAGACGCGCCTGTCCTGCAACCAGATACGTCAACCCGAAAGCAGGGAGCACCAGCAGGCCCTGGAGCATCTTGGTCAGGAACGCGAAACCCAGCGCGACGCCGGCGAACGCGAGCCACATCGCCGCCCGTCGACCGACAGACGTCTGCAGGGCGCGCACGACGAAGTATCCGCCGATCGACATCAGCAACACCAGCAGTGCATCGGGATTGTCGAACTGGAACATCAACGCCGCCGCCGGCGTCGACGCCAAGACCGCACCGGCCAGGAGCCCTGCCGTGGGCGCTGCGACACGCTTGACTGAGGCGTAGACGACAGCGACCGCACCCACACCCATCAATGCCTGCGGCACCAGAAGGCTGGCGCTGGAGAACCCGAAGATCCGAGCCGACAATCCCATGACCCACAGCGATGCCGGCGGCTTGTCGACGGTGATGAAGTTCTCCGAGTCGAGCGAACCGAAGAACCATGCAGTCCAGTCCTTCGAACCAGCTTGCGCCGCAGCGGCATAGAAGGTGTTGGCGTATCCGCTGGCGGTCAGGTTCCACAGGTACAGCACGGCGGTCGCCGCGAGGAGCACGCCCAGCAGTACGTGGTGACGGTTCGGTGAGAACCGCACTGTCTTACGATGCCGGGGTTGTGGTTCCGCAGGCGTCGGCGGCAGAAGTGTTGTGGTCACGAGAAAGTCCTCCGTCGGTGGTATCGAAGACCAGAGTGACCGGACCGGGTTCGACCCCGCTGGGAACAACCTCGAGAAATGCTGTGAACGCCCGCAACCAAGATCGAACGCGTCAGACACCGTCGAACGCGTCAGACTCCGTCCAGAGGGGTGGTGACCGCGATACGGCGAGCGCCATCGGCGTCGAGCACGATCTGATAGGCATTGCGCTCCACGCCGACGGGTCTGCCGTCGGCATCGAGGTTCTCGAGCAGCAGATGTCCCACCCAGATCCCGTTGCCCTCGATGTCGGTCACGATGTCCTTCGCTCGGACGCCCTGGATTCCGCGGGATCGGTAGAACTGCTGTCCCTGGCTGAAGAAGTCACGCGTCTGCTGTGGATCGGTGACGGCGAGGCACCCACGCGGCGACACCGCGAGAGCTGGATAGTGGTAGATGTCCGCGAGGGCGTCGATGTCGCCCGAGGACAGGTAACCGGTGTAGCGGTCGAAGAAGTCCTCTATCGATTCGGTGCTGGTGGTAGTCATGAACGAACAACCTACGACGCATTCCCGCCACGCCGGTGACGGTAATCGGAAAGAATCTCCGTTTGTGCCCCGCGAAACGAGCTCCGACTCACGCGACAACCACCTGACGCTGCGACGCGTGGTGCGTCAGCAGCGTCTCATCGAAATCCTCGCCGACTCGCCACTGCCCGTACCGACGGACGCTCTGGCCGAGAAACTACAGGTCAGCGCCAGAACTGTGGAACGCGACCGCCGTCGTCTCGTCGACTCCGGCGTTCCCATCGTGTCGGTACCGGGAACAGGCGGCGGCAGCCGACTTCCCAGCCACGACAAGCCCGCTCCCCTGAACTTGTCGTTCGAGGAGATCGCCGCGTTGATCGCGGCCCTTGCCGCGCTCGGGCCGACGGAAACCGACAGCGCGCAGTCCGCGATGACCGCCCTCGTCGCAGCAATCACCCCGTCACCGCCTCGGGAACTCCGGTGACCGCCCGGCAAGCCCGACGCGTCGCCGTCAAGTACGGGGCGTCGCTGATCGCATTGAACATCGCCGCTGCGGTGCAGGTGATCTTCGTTGTGGCGTTGCTCGCCAGATCCGAGACCGCGACGGTCGGCAGCATTCTGACCGACCCCGCATTCAGCGCATTCCGATGGATCGTCCCGCTCGGCATCACGGTCGGAGCCCTCGCAGGCATCGTGTTGATCCTGCCCACCCTGCGGTGGTTCGCACACGAGGACATCCCGACGGTCGAGCAATCGAAACGTGCGACGCGGATTCCGCTGCACCACACTGCGTCGCACCTCGCGCTGTGGCTGGCATTCGGGTTCTCGATGGCAGCGCTGACGCACGACGCGGAACACGACGTGACGGTCCTCATCGTCATCGGCACCGTGTTCGGTGCGGTCACCACTGCCGGAACCGGATACCTGTTGACCGAGAGGTCACTGCGTCCCGTCACCGTGCTGGCGTCGACGGGCACCCCGGCGCGACGTGAGCTGAGTGTCCTCGCACGACTGATCCTCACCTGGTTGGTGTGCACGGCCATTCCGGTGGCTGCGATCACGCTGATCGTCATCGTGCACTCGACCGGAAAGCCCATCGCAATCCCCGCCCCGATCGAGCTCCCCATCCTCATCGTGTCCGCAATTGCCCTCGGAACCGGGCTGCGCGGAACCATCCTCGTCGCTCGATCGGTGTCCGAGCCGGTCCGAGAAGTAAGCCAAGGGATGACGGAGATCGAGAAGGGACGGACCGACGTCGCCGTCCCGGTCTACGACTCGTCGGAGATCGGGAGTCTGCAACGCGGGTTCAACAGCATGTCGCGCGGACTCACCGAGCGCGAGCGACTACGAGACCTCTTCGGTCGTCACGTCGGCACCCAGGTCGCCTCGAGAGCACTCGAACAATCCGACTTCCCCCGCGGCGACGTCCAGTACGCCGCTGTCCTGTTCATCGATCTCGTCGGGTCGACGGCCTTCGCCGTCGACCATCCGCCCGAACGCGTCGCCGAAGTACTCAACGAATTCCTCGCCATCGTCGTCGACACCGTCGACGACAACCTCGGCTTCATCAACAAATTCGAAGGCGACGCCGCACTCGCCGTCTTCGGCGCGCCCCAACCCATCGACAATCCGGCTGCCGCCGCCTTGAAAGCTGCCCGACGCCTACGCCTCGCACTCGGATCCCTCGACACCCGCAACTCCGCCGAAAACCCAGCCGGCTCCGCTCCCGCCACCCCCGGTCACTCCGCCGGAAACCCAGCCGGCTCCGCTCCTATGGACTTCGGGATCGGCGTTGCTGCAGGTGATGTGTTCGCCGGGGACATCGGAGCACTGCAGCGATACGAGTACACCGTGATCGGAGAGCCGGTGAACTGCGCAGCGAGGTTGTCCGATCTCGCCAAACTCGCGCCGGGCAGGGTGCTGGTCAGCAGTCGACTCGTCGACGACGCCGGCGCGGATGAAGCACGTCACTGGCAGTCGACCGGGCCGGTGGAGCTGCGCGGATATCAGACGCCGGTCGAGGTCTCGGCGGTCTCCGACGCTTAGCGGTCCCGGCGGCTCCGCGGCTCAGCGGTCTCGGAAGCGTTGGAGGATTTCGCGCATCGTGTGCGGGTAGATCCCCTCGTCGGCGAGTTGCCTGCGGGTCTTGCGACGGGTCAACACGACGCCGGTGATCGCGACGATCCACACCGGGTACTGGACGAGGAACGCGACCCGGAAGCCCTCGAACGTGTACCCGCCGAACGCGTCGAGGATCCATCCGATCGAGGCGATGACCAGAAGCGACGCGGTGAATCCGCCGATGTTGACCATGCCCTGCGCGGTGCCGAGGTTGGCGCTCGGATTGAACGTACGTGCGTAGTCGAAACCGATGACCGATCCGGGACCTCCCACGGAAATCACGACCACGAGGACGACCAGCAGCCACAGCGGAGCCGGACCTGGGAGTGCGAGCACGATCCCCCACATCGCCGCGTTGCTGAACATGATGGTCAGCACCATCCACGATCGGCGCATCGGATACCGCCCGGTGAGGATGCCGAGTCCGATGCCGGAGAACACTGCCGACACCACCGAGATCGACAACAGTGCTCCAGCCGTCGACGACGACAAACCCTGTGCCGACGTCAGGTACGGAATGCCCCACAACAGCGCGAACACGGTGATCGAGAACTGCGTACCGGTGTGGGAGAAGAACCCGAGTCGCGTGCCGGGACGCTTCCAGACCTGTGCGATCGTCGCGAACGTCTCGCGCATCGACGTCGCCTTCTCGGTGACTTCGGTGCCGGGAGGAGAATCTCGAACCAGGGCAAGCGTCAGGACCAAGGCGACGAGTCCCAGGGACGCGGCGCTGCCGAACGCGACCGTCCAGCCCGGCCCGTTGAGCAGTACGAGGAACGGCACTGCAGACAGGATCTGTCCCATCTGGCCGAGCAGACCGGTCAGCTGGGACACGATGGGAACCTGCCTCGGAGGGAACCACTGCGGGACCAGACGCAACACCGAGATGAACGTCAGAGCATCCCCGACTCCGACGAACGCACGAGCCGCCACAGCCAGAGGAAGCGAATCGGTGAATGCCAGTACCAGTTGCGCGACGGTCATCAACAACGCACCGAGCGCGATCATC
Source organism: Rhodococcus sp. NPDC057297 (assembly GCF_042667435.1). Lineage (NCBI taxonomy): Bacteria > Bacillati > Actinomycetota > Actinomycetes > Mycobacteriales > Nocardiaceae > Rhodococcus > Rhodococcus sp. NPDC057297. The sequence goes on along the minus strand of NZ_JBHUZE010000006.1, from coordinate 50,259 downwards.
TTCCGAGACCCGACGCGATCCAGCACCACACCCGCCGGGATCTGCATCGCCGCGTAGACGACGACCTGAAGAACGACGAACGACGACAGCAGCGACGGGCTGATCACGAACCGGTCGGCGGCGTCGAGCCCTGCGACACCGAACGCGGTGCGGTGCAGCACGGCAACGATGTACGCGAAGACACCGACACCCCAGACCACCCACACGCTTCTCACTGCCCACATTCTGCCCGGTGCCCTGTGCAAGGATCGAATCCGACAGAACGCGACGAAGACGAAAGTGAGCAAGCCCATGGCCGACCCCATCCTGGTGTTGAACGGACCGAACCTGAACATGCTCGGAACGCGTCAGCCAGAGGTGTACGGCCACGAGACGATTGCCGACGTCGTCGCACTGTGCGAGAAGACCGCCGCCGCGCACGGACGAACCGTCCGAGCCGAGCAGTCCAACCACGAGGGCCACCTGATCGACTGGATCCACGAAGCCAGGGGGCGCGTGTCGGGAATCGTCATCAACCCCGGTGGCCTCACCCACACTTCCGTCGCCCTCCGCGACGCACTGGTGATCCCGGAAGTACCGATCATCGAGGTCCACATCAGCAACGTTCACGCGCGAGAAGAGTTCCGTCACCACTCGTTCGTCTCCCCCATCGCATCCGGGGTCATCGCCGGACTCGGAATCGCGGGCTACGGATTCGCCATCGAACGGCTCGTCTCTCTCACCTAGTCCTCAGGTTCGCCTGCATATGCTGGGTCGAGCATTTCGGCTGAACGAGGGATATCGGTGAGCAAAGACAGGGCGAGCAACAACAGCAAGAAGAAGGCACAGGCAGCTGCGGCTGCACTGCAGGGCAAGAAGGACAAACAGCGACGCACCCTGATCCAGGTCGGCGTCGCCGTCGTTCTCGTGGCGCTGGTCGCCGTCATCGGATTCAACATCGCGTCGAAGAATTCCGACGACACCACCGCAACGCCGGCCGCCACGCCGTCGGTCGTCACCGAGGACGGTGCGATCCGCATCGGTGATCCGAATGCTGCCGTCGTCGTCACCGCCGTCGAGGACTTCCAGTGTCCTGCCTGCAAGCAGTTCGAGGCGATCTCCGGCGACACCCTCTCCGAGCTCGTGGCCGACAACACCATCGCCGTCGACTACAAGCCGATCGCGATTCTCGACCGAATGTCGTCGACGAACTACTCGACGCGCGCAGCCAACGCAAGCATGTGCGTCGCCGAGGCCGACATCTCCAAGTGGCCTGCATGGCACAAAGCCATGTTCGAACAGCAACCGGCCGAGGGCGGCGCAGGCCTCAGCGACGACGACCTGAACGGAATTGCCCGGACACTTCAGGTCGACGTCGGCAGCTGTATCACCGACGGCACCTACACCGATTTCGTCACCAGCCAGACGCAGAACGTCATCGACTCCGGCGTCACCGGAACCCCGACCGTGTCGGTCAACGGCACCGTCGTCGACGTCCCGACGCCGGACAACCTGCGGGCCGCGATCACCGCGGCACAGTAGAGCAGTGCCCACCAGCAAGGTCACCGCCTGGGTCCTCACGGTCGGCGGCATACTCGGACTCCTCGCGGCACTGACCCTGACGATCGAACGATTCAAGCTGCTCGAGGACTCGTCCTACGTGCCGTCGTGCAGCTTGAATCCGGTGTTGTCGTGCGGTTCGGTGATGACCACCGATCAGGCCGCACTGTTCGGGTTTCCCAATCCCATCATCGGGATCGTCGCTTTCACGGTCGTGCTCGTCACCGGAATCCTGACCCTCGCGAAGGTCGCACTACCGCACTGGTACTGGCTCGGACTGTCGCTGGGCACCCTGCTCGGCGAGGTGTTCATCCACTGGTTGATCGACCAGAGCCTCTACGAGATCGGCGCACTGTGCCCCTACTGCATGGTCGTCTGGGCGGTCACGATGCCGATCTTCGTCGTCACGCTGTCCCAACTCGTCGACCGCGAGCGCGCGGGCACCGTCCCGAGGCTGCTGCTCGAATGGCGTTGGACGATCCTCGCGCTCTGGTACGCCGTGGTGATCGCCCTCGTCGGCATCAGGTTCTCGGACTACTGGTCGACGCTCGTCTAGAGAGCCGCGACGGCGTCGATCTCGATCAGCAACTCCGGCATCGCAAGCCGAACGACTTCGACGACGGTCTGCGCGGGCCTGGTCTCGGGAAACAGCTCACCGAGAACCGCGGTGTAGGTGTCGAGGTGTGCGATGTCGACGAAGTACACGGTCAGCTTGACCACGTTCTCCAGGGTTCCACCGGCCGCGTCGACGATCAGGCGAATGTTCTCGAACGCCAGGCGAATCTGCGCCTCGACATCCCCGATTCCCGCGAACTCACCGTCCGCCGTGATCGCCGTCTGACCCGACAGATACAGCGTCGTCGACGCGTTCTCCACCGCAACGCACTGAGACAACAACTGAGCGCCGGGATCCCACACGCTCACCGGTGACACCACTCGCTTGTCCATTCGTTCTCCTCTCGTCCGCACCGCCAACCTACGCACCGCGGCCGCAATGGAAGGTGCGACGCGTAGGTTGCGTCCGCGCATTCCGAACCACAGAACGCTGTCGCAGGGCATGATGATGTGAGCCACCTCACGCGGGGATGAGTGGGCACGGCAGCAGTTCGGGGAGACACGCACAGCACCAGGAGTTGTTACATGGCAGGCGATCCGATCGCAGTCATCGTGGCCGTCATCGTGTCCGCAGCGGGGGCGGCAGCAGGGACCGACCTTCCCCCACCGATCCAGGACGGAGCTGCGGGCGTCGCCGAATCCGCGGAGAACGCCGCACCCGGCCTGCAACAGCAACTCGACGACCTTCTCGGGTCCCTTCCCGACACCCAGCGCGACGACGCCTCCGCCATGCTCGACGATGCCGCGTCCGCGATCGAATCCGCGGCCGACCCGATGCTCCCGGACGAACCGGACACCGAGAAGACCGAGGAGACCGAACCGGCGGACTCGGGCGCCGCGCCGGAAACACCGCCGACGCCGCCCCTGCCGCAGGTGCCCGTCACCTCGGTGGCGAGTTCGCCCATCACCTCACTCGGGGCACTGATTCCGAGCGCGAGCGGCGCCATGCAGTTCGGCACGTCGACGTTTTCCCTGGGCGATCTGGTGTCGCAGACGGCGTTCATGCCCGCCGCCGAGGCACTTCGGCGTGCGCTGTTCCCGGGGGTACCTGCCACGTTCACCGGAGTATCCGCGTCGCCCATCGGTGCGATCACCGCGTTCGTTCCCTGGCTCATGAAGGCCGGGGCCATCTGCGACGGCGTGGGGGCACCGGTCATCGCCGCGCTGTACGCCGCGGAGAACGGGTTCCGGCACGGTCCGACGGCCCCGGTGTCCTCGAGCGGGGCACGTGGCCCCGGGCAGTTCATGCCGGGAACGTGGGCGACCTACGGCAAGGACGCCGACGGTGACGGTGTGGCCGACATCAACGCGATCGCGGATTCGGTGATGGCGTCGGGAAACATGTTGTGCGACATTCACAGTCAAGTTTCCCAGTGGAAGTCCGAAGGACGGGTCAGTGGTGACACCCTCGACTTGACCATTGCCGGGTACAACGCAGGTGCGGGCGCAGTCCTTCGTTCCGGCGGGATGCCCTCCGGAACACCGGATTACGAGAATCAGACGAAGCCGTACGTCGCGAAGATCCGCGCGACGGAAATGCAGTTCTCCGCGATACTGAACCCGTTCTCCGCCCTGGACATCGCCGGTGCAGGCGCCAATGCCGTCCGGTCCGCCATGAACTATCTCGGTCTGCCGTACGTGTGGGGCGGCGGCAACATCAACGGACCGTCGGGCGGCGGGTTCGACTGCTCCGGTCTGACGTCCTACGCCATCTTCAAGGCGTCCGGAGGCACGGTGACCCTCCCGCGGACCTCGGAGACACAGTGGAACGTCGGCACCGAAATCCCGCTCGGGCTGGCTCAGCCTGGCGACCTGCTGTTCGGCAACTGGCAGGCGGGTGGTCCCGGGCACGTCGCGATCTACGTCGGCAACGGGCAGATGGTCCACGCGCCCACCTTCGGTGACGTCGTCAAGATCGGGCCGGTGTTCGACGGAATGAAGGCGCGCCGGGTCCTGTGACGCGCCGGGCCGGGTAGGTTCGGTCACCATGACCGACGGAACCAGCGCAGCACGGCGAAGCCCCGAACCTGTCGGCTTCGACGACCCTCTTGCCCCGGCACCGGCGGACGGCGAGGGCTTCGAGACCAACTGGACCGTCCGCACCGGAGACGTCGACCCCAACAACCGCCTGCGGTTCGACGGTATGGCCCGTTACCTGCAGGACATCGGGTCGGACAATCTCGATGCCACCTCGCTCGGCGTCACGGACCCGTTCTGGATCGTGCGGCGCACGGTCATCGACGTGCACACCCCGGTCGAGTTCCCGGACCGAGTGCACATGAGACGGTGGTGCTCGTCGATGTCGACGAGGTGGTCGAACATGCGCGTGAACATCACCACCGACAAAGGCGCGTCCATCGAGACCGAGGGATTCTGGATCAACATCAGTGCCAGTACCGGTATGCCGACCAGGATCAGCGACGAGGCCTTGGCCCTGCTGGCACGCACCACCGACGAGCATCGGTTGCGGTGGAAGGCCTGGCTGACCGAGCCGGTGCCGTCACCCGCACACACCGACGTGCAGTTTCCCTTGCGCGCCACCGACATCGACCCGTTCAACCACGTCAACAACGCCGCGTACTGGCACGCCGTCGAGGAGCTGTTGGTCGATCACGCCGACCTGTTGCACGCCCCGCACCGGGCCGTCATCGAGTACCTCTCCCCCATTCTGGCGGGCGACCACGTGACCATTCGTCACCGCTACGAGGGCGGCGCACTCACCGTGTGGTTCGTCGTCGACGATGCGGTGCGCTCCGTCGCGAAGGTCGCCCCGAGGGCCTGACGGTCCAACTTGCCGCGCGGGGTGCGCGGCAGGGCGGGCACCACGAGGATCCGCGTCGGCGCACTGGGGGCGGGCAGGGCCTCGCGCAACAACCGACGAATGCGCTCGACGGGCGGTGCGCCCGCGCCCACGACGAGTGCGAGCGCGGGTACTTCACCGAATCGTGCGTCGGGAATCGCAGCGACTCCCGCTTCGAGAACACCGGAAATACTCAGGGCTGCATGCTCGATCGGTGCGAGCTCGACGTTCAGCCCACCCCGGATCAACGTCTCGGAATCACGACCGAACAGAGTCAGCGACGACCCGTCCACACTTCCTCGGTCTCCCACCGTCATCCAGCCGTCGACCGGTCCGCCTGCAAGTCCCTCGTCGGTCAGGTAGCCGTCGAACAGCATATCGCTGCGCACATGAACGATCCCGTCGACGATCCGCGCCTCGACACCGTCGAACAGTATTCCCGGGCCGGGATCGACGCCGCGGTCGTAGGACACGAAGCTCAGCTCCGAGGCGCCGTAGAAGTGAACCAGCGACGCGTTCGGCAGCACGTTCTGCAGCGTTCGACGCCCCGACTCCGGCCAACGGGCCGCACTGGAGAGCACTTCACGCACACTCCCTACCGGGCCGACATCGGCGCGCACGACGTCCCACGCGATCGTCGGCACCGAATAGAGATGCGTCGCGCCACTGTTCAGTGCGTCGACCGCAGACCGGACGTCGACGGCCGCACCCCGCGTCAGCCCGTGCAGCGCGCCGTACAGGAAATGCGTGTGGTCCAGCACACCCGGCGTCGACACGCGGTCTCCCCGCTGAACGTCGAACACGGCGTCGCTGCGGTCCAGCGTCCTGGCCCACGAACGCTGGTTGCGTAGAAAGAGCTTGGGCTCGCCGGTGCTTCCCGACGTGATCCCGACCAACAATTCACTGCCCTCGGTGGGGCTCCCGTGCGGCCCTCGGCCGTCCAGACCGGCGACCGGGTCGGACCAGCCGAGCGATGCCACCCGTCGATGCTGCTGCTCCGCGGCGATCACCACGTCCGGGGCGGCGAGTTCGACGACCCTGCCGAACTGGCTGGGCAGCAAATGCCTGTGCAACAGCACCACACCGATTCCCGACGCCATCGCCGCGGTCACCGCGACGAGCGAGCCGACGTCCGAGGTGGGAAGGACCGCAACGCGTCGCATGCCGTTCATCCCGGCGCCGGTGCGGCGGACACGTTCCCAGAAGTCGCCGTACGTCACCGATTCCCGACGGTCGACGACGGCGATCGCGTCGGGATTCTCGCGTGCGTGACCGGCGATGCGGTCGGTGAGTAGCGGGCTCACGCGCTGATCGCCCCTCTAATCGTCGACGCCACGAGCGACGAGGGCATCGCCCATCGCGTCGGCGGTGCGGAGTGCGCGGACGAGGACAGGCGTGGCGAGGGCAGTCATGGACCACTGCAATCCGCGTGCTTTGCGCGCCTCGGACACCTCGTGCACGATGGTGGCCAGCACCGGGATGCACCTGATGGCGAGGGCGAGCATCAGACCGATGCGGTCGGGGTCGACGCCGAACCGACGGAGTGGTCCGAGCGCGCGAGTGACGGTGTCCAGCATGTCCGTCACTCGGGTCGTCAACGTGACGAGTGCGGCGAGGGCAACGGAGATCACGAGCACTCCGCACACCACCACCGCTCGTTGCCAGTCGGTGATGATCACCTGGAAGACACCGATGATCAGCACCATCCACAGCACGGGACGTAGCTGCGCTGCAGCAAGTTTCAGCGGAATACGTGCCACGACGAACAACCCGGCAACGACGAGTGCGACCGCGCCGACGTGCACGGGTGTGCGCGCGAAGATCGTAGCGAGGATGATCGACGCCAGGAGCAATAGCAGCTTGGTACCCGCAGGCAACCGATGCAACAGAGAGTTCCCCGGCCGGTACAGCCCGATCACAGGACCGACTCCCGGTACGCCGGAACCGCCGCGTCGGGGGTGCCGTCGAACGCAACCGCACCGTCGTCGACGACGATGACGCGCTCGAACGACTCGAGAAGAGCGAGCTGGTGGGTGACGACGATGACCTGCTGGTCGATGGAGTCCAACGCGTCGGCGACGACTCGGGCGTTGCGGAGGTCGAGCAGAGTGGTCGGCTCGTCGGCGACGACGACCTCCGGCCTGCGGATCAGGACGGCTCCGATTGCCAGGAGCTGCTTCTGACCGCCGGACAGCAGATGCGCGGGATGCTCGGCGTGACCGTCGAGGCGGAACCTCGTCAGTATGTCCTGGACTCGCTCGGCGATCTCGGGCTTGCTCAGCCCCGATCGGCGGAGCGAGAACGCGAGATCCTCCGCGACCGTGGGCATGACGATCTGCGTGTCCGGATCGGTGAAGACGAACCCCACCTTCTTACGGACCTGTGCGCCCTTCTTCGCCGCGTCGATGCCGTCGACGGTCACTTTTCCGGATGTCGGCGCGAGCAGCCCGTTGATCGTCCGCGCCAGCGTCGACTTGCCGGATCCGTTGGACCCGATGATGCCGACACGCCGCTCGGTGATGGTGAGATCGATGCCCCGCAACACTTCTCGTTCACCGAAGGCATGACGAACCTGCTCGAACACGATCTCGCTCACTGCACACGCTCCACGATCATCGCTACCCCCTGGCCGCCGCCGATGGCGCACGCGGCCAGTCCCAGTTCCGGCCCGTCCGACGCGAACATCCAAGTCGCCAACCGCACGAGCAGGATTGCGCCCGATGCACCCCACGGGTGCCCCATCGCAATGGCACCGCCCTGCGGGCACAGCAGATCCTCGTCGATGTCCAGTTCGTCGGCGACTGCGAGCACGACGGATGCGAACGCCTCGGTGATCTCGACGACGCCGATGTCGGACAGCGCAACCCCGGTGCGACGTAACACTTTCTCGATGGCGGGAACCGGGCCGAGACCGGGCAGCGACGGATCGGATCCCGCCACCGCGGACCCCAGAACACGTAGCGCCGGAAGACCTTTCGAACCCGCCTGCGTCGTCACGGCGAGAACGGCTGCGCCGTCGGAGATTCCGCACGAGTTTCCCGCGGTCGCGGTGCCGTCCGGTGTGAATGCCGGACGAAGTCGGCTCAACCTGGCCTCGGTCATGTTCGATCGAATGCGTTGATCGCGGTCGACGCCGGCTATCGGAACGATCTCGGACGAGAAATCCGTCGCCGCGGCCAGCGCATGCGAACGGGCCGCATAGGCGTCCTGACGTTCTCGGCTGATCCCTCGGATCCTGGCAAGATCGTCCGCCGCGACTCCCATGTCGGGGTCGGGGTAACCAGGAGGAGCAAACGGTGCACGGGTGTAGCGCTCGCGCGTGTCCGGCCAGAGTCTCCACGGTGCGGTGCTGGCGGATTCGACGCCACCGGCCAGGATCAGGTTGTCCTCGCCGCTGCGGATTCGGGCGGCGGCGAGCGCGACGGCGTCGAGGCCGGAACCGCACTGCCGGTCCACTGTCACCCCGGGCACGTCGACGCCGAGCCCGGCGGCCAGGGATGCGATTCGCGCAGGGTCGCCGCCGGGGCCGAGGCAGTTGCCGAGGACGACGTCGTCCACCTGGTGTGGCGCCCCGGCGTCGCGCAACGTCTCGAGTACCGCGGTGAGGACCGGAGCCGCGAGGTCCGTCGTGGTCAGCTGGGAGAATCCGTGGCCCGCGCTGCCGACCGGCGTTCGACGTGGTGCCACGAGAACCGGCGCAGCAGCACTGTACGCAGACCGACTCATGACAACGAGTCTCTCACTCGGGCGCGGGCGATCTTTCCGCTACCGGTGCGAGGTAGACGGTCGACGACGACCCACCGCCTCGGGACTGCTTCCTTCTGCAATGCGGCGCGAGCACGGGCCTTGACGGAATCGAGGACGACCGGGTCGTCCAGTTCGAGGACGGCAGTCACCGTCGCCCCGAGGACCGTATGTGGTGTCCCGACGACCGCCGACGCACGCACCCCGTCGATGGCGTCGAGCAGTCGTTCGACGTCCTCGGCGATGACCGTCGTACCACCGACGTCGACGGCTGCGTCACCTCGGCCGCGGACGACGAGGTCACCGTTCGGCCCGCGCTCGGCCAGGTCGCCGACGCAGACCCACTCGTCGGCGCCGAGGACGCGGTACGGCGACCTGACGTACAGCAGACCGTCGCGGATCTCCGCGTCCACGCCGGGAAGCAACCGCAGCGGCTCCGGGACCACGCGGGCAGCGACGAGCGACAGTTCGGCCGCACCGTAGTACTCGACCACACGGAGATGTAGTCGATCGAATCGGTCGTTCCTGCCAGCTCCACTCCAGCCCTCGGCTGCCCCGGAATCGAAAGTCGTGCCTGCCACGACGGCGAGGCGCAGTTCCGGGGCGGTCTCGACGAGAGTTCGGAGGACAGCGGGTACTGCGTGAGCGACCGTCGCACCTCGCGGATCGTCGGTCACGCATGCACCGACCCACAGGGCGTGGACGGCGGCGAACAAGTGCATGGTCGCGTGCAACGGACCGGTGACGAGCACCCGATCGGACCCGTCGATACCGGTGATGGAGGTGAACTCGTCGAAGCTGTCCGTCCAGGACTGCACTGTCCGGGCGAGCGGCCGAGACCTGCCCGTCGACCCGGACGTGCCGATCAGCAACCATGCGCCCGCAGGCACGGACTGGCGCTCGGGCCTGGCTGCCGGGTCCTCGACGTGCACCGCTCGGCCCTGCCTGGCTGCCGCGAACACGCAGATCAAGGCATCGGGAACAGCGAGTTCCGACGCGTCGTGTGCCGAGTGTTCGTGAAGACGAGGTGCGGGCCAGGCGTCGACCGCGGCGTCGAACTCCGCGTAGGTCAGCCGGGTGCCTGCCCAGTCGATCGCGAGAGCATCCGCGGCGTGCGGCAACTTCACGTGTGGACGATGCCCGGGTACGCCCGGTGAACACTCTTCGCGACGACGGTGGCGATGACGACCTTGACGAGGTCACCGGGAACGAAGGCGAAGTTGGTGGAGACGGCGGCCCACACACTCAGGTCCGTGCGCAGCAGCAAGCCGATGGTCCCGAAGATGTAGACGACGACGATGCCGCCGATCGCGTTGGCGAGCAGTCCGAGCACGACGGGGTACTTCGGCAGGATCCGTACGGTCAGCAACCCGATCACGAAGACGGCAGGTATCCAGCCGACGAGGTAGCCGGCGCTCGGCCCTGCCAGCGCGGTGAGCCCGGTGCGTCCGCCCGAGAGCAGCGGCAGCCCGATCAAGGTCAACGCGATGAACACTGCTACAGCGATGACGCCTTTGCGTGGTCCGAGAACGGCGCCCGCCAGGATGACACCGAGGGTCTGCAGCGTGATCGGAACGCCACTGAAGCCGACCGTGATGGCCCCGGCGAGTCCGAGAGCTGCGATGAGCGCGGCGAACACTGCGACCTGCGCCATGTCTCGAGCGGAGACGTGAAACCTCGAACTCGCCACCGGTGACTCCTGTACGCCTTCGGAACCTGACATGACCACTCCTCGTGATGCAGACTTGAACGGCGTTCAAGGTAGCAGGTCGACGAGGGTGGCGACACGCGCGTCCCTACGACGGGTTCGCAGCGAACCGTGCGAGTTCGGTGCTGACCACCTCCGGCAGCCCGTTGTTCTGGGTGCGTGCAGCCGTCAGCACGTCGAGGTGGTTGTACCCCTGCACAACGATCGGACGGTCGCCAGGGTGACCGGAGGGAGGAAGCTCGATCCCGCCGGTCCCCTGCAGAGTGAGGATTGGATTGCGGTGCACTCCGTCACGGTGCAGGCGATGCTCGCGAATGGCCGTCGAACTCGACTGCGCCAGGTCTGTGCTCAATTTCGTGGGAAAGTACCACTCGGTGAAGTCGAGCGGCGGCTCGGCGAGACTGCGCGCCAGCTGTGAAATCGACGTGACCTCGCTGCTGGAATCGGTGTAACGCGCGGTCTGCGGCGAGCTGTCGAGCGAGTCGTAGTCGTTCCAGGTGTACACGGTGTTCGGGTCGCCGTAGAGCGCAGGGGCCGCCTTCTTCGCGTCACCGAGTGCACTCCCGACCACCGGCAGGGTCTCCATTCCCGGCAACGTGGGAAATGCTTTGTCGACCACAGGTTGTGCACCGATGAACCCGACACTGGCCTGCAGGAAGCCGAACGGCTGTGAATTGTCGTCGAGCAACGCACCGAGGACAGCGTCGTTCGTGGCGTACAAGGTGCGTACCGACGGATTCCCGGTGGTTGCCATGAGTGCGTCCTTCGACAGCAGCGCCCTCAATGTCGCGTCGATGTTGACGTTGTTCGGCAACACGTTCACCAGATCGTTCACACCGCCCGGGTCCAGCCTCGCCGCTACTCCGGCCATCGCGAGCAAATTGGTGGTCTCGGGATTGATGACGGCGGGCAGCGCGAGAACCGGAAGCGCACTGTCCACGAGGCCTGTGAGATCCGCAATCGGATCGGCAACAGCCGCAGGCAGATCGAGATCCGGGATTCCGCGAACAAGTGGCGGGGTGCCGGCCTTGACGATGGTGTCGAGGGCGAAGTAGCCGCCGCACTGGTTGTAGCCGGCGTCGTCGAGTGTTTCAGGATTTCCGTCGAAGTCCCATTCGGCGAAGTACCCGGTGACGAACCCGCCGAGCGAGTGGCCACCACACAACACTTTCTCTTTACGAAGCTTCTGATCCGGCAGTTCGAAGCGCAACAGATCGTACTGGTCACGCACTGTCTGCTCGATACCTTGATTCGACAACCACGCAGTGCGGTCACCGTCCGCGAAACCGTCGAAGGTTCGGCCGTCGATCTCCGCGCCACCGTAGTAGTAATCGGTGGCCGTCTCGAGGTTGCCGGTTGCCAGCGCCGCCCGGGTACCGGTGTGATCCTCCAGGCAGTTCGACCGACGATCGAGCGCCCAGAACTCGACGTACGATCCTTGCGCGGCGGCAGCCGACACGGTGTTTCCGGCGACCGACTCGAACGCGCTCGCGCCCTCGAAGATGCCGGGCTGAGCGACGAGGATGCGGTCGGCGTCGGCCGAGTCGGTGGGGCCGTCGACGGACTTCCACCGCAGATAGGACAGGGTGTCGCACTCCGGTGGATGAGGCAACGCGTCGGGCGGCAGCGGCGCGAACACCGAGACCATCGACGCCTCCACCTCCGTGACGGGCGAACTCGACACCACCGGCGTCTCGCTCCTGCGCTCGGCACCCGACACCCCAGGCACCGCTCCCGCCGGACTGCCTACGACAACCAGCAGAACCGCAGCAACAACTGTCGTCACCGAACTGCGCACGAGATTCCCCCTCGACACGATCCACCCCTGATCGAGTGACAACGTAGACCGAGCGCGGCTCGCGCGGGCCGATACGGTGGTATCCATGACGCGCACCCTCGTCCTGATGCGACACGGCAAGTCCGGCTACCCCGACGGTGTTCCCGACCATGATCGCCCGCTCGCCGAGCGTGGACAGCGTGAAGCGGCGCTCGGTGGTCAGTGGATCATCTCGGACATCGGCACGGTCGACGCAATCCTGTGTTCGACGGCCACCCGCACCCGCGAGACCCTCGTCGCGACGGGAATCGAGGCCCCCGTGACCTTCGAAGAGCGCATCTACGGCGCGTCACCGGACGAGATCATCGACGAGATCGCTCTGACCGACGACGCGGTGCATACACTCCTCGTCGTCGGGCATGCCCCCGGGATCCCGTTCACGGCACTGGAATTGGCCGAAGCCGACGGGTCCGAAGCCGCTATCGAGATCGGCAGGAAGTTCCCGACGTCGGCGATCGCCGTTCTGACATTCGACACGTCGTGGGCCGAGATCGGCCGTGGTACCGGGGTACTGACCCGGTACCACGTTCCCCGCTAGCGCGCGTCAGCTCTTGAGCTTGGCGGCCACGAAACCGACGACGCCGAGAGCAATCAACAACAGCAGCGCGGTACCGAAACCGGCGAGCCACCACACCACGGCGAACACCACAAGGGCAGGCGCTGCGGCGATCAGGGCGATGCCCGGGTTCTCGCGAACCGTCTCGAGTGCCGTCTGCGCGTGAACGCGATCGATCTTCTTGCCTGCCATGGGGAACCTCCCAGTTGTCGCGGACGTCCGAGGCGAGTCCGTTATGCCGTGTTCTCCACAGTAGCGCGCATCGACTCGGTGCCGCCGCAGCACGGACGGCCTATCCGGACAGCGAACTCACCAGCTGAATCAGCTCGGCGTCGGCGTGCCACAGGGCATCTCTGTCGTACGTGGACGTCGACGCGAGGATCTCGTCGGCGCCGGTCCGGTCGATCAGCTTCTCGAGTTGCGACGCCACCTCGTCCGGTGTGCCGTGGACCCCCGCCGCGATCGATCGCTCGACACGTTCCCGCGTCCGTGGCGGCGCAGAATCGAGGTCGATGTCCGACGGCGGCGTCAGCGGCGGAAATTCTCCGGTGCGCCTGGATTGGGCCATGGCCCAGGCCTCGGGGAGAACCAGTTCACGCGCTCGCTCGGCAGTATCGGCGATGGTGATGTCCAGCGAAACAATCACGGTCGGTTCGGGATTGGACTCGGACGGCTGGAAACGCCTCCGGTACACCTCGATCGCCGACGCGTCGCCCTTCAGGATCGGTCCACCCACAACCACCGGCAACCCGGCACGAGCCGCGATCGCCAACCCCTGCCCCGTCGCGAGTACGAACAGCGGGGGTGCCGCGGTCGCCGGCCGCACCGTCACCGGGCCCGACCCGTCGAGATATCGCCGTAGCTCGTCCAGATCGTCCTCGAACGTATCCGCGGCGCTCGTACGAAGGGCCTCACGTACGGGACCGGTGAATCCCAACGAACGCCCGACCCCGGCGTCGACACGACCTGGATACAACGCTTCGAGCATGGCGAACTGCTCGGCCACGACGAACGGCTGATGGTTGGGCAACATCACCCCGCCCGACCCGAGTCTAATGGTCGACGTCCTGGCTCCGATCGCCGCGAGCAGCACCGGAGGAGCGCCGCTGGCGATACCGGGAACACCGTGATGCTCGGCGACCCAGAATCGGTGGAAGCCGAGCTGCTCCGCGTGGACAGCACGTTCGATCGTCGCCGTCAACGCAGCAGCGTCCGGCGACCCCAGCCGGGTTCGAGAACGATCGAGAACGGAGACGCGCACCTTCACGCCAACCAGTATCGCGTCGGGCATATTTCTTCACGACGAAGTCACCGAAGAGGACCGTTTCTGTCCGCGATCACGTTCAGACTGATCGTCATGGACATCAAACTCGAACTCGTCATCATTCCCGTCTCCGACGTCGACCGCGCGAAGGACTTCTACGTGAAGATCGGATTCAACGCCGATCACGACTCGAGTCCCACCGAGGACATCAGGTTCGTGCAGCTGACTCCCCCGGGATCCGCCTGCTCCATCGCCGTCGGACGCGGCATCACCGACGCCGCCCCCGGCAGCGTCGAGGGCCTCCAGGTGGTCGTCGCCGACGCGGAGGAAGCCCGAGCACACCTCATCGACGCCGGACTCGACATCGACCCCGTCGTCGACATGGGCTGGGGCAAGTTCGTGTTCTTCGCGGACCCCGACGGCAACAAGTGGGCCGTCCAGCAGCTGCCACAGTATTGACGCCCCGGCACGGCCGATCTGGAAATTTCCCAAGGTCACGGACATCCGGTCGCTTTTCGGTGTCCGAATGAGGAACAATGGCCGGTGGTCGGGACGGACACAGGGTTTTCGAACTGCAGGGGGCTACACACGTGAAGCGACGTCAACTGCTGCAACTGGCGGCAGCTGGAATCGTCGGATTGGCAGTACCGCCGCTCGCCTCGGCAGGCCGAGCCGGTGCCATTCCCATCGGGGTCGGGTCCATCCGTGGCCTCGTTCCCGAACTCTTCGCCGATCCCCCTCGCCCACCGGACCATTCCCCCGTCATCGTGATCGGATCCGGCTTCGGAGCCAGCGCTGCGGCACTGCGCCTCGCCCAGTCCGGCACCAAGGTCACCGTCCTCGAACGCGGCCTGCGGTGGCCGCGTGACCCGTGGCGGGACATCTTCACCTCCGACATGACCGCCGACGGACGCGGCCTGTGGCGGCAGAGCTCGTTCACCAACATCACCGGACTGCCCGTCGGGCCGGTCGATCACTTCGGTGGTGTCCTCGACACCACCCGCTTCGAGAACCTGTCGGTCTGGCGCGCCGCCGCTGTCGGCGGCGGTTCCGTCGTCTACACCGGCGTCACCATCGCACCGGATCGCCGATTCTTCGACATGTCCTTCGGCGGACGCCTGTCCTACGACGAGATGGCAGGCACCTGGTACCCGAAAGCCCGGTCGATGCTGCTGCCGTCGCCGATCCCTGCCGACATCCTGGGCAGTCCCAACTTCGCGCACTCGCGCACATGGGACGACCATGCCCGACGAGCAGGCTTCACTCCCGAGGCCGTCGACGGCAACTGGAACTGGAACGTCGTCCGCGACGAGATCGCCGGCCGATCCCGCCCGTCGGCAACCGTCGGCGCCAGCACGTTCGGCAACTCCAACGGCGCCAAGCACGACCTCACCCAGAACTACATCCCGCAGGCCGAAGCCACCGGCAACGCACTCGTCGCGCACAGCCACGAGGTCGCGTCCATCGGCACCGAATCCGGTGGCCGATACCGCGTCGAGGTACGCCGAGTCGATCCCGAGGGCAACGTACTCGAAACGCGCACCCTGACGTGTGACAAGCTGGTACTCGGCGCCGGATCCATCGGCACCACCGAACTGTTGCTGCGCGCACAGGCCACCGGCGCACTGGGCAACCTCAACGAATTCGTCGGACGCGGGTGGGGAACCAACGGCGACGCGTCCATGACCCGATCCCTCGGGCCCGCGGCGGGAGTCCCGCAGGCCGCGCCGTGCGCGTCACGCATCGTCGACGATTCCGGCCTACCCCTGACCGTCGAGAACTGGTACGTGCCCGGAGTCCCGTGGGATCTCGGGTTCATCGGATCCCTCGGTATGACGATCGACCCGCTGCGCGCCAACTTCAGCTACAACGCGGCCACCGACTCGATGTCACTGTCGTGGCCCAAGGGCGGCAGCCGAGACACCGTGGAAGCACTACGCGCAGTACAGAACCGGATGGCCGACGCCGGCGGCACCGTCGTCTCCGCCGAGCCGTTCACCCGCGACGTCGACGACACCTTCACCGCCCACCCCCTCGGCGGCGCAGTCATCGGCGACGTCACCGACTCCTACGGCCGCGTCAAGGGGCACGATGGCGTGTACGTCGTCGACGGCGCCCTCATCCCGGGCAGCACGGGTGCCGCCAACCCTTCACTGACCATCACGGCGTTGTCCGAGCGCAACATCGCCCGGATCATCGCCGACGGGCGGTAGAGCGGCTCCGACGCCCGTGCCGATCAACCCAGTTGGATCTCCGGGCGACCGTCCGGAACGGTGACCGTCGTCGCCGTCCGGACCGCAGCCCCCGGCCTCGACACCGCGTCGAGAACCCTTACCTCCGAACGCCATTCGTCCGGAGTGAGTATCGACCGCAGGTAACCGCGACGCGCATTGCCGTACTTCACGTGGGGCGAGCCGTTCGCGATGGCCGCACCCGTCGTGTCCACGTCGGCACCGTCCTTGCCCGACGCGATCGACGTCGTCGCGATCTCGACACCCACCACCGGAGACGCCTGATCCTGGTAGTCCCGCCGGAGTTCCGACACGATCGTGCGATGGATGTCGCCGACGATCGACGCGACATTCGTCGTCCCGCGCTCCCGTGCGCCGTCCAGAATCCGATGACGGGACGCCTCGTATCCGCTCCACGGATCCATTCCGACCTTGCGATCGCCGTCCAAGCCCTGCGCTAGATCCGAGATGACCGTTTGGTGCGCAAGGAAATTCCACTTCGACGGCGATGCGAAACCGTCGAGAATCCACTTCTCCTGCTCGGCGCCGGTGATGGTGCGCGAAGGATCGGCCGTCTCCGCGTTCTGCGCGTGTTCCTTGTCTCCGTTGGCCTGGTCGCTGCGGTACTGCCTCGTGTCCAACACCGAGAAATCCACGAGGTCACCGAAACTCAGACGGCGGTAGACCTTCATGTCCGGGCCCTGCGGCTTCAGATTCGCCCGCACCGGAGTGTTCTCCCACCACGCCTTGAACGCATCGGCCCTCCTGTTCAGGAACAACACCGGATCGTCGTCGTCCTGACTGATCTGCGAAGCCCAGTTGTTGTCCACCTCGTGATCGTCGAACGCCGACACGAACGGCGCCGACGCATGCGCTGCCGCCAAGTTCTCGTCGGCCTTGTACATCGCGTACCGGTCGCGATAGTCGCTGAGCTGCATGGTTTCTCGGCTCGCGGACTCCGGCCTCGGTCGACCGGCCCGGGCGCCCTCGTCCTTGATCGCGTACTCGTAGATGTAATCCCCGAGAAAGAACACGACGTCGAGGTTCGACGCCGCCAGATCCGCGTAGGCACCGAAGTACCCGTCCTCCCACTTCTGGCACGACGCCCACCCGAAATCGAGCCTGCTCAGCGGCTGCCCAGCGGACGGCGCAGTCTTCGTCCGACCGACCGGACTGGCATGCGGGCCGACCAGGAACCGGTAGAAGTACTCGCGCGCAGGCTCCAGGCCACGCACATCCACGTGGACGGACCACCCGTCGAACTCCGTCGCGAGTTCGACGCCCTGCGCCGTCACCCGGGTGAAGCGTTCGTCGGCCGCGATCTGCCACTGCACCGGCACCACACCCGGCGTCATACCACCGGCAGGAGCGAACGGATCCGTGGCGAGCCTCGTCCACAGCACCACCGAATCCGGCAGAGGATCACCGGACGCGACTCCGAGCCGGAACGGATAGCTGCTGGGCGTCCCCGACTGCGCGCTCGCCTTGGCGGGGTTCAGTTCCGGCGCGAACGCCAACGCCCCGACCAGCGCACTCCACGTCAGAAACTGTCGCCTCGTCGCCCCTCCTCGCAGAGAGATGTCCCGTCCGATGTTCACGTCTCGATGCCCCATCCTCCGAGGCTCTCCCGTGGGCACGAACTGGACTTGTCGGGCGTCCGACATTTCGATGAACGCGGACTGTCGGTGTCCGCAATACCGTGCATTCTGGACTCATGACATCACTCGATCGCACAGGATCCCAGATCGACCACTTGAACTTCGGCGTCCACGATCTCGCGGCCAGCGCGGAGTTCTACAGTGCAGCCCTCGAACCGCTGGGCATCACCGAGATCATGCGAGTGCCGGTCGGACCCGATCAGCTCGCGATGATCGCGTTCGGTTGGGCCGCGGTGAAACCGTTCTTCTGGATCGTCGACGCACCAGGCTCACGGATCGGTCCGCACACACACTTGGCCTTCAGTGCACCGGACCGGGCGACGGTCGACGCGTTTCACGTGGCCGCACTCGCAGCCGGCGCCACCGAACTCAGGGCTCCCGGGTTGCAACCGGAGTACCACGCGACCTACTACGGTTCGTTCGTACGCGATCTCAACGGCATCGATCTCGAAGCCGTCTGCCACCACGACTGAGAACACGGCTGGGGACACGGCTGGGGACACGGCTGAGAACACTGCTGGGGACACGCAAAAGCCCCGCACCCAATCGGATGCGGGGCTCTTGCTGTGAGTCCTAGCGGTATTCGTTCGAGAAACCGTAGTCGTCGAGCGGCACTGCGGCGCCGGTGTTCTGGCCGAAGCCGTCCGGGCTGTAGTACTGATCGTCGTACGACGGCACTGCGTATGCCGCAGCGCGTGCCTCCTCGGTGGGCTGCACCTGGATGTTCCGGTACCGGTTGATGCCGGTACCAGCCGGGATGAGCTTACCGATGATCACGTTCTCCTTGAGACCGATGAGCTTGTCGCTGCGGGTGTTGATAGCCGCATCGGTGAGCACACGAGTGGTCTCCTGGAAGGACGCTGCCGACAGCCACGAGTCGGTGGCCAGCGACGCCTTGGTGATACCCATCAGGACCGGACGTCCGGCTGCGGGCTCGCCACCCTCGGCGACGACACGACGGTTCGACGCCTCGAACTCGCTGCGCTCGGTCAGAGAACCGGGCAGGAATTCGGTGGAGCCGGAGTCGATGATCGTCACGCGACGGAGCATCTGGCGCACGATCGTCTCGACGTGCTTGTCGTGGATCGACACACCCTGACTGCGGTAGACCTCCTGGACCTCGTTCACCAAGTGAATCTGGACCTGGCGAGGACCCATCACGCGCAGCACCTCGTGCGGATCGGCAGCACCTTCCATGAGCTGCTGGCCGACCTCGACGTGGTCACCGTCCGCCAGAAGGCGCTCGGTGCCGTCGTCGTGCTTGAAGACACGCAGACGCTGACGCTTGGAGAGCTTGTCGTAGACAACCTCTTCGCCGCCGTCGTCCGGGATGATGGTGATCTTGTAGAAACGATCGCCGTCCTCGAGCTGGATGCGTCCCGACACGTCCGCGATAGGAGCCTTGCCCTTCGGCACACGTGCCTCGAACAGCTCCGTCACACGAGGCAGACCACCGGTGATGTCATCTCCGGCGACACCACCCTGGTGGAAGGTACGCATGGTCAGCTGGGTACCGGGCTCACCGATCGACTGTGCGGCGACGATACCGACGGCCTCACCGATGTCGACGAGCTTGCCGGTGGCCATCGAACGGCCGTAGCAGGTGGCGCAGACGCCGGTGCCGGTGGTGCAGGTGAGCACCGAACGGACCTTGACCTCGGTGATGCCGGCCTCGATCAGAGCATCGATGGCAGGATCGCCGACGTCGTGTCCACGAGCGACGATGATGTTGCCGTTCTCGTCGACCGCGTCCGTGGCCAGCGTGCGAGCACGCGTGCTGGTCTCCACGTGTGCGTCGCGGATCATCGTGCCGTCGGCGAGCTTCTCGGCGATGGTCGTGACGATTCCGCGCTCGGTGCCACAGTCGACCTCGCGAACGATGACGTCCTGCGACACGTCGACGAGACGACGCGTCAGGTAACCCGAGTCGGCGGTACGAAGCGCCGTGTCGGCCAGACCCTTACGAGCACCGTGCGTGTTGATGAAGTACTCGAGGACCGTCAGGCCTTCCTTGAAGGAAGACTTGATCGGACGCGGGATGAACTCACCCTTCGGGTTGGTCACCAGACCCTTCATGCCGGCGAGCGACCGCACCTGAGTCATGTTTCCGGCTGCGCCGGACTTCACGATCATCGGGATGGGGTTGTCGTCGGGGAAGTGCGCCTCCATGGCCTTACCGACCTGCTCGGTCGCGTCCTGCCAGATCTTGACCAACGCAGAGTTGCGCTCGACCTTGTCGAGTGCGCCACGCTGGTACTTCTTCTCGATCTGATCGGCCTGAGCCTCGAAGGTCTCCATGATCTGCGGCTTCTCCGGCGGCACGAGGACGTCGGAGATCGAGATGGTGACACCCGAACGCGTGGCCCAGTAGAAGCCTGCGTCCTTCAGCTTGTCGACAGTCTGTGCGACGACGATCATCGGGTAACGCTCGGCGAGATCGTTGATGATGGTCGACTGACGCTTCTTCGGCATCTGCTCGTTGACGAACGGGTAGTCCGCCGGGAGCAGCTCGTTGAAGATGACACGTCCCAGAGTGGTCTCCGCGGTCCATGCATCACCGCGGTTCCAGCCGTTCGGGAACAGCTCGGCCTCGAGGTCCAGCGGCGGACGCTGGTTCGTCAGACGAACCTTGATCTGCGACTGCACCCGAAGAGCGCCACGGTCCACTGCCATCTGAGCCTCGGCAGGCGACGAGTACGCACCGAACTCCGGCTCGTCGGTCTTGGCATCGACGCGCTCGCCCACGGCACCCGCGTCGAGACGCGTGAGGTGATACAGACCCGTCACCATGTCCAGACGCGGCATGGCGAGCGGACGGCCCGAAGCCGGCGAGAGGATGTTGTTCGAGGACAGCATCAGGATGCGTGCCTCGGCCTGAGCCTCGGCCGACAGCGGAAGGTGGACAGCCATCTGGTCACCGTCGAAGTCGGCGTTGAACGCCTCACACACGAGCGGGTGGAGCTGGATGGCCTTGCCCTCGACGAGCTGCGGCTCGAACGCCTGGATGCCCAACCGGTGCAGGGTAGGTGCACGGTTCAGCAGCACGGGGTGCTCGCCGATGACCTCTTCGAGAACGTCCCACACCTGCGGACGCTGACGCTCGACCATGCGCTTGGCCGACTTGATGTTCTGCGCGTGGTTGAGATCCACCAGACGCTTCATCACGAACGGCTTGAACAGCTCGAGAGCCATCAGCTTCGGCAGACCACACTGGTGCAGCTTCAGCTGCGGGCCGACGACGATGACCGAACGGCCCGAGTAGTCGACGCGCTTTCCGAGGAGGTTCTGACGGAAACGACCCTGCTTGCCCTTGAGCAGATCGGACAGCGACTTCAGCGGACGGTTGCCCGGTCCGGTGACCGGACGTCCACGACGGCCGTTGTCGAACAGGGCGTCGACCGACTCCTGCAGCATCCGCTTCTCGTTGTTGACGATGATCTCGGGAGCACCGAGGTCGATCAGTCGCTTGAGGCGGTTGTTGCGGTTGATGACACGGCGGTACAGATCGTTGAGGTCGGACGTCGCGAAGCGTCCACCGTCGAGCTGCACCATCGGACGAAGCTCCGGCGGGATGACCGGGACGGCGTCGAGAACCATGCCCATCGGCGAGTTGCGGCCGGCCTGGAACGCGGCGACGACCTTCAGACGCTTCAGAGCGCGGAGCTTCTTCTGCCCCTTGCCACTGCGGATGGTCTCGCGCAGATTCTCGGCCTCGGCGTCGACGTCGAAGTTCTGCATGAGCTTCTGGATCGACTCGGCACCCATGGCACCGGTGAAGTACTCGCCGTACCGGTCGATGAGCTCGCGGTAGATGAGCTCGTCGACGATCAGCTGCTTCGGAGCCAGCTTGGTGAAGGTGTTCCAGATCTCCTCGAGACGATCCAGCTCACGCTGTGCGCGGTCACGGAGCTGACGCATCTCGCGCTCGCCGCCGTCCTTGACCTTGCGACGGACGTCGGACTTGGCGCCCTCCGCCTCGAGCTCGGCGATGTCGGCTTCGAGCTTCTGAGCGCGAGCCTCCAGGTCGGCGTCACGCTGATCGGCGACAGCCTTCTTCTCGACCTCCATCTCGGCCTCGAGCGTCGAGAGCTCGTTGTGGCGGAGCTCGTCGTCGACCGTGGTGATGACGTAGGCAGCGAAGTAGATGATCTTCTCGAGATCCTTCGGTGCCAGGTCGAGCAGGTAACCGAGGCGCGACGGAACACCCTTGAAGTACCAGATGTGGGTGACCGGAGCAGCCAGTTCGATGTGGCCCATGCGCTCACGACGCACCTTGGCGCGAGTGACCTCGACGCCGCAGCGCTCACAGATGATGCCCTTGAAGCGGACGCGCTTGTACTTGCCGCAGTAGCACTCCCAGTCCCGGGTGGGGCCGAAGATCTTCTCGCAGAAGAGGCCGTCCTTCTCGGGCTTGAGCGTGCGGTAGTTGATGGTCTCCGGCTTCTTGACCTCGCCGTAGGACCAATTGCGGATGTCCTCCGCGGTCGCGAGACCGATGCGGAGTTCATCGAAGAAGTTGACGTCGAGCACGTAACTTCCTTTCCCCGTGATGGGTGTTGTGCTGTGCGAATCAGATCAAGTCGATCGCCCCGTGGGCCCACCTGCTGCGTGTCGGCAGTGCGGTGAGGCCCACGGGACCGAGAAATCTACTGCGCGAGGTCGTCGACGGTGGCAGCTTCGTTGCGGGAGAGGTTGATTCCCAGGTTGGCTGCGGCACGCTCGAGGTCCTCGTCGTCACCGTCGGCCATCGTGATGGCTGCACCGTCCGAGGACAGCACCTCCACGTTGAGGCACAGCGACTGGAGCTCCTTGAGGAGCACCTTGAAGGACTCGGGGATACCGGGCTCCGGGATATTCTCGCCCTTGACGATGGCCTCGTACACCTTCACGCGGCCGACGACGTCGTCCGACTTGATGGTGAGGAGCTCCTGCAGCGTGTAGGCAGCGCCGTACGCCTGCATTGCCCAGCACTCCATCTCACCGAAGCGCTGACCACCGAACTGAGCCTTACCACCGAGGGGCTGCTGCGTGATCATCGAGTACGGCCCGGTCGAACGAGCGTGGATCTTGTCGTCGACCAAGTGGTGCAGCTTGATGATGTACATGTAGCCCACCGACACCGGGTACGGGAACGGCTCGCCGGAACGACCGTCGAACAACGTGGCCTTTCCGTCGGGGCCGACCATCTGCACGCCGTCACGGTTGGGGATCGTGCTCTCGAGCAGACCAGCGAGCTGGTGCTCCTTGGCGCCGTCGAACACCGGGGTGGCGATGTTGCTGTCGGCTGGAGCAGCCAGCATCTCCTCCGGCAGACGCTCGGCCCAATCGGGCTTCGTGCCGTCGGTGGCGATCTGGACGTTCCAACCAGTCTTGCCGATCCATCCCAGGTGCGTCTCGAGAACCTGACCGATGTTCATACGACGCGGAACACCGTGGGTGTTCAGGATGATGTCGATCGGGGTGCCGTCGGGCAGGAACGGCATGTCCTCCTGCGGGAGGATCTTGCCGATGACGCCCTTGTTTCCGTGGCGGCCGGCGAGCTTGTCGCCGTCCTGGATCTTGCGCTTCTGCGCGACGTACACACGAACGAGCTCGTTGACGCCGGGAGGCAGATCGTCGTCGTCCTCGCGTGAGAACACGCGAATGCCGATGACCTTTCCGCTCTCGCCGTGAGGAACCTTGAGCGACGTGTCGCGAACCTCGCGGGCCTTCTCACCGAAGATCGCGCGCAGCAGGCGCTCTTCCGGGGTCAGCTCGGTCTCGCCCTTCGGCGTGACCTTTCCGACGAGAACGTCACCGTCACGAACCTCGGCACCGATACGGATGATGCCGCGCTCGTCGAGGTCGGCGAGGACCTCGTCGGAGACGTTGGGGATGTCGCGAGTGATCTCCTCGGCACCGAGCTTGGTGTCGCGGGCATCGATCTCGTGCTCCTCGATGTGGATCGAGGTGAGGACGTCCTCTTCCACGAGGCGCTGCGACAGGATGATCGCGTCCTCGTAGTTGTGGCCTTCCCACGGCATGATCGCGAGCAGCAGGTTCTTGCCGAGCGCCATCTCACCGTTCTCGGTGCACGGGCCGTCGGCGAGGACCTGACCGGACTCGACGCGCTGACCCTCGTCCACGATCGGACGCTGGTTGGCGCACGTGCCCTGGTTGGAGCGCGCGAACTTACGCATGCGGTAGGTCTTGCGGCTTCCGTCGTCGGCCATGACCGTGACGTAGTCCGCGGAGACCTCCTCGACGACACCGGTCTTCTCGGTGATGACGACGTCACCGGCGTCGACGGCAGCACGCAGTTCCATGCCCGTTCCGACGATCGGCGACTCGCTCCGCACCAGCGGCACAGCCTGACGCTGCATGTTCGCGCCCATCAGGGCACGGTTGGCGTCGTCGTGCTCGAGGAACGGAATCATCGCGGTTGCGACCGACACCATCTGGCGAGGCGACACGTCCATGTAGTCGATGTCCGAGGACGAGACGAACTCGACCTCTCCACCCTTACGACGGACGAGAATCTTGTCCTCGGTGAAGTGCCCGCTTGCGTCTACAGGCGAGTTGGCCTGCGCGAGCGTGTGGCGATCCTCTTCGTCCGCAGTCAGGTAATCGACGTCGTCGGTGACCTGTCCGTCGACGACCTTGCGGTACGGCGTCTCGATGAAACCGAACGGGTTGACCCGTGCGTACACCGACAGCGAACCGATCAGGCCGATGTTCGGGCCTTCAGGGGTCTCGATGGGGCACATACGGCCGTAGTGCGACGGGTGAACGTCACGAACCTCGAGGCCTGCGCGCTCACGCGAGAGACCACCGGGGCCGAGGGCCGACAGACGACGCTTGTGCGTCAGACCCGACAGCGGGTTGTTCTGGTCCATGAACTGCGACAGCTGGGAGGTTCCGAAGAACTCCTTGATCGCGGCGACGACGGGACGAATGTTGATCAGGGTCTGCGGCGTGATCGCCTCGACGTCCTGAGTGGTCATACGTTCACGAACGACGCGCTCCATGCGGGACAGGCCCACGCGGATCTGGTTCTGGATCAGCTCGCCGACGGTGCGGAGACGACGGTTGCCGAAGTGGTCGATGTCGTCGACCTCGACGGGAACCTCGACGCCGTCCGGAGCCGTCATCGAGGTGTCACCTGCGTGCAGACGCACCAGGTACTCGATGGTGGCGACGATGTCTTCCTCGGTGAGGGTCGACGCGACGATCGGCTGGCCCGAGTTCAGGCCCAGCTTCTTGTTGATCTTGTAGCGGCCGACGCGAGCGAGGTCGTAGCGCTTGTCCTTGAAGAACAGGTTCTCCAGCAGAGTCTGCGCCGACTCCTTCGTGGGCGGCTCGCCCGGACGCAACTTGCGGTAGATGTCGAGGAGAGCCTCGTCGGTACCGGCGGTGTTGTCCTTCTCGAGCGTCGCCATGAGGATCTCGGAGAAGCCGAAGCGCTCCGTGATCTGCTCGGTGGACCAGCCGAGAGCCTTCAGCAGCACCGTGACGGGCTGGCGACGCTTGCGGTCGATACGAACACCGACCGTGTCGCGCTTGTCGACGTCGAACTCGAGCCATGCACCGCGGCCAGGAATGACCTTGACGCTGTGCAGGTCCTTCTCCGTCGTCTTGTCGATCGAGTGATCGAAGTAGACGCCGGGCGAACGGACGAGCTGCGAGACGACGACGCGCTCGGTTCCGTTGATGATGAAGGTGCCCTTGTCGGTCATCATGGGGAAATCACCCATGAACACCGTCTGGCTCTTGATCTCGCCGGTGTTGTTGTTGATGAACTCGGCAGTGACGAACAGCGGAGCCGCGTACGTCATGTCCTTGTCCTTGCACTCGTCCTGCGAGGCCTTGACCTCGTCGAACCGTGGGTCGGAGAAGGAAAGAGACATCGAACCCGAGAAATCCTCGATCGGAGAAAGTTCGGTAAGGATGTCTTCGAGACCACCGGAGACATTGCTGTCCCCGCGCGCGGCGGCACGGTCACGCCAACTCTGCGCGCCTACCAGCCATTCGAAAGAGTCCGTCTGTACATCGAGGAGACCGGGTACCTCCAACGGTTCGCGAATGTTCGCGAACGAAACCCTCCTCGGGGCTCCCGGTGTTCCGACAACTGCCTTGGTCTGGCTAGAGACTGCCAAGATGCGTCCTTCCAGCACCTCACGCGGGCCGCTCGTGCAGTGCGACCGCCGCTGTATCTGCTTGCTTCAATGTGGGGCGAATTCGCTGGTCACAACCAGACCGAATCCCCACTGCAATCTCTTCGAAGTAACACTTCGCAGACACGGCAATCGAGAGGTGGACAGGAGGCAGCCAGCGCAACGTCCAAAGGTACCCCAAATGTGCGCAGGGCGCAACAGGGGCATCAAAAGTAGCACCCGAGCCAAGGACCGGCGTCGCCTTCGAACACGGCGTGTCGCGGTCGAGCAATCGACTTCCACGATCGCTTCGGGGTGCCTTCGTCAGGACAAGAGTGACCCCTGCGCGCCTCGGCGTCAAGAGGAACATCCGTCGAGTTTCGTACTCGCTGCCCGTTTCGTGACCATCCCGATCGGTCCGTCCGAAGACTCCCCCGCCCCGCCCCGACCCACCCGACCGCCGACGTCTTGACCGAACGTGGCGTTCGGTCACTCCAAGTGACCGAACGCCACGTTCGCTCCTCCGGGGGCACGAGTCGGACTCGTCGGAAATGCCTACCCGGCCACCCGCCGCCGACACAGAACACACTGTCCGACCGACACCGCCCCACCGGACCACGCGGCACATGCCACATGGCACATGTGCACCCTCGGATGGATCGAACGCCACGTTCGGTCAGTCAGACGGACCGAACGCCACGTTCGGTCCGGAAAACCAGGGCACCCGGGCACACGGAGGGGACGACGGCTGGAAATCCGCTGAACGACAGACAGTTCCGCGACGGGTGCTCGAAAACTGGTCACCATCACAAGTTTTCGTCGTTCGCGGCATCAGGGCATCGACGATCGAGGTTCGGGAAACGGTTGAAAACTGGACCTTGCCATTGACCATTGAGACAGCGAAGACCGCGCGCTCGCAATTGATTTCCCTATGGCGGTTGTCGGTGGAGTCTGCTTATATTTCACCCAGCACGGAGATCGGACCGCACATCGACGGCGTTCTCCGTGCTCGACAGCGTTTCGGGGGGCGTCTGTTCCGGGGGGTACGGGTGTTGTCCGTGTGCTCTCCGGGGGGCCGTCCATGGTCTGGTCGACACTGTATCGGGGGAGAATCATGGTCGAGATTGCGATTGTCGGTATCGGATGCAGGTTCCCGGGCGGAGTGCACGACGGGCAGAGTTTCTGGGACTTCATGGTCTCCAAGGGCGACGGCATCGTGGACATTCCTGCAGACAGGTGGAATGCGGACAGGTTCTACGACCCCGATCCGGATGCTCCGGGCCGCATGTACACGCGTAAGGGCGGTTTTCTGACGCAGTCGCTGTGGGATTTCGATCCGGAGTTCTTCGGCATTTCCCCGCGTGAGGCTGCGGTGACCGATCCGCAGCAACGGTTGCTGCTCGAGGTCGCGTGGGAGGCTCTCGACGACGCCGGCCATGCCGGACGGGTGTCTGGTCGATCGATCGGTGTGTACGTCGGCGGTTTCACCAACGACTCTGCGGGACTGCGGGGTTCGCAGATGGGCAGGGCCTTCATCAATGCACACAGCGCGACCAGCTCGTCGCACACGCTGTTGTCCAACCGTATTTCCTACGCTCTTGACCTGGTGGGTCCGTCGATGACGATCGACACCGCGTGTTCCTCGTCGCTGGTCGCGGTGCACGAGGCGGTGCGCGCGCTCGACCGTGGTGAATGCACGATGGCTCTCGTCGGCGGCGCCAACACGATGATCAGGCCGGAAACGTTCGTGTCGATGTGCAAGGGCAGATTCCTCGCGTTCGACGGCCGTTCCAAATCGTTCGACGCCGCCGCGGACGGTTACGGCCGCGGCGAGGGTGCGGGCATGGTGCTGCTCCGCCCGCTCGCCGACGCGATCGCCGACGGCGACCGAATCTACTCGGTCGTTCGGGGATCGGGCGTCAACCAGGACGGTCGCACCATCGCCATTCCCGTTCCCAATCCCGTGTCCCAGCGGGTGCTGGCCGAGCGGGTCTGCGCCGAAGCAGGCATCGACCCAGCACAGGTCGGGTACGTCGAGGCGCACGGAACCGGCACGTCCGTCGGTGATCCGCTCGAGATCGAAGCGCTCGGTGGTGCGTACGGGTCGGTTCCCGGTCGGACGACGCCACTGGTCGTCGGGTCCGTCAAGGCGTCGATCGGGCACACGGAGGCGGCTGCGGGCATCGCCGGTCTCATCAAGAGTGCACTGTCCCTGCACCACGGCACCATCGTTCCCCAGGCGTGGCTGGACACACTGAATCCGGCAATACCGTTCGACGACCTGGCGATTCGTATCCCCACCGAGGTCGAACCGTTTCCCGAGGAGTACGACCGCCGCATCGTCGCGATCAACGGTTTCGGCTACGGCGGCACCAATGCTCACGTGCTGATGGACGCCGCTCCCGCCTGCCCATCGGCCGCCCCATCGACCCCGACCGCGCCTCGCCCGGCCCGGATCTTCCCGCTCTCGGCGCGCACCGATGCCGCGGTCCGCGCCGTGGCAACGTCCCTTGCCGACGCGCTGGAGCGACTCGACGGGTCCGACGGTGCGCTCGAGGCGTTCACGGCGGCTGCTTGGACCAGGCGTGCCCACCATCCTGTCCGCGCGTCGTTTCCCTACACCGACGCACAGGATCTGGCCGCGACGCTTCGGGAATTCGCGTCCGGGACAGGGCAGACGTCCCACGTCGTGGATGCCGGCGGACGCGCGCCGGTGTTCGTGTTCAGCGGTATGGGTCCGCAGTGGTGGGGCATGGCGCGTGAACTACTGCTGGCAGGCGGCGAGTTCGCCCGCACGGCGGGCATCGTCGACGACGCGTTCATCGAGATCGCGGGGTGGTCGATCATCGAAGAACTGAGCCGCGACGAGGAATACTCGCGGGTGACGAACACGGAGGTAGCTCAGCCTGCCAACTTCCTCGTCCAGGTATCTCTGGTCGCGGAGTTGAAAGCACTGGGTATCGAACCGGAGACCGTCGTCGGGCACAGCGTGGGCGAAGTGAGTGCGGCATACGTCAGCGGCGCCCTCAGCCTGCACGACGCGTTGCTGGTCAGCTGCCATCGCGCCAGGCTGCAGGCGACGACCGCAGGCACGGGGTCGATGTTGGCGGTGGGCCTGTCCGAGGCCGACGCGTTGGCCTACCTCGCGAAAGCAGGCGAGGACATGGTCGCGCACGTGTCGATCGCAGCGGTCAACAGCCCCACCGCGGTGACGTTGGCCGGCGACGCCGAGCACCTGACCGAGTTGGCCGAAAGCCTCACCGAGGGAGGGTTCTTCGCCAAACGTCTCCAGGTCGAGGTGCCGTACCACAGTCATCTGATGGACCCGATTCTCGACGACGTCGCCGGCAGCCTGGCGTCGATCGACCCGCGGCAACCCGACCTGACGCTGTTTTCCACCGTCACTGCCGGCGAGGTCACCGACGCGAGCTGGGACGCCGGGTACTGGGTGGACAACGTGCGCAAGCCGGTGCGGTTCGCCGACACCGTGACTGCGCTGATCGGTCGGGGCCACCGAGTGTTCCTCGAGGTCGGCCCGCATCCTGTCCTGTCCGGCAACATCCGCGAGATCCTGATCCGCACCGGTGATCCCGGCACGTCCATCGGCACGCTGGTCCGCAGGCAGAGCGACGCCGAGTCGCTGATCACGACGGTGTCCGCGCTGTACGCGGCCGGCTCGTTCGTCGGCGGCAGGACCGAACCGTCGCCGCACGTGCCACTTCCCGCCTACCCGTGGCAGAAGTCGCGCGTCTGGCACGAGGACGAGAAGACCGTCGCGGATCGGATGGGGACCGACACTCTGTATCCGATGCTCGGTGACAGAACCTCGGCACTGGCGTCGGAATGGCACGCCGAACTCGCCGTATCGCAACTGCCGTGGCTACAGGACCACGTCGTCGACGGACTCGTGCTTCTCCCGGGTACCGCCTACCTCGACGCGGCGATGAGCGCCGCCGCAGTCCGGTCCGGGCGCCAGGAAGTCGGCCTCGAACACGTCGAGTTCGTCGCGCCTCTCGTCGTCGACAAGCACGACGTGCCCGTGCTCGAAGTCGCCGTCGAGAACAGCACGAGGCGCTTCGTCATTCGGTCCAGGTCGGCGACGGACTCGGTGTGGACGATCAACGCAACCGGACGGCTCGTCGAAGGACAGTTCGACGCTCCGTTCGTGGCGTCGGAGATCGACGAGACCAGCACCGAGATCACCGGCGACGTGCTCTACCCGCTGCTCGCGTCGGCGGGGCTCCGGTACGGGCCGGCATTCCAGGGCATCAGGTCCGCGCGCATCGGCAAGGACACCGTCGTCGCCTCCATCGACGCCGGGCGCCACGCAGGCTCGGGCCACCTCGTGCACCCTGCCGTCCTGGACACCGCGCTGCAGTGCGTCGCGACGCTGGCCACCGGGCCGTCGGGGGCCGTCGTCCCGTTCTCGGTGGGAACGGTCAGGCGATACGGGCCGGTTCCGGACGACGCGACCGTCGTCGTCACGAGGACCAGCACGGAGCCCATGCGTGCCGACATCGCCGTGACCGACTCCGAGGGACGCGCAGCCGTCACGCTCGGGAACGTCGAGTTCCGGCCCATCGCTCCCCCGCAGTCGCTGCATGCGCGCCTGTCGAAGGTGTTCTACGAGCCGGTGTGGGAGCTACGTGACAACCGAGACTCGGCGGCGATCGGTGACGAGGCCGCGCGCGATTTCGCCCTCGTCCTCACCCTCGGTGACGCCACCCCGACAACCCGCACGCGCGCCGACGCCATCGCCGCATCCCGACCGTCGTCGATCGTTCTCGACGCCGCAGAGACGCCGGTGGGTGACATCGTGACCGCTCTCCGCGCAGGGTTGGCCACACCGGGCGTCGACCGGGCCACCGTCGTCGCGGTCGCGGGGGCGTTCACCGATCCGGCGTCCGCCGTCGGCTCGGCGCTCGTCGCGGCTCGCGCCGTGCACATCGCGATCTACGGCGACGAAACCGGTCCTGCGACGGATCCCGGATCGGTGTCGGCCGTCATCGTCACCGAGCGAGCGTTCTGCATGCCGGGCGACACCGAGGGTGCCGATCTCGCGCACGCGGGACTCGTCGGGGCACGCAGGTCGCTGCGCAACGAGCAATCGCCGGCAGCGTGGCGTTTCGTCGACACCGAGCCGTCGACACCGTTGTCGGACATCACGACCGAGACGTTCGCGTTCGGTCCGTTCCAGAACGACGTCGTCGACGAGGTCGCTCTCCGGCAAGGGTCACGATGGGTGGTGACGCTGCAGAGCAACGCCGACGAGCATCTCGCAGTTCGCGATCAGCCGACTGTCGTGCGCGATCCGGAGCAGTCGTTCGCCATCGAGGTTCCTGCGTCGAAACTGCTGTCCGACCTGACTTTCCGCGCCCATGCCCGTCGCGATCCCGGTCCAGGTGAGATCGAGGTCAGGATGGAAGCGGTAGGGGTGAACTACAAGGATCCGCTCAAGGTCATGGGTGTCCTCACCGACAAGGAACTGGCCGGTACCTATTTCGGGACCACGCTCGGGCTCGAAGGCGCGGGCATCGTCACCCGGGTCGGGCCAGGAGTCACCGAGGTGTCTCCGGGCGACCATATGGGTGTGTGCGCTCGAAACATGATGCGCCGGTACGTCACCGTCGGCATCGACGAAGGCGGGACGATGTCCATTCCGTCGGACTGGGAAACGGGCTGGTGTTCTTCGATACTGCCGTTCCTGTGCGCGCAGTACGGATTGGTGCACCTCGCACGCGTTCTGCCCGGTGAGACGGTACTCGTCCATGGTGCCGCAGGTGGGATGGGCCTCGCCGCAGTTCAGGTCGCGAAGCTGATGGGAGCACGCGTCATCGCGACGGCGGGAACCGAGGAACGCCGCGCAGTTGCCCGGGATGCCGGTGCCGACGACGTGTTGGCCTCGAGGTCGTTGAACTATTCGGACGAGGTCATGGCGTTGACCGACGGCCGGGGTGTCGATGTGGTCTTCAACTCCTCCCCCGGCGAGATCATGGCGCAGAACCTGAACGTGGCAGGCGAATTCGCCCGGATCGTGGAGATCGGCAAGGCCGACATCTACTTCGGTGGCGTCATGGATCTGAAACCGTTCGACCGAAACCTGACGTTCTACGCCGTCGACATGGACCGGATGTTCCAGCACAAACCCGACCTGGCTCGGCAGGTGACCCGCGAGGTTCTGGACAAGATGTCGGCCGGTGACTACGCACCGTTGCCGTACACGACGTTCTCGATGGACCGAGTCGGTGACGCCTTCGACTCGGTCGTCCGGTCCTCGCACACCGGACGTGTAGTGCTGTCGCTGGCCGACGATGCTCCCGTCGTACGGCCACAGATCCCCACCGTCGACATCGATCCGGCGGCGTCGTACGTGATCACCGGCGGCTTCGGAGCCTTCGGAACCGCCGTGGCCAGATGGCTCGTCGACGAAGGCGCACGTGATCTGGTGCTCGTCGGCCGCAGCGGTGCCACCACCGACCGCGCCAAGCAGACGCTCGCAGAATTCGCCGCGCAGGGCGTGACGGTCGGGGAAGAACTGCTCGACATCTCCGACTACGCCTCCGTCCACGGCCTTATCGAACGAGTACACGCACGCGGTGTCGCGATCGCGGGTGTCTTCCACACGGCGGGCCTCGTCGACAACTACGCCGTCAACGACATCACCGACGACTCCCTGCGCAGCATCTTCCTGCCCAAGGTGACCGGTGCCGTGAACCTCGACCGAGCACTGGACGAGGCAGGTGCCGACCCGTCGGTGTTCGTCATGTTCTCGTCGATGAGCAGCCTCACCGGAGGTGCGCCGCAGGTGTCGTACTCGGCCGCCAACTCGGTGCTCGACGCGCTGGCGTGGACTCGGCGTCGGCGCGGAAAGGCGGCATTCACCGTCAGCTGGGGATCGATGGCAGGCGGTGGCATGGCCGAGGCCAAACAAGAAGTGGTGCGGTATCTGGACATGCTCGGCTTCAAGAACATCGACATGGACGAAGCTACGCTCCTGCTGCGCGAGGCTCTCACGTTCGACGTTCCGCACGTCGCTCTCGTCGGAATCGACTGGGAGCAGTGGGGAATCGCCAACCCGGCGTCGGCAACCATTCCGCGCTTCGCGGCACACATCGCCGCAGCGAGCACCGGCGGGTCGGGCATCACCGCGCTGCACGCCGAAATCCTCGCGCTACCCGAGGACCAACGCGCCGACGTGCTGACGTTCATCCTGGCCGAGCAACTGGCGTTGGTGATGGGCATCGACGCCGAGGCAGTCGACGTGCAGACACCGTTGCCCGAGCTCGGGCTCGACTCGCTGATGGCCGTCGAGTTCGCGGCCCGCGTGGGCAAGACCGTCGGACTGGAACTGTCGGTACTCGAGTTCGGTCGTGGGCTCGGCCTCGCCGCCATCGGAGGAAAGCTCGCCGCAGGACTGACCGCACGAGCCCACGGTGAGGACCGGACTCCTGCACACCCGGCTGCAACAACCCCCGCCGACGAGAACCCGGCCGAGCAGGACCCCACCGTCGGCCAGGCGACCGTCCCGGACCACGCACGCGGAACGGACACGGTGGTCACCGACGTGATCTCCGCGCCCACGGATGCCGAACCCGCCCTGGCCTCGACCGACACGTCCGGAGCCGTCTGACATGACCGACGAAGCACGGGAGATTGCACGTCAACTTCTCTCTCGCAGTGGATATTCGACGGTCCAGGTCGACGACGCCTCCAGCCCGACGCCCCCGCAGAGACCCACGGCACCTCGGCCTGCCACTCCTGCGCCGAAGGTTCGTGGACGCGGATTGCTCGACCACCCGGACATCGTGTCCACGGTTGCGCAGTTCGACGGAGTCGACTCGATGTTCGAGTCGTTGGGTGTCACCAATCCGCTGTACCTGGAGCACCACGGCAAGAGCGGTGCGACAATTCGGCAGCAGGGTCGCGACATGATCAACTTCGGGGCGTTCAATTACCTGGGCCTCGGAAACGACGACCGAGTGGCGGAGGCGGCGAAGGCCGCGATCGACGAGTACGGCACGTCGGTGTCCGCGAGCCGGATCGTATCCGGCCAGATCCCGCTGTACGCGGACTTCGAGTCGAGGATCGCGAACATCTACGGCGTCGACGACGCGGTGATCACCACCAGTGGCTACCTGACCAACGCGGCAGCCGTGGGATATCTGCTCGGCAAAGGAGACCTGGCCGTGTGCGACACCCTCGTGCACAGCAGCATCGTCTCCGGCACCGAATGGGCAGGAACCAGACGAATAACGTTCCGACACAACGATCCTGCAGCGCTCGAGGCAATTCTGAAGATGTCCAGGAACAGTTTCGATCGTGCCATGGTGATTCTCGAAAGCCACTACAGCATGGACGGCGACGTCGCGCTGCTTCCGCAACTCGTCGAGGTCGCACGTAGGTACGACTGCGCGGTCATGATCGACGAGGCACACGCATTCGGTGTACTCGGAGAGCACGGCCACGGCATCCGGGACCTGTACGGTTTGCCGGGCGATGCCGTCGACGTATGGATGGGCACGATGTCCAAGGCGCTCGGCAGTGTCGGCGGATTCCTCGCAGGAAGCCGACAACTGATCCGAGCCTTCAAATACTCGGCACCGGGGCTGAGCATGTTCGCCACCGCACCAGCCCCGGCCTCCATCGCCGCGGCGTCCGCGGCCCTCGACGTCATCGATGCCGAACCCGAACGCATTGCTCGCCTGCATGCGCGCGCACGGTATGCCTTCGATCACGCACAGCGCCTGGGTCTTCGCACCGGCCTCGCCGAGGGAACGCCGATTCTGCCGATCATCGTCGGAGACACTCAGAAGGCAGTTCTGGCCGGAGTGTCGCTTCTCGAGGCAAGAGTCAACGTCAACTCGATCACCTACCCATCGGTGCCGCTGGGCGAGGAGAGGCTGCGTCTGTTCGTCTCCAGCGAGCACACCGAGCAGCAGATCGACACCGCGTTGACGACGGTGGCGTCCGTACTCGACAGGATGTGACCGACGCAGCTCAGTGGACGACGCAGTGCAGTGGACGACGAAGCTCAGTGGACGACGACCATCGCACCCCAGATGAACCCGGCCCCGATCGTCGCGATGACGGTCGTGCGGCCGGGTAGCGTCCGCCCCTCCCGCTCGAGGTACGCCAGCACGGTGAAAATACTGGCGGCACCGGTGTTTCCGAGCCGATCCAGTGTGATCGGCGCGCGTAGTCGCTCGATCTCGAGGGTGTCCATGACGTCGTGCACGATGTTTCGATTCGCCTGATGGAAGCAGAAATTATCGATGTCGCTCAACGACATTCCCGCGTCGGACACAGCCTGCCGCACCACCTCGGGCAGCAGTGTCGTCGCCAGCGTCCACACCCGCGGCCCGTCCATGTAGATGTACTGCTCCCCGCGCCCCACTGCACCGGCGTCGACCGGATGCCGCGAACCCCCTGCTCGAATCCCGACGGACATGTCGAGTTCGGACGACAGAACCACCGACCTGATACCGCGTCCCGACGCCGGGGCCGCGGTCACCACGGCAGCTCCGGCTGCGTCGCCGAAGAATATTCGCGTGGTCCTGTCGTTCGGGTCGGTCTGCCGGGAGAACACCTCGACCGCCAGTACGAGGACGGTGCGGTAGCGGGGGCCGATCATCGACGACGCGACTTCGATGGCCAGCAACCCACCGGAGCACGCGGCTGCGGTG
Organism: Rhodococcus sp. NPDC057297; assembly: GCF_042667435.1. NCBI lineage: Bacteria > Bacillati > Actinomycetota > Actinomycetes > Mycobacteriales > Nocardiaceae > Rhodococcus > Rhodococcus sp. NPDC057297. The sequence continues at coordinate 14,492 of NZ_JBHUZE010000006.1, read as the reverse complement.
AGGTCGATCGGCACTGCGCGTGCTGCCCCCAACCCGTGCGCGACGGTCAGTGCCGTGGACGGGAACGGTTGATCCGGATTGGCGGTCGCCAGCACGATCGCGTCGATGTCGGCCGCCACCGATCCGCTGGAGCGCAGCGTCTTTCGGGCAGCGTCGAGGGCGAGGTCGGAGGCAGCGAGTGCGGAGTCGAGGAACCGCCTGGACCGGATTCCGGTGCGCTCTTCGATCCATTGATCGTCGGTGTCGAGGGTGGCGCACAGTTCGACGTTGTCCACGGTTCGAGGTGGCACGGCGTCCGTGAAGTGACCGACGGTGACGCTGGGGACTGGGGGCATGTTCACGAGTGTCCGTTCGCTCGACAGAAGTTGAATTCTTGACCAGAGATGGAGCCCGAAACTACAAGCGGGAGAACGACTTCACTGGCATCGACAGGCGCGGTGAGTCGAGCTGTATCGTAGCCTCGCACCAGTCGATCGAACAGTCTCGACGGAGCAATTTTATCGGTGTAGGGTCACGGCAACATCGAGAAGACCCCCTGCTGTGATCAAGCACGTCTTTCACCCATTCGCTTCGCGTTCTCGCATCGAACAGGACGGCCGTTGACCCAGGATTCATCGAACCGTGAGAGCGCGCTGATCGACCCTACGGCTCGTAAACCTCTGATGGAGTTCGTCATCGGGCATGCCAGAGCGGTGGTTGCCACGTGTCTCGTCGTGATCGTCGCCGCCGGTGTCTGGGGTATCGGCGTCATCGAGGACCTCAGCCTCGGTGGATACTCGGATCCGTCGAGCGAGGCTGCTCGCGTCGACGACATCGTGGACGCACAGTTCGGACGAACCGTCCCCGACGTCGTCGTTCTGTACACCCCACACGACGGGCGGTCGATCGACGAGATCGGCGACGACGTTGCAGCCGACCTCGCCGATATCGACCCGGCTCTGCTGACGCGCCCTCCCACGACGTACTGGAACATCGCCCCCGCACTGCAGCAGGGCCTGAGGTCGTTCGACGGGAAATCGGCAATCGCCGTTCTGACGCTGAACGGCAGCGAGGATCACCGCGTCAAGACATACCTGAGCATCAAGGATGCACGCGCGATCGACGGCGTCGACGTGCAGTTCGGCGGCTTCTCGACCATCATCGACGCCTACAACGCCGAGGCTCGCGCCGACCTGATCCGTGCTGAGCTCATCACCTTCCCGGTGCTGATGGTGCTGTTGTTGATCATCTTCGGCGGGGTGACGGCGGCGGCTGTTCCGCTGTGCATCGGCGGTCTCGGCATACTCGCATCGCTCGCCGTGATGCGCATTCTCACATCGTTCACCGAGGTGAGTGTGTTCGCCACCAACATCGCTACTCTCGTGAGTCTGGGTATGGCCGTGGATTACAGCCTGTTCGTACTCACTCGTTTCCGGGAAGAGCTTCGGCGCGGATCGACCGCACCGGACGCGGTCCGAGCGACCATGTCCACCGCCGGTCGGACCGTCGCCTTCTCCGGTTTGCTGCTGGTGTGTGGATTCGTCGGGATGCTGATCTTCCCGCAGGCGATGATCAGGTCGCTCGGTTTCGGCGGTATGGCAGCCGTTGCCGCCGCCGCGTTCGTCTCGCTCACCGCACTTCCGGCCGCGCTTGCGCTTCTCGGTCCTCGGATCGACTCGTTGAGTTGGAGGACGGGCGCCGTCGATCGCGGAGACGAACGCGCCGAACGCTTCTGGGGCGCGGTGGCGACCTCGGTCATGAAGCGGCCGCTGATCGTCGCCGGCGCCATCCTCGCGTTGCTCGCCCTGCTCAGCGCCCCGGTGTTCGGCGTCGCCCTGGGCGATCTCGACCACCGCGGGCTTCCGTCGGACTCACCGGCGCGGATCGCGACCGACGCACTGTTCACGGACTTCCCGCTCGCCAACTCCGGAGTCACCGTCGTGGTCCGGGCCACCGACGGCACAGCGCCCGACCCCCGTGCGGTCCAACGGATCACGAACGACATCGGCGCACTCGACGGATTCGCGGCCGCGGCGCCAGGCGGTTCGGCGGAAAACTACGCAGTCGTGCGAGCCATCCTGTCCTCGCCCGACCGAACGGAAGGTGCACTCGCCGCAGTGGATTCACTGCGCGACCTCCCCGTGCCGGACGGTACCCGAATATCGCTCGGCGGCCCCACCGCGCTGAGCCAGGACGGAATCGCCGCCATCCACAGCACGATCCCCTGGATGTTCGCGATCATGATCGCGTCGACGTTCGTCGTGACCACTGCCGCTTTCCGCTCTGTCGTACTGTCCGTCAAAGCAATCGGCATGGCGATGGTCAGCCTCGCCGCGACGTTCGGCGTACTCACCTGGATCTTCCACGACGGTCACGGCGCAGGGCTTCTCGGCATCACACCTGGCCCCCTTCAGGCGACGATGAGCATCCTCATCCTTGCTGTCGTCTTCGGGCTCTCGACCGACTACGAGATCTTTCTGCTCTCCCGCATGGTCGAAGCACACGATCGGGGAGAGTCGACCCGCGACGCGGTCCGTATCGGCACGGCACGCACCGGCCGAGTCGTCACGGCCGCCGCCCTGCTGCTCATCACCGTCACCGCGGCGTTCTCGCTCTCGGAACTGTCGATGATGCGGCTGCTCGGGATAGGCGTCATCGTCGGGCTGATCATCGATGCGACGGTCGTTCGCATGCTTCTGGTCCCTGCCCTCGTCGCATTGATGGGTGAGGCGAACTGGTGGCTGCACCCGAAAGCGCCTCCGCGCGACAGTCCCCCCGACACACCACTGGAAAAGGACATCGAACATGCCGGTTGACGTCAGCACGGTCGAGATCAGAGCCGCACAGAGAACCGACATCCGCGAGATGTCCGACCTGATGGCACGCGCCTTCCAATCCGACGACCCTGTGAGCAGTTACTTCTTCCCGAAGGACGCACGGCGGCCGAAGATGCAGCGGCGGATGATGTCGGCGCTGATCAGGCACCGCTACCTGCCCACGGGAGGTGCAGAGCTTGCAGTGCTCGGCGGAAGAATTGTCGGCGTCAGCTTGTGGCATCCACACGACGCGTCACCTGCATGGTGGCGAATCCTGGTCGCCGGTCCACACTTGTTGTGGGCCATGCGCAGTGGTGTCCGAGCAGGCATACACATGGACAAGATGCTCGACGCCGGGGCACCCGACGACGACGCGGTGCTGTGGGTGTATCTCGGGGTGGAGCCGACGCTTCACCGATCCGGGGTAGGCGCGGCACTGTCGCGATCCTTCTTCGAGCGAGTGGACCGCGAGGGCCGAACGACATTCGGGATCTGCAAGCAGGGCAACATTCCCTTCTGGACCGCGATGGGGTTCGAGGAAGTCGGAACGGACACGATCGGTCCGGACGGGCCACTCGTCCACCGCATGAATCGCCCTCCGATCGCACGGCCGTAGCCGCGTCCGCCGTGACACCGCCAGGGCCTGCAGAACTCCGTCACCGGGTTCCGCAGGCCCCTGCCGAGACGTCAGTACTGAGTCCGGTGCCGGTGCACAGTTACTTTCCCTCGCGCCACCGAGTGGACTCCGCCAGTTCGAACCCGTACCGATCCGCCAGAACGCCGAGGCGTCGAACGTTCGCACCGTTCAACGCTGTTCCGATACTTCGCAGTTCGAATTCGCCGGACAACGACAGCAACATCGTCTCCGCCATGCATGCGTAGGTGAGCCCTGGCGCGAGACCGAACGTCAGACCGAAATCCGATCCTGCGGGCATCGAGACGATTCCGCCGTCGAATACCGTCACATCGGGCCGCGTCAGGCCGACGTCGTGCGGGATGTTCGGTGGCTGCGCCACGTCGCAGACGATGGCGTCGGGCGCAAGATCGGCGGCGTCGATCAACGAGTGCGGCGCCGACGTCGCAGCGATGACCACCTGCGCTCGAGCGACGCCGGCGGCCGGATCGTCGAAGAACTCGATGTGCCCACTGGCCACGAGATCGTCGACGGTTCGCCCGTTCGCCGCCGCAGCGAGCGCGCCTTCACCGCCGCCGGCAGCGTCGACTATCTCCCCCGCTGCGTCCCACAGTTTCGGCGCGATCCGTCCCTGCTCACCGGGCCGCCCGACGAGAGCGATCGCGCCGACGTCGGGTGCCAACGCACGCGCGATGGTCTTACCGATCGCACCGGCCGCACCCAGAACGGTCACCCGAACTGCCCCGAGATCGATTCCGCGTTCCGCGCACACTCGGTGCACCGCGCGGATACTGGCCGCTGCGGTGAAGGAATTTCCGGTGGTGAGAACGCCCGCCATCGAACCGAGGGCCAGACCGTTCGCCGTGACGACCGACGAGTATCCGCCCAGTCCGACGACGGTGGCGCCTCGCTCGAACGCGAGGTTCGCCGCAGCTCCTACTGCTGCTACCGCAGCGTGCGGTGGCAGCGTCAGCAGACCCTTCGACGTGAAGGGAAGCCCGATCAAGTTGCCGTGCGCTGCGCCGTCGTGCTCGGTCACGATCCGCCCGCTACCGATGATGTACGACGCAGGCTTCAGTTCCGACGTCGCCGCGGAGAACCTCTCCAGGAGCTCCGCACGTTCGGGGTGCGAGAACTCGGCGAGCGACGGATCGAATGCCTCGAAGATGCTCAGATCCAACGGATGTGCGACGAACCCGAACCGGCTGTCACCAGGTTGCACCGGAGTGTGCGGGAGTCGTGCACCCACGGAACTACCGGAGCGGCCTGGTTCGGTCCGAGCAGGCAACCCACCGGACCGATCCCGTCCGACCAGATGACCGATCAAACCGGCAAGGTCACCTGCCGCCGCGAGCGCACACGCGCGACCGAGTGCCTCGACCAACCGCATGCATTCGGACTCGGTGACCGTCAGGGGCGGTTCCACCCGCAGCACTCGCGCCCCGAACATCGTGGGCGCCAGCCGAATCCCCTCCACCTGTGACAGGTACGAGGACATCATCACCGCCAGGTTCTCCTGGTCCGCAACCGAACCCAGAATGGACTGCCTCCCCACGAAATTGATGTCGTCGGTGAGCTCGACACCCAACAGCAAGCCACGACCACGCACATCCGACACCACCGTCGGATACTCGGAGGCGAGCCTCCTCAGTTCACGAACAAGCAGATCCCCCAGTTCCTGCACTCGGGAGATCAGAGCACCGCCGTTCGCAGCGAGCTCGTCGAGCACCGCGACGCCGACCCTCGCCGTCAACGCGTTGCCGGCGAACGTCGACGTGTGCCGCAACGCGAAGCTCTCCCCCATCCATTCGGGCTTGCTCAACACCGCCCCGCTCGGCAGCACTCCGCCCCCGAGCGCTTTGGCCAGGGCGAGAACATCGGGTACGACGCCTTCCCTCTCGCACGCGAACATCGTGCCCGTACGTCCCAAACCGGTCTGGACCTCGTCGAGTACCAGCAGAACCCCGTGCTCGGTGCAGATCTCGCGCACACGCGTCAGGTATCCGTCGGGAGGAACGACGACGCCGCCCTCACCTTGAATGGGCTCGACGACGAACGCCGCGAACTGCTCTGGCGCCGCGACGAGCATTGCTTGGAGTGCGTCGGCGTCACCGTACGGAACGGTATCGAATCCGTGGATCGGAGCACCGAATCCAGCCTGATACATGGTGTTCCCTGTCGCGGACAACGCTCCGAGTGTTTTGCCGTGGAAGCTGTTGGTCGTACTGAGAATGCCCAGGCGTCCCGTCGCGGCGCGAGCGATCTTGATGGTTACCTCCATGGCCTCGGCGCCGCTGTTGACGAACGTCACCCTCGTCAATCCGGACGGTGCGACGGCGACCAGTCGCCGAGCGAGCTCGCCCGCGGGATACAGCACCGACGGTTGGACGAACACCGCCTCGCCGGAGTCCCGCACGGCTTCCATTGCTCGCCACACGTTCTCGGGGTTGTGCCCGAAGGGAAGTGCTCCGTACGCTCCGGCGAAATCGAGATGAGTGCGGCCCGACGCATCGAGCAGTTCGGTACCTTTGCCGGACACGTACTCGATGTCCACGTCCACCGCCGACAGGAGCCTGTGCAGCTCGGGATTGACGTTCTCCGCGAACCCCTCTCGGCCTGGCGAGTGTCGAGTACCGGACGGGCGAAAAGATAAGTCGGTCATGTGAGCTCCGTGTTCTCGCGAAACCGCCTCCGGTGGCACGAGCTGCCGGGAGGCGTTCTCGCGCAACCAGAGCTCGCCCCGTGGTGGGACGCAAGCGCGATGGTAGCTGCCGAGAGGACCGAAGTTAGCGTAGGAAAATACCTCGACTACAGATCAAAGCTGCAAAACCGCACCTACAGTCGGTTTATGTCGAGATCTACTCGATGTCGTGTCGCCGAAATCACACCGATCATTTGTCCTGCGTCGCCGACAACAGCCACTGACCGTCGATCTTCTCCATGTTGGCGATGAGCGGGAACACGACGTTGCCCGACGCGACACCGGCACTCGTCGCACTCACGTTGATGTTGGCGAACAGTTCGGCCTTGTCGTCCTGAAGCCTCACGACACCGATGTCGAGAACGTCGACGTCCGTTGCCGTCTGCGTCTCGTTTGCAGTCGACTTGATCTCCTCGATGAACTTCTGTGACTCCTCACGGAACGCCGGCGTCATCTTCTCGAGCCCGGCCGCGATGTCGGCGTCGATCGTGGCGAAGTTGTACCTGTACAACCCGACCAGAGCGTCCGACGTCGCTCGCGTCACCTCGGACGTTTCGCCCTGATCGACCCACGCGGCGTTGTCCACCTCGGTACCGGGCTTCAGCGCCGCAACTGCCGCGAACGCAACCAACAACGCAGCAACAGCACCGATCACGATCGTCGGCACCCAGTTGGTCCGGCCGGCCGGTTCTGCCTCGGGTGAGCCTGCCTCGGCTACAGAAGGCTCGGTCACAGAAGGCTCGGTCACAGAAGGCTCGGCGACAGGAGTCTCAGAGTCAGGAGTCTCTGTTTCAGCAGTCTCTGCTACGGACGCTTTCTGCTCCGGCGTCTTCGAGATGGAAACCGTGTTGGCAGCCTCTACTGACGTGGGGCTGTCGAGATCCGCAGAATCGGGCGCACCCGAATCCAAGGCACTCGAATCCACAGCACTCGAGTCCGGTGCACTGGAATCCGGTGCACTGGAATCGGTGGGCTTGCGGTTGGTCCCCGCGACCTTCTTACGCACCTTGCTGGTGGTGACGGGTGGAACTATCTTGCGACGCTGTGGGGGCACTGAGGTACTCCTGACTGGAACGTGTGCGACGGACGGAAGGCGTGGCCTCGGCTACGGACCTTCGGTTGCGCCGGAATCAGCAGGCGCTGGCTCTCCCGAGGGAGGCGTCACACTGGGGTCGGTCACGCTGGGGTCGGTCACGCTGGGGTCGGTCGCGCCTGCGTCGGGCTGCTGCACGCCCGGATCGGCCGGTGCATCGACGGGATTCAGCGGCACCCGGTCTCCGACAGGCAGAAGGTTGTTGACCTTCCACGTTCCGTCGACTTCTTCGAGATACATCCGCATCACACTGCGTGTGCGTTCGGTGAATCCGTCCGGCCCAGACGTGTTGTTCGCGACGATCGCGATCGCAGTGGCGGTCCGGTCGTCGACGTTGAGTTCCGTGATGGTGGCGTCGAGCACTTCGGCGGTGATCTTACGGCCGGAATTACGCTGCTCGTCGGTGACGGCCTTCTTGGTCTCCTCGAGATAGCTGGTCATCTGGTCGCCCGTCACCGAGGTGAGCATCAGATCCAGCGACCCGTCCATGTCGGCGGAGTCGACGGTACTGAGATTGATCGCGGCCTGACGTGCGTCGTTCAGCGCCGAATCGCGGGTGTCCGCAATCGCCTTCTCGTCCCACGCGCTCTTCCATCCGATCCCGAACCACACACAGGCCGCCAGGGCCACCACGGCAACGATGGAGAGGGCTACCAGGACCGGCCGGGACTTGTTCTTCGGCCGCTGTGTCTTCTTCGGCCGCGGTGTTGCGGCCTCGGTGTTTGACGTCACACTTCAACCTTACTCTTCGGTAACACCGGCATCGACGACGCCGGAGTAACCGTGGAACACGAAACGGCGGTGAATCTGCTTGGATTCCGCAGATCCACCGCCGACGAACACGATACGAGCGTGCACAGTTACTTCGGAGTGACTCCGATCAGCGGAGCGAGCTGCGAGGCGATCGGATTCAGGTTGAGCTTGTCCGGATCCACCTTGGGCTTGCTGTCCCACGGCTGCGGGGTATCGGGGTCCGCGAACACGATCCGGTTGGCACTACGAACGCCGGTGACGCTGCCCTGCGGTGTCGTGCAGTTCGCGTCGAGATTCAGCGGGTAGTTCTCCTCGGTCAGGTCGAAGTTGGGGTTCTTCGCCTTTTCTTCGTCCAAAATCGCCTGCGAGCCTTCGTAACCCAACGTGCACGGAGGCGGGTTGTTCGTCTCGAGCAACAGACCCTGATGGATCGTCCCATCGCCCGGCGTCAATGTCTGCGCACCAGCTGCCAGTGCAGGCAGGAAGATCAGCAGAGGCTTGAGCGCCAGAGTGCGAGGAGCGGCCAGCTCGAACACGTTGCGCAGGTTGGTCAGATCCGTCGTCAAGGATCCACCACCTTCGTTGATCAACGCACCGACCTGATCGCTCGCTGCGGTTCCGGTGTTGATCAATCTCCGGATGTCCGGATCGCTGCTCCGCAGCTGCGCGGTCACCGACGCCAGATCCGTGCTGAACTGCCGGATGGCCGACGACTGCTCGGACTGCGTGTCCAACACGGTTCGGCTGTCGCGAATCAGAGCGAGCGTCTGCGGCAGTGCTTCGTTGCCCGTCTCGGACAACGCACCGAGAGAGTCGACGAGCACCTGCAGGTCGTCACCCTTTCCGTCGAACGCAGCCCCGAGCTCTCGGACAACCGTCGTCAGGTTCTCGAGCGGAACGGTCTTGACGAGCTGATCCGTGCTGGCGAGGACGTTCTCGACGGGCACCGGCGTCTGCGTGTCCGCCGTGGCGATGGTCGAACCGTTCTCGAGATACGGCCCTTCGTCGCTCGTCGGCTGAAGATCTACGTACTGCTCACCGATGGCCGAGCGGTTGGCCACGACAGCGCGCGCCGACGACGGAATCTGCGGACCTCCGTTGTCCAGCAACAGTTCCACGTCGATGCCGTCGTTCGTGAGCGACAACGCGCCGACGGTGCCCACCGGCACGCCGCGGTACGTGACCTCGGCGTTGGTGAAGATTCCACCGGAATCGGCGAACTGACCGGTCACGCTGTACTGGCCGAAGCCGAGCAGATTGTCGAGCCGCACGTACTTTCCGCCAACGTAGACAACGCCCACGACTGCGACGATGACGAAGAAGATGAGCTGCACCTTCACCAGCCGCGATCTCACAGCCCACCTCCGAGTTGTTCGAGCAGATCGTTCAGGGGCTCGAACGGAGTGAGCGGCGCACCGGTCTCACCCTCGTCCGGTTCGGCCCCAGGCGCTACCGGCACCCCGGGAGGAGGCGACGAATTGGGAATGATCGGGGGCAACGGCAACAGCGAGATGGTGGGCCACCCCGGTCGCGGACCGTTCCCGTTGTAGTACGGGTTCGACGGATCCACCAGTGGGAGCGTGTCGCCGTACTTCGGCGGGATGTAGACCGGATCTCCCTCGCCGACACCGAAGTTGCGCAGAGCGGTGCCGATCGACAGATCGAGCGAGAGATACAAGTTGGCCGAGTTGCCCTGGGTGATCTCCTCGATTCCGTCCGGGAACGGAAGCGTCGGGATCAGCGGCAGTGTGGTCACGATGTCGTCACCCGACGCCGCGAGCGCCTGCAAGGTCGGACGCAGCGCTCGCAGGTCCGCGATCAAGTTGTCCTTGGACTGGTTGATCACGTCCGTCCCGACGCTGCCGAGCCTGTCGAGCTGGCCGAGCATCTGCGTCAGCTGCGGACGCTGTTGTTCGAGGACCTCCGTCGCGATCGGCAGATCCTGCAGGACCCGGTCGATCTTCTCGGTCTGCCCGCTGACCTGCGTGGTCAGGAGGTCGAGACCGTCGAGCGCTCGAGTAATGTCGTCGCGCTGCTCTTCGAGTCCACCGATCAGCGTGTTCGCTTCCTGGAGAAGACTCTTGGTGGTTCCCTCTCGACCGGAGAAAGCTGCGTTGAGTTCCTTCACGATCGGAGCCAGTTGCCCGACGCCACCGCCGTTGAGCACCAGCGACAGAGCGCCGAGAACCTGTTCGATGTTCGTCGTCACGCGGGTCCGGTCGAGTGGGATGGTGTCCCCGTCCTTCAGCTTCTGAGGATCCGCGTCACCCGCAGGAACCGACAGCTGAATGAACTTCTCGCCGAGGATCGACGTCTGCTCGACCGCCGCAGTCGCGTTGGCCGGCAGATCGGTCGAGTCGTTGACGATGACATCGACGTTCGCGGTCCACTCACCGTCCGGAACGCTGATCGAGTCGACCCGGCCGACCTCGACTCCGTCGACCTTGACGGTCGACTGCGGGACCAGATCGAGAACGTCCTGGAACTGAATCGTGAGACGAATCGGGTTGCTGCCGACATCTGCACCACCGGGCAACGGAATTCCGTACACGCCCTGCGAGCATGCCGTGGCCGACATGACCACAACGGCTGCACCGACGACGGACGTCAACGACCGTTTCGACGAAATCCACGTTCTCATCGACGCGCTCATCGTCCCCCTCCAAGCGATTCCTGCAGTCCTGGCAGCGTGTTGTTCTCGCCCAACCTCGGTGACACGACACCCGGCACCGTCCCCGGCACGACGTCACCCTGCTGGGTGTCGTTCGTGAGCACACCGAACGGAAGCACCAGTCCGGAATCGCGAACCGGGCCCTGGATCAGCGTCGTGATCTCACCGCACCGGTCGATGATCGGCTGGATCTGGGCACCGAGCTGTTCGAACCTCGGGTCACCGGGAACCAATTTGCCGAGGTCGATCAGGCGGCACACCGTGCCGAGTGGGTCCTGAGTCTCGTTCTGCAGGTTGGCACGTGAGGCCAGAGTGCCCGATTCGGCGTCGTACGAGTTGACGAGGTTGCTGATCGCGAGCGGCAGAATCGTCAGTGTCTCCACCAGCTGCTGGCGATTGTCGGACAGCGCCTGAGTGGGCTGCACCAGTCCGTCGGCCGCCCGCACCAACTGATCGCGGTTGTCCGCCACGAATCCAGCCACATCGCCCAGGGCAATCGACAGCTGATTCAGTGCCGCACCGAGATTCTCCCGCTCCCCGTCGAGAAATCCGGTGAGATCGGACAGCTGGTTGTTGAACTCGCGGACCTGCGCGTCGTTGGCCGCGAGGGCCGAGACGAACGTCTGCAGGTTCTTGACCGTGTCGAACAGGTCTCCGCGGGAGTCGCTGAGTGTCCGCGACGCTTCCGAGAGCTGAGTGATGGTGTTGCCCAGCGCTTCGCCGTTGCCGTCGAGGTTCGCGGCGCCGGTGTTGACCAGATCGGTCAGCGCCCCGTTCGCGTTGGCCCCGTTGGGTCCGAGTGCGTTGGACAGTTCGTCGATGCTGGCATAGATCTGATCCACCTCGACGGGAGTTGCGGTCCGGTCACGCGGAATCACCGCGTCGCCCGACATCTTCTCCCCACCCGAGTAGGCAGGTGCGAGCTGAACGTATCGATCCGACACCAACGACGGCGTGATCTGCGCCGCCCTCACGTCGGCTGGAACGTCGACGCCGCGCTCGACGCGCATCTTGACTTCGACCTGATCGCCCTGCGGCACGACCGAGGTGACCTTGCCGACTGCGACGCCGAGGACACGGACGTCGGAACCTTCGTAGATACCGACGGACTTGTCGAAGTATGCCGTGATGTCGGTCGAACCCGCACGGGTGAACAGCCACCAGAGGCCGCCTGCGATCACCAGCGCTGCGATGACGACGCCTGCAATGACTGCGCGCGTGCCACCGGTCTTCTTGGTGTTCTCCGTGGTTCCGTCAGCTGTGCTGTCGGTCATCAGTTGCCTCCCAGATCACGCGCGGGCTGACGGTAGCCGGGGATCAACGGCAGACCAGGAGGCGTGAGGTTCGCCAGGGTGATGTCGAGCCAGCGGCCGTTACCGACCACGTTCGCATACATGCGAACGAACGGTGAGTACAGCTGCAGGCCGCGCTCGACGGCCTCGTTGTTCTCGTTGAGGATGTCGATCACGCCGTTCAGTTGTTCGAGCATCGGAGTGATCTGCTCTTCGTTGTCGCGGACCAAGCCGGTCAGTTCCGTCGACAGACGCCTGGTTCCGCTGAGCAGCTGCGAGATCGCCTGCTGGCGATTGTTCAGCTCTTCCAGCAGAGGCCCCGCATCGGCGATGAGTCTGGTGAACTGTTCGTTCCTGTCCGCCAACACCTTCGACGTCTGACCTGTCGCCTCGAACAGCCTCTGCAGTTCGGCGTCCCGGCTCGCGATGGTCTGCGACAACCGGCTGACACCGTCGAGCGAGGCACGGATGTCCGCCGGGGTCTCGGAGAACGCCTGCGACAGAGTTTCGAAGCTCGACGCCAACTGAGTGGTGTCGATGTCCTCGATCGTCGATGCTGCGTCGGAAAACGCGTCGATGACGTCGTACGGGGAAGTTGTGCGCTCCAACGGAATGGGATCCTTCGGCTTGAGCACGTCGTCACCACGAGGATCGATGGCCAGATACTTCTGCCCGAGGACGGTCTTGATCTGGATGGACGCCGACGAGTTGTTGCCCACCCACGCGTCCTGCACGCGGAAGTCGACGTTGACCCTGTCGCCGTCGAGCTCGACGGAATCGACCTGCCCTACCTTGACACCCGCGATTCTCACTTCGTTGCCGGGCTTGAGCCCGGCCGCTTCCTTGAACTGCGCCGTGTACGTCGAGCCGGCTCCCAGGATCGGCAGCTTGTCCAGAAAGAACACCGACACGGTAGCCAGAAGCACGATCATGATGCCGAGCGCGCCGGCCACGAGCGGGCTACGCTTTTTCATTCCTTGATCCCCCCAGCTTTGCAACGCTCGGCCGCGTTGGTGTACAGCGGTTGATTCACCGTCGGAAGCCCGGTCGGCAAGTTCAGGTTGGGCGACGTGCCCGGGCCTGCCTGAATGTCGATGCCGCACAGGTAGAACGTGAACCACGAACCCTGCTGGGCCGTTCGGATCAGTTTGTCGAGCTTCTTCGGCATGGTCTGGATGACCTTGGTGACCTCTGCTTCACGGTTGTTCAGCGTGGTCGCCAAAGTGTTCAGTGCGGCGATCGATCCCTGGATGGACGGCCTCGTCGGTTCCAGAAGATCCGCGGTAGCGTCCGTCAGGCCGGCGAGAGACGTGACGGCAGATCCGACGACGTCGCGGTCGGAGGACAGTCCCGACACCAACGCCTGAGTGTTGGTGATCAGGGAATCCAGCTGGTCGTCGTTCTGATTGACCGTCTGCAGCACCGTGTTCAAGTTGGTGATGACGGCGCCGATCACCGCGTCCTTGTCTGCGACCGTATTGGTCAAGCTTGCGGTACTGCGAACCAGTTCGCTGATCGTTCCGGACTCACCCTGGAAGACCTGGATGATCTGGTAGGACAGCTTGTTCACGTCATCGGCGCTCAATGTCTGGAACAACGGCCTGAAGCCGTCGAACAGAGTTGTGAGGTTGACGGCGGGCTTGGTCTGGCTCAACGGGATGGTTTCACCGGGGTTGATCTTGCCGCCCTGGTCACCAGCACCCTGTTCGATCGCGATGTACCGCTGCCCGACGAGGTTTCGGTAACGGAGGTTGGCCGTCGCCGAGGCAGGCAGGTAATCCCGGCCGTCGACCGAGAACTCGACCATGGCTTCGCGCTCGTTGACGATCTCGATGTTCTTGACGTCGCCGACGCGGACACCGGCAATGCGGACCTCGTCACCCTTGTTGAGCGATGCAACGTCACTGAAGATCGCGTTGAACGTCTTTCCCCCGCCCCCGGAGATGTTCGCGATCGAGAACGCCAGGGTGGCGGTCGCCAGAATCGTGACGACAGCGAACACGATCAGCTTGACGAGCGGTGCGAGTAGCCCCCTCATTTGATGGTCACCTCCACACCCCTCAATGCCGGCGCCCCCGCCGAAGTAACCCAGGAAGGAACATCCTCCGGAGCGGTTCCCGTTGCCCCGCCGTAGATCACGGCGAGAGTGTCACGTTCGAAATCCGAGCCCGCGTAGGACACCGGCGTCTGTTCGACGATGCCCGGCAGCGGCGAGTACTGCGGAGCAGGCAGTTCCGGAACATCCTGCGGTCCCGGGTTCCTCGACGGCACCTGGTAGGAACCGTCGTTCGCCGATCCGCCCGGGTACTGCGGGAAGAACTCCCCCGCAGCCGTGTCCGCCGGGGTGTAGCAACGCGGTCCGCGGTCGTCGAACAGGCGCGGCTCGTCCTGGTTGGGAAGGTAGCGCCCCTTCGGATTGACGAAAGCAGCGGACACGTTGATGCCTCGGTACTCGTCGCCGACACCGATCACGTCCTGCGCGTTCTGCACCACCGGCACGAAATTGGCGAACGTACACCCGAACGACGGCGAATACTGCGCCAACAACTCCAG
>NZ_JBHUZE010000005.1:0-343949 GCF_042667435.1 Rhodococcus sp. NPDC057297 | reverse complement strand
AAAGTGCCTGCTCGCAACGGGTTTCGGTCTCTGACCTGCACCCCGGTTCGATCTCATAATCCATTGGTCGCGGGTTCGAGCCCCGCCCGCCCCACACAATCACTTCACGGCACCACGGTCACCGGCCATCGCCCGGCTTTGACCAATCGCACGGCGACGGATCCGAACATTCGATGGCCTGCGTGCTCGGAGGCGCCGACGACGATGGCGTCGGCGCGTAATTCGTCGGCGACGGAGACGAGGCCGTTGAAGGGGTCACCGGTCGCGGTGCGGAACTCCCACCGGATCGAATCGGAGTCGCGGCTCGATTTCTGTATGTAGGCGAGAAGTTCGTCGGCGATCTCCTTCCCGGTTTCGACAAGGGAGATTCCCGCTTGACCCCATGCGGCGGTTGCGAGGGGTTGGACGTAGACCAGAACGAGCAGCGAGCCTTGCCTGCGCGAAAGTCCGGCGGCGTAGGCCGCGGCGCGCCAGGCTGAATCGGAGCCGTCGATCCCGGCGAGGATGACCTTGGGTCCGTCCACTCCGTACTCGAAGACAGAGGAATCGGGGGTATGTGCTGAGTCGTCCACTACTGCAGATTACTCAGCCTCACGATTTGTTCGGACGCTCCTGCCGGCTCCGCTACCGGCCGCGGAAATTTTGATACCGACTCCGCGATCGACCTGCGTATCTACGCTGGGTGCGGGTCGGTCCTTCCACGAGAGGTGAACCACATGTCCGTGCTTTCTCGCTGTGCCGCGGTAGGCGTGTCCTGTGTCGCGTTCGCCGGCCTCTCCCCTGCTCTGGCCGGTGCGACACCTCCCTCAGGGGTCACGGCGGAAACTTTGGCTCATGTCTCGTTCCCGCTGATAGCCGGCAGCGCAGAGCTCGCAGGCACGGACTTCACGGCACGCAGAATAATCATCGCACCGGGCGGAACGACCGGATGGCATTATCACGACGGTCCGGTGTATGCGTACGTCGAATCCGGCGTTCTGACAAGGACTTTGCACGACTGCACGAGGGTGTCGACGCCAGCGGGGCAAGTTGTTGCCGAAGAGGTCGACGCAAGCCATGTCCACCAGGGCGCCAACCTTGGCGCCGTCCCGGTGGTTCTGTACGCTGCCTACATCGAGCCTCCGGGCAAACCGTTTGCCGAGGATGCGCCGGCGCCCCTGTGCGCCGGGTGATCGATCGACTCTGACCACTCGGTATCCTTGACGGTCGAATGCAGCTTCTCGAGTCCAGGGCAGCGACACCAGACCCTGTGCGATATCCGCACACCCCGATCGGAGTGTTCATGACCGGTGATTTACACGCCAACGGAATCGCGTCCACCGATCCGGCGACCGTGTTCGCGGCTCTCGCGGACATCGTGTATCGCGGTACCAGCGCCGACGAGGTGTATTCGGCCATCTGTGTTGCTGCGACGCTGTTGGTGGACGGGTGCGACCACGCGAGTTTGATGGTCGTTCAGCGGGGTCAGCCGATCACGGTGGGCGCCTCCGATCAGGTGGCGCGGACTGTGGACGACATCGAGCGCGCCACCGGCGAGGGTCCGTGCTTGGACGCGATCGAGCAGGAGTCCGCTCAGATCGAACCCGATTTCCTGTCGCCGACGCAGTGGCCCGCGCTCGCGCGAGGCGTGGTGACGCGCACTCCGGTCCGCGGAGCAATGGGTTTTCGATTGCTGCTCGGCACCAAGAAGGTGGGCGCGCTCAATCTGTTCAGTGACACCCCCGGCGCATTCGACGGTGCGGTCGCGGATCGCGCCATCGTGATCTCGGCGTTCGCCGCGGTGACGGTGTCGGCGATCGCGAGCGGCGAGGAAGCAAGCACACTCCGTGCCGGGTTGGAGAGCAACCGTGAGATCGGCAAGGCGATCGGTCTTCTGATGGCGACGCACGACGTCAGCGACGATCAGGCGTTCGAGATGCTGCGCAAGACGTCGCAGGACATGAACGTCAAGATTGCTGCGCTTGCGCGATCGGTGATCGAATCGCACAAACGCAGCCTCCCCTAATAGCGGTTACTCACTCCGGACGGGTGGCCCTGGCGCATCGACGCGCTTGGGTAGAGCGAAGACGAGCAGCAGTGCCGCGACACCGAACGCTGCACTGACGGCCATCGCGACGGACGCTGCGTGCATGAATCCGCTGGCCACAGTGTCGGGGCCGGTGATCGTCAGCGATCCGAAGAGCACACTGCCGATCACCGCGATGCCGACGGCGCTGCCGATGCGCTGCATCGTCGAGATCACGCCGCTGGCCGCTCCCGCATCTTGACGGTCGACCGTCGCGACGATGAACTGCGCGTTCGGTGCGATGAAGGCGCCGTTGCCGAGTCCGGCGATGAGCAATGGAAGCAGCAGCTTCCAGTTGGTGAGGTCCGCCCCATCGGTTGTGGCGAGAACGATCCAGATCCAGATCAGACCGATGGCGACGAACGACGTCCCGAGCAGCAGCACCGTGCGCCCGAGGCGTTGTGTGAGCCTGTTGCTCTGCGACGACGCGATGATGCTTCCGATCGCGAACGGAAGCATGACTGCTCCCGACGACAGCGCGGAGTTGCCCAGACCTGTTTGCCACAGCAGTGACAGTGTGAAGAAGATGCTGGTGAACGACGCGAAGTACACAAGTGCCAGGATGGTGCCACCGGTGAAAGCGGGGTGGGTGAAGAGTTTGGGCGGCACCAGCGGGTTGCGTCCGCGCCGTGTGTATCGGACTTCCCATACGGCGAACGCAGCGATCAACAGCGCGCCTGCGACGAGCGTCAGATACGTCCACAGTGGCCAGCCCTGGTCCTGGCCTTCGATCAGCGGTACGAGCAGCGCGACGAGACCAGCGGTGACGAGAACGAGGCCGACCCAGTCGATTCCGGATTGCGGCGTGGTCTCCGTATCGGATCGCTTCGGCAGCAGAACCGCGGCGGCGATCAGTCCGACGATGCCGATGGGCAGGTTGACCCAGAACACTCCGCGCCAACCGTTCTCGTTTCCGAACGCCTCGATGATGAGACCGCCCGCTATGGGACCGAGCGCGGTGGAGACGCCGATGACTGCGCCCATGATCGCAAATGCCTTGCCCCGCACCTGCCCTGGGAACAGCAGCTGGATGAACGCGGTCACGGCGGGGACGAAGATGCCACCCGCCAGTCCCTGGACGATACGAGCAACGACGAGTTGAATGTCGTTCTGAGCCAACCCACATGCGAAGCTGGCCACGGTGAACAGTGCCAACCCGGCGAAGAACACCCATTTGTGACCGATTCGGTCGCCTACTTTTCCGGCTGGGATGAGCGCAAGCCCGAACGCCAAGGCGTACCCGGAGATGATCCAGGACAGCGTTGCTTCGGACGCGTCGAGGCTGGTTTCGATGGTCGGCAGTGCGACGTTGACGATGGTGGTGTCGAGCAGCGCCATGAACATTCCGAGCAGCAGCACCACCAGCGCCTGCCATGAGCGGCGTGGCACCACCGCGGCCGGTGCCGAGGCTCGTGAGTTGATTTCGGTCATGATGTGGAAGAGCCCTTCGATCGGTGTGATGGCGGTGGTTGGTGTGGGGGCGGAAAGTGTGTTCGTGCACGTTCCTCGGCGACGACGTCGGGCAAGGCGTCGACGAGGCTTTCGTGCCAGTCGATTTCGGCGTGCAGGCGCTTCTCGCGATGTTCCAGAGCGAACGTCTCGGCCCGCGACAAGTACGGCCGCGCCCGTGCATTTGCTTCTCGGGCGGTGCGCAGCAGTTCTTTCAGCATCGCGATGCGGCTTGTGACGATGCGGGGAAGCTCGTCGAGACGATCGGGGTCGAGCCTGCTGAGGGCCAGGTCGAACGGATCGGGTCGCAGCACGTACTCGGTCAGTCCGTCGCGTCTGAGTTCGCTCAGTGCGACGCGGCCGGCCTCGGTGATGCCGTACACCTGGCGGGCCGGAAAGTTGCCTTCCTGCTCGGTGCGCACATCGGAAATCAACCCCTCGGCATGCAACCGCTTCAGCGCGCCGTACAGCCCGCCGACGGAGATGTCGGTCCACATGTGGACGTGTTCTTCTTCGGCGAGCAACTTGAGGTGGTGGCCGTGCATCTCACCTCGTTGGGCAAGGGACCCCAGAATGAACAGGCGGATGGACGACACAGGACTACTCTCGCAGGAGTACTCGCGCGTGTCAAAGCCGCTACCAGCGGAAATATCCCATTCGTCGGATTCGTTCGGATCCAATCCAGCCGACTTCACGTCGCGCACCGGGAAGCCGTGAGGACATCGTCACATCGGCCTAACCGTCAGGTCATCGATGGGAATCCTCGAACGATGATCGTGGGTTCGTGGCAACAGAAACAGTCGACGTCAGTGTGGACACCGTCAAGACGGTGTGCGCGTACTGCGGCGTCGGATGCGGAATGACGTTGCAGATCACCCGGGGACCCGACGGCCCGGCGACGGTCGAGAAGTCCGTCGGAGACAAGTCTCATCCGTCGAACTTCGGCCGACTCTGCACGAAGGGTTCGACGACGTCGGACATGCTGCTGGCTCCCGGGCGCCTCACCACTGCGCTGACCAGAGCCAGGCGTGGGGACGATCCGATGCCTGCGGACACACCTCGGACGATCGTGGAGACGGCGCGCAGGCTACGGGCGATCCTCGACGAACACGGACCCGAATCCGTTGCAATCTACGTGTCCGGGCAGATGTCCTTCGAGGCGCAGTATCTGTCGAACAAGTTGGCCAAGGGTTTCATCGGAACCAACCAGATCGAGTCCAACTCGAGGCTCTGCATGGCCAGTGCAGGTACCGGCTACAAGCAATCGTTGGGAGCGGACGGCCCTCCCGGCTCGTACGAGGATTTCGATCACGCGGACGTATTCTTCGTCACCGGGGCGAACATGGCCGACTGTCACCCCATCTTGTTCCTACGCATGATGGATCGGGTCAAGCAGGGCGCCAAGTTGATCGTGGTCGATCCTCGGCGCAACGCCACCGCGGACAAAGCTCACCTGCATCTGCAGATCACCCCCGGAACCGACCTGGACCTGTTGAACGGTCTCCTGCACCTTCTGGTCGCCGACGGTCACGTGGATCGCGAGTTCGTCGACGAGTTCACCGACGGCTGGGAAGCCATGGAGGGCTTCCTCGCCGAGTACACGCCGGCCGAGGTGAGCAGGAGAACCGGCATCGACGAGCAGGCACTGCGGACGGCCGCGACGTGGATCGGCGAGGCCGGTAACTGGATGAGCTGCTGGACAATGGGTTTGAACCAGTCGACGCATGGAACTTGGAACACCAACGCCGTGATCAATCTACATCTGGCGACCGGGGCGATCTGCCGTACCGGCAGTGGTCCGTTCTCTCTGACCGGTCAGCCGAACGCCATGGGCGGCCGCGAGATGGGGTACATGGGCCCCGGTCTACCGGGTCAGCGGTCCGTGTTGTCGGAGGAGGATCGGACGTTCGTGGAGAACCGGTGGGATCTTCCTCCCGGAACACTCCGCACCGAGGTCGGCGGCGGCACCATCGACATGTTCTCACGCATGGCCGACGGCGACATCAAGGCATGCTGGATCATCTGCACCAATCCTGTTGCCTCGGTGGCAAACAGGAAGACAGTCATTGCCGGACTCGAACGTGCCGAGTTGGTGATCACTCAGGATGTGTTCGCGGACAACGAGACCAACGGATACGCCGACGTCGTCCTTCCCGCCGCACTGTGGACGGAATCGGAGGGTGTCATGATCAACTCCGAACGCAACCTCACACTGTTCCAGAAGGCCGTCGACGCTCCGGGGCAGGCGTTGCCGGATTGGCAGATCATCGCAGCAATGGCCTGCGAGCTCGGATTCGCCGACGCTTTCACCTATTCGAGCGCCGAGGAGATCTTCGAGGAGATCAAACAATTCTCCAATCCGCGGACCGGGTACGACCTGCGCGGAGCGACGTACGACCGTCTGCGCGCCACCTCGTTGCAGTGGCCGTGCCCGCCGGACGACGACGCCGACCGGCATCCCATTCGCTATGTCAACGACGGAATCAGCCAGACCCGGCGCGTGCTGAGCGACGGATCGGTTCCGCGCCTGTCTTTTCCGACGCCGACCGGCCGAGCGCAGTTCTTCGCTCGACCGTCCATGGCACCGGCGGAGATGCCCGACGACGACTACCCGTTCCTGCTCAACACCGGCCGACTTCAGCACCAGTGGCACACCATGACGAAGACCGGAAAGGTGGCCAAACTGAACAAGCTGAACCCTGGTCCCTTCGTCGAACTTCATCCCCTCGATGCCGAACGGCTCGGCGCTGCGAACGGCGACCGGATCGAAGTAGCGTCCCGGCGTGGCCGAGCAGTGCTGCCTGCCGTGATCAGCGATCGCGTTCGACCGGGAGACTGTTTCGCGCCGTTCCACTGGAACGACTCCTTCGGTGAATACCTGTCCATCAACGCCGTGACCAACGACGCGATCGATCCGTTGTCCCAACAGCCTGAGTTCAAGGTGTGCGCCGTGACGTTGACCAAGGTTGCCGGGGCCGTCGAGAAAAGCGACCCCGTACCCGCTTCGGCTTCGCCTTCGGCAGTCGACGCGCTGGCCGGTCTGGTCGGCGATCACGCCGGACCGGCGCTACCACTCCCCGTGCACGAACAGCGTTACATCGCAGGCCTTCTCGCCGGTCTCCGCGCGGACGGTTCGTTGGCCGGCACTCCTATGTTGCCCGCCACTACTCCCCTCTCCCCCGAGACCCGAGCGTGGGTGGAAGGTCTGCTCGCAGGCCTGTTCTCGCGCCAGGACGTGGCCGCACTGGATACACAGGCGGGAAACGACCCGCTCGGGCAGGATGCATCGGACAAGTCAGCGGTGCTCGTCCTGTGGGCGTCGCAGACCGGCACAGCCGAGGAGTTCGCCTACTCCAGCGTGGATGCGTTGAGGAACGCCGGTATCGCGGTGACGGAGCACGTCATGGACGATTTTCCGGCCGCTCGTCTGTCGCAGTACACAGTCGTGCTGCTGATCAGCAGCACGACCGGTGACGGTGACGCACCCGACAACGGTGCGACGTTCCTCGACGGACTCAGCGGAGACGACGCCCCGGACCTGACCGGACACCGCTACTCGGTGCTTGCATTCGGAGACTCCAACTACGACGACTTCTGCGGCAACGGGCGTCGACTCGACAGCAGATTGGCCGATCTCGGCGGTGAACGCCTCGTGGGCCGAGTCGACTGCGAACCCGACCACGAGGAAGCGTCGGCGATGTGGCTCGAACGGGTGCTGGCCAAGCTGAACACGGCATCGCAGCCCGTCGCACAGGCCGTGATCGCTCCGACGTCAGCATCGGCCGACGGGGCGCCGTCGTACGGCAAGAAGGCGCCGCTGCCCACCGCACTGGTGCGTAACACCCCACTGAGTGCGGCCGGGTCGAGCAAGGACGTCAGGCAGTTCGGATTCCACTTGCCGGAAGGCACGCTCACCTACTCGGCGGGTGACGCGCTCGGCGTCTGGCCGCGCAACAGTGACGTACTGGTCGACGAGTGGCTGGGCGCAACGGGTCTGGACGGAGACACCGTCGTCGACCTCGCCGGGCACGAGTCGATGCCGCTTCGCATCGCTCTCCGCGACCGGCTCGAGATCGCTAAGGCCACACCGGATTTGCTGAAGTTCGTGCACTCCCGCACCAACGACGCCGATCTCGAACGAATGCTGATGCCGGAGAACAAGAGTGCGCTCGCGGACTGGATGTGGGGTCGGCAGTCCATCGACGTACTGGCCCACGCTCCGGTGACAGCGGACGTGGATCAGTGGCTGACGGTACTGAAGCCGCTGCAGCCGCGGCTCTACTCCATTTCGTCGAGTCCGAAGGAAAGCCCGAGCGAAGTGCAACTGACCGTGTCCACGGTACGGTTCAACGTGCACGGCATACCGCGTCGTGGTGTGTGTTCGACGTATCTCGCCGACCACGCCGAGGGTGAGGACGTGGGAATCTTCGTTCAGAAGTCGGCGCATTTCAAACCACCGGAGGACCCGACCGTACCGATGATCATGGTCGGACCTGGAACGGGCATCGCCCCCTTCCGCGCCTTCCTCCACGAAAGGCGCGCTCTCGGCCACACCGGCCCGAACTGGCTGTTCTTCGGTGAGCAACATGCCGCAACGGACTTCTACTACCGCGACGAGCTGACGACGATGCTCGACGACGGTTCCCTCACGCGCCTCGACGTCGCGTTCTCTCGGGATCAAGCGTCCAAGGTGTACGTGCAGGATCGGATGGTCGAGCACGGTCCGACGCTGTGGAAGTGGCTCCAGGAGGGCGCACACTTCTACGTCTGCGGCGACGCGTCACGAATGGCGAAGGACGTCGACAATGCACTCAAAGGCATTGTCGCTCAGCATGGTCGGCTCGCTCCAGCCAGCGCCGACGCCTACGTGAAGTCGTTGTCGGCCGAGAAGAGGTACGTCCGCGACGTGTACTGAGTATCGTCGTCGCATGACGATGTGGAAGGACCGTCCGCGTACCGCGCTGCTCGTCGTCGACGTTCAGGTCGACGTGATGGCGGCGTCGATCGATTCCGACACCGTGGTGGGTCGCATCGTCGACTTGGTGGAGAAGGCACGCTCCGCTGGTGCGCCGGTGGTGTGGGTTCAGCACTCGGCCGACGACCTCGTCGCGGGATCTCCGGGCTGGGAGTACGTGCCACAGCTGAGACGAAACGAGTCCGAACCCGTGATTCACAAAACGTACGGCGACTCGTTCGAGGACACCGATCTCGACGCCGTCCTCGCGACGTCGGCCGTCGGCAGGATCGTCGTCGCGGGCGCCCAGACGGACTTCTGCATCAGAAGCACACTGCACGGCGCGCTCACCCGCGGTTACGACACCGTTCTGGTCGGTGACGCGCACACCACGGAGGATTTGACCGAGTGGGGTGCGCCGAGCCCGGAACAGGTGATTGCACACACCAATCTGTACTGGGACAACCAGCGCGCCCCGGGAAGGAAAGCCGGAACGGTTCCGACCGACAAGGTCGACTTCGGCCGGTAGAGCAGCGCTAGGCTCTGCCGAGGTACCGGGCTCGAGGAGGATACATGGACATGAAGTTGGAACTGATCCCTATCGCGGTGAGCGATGTCGATCGAGCCAAATCGTTCTACGTGGACAAGCTCGGGTTCGTAGCCGACGTGGATGTGACTCCCGCAGAGGGTGTTCGCGTGGTTCAGCTGACCCCTCCCGGGTCGGCATGTTCGATCAGCATGGGAACCGGGCTCGGTGCGTATGCAATGCCTCCCGGTTCGACGAAAGGGCTGCATCTGGTCGTCGCGGACATCGAGGCATCGCGGGCCGAGTTGGAACACCGCGGCGTTCGGGTCGACGACGTCCAGGATGTGGGAGGCGGGGTGAAGTACGCGGCATTCGCCGATCCCGACGACAACACATGGACGCTGCAGGAGATGGCGTGGCGCACCGGGGATGCGTTCTAGTCGCCCGAGCCACGCCGGCGCGCCATCTCAGCCTGCGTAGTTGGAGATCTGAATCAGGTTGCCGCAGGTGTCGTCGAACGTCGCGACGGTGACCGGGCCCATGTCGGTGGGCTTCTGCGTGAACACGACGCCGAGGCCGATCAGACGCTCGTATTCGGCGCGGACGTCGTCGACAGCGAAAGACGTGGCAGGAATGCCGTCGGCCATCAGGGCGTCGCGGAATGGCTTCACCGCGGGGTGTTCCGCTGGTTCGAGGCCGAGTTCGGGCCCGTCTTCGTTGCCGGGACCGACCAAAGTCAGCCACTTGTGTTCGCCCAGCGGAATGGCGTGCTTGACGACGAATCCCAATATGTCGGTGTAGAACGCAAGCGCTTTGTCCTGGTCGGACACCATGAGGCTGGTGATGTAGATCTTCATGATTTCTCCTGTTCTCCGGCGACCGGCCATCGGTCGACTATCGAGCGAAGTGGTGACGTGTCGAGATAGTGAAATTTGTAGCGGCCTTTGCGTTCCGAGCGAATCAGTCCGGCGGCCTCCAACACGTCCAGATGCTGGGACACCGCCTGCCTGGACAACGAAAACCCGTGGATCGAGATGAGTCGGGTGCACAACTCGAACAGCGTCTGCTCGTCGCGGAGCACCAATTCGTCCAGAATCACTCGACGGGTGGCATCCGACAACGCCTTGAACAGTTCGGGAGTCCCCGAGTCGTCGGGCATGAGAAAACAATAGGCAAGTACGCGCTTGCATGTCAATGCGTACCGTCGACCTCATGCCCGATGGCCCCGAGCGCACCGAAGACGGTCGATATGTGGTGATCAACGGTCGCCGATGGAGGGCGACCGACCCGGCAATTCCGGAGGATCGAGCTGCGGAGCTACGGTCGATACTCATGGCATGGCGCCGCGACGTGAAGGCAACGGGCGGCGCCCCGGAGTCACGGGCAGGAGTTCAGGCCTCCAAGGTTGCGCTCGGCGAACGCGGCGCACCCTGGTGGGACCAAACCGACGACGAGCGTCGCCGACGCTGGGAGACCCCAGTCCCCCGCCCCGGCGACGACGAATGATCACTCACTCCGTCGTGCGATAGACACGCCAGAACCACAGCGCCGCCAGCGCGAGCATCACTCCGCCGGAGCCATAGGCACCCACTACGAGCAGACAGGTGCCCACGCCTGCCAGCACGACGATCAAGGCCAGTTGTACCGCGTCCCGCCACTGCATCACTTGCGTCTCCAGGGTGTTGTGGTCGACAGGCAAGCCTCGCTCGCGATCGTCTCCGTCAATCGCTGATGTGCGACCTCATGCGATCGAATGCCCGCCCCAGTGACGCGACGTCTTCGATTGTCAGGCGATCGAACATCAACTCTCGCACGGCAGCGACGTGTCCCGGGCTGGCGTCGGCGAGCTTTGCCAATCCCGCGTCGGTGAGTTCGGCCGACATCCCACGCTTGTCGTCGTCGCATTTGACTCGCTTCACCCAACCGGCGTCGACGAGCCTGGTGGTTGCGCGCGTGACGCCGCTGCGGGTGGTGGTCACGGCGTCGGCGAGTTCGCTCATGCGCAGCCTGCCATCAGGCGCCTCGGACAGCACGACCAGTAGTTCGTAGTCGGCGAACGAGATGCCCGAGTCACGAGTCAATTGCCCGTCGAGCGCGCGCACCAGCAGACGGGTCGCGTCGAGATAGGCACGCCATGTGTGCTGCTCGGAATTATCGAGCCACCGTGTCGACGTCATGCGGTGAGCTTACCTATTTGATTGATTTGGAAACTACTTACCGGTGCGTCGCAGGATTTCCCAAAAGTAGGACACGTGCCGTGCCATGTCGAGTTCCGGGTCGAACATCCAGTGCGTCTGCAGTCCGTCGATCATCGCGAACATCATGATCGCGATGCGCTCGGCATCGAGATCCGACGGTAGTTCACCGGACGCTTGCATGCGCTCGACCTCGGCAGCAAGCCCGGCGCGAGACGACCGGTAGCGCTCACGGAAGAACTCGTGCGACGGGTGATCCTTCTCGGCCGCCTCGGAGGCGAATCGCGAGTACAGCTGCACCAGGCCTGGCACCTCTGCATTGTGCTCGACCAAGTCGACCAACGGATCCTCGCCGGGTTCACCGAGTGCACGGTCGACGTCCACTTCGTCGCGTCGTTGCAGAATCGCGGTGAACAGCACTTCCTTGGTACCGAAGTAGTGAAGCAATCCGGCCTGACTCAGTCCGACGGCGTCCGCAAGTTCACGCACGGTGGCCTTGCTGTAACCATCGCGCGCGACGATCTCGAGGGCCGTCGTCAGGATTTCCTCCCGCTTGGCCACCCCTTTCGAGTACGCACCTCGTCGAGCCACGAGGAGAACTGTACGGCGGGTCCGTTGCACACCAAAACCGAGCGACGTACTGTTTTGGCATCACTTCCTTTCGACGACGAGGGCGAGCCATGGACCAGAACACCGAGATCACCGACATGTCGCTTGCCGACAAGATTGCGCTGGGAAGCGGAGCGGACTTCTGGACCACCCGCGCTGCCGGATCCGTGCCGTCGCTGATGCTGACCGACGGCCCACACGGCGTCCGAAAGCAGACCGGGGCGACGGATCACCTCGGACTTGCCGGCAGCGCCCCTGCGACATGTTTTCCGCCCGCTGTGGGACTGGGCCAGTCCTGGGACCCCGACCTGGTCGGTCGCGTCGGTGAGGCGCTCGGCGTCGAAGCCCGCGCCCTCGATGTCGACGTGCTTCTCGGCCCCGGTGTGAACATCAAGCGAGACCCACGCTGCGGCAGAAACTTCGAGTACCTCTCCGAGGATCCCGTCGTGGCAGGTGTCCTGGGTGCGGCGTGGGTGAGCGGTCTGCAGAGAACCGGCGTCGGGGCGTCGCTGAAGCACTTCGCGCTGAACAACACCGAGCACGATCGAATGCGGTCGAGCTCGGACGTCGATGCGCGGCCGCTCCGCGAGATCTACCTGAACGCTTTCTCCCACATCGTGCGCACCGCGAACCCGTGGACGGTGATGTGCTCGTACAACAAGATCAACGGCGTCTACGCCTCCGAGAACACGTGGCTGCTGACGGACGTGCTGCGCGGTGAGTGGGGTTTCGACGGCGTCGTCGTCAGCGACTGGGGTGCCGTCGCCGACCGTCCGACATCGGTTGCGGCCGGTCTGGACCTCGAAATGCCCGGCCGCGGCGGCGCAACCGATGCACAGGTCGAGTCGGCCGTGAAGTCCGGCGCGGTTCCGATGGCTGCGGTGGACCGCGCAGCCGAGGCGGTCGCCCGACTCGCAAAACGCGTGCGCCGCAATGACGGAGCCACCGCGCCCGACCTCGATGCTCATCATGCCCTGGCACGCGAAGTAGCTGCTCGGAGCGTCGTTCTGCTGAAGAACGACGACGATGTTCTCCCTCTGCGAACCGATCAGCGGATAGCCGTGATCGGCGAGTTCGCACAGGAGCCGCGTTACCAAGGTGGTGGCAGTTCGCACGTCAATCCCACCCGGCTCGACGTGCCGCTCGACGAAATCCGTCGGCACGCTTCGTCCGTCACGTACCACCAGGGCTTCACGACGACCGACAACCCACCGCATGCCGGCGCTTCACCGCATGCCGGCGCTTCACCGCATGCCGGCGCTTCACTGCATGCCGACGCAGTCGCTGCTGCCGCCGAGGCGGACGTGGCCGTGGTGTTCGTCGGACTCGGCGCACGTCAGGAGTCCGAGGGATTCGACCGCGAAGACATCGACATTCCCGAGGATCAGCTGGACCTGATCACAGCCATCGCGCAGACGCAGCCGAGAACCGTCGTCGTACTGTCCCACGGCGGTGTTCTTCGTCTGCAGCCGATTTCGGCGATCATCCCTGCGATCCTCGACGGCGCCCTACTCGGCCAGGCAGCAGGCGGCGCTCTCGCGGATGTTCTGTTCGGCGTCGTCAATCCGTCGGGCCGGTTGACCGAGACGGTCCCGGAGAGAATCCAGGACGTGCCGGCCTATCTGAACTTCCCGGGCGAGAATTCACACGTCCGCTACGGGGAAGGCATCTTCGTCGGGTATCGCTGGTACGACGCCCGCGAGATCGAGGTGACCTATCCGTTCGGACACGGATTGTCCTACACCGAGTTTCGATATTCCGATCTCGACGTGTCCGCGACCGACTCCGGCGTTGCCGTGTCGGTCACCGTCACGAACTCCGGTTCCCGGTCCGGCCGCGACGTCGTTCAGGTCTACGTGGGCAAGCCCGATTCGACGCTCGTTCGAGCGCCCCGCGAGCTGAAAGGGTTCGCCGTCACCTCCGAGCTGGATGCAGGTGCCGACGAGCGCGTCGAGGTTCACCTCGACAGATCCGCGCTCGCCTACTGGGAAACTCGAACGGACCGATGGGCCGTCGAGGACGGTGACTACACCGTCGACGTCGGCGCGTCGAGTCGCGATATCCGCGCGTCGGCAACGGTGGCAATTTCCGGCGATTCCGTCGAGATCCCGCTGACCATGAACTCGACTCTCGGTGAGGCGCTCGCCGACCCGCGGACCGGTCCCGCTCTGGCCGACATGTTCCCGTCCTCACCATCGGGTTCCGACGACGCACTGGGCGTCGACATGGTGCGCATGATGGCCTCGATCCCGTTGAACCGACTCGTCGGATTCGGAATGGCACCGGAGGCATTGAACAATATTGTCGAATCGGACCGATGACGACGGACGCCACCCCTGCTGGCAGGTAGGGCGAACCCCCACCAGCGCGCAGGGTATCTGGCTGCCAGCCGCGACGACATCGTCGGCCCGGAAGACGAGAGTTCCGTGGAGAACACACCGTTCTCTCGTCTTCCGGAAGGCACCATCATGGCTAGCACTCCCACTCCCACGGTCGTACTGATTCACGGCGCTTTCGCAGATGCGGCAAGCTGGGCACCGGTCACACGACGGTTGATCGACAAGGGCCACCGCGTTCTCGTGCCCGCGGTCCCGAATCGCAGCCTCCTCGGCGACTCCGCGTACATCCGATCCATCGTCGAGTCGATCGAGGGACCTGTCCTCCTGGCCGGGCACTCGTACGGCGGTGCGGTCATCACGGTGGCGGGCGCCGCAGACAACGTCGTCGGCCTGGTCTACGTGTCGGGTTACGCCCTCGAAGAGGGTGAATCTCTCGGTGAGCTGCAGGGAAGGTTCCCCGACTCAGATCTCGCAGCCAATCTCGTCTACACGCCCTTCCCCGTCGCGGGCTCCGAAGACGGTACCGACGTCTCGGTGAAGATCGACTCGTTCCACGCGGTCTTCGCCGCCGGTGTTCCGCCGGAGGCTGCCGAGGTACTCGCAGTGTCCCAACGGCCTTTGGCAGCAGCGGCGTTCGGGGAAGCGGCGCCCGTCGCAGCGTGGAAGACCAAGCCGGGCTGGGGAATCGTGAGTAGCAACGACCGCACCATCAACCCCGATGTGGAGCGTTTCGGGTACGAACGTGCGGGGTTGCGCTCGGTCGTCGAAATCGATGCACCTCACCTGGTCATGATTGCCGAGCCGGCCGCGGTCGTGTCCGTCATCGAGGAGGCACTGGCCGCCGTCACTGCGCCTGTGGTCTGACCCCGGCTCGGTCACGACTCGTCGAGGCGCCCCAGCAGGTCGACGGCGGCGCGCGTGTACTCCCCTATCCACCGGTCCGAAATTCGCTTGATCGGCAGCGGCGCCAAGGAGAGGTGGCGCTCGCGGCCGATCCTGCGACCGGTCACGAGTTCGGCGGCTTCGAGAACGCGCAGGTGCTGCAGCGCTGTCGTCCGGTCGATGTCGGGAAACAGCGCACACAGTTCACCCGTGCTGCGGGGCGCTTCTTTCAGGGCGTCCAGCATGCGTCGGCGTAGCGGTGATGCAAGCGCTTTGAACACGCGATCATCATCGTCACCCTTGTGCCCGGAAGCTCTCATGTTGTAAAACTACAACATGTCCGAGAATCTGACCGAACTGTCCTTCACCGTGTCGGGACGGATTTCCCGACCCGTCGCCGATGTCTACGAGGCCGTCGCCGACCCCGAACAGCTGTCGAGGTACTTCAGCACCGGAGGTGCACGCGGGCGCCTCGACGCGGGCGCCGAAGTGACCTGGGATTTCCACGACTTTCCCGGCGCGTTTCCCGTTCAGGTGGTCGACGCCGATCCACCCAATCGGATCGTGATCAGGTGGGACGGTGAAGGGACGTCCTCCGACGATGGGAGCACCACGACGACCTTCGAGTTCGAGCCACTCGACGACGACACCAGGACACTGGTGACGATCACGGAGTCCTCGTGGAGGCCGACGCCTGCCGGTGCGAAGAGCGCGTTCGGCAACTGCCAGGGCTGGACGGGAATGCTCGCTGCCCTCAAAGTGTGGGTGGAGCACGGAATCAACCTGCGCGACGGGTTCTACAAGTAGAGCAGCATAATTGGGCCCCATGAGCCAAAGACAGAACATCTCGTCCGGGTCCGAGTGGGAACCCAAGATCGGGTACAGCCGCGCAGTCCGGATCGGCAACCACATCGCGGTGTCCGGAACCACCGGTCAGGGAGCGACCGCGGGTGAGCAGGCCCGAGCCGCACTCGAGACCATCGAACGCGCGCTGGTGGAGGCGGGTGGTTCGCTGCAGGACGTCATCCGTACCCGCATCTACCTGACCGATGTGTCGCTGTGGCAGGAAGTCGCCGCAGTCCACGGCGAGATCTTCGCCTCGACCCGTCCGGCGTCGACGCTTCTCGGAGTCGGCGCACTCATCGACGAAGCACTGTTCGTCGAAATCGAAGCCGACGCGATCGTGTCCTGACACCACCCCGACTCCGCGCAGGGTGCCCCGGTAGAAGTCCGGGGCACCCTGACGTGCATCCGGGCCTTCCGAATCACTGCCGCTCGGCGGACATGTCGCCTGTCTGCGGCGTGCCATCGAGACGCCCGTACTGGAGGTAGGTGACGCCGTTGTCCGTGGCCTCCGGCGGAGCCAGCAGCTCGAGGTTGGTGGGGACCGCACCACCGTCGAACACCTTCTTGCCCACTCCGAGAACTATGGGATACAGCCACAGATCGATGCGGTCGAAGAGCTTCTCGCGCACCAGCGTCTGCACTAAGTTCAGGCTCCCGACGACCTTGATGTCCTCGTGCCGATTCCTGATCTCCCCTATCGCCGACGCCAGGTCCGGGCCCAGGTGCGTGGCACCGTTCCACGACAGATCGGGCGTGCCGCGCGACGCCACGTACTTGGGGACGCGGTTGAACAATGTCGCGATCGAATCGTCCTGACCACCTTCCTGGTGCGGCCAGTACGCGGCGAAGATGTCGTACGTTCGACGCCCGAGCAGTAACGCGTCGGTTCCCTCGTACGCAGCCTGCACCTGAGCTCCGGTGAGTTCGTGCATGAGAGGTGCTTGCCATCCTCCGAAGGGAAACCCGGTGGGATCCTCTTCGGGGCCTCCCGGCGCTTGAGCCACGAGGTCGAGCGTTGCGAACAGTTCCAGCCGTATCGTGCCCATGTTCTTTCTCCTTCGAGGTCGTCTGCAGTACCGACCGTCGTGTCGCTCGAAATTCATCGCTGCCGTCTTGTTCGCGTCAGAACTCGGTTCGGTCCCGTAAAGGATCCGTAAGGATCCGTTCCGCGGCGCACACACGGCAGTAGACATGCAGTCGACCGGCAGGCACTGGGCCGCCGGAACGCTACGAAAAAGAGGGCGAAGAAATTCATGGCTGATCTCGGCTACCTCGTGGTCATGGCCGGCGGATTCGGTGTGTGCGCGCTGATCCTGAAGGCCATCGCCTCGAACGGGGTGTCCAAATGACACTCGACGGCGCAATCAGCGTGATCCTGCTGGTGATCGCGGCCGCAACGATCGTGTACCTGTTCGTTGCACTCGTCGATCCCGAAAGGTTCTGACGGCGATGAACTCTGCTCTGGCTTCTGCCCTTCAGATCGGCGTCGTGGCAGTCGTACTCGCGGCCGCCTACGTCCCGCTGGGCGACTACATGGCGAAAGTGTTCGCGCACGACAGCGACCGAGCACCGGACGTCGCCTCCGCCTCGGGTGGGACGGCGACCGTGGTGCGGTCACCGGCGATGGCGGACCTCCGCGTCGAGACCTGGATCTACCGGTTGTGTCGGATCGATTCACGGTCGCAGCAGACCTGGATCGGGTACTCGTTGTCCGTTCTGGGATTCTCGATTGCGAGTGCGTTCTTTCTCTATGTGCTGCAACGAGTTCAGGGCGTGCTCCCGCTGAACGGTGGCCTACCCGGCGTCAGTCCCTCGGTTGCGTTCAACACGGCGATATCGTTCGTGGCCAACACGAACTGGCAGTCCTACGTGCCGGAGACGACGATGTCGAACTTCACTCAGCCCGTAGGACTTGCCGTGCAGAACTTCGTGTCGGCGGCCGTCGGGCTTTCGGTGGCCATCGCAGTTGTCCGTGGATTCGTCCGCGTACGGACGGGCGGTGAACTCGGCAACTTCTGGGTCGACCTCGTACGCGGTTCACTTCGCATCCTGCTCCCTTTGTCCTTCGTAGTCGCCCTGATCCTGTTGACCCAGGGCGTTGTGCAGTCCTTCGCCAGCAGTTTCGCGTCCACCGGACTCGACGGGTCGACGGCCGGTAATGCGCTGGCTCCTGCCGCATCGCAGGAAGCCATCAAGGAGCTCGGTACCAACGGTGGCGGCATTTTCGCCGCCAACTCGGCGCATCCGTTCGAGAATCCGACGCCGTTGTCCAACGTCGTACAGATCATCTCCATCTTGCTCGTCCCGGTGGCATTGACCCGGACGTTCGGAACCATGGTCGGCGATCGAAAGCAAGGCCTGACACTGCTCGCCGTGGTGACAGTTCTGTTCGGCGCCCTGCTCGCGGTGACCGCTGCTGCAGAATCGGGCGCACGCGGTGTGGCGGCCCAAGCCGCCGGAGTGATGCTCGAAGGCAAGGAAGTTCGTTTCGGCATCCCTGGAGCCACATTGTTCGCCGTGGCGACCACCGGTACGTCCACCGGCGCGGTCAATTCCGCACACGACAGCATGTCCCCACTAGGCGGCGGTGCGGTGCTACTGAACATGCTGCTGGGTGAAATCGCCCCGGGCGGTGTGGGAACCGGCTTGTACGGCCTACTCGTCCTCGCCGTCATCGCAGTCTTCGTCGGCGGTCTGCTCGTCGGCCGAACACCCGAGTATCTCGGTAAGAAGATCGGCCAACGCCAGATAACCCTCGCCGCACTGTCGGTGCTCGTCATGCCCGCGTTGGTTCTCACCGGTACGGCGATCACCGTGATCCTGTCGTCCACCACCGGTTTTCAGGGCAACGCCGGTGAACCGGGCACTCCCGGCTCCATCCACGGTTTCACGGAGGTGCTCTACGCGTTCGCCTCCGCTGCCAACAACAACGGCAGCGCTTTCGGTGGGCTCACCGTCACGAGCGACTGGTTCCAGACATCGCTCGGCGTCGCGATGCTGCTCGGTCGCTTCCTCCCGATCATTTTCGTCCTGGCACTCGCCGGATCACTCGTCACCCAGCGGCGCAGCGCACCGAATCCTGGAACCCTGCCCACCACCGGTCCGTTGTTCTCGGTCCTGGTACTGGGAACCGTGGTTCTCGTTGCAGCACTGACATTCTTCCCGGCCCTCGCTCTGGGCCCGATCGCAGAGGCATTGCAATGACCATCACCACCTCCCCGCTCCTCGCCGACGAATCCGACGTCGACGAGTCACCGTCACCGGTCAGGTCCGGATATTTCAGTCCACGTCAACTGTGGACTTCGCTGCCGAACGCCGCGGCCAAACTCGATCCTCGGCATCTCGCACGCAACCCCGTGATGTTCGTCGTCTT
The DNA here is from genome assembly GCF_042667435.1 of Rhodococcus sp. NPDC057297. NCBI lineage: Bacteria > Bacillati > Actinomycetota > Actinomycetes > Mycobacteriales > Nocardiaceae > Rhodococcus > Rhodococcus sp. NPDC057297. The sequence goes on along the minus strand of NZ_JBHUZE010000005.1, from coordinate 324,711 downwards.
CGTCGGATCGGTGGTCTGCACGGTCCTCGCCGTGCTCTCCCCGTCGGTGTTCGCGTGGCTCGTCGCGGCATGGTTGTGGTTCACCCTCCTGTTCGCGAACCTCGCCGAGTCCGTCGCCGAGGGCCGCGGAAAAGCACAGGCCGCCAGTCTGAGAGCCGTCAAACGTGACACCGTCGCCAAGCGTCAGGCAACCGACGGAAGCATCGAGGAAGTTCCGGGTGCGGACCTGCGCGTCGGGGATCACGTGGTCGTCTCCGCAGGAGAGGTCATCCCAGGCGACGGCGACGTCATCGAGGGAATCGCGACGGTCGACGAGTCCGCCATCACCGGCGAATCCGCACCCGTAGTGCGTGAATCAGGCGGCGACCGCTCCGCGGTCACCGGTGGCACCACGGTTCTGTCGGATCGCATCGTCGTCGAGATCACGTCCGCGCAGGGCGAGACGTTCGTGGATCGGATGATCGCTCTCGTCGAGGGCGCCTCGAGGCAGAAGACCCCGAACGAGATCGCGCTCGACATCCTGCTGGCGTCCCTGACGATCATCTTCCTTCTCGCCGTTGTCGCGATCGGTCCCATGGGCGCGTATGCGGGCGAGGCGCAGGATCCCGTCAAACTGATTGCGCTGCTCGTCTGCTTGATTCCGACGACCATCGGCGCCCTGCTGTCGGCAATCGGGATTGCTGGGATGGACCGGTTGGTCCAGCGCAACGTGCTGGCCATGTCCGGGCGCGCTGTCGAGGCAGCAGGCGACATAGACACGCTGTTGATGGACAAGACCGGCACGATCACGTACGGAAACCGCCGCGCCACCGGGCTCCATCCGATTCCAGGCGTCACGGCCGACGAATTGGCGGCGGCCGCCAGGTTGTCGTCACTCGCGGACGGAACGCCGGAGGGGCGCAGCATCGTGGATCTGTGCGCGCTCGATTTCGGATTGCCCCTGCACCCGACCGAATCGGAGAAGTCAGCGGAGTTCGTCCCGTTCACCGCACAGACGCGAATGAGCGGAATCGACCTGGACGGCACTCGAATCCGCAAGGGGGCGGCGGATTCCGTCCTCGCGTGGGTCGACTCCCACCTGCGTGGAGATGTAGGCCCTAGCCTACATTTCCACGCACAGGAGACCGTCACCTCGATCGCGGAGATGGGCGGCACTCCCCTGGTCGTCGCCTCCGCCGGACAGGACGACTCGGCGCGTGTCCTCGGCGTGATCGAGTTGTCGGACGTGGTCAAGCCTCGAATCGCGGAACGTTTCGCGCAACTACGCGCAATGGGAATCCGCACGGTCATGGTCACCGGCGACAACCCGAAGACCGCCAAAGCAATTGCCGCACAGGCCGGGGTGGACGACTTCCTGGCCGAGGCCACCCCCGAGGACAAGCTGGAACTGATTCGACGAGAACAGCAGGGTGGTCGCCTCGTGGCCATGACGGGTGACGGGACCAACGACGCTCCTGCCTTGGCGCAGGCGGACGTCGGCGTCGCCATGAACACCGGCACATCGGCCGCCAAAGAAGCCGGCAACATGGTCGATCTCGACTCCGATCCCACGAAACTCATCGAGGTCGTCGAGATCGGAAAACAGCTGCTGATCACGCGGGGAGCGTTGACGACCTTCTCGCTCGCCAACGATCTCGCGAAGTACTTCGCCATCCTGCCGGCACTGTTCAGCGTGGTGTATCCGCAACTCGGCACGTTGAACATCATGGGGCTGGCAACGCCGGAATCGGCCATTCTGTCGGCGGTGATCTTCAATGCACTCGTCATCATCGGGTTGATCCCCCTGTCGCTGAAAGGCGTTCGTTACGTGCCGTCCAACGCGGGGACGTTGCTTCGGCGGAACCTTCTCGTCTATGGAGTCGGTGGTGTGATCACCCCGTTCATCGGTATCTGGCTCATCGATCTCGTCGTTCGTTTCATCCCAGGGATAGGCTGACATGCGCTTCGTTCAAAGGTTCTTCGGTCAGATCGTCGCCGGACTCGCCGTCCTGCTGACGCTCACGGTGATTCTGGGACTCGGGTACCCGGCCGCGGTGTGGGCGGTGAGCAGGCTCGGATCGGACTCCGCGGAAGGGTCGCCGTTGACCGACAGCGCCGGCTGCGTGGTCGGCAGCAGCTTGATCGGCGTGGATCCTCAGGTCGAGGACGGCATGCCGGATCCGTTCTTCCACACCCGGGTCACCGGATCGGTGGCCGACGAGGACCCGTTCGCACCAGGTGATCCCGCCGCCGCACTTCCCTCGAACCAGGGACCGAGCAGCGAGACGCTTGCCGATTTCGTCGAGCAGCGACGCGTGCAGGTCGCCGAACGCGAGAACGTCGACCCGGATCAGGTTCCGGCCGACGCAGTGACCGGATCCGGATCGGGCATCGATCCACACATCAGCCCCGCCTACGCGGCCATCCAGATCGCCCGAGTCGCGCAGGTGAACGGGCTGAGTCAGGACACGGTGAGGTCGCTCGTCGACGAGTACACCTCGGGACGCCAACTCGGTTTCCTCGGCAACGAGCGAGTCGACGTGCCTGAGCTCAACGTCGCGCTGGGTCTGACCGCCCCCGGCTGCAGCTGATGTCCCCCGACGCCCGCGGTGAACTGCGCATCTATCTGGGCGCCGCTCCTGGCGTCGGGAAGACCTTCGCGATGCTCGGCGAAGCGCATCGCAGGAAGGAACGCGGATGCGATGTCGTTGCGGCCGTGGTGGAAACCCACGGCCGCGCGCGCACCGCAGCCCTGCTCGAGGGAATCGAGATCGTCCCGATGCGCACCGTGGACTATCGCGGTAGCAAGGCGCTGGACATCGACGTCGACGCCGTCATCGCGCGTCGACCTGGTCTGGTCCTCGTCGACGAGCTCGCGCACACCAACACCCCCGGCAGCCGAAACGGCAAACGCTGGATGGATGTCGAGGACTTGCTTGCCGCCGGGATCGATGTGGTGTCGACTCTCAACGTCCAACATCTCGAGAGTCTCAACGACGTCGTCGAACACATCACCGGCGTTCCGCAGCGCGAGACCGTCCCCGATTCGGTGGTCCGAGCCGCGGATCAGATCGAACTGGTGGACGTCACTCCCGAAGCACTGCGACGCCGCCTGTCGCACGGGAACATCTACGCCGCCGACAAGATCGACGCAGCACTGAGCAATTACTTTCGGCAGGGCAACCTCACTGCGCTGCGGGAACTCGCCCTTCTGTGGATCGCCGATCAGGTCGATGCGGCCCTGGCCAAATACCGAACGGCACACCGGATAACCGAGACGTGGGAGGCGCGCGAGCGGGTCGTCGTGTCGGTCACCGGTGGACCCGAATCGGAGACGCTGGTGCGTCGGGCGCGGCGTATCGCATCGAAGTCGTCCGCGGATCTGATGGTGCTGCACGTCATTCGAGGCGATGGGCTCAGCGGAGTGTCGGCGCCGCAGATGGGTAAGGTCCGCGCACTGGCCGAGCGTCTCGGAGCCAGCATGCACAGTGTCGTCGGCGACGATGTTCCTGTCACCCTGCTGGAGTTCGCCCGCGGCGTGAACGCAACCCAGTTGGTGATCGGGACATCGAGACGCTCTCGGTGGGCCCGCATTCTCGACGAGGGTATCGGTGCTGCCGTGATCCAGAAGTCGGGAAAGATCGACGTCCACATGGTCACGCACGACGAGGTCAGCCGCGGGTGGCGTCTGTCCCGACTGATCAGACCCGATCCGACGCACCGGCGGATTCTCTCCTGGGCGGCAGCCGTCGTCGTCCCGTTCCTGTCGGCACTGGCGATGTTGCTCGTGGACCCCTATCTCGACCTCGGCGGCGAGAGTGCCTTGTTCTTCATGGTGGTTCTTGCAGTCGCCTTGCTCGGTGGTGTTGCCGCAGCGGCGCTGTCGGCACTGATAGCCGGGTTGCTTCTCAACTTCTTCTTCGCCGACCCCCGCTACAGTTTCACCATCGCCGAACCGGACAATTTCGTGACGACGGTGGTGCTGTTGATCATGGCCGTCGCCGTCGCCTTCCTGGTCGATGTCGCCGCTCGCCGTGCCGCGCGGGCGAAACGTGCATCTCAGGAGGCAGAGTTGTTGACACTGTTCGCAGGCACGGTTCTGCGCGGCGGCGACCTGCACACCTTGCTGGAGCGAGTCCGTGAAACCTATTCGCAGCGTGCAGTATCGATCGTTCGGCGATCGGGCGACGTCGTCGAATCCGTCGGTAGCGACGCGCCCACCGACGCCCCCTCGGCAGACACCGCGATCGAGACGCCGGACGCCGATTTCGCGTTGCTGTTGGCCGGATCGAAAACCGGTGCGCACGATCGACGAGTACTCGCAGCGGTCGCGAACCAGGCGGCGGGACTCATCCGTCAAGCCGAACTGGCCGAGGAAGCGAGCGCAGCATCGGTTGTGGCGGAGGGTGATCGCTTGCGGCGGGCCCTCCTGTCATCCGTCAGCCACGACCTTCGAACCCCCCTCGCCGCTGTCAAGGCGTCGGTCTCCAGCCTGCGCAGCACCGATGTCGAGTTCTCCGCCGACGACACCGCCGAGTTGCTCGCGACGATCGACGAGTCCACCGACACGTTGACCGCTCTCGTCGGGAACCTGCTCGATTCGTCTCGCCTCGCCGCCGGTGTCGTTCGGCCCACGCTGTCGACCGTTCGGGTCGAGGACACGGTGCGAGCAGCGTGCGACTCCACGACGCGAGGCGCACCCGACCTCGTCGTCGACGTCGGGGACACCACCGTCGCGGCCGACCCGATTCTGCTCGAGCGGGTACTGGCCAATCTCGTCGACAACGCAGCCAGGCACGCCGCCGACACCACGATCCGGATCGGCGCCGCTACCGTCGGCGACCGCACGATCATCACTGTCGCCGACAGTGGCCCGGGGATCACGCTCGGCTCGAAAGATGCTGTCTTCGAGCCGTTTCAGCGCCTCGGCGACACCGACAACACCACCGGCGTCGGCCTCGGACTGTCCGTGGTCCGCGGTTTCGTCGACGCGATGGGCGGATCGGTCTCGGTGTCGGACACCCCCGGCGGCGGCGTCACGATGACGGTGGAACTGGCGTCGTCCATCTCACCGACATCCGACACCTGATCAGCCCGAGTTGGCAGTGCGGCTCAGTCGCTCAACGGCCGGAGCCATTCGGCCTCGAGGTCGCCCTCGACGAGTTCGGGGAGCGCACCGAAATAGGTTTGCATGAACGGTTCGGACGATACCGCTCACGATCGCGGGACGTCGGGAGCCGTTCTCGGACGCGACCGTCGCCGACAGCGGAACCGGCGCCGTCCATCGCGCCGACATCCGACACCTGATCAATCCAGGACGGAACGCAGCGCTGCCGCGAATTCGACGGGCCTGCCGGTCTGGCCGAACTCGCCGCCACAGAACCCCTGGTGTCCGCCGGGGAACACGGCGGCGTCGCGGCCCAGCAGCGCAGCAACGGCATATCCGGCGCGACCGGCTAATTCACCGTCGACCGGACCGCCGGATTCCTCACCGACGGCGACGACGATGCGGGTACCGGACGCCTTCAACGCGTCTACGTCGGGTGCGAAATCCACCACGCCACCGCGCATGTTGGACATCAACGGGTCGTTGCGCGATCCATCGTCGTCCGTCGGCAGGCCGAACTGCGATGGATCCGGCGCCGGTCGATCGAGGTAGTCCTGGTCGACGTCACCGCGGTGCATCACCAGCATGATGAATGCAGCCATCGCGGGGCCGGAGCCGTGCGCGTCGTAGATGGAGACCATGTCCTCGCAGACGGCGCGGATGTGGTCGCGGTCCGGCAGCGTCGCACCGGCCGGTGGTTCGTGTGCGACGAGCGTTCGAACGAGTCCGGGGTGGGCAGCCACGAATGCCAGCGCATTCACTGCTCCCCCACTTGTCGCGAAGACATCGACCGTGTCCGAGCCCAGTTCGAACAGGAGCGCGCGGAGATCGTCCGCGTGGTGAGCGGCTGTCACTGCGGCGGTGTCGTCCTCGCATGTACTGCGACCGGTGTTGCGGGGATCGTAGGTGACCACCACCCTGTCGGTGAAGTGCGACGCCAGGGTTCCGAATCCGCTTGCGTCCATAGGTGAACCGATCAACAGAAGCGGTACCGCGCCTTCGCTCGACGGACCGACGACGTCGTACGTCAGAGTTGCACCGGGCACGGTGAAAGTGTGAGTTGTCATGCTCGTGTCGACCGCGCTGGGCATGAAAATTCATCGCGGCGCCTCACGAGTCGGCTCCGAGCCTGCTGCCGACCATCTCGACGATCTCCGACGCCGCCGACCCCGTGTCGAAGGTGGGGTCCTCCAGGAATTCGTCGACGACCGCGTCGATCATCCCTCCCGCGAGGATCGCCAGTGTGCGCTCGTCCCGACCCGGTCCCCGGTCGTCACCCCTGGCCTCGGACAACAGTCCCGCAAGGGGACGCCAGCGCTCCTGCCTCTCGTGTCGGGACGCGCCGTTGTTCGCAGCTGCCAGTCCGGCCTGCACCATGGTTCGTGCGTGATCCGGATGATCCGCTAGGTATCCGATCATCGCGCGCACGTATGCCTCGGGGCGTTCCGGTGGCGGCGACGCGTCGACGTGCTCGCCGACGTGTGTGACCAGCGCGGTCAGAACATGCTGATATGCGGCCGTGAGCACCGCATCCTTGGTGGTGAAGTGGTACACCACCGTGCCCTTGACGACCCCCGCGGCATCGGCGATCCGCGCCAACGACGCGGCGGCATATCCGTGGTCGGCGACCAGTGAGACAGCTGCGGCGATGATCTGCGCACGCCGTTCGCGCTCGATTCTGGTCGGTCCATCGGCCCCTGACATACGCGCAGACATGACGTAAGGTTACCGACATCGACCAATTTTTGACCATATGGTCAATAAATGAGAGGTAGCCATGGACGATCCATCGCCAACCCGCCCCAGGAGAAGGCGTCGAGCATGGGTGATTGCGGCAATCGTCGTGGCGGTAACGGTGACCGCGGGCGCATTCGCCCTCCGCACCCCCAGCCCCGTCGGTCATTGGAACTCAAAGGACAAGCACGAGAAGTTCGTGGCCGATTACCAACGCGCCTGGGAGGACATGCCGACACCTGACCGAACCCTGGACGTACGAACGGAATTCGGATTCGTTCGTGTCTACCGCTTCGACGGCACCGGACCGACCAGGACGGAGCACCCGTTCGTGCTACTGCCCGGCAGATCGTCACCCAGCCCTATCTGGGCCACGAACATGCCCTCGCTGCTCGCACTCGGTGACGTGTACGCACTGGACCTGCTGGGCGAACCGGGAATGAGTGTGCAAGAAGTCCCGATCGAGAACGACGACGACAACGCGGCCTGGCTCGACCAGACTCTCGAACAACTCCCCGAAGACGAATTCAACCTACTGGGCCTGTCCATCGGCGGATGGGCCGCGACCAACCTGGCAACCCACTACCCCGACCGTGTTGCCTCCCTGATGCTGATCGACCCGGCCTACACGTTCGCCACCATCCCGCTCGGGACGGCGGTTCGAGCCATCCCGGCATCCGTCTCGTGGCTACCCAAGTCCTGGCGGGATTCGTTCGCCTCGTACACAGCCGGCGGCGCACCGGTCGAGGACAACGCCGTGGCTCGGATGATCGAAACCGCCATGAGCGCCTACTCGATCAAGCTGCCGCAACCGTCGCTGATCCCCGAGAGCGACCTGGAAGGCCTCCGAATGCCTGTCCTCGCGGTACTCGCCGGACGATCGGTCATGCACGACGCGTCCGACGCCGAGGAGGTCGCTCGACGTGCACTCGGAAACGGCACCGTCGTCGTCTACCCGAAGGCGTCGCACGCCGTCGGCTCCGAGGAGGCCGACCGAATCGCCGACGAGATCAGCCGATTCCTCTCGTCCTGAACCAGTATCCGGCACTGCCTCAACAGGAGTCGACGTGCAGCCGGTGTGCACCGCAGGTCAAGCACTGGAAAAGGTAGCCCGAAAGATCACCTTCGGCTTCCAGATACTTCCTCACGACGACGGGCTCGAAACCGGTTCCACCGTCGACATCGGCGGCGAAGTCCACGGAGTAGAACGAATCCTGGTACTTCAGGTCACTCGGTCGACCGCACGCATCGCACTCCCCCTGCCATCGACGCAGGAACACAACCCGCGACGAAATTCACCCACCTGTTGTGCGTTGTGCAGGTCTGCCTACGCACAACAGGTGGGTGAATTTGGGCCCCGACAGCGGAAACCCGCGATCAACTGGACTGTCCGCACTCGCCCTGACCTCAATGCAAAGACGCCGACGAAACGAACCGGAAGATCTTCGCGATAGACACCCAGACCCGAGGAACGTCGATTCTCAGCTGGATCGATGCCGAGAATTGCCATCGCGAATAGAGCACTCATGAACACCAAGACCCTCGTCGCCGTCATCGGCGCTGTTGTCACACTCACTCTCGGCGCCTGTTCCTCTTCGCAAACGTCACCAACCGTAGATGCACCGGCCAGCGAAGTGCCGACCTCATCCAGCGCGGTACCTCAGACCGGCACAACTCCACCTCTACCTCCGGCTCCGGTTGAACCCGCAGCCCTTCCTGCACCGATCACATTCGAGTGCGGCGACTTCTCGCTCTACCAATCCGGAACCGCTCTGTATTCCGACGGGACGACTGGATACGAAGCCAGCTGCGACACCTACCAAGCGCCCGTCGAGAAAATTCTCTGGTACTGCGATTACCCCGAGACTGCCGTCTACACAGACGGAACATCATCGGGCACGGACCCCGCATGCATCCACGACGACGAACCCGTGAACCCCGGCGGCGGATACCCGTACATTGCTTCCGAGGACCGTAACGGCGACGGCGTTGTCAACGGCTACGAACGTTGCGGCCTGGCCTGCGGCGAAGAACCCACCAGCGGAGACATCCAAACCCAGCACGGCTGCGAAGAGGGTTACATCACCGGCGAGTTGTGCAGCCGCTACAACTGAAACGGTCCGGTCGAACCACAAGTCGATTCACGATCGGAGACTCGACGCCCACTCCGCAACGTACGTCCTCAACCCCGGTACTCCTCCGCCGCAAAAGGAATCATGCTGTCCGGGAATCGGTTCAGACCACCGAGCATAGACGCGAATATCTGGTGATCGAAGCCCCGGTCCAACCCCGCAGCATGCGCCAGCAGAGTGACCCGATCGAGCAGTGCCCCCAACTTCCGTCCAGCCAACTCCTCGGGCGCGAACGTCGGTCCCACGATGCACGCCGTCGGAGGTATTCCCGGCACCCCATCGTCGAGGTTCTGAGGGAACTTGGGAAAGCCTGACCGTACGCCTTTGCCAACAGCAATTAGATACGAAAAAGGCCCCCTGTCCCGCACATGGGTGCGGTTCAGGAGGCCTAATACGCTCCCCCGGCTGGACTCGAACCAGCAACCGTCCGATTAACAGTCGGAAGCTCTGCCAATTGAGCTACAGGGGATTACTCAGTGGCTTCGCACTCTCGTGCGGGCCGAGAGAAACAATAGCGCACACCCCCATGGGAGTACCAAATCGCCCTGCTCGGGCCCCGTCAGGCAGGATGGTGGGACGCGTGCACAACACTGATCTAAGGACTTGTGATGATTCGTTTGGTTCTGGCTGCTGGGGCGGCGTACGTGCTCGGAGCCAAGGCTGGTCGTGGTCGCTACGAGCAGATTCGTAAGACGGCTTCCGCCGTGGCGGGTAGCCCGGCGACCAAGAAGGTCATCGAGGTCAGCAGGCAGAAGCTGTCGGATTCGCTGAACACACAGCCGAAGCTCGAGCCGATGAAGCCCATCGACGACGAGACGCAGCTGTACATCCCGCAGGATCAGCTGCGTAAGCGTTAGCCGGCCGCGGAGTCGTCCTCGACGTTGCCGATGGCCTGTTCGAGCAGGCTTCGTCGGTACTGTTCGAGGGCGATGACGTCGCCGAGGAGCGCGTAGTACTCGTCCTGGTTGTCCTGCGGTGACATGCGCTGCATCTTGGATTTGAGCTCGGCGACCTGCTCCCCCACCCAGACTTCCTGTAGACGAGCCAGTACCCCGCCGATGTAGCGCGTGAGCGCGATGTCCGCCACCGGGATGTGTTCGACCGCGAGCTCCATCACGAGCGATTTCACGACCGGTGTTTCGGTCCGCTTGGCGACGGCGTCGACCCACTCCCCTCCGCCGAGGCCTGCGGCGGTCCCCCCTGCGGCGGTGACCGCTGCGCTGACGGCGGCGTAGGCGGGGTGAGTGAAGGTCTCGGGAGGCAGTGAGTCGAAGACCGACCCGGCGATCGCCGGGTTCTGCAGCGCGGACTTCAACGCCTCACGCTGAGGCCACAGAGACGGATCCTTGGGATGTGGACGCGTCGGGCCGGCCGGCACCTCCGCCGGGGGCGCCTGGCGCTTGTCGAACGGTGTGCGTTTCTTCGTGTCTCCGCGCGCGCCCTTCTTGGCTTCGTCTCGAACCCGTGCGAGAACCATCGCGGTGTCGTCCCAGCCGGTCCAGCCGGCGAGTTGACGGGCATATTCGTCGCGCAGCGATGCGTCCTTGATCCGCGCGACGACGGGGACGGTTCTGCGCAGCGCTTCGACCCGGCCCTCGGGTGTGTCCAGATCATGTTCACGCAGAAGCGATTTCACGACGAATGCGAACATCGGGGTGCGGCGTGCAACGAGGTCACGTACGGCGGGATCGCCGGATTTCTGCCTCAGCTCGCAGGGATCCATGCCCTCGGGCGCGATGGCGACGAAGGTCTGTCCGGCGATCTTCTGATCACCCTCGAAAGCCTTCATCGCGGCCGCCTGGCCTGCGTCGTCGCCGTCGAAGGTGTAGATGACCTCGCCGCGGAAGTAGCTGTCGTCCATCATGAGTCGACGCAGCATCGCCAGGTGGTCCTCACCGAACGCGGTGCCGCACGAGGCGACTGCGGTCTTGACGCCTGCCAGGTGCATGGCCATGACGTCGGTGTATCCCTCGACGATGACGGCCTGATGCGATTTGGCGATGTCCTTGCGTGCCATGTCGAGCCCGAACAGCACCTGAGACTTCTTGTACAGCATGGTTTCCGGCGTGTTGATGTACTTGCCGGGCATGGTGTCGTCGTCGAACAGTTTCCTGGCGCCGAAGCCGATGGTGTCGCCGCTCTGACTGCGAATCGGCCACACCAACCGTCGCCGGAACCTGTCGATGGGTGTTCCGCGCTTACCGGGTGTCGCCAGGCCCGCGTCGATGATCTCCTTGGCTTCGAAGCCGCTGGACAGCAGGTGTTTGGTCAGGGTGTCCCAGCCGTCGGGCGCGTATCCGCAGCCGTACGCCAGCGCGGCTTGGCCGTCGAAGTTGCGCTCGGTCAGGTAGTCCCGCGCGGCCTGGGCGTCGGGTTCACGCAGACGTGCGGCGTAGAACTCCTGGGCCGCCGAGTTGGCCGCGATCAGCCGTGCTCGGGTGCCCCGGTCACGTTGAACCGATGGCCCTCCGCCCTCGTAGGTGATCGAGTAGTTCAGCCGGTCGGCGAGTTGCTCGACGGCTTCGACGAAGGAGATGTGCTCGATCTTCTGGAGGAAGGAGTAGGCGTCACCTCCCTCACCGCAGCCGAAGCAGTGGAAATGCCCGTGGTTGGGTCGGACGTGGAACGACGGGGATTTCTCGTCGTGGAAGGGGCACAGGCCCTTCATCGAGTCGCCGCCCGCGCGCTTGAGAGAGACATAGTCACCGACGACGTCTTCGATCCGTGTGCGTTCGCGAATGGCGGCGATGTCACGTTCAGGAATTCGGCCGGCCACGAAGGGCAGTCTAGTCCTGCCCCAAGACTCCGACGAAGCGGATCAGCCCCAGCTGGCCTGAGCTCCGAGGCTGCGCTTGTCGATCAGTTCGAGGCGGCTTTCGGTGTACGACGCGATCTGGTCCACCACGACTCGGGTGCGCTCGGCATCGGACTGGGCGCGGTTCCAGGCGGGGACGAAAATGGGGTCCAGCTCACCCGGCCCGGATCGTTCGACCCATTCGGCGACGCGGTGAATGCGGTCGCGTTGGCGTGCCTGCCGCACCTTGTGGCTCGCGTCGGACATCACGTAGCGCAAAGCCATCGTCTTCAGCAGAGCGACTTCGGACGCAACGATCGGCGGGATCACCAAGTCTGCGTCGTACCGGGACAGGGGCTCGGTTCCCCATTTCTGACGGGTGGCGTCGATGGCTGCGGTGGCGAATCGCCCGACCAGCTCGCTGGTCAGATGCTTCAACGCGACCGACGCGGCGAGGGTGCCGTCGAATTCACCGACAGCGACGACCACCGGCATGCGGGACAGGCGTTCGGCGGCTTCGACGAGCTCGTTCTGGTCGAGGCCGCGAAACTCGCGAACACCGAGTTCGGCGAGCTCTCGTTGCTCGGCCCGGTCGCCGAGTGACCGGAGTGCGATGCGGCCGTCGATGACGCCGTCTTCGACGTCGTGGACCGAGTAGGCGACGTCGTCGGCCCAGTCCATGGATTGGGCTTCGAGGCATTTGCGACGGTCGGGTGCGCCGTCGCGTACCCAGTCCAGGATTGCGGAATCGTCTTCGTAGGCACCGAATTTCGCGCCGGGCGACGGGCGCAACCAGGGATACTTGATGGCGGCGTCGAGCGATGCGCGGGTGAGATTGAGCCCGACGCTGGTGCCGTCGGAATCGAGGATCTTGGGCTCGATTCCGGTGAGGATGCGCAGGTTCTGCGCGTTGCCCTCGAACCCGCCGCAGTTCGCGGCGACCTCGTCGAGCGCTTTCTCGCCGTTGTGCCCGTAGGGCGGGTGCCCGATGTCGTGGGCGAGACCGGCGAGGTCGACGAGGTCGGGGTCTGCGCCGAGCCCTTCCCCGATGCTGCGACCGATCTGTGCGACCTCGAGTGAATGTGTGAGCCTGGTGCGCGGAGTGTCGCCGTCACGCGGCCCGGTCACCTGTGTCTTGTCGGCGAGCCTGCGCAATGCCGCGCAGTGCAGCACACGTGCTCGGTCGCGCGCGAACTGACTGCGATGCGACGCGTTTTCCTGCCCGCTGTCCAGCCCGGCGGTCTTGGGTGCTTCGGTGACGAATCGTTCGATGTCGTGGTCGCTGTAGTCGCTCACTGTCATTGCCCTGCCGTGTAGGAGAAGTCCGCGGTGAAGTGCGTCAGCTGATACCACAGCAACGCACCGGTCTCACGCGCGATTCCGTGGGCCTGGGACTCGCGGGTGTACACAGCCGGCCCGGTGCGGGTGGGCGATGTCCACGCTTCGAGTCCAGCGTCTCGGGCCATGGTGCGCGTGCGCAGCGAATGCCACGGATCGCTCACCAGCACGACTGATGACTTGCCCTGCGCGCGAAGCGTTTCGCTGACCGCCTCGATGCTTTCCAGCGTGTCCGAGCCCTGTTCGACGGCAATGACCTTGTCCGCCGGCACTCCCTGATCGATGAGGTAGTTACGGCCGGACGCAGCCTCCGTGTAGAGGTCGCCTTCCTGCTTCCCGCCGACGGTCACTATTTCCGGTGCGACCCCTTCTTCGTACAGCGCGGCTGCCTGTGACAATCGCGCTTCGAACACGCTCGACGGCGTGCCCGAGTACTGCGCCGCGCCGAGCACGACGATTGCCTGTGCAGGCGTGTGGTCGTCGATCCGGGCCACCTGCCAGACACGCACCGCGGTGCCGCCGACGACGACGAGTCCCATCAGAACTACTCCGACGACAAGCCTCGTCGTCCAGCGACCGAGCGTGCCGAAGAACCCGAGCCGCGCGGGTTCGGGCTCGGTGTATTCGTACGTCTCCCCGTAGGGATCGCCGTACGGATCGCGGTCGACAGTCGAGTTCACCCCTCGAGTTTGCCAGCCCGACCCTCGAGAAGGCGCCTGGGCACGCGGGGCGACCTACAACCATCCCCGTTCCCGCGCGACTCGGATTGCCTCGGCTCGCGTCGTCGTACCCGTTTTTCCGATTGCCGCGGACAAATGATTCCGTACCGTCCCTTCCGACAGATGGAGCGCAGCGGCAACTCGACCTGCAGTTCCTCCCTCGGCAGCAGCACGGAGAACTTCCTGCTCACGTGCCGTCAGCGGGGACACTCCGTCGGTCAACGTCTCGGTTGCGAGAGTGGGATCGACCACCCGCAGGCCCATGTGAACGCGCCGGACGGCGTCGGCGAGTTGGCGCGCCGGGGTGTCCTTGACGACGAATCCATCGGCACCCGCGTCGATGGCACGTCGCAGATATCCAGGCCGGCCGAAGGTGGTGACGATCATCACTCGGCAACTGGGGTAGTGCCTTCTCAGTTCCGCAGTCGCTTCGATGCCGTCGAGGCCCGGCATCTCGACGTCCAGCAGTGCGACATCCGGGCGATGCTCCACCGCCGCCGCAACCACCTCGTCGCCGCGCCCGACTTCCGCGACGACCTCGAGATCGGATTCCAGGTCCAACAACGCCGCCAGTGCGCCCCGGACGAGAGCCTGATCGTCTGCCAACAGCAACCGGATACTCATGCCGACACCACTTCCACCCGAAATCCACCCGCAGCTGATTTCCCCACGCTCAACGAGCCGTTCGACGCCTTCACACGCTCGGCCAGCCCTCGCAGGCCGTGTCCGTCGTCCGAGATGCTTCCGGACGTGCCGACGCCGTCGTCGGAGATCTCGATGCGACCGGCTTCGACGACCACCGTGCACTGCCGGGCCCCACTGTGCCGGATCACGTTGGTGACCGCTTCACGCACTGTCCAACCGAACAGTTCACGGTTGCGGAGAGGGACCACGTCGGCATCGGCGGGAAACACGGCGTCGACCCCCGCCGCGTCGAGAGCCGACCGCGTCGACGCGAGTTCCGTTGCGACGTCGACCGTGCGCATGGCCCCGACGGTGGAACGGACGTCGCCGAGTGCTTCCCGAGCAAGAGCTTCCACCTCGGCGATCTCGACGGCCGCGCGGGCAGGATCGACCTCGACGAGCCGCCCGGCGAGTTCTGCTTTCACCGTGATGACGGTCAGCGAGTGCCCGAGAATGTCGTGGACATCGCGGCTCACTCGTTCACGCTCGGCGACGACGGCGAGGTCGGCGAGCTGTTGCCGTGCCTCGGCGAGTTCGTGGTTGCGCTTGAACACCTGAGTGATTCCCCAGGCCGCGACTGCGCTGATCACGAGCTGAAATGCGAAGAAAGAACCGGGATCCCAGGACGAGACGATGCGGGGCAGAAGTTCGACGACGGCGACCAGTGCGATGACGACCGTCCACGCCTGACGGGTGGACAACGTCATCATGGCGAGAACCGCCATGTAGATGGTCGCGCCGAACGCCTGGCTTCCAATCAAGACCGCGAGGAACATCGTCAGCGCCGCCATTGCGGCCAGACTCGCCCAGGCCCATCCCCTGGCGAGTTCGTGACCCGCCCGCCGAGCGTTGCGAAATCCCCAGAACGTGACGACGAACAACGCGCCGAAGGCCACAACGGCGGTGACGCCCGATACCTTCCCGACCACACTCGGCAGCGCCAGGGACTCCCCCAGCGGGTACGCGAGATAGAAAAGCCAGATCATGCCGAAAACCCAGCCGAAACGGAACGTCCGTCCGAGTCCCTCGGAGTCGTCCGTGTCGGCCCGGGTCATGGAGAACACGCTAGTACGTGCGTGGAAATGTGTCCCAGGGGACACATTTCCACGCACAGCGGATCGGTCAGACACGCTTGGTGTCTCGGCGGAACAACACGGCCGCGCCGAGAACGAACAGACCGGCCCAGACGGCCAGGTTGGCCGAAGCGACCACGAGCGTCCCCGTCGTCGGATCGGCGAACGGCGCGCGGGCAACCGTCGCCAGCCCGTAGAGCGGAGTGAACTTGGCAACGAAGGGGAACCATCCGCTGTCTGCGAGCGGTACGAACAGTCCGCCGGCGAATGCGAGGACGGCGAGGAGCGGACCGAGGACCTGCATCACGTTCTCGGACGGCAGCAGGTATCCCATGAACAGTCCGAAGGCTGCGAACACGCCGCTTCCGAGCCACGCGATGATCCCGCTGGTGATCCAGATCCAGATCGGCATGTCCGCGCCGACGAACGCGGCGACCACGAAGACCGCCACCACCGACGCGAGGCCCATCGTCATCGCGACCAGGATCTTGGTGACGATGTACGCGACCGGACGCAGCGGTGTCAGCCGGAGCTGTCTGCTCCAGCCCTGCGCCCGCTCGACGGACACCATCGCTCCACCGCTGGTTGCGCCCAGCATCGCACCGTAGACCGCCATGCTGATGGCGATGTACGCGGTGACGTTGCCGTGTGCGAAGGAGTAGTCGGACTTGAAATCCGACTGCGAACCGAAGATCACGAAGAACACCGGTGGCATGACGAGAGTGAAGGCAATGGTCCGCCGATTGCGGAACAACCTCTTGATCTCCAGTCCGAGAAACGTGAGGCTGAACCCTCCGAGAGCCAAGGTCGGGCGAGGAGCGGTTGCTGTGGTCATGTCGCACTTCCTACGAGATCGGTTGTCAGAGCGAGGAATGCATCCTCGAGGTTCTTGGAGACGATTTCTACGTCGACGGCGTCGGTGCACGTCAACAGATATCGCGCGACGGCATCGGAATCCTTACCGTGGACTATCACTCGCTCGCCGCGCATCTCGACGTGGTCCACACCTGGAATACGCAGCAGCGCAGTCTGATCCACACCGCGGGCCGTTGCCGTGACAGTTCGACCGGAGGCGAGGTTCTTGACCTCCGCGGCACTGCCGTCGGCGACGATCCTGCCGTGGCGCAGCAGAACGATCCGATCCGCGTACGCGTCGGCCTCGTCGAGGTAGTGCGTCGCGAACATGACCGTGCGGCCGCCGCGAGCATCGTGGCGGATCGCATTCCAGAAATCGCGCCGCCCTTCGACATCCATTCCGGTCGTGGGCTCGTCGAGAAGAATGAGATCGGGTTCAGGCAGCAGTGCGAGGGCAAAGCGAAGCCGCTGCTGCTCACCCCCGGAGCATTTCGCGACGCGCCGATCGGCGATCCCGGTGATCCCGGCACGCGCGAGAACGCTGTCGACCGGACTCGTGCGCGGAAACAGCGACGCGGTCAGCTGAATCGTTTCACGGACCGTCAGATCTCGGATGAGCCCGCCGCTTTGCATCACCGCCGACACCCGTCCGTCGGCGATCGCCTCGGCGGGTGGACGCCCGAACACCGACACGCTGCCGGTATCGGGCTTCGCCAGCCCGAGCATCATGTCGATAGTCGTCGTCTTGCCCGCTCCGTTCGGACCGAGAAACGCGACTACTTCACCGGGCTCCACTCGCAAACTCACATCCGCGACAGCCTGGACTTTCCCGAAAGCTTTGCTCAGGTGCTCGAGATGCACCGCAGGTGTTGTTGTCATGAGAACTACCCTGCTCGCGTTCGGGCATCCATCCCTCGTCCGAGCGTCACGTTCTTGCCGTGACAACTGTCATGGGTGGTGCCGCGGTATCACCGCCGGACGGTAGATTCTGTTCCCATGACGCAGTTCACGGTCCGACGCTTTTTCGCAGTCACTGTTCTCACATCGATGCTCGGGTTGGCCGCCCTGATCGGAGTGACGGCCCCGGCCTCTGCGGAAGCGCCGTCGAGGCTTGCCGGCCAGATCACGGATTCGGTCGGGGCCCTCGACGAGTCGGAACTAGTGGACGTCCAGGCCGCGATCGACGACCTGTACAACTCGGCGCAACTACGGCTGTGGGTCACGTACGTCGCCGACTTCGACAACATGTCAGCCGAGCAATGGGCGCAGCAGACCTATCGGGCGAGCGACTTCGGGCAGCGCGACGTGCTGTTGGCCGTTGCCACCGTCGACCGGTCGTACTACCTCGCCGTCGACACATCGTTGGATCGAATCACCACGAGCGAGCAGACGGACATTCGGACCGACGACGTCGAGCCCGCTCTGCGAGAACAGGATTGGTCCGGCGCAGCCATCGTTGCCGCAGGATCTCTCGGCGAAGCGTACGCGAGTTCCGGCAGCGGCGGGTCCAGTACACCGTGGCTGATCGGCGCAGGCGTCGTTGTCGTTGCCGGAGGCGGTGCCGTCGTCTACTCTTCGCGGCGCAACAAAGCACGCAGGCAAGCGGGAATCGACGCTGCACACAACATCGACCCCACCGACACCGCAGCACTGTCCGCTCTCCCCCTGGAGATACTCGACGCGAGAGCACACTCGATGCTCGTCGAAACCGACAATGCCGTCCGGTCGAGCGAGGAAGAGCTGGCTATCGCTCGCTCGGAATTCGGCGACACCACAGCCGCCCCGTTCATCACCGCGTTCGAGGGAGCGAAAAGGGCGCTCGCAACTGCGTTCGAGGTACGTCAACGCCTCGACGACGCCATCCCGGAAACACCGGAACAACGACGCTCGATGCTCATCCAGATCATCTCCTCGTGCGGCCGCGCCGATCACGAACTGGATTCGCGGGTCGCCGAGTTCGAGTCGATGCGAGACCTGCTGATCAACGCAGGTTCCAAGCTCGACTCGCTGACACAAGCCGTCGTCGAACTCACCGTCCGCGTACCCGAGTCCGATGCCGTTCTGAAGGCGCTGCACACCGAGTTCGCGGCGCCGGCGCTCGCCTCGATCTCGTCGAACATCACCATGGCACAGGAGGACATCGAACTGGCCGAGCGCAACATCGAGGTCGGCCGCGAGGCTGCGACGAAACCCGCAGGCCAACAGGGCGAGCTCGTGTCCGCGATCCGGACCGCGGAAAAAGCCGTCGACCAGGCTCGGGCACTGCTCGACGGAGTAGACCACGCGCAGAACGACATTCGCAACGCAATTGCCACGCTCCCCGCCGCGATCGAGGACGTTCGCCGCGACATCCAGAGCGCCGCCACGCTCGCCGAGCACGGTGGCCAGGAGCTTCAGAACGCACGCGCAGCGGCCGAGCAGGCACTCCGCATCGCCGAAGAATCCAAAGCGACCGATCCGCTCGGCAGCTTCACGCAACTCGTCGCTGCCGATCAACACCTCGATGCCGTCATCGCCGACGCCACCGAGGCGAAGACCCAGGACGATCTGCTCCGTTCACGACTGGCCCGCGACCTCGGCGGAGCACAATCCCAGATCACCGCAGCGAAGGACTACATCTCCACCCGACGCGGCGGCGTCGGCGCAGAAGCTCGTACGAGGCTCGCCGAAGCGGAACGGCACTTCGCAGCAGCTCGACAACTCGAATCCTCGGACCCGGCCAAAGCGATCCAGCACGCGCAGGCAGCAGCGCAACTGGCATCGAGAGCATCTCAGTCCGCCCAAGCCGACGTACGGGACTGGGAGAATCGCAACCGTCCACGAGGCGGCAGCAGCGGCGGCAACGTCGCCGGCGCTGTCCTCGGCGGCATCCTCATCAACAGCGTCCTCCGCGGCGGCGGAGGCGGTGGCTTCGGCGGTGGTGGTTTCGGAGGCGGAGGCTTCGGCGGGGGCGGGGGCGGTGGCGGTGGAGGCTTCGGTGGCGGAGGCGGTCGGTTCTAGCTCCCCTCCGGCTCACCCGCGCCTGACGCCCGCGCAGCGCACCGACGCACCGACGCACCGAGCGACCCAAGCACCGAGCGAAAGTGGCTTCCGGTCAGTCTGACTGATCGAGAGCCACTTTCGCTCCGGAAAGGGGTAGCGCTCAGCCCACTCAGGCGCCCAGTAGCCGGGCCGCGAGGTAGGCCTCGACTTGGTCGAGGGCGACGCGTTCCTGTGCCATGGTGTCGCGTTCGCGGATGGTGACGGCCTGGTCGTCGAGGGTGTCGAAGTCGACGGTGATGCAGAACGGCGTACCGATTTCGTCCTGACGACGGTAGCGGCGGCCGATGGCGCCGGCGTCGTCGAATTCGACGTTCCAGTAGGCGCGCAGCTGCTGTGCGAGGTCCTTGGCCTTCGGCGTCAGGTCGGCGTTGCGCGAGAGCGGCAGTACGGCGACCTTGACCGGTGCGAGGCGACGGTCGAGCTTGAGTACGACGCGCTTGTCGACGCCGCCCTTGGCGTTGGGAGCTTCGTCCTCGGTGTAGGCGTCGACGAGGAATGCCATGAGTGACCGTGTCAAGCCGGCTGCGGGCTCGATGACGTACGGCGTGTAACGGGTGTCCGTGGCCTGCTCGTAGTAGCTGAGGTCCTGGCCCGACGCCTTGGAGTGGACCGACAGGTCGTAGTCGGTGCGGTTGGCGATGCCTTCGAGCTCGCCCCACTCGCTGCCCTGGAACTTGAAGCGGTACTCGATGTCGACGGTTCGCTTGGAGTAGTGCGAGAGCTTCTCCTGCGCGTGCTCGTAGAGACGCAGGTTCTCGGGGTCGATACCCAGGTCGGTGTACCACTTCATGCGGTAGTCGATCCAGTACTGGTGCCACTCGTCGTCCTCGCCGGGCTTGACGAAGAATTCCATCTCCATCTGCTCGAACTCGCGGGTGCGGAAGATGAAGTTGCCGGGGGTGATCTCGTTGCGGAAGCTCTTGCCGATCTGCCCGATGCCGAACGGCGGCTTCTTACGGGAGGTGGTGAGCACGTTGGCGAAGTTGACGAAGATACCCTGCGCGGTTTCCGGACGCAGGTAGTGCAGGCCTTCTTCGTTGTCGACCGGTCCGAGGTAGGTCTTGAGCAGACCCGAGAATGCGCGGGGCTCGGTCCACTGGCCGGGGTCGCCGGTTTCGGGATCGCGGATGTCGGCGAGACCGTTCTCCGGCGGGCGCCCATGCTTCTCTTCGTAGGCTTCGAGAAGGTGGTCTGCACGGTAGCGCTTGTGCGTGATGAGGGACTCGACCAGTGGATCGGAGAACGTCTCGACATGTCCCGACGCTTCCCACACCTCGCGCGGAAGGATCACCGAGGAGTCGAGGCCGACCGTGTCTTCGCGGCTGGTGACCATGTTGCGCCACCACTGCTTCTTGATGTTGTCCTTGAGCTCGACGCCGAGCGGACCGTAGTCCCACGCCGACTTGGTACCGCCGTAGATCTCACCGCACTGGTAGACGAGTCCTCGACGCTTGGCGAGGTTGGCGACGGTTTCGACTTTGGACTTGGGTGCCACTGGCGGAGCTCTCCATCTTGTGTCTTGCGAGAGGGACTTGTACAGGCGTCAAGACTATCGGTCGTGGGCCGCTTTCTCCGAACGCTCCCGTCCGCGTTTGACATGCGCACTCGTGCATATCAAAATGGAAGTGATTTGCATTAACGATCGCTGGACTACTGTGAAGCAGGTACGCGAGCCCTGAACACGAAGGAGAATCTGTTGGCAATCCTGGAGACGGACCCTTCGCACCTCGGCAACGATCAGCCTGCACACAGCCACTCCACCGAGGCCCACGTGCATGATCCGTTCGTATCCGCACCGCCTGCACCTGTTCCGGCCAAGGAGACGTTGACGGCTGCGGGTGACATCCTGCGCGCGTTGGCCGCACCCGTTCGCATCGCGATCGTGTTGCAACTTCGCGAGTCCGAGAGATGCGTCCACGAACTGGTGGGCGCCCTCGGAGTGACCCAACCGTTGATCAGTCAGCACCTACGCGTTCTGAAGGCCGCCGGTGTTGTGCAGGGTGAACGTAACGGACGCGAAGTGCTGTACCGACTGGTCGACGATCACCTGGCTCACATCGTCGTCGACGCCGTCGCCCACGCGGAGGAAGGCTGACATGCCCGAGAGCACGAGAACACGCAAGCCCGTCGCGGTCGGGATCCGAGCGACCAAGCAACGCAGCGCCATCTCGGACCTGTTGGACAACATCGAAGAGTTCCGGTCGGCGCAGGATCTGCACGACGAGCTACGCAAGCGCGGCGAAGGCATCGGGCTGACGACGGTGTATCGCACGCTTCAAGCTCTCGCCGACGCAGGCACCGTCGACGTCCTCCGGATCGACACCGGCGAATCCGTCTACCGGCGGTGCTCGTCCGGCCACCATCACCACCTGGTCTGTCGCGATTGCGGCTACACGGTCGAAGTCGAGGGCGTAGCAGTCGAGAAGTGGTCGCAGGCCGTCGCGGAGGACAACGGATTTTCCGACGTCAGCCACACGATCGAGATCTTCGGCACATGCAACGAGTGCAGGGCCAAGTAGGTCACGGAAGCAGGCCTTCGCGCGCTTTCTCCACGCCCCCGAGGACCAGTACCAGCATGGTCATCAGGGCTTCGTCGTCAAGGCCACTCGCCGGGAACGTGTAGCGCAGCAGGACATCCGCCGATTTCTCGTGGACATTCACCGAGATCGACCCGAACTGCGAGTCCGCGTTACGGTCCGCCACCTTCTTGTGCAGAGCGGCCTTGAGGGGCCGGTCCCATGCCAGTACTGCCGTCAGCGACAGCACTTCGAGACCGGGCGACAGTGCCACCGAGCGGAGAGAACACAGGGCACCGGCGTAGTCGAAGCCGAGCGAGCCTTCTTCCCCTACCACCACCGTCGCGAACTGCGACAGCGCCAGTTCTGCACGCGACTGCAGGGTGGTGGGCTCACTCATACTTCACTCCTCCGAATCGACGGTCCCTGGACGCGTACTCGATGCACGCTTCCCAGAGGTCCCGGCGATCGAAATCCGGAAACAGTTTTTTCTGAAAGACGAACTCCGCGTATGCGGACTGCCAGATGAGGAAGTTGGACGTGCGCTGCTCCCCCGACGGACGCAGGAACAGATCGACGTCCGGCATGTCTGCTTCGTCGAGGTACTTGGCGACGGTGGCTTCGGTGATCTTCTCGGGATCGAGTTTCCCCGCCGCCACCTGACGCGCGATTTCTCTTGTCGCGTCGGCAATTTCGGCGCGACCACCATAATTGACGCACATCGTCAGCGTCATGACGGTGTTCTTCTTCGTCAGTTCCTCGGCGACTTCCAGTTCCTTGATGACGCTGCGCCACAGACGAGGCCGTCGCCCGGCCCACCGAACACGAACACCCATCTCGTTCATCTCGTCACGGCGACGTCGGATGACGTCGCGATTGAAGCCCATGAGGAACTTCACCTCGTCCGGGCTGCGCTTCCAGTTCTCGGTCGAGAAGGCGTAGGCCGACAGCCACTTGACTCCGATGTCGATGCATCCGCAGACGGTGTCCATGAGCACGGCCTCACCGCGCTCGTGCCCTGCGGTTCGTGGCATTCCTCGGTCCTGTGCCCACCGGCCGTTGCCGTCCATGACGAGGGCGACGTGACGCGGAATCAGTTCGGGCTGAATGATCGGAGGCGTGGCTCCCGACGGGTGTGGATCAGGGGGCCGAATCGCCCTGTCACCGTCAGACTGACTGCGCGGTTCGCGTCGGAGAATCACGGTCTTCATCCTGCCCGACGCCTGTTGCTCCAACCTCACCAGGCCCGATCTGATGCGGTGCTGTGCGTTCGACGAGCGGCAACGTCCGCAGTTGGCGCTCCAGATGCCACTGAAGATGAGCGGCAACCAGCCCGCTGGCTTGGGACCGGACGGCCGTCGACGTCGTTTCCGTGTAGTCCCATTCACCGCGTTCGAGGGCGACCATCAGGTCCATGACACCGGTCATGGGCGTCGCCGAACCCGGAGGCCTGCAGTGCACGCACACAGACCCACCTGCCGCGACATGAAATGCTCGGTGCGGCCCTGGGGCTGCACACCGCGCGCATTCGGTCAACGACGGCGCCCAGCCGGAGAAGCCCATGGCGCGGAGCAGGAACGCGTCGAGAATCAATTCAGGAGGACGAGATCGGTCGGCGAGCGCACGCAGCGCGCCGACAGTCAGCTGGTGCAGTCGCTTCGCCGGTGCGTGTTCTTCACCGGCCAGCCGCTCCGCGGTCTCGAGGATTGCGCAGCCGGTGGTGTAGCAGCCGTAGTCGCTGACGATGTCCCCACCGAACGCGTTGACGGTGTGCACCTGGGTGACGATGTCCAGATTTCGACCCGGATGCAGAAGGAGATCGACGTGCGCGAAGGGTTCGAGCCGAGCGCCGAACTTCGACTTCGTGCGGCGTACACCCTTCGCGACAGCCCGGACGATGCCGTTGTCACGAGTCAGGAGCGTGACAATACGGTCGGCTTCGCCCAGCTTGTGCTGGCGCAGCACGACTGCGTTGTCCCGGTACAGCCTCACGTTCTCCAGTGTCCCACGTCGGCGACGATGCGGGCGGATGCCACTCACGGGACGGGTCGACGTTCCTTGCACGCGGCGCATGCCGGAGCGATCGAACGAGGGACCGGATAGCCTCCCGCACCGTATCTCCCCCGGTCGCCGCGATCCGGATCGCGTAGCCAGCATCGTTCGGAAGTACCGAGCCTGCGGCGTAGACGCCCCACTTTGCATCGAACCGGTCCAGATCCACCGCCGGATCCTCAGCGGCCGGTCCCAGCAGATACACCGTCGCGAACGCCCGAAGACCCGCCCGCGGATTCGGCATCGCCGACGCGTGTTGGGCGTCGAACAACCGCATATCGCCGTCGACGGTCAGCGTGACGCGCGAGCGAAAACTTCCGAACGACTCGGCGGTCACGTCGGGATGCGCGACGACGGCATCGGTCAGCATCACCGACCCACCCCGCTCCAGTTCGACGTGGGTGTTCTGCACGACATGCGCGAACCGAGTAAGGATCCTCGGCTCCGGCTGGTAGATGAGCATGCTCGACGCCTCGGCCCGCAGTTCGGTCTCCTCGACGGCGGGCTTCGATCCTGGCAACCCGGTCACCAACATCGCACCCTGGCCGGTGACCTCGGCGCGGGCACCCGCCGTCGCCGCAATCCGTTGCCGGACGTGATCGCCCGCATGCAGTGATGCTCCGGCATTCTGGACGATCAGCCGCCCGTGGCCGGGATCGTCCGCGTCGAGGTAGAACATCCGACCGATCGTCTGAGGCCATCGATAGCGCCTGCGGTCCAGCACTGTTCGGTTACCGGACGTAGCGAACGACAGATCGAGCGACCTGGGCTCGGTCACACGAACAGAATTTCGCGGTCGAGTACCCCGACGAGTTCGACGATGCCCGTTCCGGCGCGGGCATTGGTGCACACGATCGGTCGGCCGGATCTGACCTCGTCGGCTTCCTTCAGCATCCGTTCGAGGTCAGTACCGACATAGGGCGCGAGGTCGATCTTGTTGACCACCAGAAGATCACAGCGCACGACGCCAGGCCCCCGCTTGCGTGGGATATCGTCGCCGCCGGCCACGTCGATGACGAAGACCCAGTAGTCCACCAGATCCCGGGAGAAGGTCGACGCCAGATTGTCACCGCCGCTCTCGAGCAGCAGCACCTCGGTGTCGGGGAAGTCCGCTTCCAGCTGGTCTGCCATCGCGATGTTGAGCGAAGGGTCCTCGCGAATCACCGTGTGTGGGCACCCGCCTGCTTCGACGGCCCGTACCCGCGCGGGGTCGATCAATCCCGATCGCTTGACCCGTTCTGCGTCCTCCGCGGTGACCAGGTCGTTGGTGATGACCGACACCGAGCGACCGTGTCGAGCGAACTCGGCGATCAATCGTTCGACGATGGCGGTCTTTCCGGACCCGACAGGTCCGCCGATGCCGATTCGTGCTGCTCGCAGTGCGTTCATCGAAGCATGTACCTCCGGGCGAAGGAAACAGTCCTGGGTGGAATACCGGTGAGAAGTCGGCCGTCGGCTCGCACGTCGAACGTGCGGGGGTCGACATCGATGTGGGGCAACGCGGAATTCCGAATCATGTCGGACTTGCGCAGCGCGCGGACCGAGTCGATGGTCAGCACGTTCTTGCGTAGACCAAGGGCGTCGGGCAGTCCGGCGTCGGTGGCGAGGGCCGACATGAACACGAAGCCGAGCCGCTCGGGAGCCGACCCGAGCGATCCCCAGTTCGCGCGCTGTACCACCGGTTCGGAACGCGAGATACTGCCTGCGGCGTCGCCGAGGGCGGCCCATGCAACGAATCCGTTCTTCATGACGAAGTTCGGTTTCACCCCGAAGAATGCAGGCGACCACAGCACCAGATCGGCCACCTTCCCCACCTCCACGGACCCGACGTGCCGTCCGACCCCTATCGAGATAGCGGGATTGACAGTCAGTTTCGCGATGTACCGTTTGACGCGTTCGTTGTCCGCCGACGCGGTCGCCTCCTCCGGTAGCCTGCCGACCCGCTGCTTCATGATGTCGGCCAACTGCCAGCAGTTCGCGATGTTCTCGGCGACCCGGCCCATCCCTTGGGTGTCGCTGCCGAAGATGGAGATCGCGCCCATGTCGTGCAGGAAGTCCTCGGCAATCATCGTCTGTGGACGGATGCGCGCTTCGGCGAACGCGACGTCCTCCGGCGCATCCCAGTTCATGTTGTGCGCTTCCATCGTCATCGGTACGCCCTCGTCGAGCGCATAGGGGGTGTACGGGTTCGTCGGATTGGTTGATGCTGGAATGACATTGTCGTATCCGACGCAGCGAATCAGATCCGGGGCGTGCCCTCCCCCGGCGCCCTCCACGTGATACATGTGGATGGTGCGGTCGCCGATGGTCGACATGGTGGTCTCGGCGAATCCGAACTCGTTGATCGAATCGGTGTGCAGGTGCACCGCGAAGTCGGCCGAGTCGGCGGCCCGCAAGGTCGCGTCGATCACCGCAGGCGAGGCACCGAAGTCCTCGTGAATCTTGACCGCTCCCGCACCTGCAGCCACCGATTCACGCACTGCTGCAGCGTCGGAGGATCCGCGTCCGAAGGCGACGAAGTTCATCGGCGACGCCTCTCCGCCGCGCAAGAACAACCCGAGATTGCGGGTGCTTCCCGATCCCACCTCGAAGGCAGGCCCCGGAGATCCTCCGATCAACGTCGTGGTGCCCGTGGACAGCGCGTGTTCGCTCTGCTGCGGGGAGATCAGATGGGCATGCGTCTCGATGGCACCTGCGGTGACGATCAGTCCTTCGGACGGGATCGGCGTCGTCATGTGCCCGACGACCATGCCAGCCGTGACGTCGGGCATGACGTCCGGATTGCCCGCCTTTCCGATACCGACGATCAAGCCGTCTCGAATCCCGATGTCCGCTTTGATGATTCCGGCGACGGAATCGATGATCGTCGCGTTGGTGAACACGTAATCCAGCGCGCCGGTCGAGGACCTGGAGTTCGGCCGATACCCCTCGCCGTCGCGGACGTTCTTGCCCGCACCCGCCAGCAG
Organism: Rhodococcus sp. NPDC057297; assembly: GCF_042667435.1. Classification (NCBI taxonomy): domain Bacteria; kingdom Bacillati; phylum Actinomycetota; class Actinomycetes; order Mycobacteriales; family Nocardiaceae; genus Rhodococcus; species Rhodococcus sp. NPDC057297. The sequence continues at coordinate 297,720 of NZ_JBHUZE010000005.1, read as the reverse complement.
CTCGTATCCGGGTGTGGTCAGATCCTTCTCAATTTCGACGACGAGGTCGGAATCCGCGAGCCGGATGCGGTCACCCGTCGTCGGACCGAACATCCGCACGTACGCCGCGCGGTCGATGCTCGTCACTGCCCTTCTTCCTCGTCGAGCGATCCGTTCACCAGTCCTCGGAAGCCATGGGCGACGCGGCCGCCCTGCATGGGAACAAGTTCGACGGTTACCGGAATCCCTGGCTCGAAACGAACTCCTGCTCCTGCCGCCACCGCCAACTTGAGTCCCCACGCTGCGCGTCTGTCGAATTCGAGTGCCGCGTTCACCTCGAAGAAGTGGCTCTGGCTGCGCACCTGGACATCCCGATCACCGGTGTTGATCACCCGCAGTTCGAAGGAGGGCAGATCGGCGAACAACTCGATCGGCGTATCCGCCGTCATGATTTCCCCTGGAGTCCGATCCCCCTCCTTCCACGGAATCGGATCGATGACGGTGACGAGCTTGGTCCCTTCGGCGAAGGGCGCGTCGACGAGCACCATGGTCAGCATCTGCGGCACCCCGCTCATGACCTGCTCGTGCGTCAGCAGGTGGCATGCATAATCGATGACGGCATCGTAGGCCATGTCCTTGCGCGCCGCGAGCATGATTTCGTCGGTCAAGTAGGCAACAGCCTCGGGATGACTGAGCGGGACGCCCGCGGCCAGATTGCGCCGAGCCATCGCAGCGGCGGTGAACACCGTCAGTCTTTCGATCTCGGTCGGGGTGAGCAGCACTATGTCTCCTGTTCTCGTGCGTGAAGTCAGCTGGCGAACAGCCTGATGCCGTCGCCTCGGCGTTGGGCGGCGATATCGGCGAAAGCGGTGAACGACGACGGTTCGGCGTCGGGAACGAGTGCCAGGATCGATCCCAAGACGCCCTCTACGTCCTGCATGATCCTCTGCGATCCCAGGTGCCCGGTGACGCCGAGGCGCAGCGCGGCACTGGCGATGCCGGACAACACCTGCCATCCGCTGATCGCTTCGGCCGCAGTCACCGTGAGTCCATGCCCGCGATAGCAGACTGCCTGCGCGACGGGAAGGTGCCCCGGCGCCGACCCGGACAGCACTGCAGCCCGGTAGGCGACCGCGTCGGATGCGCCGAGGGCGGCGAAGGTCGACAGCAATGCCGCCCCCGATCGCCGCGACGCCTCGCGGAGAGTCGACAATGCACTCGACGCCTCCCCGAGACGATCCGCGTGTTCCGGATCCTGCCACGCCGACCGCAGCAGGACTCGGTCCATCGTGTGCCAGCGGCCGGTCACCGCTTCGGCGGCGAAGGCCGACACGTCGGCCTCACCGGTGACGAAGCCGTCCCGCACCGCACCCTCCAGTCCTGAGGAGAACGCGAACCCGCCTGAGGGAAAAGCACTGTCGCCGAAACGAAGTACCGCGAGGAGGTCGGGAACGCTCACTCTTCGAGATGCTCGACGGTGCCGTCGTCGAGCAGTTCGGCGATGCGTGCCCGGTAGTCCGATTCCGGACCCTCCAGCACTACCGTCATCGTCGTCCCGGTCATCGTTGCCTTCCAGTGCAGGTGACCGGCGAGAAATCCGAGATGCATCGCGGACGGGATGGTCGACGCCCGTAGCCGCAGCGTTCTGGGCGCGCCTGCCCGCACCACCACGGCTCGTGATTCACCGAGCACCAGCACCGCACCGTCGACCAACCGCTTGTGCCGGTCGAGTACAACGGCGTAGTCGCGCCCCGCATCCGAGGTCACCCGAAGGCGACGGCGGTCGAGGTCGGTGGCGTCGAGGTGCACGTATTCGACTGCGTGCCGGTGCCGCAACTCGTGTAACTTGTCCGCGATCCCGGCTTCGAACTCGTGCCCCACGATCTCGTCGACGACCGGAGTCGACGAGACCGTAGCCCGCGAGAGTGTCATGCGGGCACAGCTGCAGGCGTCAGTGGTGCGATCCGGCCTACTACATCCGAGGCCTGCTCCAGAGCGAACCCCACGCGCAGGATCTCCGCCTCGCAGAACGGCTTTCCAATGATCTGCACACCGATCGGCATTCCGGTCGAAGAGAATGCGGCGGGCACCTGTAGCGCCGGAAGACCGGTGACGTTGGCGGGAGCGGACATTCGCGAGTACGCGGATGTCGCTCCTTCGACGACGCCGTCGTCCCAGCGAAAGTACGGATCCTCGCGCAGCGCCGCGACGCCGGGGACGGTCGGCGCCAGCAGTACGTCGATGCCACCGCCCGCGCCACGGTACATGTCGCGCCAGGCGTCCTGAATCCTGGTGCGCAGCCGGATGGAGTTGATGTAGTCGGTGGCGAGAATCGCTTCGCCTGCTTCGACGAGGGTACGTACCTCCTCGGTGAACTTCTCCGGCGAAGTCCGAAGCGCGTCCATGTGATACGCGCTGGCCTCCGCCGTCAGGATCCCCCACTCGACCGGCAGAATGTATTCGGCAAGTGGAATTTCGACCTCGACGAGTTCGGCGCCGAGACTCTGCAGCAGCTCCGCAGTCTGCTGTGCAACGTGCTGCGTCTCCTGCTCGACGTGATAGTTGTAGAAGTTGGTCGGAATACCGATACGTGTTCCCGCGACACCCCTGTCGATCCCGGTCGTGAAATCCGGGATGTCTTGGTTCACCGATGCCGGATCCCTGCGGTCGTACCCGGACATCGCCGCCATGACCAGTCCTGCGTCGACCACGTTGCGGGTCAGCGGTCCGACGTGGTCGAGTGACCACGACAGCGACGCAACACCCGCACGGGACGCCCGTCCGAATGTTGGTTTGAGCCCGACGGTTCCGCAGAGGCCCGCCGGAATCCGAATGGATCCGCCGGTATCGCTACCGAGGGCGACGTGCACGACGCCAGCGCCGACGGCAGCACCGGAACCACCCGAGGAGCCACCCGGGGTGCGGGTCGGATCCCACGGATTTCCCGAGGTCGGTGTCGTTGCGCCGTAGGCGAACTCGTGTGTGTGCGTCTTGCCGATCATGACCATGCCCACCTCGGACAGTTTCGCTACCGCTGCACTGTCGACGGTCGGGACGTTGTCGGAGCGCTGAGCGGAGCTGGATGTGGTCAGAATGCCCGCTGTGTCGTAGAGATCTTTGACTCCCAACGGGATTCCGTGCAGGGTGCCCTTGTAGTTTCCGGCCGCGATCTCGGCCTCGGCCTGTTCTGCCTGGGCGAGCGCGTGCTCACCCGTCACGGTCACGAAAGCCGTGATGGCCGGCTCCACCGCGGCCAGGCGGTCGAGCGAGGACTGCGTCACCTCGACGGGCGAGACCTCTTTCGTCCTGATCTTCTCGGCGACCTCGGACAGTGAGAGTTCGTGGATTTCCATTGACAAGCCTTTCCGAACGATGTGGGTGGGTGCCTATTCCCAGGACGCGTTGAATGCGGCGGCCGGAACCGTCTCGCCGATACCGGTGATGCTGGCCTTGCGAACGAGTGCGAGAGTAGAACTGTAGGTCTCGAATTCGGAGTCGAGGCGCTCTGCGCTGACCGGCAGTCCGGCGTACTCGAAGACAGTTGCGAGTTGTTCTTTCGTCGGAACGAAGTTGGCGGTCACAGAAGTTCTCCTGTCAGGGTGGATGCGGTATATGGAACCGCGGCGGCAAAATCGGTGCGGGCCTCGAAGGCCCGTCCGACGGCGAAAGCGAGTGCTTCCTGGAACGGTGGCGTCATGATCTGCAGGCCGACGGGTAACCCCTGGTTGTCGAAGCCCGCAGGAACGGACAGTGCCGGCATACCGGTGACGTTGGCGGGAACGGTGAGTGCATTGAGGCCGTTGAGAACGTCGATCTGGCTCTTTCCCAACGAGGTTCGCTCGGTTCCGAGTATCGGCGCGGTACCGGCGACCGTCGGCGACAGCAGGGCGTCGACCTCGCCGAACATCCGGTTCATTCCGGCAGTCACCACCGATCGCGCCCGCTGAGCGTCGACGTAGGAGACACCGCTGTGGAGGTTACCGACCCGAAGTGCGTCTACGACGTCGGAGCCGAACAGTTCAGGTCGCTCGGTAGCTCTCGCCCGGTGGAACGATGCGGCTTCGACACTGGCGACGACACCGACGATGTCCGGGCAAAGTTCGACTCCGGCGAACGCCACCGGAACTATCGTCGCGCCTGCCTTCTCGAGTTCTCGGATTGCACGGTCGAACGCTGCCGCGACGCCCGGTTCGAGACGGTCGCAGAAATAGGCTTCGCTGACGCCGAGTCGCATACCGTCGACACCTCGGTCCAGCATGACACCGAAGTCCGGTACTGCCTCCCCGGCGCTGTAGGGATCGCCTGTGTCGTGACCGGCAAGCACCCCGAGGGACAGCGCGGCGTCGGCCACGGTCGTAGCCAGCGGGCCCGCGTGGTCGAGAGTCCAACTCAGCACCGTGACCCCTCGCTTGCTCACTCGGCCATAGGTCGCCTTCATCCCGGTGACCCCGCACAATGCGGCAGGAATGCGGATCGATCCGCCAGTGTCGGTGCCCATCGCCACGGGAGCGAGTCGTGCTGCTACTGCCGCACCGGATCCGCCGCTGGAACCTCCTGGCACGTGGCCAAGTGACCACGGATTCCGCGTCGGAGGCGTCGTGACTCCGTAGGCGTACTCGTGGGTGGTCGTTTTACCGATGAGAATCGCCCCGGCGTCGCGCAGCGCGGTCACCGTTGCGGCATCCTCGGTCACGGGTGCTTCGGAAGAGGCTCGAGATCCCGACCGCGTCGGGTACCCCGCGACGTCGTACAGGTCCTTGACCGCAAACGGGACCCCGCGAAGCGGGCCACCAGGGACTCCGGATCGCACGGCCTCACGCAGCACCGAGGCCTCGGCGCGTGCTTCGTCGGCGGTCACCAGCACGAAGGATGCCAAGGACGGGTCGATCGCGGCGATCCGGTCGAGGTAGGTCTCGACGACGTCGACGGGATCCAGTTCGCCTGTTTCGACGCCGTGGTTGATCTCCGTCGCGGTCATCCCCGTCGGATCGATCACTTCGATCCTCCTGTCGTGCCGAGGACTGTCGTATCTGTCGTGCCGAGGACTGTCGTATCTGTCGTGCCGAGGACGAGGGGAAGCGAATCGCTTTCTCCCACGGCTGCGGCGAGCCGGGCTGCCGAGCGCAGCGACGACGCGCCTGCGGATGCGGCATCACCGATCATCGATTCGGGCACCCCGCGGGCTGTCAACGAGGCTCGCGCCCAGTCGTGTTGGCTCATCAGCTCGCTACTTTCGTCGGTTCGAGGACAGCGTCGACGAGCGAGCGGGTGATCGCGGTCTTCGGCTTCGAAAGCAGGTCGTCTACCGGACCCGATTCGACAAGGGTGCCGTGATCCAGCACTCCCCCGTTGTCGCACATGTGTTCCACCAGCGCCAGGTTGTGCGTGATGAGAAGCATGGTCAGTCCCCGTTCGGACTGTAGATCCTTGAGCAGGTTCAGGATCTGCGCTTGGACCGAGACATCCAGTGCGGCGGTGGGCTCGTCGAGAACGAGAAAGTCCGGATCGGTGATCAGGGCGCGAGCAATCCCAAGACGCTGCCGTTGTCCGCCCGAGAATTCGTGGATATAGCGGTCGTAGTGCGCCGCTTCCATCCCGACGCGGCCGAGCATCTCCAGCACCAATCCGCGAATCTCGCTCTTCGGTGCCATCTGGAATCGCTGCAACGCGTAGCCGATCTGCGCGCCGACACTGCGGCGCGGGTTGAACGCCGAGCCAGAATCCTGGAACACGATCTGCATCCGCTTGCGATAGCGCCGCATGTCGAGTTCGGTCATCGCCGCGATGTCGTTGCCTTCGAACAGGATCGATCCCGAGGTTACCTTCTCGAGGGCAAGCACCATCCGGCCGGTCGTGGTCTTGCCGGAACCAGATTCACCGATCAGCCCGAACGTCTCACCCTTGGCGATGTCGAAGCTGATCGAGTCGACGGCCACGAAGTCCGTTTTCTTCCGCTTCTCACCACGCACCGGGTACACCTTGCGCAGATCGCGCACCGCCACGAGCGGCACCGCGAAGTCGTCGGCTGTCATCTTGTTTCTCCTTGCGCCGAGACGAGTTGTTTGAATTCGTAGAGCCTGCGATTGCTCCGGGGCACGGCCCTGGTTGCGTCGTCGAGATGCAGTTTGGGAACCGCGCTCATCAGCCCCTGGGTGTAAGGGTGCTTGGGCTCCTCGAGCACAGCAGCCGTGGTACCCGCCTCCATCACCTCACCGTGACGCATCACCGTGACCTGCGAGCAGACGTGCGACACGACGCCGAAGTCGTGCGTGACGATCAGAATCGCCGTCCCCAGTTCACGATTGATCTCGAGCAACAGATCGAGAATCTGCTTCTGTACGGTGGCGTCGAGCGCTGTGGTCGGCTCGTCCGCGAGTAGCAGCTCCGGCCGACACGCGAGCGCGATTGCAATGACGACACGTTGACGCTGCCCACCACTGAGTTCGTGCGGGTAAGCCTTCATCCTGCGTGCCGGGTCCGGCAACGCCACCAGTTCCAGCGATTCCAACGCCTTCTTCCGGGCTGTCTCCTTGTCCACCTTTTGATGCAGCCGGATGACCTCGATCAGCTGGGCACCGATCGTGAAGGAAGGATCGAGTGCGCTCAGCGCGTTCTGCGATACCAGACCGATGTGGCTGCCTCGAATTCCGCGCATCTCTTTCTCTGTCTTGTCGAGCAGGTTCTCGCCGCGGAACACGATTGCTCCGCCCTCGATGCGGGCGCGGGAGGTACCGAGCAGGCCGAGCACACTCAGCGAGGTCACGCTCTTTCCGGATCCGGATTCTCCTACCAATCCGCGAATCTCGCCTGGCGCCATCGTGATCGATACGTTCCTGACGGCGTGAACGACACCGCCGTCGGTGTGGAAATCGACCCGCAGGTTCTGGATATCCAGTAGGGGCTCGTTCATCGTGTCTGCTTTCTGGGGTCGAGGGCGTCCCGAATTCCGTCGCCGACGAGATTGAAGGCGAGTGCGACGAAGAGAATCACCAAACCGGGAATTGTGGCGATGTGGTAGATGCCTTCGAGAAGCACGCTCGATCCGTCGGAGGTCATGATTCCCCAGTCGGGAGTTGGCGGAACGACACCGACACCGAGGAAGCTCAGGCCTGCTGCGACGACGATCATCAACCCGCACAGGGTCGTTGCGTACACGATCAGCTGGGCGATGACGTTCGGTGCGAGTTCCCGGAACATCAGATGCCCCGGATTCGCGCCGTACGCGCGCGCTGCCTCGATGTACTCCTTGCCCGATTCCTGCACGGTCGCGGTGTACGCGACACGGGCCATGTACGGGATCAGAGTGACGCCGATGGAAAGCATCACGTTGCCCAGACCTGCTCCGAGGACCGCGGACAGTGCGATCGCGAGCAGCACGAGCGGGAAGGCGAACAACACGTCGAGAACACGCATCAGGAGTTCGCCGGCGCGGCTGCGCTTGTAGCCGGCGAACAGCCCGATCATCAGCGACAACGGGAACACCACGAGGACGGGCACAACGGCGACGAGAAGTGAGTTTCGGCCACCGTAGAGCAAGCGCGAGAGGATGTCTCGGCCCTGTCCGTCGAGTCCGAGGATGTGGCCTTCGGTGCCGACTCCCGCCAGGCGGTTGACCGGGTCACCGGAGGTCGGACTGTAGGAGGTGAGCAGCGGTGCGAAGATCGCGGCCAGTGTCACCAGGATCAAGAACAGTGCCGAGACGAGTGCGACTCGGTCACGGCAGAAGGTACGCAGACCGAGTTTCCACTGCGAGGTCGAGGCTTTCGGTGCGGATGTCTCCTGCGCCGACGCCGCGGTGGTACGGACGTCGATGTCGACTGCTGCATTCATGCGTTCACCGTCTTTCGGGTGCGCGGATCGAGGAGTCCGACGGCGATGTCGGCAATGAGGTTGACGACGACGAAGGCCAAGGCGATGAACAGCACACCCGCCTGGACGACCGGAATGTCGCGTTGGGTGATCGAGGTGTAGAGCTGCTGCCCTAGCCCGGGCCACCCGAAGACGACCTCCACGAACACCACTCCGCCGAGCAGATAGCCGACCTGCAAACCGATGACGCCGACGATCGGCGGCAACGCATTACGCAGTCCGTGACGCCACAGCACCGACTGCTCGGACAGACCCGAGGCACGCAGCGTTCGGATGTAGTCCTGCTGCAGCACGTCGACCATGACGCTGCGGGTCATTCGTGCGATGACCGCCAACGGCACCAACGCCGCTGCGACGGCGGGCAGAACCAGATGCATCAGAACGTCGCCGAGCCCGCCCGGATGACGGCTGTTGTACATGCCCGAGGTCGGGAAGACGCCGAGCTCGATCGAAAAGAAGCCGATCAGGACCAACCCGAACCAGTAGACCGGGACGCTTGCCCCTGCCAGCGAGACGAACATCGCCACGCGGTCGAAGACCCCGTTCTGTTTGCGCGCGGCTGCGATTCCCAGCGGCACGCCGATCACGATGCACAGGACGAGTGCCGCGACGGTCAGGATGATCGTGTTCCAGAAGCGCGGCATCATGATTTCGGTGACGGGCTTGTTGACCGTCAGAGAGCGCCCCAGATCGCCTTGCAGCAGACTACCCATGTAATCGAGGTACTGCACCGGAGGTGACCGGTCGAGACCAAGTTCACTGCGCACGGCCGCAACCGATTCCGAGGTTGCACCGGATCCTAAGATTGTCAGCGCCGGGTCGCCGGGGACGAGCTGGAGGAGCAGAAAGACGACGATGCTGACCCCGAGCAGAACCGCAACGGTGGACAACAATCGTGAGCGGAGTGTTCCTGTCATTGCTCGAGCCTCACTTCTTTGAGGTCGTACCACTCTTCGCTCGCGGAGACGAATCCGGAGACATAGGGAGCGAGCACGTAGGGGGCTTTGTCGTTGACGACAGGTGCGAGAGCTGCGTCCTCGGTGACGATGTCGTTCGCCTGACGCCAGTACTCGTTGGCCTCGTCCTCGTCGGTGGACTGGATCGCCAGATCCATCACAGCGTCCAGTTCGGGGCTCGAGTAGTATCCGACGTTGACGCCGTTGGGCGCCTGCAGCTTCGACGATGTCACGATGTAGAGCCAGTACGGGGTGGTCATACCCCAGGACATCTGGGCCATACCGACCCCGGGTTGCATGCCCTGCGCCCAGGTGCCGAGGTACGAAATCCATTCCTGCGTCTGGATGTTCATCGTGATGCCGATCTCGGCGAGGTTCTGCTGCAGGTACTCCGCCATCTGTGTCGGAATGATCTGACCCGAACCGTCGACCGAGGTGATCAGAGTGGTTTCGAAACCGTCTTGCAGACCGACCGAAGCGAGAAGCTCCTTGGCCTGGTCGATGTCGCGAGTGTAGGCATCGGTGCGTTCGACGAACGCGCCGTTCGCGGGAGCCTGCACGCCGTACGCCGGGTTGACCGTTCCGCGGAGAAGATCGGTCGCCATGCCCTCACGGTTGATCGCGAGGTTGATCGCCTGCCGAACTTCCTTGATCGCCATGTTCGGATCCTGCATGTTGAACGAGAGGTACCACACGTGAGGCGGGGTGCCCTCCGACAGCTGGTAGCCCTCGTCTACGAGGTTGCCGACACTGTCCGGACTCGGAACAGCGATCATGTCGACGTCACCGCTGCGCAGCGCGGCGACTCGCGCAGAGGCGTCGGGCAGAGGCCGGAAGACGACACCCTGGATCGACGGTTCGATTCCCCAGTAGTCGTCGTTGCGCTTCAGGCTGATTCGCTCACCGCGGATTCGCTCGTCGAACACGAACGGTCCTGTTCCCACCGGGTGATCACCGATACCCTCGCCGTACTGCTCGATCGCGGTGGGGCTCATGATGGCTGTCGAACCGTTACCACCCTGAGCCAGCATTCGTAGGAACGGTGAGAACGGTGTCGCCTGCTTGACGACGAGTGTGTACCGGTCGACGGTCTCGATAGATTCGGTGTTCAGCCAGATGAAGTTGGTTTGTCCTGCGGCCTTCGCGGAGTAGTGCGGAGCCTCCTTGTCCCACATTCGCCGGAAGTTGTATTCGACTGCGGCGGCGTCCAATTCGGTGCCGTCGTGGAATTGGACGCCCTGTCTGATGTGGAACGTGTAGGTGAGGCCATCGGGAGAGACCTCCCACGACTCCGCAAGCCCCGGCTCCAGCGCCGGAACCTGTGCTTCGCTCGACGGTGTCCGTAGGTCCTCGGTCACCAGTGGTTCGAAGATCTGCTGATTGATGCGCCACGAGACCCAGCCGCCTGCCACCTGGGGATCGAGGACGTCGGCCTCGGATTCGATGGCGATGACGAACGTGTTGTCGGTAACGATCTCACGATCGGCGCTGCACGCGGTCAGCGACGAGATCGCCAGGACGACCGCCGCAGCGAGACCGGTGAGCGAGCCCGACCTGCGTCCGCGTTTCACGTGCGGTCACTTCGAGAAGCGATGTTCATGGACATGGTCCTTCGATCTACGAGTGTGAAGGAGAACGTCTGTCTCCGTAAGCCGAGCGGTGCGCCGTCGAACCGATCGGGATACATGAACCGTAGAGAAGGACAGAGTCGGAAGAGAATACGTCGAATTACGTATTCCAGATGTCATGGATCACAATGGAAGTCGAGGTTCTACGCCATCCAATAGGCACGTTTCTTCCACGTGACGGATGTGTTGAGAATTGGTACCGGACGCGGATTCAGGACGCCGCAAGAGAGATCGCGTCGACCGTTCGTCGGTCGGAACCGAGCCCGAGCTCGGTAGCGTAGACCGCCGCCATGACACGATTCGGCACATCCAACTTGCGCAGGATTTTTTCGACGTGGGTCGTCACTGTGCGGGGCGAGAGGACCAACTCCTCACCGATCTCCGCGTTCGACATTCCACGACGCACCAGGCCGAGAATCTGCAACTCGCGGGCGGTCAGCCGAAACCGCGAGGTCGCGCGCAGATCGCTGGCGTACCGCGTGAATGCGGGTCGCATCCGCTCGAGGATGGTCTTGGCGGGCGTCGGAAACTGTTCTTTCTCGACATTGCCGTGACACATGCCGATGAGCGTGCCGTCGTCGTCGTGTAACAACATCAGCACACCGTTGGAGAAGCCATCGGGACGCAACACCGACATCGCAGTCGGTGACGTCCCGAAGCCGGGCACCTCGGTCCAGTCGAACACCTCGTCCACGTGCGAGAACTGTTTCTCGAACTCGGGAAGCCGATCGATGTCACCGGTCAGGAACCCGGCGACCCTCTGGTCGTATCCCCGCTGCTCGACGGTGACGTAGCGATCGGTCGTCTCGTCCCGGTACGCAAGCAGGAAACTGTCGCATCGACCCTCGTATCGGAGGTAGTCGATGGCTCCGTTCATCCGCCGGGTCGCTGCCGGCGACGCCATTTCGGCAACAATGGACGCGATGTCGTGATCGGGCATGGTGCGTCCTTCGGCTCGACGGGCAGTCGAACCGAGTAAACAGCAGAACGCTTTCGTCGTTGTTAACGCACAGTTTCGACTACCGTCAGAAGCCCAGTTTGCCCATCTGCTTCGGGTCGGTCTGCCAGTCCTTGGCAATTTTGACGTGCAGGTCGAGGTAGATCCTCGTGCCGAGAAGCTTTTCGATCTGCAGCCTCGATGCCGTGCCGACCTCTTTCAATCTCGACCCGCCTTTACCGATGATGATGGCTTTCTGGCTAGGGCGTTCGACGTAGAGGATCGCGTGGACGTCGAGCATGTTGTCGTGGCCCTCGCGAGGGGTGACCTCGTCGATCACCACGGCGAGCGAGTGCGGGAGTTCGTCGCGAACGCCTTCCAGAGCGGCTTCGCGGATGAGTTCGGCCATCAGGACGTCTTCGGGCTCGTCGGTGAGTTCGCCGTCCGGGTAGAAGGCGGGGCCCTCCGGGAGCTCCGACGCGAACAGGTCGACGAGCTTCTCCACCTGCTCACCCGACGCGGCGGAGACCGGGATGACGTGACTGTCCTCGCCGAGGAGCTTGGAGAGCGCCATCAACTGCTGTACGACGCGTTCTTTCTTGACCTTGTCGATCTTGGTGACGATGCCGATCAACGTGGTCCTGGGCGCGATGTGACGTACCTGTTCGAGGATCCAGCGGTCGCCGGGTCCGATCTTCTCGTCCGCGGGGATGCATAGCCCGATGATGTCGACCTCGGAGTAGGTCTCCTGAACCAGGTCGTTCAGACGCTGCCCCAGAAGTGTTCTCGGCCGGTGGAGTCCGGGTGTGTCGACGAGGATCAGCTGCGCGTGCTCGCGGTGAACGATTCCGCGAATGGTGTGCCGTGTCGTCTGCGGCCGGGACGAGGTGATCGCGATCTTGGAGCCGACGAGCGCGTTGGTGAGCGTCGACTTGCCGGTGTTCGGCCGTCCGACGAAACAGATGAATCCCGATCGAAACTCGGTGCCTGCGTCGGTCATTCTTCGTCTCCCAGCTCTTCCCGCCGTCTGTGGCTGGGATTGTCGTCGTCTGCCGTGTCGTGTTCGTCGTCGTCGTCGGGAGCAGGCACTCGTTCCACCAGAACGGTCGTGATGCGTACTCGCCCACGTGGGTCTGCACCGCCTTCTCCGATCAGGATCAAGCCGTGTGTTTCGACGCGTGAACCGGGTAGCGGCACGCGGCCGAGCTCGTAGCCGAGCAGTCCACCGATGGTGTCCACGTCCTCGGACTCGATCTCGATGTCGAACAGCTCGCCGACGTCCTCCAGTGTGACGCGGGCGGACACACGATAGGTGCCGTTCTCCAGGTCCTCGATGGGAGCGACCTCGGCGGAATCGTATTCGTCGGCGATCTCGCCGACGATTTCCTCCAGCACGTCCTCGATGGTCACCAGCCCTGCGATGCCGCCGTATTCGTCGACCAGTAAGGCCATGTGGTTTCGATCGCGCTGCATTTCGGCCAGCAGGCTGTCCAATGCCTTCGAATCCGGCACGAACACCGCGGGTCGCATCAGTTCGTCGACCTTGACCCCTCGGCCGCCGTCTGTGGAGTAGTACGTCCGTTGGACGAGGTCCTTAAGGTAGACCACGCCGACGACGTCGTCGACGTTCTCACCGATCACCGGGATGCGGGAGTGTCCGCTGCGCACTGCGAGGGATGTGGCTTGGCCTGCCGACTTGTCGGATTCGATCCACACCATCTCCGGCCGGGGCACCATGATTTCGCGCGCGGAGGTGTCCCCGAGTTCGAACACCGACTGGATCATCCGACGCTCGTCGTCGGCGACGACGCCGCGTTCGCGGGCCATGTCCACCAGCTCACGAAGCTCGATTTCCGATGCGAACGGGCCGTTGCGGAAACCCCGTCCGGGAGTGATGGCATTTCCGATGAGGATGAGAAGACGACTGATAGGGCCGAGTATCCAGCCGAGAGCTCGAAGCGGAAACGCGGCGGACAATGCGATGGAGTACGCGTGCTGCCTACCGAGCGTTCGCGGGCCGACACCCACCGCGACGTAGCTGACCAGCACCATGACGATGGCGGTGACCGCGAGAGCAAGCGTCTCCGATAACAGGTCCATCATGCCGCCGACGAGAAGTACGGTGGCCGCGATCTCGCACAGGATGCGCAGCAGAACGGTCAGGTTGACGTAGCGAGGGCGGTCCGCCACCACTTCGAGCAACCCGATGGCACCGGGCCGCTCGTCCTTGGCCATGTCCTCGATCCGTGCCCGCGACACGGTGTTGAGCGCCGAATCCACGGCCGCGAAGACACCTGCAACGGGCACCAGCACCACAGCGGAAACGATGAGTGCAGGTGCACTGCTCACAGGTTCTCGTCCCTGGAGAACCCGGTCTTACCCAGCAGTCGTGCGTCACGAGCCGCTTGGATCTCGGCTTCCTCTGTGCGGCGAAGATCCTCGTACCACTCTTCGAGGATGCGATTCTGGAGACCGAACATCTCCTTCTCCTCGTCCGGCTCGGCATGGTCGTAACCGAGCAGGTGCAGCACACCGTGCACCGTGAGAAGCGCCAGCTCGTGTTCCAGCGGGTGCCCGGCTGCGGCTGCCTGATCGGCGGCGAACGACGGACACAGCACGATGTCGCCGAGCATCGACGGCCCCGGCTCGGGGGCGTCTGGACGACCACCCGGCTCCAGCTCGTCCATGGGAAACGACATCACGTCCGTCGGACCCGGCAGATCCATCCACCGCATGTGCAGGTCGGCCATGGTCGCCGAATCCACCAACACCATCGACAGTTCGGCGGCAGGGTGCACGTCCATACTCGCGATCGCGAACCTCGCCACGCTCACCAGTTCCGGCTCGGAGACATCCATCCCCGATTCGTTGGACACCTCGATACTCATCTACCGCTCATTCTCTGTCGATTCTCCGCTCGGGCAGCCATGAGTCTAACGGCGTGCGGCACGTGCCCCGCCCGAGCGTCGCTGCGCACGGTTACCGATCGAGTCGTTGCCCTCGCGAGAGGACTCGAAGCGCTCGTACGCGTCGACGATGTCGGACACCAGCCGGTGTCGAACGACGTCACTGCTGGTCAACTGCGCGAAGTGGATATCGTCGACCTCGGTCAGGATTTCGCTCGCGGCGCGGAGACCCGATCGGGCTCCACCGGGAAGGTCGACCTGGGTGATATCCCCGGTGACCACGATCTTGGATCCGAATCCCAGCCTCGTCAGGAACATCTTCATCTGCTCGGCAGTGGTGTTCTGGGCCTCGTCGAGAATGATGAAGGCGTCGTTCAGAGTCCGGCCACGCATGTATGCGAGCGGTGCGACCTCGATGACCCCCGCCTGCATCAGCTTCGGGATGGCTTCGACGTCCATCATGTCGTGCAACGCGTCGTGCAGCGGACGCAGGTACGGATCGATCTTCTCGTGCAACGTGCCGGGAAGGAATCCGAGACGCTCGCCGGCCTCCACTGCCGGCCTGGTCAGGATGATCCGACTGACCTGCTTGGCCTGCAGAGCCTGGACGGCCTTCGCCATTGCGAGGTAGGTCTTGCCGGTTCCCGCAGGCCCGATGCCGAACACGATGGTGTTGGCGTCGATGGCGTCGACGTACCGCTTCTGGTTGAGGGTCTTCGGCCGAATCGTCTTGCCTCGGCGCGAGAGGATGTCCAAGCTCAAGACCTCCGCCGGCGACTCGGAGACGCCCTCGGTGAGCATCGCCACCGTGCGCCGGACCGCGTCGGGAGTCAGAGGTTGGGCACGCTTGACGACGGCCGCCAGCTCGGAGATCACGCGTTCCGCCAGCGCGACGTCCGCGACCTTTCCGCTGAGCGTCACCGCGTTACCCCGCACGTGGATGTCCGCGCTCAGCATCTGCTCGAGTGTGCGTAAGTTCTCGTCCGACGGTCCCAGCAGCGGCGGAACCGCTTCTGGTGCCAATTCCATACTCGACCGAACCTGGCGTTCGGCAGGAAGATCGCTGTGTTCACTCACGTGGTGGCTATGGCCTGCTTCCGGTTGTCTGGTCTCGAACTCGGCTGCTGGAAGTTTAACGCTCCTGGATGTGAGCGCATTCCAATTACTCCACCCGCCGCATCACTCCAACACGGCGGCGAGAGAATGCTTCCAACATCGGCTGCCGGGCTGGAGGAATGCGAAATGATCCTCGCCGTCGACGACGGTCGAGGTCACGTGGTCTCCGGCCGCGCGCGCCGCCTGTGCGTACTCTTCGCTCTGCGACACCGAGACCTGTACGTCCTCGGCGCCGTGGATGCAGTGCACGGGAATGCCGGTCGGTACGCGACAAAGCGGCGACGCCGCACGGTACGTCTCCGGCGCGTCGTCGTAGTCGACGCCGAAGAGCGCCCGGATCGGCTCGTACGAGGCGCGTGACACGAGGTCGAGCACACCCGCTTGCGACACCACCCGCGACGGACGAAGTGCGGTGTCCCTCTCCCCCGCGAGCCAGACCGCGAGGTGTCCCCCGGCCGAATGGCCCAGCAGACGCACGTCGGCGAGATTCAGCTTACGCGGTGAATTGTCCTGCACCACAGTGGCGATCGCGTCGACGGCCGACGCCACGTCTCCGCTTGTCTCGGGCCAGAGCCCTCCGGCACCCACACGTCGGTACTCGATGTTCCACGCGGCGTACCCGGCTCGTGCGCATTCGACGGCGTACTGCGTTCCCAGGTTGAGCGCGTACTGCCCACTCCAGAAGCCGCCGTGGATGACCACGACGACCGAAAGCGGTTCCGTCGCATCGCCTTCGGGCAGATACAGATGTCCGAACTGCTGGGGGTGGTCACCGTAGGCGATGGTGGTTCGCTTCATGTCGGGGATCCGAAGTCGAGGGGCGCTTGCTTCCATCTGTCGGTGAGTGCACCGATCGCACCCAACGCAACCGCTGCCGCCGTCGACGTCCGTAACACCGTGGGCCCCAGCATGACCGGAGTCGCCCCAACTTCTGTCAGCCGAGCGATCTCCTTGTCGTCGATGCCGCCCTCCGGCCCGACGATCAGCAGGACCTCCTGGACCGTTCGGAACGGGAGCGACGAGAACTCGGCGGTGGCCGCCTCGTGCAGCACCGCGACCACCCCGCCTCGATCGACCACGTCGCGCACCAGGGAGACCACGCCGGCGGTGTCCTGCACGTCGCTCACCGACGGGACGAACGGTCGCCTGGACTGCTTCGACGCCGCGGCTGCGACACCTTGCCATCGCGCGACGCCTTTGACTGCCTTCGGTCCGTCCCAGCGCGCAACGCAGCGCGCGGACTGCCACGGGTGAATCGAATCGATACCGGCTTCGGTGGCCAGTTCGACGGCCAATTCCGAGCGCTCTGCTTTGGGAAGCGCCTGGACCAGGCCGACGGTCGGTGTCGGTGGCGTCGCATCGGATCGGGCGTTCACCGCCAGCTCGAGACGGTTCTTCTCCGCAGCCGTCACGACCGTGTCGGCGAGGCCGCCTCTACCGTCGGACAGCAGTAGCCGTTCGCCGACGCGGATACGTCGGACCGTGGCAGCGTGGTGGCCTTCCTTACCGTCCAGCACGGCGACGCCACCGACCTCGGGCAGCGGATCGAGATAGAAGACGGTAGCCGCCATCGTCAGCGACCGCTGAACGCTTCCCGCAACCGGGAGAACAACCCACCGCTGTGCTGAGATCCGGTAGTGACGACCTCGGCGGCGTCGCGGTCACGCAACCGCTTGAGGTCCTCGAGCACCTGTGTCTGCTTGCTGTCCAGGCGGGAGGGCACGACGACTTCCAGGTGCGCGTGAAGGTCGCCGCGGACGCCCGAACGGAGCTTCGGCATTCCGTGTCCGCGCAGAACCGCGACCGACCCCGGCTGGGTGCCTTGGTCGACCGTGATCTCGGTCGGTCCGTCGATGATGGCGTCCACGGACACCGATGTTCCGAGTGCTGCGTCCACCATCGGGACACGGATGGTGCAGTGCAGGTCGTCGCCGTCACGAACGAACACCTCGTGCGGCTGCTCGACGATCTCGACGTACAGATCACCGGCAGGGCCACCACCCGGTCCGACCTCGCCCTGCGACGCGAGGCGGATACGCATTCCGTTGCTGACGCCGACGGGCACCTTCACCGAGATCTCACGACGCGAACGCACCCTGCCGTCACCCGCGCACTTACGGCACGGGTCGGGAATGGTCTCGCCGGCTCCGCGGCACGTGGGGCACGGGCGCGACGTCATGACCTGGCCGAGGAACGAGCGCTGCACCGACTGGACCTCACCGGCACCGCCACACGTCTCGCAGCGCACCGGCTTGGAATCTCCGTTGGTGCCGGAACCGGTACACACGTCGCAGAGAATCGCTGTGTCGACGGTGATGTGCTTGGTGACACCGGTGGCGCATTCGTCGAGCGTCAGCTTCGTGCGCAGCAGCGAGTCGGCACCGGGCTGAACACGGCCGCGAGGACCACGACCGCCGCCCTGGCCCCCACCGCCGAAGAACGCCTCGAAGACGTCGCCGAGACCTCCGCCGAAGCCCGCGCCGCCGAAGCCACCGCCTCCGCCGCCGCCCTGCTGCAACGGATCGCCGCCGAGGTCGACGATGCGGCGCTTCTCCGGGTCGGACAGCACCTCGTACGCGGTCGAGATGTCCTTGAACCGAGCCTGGGCAGCCTCGTCCGGGTTCACGTCGGGGTGGAGCTCACGCGCCAACTTGCGGTACGCGCGCTTGATCTCCTGGTCGGTGGCCTTCTGACCGACCCCGAGTGTTCCGTAATAGTCCCGTGCCACGTGAGTCTCTTTCTTCGAATCTGTTCTTGGTTGATCGAGCCGATGCAGTCGAGCTGGAGGTGCTCAGCGTTCTGCGAGCACTTCTCCGATGTATCTCGCAACGGCCGCAACCGATGCGATTGTTCCTGGATAGTCCATCCGCGTGGGCCCCAGCACACCCATGCCACCGAGCACCATGCCAGCCGAACCGTATCCAGTGGAAATCACCGAGGTGCCGCGCATCTCCTCGACCTGGGTTTCCTCGCCGATCCGGACGGTGACCGTGCGCGTGTCCTGCGTCACGGCAAGAAGCTTCAGCACCACGACCTGTTCCTCGAGCGCTTCGAGGACACCGCGCAAGGAGCCGGGGAAGCCTGCGTCGCCCGCGAAATCCGCCGCGTTGCGCGTCAGATTCGCGGTTCCGCCGAGGACCAACCGTTCCTCGGGATGTTCGACGAGCGATTCGATCAGAACAGTTGCCGACCGGATGATGGCGTCGCGCAGGGATGCGGGCGAGTTCTCCGCGAGCTCGGCGACCGCGGCCGACGCCGCAGCCAGCCGCTTGCCTTCCATCGCGCCACCGAGCAGGCGACGCAGTTGCGCCAGCTCGTCGTCGTCGATGACGTCTCCGAGTTCCACGATCCGCTGATCGACGCGACCCGAGTCCGTGATGAGCACCATCAGCAGTCGAGCCGGCGTCAGCGCCACGATCTCGAGATGACGAACCGAGGACACCGACAGCGTCGGGTACTGCACGACCGCCACCTGACGAGTCAGCTGGGCCAGCAGCCGCACACCGCGTCGCAACACGTCGTCGAGGTCGACGCCGTTCTCGAGAAACTCCAGAATCGCCCGGCGCTCGGCGGACGACAGCGGTTTGACGTCCGCGATGCGGTCCACGAACTGCCGGTACCCCTTGTCGGTGGGGACACGACCGGAGCTGGTGTGCGGCTGCGCGATGTAGCCCTCGGCCTCGAGCACCGCCATGTCGTTACGGACGGTCGCGCTCGACACGCCCAGGTTGTGACGCTCCACCAACGCCCGGGAGCCGACCGGTTCCTGAGTGGAGACGTAATCCGCGACGATTGCACGCAGAACTTCGAATCGCCTGTCCTCGGTGCTCGACACGTTCCCCCCTTCGGTTCGTTCGGTCACGCGGTTGTCAACAGTCTGAGTCTAGTAGCCGCCACGAACACGAGCCGTCCAAGGCCTTACTGTGGTGCGGTGACCTACTCGACTTCGACGACGTTCACCGCATGATCTTCAAGGGCGTACGCGACGGGAAGCCGTACCCGGAGCACGGTCTCTCCCTGCGGGACTGGTCCAAGATCCCGCCACGGCAGCTGCGACTGGACGAGATCGTCACCACGACGAAGGTGCTCGAGCTCGACCGACTTCTGTCCGAGGACTCCACCTTCTACGGCGACCTGTTCCCCCACGCCGTCCACTATCGCGGCGTGGTCTACCTCGAGGACGGCCTGCATCGCGCAGTACGCGCCGCGCTACGAAACCGGACGGTTCTGCACGCTCGAGTCTTCGACTACGACGTCCTCGGCGCCTGACGGTCCCCACCACGACCGGTCAGGCCGCGATGGTCCTGACGACGGCGTCGGCGAGCAGGCGCCCACGGTCGGTCAGCACATAGTTGCCGTCACCGAAAGTCATGAGGCCGTCGGCAACGACCTGGGCCGCTGCACGGCGTTCGGCGTCGCTCAGCACGTCGGCGGGTAACCCGGTGCGCAACCGAATCTTCAACATCAGATCCTCGAGGTGACGATCCTCTGTCGTCAGCCGTTCGCTGCCCGCGATCGGCAGCGCGCCGGACGCCAGATCGTCCGCATATCGGGCAGGGTGCTTGACGTTCCAGAAGCGCGTGCCGCCGACGTGGCTGTGTGCACCGGGTCCGGCGCCCCACCAGTCACCGCCGTTCCAGTAGCCGATGTTGTGCTTGCACTCGGCGTCGGCGCCGGTTGCCCAGTTGGACACCTCGTACCAGTGCAGGCCTGCAGCGTCGAGCACAGCATCGATCCGCTCGTAGCGACTGGCGAGAACATCGTCGTCGGGCATCGGGAGTTCTCCGCGACGCACCTTGCGAGCCATCGCCGTGCCGTCCTCGACGATCAACGCGTACGCGGACACGTGGTCGACCCCTGCGTCGAGCACTGCGGCCAACGACGCGTCGAGGTCCTCGTCCCTCTCCCCCGGTGTTCCGTAGATGAGGTCCAGGTTCACGTGCTCGAAGCCTGCCTCGCGCGCCTCCTTCGCAGCGGCCACAGCCCGGCCGGGCGTGTGCGTGCGATCCAGGACGGCCAGCACGTGCTGTGCGGCGGACTGCATGCCGAGTGAAACTCGGGTGAATCCTGCGGCACGAAGTTGCTCGAAGAACTGTGGAGACGTCGATTCCGGGTTCGATTCCGTCGTGACCTCGGCACCCTGAGTCAGTCCGACGCTCGCGCGCACGGCGGCCAGCACGTCGGAAAGACCGGCTCCGCCGAGAAGAGACGGCGTGCCGCCACCGACGAACACGGTGTCGGCCGTCGGGACGTGTCCGAGGCGCGCGTCGATCAATGCGGCCGCAGCGTCGAGCTCGCGCCGCAGGCCGTCCATCCAGGACTCGGGCGATGCGGAGGTGCCCAGCTCACCGGCTGTGTAGGTGTTGAAATCGCAGTACCCGCACCGCGTCGCACAGAACGGGACGTGGACGTAGATTCCGAACGGCCGCTGTCCGATTCCGTCGAACGCCTCGTCGGGCAGGGCGAGTGGGACGGGCGGGGTAGCGAGCAGGTTCACCGCTCCAGTGTCCCAGAAGTCGAACACACCGATTCACCTCGCAGGCTCGCAGCCACGTGTCGTAGGCGCGAAGCAAGTTTCCGGCCCTCTGCCTGCCTATTTACCCAAAATCGTGGGTAAATAGGCCTGCCGCGGTCGGACCAGCGGGAATGACGTGGCACAATGGTCCGCGTGACTGACTCTGGGATCCCGCTCGTGGCGCGTCGCCACGTCGATCTCAAGCGTGTGTGCAGTTCATCGTGTCCTTGTTGTCGAGTCTGCAGCTGAGCTCTACGCCGGCCAGCTCGACCGATCTCCACGCACGAAGTCAGAACGATCCGTCCGGATGCGCGCCCGCGGTGAGAACCAGCCCTCTCCCTGCAGCGGCCCGGAAGCCGATAGAGCCAGGAGCACACCGATGTCGTCGACAACCGACGCGGCCACGTCCGCCGCCTCGTCCACGCCTGCTGGCGTAGCCCCGAGGGAGCGTACCGCCAGGCCGACCAAGCGCCGAGCCGAAGGACAGTGGGCGCTCGGTTACCGCGAACCTCTCAACGCCAACGAGCAATCCAAGAAGGACGACAACCCGCTCAACGTCCGCGCTCGTATCGAGAACATCTATTCGAAGCAGGGTTTCGACAGCATCGACAAGGGCGACCTACGCGGCCGGTTCCGCTGGTGGGGTCTCTACACCCAGCGCGAACAGGGCTACGACGGCACGTTCACCGGTGACGAGAACATCGACTTGCTCGAAGCCAAGTACTTCATGATGCGCATCCGTTGCGACGCGGGTGCGCTGAACCTCGAACAGTTCCGCACCCTCGCCGGAATCTCCCAGGAGTTCGCCCGCGACACGGCCGATCTGTCGGATCGCGAGAACGTCCAATATCACTGGATCGAGGTCGAGAACGTCCCCGAGATCTGGCGTCGTATCGAGGCCGTCGGGCTGAAGACCACCGAGGCGTGCGGCGACTGCCCGCGTGTCGTGCTCGGGTCTCCCCTCGCCGGTGAAGCTGTGGACGAGGTGATCGACCCCACGTCGGCTATCGACGAAATCGTCGAGCGCTACATCGGCAAGCCCGAGTACTCGAACCTTCCGCGCAAGTTCAAGACGGCGATCTCCGGCCTGCAGGACGTGGTGCACGAGATCAACGACTGCGCCTTCATCGGTGTGAATCACCCCGAGCACGGACCGGGTCTGGACCTGTGGGTCGGCGGCGGACTGTCGACCAACCCCATGTTGGCCCAGCGCGTCGGCGTCTGGGTGCCTCTCGGAGACGTGCCGGACGTGTGGGAAGGCGTCGTCTCGATCTTCCGCGACTACGGATATCGCCGTCTGCGCACCAAGGCACGTCTGAAGTTCCTGATCAAGGATTGGGGCATCGAGAAGTTCCGTCAGGTCCTCGAGGACGAGTACCTGCACCGCAAGCTGATCGACGGCCCGGCGCCCGAGAAGCCGTCCCGCCCCCGCGATCACGTCGGCATCCAGAAACTGAAGAACGGACTCAACGCCGTCGGCGTCGCGCCGATCGCCGGCCGCATCTCCGGCACCATCATGGCCAAGGTCGCCGACGCCGCCGAGAAGGCCGGATCGGATCGTCTGCGGTTCACTCCGTATCAGAAACTGATCGTCCTCGACGTCCCCGACGACAAGCTCGAGCAGCTCATCTCGGACCTCGACGCGCTCGGACTGCCTGCCCGTCCGTCGCACTGGCGCAAGAACCTGATGGCCTGCAGCGGAATCGAGTTCTGCAAGTTGTCCTTCGCTGAAACTCGAAAGCGCTCACAGGTTCTCGTTCCCGATCTGGAAGCACGACTCGAGGACATCAACGCACAGCTCGACGTACCCGTCACCATCAACATCAACGGCTGCCCCAACTCGTGTGCGCGCTCCCAGATCGCCGACATCGGATTCAAGGGAATGCTCGTCGACGACGGTGCAGGGAATCAGGTCGAGGGATTCCAGGTTCATCTAGGAGGCAGCCTCGGCCTGGACAGTGCGTTCGGCCGGAAGCTGCGCCAGCACAAGGTGAACAGCACCGAACTCGGTGACTACATCGAGCGAGTGGTGCGGAATTTCGTGAAGCACAGAGGCGAAGGCGAACGGTTCGCTCAATGGGCCGTGCGAGCAGACGAGGCGGATTTGCGATGACTACCAGACTGGACCTGTCGGTCGATCAGCTGAAATCGATCGCCGAGCGAGGCGCGAGGGAGTTGGACGGCGCCAATGCCGTCGAACTGCTCGAGTGGACCGAACGAGAGTTCGGCAACGACTACATCGTGGCGTCCAACATGCAGGATGCCGTTCTCGTTCACCTCGCCGCGCAGGTACACCCGAACGTCGACGTGTTGTTCCTCGACACCGGCTACCACTTCGCGGAAACCATCGGCACGCGCGACGCGGTGGAAGCCGTGTACGGGGTGAACGTCATCAACGCACGCGCCGAGCAGACTGTTGCCGAACAGGATTCGACCGAAGGCAAGGACCTGTTCGCGCGCGAACCCAACCGATGCTGCGCACTGCGCAAGGTCGCACCGTTGCGCAAGGAGCTCGCCAACTACAGCGCCTGGGTCACCGGTATCCGACGCGTGGAGGCACCGACCCGCGCCAACGCTCCCCTCGTCTCGTTCGACGACGCATTCGGCCTGGTGAAGATCAACCCGATCGCCGCGTGGTCCGACGACGACATGCAGCGCTACATCGACGAACACTCCATCCTCGTCAATCCACTCGTCGACGAGGGATATCCATCGATCGGGTGCGCGCCGTGCACCGTCAAACCTGCCCCCGGCGCCGATCCGCGTAGCGGTCGGTGGGCCGGCAAGGCCAAGACCGAATGTGGGTTGCACGCCTCATGACCGTGAACACAGCAACGGATCGCCCCCGAGTCGACAGCGCGCGCTTCGACACCCTCGACGCACTCGAGTCCGAGGCAATCCACATCTTCCGCGAGGTCGCAGGCGAATTCGAACGCCCGGTGATCCTGTTCTCCGGCGGTAAGGACTCCACGGTCCTGCTGCACCTGGCGATCAAGGCCTTCTGGCCCGCACCGCTTCCGTTCGCGCTTCTCCACGTGGACACCGGGCACAATCTGCAGGAGGTGCTGGACTTCCGTGACTACGTCGTCGCGAAGTACAACCTGCGCCTGCACGTCGCGAAGGTCGAGGACTACCTCGCCGACGGCCGCCTCACCGAGCGTCCCGACGGCATTCGCAACCCCTTGCAGACCGTTCCCCTGCTCGACGCCATCTCGGAGAACCGCTTCGATGCGGTCTTCGGTGGTGCGCGCCGTGACGAAGAGCGCGCCCGCGCCAAGGAACGGATCTTCTCGCTGCGCAACGCATTCGGCCAGTGGGATCCGAAGAAGCAGCGCCCCGAGTTGTGGAACCTTTACAACGGCAAGCACTCCCCCGGTGAGCAGGTCCGTGTCTTCCCCCTCAGCAACTTCACCGAGCTCGACATCTGGCGCTACATTGCGCGGGACAACGTCGAATTGGCGAGCATCTACTACGCCCATCAGCGCCCGGTCTATCAGCGCGACGGCATGTGGATGACCCCGGGCGTGTGGGGCGGTCCGACGGACGCCGAAGAGCTGCAGACACTGTCGGTGCGCTACCGCACCGTGGGCGACGGATCCACCACGGGCGCCGTCCTGTCCGACGCCGCGGACAACGAGGCCATCCTCGCCGAGGTCGCCGCATCCCGCCTCACCGAACGTGGCGCCACCCGAGGCGACGACCGCGTCTCCGAGGCAGCCATGGAAGACCGCAAGCGCGAAGGATACTTCTGAGCATGTCCACATCTGGTTCGCAGCTTCTTCGCCTCGCCACCGCCGGTAGCGTCGACGACGGTAAATCGACACTCGTCGGACGGTTGCTGTACGACACGAAATCGGTGCTGGCAGACCAGATCGACGCCGTCACCCGGGCGTCGGTCGATCGTGGCCTGAGCACACCCGACCTGTCGCTACTGGTGGACGGCCTCCGAGCCGAACGCGAGCAAGGCATCACGATCGACGTCGCCTACCGCTACTTCGCAACGCCTGCACGGTCTTTCGTGCTCGCCGACACTCCCGGCCACGTCCAGTACACGCGTAACACGGTGTCCGGTGCGTCAACGGCGCAGTTGGTGATCCTGCTGGTCGACGCCCGCAAAGGTGTCATCACGCAGACTCGTCGTCACGCTGCTGTTCTGGCGCTCCTCGGTGTGCCGAAGCTGGTTCTCGCGGTCAACAAGATCGACCTCGTCGAGGATCCCGCACAGGTGTTCGCGGACATCTCGGCCGAGTTCAACTCGCTGACATCCTCACTCGGGTGGGCCTCGAAGGACGTCGTCGAGATTCCGGTGTCCGCGCTGCACGGTGACAATGTCGCGGTTAGGTCGACGAACACGCCGTACTATGACGGTCCCACGCTCATCGAGCACCTCGAATCCGTTCCCGTCGACGCCGAGCCCCATCGAGTCGGTCTGCGGTTCCCGGTGCAGTACGTCATCCGTCCGCGGACAGCCGACTACCCCGATTACCGCGGTTACGCGGGCCAGGTCGCGGCGGGAGCCGTCGCCCCCGGGGACGAGGTGATCGTGTTGCCCTCCGGAACCCGTACCACCGTCGAGCGAATCGACACTGCCGACGGAGAACTCGATTCCGCACACGCAGGGCGCAGCGTCACGCTGATCCTTGCCGACGACGTCGACGTCTCCCGAGGCGACACCATCGTTTCGCCGCAGGACGCTCCCGAGCCGATCGGCGAGTTCGACGCCACCGTCTGCTGGCTCGCCGAGAAGCCGCTGCGTCCCGGTGCCCGCCTGCTGCTCAAGCACGGTACCCGTACGACCCAAGCCATCGTCGGCACACTCGTCGAGAAGTTCGACGAGCAAAACCTCACAGCCGAGCCTTCACCGGAATCGTTGGAACTGAACGACATCGGACGCATCTCGGTGCGTGTCGCAGAGCCGATCGTCGCCGACGACTATGCCGTCAACCGGCACACGGGAAGTTTTCTGCTCATCGATCCCTCCGGCGGCAACACTCTTGCTGCCGGCCTCGTCGGCGACGCCCTGTCCGCAGTCGAGCTGGGGGAATCGGTACCGGCCTGACATGAGTGTTCTGATCGCCGTGGCCCACGGCAGTCGCGATCCGCGTTCGGCGGAAACCGTTGCTGCTGTGGTCCACGGCGTTCGACTGCGCCGCCCGGACCTGGACGTACGGGTGGCATATCTCGATCTGACCGAGCCTGCTGTCGGTACCGTCATCGGCGAGGTGGCGGCCGAGGGACATTCGTCCGCGGTCGTGGTTCCCCTCCTCCTCGGCAGCGCATTCCATGCGCGGGTCGATCTCCCGGGCATTCTCGACGCGGCACGCGTCCGATACCCGTGGATGACGTTCACCCAGGCCGATGTCCTCGGTGACGATTCGCGGTTGGTCGACGTGCTCCGCGCACGCGTCATGGACACCGGCGTCGATCGATACGATCCCGACGTCGCCGTTGCCGTCGCCGCTGTCGGATCCTCGGACTCGCTTGCAAATCGACGTACTCGGGCTCTCGCGTCACGTCTTCTCGTCGGCACCGAATGGTCCGGTGCTCAGGTGTGCTTCGCGACCGGGGTCGAATCTCCGCCTGCCGACGCCGTCGCGCGGCTGACGGCGTCGGGGCCCCGCCGAGTCGTCGTAGCCCCGTGGTTTCTCGCGCCGGGCCTGCTCACCGACAGAGTGTTCGGTGCGTTCGACAACTCGGCCCTTCGTGCCGATGTGCTCGGTGACCACCCGCTCGTCGCAGACGTGGTGTCGTCCAGGTTCGACGAGGCGCCGAGGTATCAACCGAGGATCGACGAATCCTCCACCGTCCGCCGGTAGGTGTACAGCGTCGTGACGGCACACACGACAGTTGCAGCGATCAGGACCTGAGGGCCGGTGATGGCCAGGCTCATGAGTCCGCCGACGAGAGCACCGAGACTGAACGCCGCATAGAGCAGGAAGTATTCGAGCCAATCCTTGGCCGATCCACCGCTGATGTGACGCTCGATTCCCTGCCCCATCTTCACCAGAGTGCCCGTGACGTAACTCAGCGGGATCGACACCTCCCCGTTCTTGACGAACGAGGTGTTGAGCGCGCCCATCGCGAAGGAGATGAACAAGATCGGCACGAACTGTACCTGTGGTGCACTCCATCCGCTCATCACGACGTCGACCACAGAGGCGATTGCCAAAGCGATGGTCGTGAGAACCGTTGCGCCGTGGGGATGATCGCGCCACACGTGGCGCCGACACAGTGACGCGATCACGACGCCCGCGACGAACGTCAGGATCAACAGGATCGCAGCGGCGGCCATGGCGTTCTCGCCCCGGAAGAATCCGACCGCGCCGCGCTCGGTGTTCCCGGTCATGAACGTCACGAAGTAGCCACCGGTATTGGTGAAGGCTGCGGCGCCGACCAGTCCGGCTAGACCGGCGAGTACCCAGGACAGTCGGGCGTGAGAGCTGAACATGTCTCGCATGTACCCCGACGGTAGCGAAGCGCATGCCGAGGTTCTTCGTGGAATTCGTCACTGCCGGAACACGTATGCGACCAGATCACCTCGAAATGCGGAATACACGAGCAACCGTTACCGTGTGGCCGCGAGCCGCAACCGCACGGTCGAGCAACCGAACATCACCGCTGCTGGTTGCTAGTTGCGCTCTCCAGCGGATCCGTCTGGACTGCATTTCCCGTCGGGGCGATCTCCGGAATCCTCGTCGCTCTGACGTACACGGTCTCTCCGGGGCTGAGCTGGAGCGCCTCGCTGTCACCGCGGGTGATCTGCGCAGCGAACAGTTCACCGGTGGCTGCGTTCTCGAGCTCGACCTTCACCTCGAATCCCAAGTGGACGACACGCTGGACGACCGCACGTGTCACGCCCGCGGATTCGGCGGTGCCGGTCTCCTGAGCGAGAGCCAACGACGGGTCCCGTCCCACGCGGATGTCGTGCGGGCGAACGAGTTGGCCGTTGAGCTTGGCTACCTGTCCGAGGAACGACATGACGAAATCGTTGCCGGGACGGTCGTAGAGATCCTCGGGCGAACCCACTTGTTCGATGCGTCCCTTGTTGAGCACGGCGATCCGGTCCGCGACGTCGAGCGCCTCTTCCTGATCGTGTGTGACGAGGACAGTGGTCACGTGCACCTCGTCGTGCAGCCGCCGCAGCCACGTGCGCAGATCTTCACGGACCTTGGCGTCGAGAGCACCGAAGGGCTCGTCGAGAAGCAGAACCTGAGGGTCGACCGCGAGGGCACGCGCCAACGCCATACGCTGACGCTGTCCTCCGGACAACTGTGCAGGGAACCGAGTCTGGAAACCCGACAGTCCGACGATCTCGAGCAGGTCGTCGACTTTGCGTTTGATCTCCTCCTTGGGGCGCTTCCGGATCTTCAGACCGAACGCGACGTTGTCGCGGACGCTGAGATGTTTGAACGCGGCGTAATGCTGGAACACGAAACCGATCTCGCGCTTCTGAGGGCTGATCCACGTCACGTCCTGGCCGGCCAGAATCACTTGCCCGGAGTCCAGCTGTTCCAGACCGGCAATCGATCTCAGGAGCGTCGATTTACCCGAACCACTCGGTCCGAGCAGCGCGGTCAACGAACCCTTGGGTATGTCGATGCTGACATTGTCGAGAGCTGCGAAGTCGCCGTAGTTCTTGTTGGCGCCGACGACGGAGATCTCGATCTCGTCCGACTTCTGTGCGGTCATTACTTCGTCCTCTTCTTGTCGAGGGCTGTCATCAGAAGCAGCACGATGACGGCGATGGCCATGAGGAGCGTCGATGCCGCGTACGCGCCCTGCTGATTGAAGTCCTCGTATCGCGAATTGACCAGGAGGGTCAGGGTCTGCGAGACGCCGGGAAGGTTGGTCGAGACCATGATCACCGCACCGAACTCACCGAGAGATCGAGCGACGGTCAGCACGATCCCGTACGTCAGTCCCCAGCGGATAGCGGGCAAGGTGATGCGCCAGAAGGTCTGCAACGACGACGCTCCCAGCGTCGAGGCGGCCTCTTCCTGTTCCTCACCGATCTCGTAGAGAACGGGTTCGACCTCGCGCACGACGAACGGAAGCGTCACGAAGATCGTCGCGATGATCATTCCAGGCAGCGCGAAGATGATCTTGAAGCCGAGGCTTTCGATCCCACCGAACCAACCGTTGGCACCCCACAACAGAATCAACGCGACGCCGGTGACGATCGGAGACACCGCGAACGGCAGGTCGACGACGGCTTCGACGATCCCCTTGCCGCGGAACCGTCCTCGGACCAGCGCCAAGGCGGTGATGACACCGAATACCACGTTGATCGGTACGACGATG
Organism: Rhodococcus sp. NPDC057297; assembly: GCF_042667435.1. NCBI lineage: Bacteria > Bacillati > Actinomycetota > Actinomycetes > Mycobacteriales > Nocardiaceae > Rhodococcus > Rhodococcus sp. NPDC057297. The sequence continues at coordinate 268,513 of NZ_JBHUZE010000005.1, read as the reverse complement.
GCGACGATCAGCAGCGACAGTTGCAGTGCGGACTGCGCCGCAGGCGTGGTGATCAGCCCCCAGAACTCGAGAAACCCGTTCTCGAAGGTGCGGTACAGAATGGCGCCGAGCGGAAACAGGACGAGCGCAGCTAGATACAGCAATGCTATCGACCGCAGGGACAGTTTGACCGGTAGTCCGATCTTCATCGAATCTGCTCCTCTCGGCGCGCGAGCCGATTACCCACCACACGCAGAACGAACAGCACGATGAACGCCAGCGCCAGCAACACGACGGAGATAGCTGCCGCATCGACGGGTTGGTCGTACTCGATCAGTTCACGGATGTACTGCGACGCGATCTGGGTATCCCCGGGAATGTTGCCACCGATCAGCACGACGGATCCGAACTCGCCGATCGCGCGAGCGAAGGCGAGTCCGGTTCCACTGAGAATCGATGGAAGAAGGACCGGAAGGATGATCGACCGAAAGATCGTCCAGTTGTTCGCCCCCAGCGAGGCCGCGGCTTCCTCGACCTCGCGGTCGAGCTCGATCAGGACGGGCTGAACTGCTCGCACGACGAACGGAAGGGTAACGAACAGCAACGCGACGACCACCGCGGGCTTGGTGGCGTTGAACACCAAGCCGACCGGGCTCGCCGGTCCGTACAGAGACAGCAGCACCAGGCTGGCCACGATGGTCGGCAGCGCGAACGGAAGGTCGATCAGCGCGTTCACGAAGCGCTTGCCCGGAAACTCGTCACGAACGAGAACCCACGCGATGAGCGTGCCGAACACCAGGTTGATGACGGCGGCCGCCGCCGAGACCTCCAACGTGACCTTGAACGTCGCGATCGCTCGAGGTTCGGTGACCGCGTCCCAGAAGCCGGCGAGGCCGTCGTCGAACGATTTGACGGTGAGCGCAGCGAGCGGCAGGAGCACGATGATGCTGAGCCACAGCACCGCGACGCCGAGACCGAACGGCCCGACGGACCCGGGACCTCGAAACTTTCTTCCCTTACGTTGCGACATGTCAGCTATTTGGTGCTGTCTTTGTAGATCGTCGTAATTGCACCGGTATCACCGAAGAGCTCGGAATCGACGACGTCCCACCCACCGAGATCGTCGATCGTGCGCAGGTTCTGCGGGGTGAAGAACTTGTCCGAGAATTCTGCGGCGATTTCCGGGTTGGTCGGACGGAAGCCGGACTCGGCCCAGATGCGCTGGCCTTCGTCGGTGTAGATGAAGTCGTTGAGTGCGTTTGCCTTCTCCAGCTGCGAACTCGTGTTGACGACCGCTACCGGGTTGTCGATTCGGAAGGTGTCGGCCACGTCGATGTGCTCGACGGGCTGTCCCTGCTCCTCGATCAGCAGCGCTTCGTTCTCGTAGCTCAACAGGACATCACCCTGCCCCTGCAGGAACGCCTCCGTTGCGGCGCGGCCCGATTCCGGCTGCACCGGGAAGTGCCCGGACACGAGCTGCTGGACGTAGTCGAGTCCGGCCTGCTTGTCCTGGCCGCCGTTGCTCTTGGCTGCGTAGGGAGCCAGAAGGTTCCACTTGGCGGAACCGGAGCTGAGGGGGCTCGGGCTGATCACCTGAACGTCGGGCTTCAGCAGATCGTCCCAGGTCTGAATGTTCTTGGGGTTGCCCTCGCGCACCACCAAGGTCACCACCGAACCGAAAGGCACACCGCCGTAGGCGTTCTCGTTCCAGCCCTCGTCGACTTTGCCTGCCTTCACGAGACGCGTGATGTCCGGCTCGACGGAGAAGTTCACGATGTCCGCCGGCGCGCCGTCGGCGACCTTGCGAGACTGATTACCCGAGGCACCGTAATCGGCGTTGATGGCGGTATCCCTGCCGTCCTCGGTGGCCTCGAATGCAGGCCCGATGGCATCCCACCCATTCTTCGGGACCGCGTACCCGACGAGAGTCAGTGTCGAACCGCTGCTCGACCCACCGTCGGCCCCGACGGTATCGCTCGACCCACCGCCGCACGCCGCGAGGACCAGAGTTCCCACAGCAGCGAAGGTGGTGAGCAGGTATCGAGAGTTGAGCCTCATCGAGAAGTGCCTTTCATCGAATGTGAATCTGATTTGTCGTTGACGGAATCCGTGGAGCAACCGAGGACCGCACACACCTGCTCGAGTCATGCCCGCCGGGTAGCACGGTGAAGCGTCCTTCGGGCACGCGGGCGAGAACCCCGCACGGCGCAGCGCACGCTTCTCAGGCGCGGGGCAGTACGGACTGGGCAGGCGGCCGAATCAGGACGCGGATCGACAACAGTCGATATCCGCGACTGCAAGCATGCCGACCGCGATCAACGCCAATTCATGGCGGACCTGGTACTCGGCAGCGGCAGACACGGACAGAAATCTAGCAGAGGAACCCGGCGGACTCTAATTGCGCGGGCACGCGTCCGATCACCTGGTCAGAAACCATGCCAGAACGACGAGTACGAGCAGTGCGATCAGGGCCAGCGTGACCCTCGACTTCGGCATCAATGACCTTCCGCGACGGGCGACTCGGACGCATCTTTCTCGGCACGCGCGTCACGTCCGAGGGCATGAAGAACAACAGCCAGAACTCGATCGAACACCCGAGCCAATCCCAGCGCGGCCGGAACCAGAACGAGCAGGACGACGAGCGACTGCGGCACGAAAGGCAGCCCGGTGATCCACAGCTCGATCCCGTCCCACCACGTTGCCACTGCATGCACGAACCTCAGCCTAGAGGGCACGTGCGCCACGCCGAAAATCGCCACCGGTGGACGCCGGGCACCGGTGGCGTCGATGATTGAGCGATGACGGCCTTCGACGAACGTTCCACCGTGGTGCCCGTGCCCGACGATTCGATTCCCCGACCAGGCTCTCCCGACGGCGACGGCCATGACCCGCAGGGAGTGTTGTCGAGTACCGAAGCGCCGGTGTCGACAATCACCACCGGCCGAAGCGCGTTTCCTCCGATCGACGATTACGCGTTTCTCTCCGACTGCGAGACAACGTGCCTGATCGCCCGGAACGGCTCCGTCGAGTGGATGTGCGTTCCTCGTCCGGACTCCCCCAGCATCTTCGGTGCCGTCCTCGATCGGAGCGCAGGACACTTCCGCGTCGGCCCCTACGGCCAATCGGTTCCCGCTGCGCGCCGCTACCTTCCCGGCGGACTGATCGTCGAGACCACGTGGCAGACCGAGACGGGCTGGCTCGTCGTCCGTGACGCGCTGGTGATGGGGCCGTGGCACAACACCGATCAGCGCTCGCGAACGCACAAGCGGGCCCCGTCGGACTGGGATGCGGAACATATTCTGCTGCGAACCGTCAAGTGTGTCAGCGGCACCGTCGAACTCGAGATGAGTTGCGAACCGGCGTTCGACTACCACCGCGCGCCCGCCCGCTGGGAGTACACGGGAAAGGTGTACGAGGAGGCGACGGCGACGTGCGAGGCCAGCTCGGTCGGTGACCAACCCACGCTGAAGCTCACCACCAACCTCCGAATCGGTATCGAAGGTCGCGAGGCCCGCGCACGCACCCGAATGACCGAGGGCGACAACATCTTCGTGGCCCTGTCCTGGTCGGATCTGCCAGCACCGCAGACATTCGAGGAAGCGGCGGACAAGATGTGGCGCACGTCCGAGTGCTGGCGCCAGTGGATCACCATCGGTCGCTTCCCCGATCACCCGTGGCGCGGATACTTGCAGCGCAGTGCGCTTGCGTTGAAAGGCTTGACCTACGCACCCACCGGCGCCCTGCTGGCGGCGTCGACGACATCGTTGCCGGAAACTCCTGGAGGAGAACGTAACTGGGATTACCGATATGCGTGGGTGCGCGATTCGACGTTCGCCCTGTGGGGCCTCTACACCCTCGGACTCGACCGTGAGGCGAACGATTTCTTCTCGTTCATGTCCGACGTGTCGATGACCGAGGACGGCAAAGCCAATCCACTGCAGGTGATGTACGGCATCGGCGGCGAGAAGACGCTGGAGGAAACCGAACTGCCACACCTGTCCGGGTACGACGGCGCCAAGCCGGTGCGGATCGGTAATGGCGCGTACAACCAGGAACAGCACGACATCTGGGGCACCATGCTGGATTCGGTGTACCTGCACGTCAAGTCACGCGAGCACGTTCCGGAGTCCCTGTGGCCGCTGCTGAAGCGTCAGGTCGAGGAAGCGATCGCGAATTGGCGGAAGCCGGACCGCGGCATCTGGGAGGTGCGCGGCGAGCCGCAGCACTTCACCTCGTCGAAGGTCATGTGCTGGGTCGCGCTCGATCGGGGCGCGAAACTCGCGTCCATCCACGGCGAGACCGACTACGCGGACCAGTGGAACGAGATCGCCGACGAGATCAAGGCCGACATTCTCGAACACGGTGTCGACGACCGCGGTGTTCTGACGCAGCGGTACGGACACGAATCACTGGACGCGTCACTACTTCTGGTGCCGTTGCTACGCTTCCTCCCCGCCGACGACCATCGGGTCCGTGCAACGGTCCTGGCAATCGCCGACGAGCTGACCGTCGACGGTCTGGTCCTGCGCTACATGGTGGACACCACCGACGACGGGCTGGAGGGCGAGGAAGGAACGTTCACCATCTGCTCGTTCTGGCTGGTGTCCGCGCTCGTCGAGATCGGCGAACTCGCCCGCGCGAAGCACCTGTGCGAACGACTGCTGGGATACGCCAGCCCGCTCAAGCTCTACGCGGAAGAGATCGACGCCAGGTCGGGACGGCACCTCGGTAACTTCCCGCAGGCATTCACCCACTTGGCGCTGATCAACGCAGTCGTACACGTGATCCGAGCGGAGGAAGCGCAGGCCGCCGGTCACTTCCAGCCGGCCCACACCAACTGACGTGAGTGGCCGACTCACTGCAACTGGGTCGCCCATTCCGCCATCAAGTCGGTTGCCGACGCCGCGCGTGCGCGTCGGTGACCGGTTCCGGCCCACATCGACAGCGCCGACGGGTCCCCTGCTGCTCCGGCCTTCGCGCGCATCGGAGCGGTCAGGTAATGCAGGTCCGGGTACGCGAGCGGAGCATCACCGGAGTGATCGCGCATGAATTCGTTGACGATTCCGCGCGCGGGGCGTCCCGAGAATGCACGTGTCACCGCGGTCTCCTCGGTGGCGGTCAGCTGCTCGCGGTGGACCGGGCGGGTTCCCGCCTCGGCCGTGTTCAGAAACGCCGTGCCCAGCTGCGCAGCGTGCGCCGCGCCGGATTTCAACAGCGGTGCAACGTCGTTGCCGTCCATCAGGCCGCCCGCAGCGATACGAGGCAGAGCGGACGCCCGCCGCACCGCCTCGAGCAGTTCCGCCAACGGTTCCTCGGGAGCCGAGCCGTCGAAGCTTCCGCGGTGTCCACCGGCCTCCGGACCTTGGACGATCAGTGCGTCGACACCGCTGGCCTCGGCTTCCTCTGCTTCGCTGACGGAGGTCACCGTGCACCACACTTCGGTTCCGACGTCGTGCAGCGCGGCGACTTCCGCGGCATCGAATGTCCCGAACGTGCTCGATACGAGCGGGACCGGGTTCTGTACGAGCCAGCGGAACTTTTCCGGGTAGTAGTCGTCGCGCCTGGTCAGTTCACCCCGGGGCGCGTCGTACTTCTCCAGCCACGGAGCGATGCGATCGGCGTACGCGTCGACATCAGCACCGGAAGGGTCGTCGGGAAGGAACAGGTTGACGCCGAACCGGACCTCTCGCAGCGAATCCACCTTCGCCCCGAAAGCGTCCAGGTCGAGTAATGCACCGGCCAGCATGCCGAGACCACCGGCTCGCGAGACCGCGGCAGCGAGCTCAGGAGTGGACGGTCCGCCTGCCATCGGCGCACTGATGATCGGAATGGTCAGTTCGTTCAGGAGTCTCATCGTCACACTCCATGAAACTACTCCGCTGCTATTTCTTCGGCTTGTCCGCCGACGACTCCGAGGACAGTGCAGCGACGAATGCTTCCTGCGGCACGTCGACGCGACCGATCGTCTTCATGCGCTTCTTGCCTTCCTTCTGCTTCTCGAGCAGCTTGCGCTTACGGCTGATGTCACCGCCGTAGCACTTCGCGAGAACGTCCTTGCGGATCGCTCGAATGTTCTCGCGGGCAATGATTCTGGATCCGATGGCAGCCTGGATGGGCACCTCGAACTGCTGACGAGGAATCAGCTCTTTGAGCTTGGTTGTCATCTTGTTGCCGTACGCGGCTGCGGCATCCTTGTGCACGATCGCGGAGAACGCATCGACGGCCTCGCCCTGCAACAGGATGTCGACCTTCACGAGCGCAGCGCTTTGCTCGCCGACTTCCTCGTAATCCAGGCTGGCGTAACCGCGGGTGCGGGATTTGAGGATGTCGAAGAAGTCGAAGATGATCTCGGCCATCGGAATGGTGTAGCGGAGCTCGACTCGGGTCTCGGACAGATAGTCCATACCTCCCAGCTCGCCACGCCTCCCCTGGCACAGTTCCATGATCGAGCCGATGAACTCACTCGGGGAGATGATGGTGCACTTGACCATCGGCTCGAACACGTCGCGCGTCTTGCCCTCAGGCCAGTACGACGGGTTGGTGACGATGTGCTCGGCACCGTCCTCCATCTCCACGCGGTACACCACGTTGGGCGACGTGGAGATCAGGTCCAGGTTGAACTCGCGTTCGAGACGCTCGCGGGTGATCTCCATGTGCAGCAAGCCCAGGAAGCCGCAGCGAAAGCCGAAGCCGAGCGCCACCGACGTCTCGGGCTCGTAGGTCAATGCTGCGTCGTTGAGCTGCAGCTTCTCGAGCGCATCACGCAGGTCCGGGTAGTCGGACCCGTCGAGGGGGTACAGACCGGAGTAGACCATCGGCCGTGGCTCGCGGTATCCGGTCAAAGGTTCCGTCGCACCCTTGCGTGCGGTGGTGACGGTGTCACCGACCTTCGACTGACGCACGTCCTTGACGCCCGTGATGAGGTACCCCACCTCGCCGACGCCCAGGCCCTTGGTTGCCTTCGGGTCCGGCGACACGATGCCGACCTCGAGAAGTTCGTGTGTCGAGCCCGTCGACATCATCGTGACCTTCTCGCGCGGATTCAACGCACCATCGACGACACGGACGTAGGTCACGACGCCGCGGTACGTGTCGTAGACGGAGTCGAAGATCATCGCGCGGGCCGGGCCGTCGGCGTCACCGACAGGAGCAGGTACCTGCTTGACGACCTCGTTCAGCAACTCCTCGACGCCGACGCCCGTCTTGCCGGACACGCGCAGGACGTCGTCCGGCTCACAACCGATGATGTGAGCGATCTCCGCGGCGTAGCGATCCGGATCGGCCGCCGGCAAATCGATCTTGTTGAGCACAGGAATGATCGTCAGCTCTTTGTCGAGCGCCAAATACAGGTTCGCGAGCGTCTGAGCCTCGATACCCTGCGCTGCGTCGACGAGCAGAACAGCACCCTCACACGCCTCGAGCGCACGAGAAACCTCGTACGTGAAGTCGACGTGTCCAGGCGTGTCGATCAGGTGGAGAACGAACTCTTCACCGTCGACGACCCACGGCAGGCGCACGTTCTGCGCCTTGATGGTTATGCCTCGTTCACGCTCGATGTCCATGCGGTCGAGGTACTGAGCTCGCATCGACCGATCATCGACGACGCCCGTGAGCTGCAGCATCCGGTCAGCCAGCGTCGACTTGCCGTGGTCGATGTGGGCGATGATGCAAAAGTTCCTGATCCGGGCGGGATCGGTGAACGTCGTATCGGCGAAGCTGGGCACTCGTATCCTTTGCTGGCGCTTGCAAGAGAGAACCCGACTATCGTCCCACAGGCCCATTCCGCAGGCTCCACTCCCGCCCGTCCCACCACGGTCATTCCGCAGGCTCCACTCCCGCCCGTCCCACCACGGTCATTCCGCAGGCTCCACTCCCGCCCGCCCCACCACGGTCATTCCGCAGGCTCCACTCCCGCCCGCCCCACCACGGTCATTCCGCAGGCTCCACTCCCGCCCGCCCCAGGTCCTGGGTCGACGGGTTACGCGGGCCGGGTCGCTAAACTCGACGCCCATGGCGGGCAACTGGAGCAAATTGGGCAAGCAACTCGGGAAAATTGCGCTTCGGGAGGGGCCGAGACTGTTTCGCCAGTTGCAGAACTCCGGCGCCCTGCAGAAGGGCAAGGACGCGATTGCCGGCAACTCGTCGTCGGCACCCGCGCCCACGCCGGGTCGCCCGGTGGCGTCGAAGACCGTTCCGACGGCCCACCGCGCCCGTCGGGTCGAATACTCCCCTGACCTCGACGGCAAGGCCGATCCCGGTGAGATCGTGTGGACGTGGGTCACGTACGAGGAAGATGCAAGTCAGGGCAAGGATCGACCGGTGCTCGTCGTCGGCCGGGACGGACAGACCCTTCTCGGGTTGATGCTGTCCAGTCAGGACAAGCGCCAGGGCGACCCCGACTGGGTGTCGATCGGGTCAGGGTCGTGGGATGCGGAAGGTCGGCCGAGTTGGATCAGGCTCGACCGTGTTCTCGACGTGCCGGAGAGCGGCATCCGGCGCGAGGGCGCCATCCTGGCCAAGGGAAAGTTCGACGCGGTCGCCGCCCGTCTGCGTAAGGACTACAGCTGGTCCTGAAATCGCATGCGGGCGACGCGCCCGACTACGCCAGCCTTGTGATTTCCACCACGACATCGAGAGCGGTGGATCCACCACCCGAGAAGATGCCTTTCAGGGGTGGCACGTCTGCGTAGTCACGGCCGAGACCGACCGAGACATGCTGCTCGTTGACGGCGATGGCATTGGTGGGGTCGTATCCCCACCAGGCTCCGGTCCACGCTTCGATCCAGGCGTGAGACTGCCCTTCGACCGACGCACCGATGACGGCGTCTTTCTTCGGGTGCAGATAGCCCGAGACGTAGCGGCTGGGAATCCCGAGGCTACGCAGCAGGAGCAGCGTCAGGTGTGCGTAATCCTGGCAGACGCCCTTCTTCTCGGACCAGGCCTCGACTGCCGAGGTGTGCACGCCCGTGGTTCCCGGAACGTAGGACATCTCCTGGTTCACCCAGTTCGCGATCTCCACGACCGACTCTTGAGGCGGCAGGCCTTTGGAGAGCTTTTTCGCGATCGCTGCCAGCTGGCGGTTCTTGGGAACGTAGACGGTGTTGTCGAGGACCTCGTTGAACCGGTCGATCACTGGTTCGCTGGCAAGCTCCTCCCATGACGCGTTCTCCTCCGGAGCCAAGAACGGATCGGTTTCGACGACGGACGACCCCGTCACTTCCAGTTCCGTGTGCGGTGCGTGAAGATCGAAGGCCGTTACCGCCGTACCCCAGTAGTCGGTGTACCGGTAACTCCTGGTCACCGGATTGGTCTCGACTCGGTTCAGGATGACGTTCTGCCGGTTGTCACTTCGCGGTGTCAGGCGCGCCTCGTTGTAGGACGACGTCACCGGAGCGTCGTATTGATAGCCCGTGGTATGGACAACGCGCATACGCCAGCTCACAGTTCACCTTCCAATTGATCCTCGTACGTTCCCGAACCCGCATCGGTCCACGCGACCCAGGGCGCCGCATGGAAATACTGCTTGGAAATCGCGTCTCCCAGTTCTCGGCACGTCTCCTGCAGCGCCAGCAACCTGTCTTGCAGATCGTCCAACAGTGCTCCGGGTCGCAGAAATTCGAGCTCGCTGCGGGCGCGGCCGAGTAGTCGCTGCGCCTCGGCTCGAGCGCCGACGCGGCTGTTGGGCTGATGATCGAGTTGATCCAACGAGCGTTCCGCCTCACTCAACGCATAGAACACCGAACGTGGGAACAGCCGGTCCAACAGCATGAATTCGAGCACTCGCTGCGCATCGAGCGCGCCGCGGTACGTGCGGAGGTAGGTGTCGTGCGCGCCCGCCGCACGGAGCACGGTCACCCATGCCGGCGACGACGGCCGGTCACCCGCACGCGAGAGCAGCAGACGCACCACCATGTCGACGCGTTCCACCGAACGACCGAGAATGAGGAAGCGATATCCGTCGTCGTGACTCAGCGTGGAATCGGCGAGTCCGGCGAACATCGCCGCCCGCTCCTCGATGTAACTGAAGAACTCGTGCGGTCCGGTGCGCTTCGACGCCCGGATGCGGTCTCCCAAGCCGTTGTAGGTGGTGTTGAGGCACTCCCACATCTCGGTGGACGTGACTTCCCGTGCACCACGAGCGTTCTCACGGGCACCCGACAGGGAATCGACGATCGATCCACGTCCCTCCCGACTGAACGCGACCACCTCGGTCAGCGACCACACGTCCAGGGACACGTCGGGTTCGTGCTGGAACCCGAGAACGCGGAGCAGGACACGAGAGATGTGATCGGGATCGACCGTCGCGTCCTCGAGGAGCTGATGGACCGTGACGTCCAGGATTCGAGCCGTGTCGTCGGCCCGCTCCACGTACCGCCCGATCCAGTAGAGCGACTCTGCGTTACGCGCGAGCATCTAGCATCCACCACCGTTCGAAAGCTGTTGCTGCTGCTGTTGTTGTTGCTGCTGCTGCTGATCCATGGTCAATTCCGGGCCCTGTTCGGCCCGTGGAGCCTCGGGCGGCTCGCTGACGATCTCCTCACCCGCTAGTTCCTGCTCTTCCTGCGACGTTCGAGTTGCCAGAACCCAGGTGTCCTTGCTTCCACCGCCCTGGCTCGAGTTGACCACGAGCGAGCCTTCGGGAAGCGCGACTCGGGTCAGCCCGCCCGGCAACACCCAGACGTCGTCGCCGTCGTTGACCGCGAATGGCCGCAGGTCGACGTGGCGAGGCACGAGCCGGCCGCCGATCTTCGTCGGAACCGTGGACAGCTGAACGACGGGCTGCGCGATCCAGCCACGGGGATCGGCTCGGATCTTCTTGCTGATCGTCGACAGTTCCTTGGGCGACGCGTCGGGACCGAAGACGATGCCGTAACCGCCTGATCCTTCGACCGGCTTGATGACCAGTTCGTCCACTCGGTCGAGCACTTCCTCGCACTCGTCGTCGAGCCAGCACCGGAACGTGTCGACGTTCGCGAGGAGCGGCTTCTCGCCCAGGTAGTAGTCGATGATCGTCGGAACGTACGTGTAGACCAGTTTGTCGTCGCCGACTCCGTTGCCGACGGCACTCGAGATGACGACGTTGCCTGCGCGAGCGGCGTTGACCAACCCGGCGACGCCGAGGACCGAGTCCGGACGGAACTGCATGGGGTCCAGGTAATCGTCGTCGATGCGGCGGTAGATGACGTCGACCTGGCGTTCGCCCTCCGTCGTACGCATGTAGACGACGTTGTCGCGGCAGAACAGGTCGCGGCCCTCGACCAGTTCGACACCCATGAGACGAGCGAGCAGGGAGTGTTCGAAGTACGCGGAGTTCGCGACACCCGGTGTGAGGACGACCACCGTCGGGTCGGCTTCGTTGAGGGCCGCGGACGCGCGTAGCGCCCGGAGCAGGTGCGACGCATAATCACCGACGGCGCGTACCCGGTGCGTGGCGAAAAGATCGGGGAACACTCTCGCCATGGTGCGGCGATTTTCCATGACGTAGGACACGCCGGAGGGCGACCTCAGGTTGTCCTCCAGCACACGGAACGTGCCCTGGGCATCGCGAATCAGGTCGATGCCTGCGACGTGGATACGCACGCCGTTGGGCGGGACGATGCCCACTGCTTCACGGTGGAAGTGCTCACACGACGTGACCAGACGTTTCGGCACGACGCCGTCGCGCAGAATTTCTTGGTCTCCGTAGATGTCGGCCAGAAACATCTCCAGCGCCCGGACGCGCTGCTTGATGCCACGTTCGAGGCGCGACCACTCGCCTGCGGCGATGACGCGCGGAACTTGATCAAGAGGAAACGGGCGTTCCTGTCCCGAGAGGGAGAACGTGATGCCCTGGTCGACGAAGGCGCGGCCGAGTGCATCCGAGCGCGCGTCGAGGTCCGCTGAACTCGACGGCTCGAGTGCGGTGTGAATGCCCTTGTAGGGAGTCCGGGTCTTGCCGTCCGGGTCGAACATCTCGTCGAAGGCCAGACCGTACTTTCCGACATCGGAATAGCCGCCGAACACGCCGTCCACTTCGGGTTTCTCGCGAGCTGCCGACTTGGATTTGCTTGGCTTGGCCTTGTCTTGGGCTGTGGCTGCAGATCGCGGGCTCATCTCGGCAATGTTGCTACAGAGGCAGGAGATAAGCGCGCCGGACGCGTTAATTTCTGGAAACGCACAACACTTACCCTGTGTACGTACAGGCCGAATTGGGTTCTGCCGACGGTGCTGGTATTCTCGATCTTCGGCGCTGGGCTTCATGGCTTGGCAGCAGACTTCGGGCATTCCAGCATGGACCGCCCTGACCGGAATACCGACGAAGACAGAAGGATTTTACGCGTGGCCAACATCAAGTCCCAGAAGAAGCGGATTCTCACCAACGAGCGCAACCGCCTGCGCAACCAGTCGGTGAAGTCCTCGCTGCGGACGATCATTCGCTCCTTCCGCGCCGCTGAGGCCGAGGGCGACAAGGACAAGGCTTCCGCCATCCTCGTCAGCGCAGGTCGCCAGCTGGACAAGGCAGCCAGCAAGGGTGTCATCCACAAGAACCAGGCAGCCAACAAGAAGTCGGCTCTGGCTCTGGCAGTCAACAAGCTCTGATTCTTTTTCGTCGAAAGAACCCGCTCGGTCGTCACCGAGCGGGTTCTTTCGCGTTCCCGTGATGCCTACCGTGCACTGAGCGTCGCCACCACCGACACTGCGCTCTCCACTGCATAATCCGCGTCGGCGGCCTGGCCCTTGACGTCGGCGTTGAGCTTCGACACCACCTGCAAAGCCTCCCCGATCGACGCACCGGTCCAGCCGCGGGCCTGTGCTTGTGCTTTCTTGATTTTCCACGGCGGCATCCCCAGTTCTCCCGCCATCTTGAACGGGTCACCTCGGCCTGCCGAACCCACGAGTGCGATAGTGCGAACTGCATCGGCCAGTGCGTCGGCCAGCAGAACATGCGGCACGCCCCGATGCATGGCCCACCGCAACGCTTCGAGAGCGCCGGGCACGTCTCCCCCGACGGCTTTCTCCGCAACGTCGAATCCGGATACTTCAGCTTTGCCCGAGTAATACCGTCGGACCGCGTCGACGTCGACCTTGCCCGCGGTATCCGCAATGAGCTGCGAGCAGGCGGCAGCAAGTTCACGAAGATCGGAACCGACCGCCTCCACGACCGCCTCCACGACGTCCTGGTTCACTCGCACCTGGGCCGTGCCGAACTCACGTTTGACGAAATCCGACCTCTCCGACGCCTTCGTCAGCTTTGCGCACTCGTGCGTGACGGCACCGGATTTCTGCAGCGATCCCACCATTGCCTTGGCCCTGCCACCGCCGGAGTGCATGATCACCAACACGGCCCCCTCGGGCGGATCGGCCGCCGCGTCCAGAACCAACGCGACGGCGTCCTTACCTGCCTCGGCTGCTGCTTCGAGTACGACCACGCGGTCCTCGGCGAACAGCGACGGGCTGAGAAGTTCGGCAAGTTCCGGTCCACTTGCGTCGCCTGCCCGCAGTTTGGTGACGGGAACATCGTCGCCCTCGGGGGCGGCCTTCTTGACCGACGAGACGATCGATGCCACTGCCCGGTCCATGAGCAGTTCCTCGTCACCGAGAACGAGATGCAGAGGTTCCACCGGACTGTTCGCATTCACACCGACGATCGTGCCATGTGGGTCCGACGTAGTTCACCGCCACCTGCCGCGACGCGGATTCGGTCTTCACACCGACCAGACGATCCACAGAACCGTGGCCGCTGCCCCCGCTCCCCCGATCATCCACCGCAGGAATCGAACCCTCAGAGCGCAGACGATCGCAGCCGTCACGGCCACGACGATCACCACACCTGCTGCGCCGCCGGGAGTTCCGATACTCGCACCCGGGACGGATCCCGCGCGCTCGGCAACCAGGATCAACCACCACAGCGGAGCGTCGGTGAGTCTCAACACGAGGGACGCCGGCCCCGACGCCCACGGTGCCACGGCAGCAGCGACCACACCGACGACGGTGATCGGCGCCACGACGGGTGCGACGGCCATGTTCGCGGCGATTCCCACCACCGACAGGGTTCCGGACATGCCCGCGACGATCGGTGCGGTCACCGCATGAGCCGCCGACGCGACCGCAACGATCTCCGCGGCGCTGCGACCCCAGCCGTGGCTGCGCAGCCAATCCACCCACACCGGAGCCACCACGACCAGTCCCGCGGTCGCGGCAACCGACAGCGTGAAACCGACGTCGACGGAGAGCTGAGGCAACCACACCAGCAATCCGAGGACAGACGTACACAATGCGGGGACAGCTTGCCTGCGTCTGCCTGTCACGAGAGCGAGCAGGCCGACCGCGCCCATGACGGCCGCACGCAGCACACTCGGTGACGGTCTCGCCACGACGACGAACGCGACGACAGCCATCGCGCCGATCAGCACCGTGGTCCTGGGACCGAGCGCCGCCGAGCGGGTGAGCAGGAGAACCGCACCGAGCACGATCGCGAAGTTCGCACCCGACACCGCGGTCAGATGAGTCAGACCCGCTGCGCGAAAGTCGGTTTCGACGTCTTCCGGCAGGCCGGACACGTCGCCCACCACGAGTCCGGGAAGCACACCTGCGCGATCGGCTGGGAGAGCCTCTGCGGCGGCGGACGACAGCGATGTCCTGACGGTCGACGCCGCGCGGGCGACGGTTCCCGGTGGCTGGACGTGCAGGGGTGGTCCGTTCACGCGGACGACCGCGAGCGTCAGGTTGCGCCGGGTCGGTTCCGCCAACCGACCTCTCACCAGAACCTGTTGGCCGGGCACCAGATGGTCCCATCCGTCGGAGGGTGCGAGCACAGTGAGGCGGCCACCCAATTCGATCGGTGTGCCCGCGAGGTCGATTCGTCGGAGCTCCACCGCGATGGTCACCATCGAGGGTCCGGGCGAGCGTGTCCGTCGGGGATCCTCTACGACGGACACAGCGGCGCTGATCCACGCACGGTCCTTCGCGGCTGCGGTTACCGGACTGGACTCGAACATCGAGGCGTGCACGGCCGACGCGCCTGCGTAACAGCACGACACGACGGACATCGCGACGAGCCCGAACGCTGCCGCGCCGAGCCGAGCCCGGCATCGTAGAACAACGACGACCACGACACCCGATATCACCGCGACCGCGGCAGCGAGTACCGATCCGCCGAGAACTCCGACGATCGTCGCACCCCATCCCGCCGCTGCCGCCGGAACCAGGCGCACATCGTGTGCACGGATCGGCGGTTCGGTCATACCGTCACCTGAGGTCTGAGTTTCTCCAGGCGCACCGGACCGATACCGTCGACCTCCGCCAATTGCCCTATGTCGCCGAACTTTCCGTTGACCTCCCGCCAGGCGACGATGTTGGCCGCAGTCACCGGCCCCACGCCGTCGAGGGCGTCGAGCTCGGCGACCGTCGCGGTGTTGAGGTTCACCAGTGCCGTGGACCCGGTCGCTGAGTCCTCGGCGGAACCGGGCTGGTCAACGGAATCAGGGCCGTTGGCAGAACCGGGCCCGGATGACGCAGCCGAATCTCGTACGGTGCCACTGACTACCGGCCTACCTTCCGGCGGGAGAACTCCGACGATGATCTGGTCACCGTCACTCACCTTGGCAGCGAGGTTGAGCGCCAACATGTCCGCACCCTCCAGGACGCCGCCGGCCGCAGCGATCGCGTCCGCTACACGGGCGCCTGGCGGCAGGTTCACCAACCCCGACGAGACGACGAGGCCGACCACGCTGACCACGATCCGCGACGGGGGCTCCGGCACCGATGGCTCCGTCGCACTCGGTGTCGACTGCGAGTCCGACACCGGTTGCACGACGGGCAGGGCCGGTACCGGTGCCACCTGCGGTGAGTCTCGCAGCATCGCGTAGCCCGCGACGAGCAGGACGATCAGACCGACGCCGCACAGTCCGAGGAGTCCGGTGCGACCGGGATCCATGCGAGCTCCGCGCCACCGCTCCGGAAGATACGCGGACAGAGCGGAGTCGTGACCGTCGTCGAACCCGAGCCGCTCCGGTCCGTCCCGTACCGCGCTGTCGGAGTCGTCGGCGTACTCGTGGTCATCGGTTGCGCGATCGACTCGAACGGCCTCCCGAGAGATGGGCCGAGCCCGCGGCGATGACATGGGAGGTGACGGTAACGAGGCCGCCGACCCCACCGCGCCGCGAAACCCAGGTCGTGAATTGCCCTGTGGACAACCCAGCGCCTGTGGACAACCCGCACCCCCGCGGTGGTCCGACGACGGCTACTGCGCGACGACGACCCCGACCGCGCCGGGCCCGACGTGCGCTCCGAGGACAGCGCCGAAGGGCACCACATCGATGTCGATCGGGTGCGCGATGCGCTCGCGCAGCATGGACACCACCGTGTCGGCACGGTCCGGGCAGAGCATGTGGTGCACCGTCATGGCGAGGTCGTCGTCACTAGAGTCGTCGTCACCCGAGTCGGCGGCGCCCTCGGCCACTCTCGAGGCAGCGTCGACGAGCTTGTTCAGCGCTTTCGTCGAGGTGCGCGCTTTCTCGCCTAGTACCAGCTTTCCGTCGGTGAGGTGCAGCACTGGTTTCATCGCAAGCGCGGTACCGAGCAGTGCTGCGGCAGCGCCGATTCTGCCGCCGCGACGAAGGTGGTCGAGACGATCGACGACGATGAAGCTGCTCGTTCTCGCCGTCATCGACGCCGCGGTGTCGTACACGTCGTCGAGACCGTCACCGTTCGCTGCCGAGCGCGCCGCGGCGAGCACCGCATAACCGAGACCCATGCCGGCGGAGGCCGAATCGACCACACGAACTCGATCCCCGACGGCTGCTGCAGCCTGACGAGCAGCCTCCCAGGTGCTCGACAGTCCTCGCGAGATATGCACGGCCACAACCCCGTCACCGCCACTGCGATCGAGGGCATCGGAGTAGAGGTCGGTCAGCTCGGACGGCGACGCTCCGGCCGTCGTCACCGGACCTTTCGCAGCGAAGTCCTCGGGGATGGTGTCGACGCCCTCTCTCAGGTCGACGCCGTCGACGAAGACATGAAGCGGCGCCACTGCGATTGCCGAACCGCCGCGTTCGGGGCCGATGCATGCCGACGAGTCGGTTACCACGACGACTGTCACGCCGGTGCGCTCCGATCGGGCGCAACCGATCTCAGCACGGTGAGCATGGCGTCGGCGACCTGAACGTGGGCGTCCCAGCCCCAGTGGATTCCATCCGGGTTCGCCTGTCCGGAGTCGATGTTCTCCCGTACGGCGGTGGCAAGATCCACGAGCGGGACACCTGTGGTCGAACTCCACTGCCGCAGAGCCTTTTCCGCCGCCGGTCGACCGGAGTGAACCCGACCGTAGGCGTCGGAGCGGTGCACCGAAGGAAGCGTCCCGACGACCGGCAGATCCGGGCGGACGTAGGCCAGCGCGGCACGCGACTGTTCCAGATAGTCGACGCTGAGCTTGGGCGGCAGAGCCACCGGCCAGCCGAGGTGCGCGAGTCGCGGCTGCGCCCACTGGTATCCGGTACGAACGATTCGGCGGAGCGCGGGCGGGCGAATGTACCGAATCTGCTCACGGAGGGCGGTCGGCATCGGCGAAGGCAGCGAGTCCATTCCACCGACACCGAACACGACGGCGCCCGCCTTGGGGATCGCGGCCCACACCCGTGGGTCCTGAGTGAGTGCCCACCACGCGTCTCGACTGGTCCAGCCGATCCGGGCAACCAACTCTACTTTCCAACCCAGCTCGGCGGCAACGATATTGGGCCAGATGCGAGGATCGTCGACGGGCAGTCCGCCCTCGGGCCCGTAGTAGCTCAGCGAGTCCGCCAGCACCAACAGAACGGGTGCGGGAGCATCAGAGGACGTCACTGGCCACCCGCGCCGACGCATTCCACACGTCGAGGCGCCAGCCGAGATTCTCGCCCTCTCCGTGGCTGCTCAACTGCACCCAACTCGTGTTGGACAGTCCGCCGAGGACCGGCCACCGGTCGACCGGCAGATCCAGTAACGCCGCGGTCATGGCTGCGATCTGACCGCCGTGCGCGACGAGGACGACGGGCGCACTCGACCCGTCGGATCCCCACTCCGGCAGATCTGCGACGAGTTCCTGCACGACGGGCAGGCTGCGGCGCGCGACGTCGATCCTGCTTTCGCCTCCGGGCGGTGCCATCGTCGCGTCGGCGCGCCACGCCGCACGTGCCCCGGGTGCGACGGCGTCGACGTCGAGGTGGGTCAGGCCCTGCCATTCGCCGAGGTGCGTCTCCCGGAGTCGCTGATCCGTGACGACGACGACGCCCGACGCGTCACCGAGAGCGACCGCCGTGTCGTACGCCCGTCGCAGGTCCGAGGACACGATGCGGAGCGGTGAGCGGGCCGCGAGTTCCGCGGCCGCGGTCTTGGCCTGGGATCGACCGAGTTCGGTGAGATCGGTGTCCAGCTGTCCCTGCATCCGGTCGCCCGCGTTGTATTCGGTCTGACCGTGGCGCAGTAGGATCAGCTGCCGTTTCGTCGGTTCGGTCACTGCTCAGGAATCCGAACCGTCGTCGCCTGTTGTCTCCGACGTCTCGGGACGTTCGCCGAGTCCGGGGACCTCGATGCTGGGGCAGTCCTTCCAGAGCCGCTCGAGGGCGTAGAAGTTCCGCTCGTCGTTGTGCTGCACGTGCACGACGACGTCGACGTAATCCAGTAAGGCCCATCGACCTTCCCTGGTCCCCTCTTTACGGACGGGCTTGAAGCCTTCTTCGCGAAGCTTGTCCTCGATGTTCTCGACGATCGCGTTGACCTGGCGCTCGTTGGGCGCCGAGGCGATGACGAAGCAGTCGGTGATGACCAACTGCTCCGAGACGTCGAGAACCACGACGTCGCTCGCCAGCTTGTCGTCGGCCGCGAGTGCCGCGATGCGTGCGATCGAGGTGGCCTGGTCTGTAGCAGTCACTTAACTTGTCTCCCGTTGTGTGGAACTCGAGTGTGTCGAACCGGCTTGTGTCTTCTGAGGGGCAGGCTCCGACATGGTGACAGAGCCGTCGAGGCGCTGTTCGCCTTGCGGTCGGTAGAGGTTTCGCTTGGAGATGTACTGGACCACGCCGTCCGGTACGAGGTACCAGACCGGGCGATTCTCGCTTGCGCGCAGTCGGCATTCGGTGGAGCTGATCGCGAGTGCCGGTATCTCTATCAGCGTCAAGGCGTCCTTCGGCAGGTCTTGGAGATGATCCGCCAGGTGCTCGACGCCCAGTTCGAAGCCCGGCCTCGATACTCCGACGAACTTGGCGAGCTCGAACAGCTCTTCCCAGTTCTGCCAGGTGAGGATGCTTTCCAGGGCATCGGCACCGGTGATGAAGTACAACTCGGCACTCGGGTGCTGCTCGCGTAGATCACGAAGCGTGTCGACCGTGTAGGTAAGTTTCTCGCGGTCCACATCGACTCGACTGACCGAGAAGCGCGGATTCGACGCAGTCGCGATGACCGTCATGAGATAACGATCCTCGGCCGGGCTGACGGCCTTGCCTTCCTTCTGCCACGGCGTACCCGTCGGGACGAAGATGACTTCGTCGAGGCCGAAACTGTTGGCTACCTCGCTCGCTGCCACGAGGTGGCCGTGGTGGATGGGATCGAACGTTCCGCCCATCACGCCCAGCCTGCGAACTACGTCGGGTTGTCGGTGCACGATTGACGAGCTTACTTGCCGTGCTCAGACGGGAAGGAGTCGCGAGACGATGTCACTCAGTTGCTGCGCCGATCGGCACTCGTACATGCCGATCACCTCGCTGTACACCCCTGCCGCGGAGTCTCCGGACCCCCACTGCCCCTTCGGCTCGGGGTTGAGCCAGTACGCGTGCTTGGCAACGGCAACCGTTCGCGCCAGAGCCCCGAGTTTGGGATCCCGATAGTTGGTGCGGCCGTCGCCCAGGACCAACACCGAGGTCCGTGAGGTGACGGTGTGCGCGTACTTGTCGTCGAAAGTCTCGAACGCGTTGCCGTAATCGGAGTGACCGTCGTAGGTGATCAGCTCGGATTCGCGCATGATCCGCGACATGGCTGCACCCAGGTCGCTTCCGGTGTCGAAGAATCGAGTCACCTCGTCCGTCGAGTCGATGAACGCGAACACCCGTACCCGTGAGAACTGCTCCCGCAACGCGTGGACGAGCAACAACGTGAAGTGACTGAAGCCTGCGACGGAACCGGAAACGTCGCACAGCACCACCAGCTCGGGCCGCGCACGCCTGGGCTTTCGCTGCACGAGGTCGATCGGTACACCACCGGTGGACATGGATTTTCTCAGCGTCCGCCGGAGATCGATCGAGCCACGCGTGCTGCGCTGCCTTCGCGCCGCGAGGCGACTCGCCAGCAGCCGCGCCAGCGGGGCGACGCTTCGCTTCAGGGCGACCATCTCGGTGTCCGACGCTCGGAGGAAGTCGACTTCCTCGGCGAGCTTGGGGACGCCGTAGCTCGCGACGCGTTCCTTGCCGAGGCGCTCGGCAGCGCGACGCCGAGTCTCCTTGTCCACCATTTTCTTCAGGTCGGCGATTCGCTGAGCGGCTGTGCGCTTGGCGACCTCGTCCTCGTACGATCCCGCTGGCCTGTTCGATCCGGTTTCCGCGTTTCCGAGTAGGCCTTCGAGTATTCGGCTGAGCAACGTGTCGGGTGCGACGTCTCGGAGGGCCTGGTATGCCGAGAAGGACGGTCCGTTCGCCGATTTGTACTGGCCGAGTTCCTCGACCATCTGCGCAGCGAGCATCTCGGTCAGGCCGATCGCGTCCTCGCTGCCGTCGACGAGCAGGTCGGTGATGAGTTCGCGAAGTGCGACGAAGTCGACGTCCCCGTCGGGGGTACGCGGAAGAGCAGTGTCGATTCGTCCGGAGTCCCGTTGCCCGGTGGCCGCGGGGAACCACAGGTCGAACAACGCGTCGTAGGTGTCACGATGCGTGGGCCGACGCAACAGCGCGCAGGCAAGGCCTTCACGGAGGGCTTCGCGATCGAGCAGATCCAGAACCGCCAGAACGTGCCCCGCGTCCACGGTCTCCGACGGTCCGACGGCTATCCCGCGCTTCCGCAATGCCTCGACGAAATCGACGAGGTGACCGGGAAGACCGTGCGGTGCAAGCATGTCAGTTCAACCGGAGCTCGGCCGCGGCCTTGTCCTGATCGGATTGGTGCTTGAGCACGACCCCGAGCGTGGCACGGACTGCGTCGTCGTCGAGTGTGTCCATCCCGAGCGCGAGAAGGGTGCGTCCCCAGTCGATGGTCTCCGCGACCGACGGCAACTTCTTGAGCTGCATCGCCCGCATGACACGCACGACGCGCACCAGTTGCTCGGCGATGGCCTCGGGGAGCTCGGGGACTCGGCTCGCGAGGATCTTGCGTTCGAGGTCGGCGTCCGGGAAATCGAGATGCAGGAACAGGCAACGCCGTTTCAGGGCCTCGGACAGCTCGCGGGTCGCGTTGGACGTGAGGACCGTGAACGGCCGTCGCACCGCGGTGATGGTGCCGAGCTCGGGGATGGTGACGGCGAAGTCACTGAGCACCTCGAGAAGCAGACCCTCGATCTCGACATCGGCCTTGTCCGTCTCGTCGATCAGCAGAACCGTCGGATCCTCGCGGCGGATGGCTTGGAGCAGCGGACGAGCCAGCAAGAATTCCTCGGAGAACACATCCAGCTTGGTCTCGTCCCAGCTGCTCGAGCCGACGGTGCTGGATTGGATGCGCAGGATCTGCTTGGCGTGGTTCCACTCGTACAGTGCACGGGCCTCGTCGACGCCTTCGTAACACTGCAGTCGCACCAGTTCCGCATCGGCCGTCTGTGCGACAGCTCGCGCGAGCTCGGTCTTCCCCACTCCTGCCGGTCCTTCGATGAGCAGCGGCTTGCCGAGCCGGTCCGCGAGGAACACCGACGTAGCCGTGGCCTTGTTCGCGAGATACCCGGTCTCGGCGAGCTTGGCCACGACGTCGTCGACACTCGCGAACAGGGGCGGTGTCGTCGGTAATGCTCGATCCACAGTCAATCCTCTCGGGTTCTGCTTCAGGACCTCGGTCACACCCGGCACGATCAGACCGGGCGGGTGTGACCCTCGCCCCAGACGATCCACTTGGTCGACGTGAGCTCCGGAAGACCCATCGGGCCTCGGGCGTGCAACTTCTGGGTGGAGATGCCGATCTCGGCGCCGAAGCCGAACTGCTCTCCGTCGGTGAAGGCGGTCGACGCATTGACCATGACCGCGGCAGCGTCGACTCGCGTCGTGAATTCCCGAGCGGCGCCGAGGTCGGCGGTGACGATGGCCTCGGTGTGCCCGGTGCCGTAGGTGTCGATGTGCGAGATCGCTGCGTCGATACCGTCGACGACCTTCAGCGCGACGTCGAGAGACAAGTACTCCTCCGACCAGTCCTTCTCCGTCGCGGGCACCAATCCGGGTAGGTCGCCGTGCACGACGACACTGTGAGTCTGAAATGCCTGCAGCAACCGCGGAACCGCGACGTCCGCGATCGAACCGTCCACCAGAATGGTTTCCGCCGCGTTGCACACACTCACGCGTCGGGTCTTGGAATTGAGAACGATCTTCTCCGCGGTGTCGAGATCCGCAGCCGAATGCACGTAGATATGGCAGTTGCCGACACCGGTCTCGATGGTGGGCACCGTTGCATCACGAACGACTGCCGAGATCAGCCCGGCTCCACCGCGCGGGATGACGACGTCGACGAGTCCGCGGGCTTGGATCAGGTGCGTGACCGTCGAGCGGTCGAAGCTACGCAGAAGTTGGACGGCGTCGATGGGTAACCCGCCGGCTGCGAGTGAGCCCTGGATGGCTTCGACGAGGGCGGCGTTGGAACGCGCCGCGGAGGACGATCCTCGCAGCAGTGCAGCGTTGCCGGACTTGAACGCGAGACCGAAAGCATCGACCGTCACGTTGGGACGCGCCTCGTAGACCATCCCCACCACGCCGAGAGGAACGCGTTGCTGGCGGATTTCCAGGCCGTTCGGCAACGTCGACCCTCGAATGACCTCCCCGACCGGGTCCGGCAGTCCGGCGACCTGGCGCAGACCTGCGGCGATTCCGTCGATCCGAGCTTCGGTCAACCGCAGGCGGTCGAGAAGACCCTCGTCCGTGCCTGCGGCTCGCGCAGCGTCGACATCCGCAGTGTTGGCGTCGATGACCTGTGGAGCTGCGGCAAGCACACCATCTGCAGCTGCGTGCAGCGCAGCATCCTTCTCGGCGGTGGTCAGGAGCGCCAGGGCGCGCGAGGCGACCCTCGCTCGCTCGGCCGCGGCATGAACGAGTTCACGCTCGTCCACCTCTTCGTGGGCGGGTGCTGCAGTCATGCACTACACACTAACCGTCCGACACCGACGTTCCTGCAGTCGGTGAGTCGGCGCAGCCGAGTCGGGAATGACGACGCTGCCGCGTCGGTTGCCACGCTTCGAGGGTCTGCACTTCGACCGGCAGCCCGTCTCGAGAACGACGAAGGAGAAATCTTGAGCGCCTTGTTCGAGCCCCTGACACTGCGGGGCGTCACGTTCCCGAACCGTGTGTGGATGGCGCCGATGTGTCAGTACTCCGCCGCCAAGGAGGGCGACGATGTCGGAGCGCCCCACGACTGGCACCGGACCCACCTGGTCAGCCGCGCCATCGGCGGCGTCGGGCTGGTCATCACCGAAGCTTCCGCCGTCAGCCCGGAAGGTCGTATCAGCCCGGCGGATCTCGGGATCTGGAACGACCGCCAGGCCGACGCATTCGCGGACATCGTCTCGCAGATCCACTCCTTCGGATCGGTAGCCGGCATCCAACTGGCGCACGCCGGCCGTAAAGCGTCGACGACGGAGCCGTGGGCGGGTGGCGAGTCGATCCCCGCCGGCGAGCCGCACGGTTGGACCACGGTTGCGCCGAGCGCACTTGCGTTCGGCGACTACTCGACGCCCGTCGCAGCGACCACCGAGGACATCGCCGGCATCGTCGCAGATTTCGCTGCCGCCGCCGAGCGGAGCCTTCGCGCTGGATTCAGAGTTGTCGAGATTCACGCAGCGCACGGTTACCTGATCCATCAGTTCCTGTCGGCAGCGAGCAACAAGCGCACGGACGACTACGGCGGCGACTTCGCCGGACGCACACGTCTGCTTCTCGAGGTCGTCGACGCTGTGCGCGCGGTGTGGCCGGCCGACCTGCCCCTGTTCGTCCGAGTGTCCGCAACGGACTGGCTCGACGACACCTCGGGGCTGGAAGCTCCGAGTTGGACTGCGGATCAGACAGTCGCACTCGTGCAGTTGCTGCAGGATCACGGCGTCGACCTGATCGACGTGTCGAGCGGCGGAAACGCGCGGGCCCACATCCCTGTCGGTCCCGGGTATCAAGTGCCGTTCGCGAAGAGGGTCCAGAACGAGACCACCATCCCGGCTGCGGCGGTGGGGCTCATCACCGAGCCCAAGCAGGCCGAGGACATCGTGGCCACCGGCGAAGCGACTGCGGTGTTGCTGGGCCGAGAGCTTCTACGCGACCCGTACTGGCCTCGCCGCGCCGCCCGCGAACTGGGTGCAGACATCACGCCGTCGGTGCCGAATCAGTACGCGCGAAGCTGACCGGCACGGCTGAACGACGAAGACGCCGAACCGATTCAGTGCATCGTGGGTACCCCGGAAACGAGAGGCGAGTCCGACTCCGCCGGGGTGCCCACGATGTTGTCACCGGCCCGAGGGATCGATGCCTCAGCCTACGAAGCCCAGTTTCTTGTCCACCACGTTGACGAGGTCTTCGGAACGGGCATATTTCGTGAAGTTGGCGACGAACAACGCGGACAATTTCCCACGCCATCCGCGAGCATCGCCACTCATGTGCGGAGTGACCACCAGATTCTCGGTGGTCCAGATCGGGCTGTCAGCCGGCAGCGGCTCTGTCTCGAACACGTCCAATGCCGCCCCGGCCACGTGACCCGACTGCATCTGCGCAAGCAACGCGTCGGCGTCGAGCAGCTCACCCCTGCCGACATTGATCACTCGCACACCGGGTTTGGTGGCGGCCAACACGTCAGCGCTCACCACACCTCTCGTCGCCTCGGTCAGCGGAGCGACGAGCACGAGGTAGTCCACGTCGGGCACGACCTGGACCAGGTCTGCACTGGCATGCACCACACCGAAGTCCGCGTCTCCGGATCGCGCCGTGCGACCCACACCCGACACGCGCATACCGACCGCCTGTAGTAAGCGACCGATTTCGCGACCGATTGCACCCGTACCGACGACCATCGCGTGGGCGTCGTCGATACGCTCGGTTTCCCTGTGCTTCCATTCCTTTCGCTGCTGGAGCGCAGCGGACGCTGCTGTGTCTTTCGCGAAGGCGAGGATCTGTCCGAGTACGTACTCGGCAATCGGCCGGTCGAAGACACCCCGTGAATTCGTCACCACCACATCGGAATCGGCGAGATCGGCGAACATGAGCGAATCGACTCCGGCGGCTGCGATGTGAATCCATTTCAGCGAGTCGCACCTGCTCCACACCTGCTCTACCGCAGACGAGAAGAAGTCCCACAGCAGCAGCACGTCCGCCCCGGGGACGGCATCCGCGAGAGTGTCGGCAGTGGCGTAACGAACCTCCGCCACCGCGGACACCGTCTCCATGCCGACGGGAAGATCGTCGGCATGGAGTACGACGACAACGGGCTTGTCCGCCACTACTTCTTGTACCCCACGAGTTCCACACCGGATGCCGCGACCTCGTCGTCGTTGTCACCCGGGCACTGACTGCCCCGCAGTGAACGACCGGCCGTTTCCGGCATCAGCATGATCGGCACGAACGCAATTGCCGCGGCGAGCATCATGTACCAGCCGGGGATCAAGTTCGATCCGGTCTTGTCGATCAGGAACGTCAGGATGAGGGGCGCAGTACCGCCGAACAGAGACGTCGAGACGTTGTAGCCGATGGCGAACGCGCCGTATCGCACCTGCGTCGGGAACAGCGCCGGCAGCGTCGAGGACACGCACGAGCACATGATCACCAATAGGATGCCGAGTCCGAGCAGTCCGATGGACTGGCCGACGAGACCGGTGTTGATGATGAGCAGAAACAGCGGAACGCTGAACACGAAGTAACCGACGCAGGCGGCCAGCAACAGCGGTTTACGGCCGATTCGGTCGGACAGCGAGCCGATCGGGTTGATGATGGCCATCATGATCAACATGATGATCACCAAGGTGAAGTTGGACTGAGTCGTGCTGTGGCCCAGTGTGTCGCTGAGGTAGGACGGCAGGAACGTCAGCACGGTGTAGTACGCGATGTTGAGCAGCAAGACGAATCCCATCAGGATGAGAATTCGCTGCCAGTAGGTCATCGTCGTCTTCAACGACGCAATCGCACCGCCACCGGACGCACCCTCGGAGACCGTTTCGCCGTCGGCCTTCGCTTCGGAGAACACCGGAGAATCCTCGAGCCGCGTCCGGAGCCACAGGGCTACGATTCCCAGCGGCAAGGTCAGCAGGAACGGAATACGCCAACCCCATGCCTCCATGGTGTCGTCGCCGAGCCCGAGGTTGAGCAGCGTACAGAGAGTAGCGCCGGCGACAGTGCCTGCCAGGGTGCCGAATTCGAGGAACGACCCGAAGAATCCGCGGCGCCGGTCCGGTGCGTACTCGGCCATGAAGACTGCCGCGCCTCCGTACTCTCCACCGGTGGAGAAGCCCTGCACGAGTCGGCAGACGAGCAGCAGGATCGGGGCGAGAATGCCGATCGTGTCGAATGTGGGCAGAATGCCGATGGCCGCCGTGGCGATCGACATCATGGTCACCGTCAGGACCAGGACCTTCTGCCTGCCGATGCGGTCTCCTAGCGGGCCGAGCACGATCCCACCGATAGGCCTGATGATGAAGGATGCCGCGAGCACCGCGAAGGTGGACAGCAGGCTCGCTCCCCCGTCCTCCGACGGGAAGAAGTTTGCAGCGATGTACACCGCCAGGTAGCCGTACACTGCGTAGTCGAACCATTCGACGGCGTTACCGAGTGCCGATCCCCCGATGGCACGGTGAAGAATTTTGGTCTCCTCCGGGTTCAATTCGGAGGTGTCGGGCGGATAGCCCGTAGGACTTCCGTTTCCCCCTGCTTTCGAGTTACTACTGTCGGACCCACTGCTGGACGACTGTGTCACGGCCGGAATACCTCTCGCTTTGTGTACAAACGTGGAGCGTCGGGTTGGTACTTCGCAGCGTTTCACACTACGGAAGCTGATGTTCGTGTTTTCGCGCTACCCCTTCGTCCTGGACATAACTGCAGGTAGCGCAACGATTCTGGACGCCAATAGTGCGTACGCCCTTGCGCTGTCACACAATTGCTGGACCGACACCGATTCATCGGGTTGATGAGCCTGTGTTTCGATCTCACCCGGTCCCAGCACGACGACGGGCGTACCCAGATCTCGGGCGACGAAACCTCCGTCGCAGGATGCGGTCCACACGTCTGTCCCGCGATAACCGACCGCGTCGGTCACCGCAGCAACCGCCGCGGCCGCTGTGTCACTGTTTTCGCTGGTCAGAAAGCCCGGCATCTCCATCGAAACGCCAACGGACACTTCGACGCCGTCACCGGTGATTCCGGCGCCGTCGATCGAGAGACTCAGCTCGCGGGCAATCTCGTGTGCGTCTTCGCCGGGCAGAAGCCGCCGATCGACGGTGAGGACGCACCGATCGGCAACCATCGAGGTTCCGGTACCACCGACGATGGTGCCGACGTTCCAGGTTGCGGGACCGAGAACGGGGTGTGGGTTCTGTCGCATCTCGTGTGCGGATTCCTCGACGAGTCCGACGATCTTCGCCGCAGCCTTGATCGCGCTGCGGCCGTTGCTCGGTCTACCTGCGTGCGCGGACCTGCCCGTCACCACGATCTCCAGATTCGCAGCACCCCGGCACGCGGTGATCGTCACCAGGTCCGTCGGTTCAGCGACGATGCAGTGCGAGTACCTGGGCGCTGGCCCGCCCGCAGTGGTGCCACTCTGCACGAACGCTCTGATTCCGAGACCGGTGTCTTCCTCGTCCACGAGACAGGCAAGCGAGACAGGCGCGGTGAGTTCGCCTGCAGCGCGCTCGATCGCGGCCATCGCGATCACCACCGCGGCCAGACCGCCCTTCATGTCGCACGCGCCACGTCCGTACAGTCGGCCGTCACGTGTCGTCGCACGAAACGGATCCGTCGACCATCCACCCCCGGCGGGAACGACGTCGGAGTGCCCGACGAAGAGAACACCCGGATCCGTCGATCCCCCCACCGAGACAATCACATTCGGTCGACCCGGTGCTACGTCCACCACCTCCACTCGGAAGCCCAGATCACGGCACCGTGCGGCAAGCACGTTCGCAACGTCGCCTTCGGTACCACCTGGGTTCTCGCCACCTGCGTCGATCAATACCGATGCAAGAGAAACGATCTCATCGGAATCGATACATCCGAGCAGCGCCTCTTCGAAATCGGCAACTTCCCCCGTGATCATCGAGTGGGATCGCTGGACATCGTGTCCACCGCGCGGTCCACTGCTGCGGCAAGCCTTTTCACACCTTCGTCGATTCGCTCGGGCGTCGAGGACGCGAAGCACAACCTCAGCGAGTCGTGGAACTTGCCACCGACGGACAGTGCAGGTCCGGGTATGTAGGCGACCCCTTCTGCCAGAGCCACCTCGAACAGATCCTGAGTGGACACAGCGGATGCCCTCCCGCGCAGCGTGGCCCAGAGAAAGAACCCGCCTTCGGGATCGGTGGTCTCGATCGTGTCGCCGAAGTACTTCTCCAGGCTCCGTTGCATCGCGATTTTCCGTGGCCGGTATACGGCGGCGAGCGAACGAAGGTGTTCGGTCAGTTGACCCCTGCGGATGAACTCCGCGATCATTCGTTGGTTGGGCAGGTTGGTGCAGGTGTCCATTGCCTGCTTGGCGTTGATCAGCAACTGCCTGGCCTCGGGGGCGGCGTCGACCCATCCGACGCGCAGACCGGGTGCGATCATCTTGGAGAACGTTCGCACGGAGAAGACCAGCGGATCCGAGGGGCTGAGCGCTGCGAAACTCGGTATGTTCTCACCTTCGAATCGGAGCAGCCCGTACGGATCGTCGTCGAGGATCACCGATCCCCACTGATGTGCGAGTTCGATCAGCAGTGTGCGCCGGGCCAGCGACATCGTCGTGCCGGACGGGTTCTGAAAGTTCGGAATGACGTAGATCATCTTGGGAAGGCGCCCTGCTCGGGCGACCAGGTCCGGCAACGCTTCGACGATCAGTCCGTCGGAATCCATCGGCGCTTCGAGTACTTCGCCGCCGTAGCTCAGCACCGTCGCGGTTCCGTTGGTGTAGGTGGGGCTTTCGACGATCACCAGATCACCTGGATCCACGAACAGTTTGCAGGCGAGATCGAGCCCCTGCATCCCACCCGAGGTGATCACGATTCGGTCCGCCGACGATGGTTCGCCCACCGAGTCGAGGTACTCCAGGAGTGCGTCCAGCAGGCCGGGATCGCCTTCGGTGGCGGCGTAATCCATGGCGTCCGTCGTCATCACCTGCGCCGCGATCTCCGAGAACGCCGCCGCTGGAACCGTCTCCGCAGCAGGCGAACCCATTGCGAATCGAACGATGTCGTGCTTCTGTGCGGCGAGGAGCGACGTGGAGGAGTCGATGACCGAACCGACGAGTTTGTCGGTCCGAAGCGCCCACGGGATGGCGGGAGTGGAGCCTGCGGAATGACCCTGGTGGGCGGGAGTGGAGCCTGCGGAATGACCCGGAGAAGCGGGAGCGGAGCCTGCGGGGTGGTTGAGCGAGGTGGCGTGCATGTTCACTCCTTCGTCAGTAGGCGGCGCGGGTACGAGGTGAAGGTTTCCACTCCGCTGTCGGTGACTCGGACGGCTTCGGAGACTTCGTATCCGTAGTCGTCCATCCACATTCCGCCGATGATGTGGAAGGTCATGTTCTCGGCCAGGACGGTGTCGTCGTCGGTCCGGATGCTGACGGTTCGTTCACCCCAGTCCGGTGCGTAGGCGATGCCTATCGAGTATCCGATGCGAGACGGTTTGTGCAGGCCGTGTTTGGCGAGGCCGACGTTCCATATCTGCGCGAGTTCGGTCGTTGTCATTCCTGGTCGAACCTCGGCCAGGACTCCGTCGAGTGCTTCTCCTGTCGATTGGGCGAGGTAGTCGAGTCGCTTGCTGGGGGTTCCGAGGACGATGGTGCGCGCCATCGGTACGTGGTACCGGCGGAAGACGCCCGCGAGTTCGACGACGGTGGTCTCGCCTGCGATGAACCGCTGGTCGGACCACGTGAGATGCGGTGTGTCCGCGCCGGCGCCGGTGGGCAGCATCGGGACTATCGCCGGGTGGTCTCCGCCGAAATCGTCCGTTCCCCGTACCTGGGCGTTCATGATGGCCGCGGCTGCGTCGCACTGGCGTCCGCCGACGACGACGGCATCGTAGGCTGCCGACATCGCGGATTCGCAGACTTCGGCGGCGCCGCGCATGAGGTCGATCTCGGCGGGTGATTTGACCACGCGCACCCAGTTGACGAGTTCGTAGGAATCGGTGAATCGATATTCTGGAAGGGATTTGACCAGGGCTTCGAATGCCTTGGGGCTGAAGTAGTACGAGTCCATCTCCAGACCGACTTGGCCGTGCGAGAAATTGTTCACCACACCGAGTTCGCGGAGTCGCTGTGCGACCCAGACGAACGGGTGGGTGTCCTTGCGCTGCACGAAGGTCTCGGGATAACCGAATGTCTGCTCCTGCGGCAGCCACGAGGTCCGAAATGCTCCGTTGGCATCCATTTCTCTGGCGAAGAAGTACAGGTCGCCGTCCAACGGCACATAGAGCATCTGGGGGGTGTAGAACGACAAAGCGTTGTAGCCCAGCAGGTAATAGAGGTTGGATGGATCCGTGACGATGAGCGCCGTGAGGTTCTGTGACGCCATCGATGCCCGTACCGCTGCAAGGCGGGCGGAGTACTCGTCGTCGGTGAACGTGATGGGAGTGCTGTTGGGCAGATCCACGTATTCGGCCAGGCCTTCCGAGTGGTTCGGTCCGACTGCACTGGTGACCTCTGCCGCGAAGTATTCGTTCACTGGTACCCCCTTTCGAGGCGTTTCGGGTGTTCCGATCAACCGGTCTGCAGTTTGCAGATTGTTGACAATCAGGCTAAGTGCCAGGTCCACTCCGCCGCAAGAGAATCCGTGTTACTTCTTCGTTTCGACTTGTGCGCGCGGGCGACACGCTACCGACCCGCCCGCGCGCACGTACCCTGACCAGCTACTGGGCGATTCCCGTTGCCTCGTCGGCCATCGCACGCGTGAGATCGTGGATCGCGGTGTCCATGTGCTCGTGCACGCCGGCTTCGAGTGCAGACCAGTCTCCCCCGACCAGCAGGTTCACCAACAACTGATGTTCTTCGACCAATGCTTCCGGTCGGTAGTACGCGGTTTCGAGGTTGGCCATGCAGATGCGCGCTTCCGCGGCCAACGTCGCGTACATCCGCGACATGCGACTGTTGGACGTCGCGGACACGAGCGCAGTGTGGAACGCCAGGTCCCGCTCGGCAAGCCCGAGCCAGTCCGCGCGATCGATGAACGGCTGCATCTGATCCACGATCGCCGACAATCGAGCAGCCGTCACCTTCAACGTCGATTCCTCCCCGTGCACGAGGGTCCACGCGGCGCCCACTTCGATCGCTGCACGAGCCTCGTAGATCTCCGCGACATCGTCGCTGCTGAGTTCCACGACGAACACTCCGCGATTGCGGTAGCTGACCAGCAGACCTTCTTGGTTGAGCCGCTGTAGCGCTTCCCGCACCGGGCCTCGCGATATTTCGAGTTCGGCGGCGACGTTCGCCTCGTTGATCTGCTCACCGGGGGCATAGGAACCGTCGATGATGCGGTCACGGATCTGATCGGCGATCACCATCGACGTGTTGCGCGCGTTGATGGGCGTCAGTCTTCTTGATCCTGGCACTGGTCTCTCCTCCTGCTAGGACCTTGGGATAGCAAAATACTTGTACTCGAGGAACTCGTCGATGCCGACCCTGCCGCCCTCGCGGCCCAACCCCGATTGCTTGACTCCGCCGAACGGCGCCGCCGGGTTGGACACCAGCCCGGTGTTCAACCCGACCATTCCTACTTCCAACCGCTCCCCCATCCGGAGCGCTCGATCGATGTCCTGCGTGAAGACGTATCCGACGAGTCCCCATTCGGTGTCGTTGGCCAACGCGATCACCTCGTCCTCGGTGTCGTACGGAACGACAGCGGCCACCGGGCCGAAGATCTCGGTCGACATCAGATCCGACGTGGGATCCACCGAATCGAGCACGGTAGGCGGATAGAAGTAGCCAGGTCCGTCGTCCTGCGCACCGCCGACGACGGCGCGCGCGCCGCGTCCCAGGGCGTCGTCGACCAGACGCTGCACCTTGGCGCGGCCCGCCTCGTCGATCAACGGCCCGACCTCGACACCGGCTCTGGCACCTGGGCCCACCTCCAGTGCGTCCATTCGCGCACCGAGCTTCTCGGCGAACTCTGCTGCTACGGAACGATGTACGAAGAACCGGTTCGCCGCGGTGCATGCCTCACCCATGTTGCGCATTTTCGCCACCATCGCCCCGTCCACGGCCCGGTCGACGTCGGCGCCCTCGGCGACGACGAAAGGTGCGTTGCCACCGAGTTCCATCGACGTACGCATCACCGTCGGTGCGGCTTGCGCGAGAAGGATTTTCCCCACCTCGGTCGATCCGGTGAAACTGATCTTGCGCGCCTCGCCGCTTGCCATCCACGATCCGACGACACCCGCAGCGTCGGTCGTCGGAACGACGTTCACGACTCCGTCCGGTACCCCCGCCTCGGCGAGAATCGCCGCGAGCGCCAGCGCGGTCAACGGCGTCTGCTCGGCCGGTTTGAACACCACAGTGCACCCAGCGGCCAGTGCAGGGCCGATCTTTCGCGTACCCATGGCGAGCGGGAAGTTCCACGGGGTGACCAGGATGCACGGTCCAACGGGTTCGCGGGTGACGATGATGCGATTCTTGCCGTCGCCGGTCAGGGTGTGATCACCCGAGATCCGTACTGCTTCCTCGGAGAACCACCGAAAGAATTCGGCCCCGTACGCAACCTCACCACGTGCATCGGCCAGCGGCTTGCCCATCTCCGCAGTGATGATCGCGGCCAATTCCTCGGTGCGCTCGATAACCAACTCGAACGCGCGACGGAGGATGATGCTGCGTTCGCGGGGAGCCGTCTGGGCCCACGACTTCTGGGCTTTCGCCGCGGCTGTCATGGCCGCCTCCGCGTCCGCGACGGCCCCGTCGGCCACGGTGGCGATGGTCTCCCCGGTCGCGGGATCGACCACGTCGAAGGTCTTTCCCCCGTGTGCGTCCTGCCAGCTGCCGCCGATGAACACCTGTGTCGGTGAACCGATCTCGGGTCGGGTCAGTGATGTGGTCATACGTCCCTCCTGGTGGTACCTGGATCCAGAATGTGTGCAAGATGCGTCGAGGCTCCGGCGCTGTGGTTGTCGGTGAGCTGGCGGACCTGCATATGGCAACTGAAGCCGTCGGTCAGGATCGGGCGATTCCCGGCCCGACGCACGGCCGGCGCGAGGGCCTGCTCGGAGACCTTCATGCTCATCTCGTAATGATTCGGTTCGAAGCCGAAATTTCCTGCCACACCGCAGCATCCAGTTGCTTCGTCGACCGACTCGATGCCCGCTGCGGCCAGTGCCTTCCGCTGAGTGGCTTCACCGAAAACAGCATATTCGTGGCAGTGCGTCTGGACGGTCACGGCGTCAGGGACCGGCCCCGATGGTGTCCATCCGCCCGCCGCTTGGTCGATCACGGCACCCGCGAAGCTCCGTACGCGTGCTGCGACGCGTCGGGCTGCGTCGGTGTTCACCAGTTCCGGCAGGTCCTTCTTCAGTGCCGCCGCACAACTCGGTTCTGTGACGACGATGGGACGGTCGGTCCCGTCGTCGAGCGCGTCCGCCGTCCGAGCGAGGTGCTTCCTGGCCGTCGCAAGCTGCCCGGTGGAGATCCAGGTGAGCCCGCAGCAGACGTCGCTGCGGCACTCGGCTGTTCGGCCGCCGTCGGCGAGGACCCGAACCGCAGCGCCGACGATCTCCGGTCGAAACCCTCTGGTGAACGAGTCGACGAACAGCACGACGTCACCGCCCTGAACCGAGCCGGCGGTCTGCGCCTTCAGTTCTGCACGTGATGCGAATCGAGGAAGCGCACGCTCGGTCGTCAGTCCTCCGAGTTTCGCAGCCAGGACACCGATTCTCGGTGTCAGCACGGCATTGAGCGCCGGAGCGATGCGCGACGTCAGCTTCAGCCACCGCGGAAGCCATCCCAGGGAATAGTGCGCCAACGGACGCACCCGACCAGCGTAGTGATGGTCGAGGAACTCCGCCTTGTAGGTCGCCATGTCCACACCGACCGGGCAGTCGGAGGAGCACGCCTTGCAGGACAGGCACAGATCGAGGGATTCCTTGACATCGGCGGATGCCCATCCGTCGGCGACGGTCCTCGAGCTGCGCACCATCTCCTGCAGCACTCGTGCCCGCCCGCGGGTGGAATCCTTCTCGTCACCGGTCGCCCGGAAACTGGGGCACATCACTCCGCCGCTGCTCGATCGACAGCGGCCGACTCCGACACAGGATTGTGTGGCGTGCACGAACGGATCGAGATCCGGGCGCGCGCTGACGTCCGGGCCCGATCCGATCTGGTGCAGATCGAACGTCGTCTTCCACTCCCGATTCGGAATATCAGCCAGTGCAAGGTCTTTCATCATCGGTGCCGGGTCGGTGATACTGCCCGGGTTGAGTAGTCCCCCCGGATCCCAGATACGCTTGAAACGCGCGAATGCGCCCAACATCGTGGCCGAGTACATCACCGGTAGCAGCTCCGAGCGCGCGCGTCCGTCGCCGTGTTCGCCGGACAGTGAGCCGCCGTGCCGGACCACCAGTGTTGCTGCATCCCGCAGGAACGCGTTCATTGTCGCGCGGCCCCCATCGGTCCGCTGGTCGAACGTGATGCGCACGTGCATACATCCCGCACCGAAATGCCCGTACATCACGCCGGTCAAGCCGTGGCGCGCCAGCAGGTCGCGAAAGTCCGCGAGGTACGCGGCCAGATTCTCCGGCGCTACCGCCGAATCTTCCCAACCAGGCCAGGATTCGGTGATACCGCTCTTGCCGTCGGACATGCGTGCCGACAGTCCGGCGCCGTCCTCACGCACTCGCCACAACGACTTCCGCTCGGACGGATCGGCAACGACACGACCGTCCTTCAACCGTCCCAGTTGCCGGAGCCTCTCGAGGAGACGCTCGGCCTTGTCCTCGACTTCGATGGGGTCCTCGCCGTCGAGGTCGACGTACAACCAGGCGTTTCCCGACGGGAGGCCGCGCACCGAGTCTGCGCCGCGACGCAACCGCATGGTGTCGACGATCTTCTCGTCGATGCCTTCGATTGCAGCGGGAGAGAATTCGAGAATTGTCATGACGTCCTCGGCGGCCTCGACGACGTCCTCGTATCCGAGGCTGAGCAACAGCGCCGCGGGAGGTATCTCCACGAGGGAAACCGTCACGGCGACGACGATCGCGCAGGTACCCTCGCTTCCCACGAGCGCACGTGCCACGTCGAACCCGTTCTCGGGCAACAAGGTCGACAGGTGAAACCCCGAAACCTGGCGAGGGATGAGCCCGAGCTCGAGACGGAAGTCCGCCATGTGATCGGAGACGAGCGACGTCAAGTCCTCGGTGATCCGCGCAGCTGCCTCGATCGACTCGGAGTCGAACGGGTCCACCGCGGTGAGTCCGTCCCGTGTGGCACGCACGAGGTGACCGTCCACGGTGACGACATCGAGGGCGATCGTGTGGTCTGCTGTACGTCCGTAACGCACCGAGTGGTTGCCGCAGGCGTCGTTGCCCACCGCGCCGCCGACGGTGGCCCGGAACTTGCTCGACGGATCGGGTGCGTACGTCAGCGCCCCTGCCGTCTCCGCCGACACCGCGGCGGCGAGTTCGGAGATGACGATTCCCGGTTCGACGACAGCAGACTTCCCTGGCTGGTCGATCGACACGACTCGAGTCATGTGGCGAGAGAAGTCGAGAACGACCCCAGCACCGATCGCATTGCCGGCCATGGACGTGCCGCCGCCACGGCTGACTATGGGTACGCCGGCACTCGTACATGCTCGGACCACGATCCGGACCTCGTCCGCGCTCTTGGGAAACACGACAGCGATGGGCGGGACACGGTAGTTCGAGGCGTCGTAGGAGTACTCGGCACGCCGCCGAGGTGAGTCGTCCACCTCGATGTCCGTCCTCCGCAGGACGCCGAGGACGGACGAGGCATCGAGAACGCTCACAGTGCTCGCTTCAGGGTTCTGGCGATTGCGTCGAGCCCTTCCGCGACCTCGTCGTCGGTGACCACGAGCGCGGGAATGATCCGAACGACATTTCCGAACCCGCCACAGGTGAGCAGCAGGAGACCTTCGGAGATGGCCGTCTGCTGCACGCGCGTCGCAGCCGCGGCGTCGGGTTCTCCGTTCTCGTCGACGAATTCGAGTGCTTGCATCAGACCGAGGCCGCGAGCATCACCGATGGCCGAATACTGCCCCTTCAGGTCGTTCAGTCCCTCGAGAAGTACCGCACCCTGTTCGGCAGCGTTGTCGACGAGGCCCTCGTCGCGCACGACGTCGAGTGTGGCCACGGCGGCGGCGGCGGCAACGGCGTTGCCGCCGTAAGTTCCTCCCTGCGAACCCGGCCATGCCTTGGACATGAGTTCTTCGGACGCAGCGATTGCCGAGATCGGGAATCCCGAAGCGAGTCCCTTCGCGGTGATGACGATATCGGGGCGCGCAGCGGAGTGCTCGTGGCCCCAGAACTTGCCGGTGCGTCCGACACCCGCCTGAACTTCGTCGAAGATGAGGACGATGTCGTGTCGATCCGCGCGCTCGCGCAGTCCTTCGAGGAACGCGGGCGGTGTCGGCAGATAGCCACCGTCGCCGAGCACAGGTTCGATGATGAATGCAGCAGTGTCCGCGGGGCTGGACACGGTCGCCAGAAGGTAGTCGAGCTCTTTCAGAGCGAACGCCACGGACGTCTCGGTGTCCCAGCCGTAGCGGAATGCGTAGGGGAACGGGGCGATGTGAACGCCTCCCATGATGGGCGAGAAGCCCGAGCGGAATTTCGTGCCCGCCGTCGTCAGCGACGCCGCCGCGACCGTGCGGCCGTGGAATCCTCCGTGGAACGCGATGATGTTGGGGCGCCCGGTGGCCATCCGGGCGAGGCGGATCGATGCCTCGACGGCTTCGGAGCCGGAGTTGGCGTAGAAGACGCTGTTCAGTCCGGCGGGGAGTACGTCACCCAGTTTCTCGGTCAGTTCCAGGAGCGGCTTGTGCATGACGGTCGTGTACTGCGCGTGAATGATCTTGCCGACCTGTTCGCGCGCGGCCTCGACGACCTTCGGGTGGCAGTGTCCGGTGCTGGTGACGCCGATTCCGGTGGTGAAATCCAGGTACTTGTTTCCGTCGGTTCCGTAGATCCAGCTGCCCGACGCGTAGTCGACGACAACCGGTGTGGCCTGCTTGAGTGCGGGGCTGAGGTGAGTGCGAGCTGGAGCTGTCATGCGAGCTATCGTGGTTCAGGATTTGCAGATTGTCAACAATCTGCAACCAATCGCTTCGCCGGGCTCTCGACGACATGGATATCGTCGGCTCATGCCAACGACCCGTGTTGCCGTCCTCGGCAGCATCAACATGGACCTCACGACGTTCACGCCGCGACTGCCGCAGCCGGGCGAGACCCTTCTCGGCACCACCTTCGCAGCCTCACAGGGAGGCAAGGGCGCAAATCAGGCGCTGGCGGCCGCACGCTCGGGCGCCGACACGACCTTCCTCGGGGCCGTCGGCTCCGACGCGTTCGGCCAGGATCTGATCGACACTCTGACCGAGGCCGGCGTCGACACATCCCTGGTTCGCCGCGTCGACGGACCGAGCGGCGTCGCCTCGATATCCGTGGACAGCGAGGGCGAGAACACGATCGTCGTCGTCGCGGGCGCCAACTCGTCACTGCTCGCCCTGTCCGACGCCGAGCGTGACGCCATCGCGGGGGCCGACGTCCTCATGTGCCAACTCGAGATCCCGCTGGAGACCGTCGTCGAGGGCGCCACACACGCGCACGGCAACGACACCCTCGTCGTACTCAATCCCTCTCCTGTACAGGCTCTTCCGGACGCGCTTGTCGAGGCCGTCGACGTCCTCGTCGTCAACGAAGCCGAGGCACGGGAGTTGCCCGACGTCGTCTCCCGAGTGCCGCACATCGTAACCACGCTGGGTGCGCGAGGTGCGCACTACCGCGGCCCTGATTCGGCATCGGATTTCCGCTCGCCTACGGTCGACGCGATCGACACCACAGGAGCGGGCGACGCGTTCACCGGGGCGCTCGCCGCCGAGTGGTTCGCCGGACCCGACGAAGCAATCCGGTGGGCTTGTGCCGCAGGCGCTTTCGCCGCAACGCGACGGGGAGCCGGTTCCTCGTCGGGAACACGCGCGGACATTCGGGGCGTCGGGCAGGAATGAGCGGACTCCGGGCCGTCAAGCAAGCCCGGCGAGCCCGAATCCCGCGGCACACGACGCAACCGACAGCACGAGCGTGCCGACGGCGTAGCCGAGGGCCTTCGCATGCTTCCCGGATCGAACGAGCCGGACGGTGTCGACGCTCGCGGTGCTGAAGGTGGTGTACCCGCCGCAGAATCCGGTTCCGATCACGGCTTGAAGGTCCGTCGAACCATCCTGCAGCACAACGAGCCCCGCCAGAAATCCGAGCACGAGAGAACCCGAGACGTTGATGGCGGCGATCGCCCACGGAAACCCCGATCGTGGAAATCGGTCACCGAACCAGGAATCGACGACGAACCGCGCGACGGCACCGAACGCGCCCGCGAGCGCTACGAGCACGACGATCACCGGAGGTTTCCTCGGCGATGAGCGGCTGCTCCGACGACGATGCCTGCCCAGGCGGCTGCGCCACCGAGTGCCACGGTCGAGATCCCGTAGGCCACGGCGGTGGTCCAGTGTCCGTCACGGGTCAGCAGCACCGCTTCCAAGGCAAACGTGCTGTATGTGGTGAACGCGCCGCAGAACCCCGTTCCCGCGAGCAGACGTAGTCGTTGGCGCACACCGGTATCCGGTCCACGCCTCGCCAAGTTCTCCAGCACGAGGCCGAGGACGAACGCTCCGACTATGTTGATCACGAAGGTTGCCACCGGCCACTCGGGACTACGGTGCGGCAACGCCTCCTCCACACCGACCCGGGCGAGCGTTCCCACGACGCCACCGCCGAAAACCAGCGCGAGCGCCGACATGCTCGAGTGCAGCGGCCGCGTCGACGTCGCTTCGCGCTTTTCAGGATCCCCGCTGCAATCGCGGCCTCCGCCGTCGCCCATGTCGCCTCCTCGTACCATCTTCTGCAGAAGAGTATCGGCCCTCGCCCGGTCGATCCTTGTCACACCGGTGCGGCACGATGGTGCCATGACGACCGCATCGCACACGCCGACAGACCTGCGCGCCGACGCCGAGCGCCTGCTCCGCGAGCTCGCGGGGGACGGTGCGAGCCTGCGCGAGGATCAATGGGTCGCCATCGAGGCACTCGTCGTCGGTCGACGCAGGGCACTGGTGGTCCAGCGAACCGGGTGGGGAAAGTCGGCGGTGTACTTCATCGCAGCGAAGTTGCTTCGTGAACAAGGCCTGGGCCCGACGGTCATCGTCTCTCCGTTGTTGGCACTGATGCGCAACCAGGTCGCGTCGGCGGAGCGTGCGGGAGTGAAGGCCGCGACCATCAACTCCGGAAACATGACCGAATGGGAGGACATCCACACCGACGTCGCGGCGGGCAGACTGGACGTCCTGCTCGTCAGCCCGGAGCGCCTGAACAACCCGGACTTCCGCGATCAGGTCCTGCCCTCGCTGGCCGGGGACGCCGGCCTGGTGGTCGTCGACGAGGCTCATTGCGTATCGGACTGGGGCCATGATTTCCGGCCGGACTATCGCCGCATCAGGACATTGATCTCCGAACTGAGAGAAGGAATTCCGGTTCTGGCAACCACCGCGACCGCCAACGACAGAGTGGTGTCGGACGTCGCCGCACAGTTGGGGGTCGGCGGCGGGGACACCCTCGTGCTGCGCGGAGGTCTCGAACGGGAGTCACTGCATCTGTCGGTCGTGAAGATCGAGAACTCGACCGAGCGAGCGGCGTGGCTCGCGTCGCATCTGGCGCAACTGCCCGGTTCCGGGATCATCTACACCCTGACGGTCTCCGCAGCCAAGGACCTGGCCGCGCTGCTGTCCGATCAAGGCCTGGCCGTCGCCGCGTATACCGGCCAGACCGACACCACGGAACGAGAGTCACTCGAGACCGACCTACTGAACAACGACGTCAAGGCACTTGTCGCGACCTCGGCGCTCGGGATGGGCTTCGACAAACCGGACCTCGGTTTCGTCGTCCACATGGGAGCCCCCTCTTCGCCGATCTCGTACTACCAGCAGGTCGGGCGTGCAGGCCGCGGCACCGATCGCGCCGAGGTGATCCTGCTTCCGGGTCACGAGGACAAGCAGATATGGAGCTACTTCGCCTCGGTTGCGTTTCCGCGCGAACACGTCGTCAGACAGGTCATCGAGACTCTCGATCCGGTGAAACCTCAGTCGACGCCGGCTCTCGAACCCCTGGTCGACTTGAACCGCAGTCGGTTGGAGATGGTCCTCAAAGTCCTCGACGTGGACGGCGCGGTACAGCGTGTGCGTGGAGGGTGGATCGCGACCGGCGAGCCGTGGACGTACGACGCCGAGCGCTACGAGCGGCTCGAGCAAGCACGAGACTCCGAACAACAGGCCATGGTCGACTACCAACGCACCGATGGCTGCCGCATGGATTTCCTCCGGCGCCAACTCGACGACCCGGACCTTACGGACACAACGTCGCACTGTGGCCGATGCGACAATTGCACAGGTCAGTCTTACTCTGCACAGGTCGGTCAGGACGCCGTCGATCAGACTCGCAGCAGATTGGACCGCCCGGGAATCGACCTTCCCCCACGCAAACAGTGGCCGAGCGGAATGAAGAAGCTCGGCGTCTCACTGTCGGGAAAGATCACCGACGGGCACGAGCCTGGCCGCATCCTGGGAAGACTGACGGATCTCGTCTGGGGAAACCGCCTGCGTTCGGCCCTCGACGGCCCGGACGAAGCAGCGCCGTCGTCGTTGATCGATGGATGCATCAAGGTCCTCGCATCATGGGATTGGAAGGTCCGCCCCACGGCCGTCCTGGCCCTCGAATCCGTATCTCATCCGGTTCTGGTCCGGTCCGTGGCGGGCGAGCTCGCGCGGATCGGCCGGCTCACCGACCTGGGTGTTCTCGGTCCACGTCCGGGTCATCCGGCGGTGGCGGCCGCCAACTCCGCTTTCCGGGTCGCGGGGCTCGTGGACTCCTGGGACATCCCGGACCTCGGTCAGGTCGACGGTCCGATTCTGCTGGTCGACCTCGTGACCGACACCGGATGGACGTTCACGTGCGCTGCTGACGCTCTGCGGAAGGCGGGAGCGGACGCCGTGCTCCCGTTCGCTCTCGCCACCCCCAAGTAGACACCCGGTGACAGTAAGTCCAGACTGTGGATCTCCGGCGAGCAAACGAGCCCCGAACCGTTCGCCCTCGTCCTGAATCACACATTTGTGACCAGCGTCACATTCACCCTCTAACCAGGGGAAGCAGGGTGGTTTAGAGGGCCAATTTCCCGGGGTACATGAAAAGCCATGGCCACCTTGTTACGTTTGTATTTCCTATGAAGCCCGCACAGCTGAGAGCGACCTCAATCACTGCGCCGGACGCAGTGAAGTTTCGTAGTCCAAAGATCTCCGACGGAGTCCGGCTCTGGGAGATCGCAAGAGATTCGAGGGTGCTCGATCTCAACTCGAGTTACTCGTACATCCTGTGGTGCAGAGATTTTGCTGCAACGTCCGTGGTGTCGGACGTCGACGGCAGAGCAGTTGGTTTCGTCACCGGCTACATCCGGCAGGACTCCCCCACAACGTTTTTCGTGTGGCAGGTTGCGGTCGATGCCGATCAACGAGGCAAAGGCCTCGCCGGTCGTATGTTGAACGAACTCCTCGATCGCCTGACCCCCCAGGGCATCACACACTTGGAAACGACGATCAGCCCCGACAACGAGGCATCGATCGCGCTGTTCACGGCCCTCGCTCGAACACGAGGAACCGAGATAAGAAAATCAGATCTGTTCGCGCCCAATGATTTCCCTGATAGCCACGAGGCCGAGGAGCTCTACACCGTAGGCCCCGCCGCCGTGCGCACAAACGAAAGGAACAAGCAGAACATGACCGAAAAGACCGTTGCCACAGAGAAGCCCGACGTCTTCGAGACCGTCGAGTCCGCCGTCCGTAGCTACAGCCGTCAGTGGCCCGCTGTGTTCAAGACCGCGAAGAACTCGACCCTCGTGGACGAGAACGGCCGCGAGTACCTCGACTTCTTCGGTGGCGCCGGCGCACTGAACTACGGCCACAACAACCAGATCCTCAAGGACGCCCTCGTCGAATACATCCAGAGCGACGGCATCACGCACGGTCTGGACATGTCCACCGTCGCGAAGCGTGAGTTCCTGGAGTCGTTCAAGAAGAACATCCTCGACCCTCGCGGACTCGACTACAAGGTTCAGTTCCCCGGACCCACAGGCGCCAACACCGTCGAGGCAGCTCTGAAGCTCGCCCGTAAAGTGACCGGCCGTGAGTCGATCATCAACTTCACCAACGCTTTCCACGGCATGACACTCGGCGCGTTGTCGGTCACCGGCAACTCGATGAAGCGAGCTGGCGCCGGAATTCCGCTGGTGCACACCACCCCGATGCCGTACGACAACTACTTCGGCGGCGTCACCGAGGACTTCCAGTGGTTCGAGCGCGTGCTCGACGACTCCGGTAGCGGATTCAACCGTCCGGCAGCCGTCATCGTCGAGACCATCCAGGGTGAAGGCGGCATCAACGTCGCACGTCCGGAATGGCTGCGCGCTCTCGCTGAACTGTGCTCGCGTCGCGAGATCCTACTGATCGTCGACGACGTGCAGATGGGCTGCGGCCGCACCGGTCAGTTCTTCTCCTTCGAAGAAGCAGGCATCGTTCCGGACATCGTCACGCTGTCCAAGTCCATCGGTGGCTACGGAATGCCGATGGCGCTGACCCTCTTCAAGCCGGAACTCGACGTGTGGGCACCGGGTGAGCACAACGGCACCTTCCGCGGATTCAATCCGTCGTTCGTCACCTCGAAGACGGCCATCGACACCTACTGGTCCGACGACAAGTTCGAGAAGGAAGTTCTCGCCAAGGGCGAGCACATCCAGGACAACTTCATCAAACTCTGCGCCAAGTACGACGGAGTGTCGACCCGCGGTCGCGGCATGGTCCAAGCGCTCGTCTTCGACGAACCGGAGAAGGCAGGCAAGGTCGCTGCCCTCTGCTACGACGAGGGACTGCTCGTCGAGACCGCAGGTCCGTCCGACGAGGTCGTCAAGCTGC
This sequence comes from Rhodococcus sp. NPDC057297, assembly GCF_042667435.1. NCBI lineage: Bacteria > Bacillati > Actinomycetota > Actinomycetes > Mycobacteriales > Nocardiaceae > Rhodococcus > Rhodococcus sp. NPDC057297. The sequence continues at coordinate 225,042 of NZ_JBHUZE010000005.1, read as the reverse complement.
TTCCGCCGCTGACCACCACCGTCGAGGAACTCGATCGCGGCTTGGACATCATCGCAGGCGCAACTGCCAAGGTGTGCTCCTGACCCGTGCAGGATCGAATCCTGCACATCGTCGAGTTGCACATTCGTTGAAGGGAGACAACACATGATCGTACGTACCACCGAGGAAATCACCGGAACCGATCGCGACATCTCGAGCGAGGACGGCAACTGGCGTAGCAAGCGCATCGTGCTGGGCGGCGACAAGGTCGGATTCTCGTTCCACGAGACCACCATTCAGGCCGGCACGGTGAACAACTTCCACTACGCCAACCACATCGAAGCCGTCTGGTTGATCGAGGGGGAAGGCACGTTGACCGATCGCGAGACCGGCGAAACGTACGAACTCGGTCCGGGGTCGATGTACCTGCTCAACGGCAACGAGCGCCACACCGTCGAGCCTCGCACCCAGATGCGCATGCTGTGCGTGTTCAACCCGCCCGTCGTCGGAAACGAAACCCACGACGAGAACGGTGTCTACCCTCTCGTGGAAGTTCCCGCATAAGCTTGCTCTTCATGACTCCACCCCGCTCGATTCCAGTTGCCGTCGGCCCCGAAGAGGACCGAATCACGGTTTCCGCAATCGAGCGGGGTGGAGCCGTTGTGGCTCCATTGGACAGAGCCTCGGGACTCGTGTGGACCGAGGGACCGTCGAGGTTCCCTGCGACGCTCCCCTCGAACGTCGAATGGGTGCAACTGCCGTCTGCAGGCGTCGAAGCCTGGTTCGACGCAGGAATACTCGCCGCCCATCCTTCCGTCCTGTTCACCTCCGCCGCCGGCGCCTTCGCCGCGACTGTCGCCGAACACGCGCTAGCCCTGCTGCTCGCCGGTGTGCGCGCTCTCCCTGAACACCTCGAAGCCCGCTCGTGGCAACCGGAACGGTTCATGAGCAGAGTCGGTACCCTCCGGGGGTCGACGGTCACGATCCTCGGAGCAGGCGGCATCGGCCGGGCGTTGATCCCACCGCTTACCGCGCTGGGAGCGGATGTCGTAGCCGTGAACCGTTCGGGTCGACCTGTGCCTGGTGCCGTACGCACGCTGCCCGTCGCCGCTCTCGCCGATGTGTGGCCCCTCACCGACCATGTCGTGATCGCCGCGCCGGCCACACCGGCCACCCGTCACCTCGTCGGCGAACACGAACTGGCCCGGCTGCAGAAACACTCGTGGGTGATCAACGTGGCACGGGGTTCACTCGTAGACACAGATGCCCTGATCGACGCTCTGACCGCACGCACCATCGGCGGCGCCGGCCTCGATGTCACCGACCCCGAGCCGCTGCCCGACGGTCATCCCCTGTGGACGTTGCCGAACGCGATCGTCACTCCGCACGACTCCAACCCGACAACGCTGCGTCACGCCGCATTCGCCGACCACGTCGCAGCCAACGTCGCGCGCTTCGTCGCAGGTGAAACGCTTGCCGCCCGCATCGACTCGACGCAGGGATACTGAGCGCTAACCTGGAGAACGTGGCAACGACCGTTCGCGCAGTCTCCTCGGCGAGTCAGCTCGACGACATCGTCGAGTTGCTGACCGACAAGCGGGTCGCCGTCGTATCGGGCGCGGGTATGTCCACCGATTCCGGGATTCCCGATTACCGAGGCCCGGACTCTCCGCCGCGAAACCCCATGACCTTTCAACAGTTCGTCGGCGACGACGAGTTTCGCCGTCACTACTGGGCACGCAACCACGTCGGCTGGCGGCACATGGACGCTGCCCAACCCAACCGCGGCCACCGGGCTCTCGCCGCACTGGAGCGCCGCGGAAACGTCTCCGGTGTCATCACTCAGAACGTCGACATGCTGCACACCAAGGCAGGCAGCCGCCGCGTCATCGACCTGCACGGTGTCTACGCTCGGGTCACGTGCCTGAACTGCGGACAGCTCGTGTCCAGGTACACGCTGGCACGACGCCTCGAGATGCGAAACCCGGGCTTTCTCGCCAGCGTTGCCCCGGCCGACGGCGTCGAAATCGCGCCCGACGCCGACGCTGTCATCTCCAGCACCGCCCACTTCCGCATGGTGGATTGCGAGAACTGCGGTGGTGTGCTGAAACCGGACATCGTGTACTTCGGGGAAAGCGTCCCCAAGCCTCGAGTCGCGGAAGCCTTCGACCTCGTCGACTCGGCGGACGCACTTCTCGTACTCGGATCGTCTCTCACGGTGATGTCGGGCTTGCGGTTCGTCCGCCGCGCCGCGAAAGCAGGCATCCCCATCGTCGTGGTCAACCGTGGATCCACCCGAGGCGACGAATTCGCATCGATCGTCAGCGCGGCAGGGTGCTCGGAAACTCTCTCCGGACTGCTCGACGCGCTGCCGCCAGTGCACTGACCACAACCGCAACCGGCCCCTGGCGCTCCTCACCGCGTCAATAAATTCCCGAGTCCGCTACAGCTCCACGGACACCAGGTCGTCGGCGTGAACCACTGGCCGCTGGAGTTCGGGAGCCAGGTCGGAGCTCGACTTTCCGAGCATGCCGGACAACTCGGACGCGTCGTACGCCACTACTCCCCTGGCGACGACGGATCCTTCGGGATCGCGCAGTGCAACTACGTCGCCTCCGTGGAAGTTGCCGGTGATCCCGACGATGCCGGCGGACAGCAGCGAGCGCCTGAGGTCCACGACGGCACGCACGGCACCTGCGTCGAGGTGCAGGTCGCCGTCGACGTCCGCGGCGTGCCGGACCCAGAACTTCCGTGACGACAGTCGGACCGGCCGGGCAGCGAAAGCCGTTCCGACTCCCGCATTGGTGAGAGCGTCGTTCGCGTCGGACGCAGCGGCAAGCAGGACGGGAACCCCAGCATCGGCTGCGAGTCGCGCAGCGGACAATTTGGAGGCCATTCCGCCCGTTCCGAGTGCTCCTCCAGACCCTGCAACCACTCCGTCCAGGTCTTCCGGGCTGTCGACCTCGGGGATGAGCGTCGCACCGCCTTTGCGCGGGTCGCCGTCGTACAGGCCGTCCACGTCGGACAGCAGAACCAGTGCGTCTGCTCCCGACAGGTGCGCGACGAGGGCTGCCAGACGATCGTTGTCACCGAATCGGATCTCGGCGGTGGCGACGGTGTCGTTCTCGTTCACCACGGCGACCGCTCCGAGCGAACGCAATCGGTCCAACGTACGCTGCGCGTTCCGGTGATTGGTGCGTCTGGCGATGTCCTCGGCCGTCAGCAGAACCTGTCCGACGGTACGACCGAAACGTCCGAACGACGTACCCCATGCATGCGCCAACGCGAGCTGCCCGACACTGGCCGCAGCCTGCTTGGTCGCGAGGTCTCGTGGCCGCTTGGTCAATCCGAGCGGCGCGATTCCCGCGCCGATGGCACCGGACGACACGACGATCACGTCGGTCCCGGCACGCATACGAGTCTCGACGGCTTCCGCCAACGCATCGAGACGCGTGACGTCGAGGCCGCCGACCAGGGACGTCAGCGCCGAGGATCCGATCTTGACGACGATGCGCTTGGCGCCCGCGATGGTGCCTCTCGTCGCCGATACCCTTGACGCAGAATCGGATTCAGCGCTCACATTCCCTCACTCTTCGGGGTCGAGCCCACGCCGGACTCGACGAGCATGCTTACGTTCGTCCGCGCTGATGCGCTCGACCTGATCGAGCCGTGCGTCGGTACCACGTCCGGTGCGGACGATGTCGACGCCGGCGGAAGTCTGCGGTTCCCAGTCGAACGTGACGTCACCGATGGTGACCGATGCGCCCGGCTCCGCTCCGAGTTTGATCAACGCGTCCTCGACGCCGAGGCGTGCCAACCTGTCGGCGAGGTAACCCACGGCCTCGTCGTTGCTGAACTGTGTCTGCGCAACCCACCGTTCGGGTCGGGTACCGAGCACCAGGAAACCGCCGGGCACGTCGGGATCCTTGACGACCTCGAAGCCGTCCTCGTTGCGTGCCACTGGACGGATGACTGCACGACGAGGCTCTGCGGGCGGGTGCGCCACCCGGTACTCCTCGACCATCTTGGCCAGGGCGAAGATCAAGGGCTTCAATCCTTCTCGGCTCACAGCCGAGATGGTGAACACCGGCCAACCGCGCGCCTCGAACTCGGGGGTCACCATCTCGGCGAGCTCGGCAGCCTCCGGGATGTCGGCCTTGTTGAGCACGACGATGCGTGGACGGTCGGCCAGGTCACCCAGGCTCGCGTCACCGAGCAGCGCGGGCTTGTAGGCAGCGAGTTCTGCTTCCAGCGCGTCGACGTCCGAGACCGGATCGCGACCGGGATCCAGTGTCGCGCAGTCGACCACGTGAGCGAGCACCGCTGTCCGCTCCAGGTGCCGGAGGAAGTCGAGACCGAGGCCCTTTCCCTGGCTGGCTCCGGGAATCAGGCCAGGAACGTCGGCGACGGTGTAAGTCGTGTCACCGCTGGACACGACACCCAGGTTCGGCACGAGCGTGGTGAACGGGTAGTCCGCGATCTTCGGCTTGGCGGCCGACAGCACCGACACGAGAGACGATTTGCCGGCGGAGGGAAAACCGACGAGCCCGATGTCCGCGACGGATTTGAGCTCGAGCACCAGGTCGCGCTCGACCCCTTCCTCACCGAGGAGAGCGAAGCCGGGAGCCTTACGAGCTTTGGACGACAGCGCTGCGTTACCGAGTCCGCCCCGGCCGCCGGGCGCAGCGTCGAATCGCGTGCCCTCTCCGATCATGTCGGCGAGAATGCGGCCGTCCTTGTCGAGGACGACGGTGCCGTCGGGCACCTTCAGGATCAGATCCTCGCCGTTGGCGCCCTCTCGGTTGCCACCCATGCCCTGGGTTCCGTTGCTGGCCTTGGCGTGCGAGTGGAAGTGGAAGTCGAGCAGAGTGTGCACGCTGCTGTCGACGACGAAGACGACTCCGCCTCCGCGTCCACCGTTGCCGCCGTCGGGTCCGCCGAGCGGTTTGAACTTCTCGCGATGAACCGAAGCGCAGCCGTTGCCGCCTTTACCGGCGCTGACGTGCAGCACCACGCGGTCTATGAATCGTGACATGGCTGCCTTCGATCCTTCCTCGGTCAGGTGACCGAATGTCTGTGCCCCACGAACGCGATAAGGGCGGACCGGGTGTCTTAGACCCTGGTCCGCCCTCGTCGTAGATCGTGGGGTGCGCCGTGCGGATCGCGTGCGATCCCCGGGCGCGGATGGTGCAGCGGAGACTAGGCCTCGACTGCGACCGGAACGATGTTCACGGTCTTGCGTCCACGCTTGGCGCCGAACTCGACGGCACCTGCGGACAGTGCGAACAGAGTGTCGTCGCCGCCACGGCCGACTCCGACACCGGGGTGGAAGTGCGTGCCGCGCTGACGAACCAGGATCTCGCCTGCACTGACCGTCTGGCCACCGAAACGCTTGACGCCGAGGCGCTGTGCATTCGAGTCGCGACCGTTACGGGAGCTGGATGCACCCTTCTTATGTGCCATGTTGCGTACCCTCCTCGGGTAAGAAGATCGCCGGTGCCCTGTGAGAAACCGGCTGAGAAGAACTGGTTACTTGATACCGGTGACCTTGAGGACGGTCAGCTTCTGCCTGTGTCCCTGACGCTTGTGGTATCCGGTCTTGTTCTTGAACTTGTGGATGCGGATCTTCGGGCCCTTGGTGTGCTCGACGATCTCGCCGGCGACGGAGATCTTCGCCAGCTTCTCTGCATCTGTGGTCAGGTCGGAACCGTCAACGACGAGGACCGGAGCAAGCGAGACAGCAGTGCCGGGCGCTCCCTCGATCTTCTCGACCTTGACGAGGTCACCAACAGCGACCTTGTACTGCTTTCCGCCGGTCTTGACGATCGCGTACGTTGCCATCGGAGGGCTACCCCTTGCTTCTTCGAACTTGCTCGCGCTGCCCACGGCAACACGACTGGTCTGATCTTGCTTTGTTCTTGCTTTCAAACATCCCGGCATCTATCCCGATCAATGCTCCTGCCTTCCGCGAAGGGAGCCAGGGCACAGCAGAACGGTGTCGCCGGGAGCGACTTATCAAGGTTACGGCAGACGGGCGGCCATGGTCAAACCGCCCGTCCCCTGTTCCCTATGCGTCTACGGGAGGACCCGCCGGTCGTGCAGCACTGCGGCGGCGCCGCGGCCGAGCCACCGGCAGTTCTTCCGGCACGTCCCCTGCATCCACCTGGGCGAATGCGGGAGTCGTCACTGGTTCCGGCGCAGGCTCGTCCGCAGCTTCCGTGCCGTCCGCCGTTGCCGAGATCACGAAGACAGCTCCCGCGTCCGGTCCGGTGTCGGTCGGTGCAGCAGCCTTGCGAGCCACTCGCCGTCCGCGCCTGGCCTTGACCGGAGCCTCGGACGCTGCGGGTTCGTCGGCTGCAGCCGACTCGTCGACATTAGGTTCGACGACAGCAGGTTCGACGACATTAGGTTCGACGGCAGCAGGTTCGACCACAGCAGGTTCGACGGCAGCCTGTTCAGGCGCAGCCTCTTCGGCAGCGGGACGATCCGTTGCCGCTTCGGATGACGGAGTCTCGGCATCGACGTGTGTGGGCGATTCCGCTTCGACTGCGCCTGTGTCTTCCGCTACGGCAGATGCAGTAGGCCGCGACGCCTTTCGGCGTGCACTGCGTCCACCTCGACGGGACGAGCCGGTGGGTGCCGCTTCCGTGCCGTTCGACTGGGACTCCTGCGGAGCCGCTGCATCCGACACCGCTGCACCCGACACCGCTTCATCCGACACCGCTTCATCCGACACCGCTTCATCCGACACCGATGCGTCCGACACGGCTTCATCCGACACCGTTGCGTCGTCGTTGCCCTGTACAGCGGCGACGTCCGAGGCGTCGATGACCTTGTTCTCCGTCGACGCCGATGCGTCGTGTTCCACCACGTCGGCTGGTGTGACGTCGGCGACGACTTCGTCGTGGTGCGCTGCCATTGCCAGGGCGACCGGATGGGCTCGCTTGACGGCACGCTCAGCCGTGGGTTCGGAGTGATCTGAGCCGTTGGAGTGGCCATTCCCCGTGCCGCTGCCGTTGGAACCAGCGTTGCCGTTGGCACCAGCGTTGCCGTTGGAACCGGCGTTGTCGGACTTGTCGCGTCCACGACGCTTGCGCTGCGAACCCGAGTCCCCTCGTGAGGAGCCCGAGCGTCCACCGTCGTCGGGCTTGGCCTCCACCGGGAACGGATGCACGATGATTCCGCGACCCTGGCAGTGCTCACAGGTCGTCGAGAACGCCTCGACCAGACCGGTTCCGAGCTTCTTGCGTGTCATCTGGACGAGGCCCAGCGACGTCACCTCCGACACCTGATGGCGTGTTCGGTCACGACCGAGGGCTTCGGTGAGTCGACGCAGAACGAGGTCACGGTTCTGTTCGAGCACCATGTCGATGAAGTCGACGACGATCATGCCGCCGATGTCACGCAGGCGCATCTGCCGGACGACTTCCTCGGCTGCTTCGAGGTTGTTGCGGGTGACCGTCTCTTCCAGGTTTCCGCCCGCGCCGGTGAACTTGCCGGTGTTGACGTCCACCACGGTCATCGCTTCGGTGCGATCGATCACCAGGGTGCCGCCGGACGGGAGCCACACCTTGCGATCGAGTGCCTTGGCGAGCTGCTCGTCGATTCGGTGGGCCTCGAACACGTCGGGCTGACCTGGTTCGGCGACGTGACGCTCGAGCTTGGGGAGCATGTCGGCGGCGACGGTTTCGATGTAGGTCGACGTTGTCGACCATGCCTTGTCACCTTCGATGACGAGCTTGACGAAGTCCTCGTTAAACAAGTCGCGGATGACCTTCACCAGCAGATCGGGCTCTTCGTAGAGCGTCTGCGGCTGGCTGCCCTTGCCGGACTCGGCCTTCGCCGAAGCTTCCTCGATCGATGCCCACTGCGCCTGCAGCCGCGACACGTCGCGGGCCAACTCCTCCTCGCTGACACCCTCCGCAGCCGTGCGGATGATGACGCCTGCCTCGGACGGGACGATGTCGCGGAGAATTTCCTTCAAACGCTTACGTTCGGTGTCCGGAAGCTTGCGGCTGATGCCGGTCGAACTGCCGCCGGGGACATACACGAGATAGCGACCGGCCAGCGACAGCTGCGTCGTGAGCCGGGCCCCCTTGTGCCCCACCGGGTCCTTGCTGACCTGCACCAGGACTTGATCACCCGGCTTGAGCGCCTGCTCGATCTTGCGGGAGTTGCCTCCCAGACCGGCGGCGTCCCAGTTGACCTCGCCCGCGTACAGCACACCGTTGCGACCACGGCCGATGTCGATGAACGCGGCTTCCATGCTCGGCAGCACGTTCTGAACGCGTCCGAGGTACACGTTGCCGACCATCGACGCCGACGCACTGCTGGTGACGAAGTGCTCCACGAGCACGCCGTCCTCGAGAACGGCCACCTGCGTGGTGTCGCCGTGGTCCGGGAACGACTTCTCGCGTACCACCATCACGCGGTCCACGGATTCACGACGAGCCAGGAATTCGGATTCGGTCAGGATCGGCGGACGACGACGGCCGGCGTCGCGTCCGTCGCGTCGACGCTGGCGCTTCGCTTCGAGCCTCGTCGATCCGGTGATTCCCTGAACTTCGTCCTTGTTGCGGGACTTGGTGCGCGGCTCACGCTCGTGAACGACGGTGTTGGGCGGGTCGTCCTCGGACGATGCCGTGTCCGACGACGCGTCACCGGAACTGCGGCGACGACGGCGACGACGCCTGCGGCGGCTCGAACCGTCGGCTGCATCCTGCTCGTCGTCCGAATCGTCGGAGTCGGACTCGGCCGACGCGTCGCCGCTGTCCTGTGCATCGTCGTCACCCGACTCGGCCGATACGTCGTCCCCGGACTTGGACGACGCATCGTCGCCGGACTTGGCTCCGCCACGTGACCTGCTACGCCGACGCGAGCGCCGTTCACCGGTCGGCTTCGAGTCCTCGGCGGTGTCACCCTCGGTGGATTCGTCCTCCGAATCACTGCTGCCGGTGTCACTGCTGTCGGTGTCACTGTCCGACCCCGAGGGCTCGGACGGAGCCGCGACGTCGTCGGCATCCGAGTCAGCGCCCTGATCGCCGGCACCCTGATCATCGACACCGTCCGAGCTGGAGTCGTCCGAGCTGGAGTCATCCGTGCTGCTGTCGCCGGCCTGGTCACCACGTCCACGGCCGCGACCTCGGCGTCCACGACGGCGGCGACGCGGCTGAGAGTTGTCGTCGTCGGCATATCCGTCGTCGGAACCGTCCTCCGACGAGGTGTCCACGGACGAGGTCGCATCGGACGGCGTTTCGTCGTTGCCGGTGTCTGCGGAAGCGGGCTTGCCGTCCGGCGAGTCTGTGGTCTGGGGGCGGGTGCCCTCGGACTCCTCGGTCGAGGCGTCTGCAGCTGCGGTCACTGCCTGCGTGTCCGCTGCGTTCGGGTTCGCGTCTGCTGCCGACGAGTCCGCCGCGGGGCCAGCTGCCTTCTTGCTCCGACGCCGCACACGAGGAGGTTCGGCTACGGCCTCGGGCTGGAGGAAGAGAGGTCCGGAGAAAGTCGGACGTGCCACCGGAGTCGCAGTGCCGGTTGCAGCGCTCTCGGCGGGCGCGTCAGTCGAGAACAAGGTCTGGGCGGGCTGAGGCTCTGCGACGTCCGGCTCGGCGGCCTGTTCCTCTACCGCCTCGGGAACCACAACAGCGGGCTCCACAGCAGCGGGTTCCACAGCAGCGGGTTCCACAGCAGCGGGTTCCACAGCAGCGGGTTCCACAGCAGCGGGCGCCACCGCTTCCGGTTCTGCGAACGAGGCATGGACCGTCTGGGCGACGTCGCGGCCGAGGCTCGACTGGGCGCTGCGGGCTTCGATACCGAGTTCGCCGAGCTTGGCCAGCACTTGCTTGCTGGTCACCCCGATGATCTTCGCCAGCGCGTGTACGCGCAGGCGATCCGGGAACGTCGGGGCTACCTCGGCGCCACCTTCTGCACTTCCCGTGTTCGAATTCTGTACATCTTCCGGCGGGGCTTGATCGGCCACGTATGTCTCCTCGGGCCCCCGGGCGCGTCCACCTTCGACTGCTGGGTGTGACGCGGCCACGCGAGGGCAATCCTTGTGTCCTGACGAAAGGTTTGACGTCAGTGTTGTCTTGTCACGCTCTTGGTCTCGCTCCGCGTCCGAGGCACCGCCACGATCAGTGGCCGGTGCACCGAGCACGGTGCCTGGCTGGATGGCTGTGGTGTCCTCCGGTACGAGCGCCTGATCATCAAGCGTGCCTGCGACGGCGGAGGCTTCCGCTCGGCGTCGGCAGCGATGACGGGCATCGCACGCGAAGGTGTCATCCGGTTGCTGACACGAGAACACCGATATGTCGGCGTTCGATCGTCCTGCTGGTACTGAAAAATTTCTCGAATGCTGGTGGTCGGTGAAACTGAAACTGTGAAAGCAACCTTCGCCAGTATCCCACACCGAGGGTCGCCTGCCCGCCACACCGCCGAGAATGCGTCCTCAGCGGCGTGGCGGAAGGGTGAATACGTGCTGCAACAGCGTGTGGTCAGGACAGTCCGGGGAACCAGAGTGCGATCTCGCGCTCGGCGGATTCCACCGAGTCGGAGCCGTGCACGAGGTTCTGCTGGCCGTCGAGGGCCAGGTCCGCGCGGATTGTGCCGGGAACGGCCTTGGCGACCGGGTCGGTTCCTCCGGCGATCTGGCGGAACGCCGCGATCGCGCGCGGTCCTTCGAGGACGGCGGCAACCACGGGTCCCGAGGTGATGAATTCGAGCAGGTCGGGGAAGAACGGCTTGCCTTCGTGCTCGGCATAGTGGGCGCTGGCCAGCGCGGTCGGAACGGTCTTGAGCTCGAGGGCTGCGATGCTCAATCCCTTCTTCTCGACGCGGCCGAGTATCTCTCCCACGTATCGGCGGGCTACTCCGTCGGGCTTGATCAGTACAAGGGTGCGCTCAGTCACGATCACAGACAGTAGTGGACAGCGCTCGCGCCCTCATCCCTGGCGTCGACCTTCAGCGTCGTCTTCCCGCCGACGGGCCGTCAGTCCCGTTGGCCGTACAGCATTCCGCGTTCGATTCTGCGCGTGATGTCTCGGCGCAGATAGAGCAGGTAGGCCCACACTGCTGCGAAAATCAGCCCGACAATGCCGATCGACAGGTGGATGAACACTCCGAGGATGACGAGAACCTGCAGAGCGAGGTTGATCTGCATCCCCTGCGGGCGACGCTGCATCCCGCTCGCGAGAATCATCAGGACGGCGAGTCCGACGATGTAGAGCGTCGAGAACCACGTGAGCCCGCCTCCGACCGTCGCGACCACCGGCAGTGCCAGCAGGATCACGATCATTTCGAGGATCAGGGTTCCCGCGCAGACTCCCCGGAAGCCCTTCCACGGATCGTTGGTGGGCGGTTTGAATCCACCGGTCGCCTCGGTCATACCGGTTCCTTTCCGAACAGGGTTCTGGCGGCACCTGCGGTCACGACCGAACCGGTGACGACGACGCCCGCCCCGGACACTGCCTCCCCTGGGTCGGCGACCTCTTCGGCCAGGCCGATGGCGGTTTCCAACGCGTCGGCCAGGGTCGGCGACACCACCACACGTTCGTCACCGAATTTGGCGACGGCGATGTTGGCGAGTTCTTCCACGTCCATTGCGCGAGGAGAACCGTTGTGGGTGACGACGATCTCGTCGAACACGGGCTCGAGAGCCGTCAACATCGCATCGACGTCCTTGTCGCCCATGACGCTGACGACACCCACCAGCTTGCGGAAGTCGAACTCGTCCGCCAGCGTGGCGGCGAGTGCGCGCACACCGTGCGGATTGTGCGCTGCGTCGAGGAAGACCGTCGGTGCGTTGCGCACCCGCTCGAGCCGTCCGGGGTTCACGATGGAACCGAAGGCCGCGCGGACGATCTCGACATCGAGCTGCCTGTCCGCGCCTGCCCCGAAGAACGCTTCCACTGCGGCCAGGGCGAGGGATGCGTTGTGCGCTTGGTGTTCGCCGTGCAGGGGAAGAAAGACGTCGGTGTAGACGCCTCCGAGGCCTTGCAGTTCGAGCTGTTGACCGCCGACGGCGATCCGGCGGGCGAGTACACGGAACTCCGACCCTTGACGGGCCACGGCTGCATCCGCCTCGACTGCAGCGCGCAGGACGACGTCGAGAGCCTCCGGCTTCTGTTCGGCGACGACCACGACCGTGTCCCTCGGCACCAACCGTTCCGGTGCCTTCTTGATGATGCCGGCCTTCTCCCCCGCGATTCCCGCGAGGTCGGAGCCGAGAAACTCGGTGTGGTCCAAGTCGATCGGGGTGATGACGGCGACTTCACCGTCGACGACGTTGGTCGCATCCCACCGGCCGCCCAGTCCGACTTCCACGACGGCGACCTCGACGGGTGCCTCCGCGAATGCGGCGAACGCCATCGCGGTGGTCACCTCGAACTTGCTCATCCTCGGACCACCGGCAGCCTGCGACTGCGCGTCGATCATCTCCACGAAAGGTGCGATCTCGTTGTAGGTGTCGACGTAGAGACGCGGCGAGATCGGTGCGCCGTCGATACTGATACGTTCCGTGGCCACCTGCAGGTGAGGGCTCGTCGTCCGACCGGTGCGCCGATGGAAGTGCGTCAGCAATGCGTCGATCATCCGGGTGACCGACGTCTTCCCGTTCGTCCCCGCGACGTGGATGGACGGGTACGCCTTCTGCGGCGAGCCCAGAAGGTCCATCAGCGCCGCGATCCTCGCGGTGCTCGGCTCGATCTTCGTCTCGGGCCAGCGCTTGTCGAGCTCGGCCTCGACGAGAGCCAACTCGGCGAGATCGACTGGCCCTGGGTCGCCCTGGCTCGCGGGCTGATCGAATTCGGTCACTACTCACCCGTCGTTTCGAGTCGCGCCGAGATGCGCGCGATCTCTTCGGTGGCGATCTGCTGCCGGGTACGGATCTTGTCGACGACGGCATCCGGCGCCTTGGCGAGGAACGCCTCGTTGCCCAGTTTCGCGGTGGTCTGGGCGAGTTCCTTCTCCGCGGCTGCGAGATCCTTGACCAAACGCGCCCGTTCGGCGACCAGGTCGACCGTTCCCGACGTGTCGAGCTCCACGGTGACCGTCGCCTGCGAAAGCCGGACCTCGACGGAGGCGGTCGCGCTGAAGCTCTCGTCCGGTTCGGTCAGCTTGGCCAACGACCGGGTCGCGGCCACCTGGTCGGTGATGTCGGCGTCCTCGACGCCGACGATCCTTGCCGCGACCTTCTGCGACGGCTTCAGTCCCTGGTCGCTCCGGAACCGGCGAACCTCGGTGATCAGCTTCTGCATGTCCGAGACACGCCGTGCGGCAACCGGATCGACGTCCACTCCGCTGTCGGTCGGCCACGATGCGATCACGACGGACTCGCCGCCGGTGAGCACCTTCCACAACGTCTCCGTCACGAAGGGCACGACCGGATGGAGCAGGCGCAGCACGGCGTCGAGCACGTTGCCGAGCACGCCTCGCGTCGACTCCGCATGCGCGGTGTCCGCGAACTGCACCTTCGCGATCTCGAGGTACCAGTCGCAGACCTCGTCCCACGCGAAGTGGTACAGCGCCTCGCATGCCTTGCTGAACTCGTACCGCTCGAACGCGGCGTCGACCTCGCCGCGGACCTGCTCGAGCCGATCGAGAATCCAACGGTCTGCGTCGGTGAGGTCGGTACGAGCCGGCAACTCGGCGGGCGCAGCACCGTTCATCAGTGCAAATTTCGTCGCGTTGAAGAGCTTGTTGGCGAAGTTGCGCGAGGACTGCGCATGGTCCTCGCCCACCGACAGGTCGGCCCCGGGATTGGCGCCTCGTGCAAGCGTGAAGCGCAGTGCATCCGCACCGAAGCGGTCCACCCAGTCCAGCGGGTCGATTCCGTTGCCGCGGGACTTGGACATCTTCTTGCCGAACTGGTCCCGGACGAGACCGTGCAGGAAGACGTCCTTGAACGGAACGTTGCCCGGCTCTGCGCCTGCATTCACCGACGCGTCGCCGGAGACGTAGGTGCCGAACATCATCATGCGAGCGACCCAGAAGAACAGAATGTCGTAGCCGGTGACCAGCACGCTCGTCGGATAGAACTTGGCCAGGTCGGCGGTCTCGTCCGGCCATCCCATCGTCGAGAACGGCCAGAGGCCGGACGAGAACCAGGTGTCGAGAACGTCCGGGTCCTGCACCCAGCCTTCGGGGGCGGTCTCACCCGGGCCCAGGCACACGGTCTCGCCGTCGGGGCCGTACCAGATCGGGATGCGATGACCCCACCACAGTTGACGGGAGATGCACCAGTCGTGCATGTTGTCGACCCAGGCGAACCAGCGCGGTTCCTGGCTTGCGGGGTGAATGACCGTGTCGCCGTTGCGGACTGCGTCGCCTGCCGCTTTCGCCAAGCCGTCGACCTTGACCCACCACTGCAGGGACAGGCGCGGTTCGATGGATTCACCACTGCGTTCGGAGTGTCCGACACTGTGGAGGTAGGGCCGCTTCTCGGCGACGACTCGTCCCTGCTCGGCCAATGCCTCGCGCACCTTCACCCGGGCTTCGAACCGGTCGAGACCGTCGAATTGCGTACCGGTGTCGGCGATTCGGCCGGTCTTGTCCATGATGGTCGGCATCGGCAGGTTGTGCCTCAGCCCCATCTCGAAGTCGTTGGGATCGTGTGCGGGCGTGATCTTGACCGCGCCGGTACCGAATTCGGGATCGACGTAGTCGTCGGCGATGATCGGGATGTCCCGGCCGCTGAACGGGTGCGGCAGCGTCGTGCCGACGAGGTGCTTGTACCGCTCGTCCTCCGGGTGGACGGCCACCGCGGTGTCGCCCAGCATCGTCTCGACACGAGTGGTCGCCACGATCACGTGCGGTTCGTCGTCGTTCAGCGAGCCGTACCGCAGCGACACGAGTTCACCCTCGACGTCCTCGAACTTGACCTCGATGTCGGAGATCGCCGTCTGCAGCACCGGAGACCAGTTGACGAGACGTTCTGCCCGGTAGATCAAGCCGTCGTCGTACATGCGCTTGAAGATGGTCTGCACGGCCTCGGACAGGCCGTCGTCCATCGTGAATCGTTCGCGGTTCCAGTCGACACCGTCGCCGATGCGCCGCATCTGGCCGAGGATGGTTCCGCCTGATTCGCGCTTCCAGTCCCAGACCTTGTCGACGAACAGTTCGCGACCGAACTCTTCCTTGGTCTTGCCGTCGGCCGCGAGTTGCTTCTCGACGATGGTCTGCGTGGCGATACCGGCGTGGTCCATGCCCGGCAGCCACAGCACCTCGTAGCCGAGCATCCGCTTGCGACGACTGAGCGCGTCCATCAACGTGTGATCGAGCGCGTGGCCCATGTGCAGGCTGCCGGTCACGTTCGGTGGCGGCAGAACGATCGAGTAGGCAGGCTTGTCGGTGCTCGGGTCGGCCTCGAAGTACCCCGCGTCGACCCACCCCTGATACAGCTCGGCCTCGACCTCACCCGGGTTCCAACTCTTGGGCAACGCCTCGCTCGGGTTGCTCCGCGGGCTGTCGTCTTGCCCCGCTGCGTTGTCTGGGGTCTCAGGCACTGAACTGGTCACCCGACGATTCTAGTGGTCGCGCCGGGGCGCTCCCACGCGCCCTTTCACCCCAACGTCTCGGGAAGCTCGATTCGCTCACCCAGCACGTGGTCCGCCAGGAACGCCGTGACCACCTCGTACCAGATCTTGGCGTGCTGGGGCGTGAGAACCCAGTGGTTCTCGGACGGGAAGTACAGCAGACGGTGATCGGTCCTGCCTTCGTCGTCGGCGGGCAGTCCGGACTCGCTGAGCAGTTCGTACCACAGGCGCAGCCCTTCACCGACGGGCACTCGATAGTCCTTGTCCCCGTGGATCACGAGCATCGGTGTGGAGATGTCCGCGACGAACAGGTGCGGCGAGTTCTCGACGGCCATCTCCGGGGACATCTCGCGCTGCCAGTAGTACGCGACGTCGGTGGTGGGACCGAACTGGTCGAGCGCCCACAGGCTCGCATGGGTCACGATGGCGTCGAACCTGTCGGTGTGACCGGCGATCCAGTTGGCCATGTATCCGCCGAAGGAGCCGCCCATCGCAGCGGTTCTGGTCTCGTCGATATCGGGGCGCGAGGTGGCTGCGTCCGTGATCGCCATGAGGTCGGTGAAGGGCTCCTTGCCCCATCGTCCCCAGCCTCGTTGCACGAACTCGTGGCCGTAGCCCGTCGACAGAGCCGGATCCGGAAGCAGGACCGCGTATCCCCGAGCGACGAGCAGCCACGGGTTCCACCGCCACGACCATGTGTTCCACGATCCGAGGGGTCCTCCGTGCACCCACAGCAGGAGTGGGGCCTTCTCGGTGTCGGACACGCCGTGCGGAAGTGCAACGTAACCACGGACCCGGTGGCCGTCGTCCGCGGTGGTCTCGATCTCGGTCAGAGTCCCGGGCAGGTCCGGCGCGTCCAGTCCCGTGCGCAGGCGGGTGATCTCGCCCGTCGCGACGTCGACGCGCACCGGATGCGGTGGTTCGAGATACGACGCCTCCAACGCGAACGCGACGCCGTTTGCGGCGGCATGGACGTGGGTGTAAGCGGAATCGGTGTCGGTCACCCGGCGCACTGCGCCACCCGACACCAGGAAGATCGGCGCTCGTCCGTTCTCGTCGGCGACGACGAGAAGGCCGCCACCGTCGGCGAGCCACACGGGTTCCGAGGGCCACAGGTCCCACCCGGGTGCGGATTCGGTCACGGTTCCGTCGGCGAAGGCGTACTCGTGCAACGACACTCGAGGCGCGTCCTCGGGGGTCGACAGAGACTCGCGCACGAACGCGACCCTCGTACCGTCCGGGGAGACAGCTGGCGACGACAGGTCGGCGTCACTGTCGTCGACGATGATTCGCCGCTCCCCCGTGTCGAGGTCGATACGGATCAGGACGGTGCGCGACGTCGCGAGGGCCCCGGCGATCGTCCACGTCGACACCAGAAATGTTCCGTCGGAACTGATGTCGTAGGACGCTTCCTGCAGCGCCCCGGCCGCCGCGTCGGTGAGTCGACGCACTGACGAGCCGTCCTCGGAGGCGAACAGGTGCGGCGTTGCCGGGCCCAGGTCGTGGTCCCAGTACCGCACCGGGTAACCGGAGTGCAGGACAGCGTCGATCTTGCCGTCCTTGCGCAACAACCGGATTCGATCGTCGTCGGCGTCGGTTCGAGCCGACGGGTGTACGCCGGAGACCGCCACGAACGCCGGTGCGGCCGTCGCCGTGACGACGCCGGAGAAACCGGCGCCGCGGGCAGCGACGACGTGCGCTTCACCTCCGCCGGAAGGCAGGGACCATATCGCCGACGATTCGTCGTCCTTCGACGCCCGACGAGTGAACAGGAGATCACCCGAGGCGGTGAACGCCGGTCCGCTCGCGCCGTCGTCGTTCCAGGTGAGGCGCCACGCGTCGGACTCGCCGGTCGCGTCGACCTCCCAGAGGGCACCGACGTACTTCGCCCCGGCGGAGTCGGGCCGCGAGACCGTGACCACGACGCGACGACCGTCGCGTGCGACGGCGAGATCGGTGACCCGTGGTTCGGTGACGTACCGATCCAGGTCGTCGAAGATTCCGGTCGGTCGCTGTGACACGGGCGCTCTCCTCGGTGATCGAAGTCCAGGCATGCCCGGCCGATGTTACGGACCGGGCATGCGTGAGATCACCTCGGTCCGAGCTCTTCCCTCAGCTGAGTGAGAGTCCGGGCCAGGATGCGTGAGACATGCATCTGCGAGATGCCCATCCGCTCGGCGATCTGCGTCTGCGTCATGGACCCGAAGAACCGCAGGATCACGATCTGCCGCTCACGCTCCGGCAGTTTCTCCAGCGCGGGCCGGACAGTCAGGTAACTTTCCATCTTCTCGAGCTCTGGATCGTTGGAGCCCAACGTGTCCATCAACGGAAGGCGGTCGTCGCTGACGACGGAGTCGACGGAGACGGTCTGATAGGCACTGCGCGCAAGCAGGGCCTGCGTCGCTTCCTTGACGTCGATGTCCAGTTCCGCGGCGATTTCACTCGCGGTCGGGGCTCGCCCCAGCTTCTGCGACAGCGTGCCGACGGCGCCGGAGATCATCGAGTTGAGTTCCTTCATGCGCCGTGGCACACGAACCGACCATCCCGCGTCGCGGAAATAGCGTCGAGCCTCACCCATGATCGTGGGGACGGCGAAGGAGACGAAGTCGGATCCGCGTTCGATGTCGAATCTGTCGACGGCATTGACCAAGCCCAGTCTGGCGACTTGGAGCAGATCCTCGTGCGCTTCGCCTCGACCTCCGAAACGCCGGGCTATGTGCTCGGCGAGCGGAAGGCAGCGAGTGATGATGCGGTCGCGGAGCACTTGCTTCTGAGGAGAGTCCTCCATCGCTTGCATCTGCTGGATGAGAGGTACGACTTCGCTGTAGTCGTCCGACTGACGCCGCGTAGATTTTTCGTACGGCACGGGCACTAGGAGCTACTCCTCCGCTTGACCACGTCGACTACCACCGACGAGCCACCCTCGACCGAGGACGCAGCAAGCGAGATCGAGTCGGTGAGAGTCTGAAGTACGTGCCAGCCGAAGCTGTCTCCTCGCGGGATGCGGTCGGAGTCCACCACCGAGGTCGTGGAGATTCGGATGCCGCTGTCGCTGACGAGAAACGAACACGACAGTTCCGCGCCCGGCAGCGCCCCGGAGATCAGCTCCGAACACACCTCGTCGACGACGAGCTTGATGTCGGCGATGTCGTCGAGTGTGAAGTCACCCAGTACCGCAAGTGTTTCGGCTACCGCGCGCACCACCGGAAGCTGATCGGCGTCAGCGACCACCCTCAGCTCGACCGGTGCGCCGGAATTTCGTTCCAGCTCTTCGATCTTGCCGACGCCAGTCATTCGCGCTCCCTATCCATCGTTTCGCAACAATCGCTGTCGTTTCCCTCGGGCTGAACATAGAGGCCACACAGCTCGAGTGCGCGCCGCGACCAGAGTACCCGGGGCCGTCTCGTTCAATCCTGCGAGATCCCGCAGTGAACGTGCAGTGCGTTTCGAACATGACGACGGCCGTGGATGCTGGCACGATCGAGAACGTGACCTACACAGCGCTGCTGCGCGACCTTGCCCGTGAGTGTGGAGTGTCGACCGCCTACCGAGGCTGGGACCGTGGAGAGCACGAGGTATCCGAGGACACACTTCGCAGAATCCTCGCTGCGCGCGGGATCTCGGCGTCCGACGAGGCGGAGGTCCGACAGGCGATGGCCGACGTCGACGAGTTGCCGTGGCGTCGCATGCTTCCTCCTGTCGTCGTCACCGTGGAAGGCGACGGCGACGTGACGATCGCCGTACACGTTCCACACGGTGATCCGGTGGACGTGCACCTCGAGACGGAGTTCGGAGAGCGCAGATCGCTCGACCAGCTCCAGGTGTGGGTGGAGCCCCGCGAGATCGACGGATCACTCGTCGGGCGAGCGACCTTCGAGATACCCGCCGACCTCCCACTCGGCTGGCACACCGTGGTGGCGGTCAGCGCGGCGGACGGCCGCGACCCGCGGACTGCCAGCTGCGTGGTCGTGACGACACCGCGTCGGCTGTCGCCCAACGACGCCCTTCTCGGCCGAGGCGGGAGTGGAGCCGGCGGGAACGACCCAAAAAGCGGGAGTGGAGCCGGCAGGAACGACCCAGAAACCGGGAGTGGAGCCGGCAGGAACGACCCAAAAAGCGCGAGTGGAGCCGGCAGGAACGACCCAGAAACCGCGAGTGGAGCCGGCAGGAACGACCCAGAAACCGCGAGTGGAGCCGGCAGGAACGATGCTGGGTTCACGCAGCGGCTCGGATCGATGACGCAGTTGTACTCGCTCCGATCCGATCGATCCTGGGGTGTCGGGGACTACGGCGATCTCGCCGACCTCGCGTCCATCACCGGCCGCTACCACGATTTCGATTACGTCCTGGTCAATCCGCTGCACGCGCAGAGACCGGTTCCCCCTGTCGAGGCGTCGCCCTATCTCCCCACTACTCGACGCTTCTTCGATCCGATGTACATCCGAATCGAGGACATTCCGGAGACTGCGTACCTACCTAAGGATCAGTACGCGAAGGTCAGGGAGGCCGCTCGGTCGTTCGCGAGGGCCAACAAGCGAACGGGCCGCATCGATCGCGACCCGTCGTTTCGGGCCAAACTGAAATCGGCCAAGAGAATCTTCGCGGTTCCTCGATCCGCGGCCCGGCAGGCCGAGTTCGACGCGTTCTGCGAGCGCGAAGGAAGCGGCCTCGACGACTTCGCCCTCTGGTGCGCGCTCGCGGAGAAGTACGGCCCCGAGCACGCTGTGTGGACGGACAAGGCTGCGCATCCGGGAACCTCGTTCTCGTCGGAGTTTCGCACGACTGCCGCCGAGAAGATCCTGTTCCACAAGTGGCTTCAGTGGATCTGCGATCAGCAGCTGGCACGCGCGCAGCGCACCGCGACGGCCGCGGGAATGGACATCGGGATCATGCACGACCTGGCTGTCGGCGTGCACCGTCAAGGGGCGGATGCCTGGACCTTGGGATCAGCCTTGACCACGGGAGTGACCGTCGGCGCACCGCCGGACAACTTCAATCAGCAGGGACAGAACTGGAACCAACCACCGTGGAATCCCGACGAGCTCGAAGAGCGGGCGTACGGACCGTATCGGGACATGCTGCGGACGGTGCTCCGGCACGCGGGCGGTATTCGAGTGGACCACATCCTCGGCCTGTTCCGACTGTGGTGGATCCCGGAGGAGTCGTCCAGCGCCGCGGACGGGGCGTACGTCGAGTACGACCACGAAGCGTTGATCGGAATCCTCGTGCTCGAAGCCGAGCGGGCCGGGGCCGTCGTCGTCGGCGAAGATCTCGGGGTGTTCGAGCCGCGAGTGCAGGAGTATCTGGGCAGCCGAGGACTCTTCGGCACCTCGATCCTGTGGTTCGAGAACGACGGTGAGGCCCCCATCCCGCCCGAGGAATACCGCGAACTCTGCCTGACGACGGTGACCACGCACGACCTGCCGCCGACGGTGGGATACCTACGCGGCGAACATATTGCACTCCGCTCGCGTCTCGGGTTGCTCGAACGCGAGCTGGACGCCGAGATCGAACAGGACGCCGCCGGGAGGGAAGCGGTACTCGATCTCGCGCGGACCCGAGGACTTCTTGCCACGGATGCGTCGGAGAAGGAGACGGTGGAAGCCCTCTACCGGCTGATTCGCCGCAGTCCGTCGACCCTGCTCGGAATAGCGCTCGTGGATCTCGTGGGCGAGAATCGGATTCAGAATCAACCCGGCACCGACGAAACGCAGTACCGGAATTGGCGTATCCCTCTCGCCGATCACAGGGGCAAGGCGGTCTGGGTGGACGATCTGGTCGACCACCCCAGGCTGGTGTCACTGGTTCAGGCGCTTCGCGAGTGAGGCGCATAATCGATTCATGGGACGCATAACTGCCCGCCGTCCGGTCGTCCGGATTCGCGGCTCACACGAGTCATCCCGTCCCGACACCCTCGTCGTGGAGGAACCGCTCGAGATCAGGGTGAACGGGTCCGCTCTCGCGGTGACGATGCGCACCCCTGGCCACGATGTAGAACTCGCGCACGGATTTCTGCTGACCGAAGGCGTCATCTCCGGCCGTGACGACATCGCGGTCGCCCGGTACTGCGACGGTGTCGACGACGAGGGCCAGAACACCTACAACGTCCTCGACGTCACACTTGCCGCCGGGGTCGCACCGCCCGAACCCGGGGTGGAACGCAACTTCTACACCACGTCGTCGTGCGGCGTGTGCGGCAAGGGGTCGCTCGACGCGGTCCGACTGAAGAGCCGTTTCTCCCCCGCCGGCGACGACGTCCGCGTCAAAGCATCCGTCCTGGCCACGATGCCCGGCACCTTGCGCGAGTCCCAGAAGGTGTTCGACTCCACCGGCGGACTGCACGCGGCCGGTCTGTTCGACGCGGACGGCACCATGCTCGCGCTGCGCGAGGACGTCGGCCGTCACAACGCGGTGGACAAGATCGTCGGCTGGGCTGCGTCGCAGGATCGCATCCCAGCCGGAGGCACGGTGTTGATGGTGAGCGGCCGTGCTTCGTTCGAACTTGCGCAGAAGGCGGTGATGGCGGGAATACCCGTCCTCGCCGCCGTGTCGGCGCCGTCGTCACTCGCAGTGGACCTCGCCGACGAGTCGGGTTTGACCGTTGTGGGGTTTCTGCGCGGCGAGAACATGAACCTGTACTCGCACACGCACCGCGTCACACGCTGAGGGTTGCTCCCGTCGCCGCGCGAACGTCGTCCTCGGTAATTCCGGGGGCCGTCTCGACGAGCCTCAAACCATCGGTGGTCACGTCGAGGACGGCCATGTCGGTGATGATCCGCTGAACGCATCCGACACCGGTGAGCGGCAGTGTGCAGGATTCGAGAATCTTCGGCTCACCCTTCTTGGAGACGTGCTCCATCATGACGATGACGCGGCGAGCGCCGTGCACCAGGTCCATCGCGCCGCCCATACCTTTGACCATGTGGCCGGGAATCATCCAGTTCGCGAGATCGCCTGTGGCACTGACCTGCATGGCGCCGAGGACGGCTACGTCCACCTGACCTCCCCGGATCATTCCGAAGGATTGCGACGAATCGAAGTACGACGCACCGGGGAGAACGGTGATGGTCTCCTTGCCCGCATTGATGATCTCGGGATCGAGCTCGTCCTCGGTCGGGTACGGACCGACTCCGAGAACGCCGTTCTCGGAGTGAAGGATCACCGTGATGTCGGTAGGCAGGTAGTTCGGCACGAGCGTGGGCATTCCGATACCGAGGTTGACGTATTCACCGTCGTTCAGCTCTTGCGCCACTCGCGCAGCCATCTGCTCACGTGAGAGTTTCGGGGAAGTCATGATCGCACCGTCCGCTGCTCGATTCCTACGGTTACCGGTCCGACGTGGACCACTCGTTGAACGTGGATTCCAGGAGTATGGACGTCGTCCGGGGCAATCTCTCCCGGCTCGACGAGGTGCTCGACCTGCGCGATGGTGATCCGTCCCGACGCAGCTGCCGGAGGATTGAAGTTTCGGGCGCTCGCATGGAACACGAGATTGCCGTGCCGGTCACCTTTCCACGCGTGCACCAATGCGTAGTCGGCGGCGATGCCGCGTTCCATGACGTAGGTGACGCCGTCGAACTCGCGTGTTTCCTTCGGCGGGCTCGCGACCGCGATACCGCCGCTGCCGTCGTATCGCAGCGGCAGACCGCCGTCGGCGACCTGCGTTCCGACGCCCGCGGGCGTGAAGAATGCCGGGATGCCCGCTCCCCCGGCGCGCATCCGCTCCGCCAGCGTTCCCTGCGGGGTCAGTTCGACCTCGAGTTCCCCGGCCAGATACTGACGAGCGAACTCCTTGTTGGAGCCGACGTAGGAACTGATCGTTCGACGGATACGACGTTTCTCCAGCAGGATCCCGAGACCGAAACCGTCGGTACCGCAGTTGTTGCTGACGACCTCGAGGTCGGTTGCTCCTTGCTTCAGTACGGCGTCGATCAAGATTTCCGGGACCCCGACCAGACCGAACCCCCCGACTGCAACGGAGGCTCCGTTCGGCATGTCGGCCACGGCCTCGGCGGCGCTCGCCACCACTTTGTCCATCATGCCGCCGACCATACCGAAAATTGTGCGCACTGTGAACACCTCGCCACGATGCGAACTTTTTCGGGGTATTTTGTTGTCCAGCCCTCTATCTACGGTCTAGGATCGTTCGCATAGCGACCGACAGTCCACATGGCGAACATGTGCAGCTTCGTGTGCTACACCGTCACGAACCTCTCCCGTGAGGAACATCGATGCTTCATCTACCGCCGAACCACTCGATCACCGCCGACCCAGCGGGCCCGTACCGCGACCAGACGGGCGTCAACGCGCCACGTGATTTCGCCGAGTACCGCACCACCGCGCTGCGTCACCCCAGACAACCGCTCGTCCTGCTGCCCCAGCGACTCACCGAGATCACCGGACCGGTCCTCGGAGAGGGACGGGTCACGGCCGCCGACGCCGACCTGACCCTCGCCAACGGCGGCGAAGCGCAGGGACAACGCATCATCGTGCACGGCAGAGTGCTCGACAGCGACGGAAAGGCCGTGCCCAACACTCTCGTCGAGGTCTGGCAGGCCAACGCAGGCGGAAGGTACCGTCACGCCGGCGACACCTGGCCTGCCCCGCTCGACCCCCATTTCGACGGGGTCGGTCGAGTGATGACCGACACGGCAGGCAACTACCGCTTCACCACGATCAGACCGGGCGCCTACCCATGGGGCAACCACCACAATGCATGGCGCCCGGCGCATATCCACTTCTCACTGTTCGGCCAGGCGTTCACCCAGCGTCTCGTCACGCAGATGTATTTTCCGGACGATCCGATGTTCTTCCAGGACCCGATCTTCAACTCGGCACCCGAAGACGCACGAGCACGCATGATCAGCGTGTTCGATTACGAAGCTACGCAGGACAATTGGGCACTGGGATACCGATTCGACATCGTTCTTCGTGGGCGAAATGCAACTCCGTTCGAAGGGGACCACCACGATGACTGAGCCCGTGTCCGAGAGCGGCATCCTGTCGCCTCGATACCCGGTCGCGCCGGGCAGCAACTTCACGACGGTGCCGTTCGGACAAACACCGTCTCAGACCGTCGGCCCTTACCTGCACATCGGATTGCCCTGGCCGGACGGCCCCGACGTGGTCCCGGTGGGTACCGAAGGGGCCGTGGACATCTCGGTGACCGTCGTCGACGGCCATCGCACACCGCTGGCCGACGCGATGATCGAGACGTGGCAAGCGGATGCGTCCGGTCGGTTCGATCACGCCGACGACCCACGAGGCCGTCGGTCACCGACCCCCGCGGGCTTCCGCGGGTTCGGCCGTGCCGTCGCGGACCACACCGGCACCGCAACGATCCACACCGTCAAACCCGGCGCCCTTCCAGCCGAGAACGATCTCGTCGAAGCCCCGCACATCGACATCGGCATCTTTGCTCGCGGTGTGCTCGAGCGTCTCGTCACCCGCCTCTACTTTCCCGACGAAACCGAAGCCAACGCGTCGGATCCGGTGCTCTCGCAGTTGAACGATCGCCAGGCGGCGAAACTCGTGGCAACGGCGACCCCCACCGGATACCACCTGAATGTGGTACTTCAGGACGAGGACCCGAACGGCGACGAAACCCCGTTCTTCGAGCTGTGACGAACGAAAGCGAGTCATGACCACCACGCGAGGACCGCTGTTCGATCCCACGTTCGGTGCCGCCGAGGCTGCTGCACTGGTGTCGGATCAGGCCTGGGTGACGGCGATGCTCCACACCGAGGCTGCTCTGTCACGTGCCGCAGCCGAACACGGCGTCGTCGATTCCGTCCATGCTCGACAGGTGACCGAGGTCGCGTCGGAGTTGGGTCTTCCGGGCGCGGTGGACCCCGCGGATCTCGGTGCACTGTCGGTCGCGGGCGGCAATCCGGTCATCCCGTTGGTGAAGATGCTGCGCGCGGCTGTGGCCGAGCACGGTGTTCCCGGCAGTGCAGTACACCCCGGAGCGACCAGTCAGGACATTCTCGACACGGCGCTGATGATCCTCACCAAGCGCGTCCTCGGCGTCATCCGTGTGTCCCTCGACGACGCCGTCGCTGCCGGGGCCGATCTCGCTCGCCGCCATCGCGACACGCCGACGGTGGCGAGAACGCTGGGACAGCAAGCACTTCCGACAACGTTCGGGGCCGTCGCCGCGAGCTGGACTGCGGGTCTCCTTCGTGCCGACGAAGATGTGGCACGAGTCGAGTCGTCCCTGTCGGTCCAGTTCGGCGGCGCCGCGGGCACATCGGCGGCCTTGTTCCCCTGCGGCCTGGAGGTGGCCGACTCGCTCGCCGACCAGTTGGGCCTCGCGCGGCAGACCATCCCCTGGCATACCGACCGCACTCGCATCGGCGAGATCGCGTCGACCCTCGGGGTCGTGGCGGGGGCCGTCGGCAAACCCGCGCTCGACATCACTCTTCTCGCATCCACGGAGGTCGCCGAGGTCTCCGAAGCCGCCCCTGGCGGCTCTTCTGCCATGCCGCACAAGCAGAACCCCGTCGCCGCCGTCGCCGCACGTGCGGCTGCCATACGCGTGCCTGGCCTCGTATCGACGATCCTGTCCGCGATGGCGCACGATCACCAACGTGCATCGGGCGCCTGGCATGCGGAATGGGAGACGCTGACGGACTTGCTTCGGCTGACTGCAGGCGCCGCACACCGGCTGGCAGTGAGCTTGTCCGGTCTGCGCGCGAACCCCGAAGCGATGGCCGGCAATCTCGCCCTCACCCACGGCGTGCTGTTGGCCGAACGGGTCACCACGGCACTCGGAGCGCACACCGACGACGCGAGGAGCATCGTCACTGCGGCGTGCGCTTCCGGTCTGCCGCTCGAATCCGATTCCGGCATCACTGCATTCCTCACCCCTGCCGACGTACGGGAACTTCTCGACCCGACAGGCTATCTGGGCCACGCCGGCGACATCGTCGATCGTGTGCTGGTCCGAGTCCGAGCTCGAAACGAAGGAGCATGATGACCGTCGAACTGTCCTACGACCTCGCACACGGCCCCGAGAACTGCAGCACCACCGTCGTGCTGGTCGGATCTCTCGGGTCCGATCGCTCGATGTGGGATCCGCAGATCTCGGGTCTGGTGCACGTCGCCGACGTCGTCGCCGTCGACCTCCGCGGTCACGGTTCGTCACCTACGCCACCGGGGCCCTACTCGGTACGGGAGATGGCAGAAGACGTTCTGGCCGTAATGGATTCACTCAGCCGGGACCGGGTCCATCTGGTCGGCCTCTCGCTCGGCGGGGCGATCGCGCAGTGGATTGCCGTCCACCGCCCGGCGCGAGTCGCCGGTCTAACCCTGCTCTGTACGTCCGCGCGATTCGGCGAGCCGCAGTCCTGGACAGAGCGCGCAGCAGCAGTACGCGAGAAAGGAACCGACTCGCTCGCCGACGCCGTGCTCTCGCGGTGGTTCACTCCCGAACTGATCGCACGCGACGGCGAACTCGCGGCCCGCCACAGGGAGATGATCTCGTCGACGTCCGACGAGGGATATGCCGCGTCGTGCGAAGCATTGTCGCAGTGGGACAACCGCGCAGATCTCGGACGGATCAGTGTGCCCACACTGGTGGTGGCCGGTGAGCAGGACCCGGCGACGACACCGTCGGACATGCAGATTCTTGCCGACGGTATCGCCCGCTCGGACTTTCATGTTCTTACCGACGCCGCGCATCTCGCGAACGTCGAACAAGCGGGCATCATCACCGGTTTGATCGTTCGCCACATCGCCGGCGACACGTACGACGCGGGCCGCGCGGCGGCACATCGAGCAGGAACGAGTGTGCGGCGAGCGGTACTCGGCGACGCACATGTCGACGCCAGCATCCAGCGCACAACCGCGTTCACGGCGCCGTTCCAGGACTTCATCACTCGGACCGCCTGGGGCGACGTGTGGGCCCGAGATGGCCTCGACCACCGCACCCGGCGTTTGCTGACTCTCGCGATTCTGACCGCCGTCGGCAATCAGCACGAGCTGGACATGCACATCAAGGCAGCACTGCGCGCAGGACTGGATGCTGACGAGATGGCCGAAGTCTTCCTCCACACCGCGGTGTACGCGGGGGTACCGAACAGCAATGCGGCGTTCGCGCTGGCCAACGCCGCACTGGCCGAGCACCGAGGATCGGAAGCGACATGACGCGGCCCGGTCCGAGCGAGCAGCCAGGCCCGTCACCGGATTACGTGCAGTCGCTCGCACGTGGACTCGCGGTGATCAGAGCGTTCGATGCCGAGCATCCTCGACGCACGCTGACGGACGTAGCGAAGACCACCGACCTGACCAGAGCGACAGCGCGACGTTTCCTGCTCACCCTCGTCGAACTCGGGTATGTGCGCAGCGACGGTTCCATGTTCTGGCTCACCCCCCGTGTACTCGAACTGGGATACAGCTACCTGTCTTCACTGTCGTTGCCCGACGTCGCCGGACCGCATCTCGAAGCACTCGCCGAGCAGGTCCGCGAATCGTCGTCGGTATCGATACTCGACGGCGACGACGTCGTGTACGTGGCACGTGTTCCAGTCAGCCGCATCATGACCGTCGCCATCACCATCGGGACTCGCTTCCCCGCATTCGCGACGTCGATGGGTCGCGTTCTGCTCGCCGGGCTCCCGAGGGACAAGCTCGACGCATACCTGCACCGGGTGGAGCTGAGACCGATCACCGGCCGCACCATCACCGACATCCCATCTCTACGCGCAGAACTCGATTCGGTACGCGCCCAGGGGTACTGCCTCGTCGACCAGGAGCTGGAGGAAGGCCTGCGATCCATCGCGGCCCCTGTCCGAGACCACTCCGGGGTGGTCGTGGCGGCTGCGAACGTGTCCACTCAAGCGGCCCGCCACAGCGCGGACGCCGTGCGCGAACATCTGTTGCCCGCTCTGTTGCGCGCAGCGGCTGCGATCGAAACCGATCTCTACCGCGTGCATTCACAATCGACCGACCACAAAGGAAATCGTCATGCCTGATGCCGTAATCTGCGAACCACTCCGCACCCCCATCGGCCGATTCGGCGGGGTGTTCCGCGACATCACACCCGAAGCTCTCGCGTCGACCGTCATCACCGAACTCGTCGCCCGCACCGGCATCTCGGGATCGGATGTCGACGACGTCATCCTCGGTCAGGCATCGCCCAACGGTGACGCCCCTGCGATCGGACGAGTAGCCGCGCTCGACGCGGGGCTGGGAATCGAAGTCCCCGGTCAGCAGGTCGACCGCCGGTGCGGCTCCGGACTGCAGGCCGTCCTTCAGGCATGCATGCAGGTTCAGTCCGGTGGCAACGACCTCGTCCTTGCGGGCGGCGTCGAGAGCATGAGCCAGGCCGAGTTCTACGCGACCGGGATGCGCTGGGGCGTCAAAGCAGAAGCCGTGGCGCTGTCGGATCGACTTGCACGCGCACGCGTCACCGCAGGCGGCAAGAACTTCCCGGTACCGGGAGGGATGATCGAAACAGCCGAGAATCTTCGTGCCGAGTTCTCGATCAGTCGACGCGACCAGGACGAGCTCGCCGTGCTGTCGCATCACAAGGCCGTTGCCGCACAGAAAAACGGTGTCTTCGCCGAGGAGATCGTCGGGGTCTCGGTACCGCAGCGCAAAGGTGATGCGCTGGTGGTCGACACCGACGAGCACCCCCGCGCGGACACCAGCGTCGAGACGCTGTCCGCACTACGCCCCATTCGCGGGAAGATCGACCCCGACTCGACGGTGACCGCGGGCAACGCCAGCGGGCAGAACGACGGGGCAGCGCTGGCCATCGTCACCACACCGGAGAAAGCTGCGGCACTGGGCCTGCGTCCGATAGCCAAACTTGTCAGCTGGGCCGTGGCCGGCGTGCCTCCGCGCACCATGGGCATCGGACCGGTGCCCGCAAGCGAAAAGGCACTCGGCCGCGTCGGACTCACGCTCGCCGACATGGACGTCGTCGAACTCAACGAAGCGTTCGCCGCACAAACTCTTGCGGTGCTGCGCACCTGGGGAATCGAGCCCGACGACCCCCGGCTCAACCCCAACGGTTCGGGAATCTCGCTGGGCCACCCCGTCGGCGCGACCGGCGGACGGATCCTCGCGACACTGCTGCGCGAAATGAACCGGCGACAAGCGCGGTACGGCCTCGAAACCATGTGCATCGGTGGCGGTCAAGGCCTCGCCGCGGTATTCGAACGCCTGAGCTGACCATTCTCGGACGTGAGATGCACCGTGCATCCCACGTCCGAGACCTCACCTCTGCAGCTGGGCCGCGAGCCGCACTGCCGAGTTGACCTCGCCGTAACCGTCGTACCCACCTCGGCGTTCGCACACCTCGAAAAACAAGTCCTCCCCCACCACAGGGGTGAAGAAGTGGAAGAACTCGCCACCGGAACCGTCGGCGTCGTAAAGGATTCCGTACTTCTCCAACTGAGTCAGTAGGTCCTGGTCCAGATCGAACCGGGCAGCGAGATCGAGGTAGTAGTTCGGCGATATTCGCAACGACCCGAACCCGCGGGCCGTCATCTGCTCGGCTGCGGCCAGCACATCGGCGCACGCGAATCCCACATGGCTCACGCCACCTCGCCGTGCCGCCGGGAGCGTGTCGGTGGACGACGACCGGCCGGGGACCATGTTCAGCGAGAGCCGAATCGTGCCGTTCTGGGTCGGTAGCGTCAGAGCTTGGCTACGGACGGTGCCGACGGCATCGACCACGTCCTGACCCTCGTGCGGAGTCATCCCGAACACCGATCGCAGCAACAGCATGATGCCGTCCCAACTGTCGGCCGGTACGGCGAGAGCGATGTGGTCGACGGACCCGACGATGGGCGCGGCGGGAGAATCCGGCTGTCGTGGTACGAGATCGAACGCGGACTGCCACGCCCCCGCGCTCGCGCGACTGCGAAGATCGAGTGATGCCGCGTCGGTGACGCTCATTCTGACGACGTCGTGATCGGTGCCGGCGACGCCGGGCATCGAGACCGAATCGGCGGAGACACCGAATGCTCGGGCCCGAGTCTGCCATTGGGCCGGATCGTCGCTGCGCACCCCGATCTGGGCCACGGCAGGCAGGTGGGCGGGCACACCGGGCGACGTCCAGAGGCTGTCGACGGTGGTGTCCACGGCGACGGCAAGCGGCCCCTGCGTGAACAACTGCAGGCCGTGGCGACTGTGCGCAGCGGTCATGTCGAATCCGAGGTGACGCAGGGTCCGGCCGAGTTCGCCCGCTTCGATGGGACCTGCGGCGACGCGCAAGGACACGATGTTCTCGATCGGCCCTGCTTGCGGAGCCTCGAACAGTGCCGACGAGGTCGGCGCACGGCGCTCGGCTACTTTCTCCTGCAGGTACAGCAACGATCGGTGAGCGTCGGCGGCAGTGCGGCCGGTGGCGGATTCCCGGAACACGTCGTTGAAGATCTCCAAGGACCACGGGCCGGCGTACCCGGAATCGACCACTCGGGAGCCGAATTCGGGAAGGTCGAAGTTTCCCTGCCCGGGGAAGCACCGGTGATGCCTCGACCACTGCAGCACATCCATCTTCAACCGCGGCGCGTCGGCCAGTTGCAGGAAGAAGATCTTCTCCCCCGGAATGTCGGAGATGCCGGCCGGGTCGTCACCGCGGGACAGGATGTGGAAGCTGTCCAGGCATGTGCCGAGTGCGTCGTGATCGGCGCGCCGCACGACGTCCCAGGCATGGCGGTAGGTGTTGACGTGCATTCCCCACGCCAATGCCTCGTACGCCAGCCGCATTCCGCGTTCCTGGGCGATGTCCGCGGCCCCGAGCAGTTGTTCGACGAGACGCTCGTCCTCGGTCACCGCGCCGGGCAGCGGCGACGAGCACACCAGAAGCAGATCGCACCCGAGTTGCTCCATCACGTCGAACTTGCGCTGCAGCCGAACCAGATTGCGCCGATAACGATGTTCGTCGGCACTGTCCAGGTCGCGGAACGGTTGGTACAGATCGACGCTCAGCCCGAGATCGGCTGCCTGCTTCGAGATGTCGGACGGCGAGAACGGCGACGAGATCAAGTCGGCCTCGAAGACCTCGAAGCCGTCGAATCCCGCGTCGGCGATCGCCGTCATCTTCTCTCGCAACGACCCGCTGAGAGATACCGTCGCCACGGACGTCCGCGGGGCGGTCACGACGACACCCCTGCCAGTGCCGACGCTTCCTCCAGCGAGATCAGCTCACGCATGTGCACCGACATGCGATCTGCGTCAGCGGGTCGTCCGGTGAAGATCTGGAACGCGTCAGCCGCTTGGTGTACTGCCATACCCGTGCCGGCCAGCGTTCGGCATCCACGTGCCGCAGCGGCGACGAGCAGCTCGGTCTCCGCGGGACGGTAGACGACCTCGGCCACCCAGTGGTCCGCTCGCAACAGTGCTGTATCGAATGCAATGCCGGGATGGGCGGCCATACCGACCGGCGTCGCGTGCACGATGCCGTCTGCGTCGGACAGCACACGCGGAAGGTCGGACGGCACAGCGGACACGAACGTCGTCCCGACGAACACCGACTGCATCGACGACAGCAGCGACCGCGCCCGCACCTCGTCGGCGTCGACCACAGTGACCTGACCGGCGCCTGCTTTCGCCAGCGCGTAGGCCACCGCCGCTCCCGCACCGCCTGCACCGAGCAGGACTGCGTGATCGATCGACACCCCGGCCAGCCCGAGCTGGAAGCTGCGGCCGAAGCCCGACCAATCGGTGTTGTGACCGATCTTTCTTCCACCGTCGAACACGATCGTGTTGACGGCGCCGAGACTGGCTGCGTCGTCGGACAGCTCATCGAGGTGTTCGATGACGATCTGCTTGCACGGATGGGTGATGTTGAGGCCACGGAAACCGAGGTCGGCAGCAGTGTCGACCAGACGTGCGAGATCGTTCACCGTCGCGCCCACAGCGTCCAGGTCGACAATGCGATAGACGTAGCGCAGGCCGTGCGCGGCACCCTCTCGTTCGTGCATCGCCGGTGTCAGCGACCTGCCGATGCCCGTGCCGATCAGACCGCAGATCAGTGAATCGTCCACTCCCGGACTCCCTCGATTGTGCGCGTGTTCGTAATGTACGAACTAGTGAGTTATTCGAGCGTACTACGAAAATGTCCGCTACCCCACACTTCGAGAGGGATTTTTTGCAGGGATAGAGTTTCCGATCATGACGTCCACGCGCCCGGGAAGCGACCCCGCTCCAGCAAAGACGGGTGCGGACGGCCCCAAGCGCAGGCGAAACAGCGACCTCACGCGAAGCAATATCCTCGACGTCGCAACCAGTGAATTCGCAGACAAGGGCTACGCAGGTGCCCGCGTCGACGAGATCGCCGAGCGAACCCACACGACCAAGCGCATGATCTACTACTACTTCACCGACAAAGAGCGCCTCTACCAGGCAGTACTCGAGCGGTCCTACAGCGCGATCCGCGCGCGTGAACGCGAACTCGACACCGAAGGACTCTCGCCCACCGACGCCATTCGCGCAATCGCGTCGTTGACGTTCGACCATCACGAACACAATCCGGATTTCATCCGACTGGTGTCCACCGAGAACATCCTTCGCGGCGAGCACATCCGCAAATCCGAAGCGCTGAGCAACCTGGGCAACCCCGCCGCCGAGCTGCTCGAGAGCATCCTCACGCGAGGCCAGGCCGACGGTTTTTTTCGAACCGACGTCGACGCACTCGACGTTCACATGGCCATCAGCAGTTTCTGCGTGTTCAGACTGTCCAACCGGTACACCTTCGAGGCTCTGTTCGGGCGCGACCTCACCGACCCATCCCACCGTGAGCATCTTCGGAGAATGTTGGGCGACATGATCATTGCTTTCCTGACCTCGACAGAGGTCTAGTTTCGGGCCACCAGCGTGTGTTCGTATCACGAACATGTAGGCCATACCGCATCAGGGCTTGACACGTGGCACGGGTCACGTTCACTATTTAGCGACGCCCAGTTTTAACCGTTTAGTACATTACGGTCCGATCGGGATGAACCCGGATCCGTCGACCTTGTGTACTCCCCCTTCACGCGAAGAGAGACCGAAGATGAGCGATCCCGTGACGCACCATCCCGACCCCGTCGGTGGGCGGGCCACTGCCAACCCGAAGCGCGCGGCCACCGCAGCGTGGGTAGGCAGTGCACTCGAGTACTACGACTTCTTCATCTACGGCACCGCAGCCGCCCTGGTGTTCGGTCGAGTGTTCTTTCCGAGCTCGAGTGCTGCCACCGGCACGCTGCTCGCCCTGGCGACATTCGGCGTCGGCTACCTGGCCCGCCCACTCGGCGCACTGGTCCTCGGGCACATCGGTGATCAGTACGGCCGAAAACGAGTGCTCGTCGCCACCGTCCTGCTGATGGGCGTCGCCACCCTCGGCGTCGGCCTGCTTCCCTCCTACGAGACAATCGGCATCGCGGCTCCGATCATCCTCGTCGTTCTCCGTCTGTGCCAGGGCTTCTCGGCCGGCGGTGAGCAAGCGGGCGCGAACTCCATGACGCTCGAACACAGCCCGGACAACCGACGCGCGTTCTTCACCAGCTTCACCCTCAGCGGCACCCAGGGTGGACAGATCCTCGCAACGGCCGTCTTCCTCCCCGTCGCCATGCTTCCCGAGGAGCAACTCCTGTCCTGGGGCTGGCGAATCCCGTTCTTTCTCAGCGCATTCGTCGTTCTCGCCGCATTCCTCATCCGCCGCTCGCTCGACGAGACCCCGGTGTTCGAAGAGGAGGTCGCCACTGGCGAACAGGCGAAGATGCCGCTCTCGGTTCTGCTCACCGATCACTGGCGTGCAGTACTGCGCGTCGTGTTCGCTGCCGTGATCGCCTCTGTCAGTACAATTTTCAGCGTCTACGCGCTGTCCTACGCCGTCAACACGGTAGGGCTGGAGCGCACACCGATGCTCTGGGTCGGAGTGCTCGCCAACGTCGCGGCGCTGTTCGCCCTCCCGTTCTTCGGGGCACTCTCCGACCGCATCGGACGCAAGCCCGTCTTCATCTTCGGCTCCACCGGCTGCGCGGTTCTGATGTTCGGGTACCTCTGGTCCATCTCGACCGGAAACTACCTACTGATCTTCGCGTTCGGCATCGTGATGTTCGGCATCGTCCACAGTGCCACCGGCGGCGTCTGGCCCGCGTTCTACGGCGAGATGTTCCCCGCCAAGGTCCGACTGTCCGGAACAGCGATCGGCACCCAGATAGGTTTCGCCATCGCAGGTTTCGCACCCACCATCGCCAGTGCGATCGCCGGTGACGGAATCGGAGCGTGGTTCCCGGTGGCTGTGGTGACCGCAGTGTTCTGTGCCATCAACATCACCATCGTCGCAACCTCGCGCGAAACGTTCCGAGTCCCCACCGAGAAGCTCGGACTCACCAAGAGAGAGGCAGCGGCCGTCCCGACGACGGTGTGACCTCTTATGACGAGCTTCCACCACACCTCCCCGACGGCGGCCGCGATCCGGCCGTCGTCGGACGAGTACTTCCGTCTCTACGCGGTGCAGTACGCATCGCGAACCGGCACACGCGAGCAACATTTCCACTACTGCGACGGGCGAGGACAGGAACCACACCCGACGGCGTACTACGTGTGGCTGGCTGTCTCCGCATCGCACACGATCCTCGTCGATGCCGGAATCTCGCCCGAGACCGCCGCGGGGATGGACGGCCTGGATTACCACGGTTCGCCACTGGAACTCGTTGCAGCGCTGGGCATTGCCGCCGATCGGATCGACCTGTCGATCCTCACGCACTTGCACTACGATCACACCGGAATCGTCGCGGACCTCCCCGAGGCTCGTTACGTCCTGCAGGCCGACGAGCTAGAGTACTGGACCGGCCCGTGGGCACGTCGGATCGTTCGCGAACAGTGGCTCAACTCGGAAAAGGATGTCGCACATCTGCGTTCGGTCGGCGACCGGCTGCAACTCGTCGACGGTGACGCGGAGCTCCTACCGGGCATATCCGTACACCGCGTCGGTGGTCACACGGCCGGAATGCAGGTGGTGCGCGTCAAGACAGCCGACGGATACGCAGTCGTCGCCTCGGACGCGAGTCACTTCTACGAGAACATCGAGAATGATTCACCGTTCGCGATCCTTCACGACGTACCGGGCATGTACTACGCGTTCGACCGAATCAACGAACTCGCGGATTCTCCGAGCCTGGTGGTTCCCGGACACGATCCCGAGGTGGCCGAGCGCCACGCCCTGCTCGACGCACATCCCGACGCGCACGCGTTCGTGATCGGCTGAGCCGCAGAATTCACGAGAAAGGCCCGGTCGGATTCGACCGGGCCTTTTTCGTCTGTCGCTTGTTCCGCGCTACGCGGACTTGTCGCGGCGCTCGGGACGCTCCGGCTTGCGCGGGACGATCGTCGGGAGCACGTTGTCGTTGACCGTCTCGGACGTGACAACGACCTTCGCGACATCGTCCCGGCTCGGGATGTCGAACATCACGGGGTTGAGCACCTCCTCGAGGATGGCGCGCAGGCCGCGAGCACCGGTGCCGCGCAGGATCGCCTGGTCCGCGATAGCTTCCAGCGCGTCCTTGGTGAACTCCAGCTCGACGTTGTCCATGTCGAACAAGCGGCTGTACTGCTTGACCAGCGCGTTCTTCGGCTCGGACAGGATAGTGACCAGCGATTCCTTGTCCAGGTTGGTCACCGACGCGACGACGGGGAGGCGTCCGATGAATTCCGGGATCAACCCGAACTTGATCAGATCCTCCGGCATCACCTCTGCGAAGTGATCCTGCGTGTCGATCTCGGCCTTCGAGCGGACCTCCGCACCGAAGCCGAGTCCACGCTTGCCGACACGATCGGACACGATCTTCTCCAGCCCAGCGAACGCGCCGGCCACGATGAAGAGCACGTTGGTGGTGTCGATCTGAATGAATTCCTGATGGGGGTGCTTGCGACCACCCTGAGGCGGCACACTTGCCTGCGTACCCTCGAGAATCTTCAGTAGCGCCTGCTGAACACCTTCACCGGACACGTCGCGGGTGATCGACGGGTTCTCGCTCTTGCGCGCGATCTTGTCGACCTCGTCGATGTAGATGATGCCCGTCTCGGCGCGCTTGACGTCGTAGTCGGCCGCCTGGATGAGCTTCAGCAGAATGTTCTCGACGTCCTCACCGACGTACCCGGCCTCCGTCAATGCGGTGGCGTCGGCGATCGCGAACGGGACGTTGAGCATCTTCGCGAGCGTCTGAGCCAGGTAGGTCTTGCCACACCCGGTAGGTCCGAGCATCAGGATGTTCGACTTCGCCAGTTCGACGCTCTCGCCGCGACCGTCACGAGCCTTGTCTCCGGCCTGGATGCGCTTGTAGTGGTTGTAGACGGCCACCGCCAGCGTGCGCTTGGCCGTGTCCTGCCCGATCACGTAATTCTCGAGGAAGTCACGGATCTCGGAGGGCTTGGGCAGGTCGTCGAGTTTGACCTCGCTCGACTCGGCGAGCTCCTCCTCGATGATCTCGTTGCACAGGTCGATGCACTCGTCGCAGATGTACACCCCTGGACCTGCGATGAGCTTCTTGACCTGCTTTTGGCTCTTTCCGCAGAACGAGCATTTCAGCAGATCGCCACCGTCACCGATGCGTGCCATGTTCGAGGTTCCTACTTCCTTGTCCGCGTCTGGCCGATTCGACACCCAATGGATGCCGACCCGACCGTGAGCAACTTCTCGATCGACAGCGCCTGAGCCCTGATGCGACCGTACCCGTGATCCGAAGATCAGGGCGAGTTGTTTCCGGTGATTCGTCGTTCGAATTCTCTCGGAACTCGGGAACCGACCCTCACCCCAGCGCTACCGGCCCCCGCATGCCGGGCGCCGGAAGCCGAGGTTCGCTCGACTTCCGGCCTCCGTGCCACGGTCCTGCGAAGATACCCGCTATCGCTACTTCTGTGCGGACAACTTGCGGTACTCGAACACCGTGTCGATGATTCCGTATTCCTTCGCCTGCTCGGCGGTCAGAATCTTGTCGCGGTCGGTGTCCTTGCGAATGACATCGGGATCCTTGCCCGTGTGGCGCCCGAGGGTGGTCTCCATCAAGCGACGCATGCGCTCGATCTCGGCCGCCTGGATCTCGAGGTCCGACACCTGGCCCTGGATTCCGCCGCTGGCGGGCTGGTGGATCAGGACGCGAGCGTTCGGAAGTGCTGCACGCTTGCCCGGTGTTCCCGCTGCGAGGAGCACGGCGGCTGCGGAGGCAGCCTGACCGAGGCACACTGTCGCGACGTCGGCACGCACGTACTGCATCGTGTCGTAGATCGCCATCAACGAAGTGAACGATCCACCGGGAGAGTTGATGTACATCGTGATGTCACGATCGGGGTCCAGGCCCTCGAGCACGAGCAGCTGCGCCATGATGTCGTTCGCGGATGCGTCGTCGACCTGGACGCCGAGGAAGATGATGCGCTCCTCGAACAGCTTGTTGTACGGGTTGGACTCCTTCACGCCGTAGCTGGAGTGCTCGACGAAGGACGGCAGGATGTACCGCGAGGACGGCATTTGATTGGGATCGAACAAGTTGGTCATCGTTTCTCCAAGAAGTGAGGTTTCGAGGGACGGAGTTCGAAGGGCGATCTACTCGCCGACTCCGCCTGCCTGCCGTGCGCGCGAGACGACGTGGTCCACGAAGCCGTATTCCTTCGCTGCTGCGGCCGTGAACCACCGGTCACGATCGGAGTCCTCGGTGATCTGCTCGACGGTCTGTCCGGTGTGCAGCGCGATGAGCTCCGCCATTTCGCGCTTGGTGTGGGCGAACTGCTCGGCCATGATCGCGATGTCGCTGGCGCTACCGCCGATACCGGCTGACGGCTGGTGCATCATGATCCGCGCGTGCGGGAGGGCGTACCGCTTGCCCTTGGCGCCTGCCGACAAGAGGAACTGACCCATCGATGCGGCCAGTCCCATTCCGTAGGTGGCTACGTCGCACTCGGCGAATTCCATCGTGTCGAAGATCGCCATACCTGCGGTCACCGAACCACCGGGCGAGTTGATGTAGAGCGAGATGTCGCGCGTGGGATCCTCTGCCGACAGCAGAAGGATCTGTGCGCAGAGCTTGTTCGCAATGTCATCGTCGACCTGAGTACCGAGGAAGATGATGCGATTCTGAAGCAGACGCTCGTACACCGAGTCGCTGAGATTCAGGCCGGAAGCGGCCGAAGTCATGACGGGACTCTGCTGGTGCGAAGCCGCCGGATTCTGAACAGTCACGGTACCTGCCTTTTCCATACTGATCGTTGGTTCCTGATACAGACACTAACGAAAGACGGCGGCCCCGGAGTCCCGGAACCGCCGTCGTTCGCTGTCAGCGTTACTTCTCTTGTTCACCCTCGGCAGAATCGCCTGCTGCAGGCTCTTCTGCGTCTGCGGGGCTACCGAAAAGCTCGGTCGTGTCGACCGAAGCACCGGAGGTGTCGGTGACGTTCACGCGGTCGACGACCGAGGCGAGAGCCTTGCCGCGTCGCACGTCGGCGAACACTGCACCGAGCTGGTTGGCCTGCTGGACCTGCTGAATGAACTCCTCCGGCGAGATGCCGTAGCGCTGCGCCTGGAAGATGATCCGCTCGGTGAGCTCGTCCTGACCGACCTGCGTGCCCTCGGCCTCGGCAATGGCGTCGAGCAGCAGCTGCGTGCGAACCGACTTCTCGGCCGCTTCCTTGACGTCCTTGTCGAACTCCTCGCGACTGGAGCCCTGCGACTCCAGCAGCTCGGCGAGCTTGGCCTCGTCGTGGTCGAGGCCGTGGATGGCCTCGTGCACCTGGTTGTCGACCTCGGCCTTGACGACAGCCTCGGGAGCCGGGATCTCCACGGTCTCGAGCAACGTCTCCAGGACCTTGTCGCGGATCTGACCGGCCTGCTCGACCTTCTTGACCCGCTCGACACGCGTCTTCAGGTCCGCGAGCAGCTCGTCGAGGGTGTCGAATTCGCTGGCCAACTGCGCGAACTCGTCATCGGCCTCGGGGAGCTCGCGTTCCTTGACGGAGACAACCTTGACGGTGACGACTGCTTCCTTGCCCGCGTAGTCACCGGCGACGAGGGTGGAGGTGAAGTCCTTGGACTCGTCGACCGACACGCCGACGATGGCGTCGTCGAGACCCTCGATGAGCTGACCGGAACCGACCTCGTGCGACAAGCCGTTGGCCGACGCCTCTTCCACGGTCTCGCCGTCGACGGTCGCGGACAGATCGATGGACACGAAGTCACCGGACTGGACCGGGCGATCGACACCGGTGAGGGTGCCGAAGCGCTGACGCAGGGACTGGAGCTGCTCGTCGACTGCCTCGTCGGTGATCTCGAGCGGATCGACCTCGACCGAGATGGTCGAGTAATCGGGCAGCGTGATCTCCGGACGGATGTCGACCTCGGCGGTGAACGTCAGCTCGTCACCGTCTTCGATCTTGGTGATCTCGATGTCCGGCTGGCCGATGACCTTGATCTGCTCGGCGCTGACGGCCTCGGAGTACCGGGCGGGGAGAGCGTCGTTGACGACCTGCTCGAGCACTGCGCCGCGACCGACCCGTGCTTCGAGAAGCTTGGCCGGAGCCTTGCCCGGACGGAATCCGGGGAGGCGGATCTGCTGGGCAAGTGCCTTGTAGGCGCGGTCGAAATCAGGCTTGAGCTCCTCGAAGGGCACCTCAACGTTGATACGGACTCGCGTCGGGCTGAGCTGCTCGACGGTGCTCTTCACGGGACATGCTCCTTCTGGTGGTCGTGCTGTGCTGTCGGTCCGATTCACCGTCACTCGCTGACATACCGCGACCACGTGCGACGGTGAACCAGCGGCGAAGTGAACCACTCGGCGACACCGGGCCCCTTCGAGGACCCGGTCTCATCTTTGTCGGGGTGACAGGAATTGAACCTGCGACCCTCCGCTCCCAAAGCGGATGCGCTACCAAGCTGCGCCACACCCCGTCTTACCGACGCTGTTCAAGCCGCCCGTCGATCAACTTACAGGCTCCATTGAACAGCAGACACCAGCGGTACCCGTGGGCGGGCCGACGCATCCGTCTCGACAGACTCTACATGCAGGCAATTTGTATTCTCGATCCGAGGTTATGTAGAGTTTCGAATCGCAAGCGGCGCCGATGGCGATCCCATCAACGTCGCATGCACGCCGATGTAGCTCAATGGTAGAGCCCCTGTCTTCCAAACAGGCTACGCGAGTTCGATTCTCGTCATCGGCTCCAGGAATTGCCCGCCGATCGCACTGCGATCGGCGGGCTTTTTCGTGTCTCGCTCCCCTTCGCCGGAATGTCACCGACGGGCGAGCCAGGACCGACAGCTCTACAGCCGAACGCCGTCGTACAGCGCCTCTGCCACCGACCTGTCGCCGACGACGTCGAGCACATCGAGCGGGCGCCTGCGCCACACTGCGAGCATCAGATCCTCGGCCGAACCGCGCAGAGCGACGTCGCCCTTGCGGTGCTCGTGCGTGACCGTCACCCGGTCACCGCCGAAGTCGAGGAACAGTTCCATCGCAGTGTCGTCGACGGTGTGCACATGGACGGTGCGGCCCGCGAGTTGTGGAAGTTGTTCCAGCGGAACCCTTGTCAGGAAGTCCTCGGCCCATTCGACTACTCCGTCGGCCGCACCCTCGGGGTCGAGTGGATCGGGCTCCGCTCCCCCACGGATGTGAATTCCGTTCTGCGCATCGAAGCGGTGCACGGCGATTTCGTGCAACTGGCGCCGAACCCAATAGTCGGCGGTACCCGGGCCCGCCCACGTCGGGACGGCGCGATCGAGTGGGGCGAGGCGGTAGGCGTCGAGCGCGAGGGCGGCGGACTCGCGGTAGTCGTCCACCACCCGAGGTCCGCGTTCGGGCTTCTTGACCGCGGCAAGCACATTCGCCATTCCGCCGTCGGCCGGCGCCGCCAACGCGGACCTCGCCATTCGATGGACGAACGTGACGTGCCGAATCAGTTTTTCGACGGTCCAGTCCGGCATGGTCGGGACGTCGGCGCTGACGTCGTCCAGCGACACCGCCCCCATCCTCGAGCATTCGAGTTCCAGCACTTCCAACTGACGTTCGGGGGTCATAGTCTCGATCGAAGCACGTCGGACGGTACGTTCGCGCACCGATCGGCACGCGTATCGTGAGAAGTGTCCGATTTGTCCTGAGGCGATCGGGCACGTGCCTGAAAAATTCCCACAAGGAAGCGGTAACAGTGGAAGCTCTCTTACTCGTCGTCGTCATCGCCGCAGCAGTCGTGTTCCTGGTCGTCCGCAGTCAGAAGAACGCGGCGGCGAAGTCGGCCAGCACACTGGAGGACGCCAAGGCAGATGCTCGCCAGTCCATCGAGCGGCTCGGCGGGCAGGTCTACAACCTGATCGGCAGCGACACTGCTTCCAAGCAGGCACTCGCCGACGCCTCCGAGCGCAACATCGCCGCCGGATCGCAGATCGACCAGGCCAAGACGGTCGAGCAGGCACGGCTGGCCAAGCAGACTGCGTTGGAAGGTCTCTACTACATCCGCGCGGCGCGGATCGCGATGGGCATGGACCCCGGTCCAGAAATTCAGGGCATCGACGGCCAGAAGTCCGCGGGTCAGGTCACCGAGGACCGCAAGGTCGAGTTCGAAGGCCGCAACGTCGAGGCCTCGCCCAATCCGTCGGACCGCACGCCCAACTACTACCCAGGCGGCAAGGTCGCAGGCCGTCCCGTTCCGGCCGGCTGGTACTCCGAGCCGTGGTGGCGCCCCGCCCTCGTCGCGGGCGCCTGGGGCGTCGGATCGATGTTCCTGTTCTCGGCGATGTTCTCGGGAATGGCAGGAGTCGGCTACGGCGAACAGGAGTTCGCGAGCGGAGCCGGTGACGGTTCCGAAGGCGGCGGCGCCGACAACGGCGAGTTCGGCGACTCGGGTGACGCCGGTGGTGGCGAGGAGTACGGCGGCAGCGACTCGTTCGGTGGCGATTCGTTCGGTGGGGACGGCGGCGGAATGTTCGACGGCGGGTTCGACTTCTGACGTCCGGGCTCGCTCGCCTGACCTGCTAGCTCGCCTGGCAGACAGGGCACCAGAACAGGTTTCGCGCCTGCATCACCGAATGCAGAATCTCCGCGCCACAGATTCGACACGGACGCCCCGCCCTGCGATACACGTAGGTGCGGGGCCGTTTCGGGGCGTAGCCGGAATCTCCGTGGTCGTCCACTGGTCTGATCGTGATGATCCTGCCGCGTCGAACACCGATCTTCATCAGTTCGACCAGATCGAACCAGATCGCGTCCCATTCACTTCGATCCATGTCCTTGCCCGGACGCATCGGGTTGATCTCGTGCCGGTACAGGATCTCCGCTCGGTAGACGTTGCCGACTCCGGCGAGGACCTTCTGATCCATCAGAAGGGTGCCGATCGGCGTTTTCGACCTCGAGATGCGGTCCCACGCTCGATCGGGATCGGCGTCCTTCCGGATCGGATCAGGCCCGAGTCGACTCAGCAGAGCGTCGACCTGCTGCTCCGTGTAGATTTCGCAGGCTGTAGGTCCGCGCAAGTCGGTACCGAAGTTCTCGCCCACCATCCTCAGTCGGACAGCACCGACCGGTTCGCTCATCGG
This sequence comes from Rhodococcus sp. NPDC057297, assembly GCF_042667435.1. Lineage (NCBI taxonomy): Bacteria > Bacillati > Actinomycetota > Actinomycetes > Mycobacteriales > Nocardiaceae > Rhodococcus > Rhodococcus sp. NPDC057297. The sequence continues at coordinate 182,028 of NZ_JBHUZE010000005.1, read as the reverse complement.
CGGCGTCTGGTCGGTGAACTTTCCGTACAGACCGAGGTGGATGTGCACGATCAGATCCGACTCGTAGCGGTGAAGCAGGTGCTTGCCCCAGGCCTCGGCCTTCTCCAACACCATGCCGTCGACCAGCGCGGCCCCCGAGGCGAACCGCCCTTGCGGGCTGCTCACCTCGACGGGCGCGCCGGCAAATTTCCGCTGGTGCAGCCGCGCGAGGCGGTGCAGCGTATGCCCCTCGGGCATCGATCAGGCGCCGTCGAACTTCTGTCCGCCCGGGACGTCGGGTGCGTCGCCACTTCGCTCGTACTCCGACAGAATGTCGATACGACGCTGGTGCCGCTCCTCGCCGGAGAACGGGGTACCGAGGAAGGCGTCGACGATCGCAAGAGCCTCCGGAAGGGTGTGCATGCGTCCGCCGATACCGATCAGCTGAGCGTCGTTGTGCTCGCGCGCAAGCTTCGCGGTCTCGACGCTCCACGCGAGGGCGCACCGGGCACCGGGGACCTTGTTTGCCGCGATCTGCTCGCCGTTGCCGGAGCCGCCGAGGACGAGGCCGCGGCTGCCTGGATCGGCGACGACCCGTCGTGCCGCGTCGATGCAGAAGGCCGGGTAGTCGTCGACGGCGTCGTATTCGAAAGCGCCGCAGTCGACGGGCTCGTGCCCGGTCGCGGTGAGGTGTTCGATGATCTGGTTCTTGAATTCGAGGCCGGCATGGTCCGCACCCAGGTATACGCGCATGCATAGAGTCTGACAGGTGGGATTTCAGGGACGAAAAACGGTCGCCGGAGTCGACGGCGCCAAAGGCAAGTGGGTTGTGGCGCTGTTCGACGGCCAGGATTTGCGGATGTCCGTCGAACCCGACGTGCGGGCAGTGCTGGCCGCGACACGTTGGTGCGACGTCGTCGGGGTCGACATGCCGTTGTCGTTGCCCGAGAGTGGGTACCGGGTCAGTGAGCTCGAAGCGAAGAGTTTCCTCGGGCCGGCTCGATCGTCGATTTTTCACACGCCGGTACGCTCTGTTCTCGACACGCAGACCTACGAGGATGCGTGCGCGGTGTCCAGGCGAATCACCGGCAAGGCGATCAGCAAGCAGACCTGGTATCTGATGTCCTCGATCCGGCAGTGGCAGGACGTGTCCTTCGACCCCGAACGGGTGGTGGAAGTGCACCCGGAATGCTCGTTCCGGCACATGGCACCGGATACGTCGTTCGTGTCGAAGAAGTCCGCGCGTGGCATCGGCCAGCGTCTGAGCGCACTGTCCACGTGGCTCGATCCGGTGTCCGTACACGACGCCATGGCATTACTGCCGGTCGAGCCCGCAGCCGACGACGCGCTCGACGCCGTCGCGGCTGCATGGTCCGCGTGGCGTTTCGGCCGTGGGAAGCACCGATACTTCGGTACGTCCGACGGCGTCGATCGCATCGTCGCCTGACCCGCTGTAACCGGAAATGCAGGTCCTGACCTACATTTCCGCTCACCTGGGGTCAGTCGAACTCGGGGTCTTCGTGACGGGTGCGCTTGAGCTCGAAGAAGTGCGGGTACGACGCGAAGATCACCGAGGCGTCCCACAGCTTTCCGGCTTCCTCGCCGCGCGGGATGCGGGAGAGGACGGGCCCGAAGAACGCGACACCGTTGACGTGAATCGTCGGTGTTCCGACGTCGGGACCGACCTTGTCCATGCCCGCGTGGTGGCTGGTGCGCAGCGCTTCGTCGTGCTCCGTGCTGTCGGCTGCCTTCGCCAACTCCGCAGGCAGACCGAGTTCCGCGAGGGACTGCTCGATCACCTCGGGCAAGTTCTTGTTGCCTCCGTTGTGGATACGGGTACCGAGTGCGGTGTACAGCGGCGACAGGATTTCGTCGCCCTTCTCCAGGGCGGCGGCGATGGCGACTCGCACGGGTCCCCATGCCGTTTTCATCATCTCGGCGTACTGCTCGGGGAGGTCGCGGCCCTCGTTGAGGACTGCGAGCGACATCACGTGGAAGTTCACGTCGATATCGCGCACCTTCTGGACTTCCAGAATCCATCGCGACGTGATCCAACACCATGGGCACAGGGGGTCGAACCAGAAATCGGCGGTGTCTTTCTGTCCGCTGCCGCTCACGTGAAGCTCCTTCGTGTCGAGATACGAGTGGGTGTCGCCCGAGAACAACCAAGGATGCGGCAGAACAATTCCGCGCCGCGTCCCTACGCAAGCATGCCCGACCCGCGCCGTGATGGGATGGTGTCATCACACGATCCCTACTCGAGAAGGTGCATGACTGACGTGGTTGCTCCCAACCTGACACGCGATCAAGCTGCTGCACGGTCGACCGTGCTCGGCAATTCCACCTATTCGATCGTCCTGGACCTCACCGACGGGTCCGGCAATCCCAGCGAGAAGACGTTCCTGTCGACGACGACCATTGCGTTCGCGGCACAGGCGGGCGCATCGACTTTCGTCGACATCGTCGCCGACAGCATCAGGTCCGCCACCCTGAACGGGGTGGACATCGACGTATCGGGCTACGACGAGGAGACGGGGATAGCGCTCGACGACCTCGCCGAGGACAACGAACTCGTCGTCGTCGCAGACTGTGTCTATTCCCACACCGGCGAGGGTCTGCACCGGTTCGTCGACCCGTCCGACGGCTCGGTGTATCTCTATTCTCAGTTCGAGACGGCGGATGCCAAGCGGATGTTCGCCTGCTTCGATCAGCCGGATCTGAAGGCGACGTTCGATCTGAAGGTCACCGCTCCGGACAGCTGGAAGGTCATCTCCAACGCTGCGCATGCCGCGGAACCCGCTGCGGGAGAGCATGTTTTCGACACCACCCCGCTGATGAGCACGTATCTGGTGGCGCTGATCGCCGGCCCGTACGCGGAGTGGACGGATTCCTACACCGACGAGCACGGCACCATTCCGCTCGGGATCTACTGCCGCGCATCGCTTGCCGAGCACATGGACCACGAACGGTTGTTCACCGAGACCAAGCAGGGATTCGGTTTCTACCACGCCAACTTCGGCACCCCCTACGCGTTCGGCAAGTACGACCAGTTGTTCGTGCCCGAATTCAACGCGGGCGCGATGGAGAACGCCGGCGCGGTCACCTTCCTGGAGGACTACGTCTTTCGGTCCAAGGTCACCCGCTACTCCTACGAACGCCGCGCCGAAACGGTTCTGCACGAGATGGCGCACATGTGGTTCGGCGACCTCGTGACCATGACATGGTGGGACGACCTGTGGCTCAACGAGTCGTTCGCGACGTTCGCATCGGTCCTGTGCCAGTCCGAGGCCACCGAGTACACCAACGCATGGACCACGTTCGCCAACGTCGAGAAGTCGTGGGCCTACCGGCAGGACCAGCTGCCGTCGACGCACCCCATCGCAGCCGACATTCCCGATCTGGCCGCGGTCGAGGTCAACTTCGACGGCATCACGTACGCCAAGGGCGCGAGTGTTCTGAAGCAACTCGTCGCCTACGTCGGCAAGGAGGATTTCCTCGCCGGCTTGCGTGCGTACTTCGTAGACCATGCGTTCGGCAACGCCACGTTCAGCGACCTGCTCACCGCACTGGAGCGTTCGTCCGGTCGGGACCTGTCGGATTGGGGCAGCCAGTGGCTCCGCACGACGGGACTCAACACCCTGAGCCCTGATTTCGACGTCGACGCGGACGGCAAGTTCACCCGCTTCGCGGTGAAGCAGAGCGGCGCGGCGCCCGGCGCAGGCGAGCATCGAGTGCATCGCATCGCAGTCGGCATCTACGACGACGCGGACGGCGGAGTCGATGGCAAGCTGGTGCGTACCGAGCGCGTCGAGATCGACCTGGAGGCGTCGGACAGCACCGACGTTCCGTCACTGGTGGGTGTGTCGCGGGGCAAGCTGATCTTGGTCAACGACGACGACCTCACCTACTGCGCCGTGCGTCTCGATCCGGAGTCTCTCGACGTTCTGCTCGCCCGTATCGGCGATATCGCGGAGTCGCTCCCCCGCACCCTGGCGTGGTCCGCCGCGTGGGAGATGACGCGCCAGGCCGAGATGCGTGCTCGCGATTTCGTCGCGCTCGTCCAGCGCGGCATCGGTGCGGAGACGGAGGTCGGCGTCGTGCAGCGTCTGCTCCTCCAAGCGCAGACGGCCATCACCAGTTACGCCGAGCCGCAGTGGGCGCAGGAGCACGGTCAGCCCGAGTTCGCGGACACGCTTCTCGAGCTCGCGCGTGCCGCCGACGCAGGCTCGGACCACCAGCTGGCATTCGTCAACTCGCTGACCGGTTCGGCCTTGTCCGACAGGCATGTCGCTGTGTTGCGCGGCCTCCTGGACGGCGACGTCGACGGTCAGGGACTCGGCGGCCTCGAGGTGGATACCGACCTGCGCTGGCGTGTGGTGTCGGCGCTCGCTGCAGCAGGTGCGATCGACAGCGACAGCATCGATTCACCCGAGATCGACGCCGAGGCCTCCCGCGACAACACTGCGGCCGGCGCTCGTTCGGCAGCCGCTGCCCGTGCCGTTCGGCCGAGCAGCGAGGTCAAGGAGCGCGCATGGACGACGGTCGTCGACGACGATTCCGTCCCCAACATCACCGCGCGATCGATCATCGGCGGGTTCGCCGGCCCGGGACAGGGCGAGCTTCTCGAGCCGTACGTGTCGCGGTACTTCGACTCGATCGAGGGCGTGTGGTCGAGACGGTCCAGTGAGGTCGCGCAGACCGTCGTGGTCGGGCTGTACCCGTCCTGGTCGATCAGTGCGGACTCGGTCGCGGCTGCGGATGCTTTCCTGGAGAAGGATCTGCCGCCCGCACTGCGGCGTCTGGTGATCGAGGGACGCGCGGGAATCGTGCGCTCGCTCGCGGCCCGCGAGTTCGACGCGGCGTAAGCACCGCTCTGAAACGACAAGAAGGCGCCGCCCGGGTTTCGGGCGGCGCCTTCTTCGTGTCTGTACGGCGGCGCTACGGGCTCACGATGGCGGCGGCCATGACGCGAACCGCGCTGACCAGTCCGTCGATGAGGTTGCCGTCGCGGAACGGCCCCGTTGCGGCGGTGATGCCGAGCTGCGCCACACGGTCGGTCGCGCGGTCCGACACACGGCGTCCGGTGCGGATCTCGATGCCCTTGTGGTTCGGGTCCACTGCGATCAGCACGGAACGAATTGCGTCCGGTGTTCCGGGGAAGACGGCGTCTGCACCTGCGGCGACATCCTCACCCAGGTCTCCGAGGTAGACGTTGAAGCGAATCTGCGTGGCCCGCGTTGCCTCGGTGAGTGCGACGTCGAGGGACACGAGGTCCTGCGTGGCGAACGGAAGGTGCGCCGGGCTGGCCGTCCCGAACTCGTGAGCAGCCGACACACGTCCGCTGGACGTCAGAGCCGAGCCGTAGGGCAAGTCCTCCGCGTCGATGTCACTCTTGACCAGTTCACCACTTGCCACTTGCCGACCCTCCGATCGAATCTGCAGCGGATGCATGCGAATCGCCGTGGCCGCCACCGTGCGGTGTCACCTCGTCGGTCGCGCTCCACAGAATTGGTTCACGTGTCCATTCGTCGGTCAACCGGTACGGAGTGATGTCCAGACCCGGCTGCCTTTCCCCCACGTAGGACAACGCGCCGATGATTCCGATGATCGCAGCCGGAATCACCCCGAAGATCAGGATCGTCTCGAGAATGCTCACAGGGTGTGAGATTAGTCGACTTTTCACCCCGAAGCGACAGCGGGGCCGTCCGGATCGATTCGAGACCGACCGCTACGCCGCACCCTCACCCAGGTACGCCAACCAGGACGGATCGAGTTCCTTGTTGCTGGCGAGCAAACGCCAGTGAGGCCCCTTCGGTGGAACGAGTTGCGCTCGCAGAGTCCAGCCCAGCTCACTGAGCATTTTGTCTGCTTTGCGATGGTTGCACGACGCGCAGCACGCAACGCAGTTCTCCCACGAGTGCTCTCCCCCACGACTCCGCGGGATGACGTGGTCCACGGTTTCCGCCTTGGCACCGCAGTACGCGCACCGGAAGCGATCTCTGTGCATCAGCGCGGCCCTCGTCATCGGCACACGAGCTCGGTACGGCACTCGAACGAACGTCCTCAGACGGATCACCGAGGGCACTTGGACGGAGAAGTCAGCAGATCGAATGTAGGGACCGGAAGGATCGTCGTGGACGACATCGGCCTTGTTGCACACCAGCAATACCACTGCGCGACGCATCGGCAGCGCGGTCAAGGGCTCGAAAGTGGCGTTCAGAAGCAGCACTCGGCGCTTGACCCAGGCAGGAACCATGTTGTCGCTGGGCGACACTGTCTCGCCAGGAGAAACGACATGTAGCGGAGACGCCCCCGATATCCGTTGCCGCTGGTCTGCGGTGTCATGGACATCGATGGGCGGGAGTTGTCGGTGTCGGTGTTGCTTGTTCTTCACTTCGGTTCTCCCAAAAGCGTCGGCGTCCGCGCATGGCTTGCGCGGAACACGTGTCACAGTGGAACACGAAAACGCTGGGTCTGCACACCCCTTTTCCGGATCGTGGTGATGACCGATCGGTGAACGCACAACCAACGAGCAGGTCCGCTACCAGCACGGTGGCGAGAATCCGCTCCTTCCGTAGACTCTGCAAGTGTCTGTATTCGAATCGAACTCATCGACCTACCTGACGGGCTCGTCTCTCGACACACGTGCCTTCGAACTGACCGAAACCGGTCGAGACTGGCTGGTGGACAGACCTTTACAAGTTCTCGGCTACCTTGCGCTCGCGGTTGTCCTCCGACTCGTACTGCACAAGCTGATCGACCGTTTCACCAGTCGCAGCGGATCGTCGTCGGACAAGGCACCTGCACTTCTTCGTCCACTGCGCGAGCGTGCACCGTCGACGCTGCAGAGCTCGATCCTCTCCGAACGCCGTCGCCAACGCGCCAAGACCATCGGCTCGGTCCTCAAGTCCGGCGTGTCCGTGGTCATCCTGACGTGGTTCGTACTGTCCGTACTCGACGTGGTCGGAGTGAACGTCACCCCGTTCATCGCCTCCGCGGGCATCGTCGGAGTTGCGCTCGGTTTCGGTGCCCAGAATCTAGTCCGCGACTTCCTGTCCGGCATCTTCATGCTGCTCGAGGATCAATATGGCGTCGGCGATGTCGTCGATCTCGGTGAAGCAGTGGGCACGGTGGAAAGCGTCGGACTGCGCGTGACCACGATCCGCGACGTCAACGGCACCGTCTGGTACTGCCGCAACGGCGAGGTCCTTCGCGTCGGCAACATGAGTCAAGGTTTTGCGGTAGCAGTCCTCGACCTCCCCGTCGCGCACACTGCCAATCTCGACGAGGCCTGCGAGGTGGCCGAGAAGGCGACGCTCGACGTCGTCGAATCGGGCGCGTTCGCCGAGGACCTACTCGGGGATCCCGAGATGCTCGGCGTCAACGCCGTCAGTGCCGACACGGTCACCATCCGTATCACCGTCAAGACCAGGCCCGGGATGCAGTGGGCGGTGCAGCGACGGCTTCACCGCGAAATTCTGCAGGCCTTCGACGACGCCGGAATTCAGGCCCCGTACCCCCAAGGCCGACCGGCCGGCGCGATCGTCGACCTGGCAAAGTAGGCACCACCTGGCCGCACCCCCGACCTCGAACGACTGGAGAGAAGCACCGATGACCGAACCGCAACAGACCTTCTACGACGCGGTCGGCGGTGCGGACACGTTCTACAAGCTGACGGCCAGGTTCTACGAGGAAGTGGCGAAGGACGACGTCGTGCGACCGCTGTACCCCGAGGAAGACCTGGGGCCTGCGGAGCGCCGCATGCGAATGTTTCTCGAACAGTACTGGGGAGGACCACGCACCTACTCGGACGAACGTGGGCACCCTCGCCTCCGCATGCGGCACTCACCGTTCCACATCGGTCCGATCGAACGGGACGCATGGTTGCGGTGCATGCACAGTGCGATCGCGTCGATAGACGATTCGGTCCTCGACGCCCCGCATCGGGCGCAGTTGGTCGACTACATGGAGATGGCGGCCAACTCCATGGTCAACTCGCCGTTCTAGGAACCGACCTTCACAGACGAGGCGCGGATCCTTCGCGCTGGGCGGCCGTCGGCTGGGCGGCGCCGCTGCGTCCTAGTCCCTTTGCTCGTCGGAGTGCACCACGAACGTTGCCGGCGAACTTCAAGGCGAGCAGGAGCGAGCCGGAAAGATGCTGGCGAAGAATTGCGTGCTTGCGGACGTAGTCCTCGACGTGCCACTCGGACCAGGTGCCTGCACGGAACAGTGCCGCATCGCCCGCCACCAGCGTGCGTTCAGGATGGTCGTCGGACGAGACCGTCACCGAGCCGTCCATGATGTGGACGATCTCGTCGACCGGGAAGTACCAGCGGAAGCGACCGGCCGTGCAGTCCCACACGTTGGTGGTGGTCGTCCCGTCGATGCTGCGTGACCATTCGGCCACGCGGGCGTGGGGCTCACCCTCGATGATCCAGTCCGGATCGATCGGACTGTCCTGCAGAAGCACTTCACTCAAACGGACTGCTTCGATCGACTGCTCGGCCATGTGATTTCCTCGTGCTCCTCGTTCCGGTTCGACGGGTACGGTACCTCATCATTCGGACAAAGCGGCTGTTTTCGGGAGAGAAACCGGGGAAACGGTATGTCTTCGTGCGCGTCGCTCGCATTTTCGCCCGGGCGTGAGCCCGCATTTTTGCCGGGCGTGAGCCCGCATTTTGCCGGGCGTGAGCCCGCATTTTTGCCGGTCGTGGGCTCCCATCGTTGCGAGGTGACGAAGATCAACCCGGTCCCTGATCGAGGTCGAGCCCCCGCGTTTGGCAGACTTGACCGTTGTGACCGATCGACTCGAACCTCAGCCCGAACCGTGGTGGAAGGACGCGATCTTCTATCAGATCTACCCGCGTTCGTTCGCCGATTCCAACGGCGACGGCGTCGGTGATCTCGGCGGCGTTCGGGACAAGCTGGGTTACCTCGAACTACTCGGAATCGACGCGATCTGGCTGAGCCCGATCATGGAGTCGCCGATGGCGGATCACGGGTACGACGTATCCGATCCGAGAGCGATCGACCCCCTGTTCGGTGACCTCGCGGTGATGGACTCGCTGATCGAAGAGGCACACGCGCGCGACATCAAGGTCACCATGGACCTGGTGCCCAACCACACGAGCGACCGACATCCGTGGTTCGTCGCAGCGCTCGACTCGGCTCCCGGAAGCCCGGAACGTGCCCGCTACATCTTCCGTGACGGCAAGGGACCGGACGGCTCCGAACCGCCGAACAACTGGCCGAGCATCTTCGGCGGTCCCGCATGGACCCGTATCCGCGAAGCCGACGGAACGCCGGGACAGTGGTACCTCCACATCTTCGCGGCCGAACAACCCGATCTCGACTGGACCAACCCCGAGGTCTTCGAGGACTTGGCCACGACGCTGCGTTTCTGGTTGGACCGGGGAGTCGACGGCTTCCGGATCGACGTCGCACACGGCATGGCCAAGCCCGAAGGCCTTCCGGACATGAGCCTGGAAACGAACGAGCTCATGAAGAACGACGACTCCGATCCACGGTTCAACAATCCGGCCGTACACGAAATACACCGTGGTATCCGAAAGATCATGGACGAATACCAGGGCACGACGACGGTCGGTGAAATCTGGGTGCAGGACAACGTCAGGTTCTCCGAGTACATCCGCCCCGACGAGCTGCACCTCGGCTTCAACTTCCGCCTGGCCGAAGCCGAGTTCGATGCAGCAGCCATCCGAAGCGCAGTGTCGAACTCCTTGGACGCGGTGGCCCTCGTCGACGGCACCCCGACGTGGACGCTGTCCAACCACGACGTCGTCCGCGAAGTCACTCGTTACGGCGGAGGCACTCGCGGCACAGCCCGCGCCAGGGCAATGATCCTGCTCGAATTGGCGCTGCCTGGAACGGTGTTCGTCTACAACGGCGCCGAGCTGGGCCTTCCCAATGTCGATTTACCCGACGAGTCCCTGCAGGACCCGGTGTGGGAACGCTCCGGCCACACCGAGCGCGGCCGAGACGGATGCCGTGTGCCCCTCCCGTGGGAAGGAACCGAACCGCCGTTCGCGTTCAGTTCGTCCCCGGCTACCTGGCTGCCGATGCCCGCGGAATGGGCGTCGCTCACGGTGGAAGAACAGCTCGAAGACGTCGATTCGATGCTGAGCCTGTACCGGTCCGCCTTCGAACTCCGCGCGCTACGGCCGGAATTCGCCGGACCCGGAGTGGATTGGTACGGCAGTCCACCCGGATGTCTTGCGTTCCGACGACCAGGGGGGCTGATCTGCGCACTCAACGCGACCGACGTTCCGATCCCCCTCCCGCCGGGCGAGGTCCTGATGTCCAGCGCGCCTCTCGTCGACGGGCAACTTCCCGCCGACGCCGCAGCGTGGTTGGTCTAGGGCCGTGTCAGCGCTCCACGGTGAGGGAGAGCGAGTTCTCTCGGCGGCAGAAGACCGAGCCGTAGCGCGCGTCGAGTCGTAACCACACCTTGGTGGCGCGAACGCGCACGATCTCGTTCGAGTCGATGCGCGCGAGGTCGACGTCGGCCTTGAGCGGGTCCTCCCCCGTGTGCGGCACGAAACCCATTGCCGTGAGGGCGAATACCGTTCTCATCGTGACCGACACTCCGCCCGCGGCACCGTCGACGTGCAGGACCTGCTGATCGAGCAGCGACACCGGCGGACCGTGGCTGCTCCCGTGCTCCTTCGCCAGCGCTGCACCGCGCTGAGCGAGGTCGATCAAGACCCGAGCAGGTACGTCGTCGACATGCTCGAATCCCTGGTCGGGAGGCAACGCGCCCTTCCACGCCGAATCCATCGAGAAGCCTGGGTCGACCCTGCCGTCGACGGCCGACCCGAGCGCCACGAGCAGCTGATCGGCTGCCGCCGAGGTGTCGTCCGGAACGATCGATCCGGCGACGACCCGCACGGCGAGCGCGTCGAAACCCGTCGATGCCCACGCCGACAGCCGCCCGTCGGTACGCGTCCTCAAGCGCACCACCGCAGCTTCGTCGAGGCGCAGCGCCTTGCCGAGGAACGCGGTCAGATTCTCCCGTTCGACCGGGTCCGGGATGGTGAGTACACGCTCAAACACGCTGCCAGCTCTCGAGGTACTCGCGCTCTTCGGCGGTGAGACGCCGCAGCTTCTGAGTGTCGATGTCGAACGCTGCGATCTGAGTCGACGCGATGATCGCCGCCGGAGTGTCCAAGGACGCACCGTTGGCGCGCACCTCGTAACCGGCCACGAAATCCACGGCCCGCACCTTGTCGATCCACATGAAGACGTCCAGTGGGCCGTCCTCGTGTCGAAGCTGACCGCGGTACTTCACGTGCAGATCCGCGATGACCGCGCCGTGTCGCAGGTTCGCCGTCGGTCGTCCGTCGACGAGAAGCCACGGGATCCGTGCCTCCTCCAGCAACGTCACCATGCGGGCATGGTTGATGTGCTGGTACACGTCCATGTCCGACCAGCGAACATCCACGCTGGTGTGAAAACCGATGCGTTCCTGCGGCTCTCGATGGTCGGACAGATGGTCGGCGGGCACACTCACAGCAGTCGTCCTTCTTTCGTCGATGGCACGCTACGGGCAGAAAATGCTACGGAACCATACTGCGCACCTGCCGCGCAGCGACGGACAGTGTAGCGAGGTCGAGGGTTCCCGAGTCCGAGATCTCGCGGAGCGCAGCGCGAGCACGTGCGAGGCGGGACGAGTTGGTCGATTCCCACTCCGCGATCTTCTCCGAGGCACTCTCGTGCGGTTCGCCGCCCAGGAGAACCTCTTTGGTGATCGCCCGCAGCGAGGAGTACAGATCGTCACGGAGCGCCAACCGTGCCAGCGAATGCCAGCGATCCCCTCGGGCGAGTCCGGACACCGATGTCAGCAACCAGTCGATGCCGATGTGCGCGTCCAGTGCGAAGTACAGCTCGGCGACTTCCGCGGGGTCGTGTTCGGTGATGTCCGCGACGTCGATGATGTCGAGCAGACTGTAGTGATCGAGGAGTCGATACACCGCGGACGCAAGCTCCCTCGGTGCCCCACGTTCGACGGCTGCCTGTACGCGGGCGTCGGCGTCGCGCGCCTGATAGCTGTCGATGTACTCTCCGACGACGGCACGCAGAGATGCGACTTTGCCTGCGTAACGGCTGATTTCGGCGCCGACGGCAAGAGGTTGCGGCCGATTGGTCAACAACCACCGAGCGACGCGGTCGAGTACCCGTCGGGATTCGAGCAGCAACTCATCGGACGACGACGTCGACATACCCGCCGTTCGGATGTCGTTCCACAGCTCGTCCAACCCGAAAATCGCCGTCGCAGCCGCGAACGCACGCACGGCGTCGGTACCCGTTGCACCTGCGTCCTCGGCGAGTCGGTAGACGAAAGTGATGCCGCCCCGATCGACGGTCTCGTTGGTCAGCGTGGTCGCCACCAACTGCCTACGCAGTGGGTGCGAGGTGATCTCGTTCGCGTAGGGCTCGCGAAGAACGTCCGGGAAGTACTTCGGCAGACGCGAAGCGAACACGTCGCTGTCCGGCAGTTCGCTGGCCAACAGGTCACTTTCGAGGCTCAACTTCACGTGAGCCATCAATGTCGCAAGCTCCGGAGAGGTCAGTCCGCGGCCCTCCGACTTCCGCGTGCGGATCTCCTGTTCGGTGGGCAGCGCTTCGAGTTCTCGGTCGAGCCCTCGTCGTTCCTCCAGGTCCTCGATCACCCGTCGGTGCACGGTGAGCAACGACGGCGCGTCGTATCGAGAGGTCCCCAACAGTTCGTTCTGCATGAAGTTGTCCCACAGCACCAACCGGCCGACCTCGTCCGTCATCGACGCGAGGAGTTCGTCGCGATCGCCTCGGTCCAACGCACCGTCGGAGATCGCGGACTCGAGAAGGATCTTGATGTTGACCTCGTGGTCGGAGCAGTCGACGCCCGCCGAGTTGTCCACGGCGTCGGTGTTGATCCGTCCGCCTGCCAGGTCGTACTCGATGCGGCCGAGTGCCGTTGCACCCAGGTTTCCGCCCTCGCCGACGACTGTGGCCCTGATCTCGTTGCCGTCGACCCGAACCGCGTCGTTCGATTTGTCGCCGACGTCGGAATTCGATTCGGTGGACGCCTTGATGTAGGTGCCGATTCCGCCGTTCCACAGCAGGTCGGCCGGGGCAGTGAGGATGGCACGAACCAGCTCGGGGGGCGACAACGACGTCACGGTGTCCCCCAGCCCCAACGCCGCGCGCGCCTCGGGACTGATCGGAACCGATTTCACGGTCTTGTCCCACACTCCGCCGCCCCGCGAGATCAATGCCGAATCGTAATCGGCCCAGGAGGAACGAGGGAGTGCGAACAGACGCTCCCGTTCGGCGAACGACGCCGCCCTGTCCGGGTTCGGATCGAGGAAGATGTGCCGGTGGTCGAACGCCGCCAGCAGTCCGATGTGGCGGCTGAGCAGCATTCCGTTTCCGAACACGTCGCCGCTCATGTCGCCGACGCCGACGACGGTGAAGTCCTCGGTTTGAGTGTCGACTCCGATTTCACGGAAGTGCCGCTTGACGCTCTCCCACGCACCCTTCGCCGTGATTCCCATCGCCTTGTGGTCGTACCCTGCCGAGCCGCCGGACGCGAAAGCGTCACCGAGCCAGAAGTCGTATTCGGCGGCAACGGAATTGGCGAGGTCGGAGAACGTCGCAGTACCCTTGTCGGCGGCGACGACGAGGTACGTGTCGTCGCGGTCTCGGCGTACGACGCGTTCGGGTGGAATGACCGATCCGCTTGCACGATCGAGGTTGTCGGTGACGTCCAGTAGCCCGGCGATGAACAACCGGTAGCAGGATTTGCCCTCGTCCAACGCCGCAGTACGATCAGCGGCAGCATCCCCGGTGGTGGCGGGCGGACGCTTGACGACGAATCCGCCCTTCGCGCCCACCGGAACGATCACCGCGTTCTTGACCATCTGAGCTTTGGCGAGGCCGAGGATTTCGGTGCGGAAATCCTCGCGACGGTCGGACCAGCGCAACCCTCCTCGGGCGACGGCCCCGAACCGAAGGTGAACACCTTCGACGCGCGGGGAATAGACGAAGATCTCGAATGTGGGCTTGGGCTTGGGCAGTTCCGCGATCTTCTGCGGATCGAACTTGATCGAGAGAAACTCGCGCCGAGTGCCGTGTGCATCCACCACGTAGAAGTTGGTGCGCAACGTCGCGCGGACGAGTTCGAAGATCGATCGCAGAATTCTGTCCGCGTCGAGGCTGATGACCTCGTCGATCAAGGACTGGAGCTCGTCACTCAGTTCCTCGGAACGGGATTCCGACGCGCGCTCGGGGTCGAACTGCGCCTCGAAGAGCCCGACCAGAAGTCGTGCGGTCCGCGGGTGCGAGAGCAGGACGCCCTCGATGTTGAACTGACTGTACGGAAAGTTGGCCTGGCGCAGGTATTTCGCGTATGCCCGCAGGATCTGTGCTTGACGCCAGTCGAGTGCAGCCCGCATGACCAGTTCGTTGAACCTGTCGGCTTCCGCCCGACCCTCCCACACGGCCGTGAAGGCATCGGTGAAGCGCAGCTGGACCCGCGATTCACGATCGGTCGCACCGGCATCCTGCAACTCCGAGTCGAGATCGCCGTCGATCGCCGCGTTCAACATCTCGCGCGATGCCGACACCCCGAAATCGTATATCCAGCACTGCAATCCGTCGGGGCGGACCACCGGATAAGGACGCTCGTCGTCGACCTCGACACCGAGGCTCTGCAACACGGGCAGTACCTGGCTGAGCGATACTCCCCTTCCTCCGATGTACAGACTGAACCGCCAGCTACCGACCTCGGAGTCGGCGTTTCGGTAAAGCTGCATGTCGATCGCACCGTCGGACAGGGCTTCGAAACGGACGATGTCGAAGACTGCACGCTCGGGCCGGAAGTCCTGCTTGTACGCCTCGGGCAATGCGTCCGCGTAGCGCGAGGCGACGACGGTGTCGGCCGAGTCGATACGCGAGACCGCCTCCGACAGCGCATCTTCCCAGGTTCGGATGGTCTCGGTGAGCAGAGCCTCGATCCGGTCGACGTTGTCCCGCGAGAGATCGAGTACGGAGGCCTCCGCGTCGTCCCGCCGGACCGTGACGTGCAGCAACGCCAGGTCGGATTCCGTGACACGTGCCGTGTAATCGATACCCGAACCGGCCAATTCGTCGAGCAGGCACTTCTGTACCGCCAACCGCACGCGTGTGGTGTAGCGATCACGCGGTAGATAGACCAGCGCGGACACGAACGCCCCGCCCGCGTCCTCACGCAGGAACACCTTCACCTTGCGCCGACGCCCCAGGGCGAGCACCGCCGTCGCCGTCTCGTACAGAGAGTGAGCATCGGTGGCGAACAGCTCCGACCGCGGCATCGACTGGACGACCTCCAGCATCGCCTGTCCCGAGAACGACTGCAGGTCGTACCCGGCGCGATCAACCGCTGAGCGGACGCGGCGTTCGATCACCGGTATGTCGAGGACGTTCTCGTGTAACGCGGTCACGGTGAAGACACCGACGAATCGATGTTCCCCCAGTTCCGGATTCGACGGATCGAAGAGAGTCACGAAGTAGGGATAGACAGCGCGGTGCACCGTCGCCGGGCTGGAACCCTGAACGAGCGCGACGATATCGGTACGATCGTCCAGAGAGATTGTGTCCGAACCAATTCGGTGATCGTCCCGCAACACACCCAATCCACTGTCCGCAATCGGTACCGCGGTGAGGGACCCCTCGGACGACTTCTCGGCCGAGTAGCGGCGGTACCCGAGCAACGTGTAGTGACCGTCGGCGAGCCAGCGCAGCAGGCCGGCGGCTTCACGCTGCTGAACCGCAGACGAATCAGGGGACACGGCAGCGGCGGCCTCGAATGCATCCGCGATCTCGCTCTGCACCCGTCGCATGTCGTCGGTGTCGGCGATGACTTCGCGAACGTCGGTCAGTACCGCGGCGACAGCGACCTCGAGCGTGTCCACGACGTCGTCGGGCACCGCAGGATTGAGCTGTAGATGCATCCAGGATTCGCGGTTCGTCCCGCTCGGACTCGATCCGTTGCTCGATCCGGCAGACACCAACCTGCCGTCACTGTCTCGTGTGACGTCGAGGATGGGGTGCACGACGTCGCTGACCTCGACTCCGATCCGAGACAGCTGGGATACCACCGACTCGACGAGCAAGGGCATGTCATCGGTGACGATCTGCAGTGCAAGCCCCGCCACACCCGGCGTCCCGTCGGAATTGTCGGCACCGGGGCGATACAAGCGGATGTTCGCGGTCCCCGCGGTACGCCGCGCGGCGAGTTGCACGTGACGCCGGAACATCGTTCGTTCGGCCTGCTCGATCGATCCGTCCTGATCGGCCGAGTCGACGTGCGCGAAGTACGCCGCCTTCACCCGAGACAGGGATGTGACCAACTCCCCCGGCAGTTCGCTCGTCCAGTCGATGTCCGTCGTACCCGCCGAGTTCGGCATGTGTTGAACCACTCCCTTGTGAGGACCTTCTTCGTCGTAAGGACGAGCCTATAGGGGAAGGCGCCTCTCGATGGGCGTGTGGTCCGGCCTGTTTCGCGTACTCGTCGGTAGACGAAACAGGCCGGACAAACCGCGGCTAGTCGCGGGTCAGTTTGCGGTGGGTCACGCGGTGCGGGCGAGCAGCATCGGGGCCGAGGCGTTCGACCTTGTTGGCCTCGTAGCCCTCGAAGTTGCCCTCGTACCAGTACCACGCGGCCTCGTTGTCACCGAAGCCGCCTTCCCACGCGAGGATGTGGGTACACGTCCGGTCCAGGAACCACCGGTCGTGCGAGATGACCACCGCACAGCCCGGGAACTCCTCGAGCGCGTTCTCGAGCGAACCGAGGGTTTCGACGTCCAGGTCGTTGGTCGGCTCGTCGAGCAGGATCAGGTTTCCGCCCTGCTTGAGCGTCATCGCCAAGTTCAGACGGTTACGCTCACCACCGGACAGCACGCCCGACGGTTTCTGCTGATCGTGGCCCTTGAACCCGAACGAGCTGATGTAGGCGCGCGACGGGAACTCGGAGTTGCCGACGGTGATGAAGTCCAGGCCGTCGGAGACCGTCTCCCAGACCGTCTTCTTGGGGTCGATACCGGATCGGTTCTGGTCGACGTAGCTGAGCTTGACCGTCTGACCGATCTTGACCTCGCCGCCGTCCGGCTCCTCGAGCCCGACGATGGTCTTGAACAGCGTCGTCTTACCGACACCGTTGGGGCCGATGACGCCGACGATGCCGTTACGCGGGAGCGTGAAGGACAGGTCCTTGATCAGCACGCGACCGTCGAAGCCCTTGTCGAGGTTCTTGACCTCGACGACGACATCGCCCAGCCGCGGCGGGTTGGGGATCTGGATCTCGTCGAAGTCGAGCTTGCGAGTCTTCTCGGCCTCCGCGACCATCTCGTCGTAGCGCGCGAGACGGGACTTGCTCTTGGCCTGGCGTGCCTTGGCGCCCGAGCGCACCCAGGCGAGCTCGTCCTTGAGTCGCTTCTGCAGTTTCTGGTCCTTCTTGCCCGCGACTTCGAGGCGCTCTGCTTTCTTCTCGAGGTACGTCGAGTAATTGCCCTCGTACGGGTAGAGGTGGCCGCGGTCGACCTCGGCGATCCACTGCGCAACGTGGTCGAGGAAGTACCGGTCGTGAGTGACGGCGAGGATGGCGCCGGCGTAGGCAGCAAGATGCTGCTCGAGCCACAGCACCGATTCTGCGTCGAGGTGGTTGGTGGGCTCGTCGAGGAGCAGCAGGTCCGGCTTGCTCAGGAGCAGACGGCACAGTGCGACACGACGCTTCTCACCGCCGGAGAGGTTGGTGACCGGCGACTCCGGCGGCGGGCAACGCAGTGCGTCCATCGCCTGCTCGAGCTGCGAGTCGATCTCCCATGCGTCCGCATGGTCGAGCTTCTCCTGGAGCTCACCCATCTCCTCCATGAGCTCGTCGGAGTAGTCGGTTGCCATGAGCTCGGCGATCTCGTTGTACCGCTTGAGCTGGACCATCACGTCGCCGAGTCCGTCCTCGACGTTCTCTCGAACGGTCTTGGCGTCGTCGAGCTCCGGCTCCTGCATGAGGATGCCGACCGACGCACCTGGCGCGAGGAATGCCTCACCGTTTCCTGGCTGGTCGATCCCGGCCATGATCTTCAGGATGCTGGACTTGCCGGCGCCGTTGGGGCCGACGACGCCGATCTTCGCTCCCGGGTAGAAGCTCATCGTGACGTCATCGAGGATGACCTTGTCGCCGTGCGCCTTGCGCACCTTCTTCATGGTGTAGATGAATTCCGCCATGTGGGCCAGCTTATCGGTCCGAAGGCTCACCGACACCATCGCCGTCGCGGACCGTCTCGTGCGACCGACGACGGCCGTATCCAGCCGCGATGCAGGTCCGGACCCGATCGCCCCTCGAATCGAGTCCGGACACGCGCGTCGAAGAAGGGTCCTACGAGACAGCGGCGACGATCCGCTCGTCTCCGGATGCGTCCGACGAGTCGAAGTCGGGCTCGTCGTCCATCTCACGTCCGTCCGCTTCCTCGGTGTCGCTGCTGTCTCGGAGGACGCCGGGATCTCCGGATTCCGTGGCTCCGCTCGGTTCGTCCGATTCGCCACCGATCACGGTCCTGACTCGTTCGACCTTGACGATGCACCGGGCGAGGTCGGGTCCGATCGCGCTCGCCGTCATTTCGACCGCAGACCGTTCGATTCCTTCCCTCGTCGTGTATTCGTTCGTTCTGAGTTGGCCGTACGCGATGACCGGATCGCCCTTCATGAGCGATCCTCCGACGCCCTTGACCAGCCTGCGCCAGCAGGTCACCGTCAGGAACAGCGTCCCGCCGTCGGTCCACTCGCCCGTCGCGCGATCCTGACGGCGCGCGTTGCTCGCCATCCGGAAGCTCAGTACTTCGTCGCCGGATGCGGTCGATCGTTTGACTGGGTTGGTGATCACGGTCCCCACCACCGCACATTGCGCCTCGTACATGTTCGTCCCCCTTGCTTCGGTGTTCGGCCGAGCACTACTCGACCCACGTCGAACTGTGCCGCGAAAATCGACCCTTCGGAGCCTCGAAACGAAATCTGTGGATGGAGCCTGCACCTGTGGACAACCGACTCTCGAACGCCGGTTCACGGTGAGGTGCGTCGGGTTGCCGTGCTATACGGCTGCGTCGACGTAGTCGGTGCCGAGTCGTACCGGTTCGGCACTGCCCGCGGTGGAACCCGCGAGGACACCTTCGATCATGGTGTACTCCGCTGCCGCGAGCGTCAACACCGCCTTGGAGAGATAGTCGACGGACACGATGTCGATCCCTCGCGCACGCAGGTCGGCTTCGATCCTGCCGACATCAGCGTGATCGAGTTCCACTCTCACACGGCGTCTTTGGACCCTGCGACGCACAGTGGCCGTCGCCAGAGCTTCGACGACCGCCCCGGCGTACGCGCGCGCCAGCCCTCCGGTGCCGAGTTTAGTTCCGCCGTAGATCCTGCTGACGACGGCGACCACATTGGTGAGTTCGCGTCCGGTCAACACCTCGAGAATCGGTGTGCCGGCGGTACCACTGGGCTCACCGTCGTCGCTGGCCCTGGCGATTCGGCTACCGGGGAGGTCGCCGACGACGAATGCCCAACAGTGATGCCCGGCAGCGCTGTTGGATTGTCGGGCGTCCGCTATGACGGCTCGTGCGCGGTCCTCGGAGTCCGCCCGTGCCACGACTGCGAGAAATCGCGACTTCTTCACCTCGATCTCGGCGGTAGTTCGATCGACGACAGTCAGGAACATCGTCGGTCTCCTTTCGCCAGAGTCGCGAGGGCGGCTCCTCGGCACGAGAAGTCTACGCCGCGACCGATTCCGAGACGTGTCCGTGCACGGAGTCGCCGGACGCGTGCACCAGGTCGGCGTATCGACCACCCTTGTCGACGAGGTCGGTGTGGTTACCGATCTCGACGACGCGTCCACCGTCGAGGACGGCAATGCGGTCGGCGGCCCGGACCGTCGAGAGCCTGTGGGCGACGATGATGGTCGTGCGCCCTACCATCAGCTCGTCGAGAGCGGTTTGCACGGCGCGCTCGGTCGAGTTGTCCAGCGCGCTGGTCGCCTCGTCGAGAATGAGGATCGGCGGGTTACGCAACACCGTGCGCGCGATGGCGAGGCGCTGCTTCTCGCCACCGGAGAATCGGTACCCGCGTTCCCCGACCACGGTGTCGTACCCGTCGTCCAGGCCCACGACGAAATCGTGAATCTGCGCGATCCGTGCGGCACGTTCGATCTCGGCGTCGGTTGCGTCGGGTTTCGCGAACCGGAGGTTGTCGCGAATGCTGGCGTGGAACAGGTACGTCTCCTGCGACACGACGCCGACCAGGTCTGCGACGACTGCTGTCGGCAGGTCTCGGATGTCGATGCCGTCTATGGTGATTCGGCCGTGAGTGGGGTCGTGCAGCCGTGCGGCGAGATATCCGAGCGTGGTCTTGCCGGACCCCGTCGATCCGACGAGCGCCAGGGTGCTACCCGCGGGGACGTCGATGTCGATGTCGGACAACGCGAGCCGTGAGGCGTCGGCGTAGGAGAACTCGACGTGTTCGAACCGTACGTGCCCCGATACGTCCTCTCGGGCGAGCAGGGTCGGAGCGATGGGTTCGTCGATGTCGACCGGCAGGTCCAGGTACTCGAAGACGCGCCCGAACAGTGCCAGGGAACTCTGCACCTCCACGCCCGTGCTCAGCAGCTGCATCGTCGGCCTGAACAGCTGAGTTTGCAGGGTCGTGAAGGCGACGAGTGTGCCGACGGTGAGCGCACTTCCGTTCCCGATGGTGATTCCAGCGAACCAGTAGACGAGTGCGGGCATGATGGCGAAGCTGATCTGCATGCTTGCCATGCGCCACTTACCGGCCATCATGGCTTTGAGTTCCACGTCGGCGACTTCGTCGGAGCGCGCCGCGAACTGCTGTGTGAGAACGCCGGACGACCCCGTCGTCTTGCCGAGCAGGATGCCGCTGACGGACAGCGACTCCTCGATCTGAACCGACAGCTCGCTCAGCAGCTTCTGCCGCGTCGTCGAGATCTTTCGTCTCTCGTTGCCGATCTTTCGAGCGATGCGAACGAACACCGGCAGGATGATCAATGAGAACAACGCCAGCCGCCAGTCCAGCAGGAACAGCGCCACGACGGTCGCCGCAACCGTGGTGGCGTTCTGAGCGATCGACGTGGCCGTATTGGTGACCACGGATTGCATTCCGCCGATGTCGTTGGCGATTCTGGACTGCACCTCGCCGGTGCGGGTGCGCGCGAAGAAGCCGAGAGATTGACGTTGCAGGTGACCGTAGACGGCGACGCGCAGGTCGTGCATCAGCGTCTGACCGACGCTGTTGGACATCCACGTCTGGAGTACGCCGAGGGTGTTGGTGACGACGGCTACTGCGATCATGCCCAGCGCGATCAGCGTGACGAGCGTGACGTCGCGATCGGGGATGGCGTGATCGAGCAGTTCACGAAGAAGCAGTGGTGAAGCGAGCGCGACGACTGCACTGACGACGATGATCGAGGTGACGAGTGCGATGCGTGCGCGGTAGGGACGGAACAGCGCCAGAACCCTACCCACGGGGGCTGGGTCGGCGACTTTCGGTTGATTGCGTACCAAGTAGACCTCCTGGGTCGACGAACATAAACGAGAGGTTACCTCACTAAGAGGTTGCGTACAAGCGGCTATGCTGTCGGCATGCACACGGGAGACACCCCGAACCTGGCCGATTCCTTCATGGCCGTCGCGCGGCGGATCCGCCATACCCACATGAGCGCCCTCGAACCGTTCGGACTCAACCCGTCACAGAGCCGCGCGCTGCACGTGCTGGCACGAGAAGGTCGCCCGATGCGACTGCGTGCCTTGGCGGATCATCTGCGCATCGTGGCCCGTTCGGCCACCGACATCGTCGACTCCCTCGAAACCGCGGAACTGGTGGCGAGGGAGAACGACCCGGCCGATCGACGGGCTGTCCTCGTTTCGCTCACCGACACCGGCCGGGTCCGACTACGTGACATCGACGCGGCCCGCGCGAAGGTGGCCGTCGAGTTGTTCGACACCCTCGACCCGTCGGAGCGTGACGATCTTCAGCGCATTCTCACCAAGATCACGGCCGATCGACTCTGACCTGCCCGAGGAACGTGCGTTCTATCCGTTTTCCCGGTCGCGCCGCGCCAGCTCGGCGAACATAGCGTTGTGCGCGGCCAGGTCGGCGTCGTGGTCGCGGTCCGCGGCGCGGTCCGAGCGTTTGGCGTTGCGGTCGTCGCTGCGCGACCACTGGATGAGCAGGGCCAACATCACCAGCACGAGTGGAATCTCGCCCGTGGCCCAGGCGATTCCACCGCCCAACTTCTGATCGCCCATGAGATCGCCGTTCCAATCCAAGCCGAGCGTGCGGTAGTACCAGCCGCCCATGACGGTGTTCATGCTCATCAATGCGACGCCGAAGAAGGCGTGGAAGGGAAGCGACCCGAAAACCATGGCCAGCTTGGTGATGGGTTCGATGTGCCGCGGCGACGGGTCGACACCGATCACGACCCAGTAGAAGAGGTAACCGCTGAGAATGAAGTGCGCGTTCATCAGCAAGTGCGCCGAATGGTTGTCCAGCACGGCACCGAAGATGCCACCGAGATACAGCACGTAGAAGCCGCCGACGAACAGGACCGCCGCGACGACCGGGTGCGTCAGGAAACGCGAGACAGGGCTGTGCAGCGCCTGCAGAAGCCACTCACGGGGACCTGGAATTCCGTCCTTGCCCGCTACCGGCAACGCACGCAGGGCGAGCGTGAGCGCGCCACCGAGTGCGAGCAGAACGGGCACCAACATCGACAACGCCATGTGCGCGCCCATGTGCACGCTGAAGGTCGCCGGCGAATACTTGCCGACGCCGGAGGACGTGGCCACGAGCATCGTCGCGCACCCGAGGAGGAACGAGATCGTCCGCCCGACAGGCCACGCGTCGCCGCGGCGACGCAGACGCCGAACACCGAGCAGGTACACGACGGCCAGCAGGATCGAGGCCGTCCCGAAGATGAGGTCGAACCGCCAGTCGAACATCAGCCGGGCGAAGGTGGGCGGATCCGGGAGGTCGTAACCGAGGGCTGCTTCGGACAAGGAGAGATCGGGGTCGACGTCCGACGGCGGCGGAGTCCGCCCCAGGCCGACGGCGAGGCCGATCGTGGCCGCGAGAACGAGAACTTCTCCCCCGGCGAACCTGATCAGCGCACCACGGGACGACGGGTCGGATGCGAGAGCAGGCAGCGACCTGCGCCGCTGGATCCATCCGAAGAATCCCAGCACGACGAGGGCGAGAACCTTGGCCAGAATCAACCGGCCGTACAGCGTCGTGAACAGATCCCCGATGGACACTCGAACGAGAGCGTTGATCACTCCGGAGGCTGCCATCACGACGAAGCAGACGGTCGCGACCGCCGAGAACCTCCTGGCCGCGACATCGGTGTGCGCACCCCTGCGGCGGGCGTGGGCGAGAACTGCGAACAGACCGCCCGCCCAGAGGGTCGCGCCGACCAGGTGCAGGATCAGACTGTTGGTGGCGACGTCATGCGCACCTCCGGAGGAGGAGTGTCCCGTCAACGCGATGGGCATCAACGTGGCCAGCGCGAACACGAGAAGCAACGGGGTCCACGACCACCTGAGTACCGTCCGCGACACGACCGCGAGCACCACGGCCAGAATCGCCGTCCAGCGCCAGGCTCCGGCGATTTCCACCTGATCGAGGGCCACCCAGAGGTTGCTGGGTTGGATCGCGACGGTGAACGGCTGACCTGAGGTGTCCGACAGGGTCAGCGGGACGAGTACCAGTGCGCACGCAGCCCACACGATCGCGGCAGCCGACCCGGTGCGCACGGCGCGGTATCCGCCCACGTCGAGCACTCCGGATTTCTGCGGAGGTACCAGAAACGCCGCGAGGAGGAAGGAACCGATGGCGATCGATGCCGCTATCTCGCCGATGGCGCGGATGGCGGGGAGCCCGTACGTCGTGGCCGGACCAGGGTCGGGTATACCGAGGAGAACGAGCGCGTCCGACGCGGACAGGCTGATGACGAGCGCTGCAACGACAGCACCGATCAATCCTGCCGTCACGAACACGGAGGTCGATGCGGTCCCCGGAGACTCGGTCGGTGGTGTTTCGACGGTCTCGACGTCTGGTGCTGCCATGACAACCAGAGTAAGAGGTGTCGAGTGCCCTCGTCACCGGCGCCCTGCCGGAGCGAGGCCTGGTGGGGGCCCGAACGACGGGAAGTCCTACGCTACGTCGTAGATCGTGTGACCTCGGCCACCGGCAGATCGTGATGAATCCGACCGCTTCCACCGGCCAGAGGGGCACCACTGCCGCCCCACCGCTTCGCGACGATCTCGGCAGCGATGGAGACGGCCGTCTCCTCCGGAGTACGCGCCCCCAGGTCGAGCCCGATCGGGCTGGACAGTCGTTCCAGTTCTGTATCGGTCAGTCCCGCCTCACGCAAGCGGGCGACGCGGTCGGCGTGGGTACGACGCGACCCCATCGCCCCGACGAACGCGAACTGTGGCCGACGTAACGCGACCTCGAGCAATGGGACGTCGAATTTGGCGTCGTGCGTCAACACACACACGATGGTGCGCTCGTCCACCCTTCCAGCCGCGATCTGGTCGGCAAGATAACGATGTGGCCACTCGACGACGACCTCCGCCGCGGCCGGGAACCGCTGGGTCGTGGCGAACCGTGCCCGCGCGTCGCACACCGTCACCCGGTATCCCAGGAACGCGCCCTGCTGGGCGACGGCGGCCGCGAAGTCGATGGCACCGAACACGAGCATTCTCGGCCGCGGCGCGTAACTCGACACGAAGACGTCCATGCCGTCGCCGAGACGCTCACCCTCCGGTCCGTACGTCAATGTCTCCGTGCGCCCGGATGCCAGAAGTCCACGCACGTCGTCGACCACGGCTGCGTCGATTCGGTCGGTTCCGAACGTGCCCGCCGATGCGTTCTCCTCGATCACCAGGTGACGCCCGAGCTGTGTCGGATCCGGATGACGGACGACGGTTGCGACCGCGATCGGTCGCTCGGCCGCGATCGCATCGGCGACGGCCCCCAGTTCGGGAAAGGTCGTCTGCGAGATGGGCTCGACGAACACGTACAGCGTGCCGCCACAGGTCAATCCCACCGCGAACGCATCGTCGTCGCTGACGCCGTATCGTTCGAGGACCGGGGAGTCCGATGCGATGACCGACATCGCGGCCTCGTACACCGCTCCCTCGACGCATCCACCCGACACCGAGCCGCTGACCGTTCCGTCCGGTCCGACGACCATCGATGCCCCTGCGGGTCGCGGAGCAGAATCGAACGTGCGAACCACGGTCCCGACGCCTGCCGTGGCACCGGCGCGCCACAGCGCAAGCACCTCGTCGAGGACATCTCTCATCGACAGAATCCTCTCGTCCGAACACGGACCCGGACGACCGCGATGTAGCAGTGCCTCGGTGTTCGCGTTCCATCGACTATGCCCGATACGGAGGGCGACGAATCGTCGATCGTGTTCTCGGTGCCCCCGGCAGGATTCGAACCTGCGACCAAGGGATTAGAAGGCCCTTGCTCTATCCCCTGAGCTACGGAGGCGTGGCCCGGACGGGTCCGAGCACGGTGAATCAGTCTACCTGCTCGATCGGCGCGTCGACGAAGGGCAGCGGATAAGACCGGAAATGCGGTGCGAAATCCGCTGCGAGCCCGGTCGATCCTGCACCGAGGCGCAGCATCACGTGCGAATACGCGCCGCCGAACGTGTGGTTGACTGATCGCAACCGAAGGGGCCACCGTGCACCAGCTCACCCTCGGCGTCATGTCTCGGTCGTCGAAGCCGAACGAACGTCGCCTCCCGATTCATCCGCATCACCTCGAACGTATTCCCGACGAGCTGCGCCGCCGCGTGTTCTTCGAGGCGGGGTACGGACTCCCGTTCGGTATCTCCGACGACCACATCGCCGCGTCGACCGGAGGCATCCGCTCGCGTACGGAGCTGATCGACGAGTGCGATGTCATTTTGTTGCCGAAACCGCAAGCGTCGGACTTGGAGTCGCTCCGTCCGGGTCAGATTCTGTGGGGTTGGCCGCATTGCGTACAGGACGTCGAGCTCACTCAGGCGGCCATCGACCGCAGGCTGACGCTCGTGGCTTTCGAAGCGATGAACCATTGGACAGCGGAAGGTTCGTTCAATCTCCACGTTTTCCACAAGAACAACGAATTGGCCGGTTACTGCTCGGTGCTGCATGCCTTGCAACTGATCGGGTCGACCGGCGACTACGGACGTCGGCTGCGCGCTGCGGTGATCGGTTTCGGTGCTACGGCGAGGGGTGCGGTGACGGCTCTGAACGCCCACGGCGTGCACGAGGTGGACGTACTCACTCAGCGCGGTGTCACTGCTGTCGGTTCGCCGATTCACTCGGCACGCATCGTCAATTTCGATCTCGACGGCGAAAACCCGCGACGTAGCCGTGCATTGACCGACGAAGGGCGAATCCCGTTGTCGCAGTTCCTCGGCGATCACGACATCATCGTCAACTGCGTATTGCAGAATACGAATGCCCCGCTGACGTTCCTGCGCACGGAGGATCTCGACTCGATCGATCCCGGCACGTTGATAGTCGATGTCTCGTGCGACGAGGGAATGGGGTTCGAATGGGCCCGTCCCACGTCCTTCGACGCGCCCATGTTCACGGTCGGCGACAATGTTCGTTACTACGCGGTCGATCACAGTCCGTCCTACCTGTGGGACTCGGCAACCTGGGAGATCAGCGAGTCACTGCTGCCGTTCATCGGCACCGTCCTGGGCGGACCGACCAGCTGGGACGCCGACGCGACCATTCGTCGCTCCATCGAGATCCGCGACGGTGCCCTGGTCAACCCGGACATCCTCGCATTTCAACACCGAAGCGCCGAGTATCCTCACCCGGTGGCGTGATCGAAGGCGAAAGCGTTGTGAATCATGACGTTTCGCCCCGGCCGCACGTTCATGTACAGCGTCACTGGTCAGCGTCCGTGATCTTGTAAGCCCTCACACCGCGCGAGCGTTGTGTGGAGGAACCCCCTGTTGCACGCTGGATCGAGAGAACATGTCTCGAGACGAACGACCAGCCGGGGGGCGCCTTCATGGCACACAGATCACGATGGAATTTCACACGTCTGACGCTCGCGACGGCCATCGCGTGCGGGCTGGCCTTAGGCCACGCACCCGGGACAGCACACGCGGACATCAATCCGATCACGTTCGGCAACGGTCTGATGTCGACGCTCGGCGGTTGCTTGTTCCCGGATCCGACGGCCATCGCGTGGTGCACTGGGCAGGAGATCCTGACCGACCATGCACCCCTGATGTTGGACCTCAATCCCGTCGGCACCACGATCGTCGTTCTCGGAGCCGGACTGTACGACGACGGAACGATGCGGCCACTGCTCGTGGATCGACTACAGGCAGCGTTGACGCTTGCGCAGCGCTATCCGGCGTCCCCCATCATCACGAGCGGCGGGGTTCCCCGTGCAGGCGTCACCGAGGCTCGCGCCATGCGGGACTGGTTGATCGCGGCAGGTGTTGCGCCGGAACGGATCACCGAGGAGAACACGTCGACGTCGACGGTGGAGAACGCCCGAAACACTGCAACGATCCTGGCGGATCGGGGCTCGCAAGGAGCCGTGGTCGTGTCCAGTACCAATCACGTCGAACGAGCGCTCATCGACTTTCGAAAGGCAATATCCGGACGGTTTCCGGTGAGCGGCGTCGTGTCGGGTCGGTGACCCGAGCACGACGCTCACCGACGCGGGTGCGGATCAGGATGCCTCGGCAACCATGTCCGACATGGCCCCACCCGGTTCGTTTGCCCGCGAAAGGCAGTCGACGACGAGAGCAGCATGCAACGACATGAGGCCCGCGGAACTGAGCGGGTCCACACCGGTCAGCTGTTCGATCCGCTTGAGGCGGTAGTCGACGGTATTGGGATGTACGTACAGCAGTTTCGCACTCGCGCGCCTGTTGGCCTCGCTGCCGACGAACGTCTTCAGGGTGTGCATCAACTCGGGGAAGCCGTCGAGTGGCGCGATCACCGAACGCAACCGCGAACGGCCGGGGCCCGGACGCGAGAGCTGATACTCCAGGGCGAGATCGCTCGTCCGGTACAGACGGGGTTGCATCCGCAGCGACCTGGCCAGATCCACCAACTCGCGGCAATGGTCGAGCACGCCGTTCAACGAGCCGAGTGCGCCACGTGCCGTGGCTGCGACGGTATCGACGTCCAGAGTTGCGCCGAGCCGTGCCAGGCAGTCCTCGACGACGCTCGCAGGCGAAGACGGAACGAGGACGACTCCCCCGCCCGCGGTCAGCGACAGCAGTGGTCCGCGAACGCCCGAGGCTGCAGCCATCGCGCTCTCCGCGGCAGCCAAGGCTGCGTTGTCCACGGTGCGGATGTCGGTCTTGGCAGTGTCCGGTCGTCCGGTGTCCGGTCGTCCGGTGTCCGACGGCGTGGCGACGAACCGTAGGAACACCACGTCGTATTCCGCGGCCACCTCGATTCCATTTCGTTCCGCAATGCCGCGGGCTTCGGGATCGTCGGCGACGAGCAGGTCGACCAACTGGGCGACGCGCTCTCCGTTGGACCCTGGGTCCTGGCGGCAGAACTCCATGTATGCGGCCGAGACTGCATTGCCGAGGGACTCGAGGACTCGCATCATGAACACCGCACTGTCGACCACGTCGGATCGATCGACCTCGGCGACACTGCCTTTCAGCCCCGCGGCGGCCGCGGCGTGAACGTGACGCTGCGCGTCCCGTAGCGGTACACCCTCCCGCGCAAGGTCTTCCGCCGCGCGACGGACCGGTTCGAGCTCGGCGGGCGCCGGGGGCCTACCTGCGCGAAGGCAACGGTCGACGACAGCACCGCTGCGCCCTTCCAACGCGGATGTCCGTCCGCGAGAGACCTCGGTGACAACAGTGCCGGGGGAATGCGTGAACGAGGAGTCCAACCGCATGTCGAGCCGCCTTTCCTACCGCTTATGTGGTTCGTGGAGTAACGGTAACCCATCGAGCGGTCCGAGGGTATGAAAATGGAGGTACAAACATTCTTCGAGTTTGTTTTCGATGTATCGATCTGCTCTTACAGCGAACAGCCGGGCCGTTCGCCCCGGTGAAGGGGGGAACGACCCGGCGTCCGAGCCTCGATCGATTCTGCGGCCGTGGCCGAGTTGCTACCTGTTCTCGAACTCGCCGTTGATGACCTTGCCAGCAGGAGTGTCCTCGCGGGCCTTCTTCGCAGCCTCGCGCATCTCGATGCCGTCGGAGATGAGATCACCGATCTCCCGGGTCACGTCTCGCACCGCCCCGGCAATGATGACGGCGATCCGACCCACGTGTGTGGCCGCGGACTCGGTCAATTCCTGCACGGTGTCCTTGTTGCGTTCGAACTTGCCGACCACGACGTTCACCCCTGATTCGGTATTCGGTCCGGTAGCGCCGGCCACGTCAGGCCGCGACCTTCTTGCGCTCGACGATAACACCGACCGTCGGCTTGGATCCGGTCAGAGAATCCGGTAACGCGAGCTTGAAGATCTTGCCCCACACGGTGCCGATCTGCTTGAAGAAACCGCCGGTGTTGTAGGGAAGGCCGTACTTGCCGCACAGTGCCTTCACTTCAGGGGCGAGCTCGGGGTAACGGTGCGCGGGCAGATCCGGGAACAGGTGATGCTCGATCTGGTGCGACAGGTTGCCGGACATGATGTGGAACAGCGGCGATCCCTCGATGTTCGCCGATCCGAGCATCTGTCGGACGTACCACTCGCCGCGCGACTCGTCTGCGGTCTCGTCCTCGGTGAAGGTCTGTACCCCCGTCGGGAAGTGTCCGCAGAAGATGATCGAGTACGTCCACAGGTTGCGGATCAAGTTGGCGCCGACGTTCCCCACCAGTGTGGTGACGAAGAAGGGTCCGGACAGCGCCGGAAAGATCACGTAGTCCTTGAGAACCTGACGACCGGCCTTGCGCCACATCCCCTGCAGCAGCGGCTTGACGTCGTGCCACTTGCGCTTGCCCTGGACGATGTTCTCCGCTTCGAGGTCGTGCAGCATGACGCCCCACTCGAAGAACGTCATCAGCAGGAACGCATAGACGGGGTTACCCAGATAGTACGGATTCCACTTCTGGCCCTCGTCCATCCGCAGGATTCCGTAGCCGATGTCGCGGTCCTTGCCGACGATGTTGGTGAACGTGTGGTGCATGTAGTTGTGCGAGTGCTTCCACTGGTCGGCTGGGCAGACGGTATCCCATTCGAACACTTCCGAATTGAAGCCGGGCTCACGCATCCAGTCGTACTGGCCATGCATGACGTTGTGGCCGATCTCCATGTTGTCGAGAATCTTGGAGACGCCGAGGGCGCCGACTCCGGCAAGCCACACCGGAGGCAGGAACGGCAGATACATCATGGCGCGACCGGCGATCTCGAGGCCGCGTTGAGTCTTGACGATGTTGTAGATGTATTCGCGATCCTCTTCGCCCAGCTTGGCGACGGTGCGAGCGCGGAGCTCGTCGAGCTCGCGGCCGAGGTCTTGGACTTGCTCGTAGGACAGGACTGTCGGTGGCAGCGCCTCGGGCTTCTCCGCGGATCCGAAAAAGGGCAGAGACAGTGAAGGCAGTGGTATTCCGAACATTTGAAACACTCTCCGTTTCGGTTGTCGAAAATTTGTCGGTCGGGTCGGTCAGATTTCGATGTCCACGTCACCGACAGGGACCGACACGCAAATCTGGATCTTCTTGTGCGGTTCGGTGTCGGTCTCCCCGGTCTTGACGTTCCGGGTGCATCCCGAGGTCTTCACGGACGTGCAGGTGAAGCAGATGCCCATCCGGCAGCCGTAGGACGGCGTCAGGCCCGCGTCCTCCGCCTGCTCGAGGAGGGTCTTGCCCGAGTTGGTGGCGACGACGTCACTGGTGGAGAAATTGATGTCTCCGTCTGCATCGGCGTCGGCGGTCGGTGCTGGCGCTGCGAACTCCTCGAAGTGGAGTCGGTCGGAAAGTCCTAGGTCATCGTAGATATCCCGGACTCCCCGCATCAGCCCCGGCGGACCGCACAAGAACGTCTGAGCATCCGCGAACCACGGCGCCACGGCGTTCAGATGCTCGGGTCCGAAGAAACCGTGAAGGTCTCCCCCGCTCGGCTGGTTCGTGTACGCCAACACGATTCGGACGCGTTCGTGCTCGGCGGCGATCTGTTCCAACTCGGCCCGGTACGAGACATC
Source organism: Rhodococcus sp. NPDC057297 (assembly GCF_042667435.1). Lineage (NCBI taxonomy): Bacteria > Bacillati > Actinomycetota > Actinomycetes > Mycobacteriales > Nocardiaceae > Rhodococcus > Rhodococcus sp. NPDC057297. Next base: position 150,803 of record NZ_JBHUZE010000005.1, on the reverse strand, counting down.
TTTTTCCGTGTAGGCGTAGTGCAGGAAGGTGAGGTCGCCGCTGTACCCCTCGTCCAGCAGCGACCTCAACATGGACAGCACGGGGGTGATTCCGCTTCCGCCACTGATCAGCAGGACCGATTCCGGACGAGGCGTCGGCAGGTGGAACACACCGTCGGCCTGCGACAGGCTGACGACCAGACCCACCCGGGCGTTCGCGTGGAGATGCTGCGAGACAAGGCCTTCCGGGTGCGCCTTGATGGTCAGTTCGATTTGGCCGTCGGCGCGGTACTGCGAGCACGCGGGCGAGTAGCACCGCGTATGGCGCACCCCGTCGATGACAACGCCGACCTGGACGAACTGCCCGGCCTGGAAGCCCTGCCACTGGTGCGTGGGACGCAACGTAAGGGTGACCGTGTCAGCGGTGGACCGGTGTACATCCGTCACTTCTGCCCGAAGGTCTCTCACTGTGGTCATCGGGTCGACCAGTTCGAGGTAACGGTCGAGCGCATGAGGCGTTGCCATGGCCTCGAACAGGGACAGCAGCGAAAACTTGCGGCGAATGCCTGATTGTCGAGACTTCTGCTGAATTGCCATCTCGCCTCCCGGTTCGAGGAACTTCTTCAGTGTACGTCTGTGCACTAGAATCTCAGTGTGGCAGATCCGTACCGGAATCTGTCAACGTGAAAGTGATGGCACCGACACCGGATCATCGGTGTGTCCCGCCTCACACTCATCCTGAGGCGACGTCGAGACCGGAGGAGGTCACAGAGTGGACAGCAATAAACTCGAACATGTGACAGAACCGGGTACGCGTGCGGAACGTAAGGAACGCACACGACAAGCACTCATCGACGGCACCCTGGATCTGTTGCGCGACCGGTCGTTCGCGAGCGTCAGTTTGCGGGAGGTCTCACGATCCGCCGGCATAGTGCCGACTGCGTTCTACCGGCACTTCGCGTCCATGGAAGATCTCGGTGTAGCGCTGGTCGAAGACTCGATGCGGACGCTTCGTCAGATGCTGAGGGACGCGCGCAAGGATCCCACGGTCAAGAACGCAACCGAATCGCTCCGGATCCTCGTGCGCGCCGTTCGCTCGCACGAGGATCAGTTCCGATTCATCGCCCGTGAGCGCTACGGCGGAGTCACCGAAGTACGACGCGCATTCGCGACCGAGCTCCGCATGTTCGTCAGCGAACTGACCATCGACCTCGCCCGCATGCCTGGACTCGAATCCTGGGACATCAGCGATCTGGAGATGGCCGCGGATCTGATCGTCTCGACCATGCTCACCGCTACCGTCGGTCTGTTGGAGATCGACCGCCCCGGCAGCGCAAGCGAACGCGAACTCCTGACACGCACCGAACAGCAAGTCCGCCTCGTGGTGTTGGGCATGGGAGTCTGGAGATCGAACCACGGTTGAATCGACCCGAGGTCCACTCGACCTCAGCTGGGAGAACCGCACATGACGATGACCGAAGTAACCGTCGACGATCTGGTGTTCGACGTGTCGATCGCCGGAGAGGCACGCGCGGAACCGGTGGTGCTGCTGCACGGCTTCCCGCAAACGCACGCATGCTGGGATCGGATCTCACCGACGCTCGTGAACCACGGGCTGTTCACCATCGCACCCGACCAACGCGGATACTCACCCGGCGCACGTCCGCTCGGCACCGAGGCCTATCGCGTGGAGAATCTCGTCGGCGACGTCGTCGGGATCCTGGACCAACTCGGCCTGGAGTCGGCGCACGTCGTCGGACACGACTGGGGCGCCGCCGTGGCGTGGCAACTCGCCGCACGGCATCCGGAACGCGTTCGTTCGCTCGTTGCAGTGTCCGTGCCCCACACGGCTGCGTTCAACCGAGCGCTTCGAGAGGACGCGGACCAGCGTGAGCGCTCGACTTACATGGGCCTGTTGCGACAAGCAGGTAAGGCCGAGGATGTGCTGCTCGAAGACGACGCACGCAGGCTGCGGGCCATGTTCTCCGATCGCAGCCCGGACGACCGTTACGTCCGACACCTGCAACAGCCGGGGGCTTTGACCGCGGCGTTGGAGTGGTATCGCGCAATGACCAACGAGTTCGGACGCCTCCCACCGGTGACCGTTCCGACGACCTACGTCTGGAGCAACCAGGACTCGGCGATCGGCCGTGCGGGCGCCGAACAATGCGGCGAATTCGTCGACGCGGACTACACATTCGTCGAACTCGACGGAATTTCGCACTGGATTCCCGAGGAAGCCCCCGAACGTTTGGCCGACGAGATCCTGCGGCGAGTCGCCCAGTCGCGGGTGTCGTGAGATCAGACCTTGTCGGGCGCTTTCACGGCGAGCAAAGCCAGTAACCCGACGAACAGCACGACGAGTAGTCCACCGATGCCGGCACGGTCCGCGTCGAACAGCCAGACGAACAGCCCGAACAAGGTGGGTGCGAGGAACGAGACTGCACGGCCGGTCGTGGCGTACAGACCGAAGAACTGACCCTCGCGCCCGGGTGGTGCCAGACGTGCCAGGTAGGTTCGCGACGACGACTGCGCCGGCCCGACGAACAGGCACAGCACCAACCCGAACACCCAGAACAGCACCGGGCCGGACACGAACAACAGCACGATCCCCGCGACGATCATCGCCACGAGCGAGAACACGATGACGGATTTGGGTCCGGATCGATCGTCGAATCGACCGGCGGTCACCGCGCCCAGACCGGCGACGACGTTGGCGGCGACGCCGAAGAGCAGTACGTCTGCCGAGCTGATGCCGTAGACACTCACCGCCAGAACAGCACCGAACGTGAACACCCCGGCCAGGCCGTCGCGGAACAGAGCGCTCGCGATCAGGAAGTAGACGCTGCGTCTGTCGGCAGTCCACAGCTCGCGGAGGTCGCGGAACAGTACTTTGTACGATTCCAGCATTCCCGCCTTGGCGGCGCCTGGATCCTGTTCGGTGGACGGCAGTTCGGGAACGGTGAGCAGGACGGGAATCGCGGAGACGGCGAACCACACCGCGGCCAGCAGGGCGACGAGCCGAATGTTCATGCCACCGTCGGTGGTGATGCCGAACAGTCCTCTGGTGTCACCGTCACCGGTGATGAAACCGAAGTAGCAGATCAACAGCAGAACGATGCCGCCGAAATACCCCATCGACCAACCGAATCCGGACACGCGGCCGATGTTGGCCGGCGTGGAGACCTGACGAAGCATGGCGTTGTACGGAACACTGGCCAGTTCGAACAGGATCGAGCCTGCGGCGAGCAGTACCAGGCCCAGCCACAGGTAGTGATAGTCGTCGGCGACGAAAAACAAGCCGGCCATCGACGCGACGGTGAGCCCCGTCAACAACGCCAACGAGCGCTTTCGGCGGCCACGGGCGTCGAAGCGTTGGCCGGAGACAGGCGCAAGTATCGCGATGACGACGCCTGCTGCTCCGATCGCCCAACTGAACCACGACGTCGCCGAGATCGATCCGGGCAGGTCGTCGCCCACCGCATCGGTGAGGTACACCGAGAACACGAACGTCAGAATCACCGCGTTGAAGGCGGCAGATCCCCAATCCCAGATACCCCAGGCGAATACCTGCTTTCGGGTCGTCGCGACGCCTACGACGGCGGTGTCGGCCGGAGTGTTCATGGGCAAAGCCTAAGCCGGGAGTGGAGCCTGCGGGAATGACCCCGGAGAGCAAGCACGTCCAGCACAGCATCGCACTGCAGGATATGCACCTGGTTGCATAGTCACCGTGTTGCATACATACTGGCTGTCGTGGCACTCGAGCACGCGATACTCGTTTCCCTGACCGAATCGAACGGCTCCGGTTACGAACTGGCGCGCCGATTCGACAAGTCGATCGGCTTCTTCTGGAGCGCAAGCCATCAGCAGATCTACCGGGTGCTGACGCGTATGGACGCGGCCGGGTGGATCGTGGGCGCCTCCGTCGTGCAGGACGGTCGGCCGGACAAGAAGGTCTATTCGGTCAGCCGGAGCGGGCTCGACGAGCTGGATCGCTGGATCGCCCGACCCACCGATCCGAGCGCGCTCCGGGAGGAACTGGCCGTCAAGATCCGGGGCGCAGCACACGGTGACGTCGAGGCGCTTCGCACCGAGGTCCGCCGACACCGGGATGTCCATGCGGACAGGCTCGAGATCTTCCGACTCATCGAGAAACGCGATTTCCCATCACCGTCCTCCCTCTCGGGTACCGCACTGCATCAGTACTTGGTACTGCGCGGCGGAATCCGAGTCGAGGAGGGCTTCGCCGAATGGTGCGACGAGATATTGGAGCGATTGTGACCGGTACCGAGAACTATCCGATTCTTCTGTCGCCGTTGAAGGTCGGCAACACCACTCTGAAGAATCGCGTCATCATGGGATCCATTCATACCGGTTTGGAGGACCGCGCACGAGACACCTCTCGACTGGCGGCCTACTTCGCCGAACGCGCGCGCGGTGGCGTCGCGCTGATCGTCACCGGTGGCTATGCACCCAATCGCACCGGATGGCTCCTCCCGTTCGGCGCCAAGCTCACCAACCGAATCGAGGCGCGGCGGCATCGCACGATCACGGACGCGGTGCATGCGGAAGGCGGCAAGATCGCTCTGCAGATCCTGCATGCAGGTCGATACTCGTATCAGCCGTTCAGTGTGTCGGCGTCGTCGATCAAGGCCCCCATCAACCCATTTCGCCCGCGGCGCCTCACCGCACGAGGTGTGCGGTGGCAGATCCGCAACTTCGTGAGGTGTGCGCGGCTGGCTCGGTCCGCTGGGTACGACGGCGTCGAGATCATGGGCGGCGAAGGATATTTCATCAATCAGTTCCTCTCCGAGCGCACCAACAAGCGGCGCGACGAGTGGGGTGGAAGCGCAGAGAACAGGCGTCGTATCGCGGTCGAGATCGCCCGGTGTATCCGAGAGGCGGTGGGCACCGACTTCCTGGTGATGTTCCGATTGTCCATGGCCGATCTCGTCGAGGGTGGACAGAGCTGGAGCGACATCGTCGCCCTGGCGCAGGATTTGGAGAGCGTCGGTGTCGACGTCATCAACACCGACATCGGTTGGCACGAATCCCGCGTTCCCACCATCGTCACGTCGGTTCCGCGTGCAGCGTTCGCCGACATCACCGGAAAGCTCGACAAGAATGTCGACATCCCGGTGGCGGCGTCGAATCGAATCAACATGCCCGACATCGCGGAAGGAATCCTCGCACGCGGTGACGCACAGCTGATCTCGATGGCCCGGCCGATGCTCGCCGACCCGTTCTGGGTGCGCAAGGCCGAAGCGAACGCAGCGGACTCCATCAACACGTGTATCGCGTGCAACCAGGCGTGTCTGGACCACGCGTTCGTCCACAAAACAGTCTCCTGCCTGGTCAACCCCCGCGCGGGACGTGAAGTCGAATTGCAGTTGATGCCTGCCCGCAGAACCAAGAAGGTCGCGGTCGTGGGCGGCGGTCCGGCAGGGCTGTCCGCCGCACTCGAAGCTGCCCGTCGCGGCCACGCCGTCAGCCTGTTCGAGTCCAGGCCGGCACTGGGTGGCCAATTCGGTATCGCACAGCGCATTCCGGGCAAGGAGGAGTTCTCCGAGACCATCCGCTACTTCACGACAGCGCTGCGCGACGCCGACGTGGCGGTCCACCTGGGCAGGCGCGTCACCGCCGTCGAGCTCGTCGCAGGCGACTTCGACGAGGTGATCGTCGCGACGGGAGTAGTCCCGAGAATCCCGTCGATACCCGGTATCGGTCACCCGTCGGTGCTGTCCTACGCCGATGTCGTCGAGCACGGAAGACCGGTGGGTGACCGCGTGGCCGTCATCGGGGCGGGCGGCATCGGTGTCGACATCGCGGAATTTCTGACGACCGACGCCTCCCCCACGCTGGACCTGAAGGAATGGAAGCAGGAGTGGGGTGTCACCGAACCGGAAGCGGCGCCGGGGGCGCTCACCACACCCGTCCCCGCGCCGTCGCCGCGTGAGGTCTACCTGTTGCAGCGCAAGAAGGGACGAATCGGCGCGGGGCTGGCGAAGACGACGGGATGGGTGCACCGCGCGGCACTGAAAGCCAAAGGCGTGCACGAGCTCTCCGGCGTGAATTACGAACGCATCGACGACGAGGGTCTGCACATCACCTTCGGCGAGCGCCACGAGCGTCCACGCACGCTCGCCGTCGACACCGTCGTCGTGTGTGCAGGCCAGGAACCCGTCCGCGATCTCGTCGACGACCTACGAGCCGCGGGAACGACCACCCATGTCATCGGGGGCGCCGATGTCGCTGCCGAACTCGACGCCAAGCGCGCGATCGAGCAAGGAACACGCCTCGCTGCATCCATCTGATTCCAGCCAGGTGATTCCAGCCAGGTGATTCCAGCCAGGTGATTCCAGCCAGGTGGATTCATCCACTACCCTGTCTCAGCGTGAGCCTGCCCAGTCCCGCGCCCGAAGCCCGTGCTGTCGTCACCGGAGCGTCCTCCGGAATCGGCGAAGCGCTGGCCACCGAACTCGCCGCCCGCGGCCATTCACTGATTGTCGTGGCACGGCGGGGTGAGTTGCTCGAGGCACTTGCCACCGGACTCCGTGCCGCGCACGGAGTGACCGTCGAGGTCCGAGTTCTCGATCTGTCGGACCGGAATGCCCGCGTATCGTTCGCCGACGAGTTGGCGAAGCGCGAGATCAGCATTCTGTGCAACAACGCAGGTATCGCCACGTTCGGGCCGGTCGCAAACCTCGACCCCGCCTACGAACGGGATCAGGTGGAACTGAATGCAGTCGCCGTGCACGATCTCACGCTCGCTGTCATTCCGGGAATGGTGGCGCGGGGCAGCGGCGGAATTCTGATCACGGGTTCGGCGGCCGGGAACATGGCCATCCCGAACAATGCGACGTACGCAGCGACGAAAGCGTTCGTCAACACGTTCTCCGAGTCGCTACGGCTCGAACTCAAGGACAGCGGAGTGAACGTCACCCTGCTGGCCCCTGGCCCTGTTCGCACCGAGACTCCGGATCCCGCCGACGCATCCATAGTGGACAAGCTGGTCCCGGATTTCCTGTGGATCGACAGCGCCTACACGGCCAAGCTGTCGCTGGATTCGTTGGCGAAGAACAAGATGCGTGTAGTGCCGGGCCTGCTGTCCAAGGGCATGTCGATCGCGGGCCAGTACAGTCCGCGCGCCATCTCGGCCCCCATCGTCGGAAGCTTCTACAAGAAGCTCGGCGGCTGAACACTCACCGAGGGCGGAAGTGGTCCAGCGAATCGGACACGATCGACAACGCGGTGTCGGTATCCATCGACGGGGCCAATTCCGGTATCAGCACCGTCACCCCGTCACGGACGCCCTGGCACCGCAGGACCGTCGAATCCGGTCGTGTCGGGCCTGTACTTCTGCCTGATTCGGTCGATTCCCCAGGCTCCACTCCGGCCGGCACCAGCGAATTCACCGTCACCAGGCACTCGGCGTCACCCGAGGTCTCGATGCGTTCGGGAGGCGACGGCAACCGGAGCCGCTCGGCGATGGCATCGCCCGCCTGCGTGCTCCACAAGCGAGGGCTGGGCGCATCGACTGCGTAGACCGTCACCAGAACCATGAGCGACTCGTCCGCGTATCCCTGTGCGGCGGCGTCGGCCCCGTCGTACGCGGCGCTGAGCCCCGCGACGGCATCCTCGCGCTGCGGACCCGAGTCGTCGTCTCGGTCGAATCGCTCCATCTGCTGTTGCATCGTCTGGAGCCCGGCGACGGAGTCCGGGAACTCCAGAGCCTGCTGCGCACTAGCCGAACCCGAACTGCAGCCGACGACGGCCGCGATCGCAACGGGTGGTACCAACCAGGATTTCTTCATGCAGTCGATCCTCTCGCTACCGCGGGGCGGCCGATATGAGTAGTTCTACCGGTTTCGCAGGGTGAAACCACCTCCTAGGCTAAACGGACAAACCGCCCGGGAGGACTTGTTCGATGATCGACCGCGCACCCATCGTGTCCACCGCTGTCGTGTCCATCGCTGTCGTGACTGCCGCCGTGGCCGCCGTCGTGCTGATCGGAGGATGTAGTCGGCACGAGGTCACCTACACGGTGAACGGCGAGACGGTGCAACCCGATCCGCCGACCGACGCAGCCGCCGAGGTGGACCCGTGCTCGGTCCTGTCCGAGAACACGCGCACTCGTCTCGGCTTGGCGGACATCGAGCCGGTCGAACTACCGAAGACACCGGACGGGGGCTGCACCTGGGACGGCAACAGCCGCTACCTTCTGCCGAATCTGACGCTGTGGGTGCGCGGGCAGACCGACGCCGATCCGAACGACGACATCGTCGACATCGCGGGCGTTCCGGTCAACGTGTACAACATCGCGGGCACGTCGGGGCGACTCATTGCGTACTTCGACGACCTGACGCTCAGCCTGAACTACATCAAGGCAAAGGTGGAGATCGACACCTTCGATGCACTGGAGGCCGCGATGACCGACGTGTTGGACGGGTACTCCCGCACCGCGTGAACCACTCGCTCACGCGGCTGCGGCCGTACCCTCACCGTCGACGGCGACGACCAGTGCCGAAAATGCTGCGTGAAATTTCCCGTCCGGCAGCCGAAGCTGCAGAACGGAGGAAACTTTTGACTGCGGGGTTACCCATGATTCGTTCCGCCGCAGAGGGCCCTTCAGGTTCCAGTGGCGGTAGATCGGGCAGGTCCGCAGGCAACGGTGGCAGGTCGAACGTTTCGGTCGGCGCGGGCACATCGGTGACCCGGGCCTCCAGTTTCTCGTAGGCCGACTCGCGATCGATGGTCTCGCGATACTTGGGTCCGAGCGTGCTCGCCGACGCCGCAGCGCCGATGGCGTCGTTGCCTATGGTGTCCATCAGCGAGCGCGGCGGGCGAATCTTGGTCCAGGCCACCGGCGTCGGCGCGCCCTTCTCCGAGAGCACGGTGACGATGGCCTCGCCTGTGCCGAGCGAGGTGAGTGCCTTCTCGAGTTCGTACGCTTCGGTTTTCGGGTAGGTGCGGACGGTCTTGTTCAGCGCCTTCTGGTCGTCGGGCGTGAATGCCCTCAGCGCGTGCTGAATTCGCGCGCCCAGCTGTGACAGCACTTGGTTCGGCACGTCCGTCGGGAGCTGTGTGCAGAAGAACACACCGACGCCCTTCGAACGGATGAGCTTGACGGTCTGTTCTACCTGCTGCAGAAAGGCTTTGGAGGCGTCGGCGAACAACAGGTGAGCTTCGTCGAAGATGAACACCAACTTGGGTTTGTCGATGTCGCCGACCTCGGGCAGGGTCTGGAACATGTCGGCCAGGACCCACATCAGGAACGTCGAGAACATCACCGGCCGGGCGGCGTGGGCCCCCAGCTCGAACAGCGTGATGATGCCCTTGCCGTCGGCGCCGACCCGAAGAAGATCCTCGGTGTCGAGCTCGGGTTCACCGAAGAAGGTGTCTCCTCCGTCGGCTTCGAGGTTGATCAGGGAACGCAGGATGACACCCGCGGTCGCAGCCGATACACCGCCGATGCCCTTGAGATCCGCCTTGCCCTCGTCACTGGTGAGATGGGTGATGACGGCACGCAGATCCTTGAGATCCAGCAATGCCAAGCCTTGCTTGTCCGCCCAATGGAAGATCAAGCCGAGTGTCGATTCCTGAGTGTTGTTGAGTCCCAGCACTTTGCTCAGAAGTATCGGACCGAACGCGGTGATGGTCGCACGCACAGGGATACCGATGCCGTCGGTGCCGAGCGAGAGGAATTCGACGGGGTGACCGGTCGGACTCCAGTCGGAATCTCCGGTCTCCACTGCACGCGCCCTGATCTTCTCGTTGTCCGCACCTGGGGCCGACAGCCCGGACAGGTCGCCTTTGACGTCGGCCATGACAACGGGGACGCCTGCGCTCGACAACTGTTCGGCAATCCCCTGCAGTGTCTTCGTCTTCCCGGTACCGGTCGCTCCCGCGACCAATCCGTGCCTGTTCAGCGTCGCGAGGGGAATGCGAATTTCAGCGGCTGGATCCGTCACGCCGTCCAGGACGACGGTTCCGAGCTTCAATGCGGCTCCCGAGGACTGATAACCCGCAGCTATCTCGGCTGCCACACCAGCCGGTACCGCGGCGCCCTCGGTTTCGGTGACCTGGGCTTCGGCGCCCTCGGTTTCGGTGACCTGGGCTTCGGTGACCTGGGCTTCGGCGTTCAGCGCTTCCTTCTCGGCCGCCTCTGCTACTGCCAGAGCCTCGGCGGCAACTCGGGCCGCTTCGACGGCAGCGGCCTTGGCAGCCTTCGCCTTCTCCGCGGGGGTGAGAGTGGTGGAACCTTCCGACGCCGGATCGACCGTCATGTCTATCGATGCTCCTTGGTTCTCTGTGCTTGCTGTCGTTCGGCTCGCACTGCAATCGCCACCGCAAACCTTAGCGGTGAGCATGGTCGCACTAGTCTGTGTCGTGTGCAGGACAAACTTGTGTGGATCGATTGTGAAATGACCGGCCTGGATTTGTCGAAGGACAAGCTCATCGAGATCGCGGCGCTCGTCACCGACAGCGAACTGGAGATTCTCGGCGAGGGTGTCGACATCGTCATCCACGCCGACGACGACGCGTTGGCGTCGATGCCGGATGTGGTGAAGAAGATGCACGCCAAGTCCGGGCTGACCGACGAGGTGCGTGCGTCGACGGTGACGCTCGAGGAAGCACAGCAGCAGGTGCTGGCGTACATCCGCGAGCATGTTCCGGTGGCCGGGACGGTGCCTCTGGCAGGAAACTCCATTGCGACCGACCGCGGATTCATCTCCCGTGACATGGTCGAGCTGGACACATACCTGCACTACCGCATGATCGACGTCAGTTCCATCAAGGAGCTGACGCGTCGGTGGTATCCGCGGATTTACTTCGGCCAACCACAGAAGGGGCTCGCGCACCGCGCCTTGGCCGACATCAAGGAGTCGATCAAGGAGTTGAAGTACTACCGCCAGACGGTGTTCGTGCCCGAGCCTGGCCCTTCGACCAGCGAAATTGCTGCCGTCGTCGAAGGGCTCGACACACCGTCGTAGGGGCGATTCGCAACTGACGAATCGAACCGCTAGTATTGTCGTCGCTGCTGAAACAGAGCCTGAACGGGCGAAGAAGATGTGGCTATGGTGGGTGTAGTTCAGCTGGTAGAGCACCAGGTTGTGATCCTGGGTGTCGCGGGTTCGAGTCCCGTCACTCACCCCATAGAAGCGAGAAAGCCGGTCTCCGTACGGAGGCCGGCTTTTTTGCTGTTCGAGGTCCGTCCCCCCGCGTCGACCTACGCCCATCGCCCAGCTCGCTGAATTACGTTGTTGTAATTCAACTTTCGAGTTTCCTATGAGGTTCATGTGACGTACGGTTACAAATGGCACTTTTGGGGAAGAAAAGTACCAACGTGAAAACTGTGAACTTGCAGTGTTGATTCAACGTGCCCCGAAACGCGCCACCAGCAGTTCTAGCCCAGTTTCGTTCGAGTCGGGCACTAGATCAGGAGGCAGTTCACGTGGGTCGAAGAGTTCACAAGGTCATTGCGGGTTCGATGTTGTCGGCGGCGCTGTGCCTCGGTACCACGGGTCTGATCAACCCCACCGTCGCCACGGCGCAGCCGACCATCGAACTACCCGAAATCCCGATTCCACAGCCGGACGCGCAGCAGAGGGCGGCCATACTCGCCGCGGTTCTGGACGCGACCGGAGTACTGATCAACGAGGTCGCAGCCGTCATTCTCGACTCGGACTTCGGCCCGGCGCCGGACACTTCGTCCGACGAGCCGGAGGCCTCGACCGCTCCCCCATCGGTGGGCCTGGGTGGCTCGATCCTCCCGCTCCCCGCCAGAAGCTACGAGATCTCCTCCGGTTACGGCAGTCGCAACAACCCCACCGGAAACGGCGGTCAGTTCCATCAAGGTGTCGATTTGGCAGCACCGTCAGGTACGCCCATCTACGCCGTGACGGGCGGAACCGTCGAACAGGCGGGAGATGCGGGCGACGGCTACGGCAACCTGGTTCGGATCAAGAGCGGCAACACCGTCACGTACTACGGCCACCAGTCCAGCGTGGACGTCGAGGTCGGCGACACGGTGAACGCGGGCGATCGGATCGGATCCGTCGGCAGCACCGGCAACTCGACCGGGCCACACCTGCACCTGGAGGTCAGGAACAACGGATCGAGCATCGAACCGGTGGCCTACCTGAAGACACTCGGTATCGATCCCGCTCGATACGAGAAGCAGGGTTCCGACTAGACGCTCGACGCGTTGCCGGCTTTCCATTCCTCCCACGGAATGTTCCAGTCGCCGAGCCCGTCGACGCCGGACAATGTGCCGCCCACGGTGTTCTTGACCACGACGATGTCGCCGCGCTTGGTGTTGTCGAAGACCCACTTGGCGTTGGACGGGCTCAGGTTGAGGCATCCGTGGCTGGCGTTGGAATATCCCTGCTGCCCCACGGACCACGGGGCGGAGTGGAAGAAGATGCCGCTGTACGACATCCGGACGGCCCAGTCGACCGGGGTGCGGTAGCCGGCCGAGGAGTTGACGGGCACTCCGTACGTGGACGAGTCCATGACGAGGTGATCGAAGCGGTCGCCGATGATGTAGACGCCGTTGTCGGTCGGTGTGCTGTCCTTGCCCATCGACGTGGGCATGGTGATGACGTCCTGGCCGTTGACGTTGAACGTCACCTGCTTGGTGTTGTCGTCGGCCGTCGCGACCACGGCGTCGCCGATGGTGAACGACGTCGACGCGTTCTCCTGGCCATAGATACCGTCGCCGAGGTCACGGCCGTACACGTTGACCGCGACGTCGACGCGCGTGCCCGACGCCCAGTAGTTCTGCGGCCGCCAGCGGACCTCGCGGTCGTTGACCCAGTAGAACGCGCCCTCGACGGCGGGTGTCGTGGTGACCTGGATGGCGTTCTGAGCGGCGATCTTGTCGGTGATCGTTTCGTCGAACTGGACGGCGACCGGCTGACCGATGCCGACGACGGCGCCTTCGCTCGGCATGACGTACGGCTTGGTGAAGTTACCGGGCTGACTGGTGGTGAACGAGCTGACTGTCGTGCTCGATCCGCCGAGCCCGTACGCGTCGGCCTGCACGCGGTACTTTCGGTTGTATCCGAGCGGCTCGGTATTGGTCCAGCTCAGACCGTCCGGCGAGATTGCCCCCGATACGGGCACGCCCTCGGGGTTGAGCATCGTGACGCCGGCGAGCTTGCCGTCGACGACGCTCACCGTGACCGGATCCGCCGGGGAGAATCCGACCGCACCGTCGTCGACGGTGGAGGTCAGCTTGGGCTTGAGGAGCTCGGCGATCGGGTTGGAGTCGATGGGGGCAGCGTCGATCTTGCTGTCGTTCGATGCACATCCGGACAGAACGACCGTTGCCGCCACCGATGCGACAGCCGCCAACACGACTCCGCGCGAGATCCTCATGCGCCACTCCACTTCACGACCGACCGATTTGCGAGTACCCACCGAAAACGGACACTTCGACCACATAATGCCAGGCCATCACCTGCGCATCCACTTGAAATGCCGCTCCGAGAGTAACGTTCGAATACCAATCGGCCCGTTACCGACCTGTGTTACCTCACAGGCCGTGTCGGCGCCATCGGTGACGGATCACCGGAAGCTCATGTTGTCGTCGACCAGCTTGCCGTACCGCAGAGCCGGCAAATCGCGAAAGTAGTTCATACGCAATTTCCACGGGGCCGACGATCCCTGTTTGGGGAACGAATCGACGGCGCGGAGAACGTAACCGGCCGCGAAGTCGAGGAACGGCTCCTCCCCGACCGATGCATCGCGCTTCAGCCGCACTTCTCGCGCGCCGGTCTTGTCCATGTGTGCGAGCAGCCTGGCGACGTAATCGGACACCAGGTCGGCCTTGAGCGTCCACGATGCGTTGGTGTATCCGACGACGAACGCGAAATTCGGCACGTCGGTCAGCATCATGCCCTTGTACGCCATCGTGTCCGTGAGGTCGACGACGCGGCCGTCGACCGAGAGCGTCACATTGCCGAACGCCACGAGGTTCAATCCGGTCGCCGTGACGACAATGTCGGCATCCAGATGCTCGCCGGATTTCAGATCGATGCCGGAGTCGGTGAACTTCTCGATGTGATCGGTGACGATGTCCACTTCGTCCTTGCGAATCGAGCGGAACAGATCGTTGTCGGGAACGAGGCAGAGCCGTTGGTCCCACGGGTCGTACCGGGGTGTGAAATGGGTGTCCAGGTCGTACCCCTTCGGAAGCCACCCCTCCTGCAATTTTCTGATCTGCTTCTTCATGAACCCCGGATAACGCTGGCAGAGCACGTACAGCCCGATCGCGGTCAAAGCGTTCTTCGTCCGGGTGATTCCGTATGCGGCACGTGCGGGAAGGTACTTGCGCAGGCCGAGCGCGACCTGGTCCTCGGATGGCAACGACAGGATGTAGCTGGGCGAGCGCTGCAGTAACGTCACGTGCGATGCTTCACGAGCTAGATTGGGCGCCAACGTGATCGCAGTAGCGCCGCTGCCGATGACCACGACCTTCTTGCCGGAGTAGTCGAGATCCTCGGGCCATTTCTGTGGGTGGATCACCGTGCCACCGAAGTCCTCGATGCCGGCGAACTCCGGGGTGAATCCCTTGTCGTAGTCGTAGTACCCACTGCAGCACATCAGGAACGACGCCTCGAACGTCACGACATCTCCGCCGGAACGCTGAGCCGTCACCGTCCACTTGGACGTCGCGGTGGACCATTCCGCGGACACGACCTTGTGGTGGAACCGAATATGACGGTCGATCCCCTCGTCCTTCGCCGTGTCCTCGATGTACTCGCGGATGTCCTTGCCGTCGGCGATCGACTTGTCGCCCGCCCATGGGCGGAAGTTGTACCCCAGTGTGTACATGTCCGAATCCGACCGAATCCCCGGATACCGGAACAGGTCCCACGTACCGCCGATTGCGCCGCGGCTCTCCAGAATCGCGTACGTCTTGCCGGGTAGCTTCGCCTGAAGGTGATGCGCCGCGCCGATACCGGACAGGCCTGCGCCGACGATGAGGAAGTCGACCGATTCCGTCTCGGTTCGCGACGAAGTGTCGGAGGGGGATGTCGTTGTCATCGAAACTCTTTCGTCCGTGCCGTCTGGTCTACTTGTTGCGTGCGCTGGTCGAGCGCCCGAGTGCGGCGACTTCGGCATCCATCTTGGGAAGCAACCTCGGTACGTGCTTCAGCAGCGCTCTGTCGCCCACTGCCGAGTTCAGGACGGCACGGAACTTGCCCGCCACTCCGACCCAGCCGGGCACGTACACCTTCCTCTTGCGACTTTCGAGCCCCGCAACGAAGGCGTCGACGCACTTGTCGACGGTCATCGTTCGCCCGAACGGCCCTGGCATGACCTCGAGCATTTCGCGGAACGCACCGAGATCGGATTTGGCGTCCTGAACGAGTGGAGTGTCTATCCAGGCCATGTGGGCCGACCCTACGCCGACGCCCTGGTGTGCGACCTCGAGCCGCAGTGCGTTCGCGAACTGCTCGACCCCGGCTTTGCTCGCGTTGTACGCCGCCAGGCCGGGGCACGCAGCGAACGCGGCGAGCGACGACACGACGAGGACATAGCCGTTGCGCTCGATCAACGACGGCAGCGCCGCCCGAACGGTGTGGAACACCCCGAGGACGTTGATGTCGAGTACTCGCGCGAACGTGGCGGGGTCGACCTGGAGTACCGAACCGTAGCTGGAGATGCCGGCGTTGGCCAGCACGAGGTCGATGCCGCCGAAGCGCGCAATGCCTGCGTCGACCGCGGCCTGCGTCGCGTCGAGGTCGCGGACATCGGCCACGACGGTGACCGCGGCGTCGCCCAGCTCGACACCCAGAGCGAGCAGTGGCTCCTCGTCGACGTCGGTCAACACCAGCTTGCTCCCCCGGGCCGCCAGTGCACGGGCTGTTTCCGCGCCGATACCGCGCGCCGCGCCCGTGATGAAGACAACCTTGTTCGAGAGTGTGGGCATCGCCCGTCACCTCCAGTCTCCGTTCCCCCCGTATTGGGAACTGCTAGGTGTCACTTTCCATCTGATACGGACGGGTGTCAAGATTGGAACGAGCACACGGCGCGGTCAACGAGGCTGGAGGTCCTTCGACAACCGTTCGGCTGCGGACACCAGAAGTGGAACGAACTGCTCAGCGGACTCCAGGGTCACCCGCGCGGTCGGCCCGGCGATGGACATGGCGGTGAGCGTCGGAGCTCCGATCACGGGAACCGCGAAGCACCGCACTCCCACCTCCTGCTCACCGTCGTCGATCGCGTACCCACGCGATCGGACGACGGCAAGATCGGCGAGCAGTGCATCGAGAGTGTTCAGCGTGTTCACCGTCCGCGGAGCCATACCGGTTCGCGAGACGAGGGCACGGACCTCGTCGTCGGGCAGCTGAGACAGAAGCGCCTTGCCCACCCCGGTGGAATGAGGAAGGACACGCTGACCCACTTCGTTGAACATGCGCATGGCGTGCTCCGACGGCACCTGCGCGACGTAGACGGCCATGTCGTCTTCCAGGAATGCCATGTTCGACGTCTCGTGCGTCTGCCGAACGAGCTCGGACAGATACGGCTTGGCCCACCCCCCGATCAGTTTGGTTGCGCTGTCGCCCAATCCGATCAACTTGGTGCCCAACGCGTACCGACGGGTGGCGAGCCGGCGGACGTAACCGAGCGTCACCAGAGTTCCGATCAGTCGGTGCACCGTGGGCATCGGCAGATCGGCCGCCTCGGCAAGTTCACTGATACCGATCGAGCCTCCCGAGGCCGCCATGATGTCGAGAAGCTCGAATGCTCGCTCGACCGACTGCACTCCGCCACCCACCGCCATGGATCACCTCTCGACTCGTTCGGTTACGGCTACCCTATTTCACCTGCCGGCCTTCACCGCTCGACTCAGGAGGAGTGGTGTCGTGTGGCCACGGGCGGTGCCGCTGTGACCACGGACGGTGATGCCTTGTTTCCCTTGGTCAACACGTTGAAAGCGATGTTCAGAACCACGGCCACGATGCTCGCCGCACTGATGCCCGAGTCGAAGACCACGTGCACCCACTCGGGAAAGGCCGAGTAGAAACCCGGCACCGCGATCGGAATGACGCCGAATCCCAGCGCGACCGCGACGATGACGAGGTTCAGGTTCCCGTCGAAGTTCACCTTGGACAGGGTTCTGATTCCACTGGCCGCAACCGAGCCGAACAACACTATTCCCGCTCCACCGAGCACGGGCAACGGCACCGACGCCACCACCCGGCCCAACACCGGAAAGAGACCGAGGAACAACAACACCGAACCGCCCGCGGCCACCACGTAACGGCTCTTGATCCCGGTGACGGCCACGAGTCCGACGTTCTGCGCGAAGGCACTCGCCGGGAAAGTCCCGAACACCGGTGCAACCGTCGTCGCGATCATGTCCGCCCGGAGCCCGTCCCCGACCCGACGAGCATCGACGTCCGTTCCGACGATCTCGCCGACGGCAAGAATGTCCGCTGTCGTCTCGGTCATGATGACCAGAATGACGACGACCATCGAGATGATCGCGCCGATCTGAAAGACCGGTGCACCGAATGCGAACGGCTCCGGCAAGGCGAAGAAACTGCCAGTGCCCACGTCGGAGAAATCGGCCTTGCCGACGGCGAACGCGAACCCGGTGCCGACGACGATTCCGATGAGTATCGACAGGCGAGAGAGAGTTCCCTGCACGAACCGGCTGACCAGGAGCACCACGGCGAGGCTGAAGCCGGCGAGACCGATGTTGGACATCGACCCCCAATCAGCGGCGCCCTGGTCGCCACCCATCGCCCACCGCACCGTGACCGGAAGAAGCGAAATCCCGATCACCGTGATGATCGTGCCCGTCACGACCGGCGGGAAGAACCGGACGATCTTGCTGAAGAACGGCGTGATCAAAACGCCGATCGCACCGGCCGCGATGATCGCACCGAACACCGAGTTCAAACCGTCGGGACCACTGGCGATCGCAACCATCGTCGACACGGAAGCGAAGGAAATACCCTGGACCAACGGCAGTTTCGCGCCGACGTACGGAAGCCCGAGGGTCTGGAGCATCGTCGCAGCACCACTGACGAACAGCGCAGCCGACACCAGAACCGCAATCTGGGTGCCGTTCAACCCGGCCGCACCGCCGACGATCAGAGGCGGCGCGATCACCCCGCCGTACATCGTCAGGATATGTTGCAATCCATAGAGATACGACCTACCGATCGACAGGCGCTCGTCCTCCGGACGCCCATGATCACCCTTACCAGCTCCGCTCCCGGCCTCATCCTGGTCACTCCTGCGGGCTCCGCTCCCGGCCTCATCCTGGTCACTCCTGCGGGCTCCGCTCCCGGCCTCATCCTGGTCACTCCTGCGGGCTCCGCTCCCGGCCTTCCTCAGCTTCATGGCCTTCGCTCCTAACAGAATCCGGGTACGGTGGCCCACACGTGCCCGGCGTCGGGAACGTCGTCGCGTTTCACCGTCGCCTCGATCAGTCCGTACGGCCGGTCGGCGACGTAGAACACTTCACCTGGGTTGTCGAGTCCGAACGGCTCGAGATCGACGAGGAAGTGGTGGATGTTGGGCATGGAGAACTTGATCTCGCCGATCTCCGGGTGCGCTTCGAGGACTTGGGTTCCCATCTGGAACAGGCTCTGCTGCAACGCCAACGAGTGGGTGGATGCGAAGGCGTCGAGCATGATCGACCGGACGTCGTCGAAGACCTTGTCGAAATCGAGGTCGGTGGACAGGTACCGCCACCGCGCGCTGACCGACGTCGCGAGAATGCGGTCGGTCGTCTCCTTCAGCGTGGTGTACCGATCCTTGGGGTATCCCCAGAACTCCGATGCCGTGGAGTTCAGGACTACGAGATCGCTGACGCCGGAGATCACCGTCGGGCCGGTTTCGTCGATGGTCACGACGGTGTTGCGCTTCTCGTCACTGCTCTTGACGAACGAGTGGTCGTAGCCGTCGGTGCCCGACGGTATTCGCGCCCAGCTGTACTGCTCGATCTCCCACCTCCCGCCGTCGATCCAGTCGAAACTGTCGGTGAAGTGCCGGCCGAGACGCAGAGCGAAGTCCTCGATTGCGCCGAGTCCGTCCCGGGCGAAGGCGTACACGGTGTTCTTCTGGGTGTCCGTCGCGACGACGTGACTGTTGTCGCCGACGGTGTGGGCGGCTTCCAGGTCACCCCGCAGCTGGGAGGTGACGCTGACGTCGGTGATGCGGTGACGCGGAGTGTCCCGGTCGATTCTGACCAGGCGGCATTCGGCCTTTCCGTACTGATTTGCTCCGAGAACGATGCTCATGTCTAGCTCCCTCGATAAGTCGTGAATGCGAACGGGCTGAGAAGAAGTGGTACGTGGTAGTGCGAGGCGTCCGGGGCTGTCTCGAAGACGATCTCGACTGCGGGGTAGAAGGTGTGGACGTCACGGTCGGCGTAGTAGCGGCCGGTGTCGAAGGTGAGGCGGTATCGGCCTGGGTCGAGAGCGTCGGGGCCCAGGCTTTCGATGCGCCCGTTGGAATCGGTGACGCCCTGGGCGATCTCCTGCCGAGCATTCGAGAGTACGACCGAAACGCCCTGTGCAGGAGCGCCACTGGACGAGTCGAGCACGTGGGTGGTGACGAAGCTACGTCCGGGCATCTACAACACCTTCGCCAATCGCACGGCGGCGATCTCACGGAGTTCACGCTCGACGACGCGCTCCTCGACATCCGGTTCGTTGCCGAGGCGACGCTCCAGCATGTCGACGATGTCGGCGATGCTCCGGCCGGCAGCGCGAACGAGAAACACTCGGTCGAAGCGCCTCTCGTAGGCGATGTTTCCGTCGCGCAGCCGTCGCCGGACGTCGGTGGCCGACATGTCGAGGCCCGCCTGCTCCGCCCGGGCACTGCGTGCGTGGTCGTCGTCGCCCTCCGGGCGTTCCCCGATGCGAGGGTGCACGTCGAGCGCTCGGTCGATCTCGTCGGCGGTCAGTGGGGCTGCCGCAGCGAACACGGCCCGGCGTAACTCGTCGTCGTCCTCGTACGGCAGGTGCCCGATCATGTGCTCGATCCAACGAGGAACGTCGAGTGCCGCTGCAAGCATCCTCCGCACGTCGGGTTCGGCGGCTGCGTTCAGACGCTCCGCCGCCCCCGCCTCTCCTAATTCCGTAATGCGAAATGTCGATTCCATATATTGAGCGTGACAGCCATCACATATTGATGTCAAGGGTTTGTGCCGACGAGTTTGCCGGGACGTCATGATCATTGGAGCGCAACGGATTTCGCATCATGGAATTGCCACCGGCGGGGTTCCGTACTGTTGACAGATCGCCGTGCGGTGCATCACACTTTCCTCATCGCTGGAATTTTTATTCCACAATGCGAAATTCATTCGATCCGAGGAGGCTTAGATGACCGAGCTGTTCTGCAACGGCGGAGCCATGCGCGGCGGCAACCTTCACCACAATGTCGCCGGCCACCCATTCGTCGGAACCGCCAGAACGACCGCCAAGTACCGCTTCTACTCGGTTCGCGACGAGTTCCCGGCACTACTGCTGGACGACGCTGCAGGAGCGGCGATCGACGGCGAGCTCTACGACATCCCACTCGACGACATCCGGACTGCGTTTCTGCCCGACGAGCCACCGGAGCTCGAGCTGACAGTCGTCGAACTCGAGGACGGGCGTTCCGTGCTGGGCGTGGGACTGCGCCCCTGGGTTCTCGAGGAGCACCCGGACGATCTGACCGACATCACTCACACTGGAGGTTGGCGACAATATCGCGGTCTCCCGGTCCCGAGATGACGAAAGGTACAGCAATGCAGAACAACTCGTACACAGTCAACTGCTCCATCCTGTTCACCGACGTTCCGCTGCTGGAGCGACCGGCTGCTGCGAAGGCGGCGGGGTTCGACGCCGTGGAGTTCTGGTGGCCATTTCCGACTCCGGTTCCCGGCGACCGTGATGTGGACGCGTTCGTCTCCGCGGTCCGGGATGCAGGCGTTCGGTTGACCGGACTGAACTTCGCCGCGGGTGACATGCCTGCGGGCGACCGCGGAATTCTGAGCGACCCCGCGCAGGTTCGTGCCTTCCGTGACAACATCGACGTCACTGTCGGCATCGGCAAGACGCTCGGGACCGGCGCGTTCAACGCGTTGTACGGAAACCGAATCGACGGCACCGACCCTGCCGAGCAGGATCGTGTCGCGGCTGAGAATCTGGCTGCCGCCGGGGCCGCTGCCGCCGGGATCGGCGCGGTCGTGTTGATCGAGCCGGTCAGCGGTGCACCGGCATATCCGCTCCTGACCGCCGACGACGCCGTGGCCGTCATTCGACGCGTCGAGCGCGACCACGACGTACACAGCCTTCGTCTGCTGGCGGATCTGTATCACCTCGACGTCAACGGGGACGACGTCGCCGCCGCACTCGACTCCTACTCCGACCTCATCGGTCACGTTCAGATCGCCGACTCCCCCGGCCGCGGAGAACCAGGCACCGGAACGCTCGACCTGCCCACCTACCTGTCGCAACTAAGCGGCAACGGCTACGACGGCTACATCGGCATCGAGTACAAGGCCACTCGCCCCGACACCTTCTCCTGGCTGCGCGACACCTCGTCCTGGGTCGCCGCCCCCACCTCCACGTAAGGAATCTTTATGAGCACAATCGCTTTCATCGGTCTCGGGATCATGGGAAGCCCCATGTCCGTTCATCTCGCCGAGGCCGGACACCATGTCGTCGGCTACAACCTGACGCCCGACCGCACCGGCCCACTCGTCGCCGCCGGTGGCATCGCCGCGGACTCCATCGCCAAGGCCGTCGCCGACGCCGACATCGTGGCGGTCATGGTCCCCGATTCCCCCGACGTGCACCAGGTGCTGCTCGGTGAGGACGGCGTGTTCGACCACGCCCGCCGCGGCACCCTCGTCATCGACTTCTCGAGCATCCGCCCGGACGTGACCGCCTCACTCGCCGAGGAAGCCTCCACCCGCGGATTCCGTTTGATCGACGCACCCGTCTCGGGAGGCCAGGCAGGCGCCGAGAACGCCACACTGTCGATCATGGTCGGCGGCAGCGCAGAGGACTTCGCCTCCGCCGAACCGATACTCGACGTGGTCGGAAAAACAGTGGTACACGTCGGCCCCAGCGGGTCGGGGCAGACCGTCAAAGCCGCCAATCAGCTCATCGTCGCCGGCAACATCCAGGTCCTCGCCGAGGCCATCGCATTCCTCGAAGCCTACGGAGTGGACCTCGCGGCATCGGTCGAGGTACTCGGCGGAGGCCTCGCCGGATCAGCAGTACTGAACCAGAAGGCACAGAAGATGCTCGACAGATCGTTCGAACCGGGATTCCGAATCGACCTGCACCACAAGGACCTCGGCATCGTCACCTCCGCTGCCCGCGAAGCAGGCATCGCCGTGCCGATGGGTGCAGTCCTGGCCCAGCTGATGACATCGGCCCGCGCCAACGGCGACGGCAGCCTCGATCACTCGGCCCTCTACCGCGGGGTCGCTCGCCTGTCCGGAACCCTCGACACAGAAACCACGGTGCACTGACATGCCCAAGATGCGCGCGGCCGATGCAGCCGTGAAGATTCTCGAACTCGAAGGCGCAACGACCGCGTTCGGTCTGCCCGGCGCAGCGATCAACCCTTTCTACGCCGCGATGCGGGAGCACGGCGGCATCCGCCACGTCCTCGCCCGCCACGTCGAAGGCGCCTCCCACATGGCCGAAGGGTTCACCCGCGCCGCCGCAGGCAACATCGGAGTCTGTATCGGCACCTCCGGCCCGGCCGGCACCGACATGATCACCGGCCTGTATTCCGCGATGGCCGATTCCATCCCGATCCTGGCCATCACCGGCCAAGCTCCCGTCGCACGGCTGCACAAAGAAGACTTCCAAGCCGTCGACATCGCTGCGATCGCCGGGCCCGTCACCAAGATGGCGATGACCGTTCTCGAACCAGCGCAGGTGCCGGGCGCGTTCGCTCAGGCATTCCACCTGATGCGATCCGGCCGACCTGGGCCGGTCCTGATCGATCTGCCCATCGACGTACAGCTCGCCGACATCGACTTCGACCCCGATACCTACCAGTCTCTGCCGGTGCACAAGCCCCGGTGCTCGCGGGCGCAGGCCGAGAAGGCGATCGACATGCTCCTCGCCGCCGATCGCCCGTTGATCGTCGCCGGCGGCGGCATCATCAACGCCGACGCCTCCGACCTCCTCGTCGAACTCGCCGAACTCCTCGACGTCCCCGTGATCCCGACCCTGATGGGATGGGGCACCATTCCCGACGACCACCGCCTCGCCGCGGGCATGGTGGGACTGCAGACCGCACACCGCTACGGAAACGCCACACTACTGGCCTCGGACTTCGTGCTCGGTATCGGCAATCGGTGGGCCAACCGGCACACCGGGGGCCTCGACACCTACCGCAAGGGGCGGAAGTTCGTCCACGTCGACATCGAACCCACCCAGATCGGACGCGTCTTCGCACCCGACTACGGCATCATCTCCGACGCCGAGGCAGCCCTCGAGCAGTTCATCGCGGTCGCCCGGGAACGCACGGCAGCAGGAACACTGCGCGATCTCGGTGACTGGGTCGCGGCGTGTGCCCACCGCAAAGCCACCATGCACCGACGCACCCACTTCGACAACGTGCCGATCAAACCGCAACGCGTGTACGAGGAGATGAACAAGGTCTTCGGCCGAGACACCCGATACATCAGCACCATCGGACTCTCCCAGATCGCGGGCGGACAGTTTCTGCACGTCTACTCCCCACGCAACTGGATCAACTGCGGGCAAGCCGGCCCGCTGGGCTGGACCATCCCGGCCGCCCTCGGTGCCGTCGCCGCCGACCCGAGCGTCGACGTCGTTGCCCTCTCCGGTGACTACGACTTCCAGTTCATGATCGAAGAACTCGCCGTCGGAGCGCAGTTCAACCTCCCCTACGTGCACGTCGTCGTCAACAACTCCTACCTCGGGCTGATCCGTCAGGCCCAACGCGCCTTCGACATGGACTTCTGCGTCCAACTCGGATTCGACAACATCAACACCCAAGAAGCAGAGGAGACCCTGCCCAAGGGATACGGTGTCGACCACGTCCGTGTCGCAGAAGGACTGGGATGCACAGCACTGCGCGTGACCGAACCCGAACTGATCGGCGACGCACTCCGCCGTGCCCGAACCCTCGCCTCGGAACACAAAGTCCCGGTCGTCGTGGAAATCATCCTCGAACGCGTCACCAACATCGCTATGGGCACCGAGATCGACAACGTCGGTGAGTTCGAGGAACTGGCCGTCACGTCGGCCGACGCACCCACTGCCCTGCTGATGATGGACTAGGAAAGGCACAGATGACCATCAAGGATTTCACTCACCTCACCGATCTCGCCTCACGCGCCCTGGGCGGAAGCGTGTCGGCCGCCAACGACGAACTGTTCGCCCAGCGGGAGAACCTGATTCGTCCCGAAGCACCGTTTTTCGATCCCCACGATTTCGGACACAAGGGCAAGGTGTACGACGGCTGGGAGACGCGGCGGCGACGCGACGACGGTGGCCACGACTGGGCAATCGTTCGTCTCGCGGCGCCGGGCATCGTCCACGGTGTGGTGGTCGACACCGCGTACTTCAAGGGCAACTATCCGCCTTTCGTGTCGGTCGAGGCCGCATTCGTCGACGGCTACCCGTCGATCGACGAGGTGATGAAGGCCGACTGGCAGACCATCGTCGCCAAGTCCCCGGCGGACGGCGACACTGCGAATCTCTACGAGGTCGCCGATCGACACCGCTGGACGCATGTCCGGTTGTCGATCTACCCGGACGGAGGTGTCGCTCGATTCCGTGTACACGGCAAGGTCGTTCAGGACCCTCGATTCCTCGGCGGCACAGTGGACTTGCTCGCCGCCGAGAACGGGGCCTCCCTGACCGAATGCTCCGACGCTTTCTACTCCTCCCCCGCCAACATCATCCTTCCGGGGCGCGCACGCAACATGGGCGAGGGCTGGGAGAACTCTCGTCGGCGCGGCGGAGGAAACGACTTCGCGATCTTCGAGCTGGCAGCGCCCGGCGTTCCCCGTCACGTGGAGGTCGACACCAGCTACTACGTCGGCAACGCGCCGGGATGGATCCGGCTCAGCGCGGTCGATTCTCGTCGGCGACACAAAGCGGACCACACCGCGTGGACCGAGATCCTCCCGCGCACAGCCGTACAACCGGATACCCGCCATCGTTTCCTGATCGATCGAGCCGAGTCGTACACGCACCTGCGCCTCGACGTCTATCCCGACGGCGGGCTGTCCAGGCTCAGACTCTTCGGCGAACTGGACGCCGAAGCGTTGGACAGCGTCGATCAGGCCTGGCAGGCGGCATCCCCCTTCGAACTGGTCGGAGCCGACGGTGGCCGATAGGTTCGACCTGCTGATCAGGGCACCGCGCGCGATCGTCGACGGATGGGAATGCGCGGTGTCGGTGGGAATTCGAGACGGGCGCATCGCTTCCCTCGATGCTCGGCACGCCGACGACGTCGTCGAACTCTCCGACGACGAAGTGCTGCTCCCTGGTCTCGTCGACACTCATGTGCACGTCAACGAGCCCGGACGCACCGAGTGGGAGGGCTTCGCCAGCGCCACCCGTGCCGCGCGGGCCGGCGGGATCACGACGATCGTCGACATGCCGCTCAACAGCATTCCGCCGACTGTCGACGTGGACGCTCTCGAGATCAAGCGACGGGTGGCGGCCGATCGATCGGTGGTGAACGTCGGCTTCTGGGGTGGCGCAGTGCCGGGCAACGTCGACCAACTCCGTCCGCTGCACGACGCCGGTGCCTTCGGGTTCAAATGTTTCCTGCTGCACTCCGGCGTCGACGAGTTTCCACCGCTCTCGGCACCGGAACTCGAGAAGGCACTCATCGAAATCGCGTCGTTCGACGGATTGATGATCGTCCACGCCGAGGACGCAGGCGTGATCTCGTCCGCGCCCCCGCCGTCGGGCACCGCGTATTCGGGTTTCCTCGAATCTCGACCCCGCGCAGCCGAGAACCTCGCCATCGCACAGGTCGTCGAGTTGTCCCGGCGCACAGGGTGTCGCGTGCACATTCTGCACCTGTCGAGCTCGGACGCGCTGCCGCTGATTGCTGCGGCCAAGCAGGACGGAGTGCGCGTCACCGCCGAAACATGCCCGCACTACCTGTGTTTCGACGCCGAGGACATCCCGCCCGGTGCAACACAGTTCAAATGTTGTCCCCCGATCCGTGAGGCAGGCAACCGAGAACTGCTGTGGCAGGGCCTCGCCGACGGCATCATCGACACCGTGGTGACCGACCACTCCCCCTCGACCGTCGACCTCAAACGACTCGACACCGGCGATTTCGCCGATGCCTGGGGCGGGATCGCGTCACTCCAGGTCTCATTGCCCGCAGTGTGGACCGAGGCGTCGCGGCGCGGCCACTCGTTGGCCGACGTGGTGCGGTGGATGGCGGTGAACACCGCAGACCAGGTCGGTCTGGCCGACCGGGGGCGCATAGCCGTCGGCGCCGTGGCCGACCTCGTCGTCTTCGCCCCGGACCAGGAGTTCACCGTGGACGTCGCCTCCCTGCATCACAAGAACGCCGTCACCGCGTACGACAAGCTCGGCCTTCGCGGTGTGGTGCGTCGTACCTTCCTCGCCGCTCCGCAACTCCTCTCCCGCAGAACCTGACCCGTCAGTGCACATGAGTCCGCCCCGGAAGCCACATTCGGCCCCGGGGCGTCGGCTTGTGTGCAGTCAGGACACGCGTGCGGCCTCGATGTCACGGTGAATCGGACCTGTGGACTGCACGAGGGGCAGGCAACTTCCGTCCCGTCGGAGTGCGGTGAATTCCGCGGCGATGGACAAGGCTGTTTCCTCCGGGGTGCGGGCGCCGAGGTCGAGGCCGATGGGCGATCGCAGCCGCGACAGTTCGCAGTCGGTGAGCCCGACGTCCCTGAGACGACTCAGCCGATCGAGGTGCGTTCGCCTCGAGCCCATGGCTCCGACGAAGGCGACGGGTAACCGTAGCGCCACGTCCAGCAGCGGAACGTCGAACTTCGCGTCGTGCGTCAGAACGCAGACGACGGTGCGCGAATCCACCTGTGTCCGTGCAAGGTAGCTGTGTGGCCACTCCACCACCACCTCGTCGGCGTCGGGAAAGCGGGCCTCGGTCGCGAAGACCGGACGAGCGTCGCACACCGTCACTCGGTAACCCAGGAACTTCCCCAGCCTGGCCAGTGCACCCGCGTAGTCGATGGCGCCGAAGATCAGCAGACGCGGCGGCGTGGCGTGAGACTGGACGAACACCTCGACGTCGGGGCGGCATCGGACCGAACGGATGCCGGAGGACCCACTGTCCAGCATGGCGAGCGCTTCGCTGGAGACCACGTCGTCGACGTCCGCGAAACCCGTCGTTCCCGTTGTCCCGTGCGCGCCGACCATCAGCACCGCACCGGTGGCGTCCAGCAGCTGGGCCACCGCCACGTCGGCACCGGTGGCCACCGCGTCGACGACGGACGCCGGCGGCGCGGAGGAGACGAACACCTCGATGACGCCGCCGCAGGTCAGTCCGACCGCGAAGGCGTCGTCGTCGCTGTATCCGAAGCTCTCCCTGACAGGCACACCCGTGGCCAGGACGTCGCGGCACAGCTCGTAGACAGCACCTTCGACGCATCCGCCGGACACACTTCCCACTGCTTCGCCGTCGGCTGCGACGGCCATCGCCGCCCCCGGCAGGCGAGGTGCGCTGCCGGAGACGGAGACGACGGTGGCGATGGCGTACGGCATTCCGATGGAGTTCCAGGTCGCCAATGACGATGCGATGTCGCGCATCAGGAGATCCCGAGCGCTTCCTCGATGGGATGCAGTGCGAAGTACACCAGGAAGATAACGGACATTACATACAGCAGCCAATGTGTCTGTCGCACTTTGCCCTTCGCCACGCGAACCAGGGTGTAGGCGATGACACCGGCTGCGACGCCGACGGTGATGGAGTAGGTGAACGGCATGAGCACGATCGTCAGGAACGCGGGGATCGCGATGTCGGTGTCCGCCCAGTCGATCTTGCGTACGTGGGTCATCATCAGCGCACCGACCAGCACCAGTGCGGGTGCTGCCGCTCCGACCGGCACCACTCCGGCCAACGGGGTGAAGAAGATCAGGCTGGTGAGCAGTCCTCCGGTGACGACGCTTGCCAGTCCGGTCCTCGCGCCTTCGGTGACACCGGCCGCGGATTCCACCACGGCGGTGTTCGCGGATCCGTTGAACGCGCCGCCGACGATGGCACCGATGCCGTCGACGGTGAGGATGCGGCTCAGTCCTGGCATCTTGCCTTTCTTGTCGACCAGGCCTGCTTCCTCGCCGACACCGAGGATGGTGCCCATGGCGTCGAAGAATCCGGACAGGACGAGGGTGAACAGGACCACCGAGGCGGTGACGACTCCGGCTCGGGCGAACCCGCCGAAGATGTCCACGTCGAACAGCAGGCCGAAGTGCGGTGTGGCGACGATGGAGTCCGGCACCTTGGGCACGACGGGCCCCCACGCCTTCGGGTCGATGTCGATCACCGCGTTCAGAACGATCGCCAGGTTGGTGGCGACGAAGATCCCGATGAGCATGGCGCCGGGTACGCGTCGGACGAACAGCATGAGCATCACGACGAGACCGACGCAGAACACGAAGACCGGCCAGCCGGCGAGTTTGCCGAACGTTCCGAGAGTCACGGCGGTGGCGGCAGATTCGTGGTGTCCGACGAAGCCGGCGTCGACCAGTCCGATCAAGGCGATGAACGCGCCGATGCCCACTCCGATGGCCTGCTTGAGTACCAGCGGTATGGCGTCCATGATGAGCTGTCGAACTCCGGTGAGCGCGAAGATCACGATGACGACGCCTTCGAGTACGACGAGTCCCATTGCCTGCGGCCACGTCATGTAGGGCGCGGCCTGGAACACCACGATGGGCGTCACACCGAGGCCGGCGGCCATGGCCAGCGGTGCGTTGCCGACGACTCCCATCAAGATGGTCGTGAGCCCGGCGGACAGCGCCACCATCGTGGACAACTGTGCCGGATCGAGGGTGGCACCGGTGACGTCTTTGGCGTCACCGATGATGAGCGGAATCAGGACGATCAAGTACGCCATGGCGACGAATGTGGTGATGCCGCCACGGATTTCTCGGGACACGGTGGATCCGCGCAGGGAGATCGAGAAGAACTTGTCCAGCGGCGAGGTACTGCGTTCGCGCGTGCCGGACGAATCGAGCTGAGTCATGTGCCCTCCTAGGGCGCGACGATGTGTTCGGGGCGGATGGGGACACGGGTCAGGGCAAGCCCGGTCGCGTCGCGGATGGCAGCGACGACGGCCGGCGTCGAAGACAGGGTGGGCGGCTCGCCCGCACCACGAAGGCCGTACGGCGCCAACGGGTCTGCGTTCTCCAGGATGTCGAGTTTCATGGGCGGCATGTCGAGGATCGTCGGGATGAGGTAGTCGGTGAAGGACGGGTTCTTCACGAGTCCGTCCTTCACCACGATCTCCTCCATGACGGCCAGACCCAGGCCCTGCGCCGATCCGCCGTGGATCTGTCCTTCGAGCGAGAGCCGGTTGAGGATCTTGCCGACGTCCTGCACGGCGGCCATTTCGACGACCTTCACCAGACCCAGCTCGACGTCGACATCGACGACCGCTCGGTGCACGCACAGTGCAAGCTGCGTGTGGCTCGCACCCTGACCGGTGACGGGGTCCATCCCGCTGGTCGGTCGGTGGTGAAATTCGCGTGTCTGCTCGATCACGCGGTCGCCCAACACATCCTCGATCGTCGCGAGTACTTCACCCGACGAGACGATCTTTCCGCCGTCGAGGGTCAGTCCGCTCACGGCTCGTCCGACGTGCAGGCTCGCGAGTACGAACACGGCGTCACGGACGGCCTCGCACGCGGCCTTGACGGCTCCGCCGGTCATGTAGGACTGACGCGACGCCGACGACGAACCTGCGTTCCCGACTGCAGTGTCGGCCGGATGAATGACCACCTTGGTCACGCCGAGTTCGGTGCGCGCGATCTGCGCCTCCAACGTGACCAACCCTTGACCGACCTCGGCCGCCGCGGTGTGCACCAGGGCGGTTGCCTCCCCGCCGATGACTTCGAGACGTACTCGGGCGGTGGAATAGTCGTCGTAGTTCTCGGAGAAGCAGATGTTCTTGATTCCGACGCCGTAGCCGATGCCGCGTACGACGCCTTCGCCGTGCGTGGTCTGGGAGGCACCGCCCGGCAGATTACGGATGTCCGACGCGTCGAGCGGGGCCGGCAGTGCCATTGCCTCGGCGCGGGCGAGCATGTCGGCCAGCGGCGCGGGTGCTTCGATGACCTGTCCGGTCGCCAGGATCGATCCTTGGCTGACGGCGTTGATCCGACGGACTTCGACGGGGCTGATTCCGCAGGCCTCGGCGAGTTTGTCCATCATGGACTCGTACGCGAAACATGCTTGTACTGCGCCGAATCCACGCATCGCCCCGCACGGTGGGTTGTTGGTGTACACGCCGTACGCGTCGATCTCGATGTTCGGGATCACGTACGGCCCGACGCCGAGGGACGCCGCATTGCCCACGACGTTGAGCGTTGCCGACGTGTACGCACCCCCGTCGAGAATGATCTCGACGTCGGCGTACAGCAGCTTGCCGTCGCGGCTGGCGCCGTATTCGTAGTGCATCTGCGCGGGGTGGCGGTGGACGTGGCCGAAGAAGGATTCGTAGCGGTTGTAAACGATCTTCACGGGCTTGCCGGTGTACATCGCGAGCATGGCGGCGTGGATCTGCATGGACAGGTCTTCGCGTCCGCCGAACGCGCCGCCCACGCCGGCCAGGGTCATGCGGATCTTCTCGTCGGGCAGGCCGAGGCACGGTCCGATCTGGGCCAGGTCGTTGTGCATCCACTGAGTGGCGACGTAGAGATCGACACCGCCGTCCTCGCCTGGAATCGCGAGGCCGGATTCGGGTCCGAGAAACGCCTGGTCCTGGATGCCGACGGAGAAATCGCTGGAGACGACGATCTCCGCGCGCTCTCTCGCCGAGGCGACGTCGCCCACGCGTACGGGCTGATGCCTGGCTACTCCCCCACGCTCCTGCACCTTCGGGTACGTCGGGTCGAGCGCCGCGCGCCGTGCATCCGTCAACGGCTCGAGTATCTCGTACTCGACGACGATCTTCTCCATTGCGCGGCGAGCGGTCTCGGGGTGGTCGGCGGCGATCAAGGCGATCGGCTCGCCTTCGTGGCGTACCTCGTCGAATGCGAGGACGGGCTGATCCCACGTGTGATCGAGGCCGAAGCACTTGCGGCCCGGCACGTCCTCGTGCGTCAGTACGGCTTCGACGCCCGGGGTGGCCAGCGCCTTCGAGATGTCGATCGACAGAATTCGCGCACGTGGATGCGGACTCCGAAGCGTTGCGCCCCACAGCATCCCGTCGATGAACAGGTCCGACGAGTACGCGAACTCTCCCTTGACCTTCAACGTCCCGTCGGGACGCAACGGGCTGTCACCGACGCGTCCTTGTCCCGGGGCTGCGATGTCGTGGGGAGCCCTGGTAGGAGCAGACCTGGCAGGAGCTGTCTTGGCAGGAGCAGTGTCGGTCGGGGAGCTCACAGTACATCCTTCGCAAGTGTCATGAGCCGACGGTGCGCGTCGGCGCCTTCTCGGGCTACCGCGTCCTGCGGTGCGCTGACCAGAACGTCGTCCTCGACGATCGTGCGGCCCCCGACCAGCAGCCGGGCCAACGGTGGGGTCTGTCCGTAGGCGAACGCGACGATCGGATCGTCGACCGCGGCGTAGAAGCCGTCGGTGCGCCACAGCGCCAGATCGGCCACCTTGCCGACCTCGATGGACCCGATCTCGTCCTGACGACCGAGTACTGTTGCGCCGCCGAGCGTCCCGATCTCCAATGCCTGGCGTGCGGTGAGCGCGGTCGGACCGTACTTGGCGCGCTGCATGTACATCGCCTGACGGATCTCTCCGGCCAGCGGCACCATCTCCGCGGACGCGCTTCCGTCGACTCCGAGGCCCACCGGAGCGCCTGCGGCGAGCAGATCCGAGATCCGCGCGATCCCTGCTCCGAGGCGTGCGTTGGAGCTCGGGCAGTGGGCAGCTCCGGTGCCGGTGGCCGCCATCTTCGCGATGTCGGAGTCGTGCAGATGCACCGCGTGTGCGAACCATACGTCGTCCCCGAGCCAGCCGACCTGCTCCATGTACTCGACGGGGGTGCAGCCCATCTGAGCGACACAGTGTTCTTCCTCGTCCAGTGTTTCGGCCAGATGCGTGTGCAGCCGAACGTTCTTGCTTCTCGCCAGAGATGCGGACTCGACGAGCAGGTCCTTGCTGATGGAGAACGGCGAACACGGAGCGACGGCGATCCGCAGCATCGAGCCGAACGAGCTGTCGTGGTAGGTGTCGATCGCGTCCGACGTCGCGGTCAGGATGTCGTCGAGGCTCTCGACCACCTCGTCCGGCGGCAGACCACCGTCGGACACCCCTCGGTCCATCGAACCGCGACACGGCTGGAATCGCACTCCGATGCGGCTCGCGGCGTCGATCTCGGCGGCGAACAGGTCACCCCGCCCCTTCGGGAAGATGTAGTGGTGGTCGGTGGTGGTCGTGCATCCTGATTTGGCGAGCCAGGCGAGGCCTGCCGCAGCGGCTCCGCCGACCACCTCCGCGTCCATCTTCGACCAGGGCTTGTACAGCGCGACGAGCCACTCGAACAGGGTGTTGTCCTTGGCCAGACCCTGTGACGCCCACTGGTAGAGGTGGTGGTGGGTGTTCACCAGTCCCGGCGTCAAAAGCGCTCCGCCCGCGTCGATGATCTCGACTCCGTCGGACGCAGGTGCGTCTCCCGATCCGATCACCGCGATGACGCCGTTCTCGATCACGACGTATCCCCGCGGGATCTCGTGCCCGACGATGGGCGCGATGTATGCGTTCCGAATCACTGTGCGTGTCACTGGGCTTCGGCCTTCCTGGTTGCGGCGAGACGCACTGCGTCGAGGATCTTCTCGTATCCTGTGCAGCGGCAGAGATTTCCGGCGAGCGATTCGCGAATCTCCGCGTCGGACGGATTCGGTACCCGCTCGATCAAGTCGTGAGCTTGGACGACGAGACCCGGAGTGCAGAAACCGCACTGCACCGCTCCGCATTCGACGAAGGCCTCCTGCATCGGGTCCAGCTTCTCCCCCTCTGCCAGTCCTTCGACCGTCCTGACCTCGCGCCCCTCGGCCTGTCCCGCTGCCACGAGGCACGCGCAGGCCGGCACTCCATCGAGATAGACGGTGCACGAACCGCATTCACCCTGCTCGCATGCATTCTTCGATCCCGGAAGACCGAGTCGTTCGCGTAGCAGGTACAGCAGACTCTCGCCCTCCCATACATCGTCGGCTTCGAGATCCTTACCGTTCACGGTGCACTTGACTCGCATGAGTTCACGCCGCCTTTCCGTTGTCGCGGAGGTCGTTCCAACACCAGCTCAAGGTGCGTCTGGCCATGACCGCCAGTGCATGCAGTCGGTAGTCCGCTGTGCCGCGAACATCATCGATGGGGCTCGCGGATTCCGAAACCAGCTCACCGAAGCGCGCGGCGATCCGCTCGTCGAGCGGGCCGGACCAGTCGAGTTCTTCGGCGAGGAAATCCTCGGCAGCATAAGCCCGTCTGGGCGTGGGCGCAGCGGAGCCGAGACCGGTTCCCACGAGCTGCTGCTCGGGAAACAGTGCGATGGAGAAGGAGCACACGGCGATCACCATGGCGTTGCGAGTACCGATCTTGGAGAAATACTGCGGGCCCTCGGCAGGCCGGACGTGAAACGCACGGATCAGTTCGTCCGGTGCGCACGAGTTCCGCTTGACTCCGACGTAGAACTCGGTCGCAGGAATCATCCGAATTCCGCGGGCAGCCGATTCGACCTCGACGACGGCACCGGCGGCCAACAGAGGGGCGTGGAGGTCTCCTGCGGGCGATGCTCCACCCAGATTGCCGCCGACGGTGCCGCGGTTGCGGATCTGCGGGGAGCCCACTGTTCGCGACGCCTGTGCGATACCCGGAAGTCGGTCGCCGAGTTCGGCGATGATGCGCACGTACGGGACGCCCGCCCCGACGCGCAGCGTCCCGTCGGGCAGCTGCTCCCAGTCGGCGAGTTCGGTCACCGGGTTCAGGTCCAACAATGCGCCTGGGCGATGCACGTCGAAGTTCATCTCGACCATGACGTCGGTTCCGCCCTGAATCGGCACCGCGTCGACGTCGTCCGCCTTGGCAGACAGCGCCTCGGTCCAGGTCTGAGGCCGTAAGAATTCCATGCACCAAGTACAGCCGCGGGCGCCTGAAGGATCGAGAGACAAGAACGACGAACTATGACGCCGATCACAGTGTAGGTTCTGGAGGTTCCTACAAGAGCAAGGAAGACACGCGGTGAGGCTGCACGATTTGATGGGTTTGTCGGACCTGAACCTGCAGCAGGTGGTCGCTCCCGAACATTTCGACCCCGTCATCAGGTGGGTCGTCACGACGGACATGCTTGATCCGAGTCGCTATCTCAGCGGCGGTGAACTGGTGCTCACCGGCCTCATGTGGCGTACCGGGCCGGGCGATTCACACGAGTTCGTGAGGGCCGTCGCCAAGGCAGGCGTCGCCGCACTGGCGGCGTCCGAAGGTGGATCGGTCCCGGACGACCTCGTCGACGCGTGCCGCGCCCACGGGCTTCCGCTGTTCCGAGTCCCGGCGGACGTCGCGTTCGCGACGGTCACCGAGCGGGTGGTCCGGCAACTGTCGGCGGCACGGGCGTCCGACGTGAAGGCGGTGCTGGAGCGGCACCAGAGGTTGGTGGAGGGCACGGGAACGGGCGGGGTCGGCGCGTTGCTCGATCTGGTTGCAGTCGAGCTCGGCATCGAATGCTGGATCCTCACAGCGACGGGTCGCGTAGTTGCCGGCTCGGCGTCCGTTCCCGACGCGGAACTGCTCGCACACGAGTTCTTGACTGCGCGCAGGCTCCCTCACTACGCTCCCGCGCTCGACATGTCGATGCTTCCGATCGACCGGGATTCCACTGCACGCGTTGTCGATTGGTTCGTAGCAGTCGGAAGCGATTGGCAAACATGGCATCCCGAGCGCCGCGCGTTGGCCGAGCAGGTCTGCTCGATCGTTGCTCTCGAACGAAACAGGTTCGACGACAGGCTGACCGGGGCCGGGATCCTCGCTCGAGAATTCATCCGCGCCCTCGGTGACGGTGCCGATGCTTCGTTCGTGACGCAGCAGATGGGGCTTCTCGGCCTACCCGTCGACTCGCGCTATCAGGTGATCGCCGCCTCGGTGTCACCGTCTGCACGTGAGAAGCAGGACGTGTTGCGCCCGAGTGAGGTTCGTCGCCTCGTACAGGAACTGTCGGTGCCCCACACGTCGGCAGTCGGCATCGTCGGCGGTGAGGTGCTGGCCGTGGTGGCCACCGACGTCGATGCCACCCCGTCGATCGGCAGAGGGGTGGACATCCTGTCGCCGGGGCTGGCCGGTACCGGGTTGGCCGTCGGAGTGAGCGCACTGGTCGGCGCGCAGGACATTCGCAGCGCCGTGGAGGAAGCACGTCACGCGCGCAGGTTGGCTGCCGGGCGTACCGACGGTCGGTGCGTCGTCGGGCACTCCGAACTCGCCACGCTGGTGCTGTTGCTGGCCGGTGTTCCCGACGACGTCCGGCTCATGTTCAGGTCGAGGCTCTTGGCACCGTTGACCGAGTACGACGAAGTCCACGGCAGTGATCTCGTCAGGACGCTGGCCGCATTCCTCGACACCAACGGTTCGTGGACGAAGTGCGCCGACCGAATGCACCTGCACGTCAACTCGGTGCGCTATCGAGTTCAGCGGATCGAGGAGTTGACCGGCAGGGATCTGTCGCAGCTCGAGCACCGTGTCGAGTTCTATCTCGCCCTGCGGTTGAGGTGACCGGTTCACCTGTCACTTCCCATCTGATACCGATCGGTGTCAGTATCTTTCCGTGAGCTCTTCCGATACCGAAATCGCCCCCGGCAGGCCCTATCGTGGGTCGAGCGCAGAGGAGCGACGCGATGCCCGCCGGGAACGGCTGCTGGACGCCGCCGTGGACATCTTCGGCACGAGCGGTTACCGATCCGCGTCGATCGATCGGATATGCAGTGCCGCGGGACTGACCAAACGCTACTTCTACGAGTCCTTCGACAGCAGCGAGGCGCTCCTGGAGGCCGTGTACCGGCGTGCGACCACGACGATGCTGAACAGCATCATCGTTCGTGGCGACGCGCACACCACCGGCGCCGAGCACGTTCTGCAATCGGCGTTGTCGAACTTCTTCCGCACCATCGCCGACGATCCTCGGTCCGCCCGCATCGTGCTGCTCGAGGTTCTCGGCGTCTCCGCCGAGGTGGACGCGCTGTACCGGCAGACCACAGGACTGTTCGTCGACGCCGTCCTCGCCGTCGCGGATTCGGTCGGAACCGCTCACGGCCTTGCCGGGCCCAACCGTCGAACACTCGCGGTGGGTCTCGTCGGTGCGGTGCTCATGATGACCCAGCAGTGGTTGCTCGCACCCGACTCCGAGCCACTGGACAGGGTCATCGCAAGCGCGCACACCATCCTCGGCGCCGTTGCATTCGGTCGACTCGACTAGAACGCATCGGACTCCAAGTCGTTTCCAAGTGCCTCGGTGCATTCTGACCTTCGTCCAGTTCACCTGCAGGCTCCGCTCCTGTATTCATGGTTCCACCGAAGAAATGCGAGGTCCCGATTCCCATGAGCGCACCTACGTCTACCGCCCCCACTCTCGTCACCGGCTGCCGTGTCCGCGCGGCCCGGGTGAGTTTCTGCGACCGGGCAGACGCCGAGATGTTTCTCGAATGGCTGCGGGTTCGGTCGGTAGCCCTGGGGACCGACGTCACGTTCCCGTTGTTCGCCTGCACCGCCGCCGACGCCTACAGCGTGTCCTCGGCCCTGACCTGCGCGGTGTTCGGCGACCTCGAGGTCGACACACTTCCCGGATCCGTCGCCGCATCGGTCATGGCGGCCTCACTACCTGCAGTTCTCGGCCCGCTCGAAAACGCCGACGGCGCGGACGTCGTGTTCGCGATCTCACGACGCTGAGATGGACAGCACCATCTCTCGCACGGCCGCGCGGTCGAGGTCGCGACCGACGACCCGTCCCGCATCGAGAATCGACAACGGAATGTTCTCCCGCATCTCTCGGTCGTATCGCCCGAGGTCGATAGGGTCCATCTTTACGGGGACGTATCCGTTGAGTTCGGTCTGTCGCTCCACTACTCCGAGCAACCGCGCTGCGGAATCGAAGTCGCCTCGCCGAAACAACGCGTAGGCCAGAGTGGCGAGCCCGACCATCCACGAGGACGTGTCGAACACCTTGTCGCAGGCGGAGATCATCCGGGCCAGCTTCTCCTCGGCAGGCCCACCCCAGTTGCCCTGCGCAAGATCTACTTTCGCATTAATCCAGAGTGCCGACCCTTCGCACCACTGGTAACCGGACTCGGCTGCGACATCGGTCGCCGCGGACAACAGTTCTTTCGCGTGCGACAAATCTCCGCTGCGTAGGTAGGCAGTGCCTGCGGACATCAAAGCCTCGGCACGGGTGTAAGGCGCATCGATGACGGTACCGAGCGCGAGTGCTTCGTCGGCGTGCTTCAGTGCCTCCTCGGTCGCGCCTGCCCCGGCTTCGAAGAACGCGAGGGAGACGAGCGCGTCGGAACGGGCGACGTCGTGACCGGGAGTGGCAGGTTCGAGTTCCGCCAGGCGTCCGAAGGATTCGAACAAGCCCGCCATGTCTCCGGCCAGATACCTGGTGATGGTGAGTCCGGCAACAGCGCGAACGAGAACACTGATATCGATGTCCTTCCCCTTCATCGCCGGTTCGAGGTAACGCAGCCCCTCTGCCACGTGACCACGCCGATACCAGTACCAGTACAGGCCTCCGGCGATCCGAAGATAGGTCTCGGACGATTTGTCCACGCGGTCCAGCGCGGCGCGCACGTTCGAGATGTCCCGGTCCAGTCGGGTCATCCATCGGGGGCATTCGGGACCGCGAAGACCGAAGTAGGCCTGCTCGGCCATTTCGACCACCCACGACGTATGCCGGTCCAGCAACGTCATTGTTCGACCCGGGTCGCGATGCAACGCGGCGTAGCTACGCAGCGTCTCGAGCATCCGGTAGCGACGCGGGTCGCCACCGACCGACTTGACGAGCGACTTGTCGATCAGTGCGCCGAGGTCACCGATGATGTTCCGCGTCCCCACTATCGCGCGCGCGGCATCCAGATCGAAACCGCCGTCGAAGATCGCCAGTTCCTCGAACAGCGTGCGTTCGGGGTCGGTGAGGCTCGACACAGACCACTCGACGGCGGCGAGCATCGTCGAATGCCGCACGTTGGTGCGCGGGCCACCTCGCAGGACTGCGAATCGGTCGTCGATGTTGTCCACGAGTTGCCGCACCGACAACGCGCGACATTGCCCGGCGGCAAGTTCGATCGCCAGCGGCATACCGTCGAGCCTGTTGCAGAGCGTCTCGAGCAGATCGAGATCATCCCCGCTCGGGTCCCATCCTCCCAACTGCGCCGCGGCCCGTTCGACGAACAACCGCACAGCCTCGCCGTCGACGCCGGTGCTCAGTGGCGGCATGTCGACGACGAATTCCCCGTGCACGCCGAGTGCTTCGCGGCTCGTCGCCAACACGGAGATCCCGGGCGCCGACGATAGGATCGCCTCCACCAGTTCCGCGATGGGCCCGATCAATTGTTCGCAATTGTCCAGTACGACAATCGTGTTCCGCTCCCGCAGAATCGCCACGAGAGCGTCTGTACCTCCGGAGACCGTAACCTGCAACGCGGTCGCGACAGCGTCCACGAGTACTCCGCCGTCGCGCACATCGGCCAGTTCGACGAACCACGGTCCGTCCGTGTCGTCGCGCGCACGCGCAACTTCCAGAGCAAGCCTTGTCTTGCCCATCCCGCCTGCACCCGTCAACGTGACGAGGCGGTGTGCGTTCACCGCGGCGGAGACGTCGGCGAGGACCTCGCGCCGTCCGACGAGATGAGTTGCCGGAATCGGGACCCGGTTGTTCCGTGGCCGGGCCGACGATCCCGCCTTGGTCGCGGCAGGTGCGTCGAGAGACGGCTCCTGGCGGAGGATTGCGTCGTACAGCGCGAGCGAGCTCGGCCGCGGGTCGGCGCCGAGCTCCTCGGCCAACAGATCCCGAGCCGTCCTCAGAGCAGTAAGCGCGTCTCCCTGTCTGCCGCCGCGATACAGGGCGAGGGCAAGCAGTTCCCACGCACGCTCGCGCAGTGGGTGTGCGCGAGTGTGGCCTTCCAACGCGGCCGCGGCAGCAGCGTTGTGGCCGAGAGCGATTGCAGCGTCCACGCGATCTTCGACGACGTCGAGGCGCAGTTCTTCCAGATGTCGGATCTCTGCTTTCGCGAATTCGCGGTCGGCGCAGTCCACATGCGCGGGTCCGCGCCACAGTTCGAGGGCGCTGCCCAGTATGCGGTCCGCGTCGGCTGCGTCACCCGCCGCGAGCGCCTGCTTGCCCCTCGCTGCTGCGACGACGAAACGCTTGGAGTCGACTGCGTCGGCTGGAAGATCGAGCGCGTATCCGGGACCACGGCGGACGAGAATCGTAGGTTTCGCCGAGCCCCGCCCCGGCTCCAACGCCTTGCGGAGACTCGATATGTATCCCTGCAGAGTCAACGAGGCTGTTCGCGGTGGTGACTCACCCCACAAATCGTCGATGAGCGTGTCGTCTCCGACCATCCGACCGTCGGCGATGACCAGACGTGCGACGAGCGCTCGGGGAACTGGTCCCCCGAGCGCTACTGGGTCACCGTCGAGCGAAGCCTCCAGCGGCCCAAGCACGCGCACCTGGACTCCGGCGCTGGTCGGGGACGGTCGGATCGGCACCGAAGGATCATAAATGCCGATTCGCCATTCGTCGCCCGTAATCGAGGCCGGGCACCGGAACTACGCGGGTGTGACGGTGGCTTTTCTCGCCAACAGAATGCCCAGGACCACGTAGCCGGTCAGCAGCTGAACCGAGCCCATGACCTGACCGGCATCGCGCACGACGAGCACGAGCGGGATCGTGGCAACGAACCACGACTGCGCCCACAGCGTCCACCAGCGGACGACGCCGGTCCATCGCCCTGCTATGGCAACCCTGATTCCGATGCCCACCATCGCGAACATCGACAACGGCCAGAACAGATCGAATGCCATCCACACAGCGGTGCCGTGCAGCAGCCAGAACATGTCGAGGGTGGAGGACACGAGTGCGCCTGTCATGAACACGAACTGGGCGACGTGGAAGCCAGCGGCCACCCTGCCGGTACCCATCGCTCCGGTCCGGTATTGCAAGAGCAACAACCTGATGATCGCGATCTGGAACGCGATTGCCGTGATGCCGCCGACGAGGGACTTCCAGCCGAACCCTTGGTGGTCGCCGACGACGGCGACGCCCACTGCCCACGCCGCGGTGGCGAGGGCGAGTGTGATGCCCACGGAGCGCACCGTTCTGGGTGAGCCGGAGGCACCTGCGTGGATGCTGGGGGGGATGGTCGTGTTCTGGATGGTGGACATGACGGCAACTCCTTGCGTATCGATGTGACGACCGGGATCGATCGGGTGGTCACACGATGGCAAGTGCCGCTTGGAATTCGCTGGGAGTCGACGCGTACTCGCTGGTACTCGCTACTGGGGTTGTTGCCGCTGGTACAGCTGCTCCTCGTAGGACGGGCCGTAATACTGCTCCAGCTCGGCGAGAGTTTCGGGTGAATCCGGCATGACCGCTTTGGTGATCCGAGCGACCGTCGGGAGTGCCGACGGATTCCAGGTGTCCGGCTCCCAGAGCCGTGACCGCATGAACGCCTTGGCACAGTGAAAGAACACCTGCTCGACGTCGACGAGCAGACACAGGATCGGACGATGCCCCTTGACCTTCATGTCGTCGAAGAACGGCGCATCCTTGAGCAACCGCGCTCCGCCGTTGATCCGCAGAGTGTCTCCGCGGCCGGGGACGAAGAAGTTGATTCCCACGTGCGGGTTCAGCAGGACGTTGCGGTAGCCGTCCATCCGCTTGTTTCCCGGCCGTTCGGCTATGGCGAGTGTGGTCTCGTCGAGCACGTGAACCAGCGCCCCCGCCGGGTCCCCCTTCGGCGACACATCGCATCTACCGGTGTCGTCGGCCGTTCCGATGAGGCAGAACGGAGACATGGACAGCCACTCCAGGTGGATCGGCAACAGCGCATCACGGTCCTTGTTGGCCGCCCGGTAACTCGGTGTGCCGAACAGTGCGGTCAACTCGTCGGTGTCGGTGATCTCGTCCCATGCCACGCGAGGAAGCCTAACAACGCCCGGGCACCGAGTCATCGGACTTTTCGGCACATCTGGCACAGTGACGTGCATGACCACTCGCACCACCGTCGTCACCGGAGGAAGCCGTGGCATCGGGGCTGCGGTGTGCAGACGGTTGGCCGCCGACGGCCACGACGTCGTCGTCACGTACGTGCGTGACCGCGCAGCCGCCGAGTCCGTTGCCGCAGACGTCGAAGCCGCAGGACGCCGTGCGTTGGTGTGCCGCGTGGACACGACCGACGAGGAATCCGTTATCGCGATGTACGGAGAGGTCGCGGAGTTCGGGACGCTCACCGGGGTGGTCACCAATGCCAAGGCCGCCTCTGCCGTGGGCGATCTCGTGGACAACGATCTCTCCGACATCAGGGCCGACATCGACCTCAACCTTGTCGGTGTTCTCGCCTGCATCAAGTACGCCATCGCGCCGATGACGCACTCCGGTGGCTCGATCGTCAACATCTCCTCTGCCGCAGCAACTCTCGGAAGCCCCGGAATGTACGTCCACTACGCGGCATCGAAGGCGGGAGTCGAGGCACTCACCGTCGGGTTGGCCAAGGAGTTGGCGGACAGAAACATTCGCGTCAACGCCGTCGCGCCCGGGACCATCTGGACCGATTTTCATCGCGATCCGAACAGACCGGCGAAGGTCGCGGAGTCGGTGCCCATGAAGCGTGCGGGCACCCCGGACGAGATCGCGGGCGCCGTGTCCTGGTTGCTGTCGGACGATGCGTCCTACGCGACGGGTACGACCATTCGCATCGCGGGCGGTCAGTAGCCTCGAATCACGACCGAGACACCGGGGCCCGCCAGATCCCCACCGTCGCGTCGATGATATCGGTGCCGCAGTCGGTC
Source organism: Rhodococcus sp. NPDC057297 (assembly GCF_042667435.1). Lineage (NCBI taxonomy): Bacteria > Bacillati > Actinomycetota > Actinomycetes > Mycobacteriales > Nocardiaceae > Rhodococcus > Rhodococcus sp. NPDC057297. Next base: position 108,623 of record NZ_JBHUZE010000005.1, on the reverse strand, counting down.
CAGTTGGGCGGGACGTCCGGATTCTCGGCGAACTCCATCTCCTTGTCGGCGCAGGTGTGCATCATCAGGTTGCGGGCCATGTCTCCGCGAATCTTTCGGACACTCACCGGCAACTCGGGCAGGCAGCGCTCCAGACCCGCGAGGGTAGGTTTCAGGGCTGTCAACTCGCCGGCACGGGCGTAGGCGACGGACCGCAGCACCGGGTCGGATATCAGTTGGACGCTGAATCTCCCGTACCAACTGGGCGATCCGAGAGAGTCGAGATGCGAGACGTAGGGCCTGATGAGGCACGCAACCCAATCCTGCAGATCATCCGATCCTTCCACCCGCGCGACCATCTGCGATCGAATCTCTTCGATCGATCGCGAATGTTTCTCCAGAATTGCTCGCACCAGATCCGTCTTCGTCCCGAAGTGGTACGCGACTGCGGCGTTGTTGCCCTGGCCTGCGGCCTCGCTCACGTGCCGGTTCGAGACCGGATGGATACCTTCCTCCGCATACAACCTCTCGGCCGTGGCCAACAGCGCCTCGCGCGTATCAAGGTTGCGGTCTGCACGCGTCATATGGACCAGCCTTCCACAGTCGTCACCGTCGAATTCGTCATCAATCGGACATACCGACCACAGTGAACAACGCCACTTTGACCCCGTCAAGCAGTTGCTTTAAATTGATTCAGTCACTTGCTTTAAAACTAACGCCGGGAGGCTCGAACCCATGTCGACCACTGCCCCACCACCCGACAACGCCACGGTGGCACCAGCAGGCGTCGTCGTTGCCGTGCTTGCGTTCACCGGAATTGTCGTCTCACTGATGCAGACGCTCATCATTCCTCTGATCCCCCAGCTCCCGACCCTGCTCGATGCATCGGCATCGAACACCGCCTGGGCCATCACCGCCACTCTTCTCGCGGGCGCCGTCGCTGTTCCGGTCATGGGCCGTCTCGGCGACATGTTCGGCAAGCGATTGCTGTTGATGGCCAGCCTCGTCCTGATGATCTCGGGGTCGATCGTCGGCGCGCTCAGCGAATCGCTGGTTCCGCTCGTCGTCGGCCGTGCGCTGCAAGGGCTGGCGGCCGGTGTCATCCCCCTCGGCATCAGCATCATGCGCGACGTTCTTCCACGGGAGAAGCTCGCCGGCGCGACAGCCACGATGGGCGCTTCCCTCGGTGTCGGCGGCGCTCTGGGGCTTCCCGCGGCGGCGCTCATCGCGGAGTACGCCGATTGGCATTTCCTGTTCTGGGTGTCCGCCGCACTCGGCGTAATCGTCGCGATCCTGGTGCTGACGCTCGTGCCCGAGTCCGAGGTGCGGACCGGCGGAACGTTCGACGCGGTCGGAGCGGCCAGTTTGTCCGTCGCTCTCGTGACTCTGCTGCTGTCCATCTCCAAGGGCGCGACGTGGGGGTGGAGCAGTTCCACCACACTGGGTCTGTTGGCCGTCGCCGTCGTCTCCCTCGGTATCTGGGGATGGTGGGAACTGCGCACGAAGCAGCCACTGGTGGACCTCCGCGTGTCGGCTCGCAGGCAGGTGCTGTTGACCAACCTCGCATCCGTGGTGTTCGGCTTCGCGATGTTCGCCATGACGCTGGTCTTCCCGCAGGTTCTTCAGTTGCCCGTCGAAACCGGCTTCGGACTGGGCCGCTCGATGCTGGTGACCGGTCTCGTCATGGCCCCCTCCGGCATCGTCATGATGCTGGTCGCGCCGATCTCGTCCAAGATCACCACGACAAGAGGCCCGAAGACGACGCTGATGCTCGGCGCGATCGTCGTGGCCGTCGGCTATCTGTTCGGTGTCGTCACGATGAGCGCTGTGTGGCAGCTCGTTGCCATCTCCTGCATCATCGGCGCAGGCATCGGTCTGTCGTACGGCGCGATGCCCGCCCTCATCATGGGCGCGGTCCCACCCTCGGAGACCGCCGCGGCCAACAGCCTGAACACGCTGATGCGTTCGCTCGGGACATCGACGGCGAGCGCCGTGGCAGGCGTCATCCTGGCGCAGATGACGATCACGCTCGGATCGGCGGAACTGCCGTCGCAGCAGGGGTTTCGGGTGACGATGGCCGTTGCCGCCGGCGCCTCGCTGATCGCACTCGCGCTCGCCGCGTTCCTACCGAGATTCGCGCCGGCAGCCCCCAGCCGTCAGGAGTACGCCCCCGTGAAGGCTGCGACGCGCCCGTAGGCGATCTTCGGCGTGAAATCGCGTCGAAGCAGCCCGAAGTTCTGTTCCGGATCGGCCAGGTTCGTGCCTGCATCTCGCAGGCCGTACACGTAGGACGGTCCGATCCACGCATTACCGAGGACCGCATCCATCACGACGACGATCGAGTCCGCTTGGACCTGTTCGCTCACCGCATTGGATGCGGTTCCCGTCGGGGCACCGAACTCCGTCAACCAGATCTGCTTACCCGCATCGCCTCCGGCAACCATGGTGTCGCGCATCGCCCACAGCGCGAACGCTGTACTCCACTCTTGGGTACTCGGGTCGTTGGGCAGCCACGGGTAGGTGTACGGGTGGACGTTGAACGCATCGAAGTACTTGTTCGCGCCGAGCTGGTACATCGCGGAGAGAAACGACTTGGGATTCATGTTCGTGCCGTTGTCCGTTGCGGGAGCAAGTCCACCACTGAGCACCGTGGACGCCGGCTGCACCTGTTTGATCGCCTGGTACGCCGCGCGCAGCATGATCGAGTACGCAGCGACATCGGGCTTCGGCTTCCAGAAGCCGACGATGTTCGGCTCGTTCCAGATCTCCCACAGATTCATGTGGTCGCGGTAGCGAGTGACGACGGTGCGTGCGAATGCGGCGTAGACGTTCGGATCTGCGGGCCGTGAATGCGAGTCACCCATCGCCTCGGGTACGCGCGCCCACTGCGGCGTGTAGGCGATGACACCGAGCGGGCACATACCGTGCGCCACTACCGCTGCCAGCACTCGGTCGGTGTTCGCCCAGTCGAACTGCCCCCTGTTGCGTTCGATGGTCGACCAGTCGATGTCCACCCGAACGGAGAACAGCCCGGCGTCGCGCGCCAGGTCCAACTCCGCATTCAGATCCGCGTTCGACGCTGCAGCCAGCGTGGCACCGGGCGAAGCACCGATGCGAGGCGAGCTGGTCATTCCGGAACACCGCCCGTCCGGTGACGAGGGCGCTGTGCGCCCAGGCGTCGTAGGTGACGCGTGCGCGGGAGTGATGACCGCGGCGATGGAAACCAGCAGAAGTGCAAGCGTGACCACGATCTTCGGCACGCTCAGCGTTACGCGCCGAAACATCGGCAGAATATAACAGCAGTTCTGCCGGATACCATCATTTGTTCGAATTACTGCCACCGACACGACCTCGAGTGAATGGATACGCCGACTTCGTTCGACTGCATTACCATCGGGAAAATGACAGACGTTGTTTCCGGGTTCGACGACCGCTTACACGAAATTCTCGCGCAACAGGCAGGCAAAGCCGGGGAATCGGTCGAAGCGTATGTGCGCCGCGCGGTCGTGACGCGGCTGGTTCAGGAAATCACTGCCGACGACGATTCCGAACTCGGCCAACTGCTGCGCCATCTGCAGGCCGCACGGATCGAGGTACCGACCTCGGACGAGGAGCAGCCCGAGTCCGATCGCCCGTTGCACAACCGCGACCGCGTCAAGGCCGTCGAGAGAACCGGCCTGATGGACACACCGAGGGAAGACAGTTACGACCGGCTGGTATCGATGGTGGCGGACGCCCTGATGGTTCCGTCCGCGGCCATCTCCTTGATCGACGACAAGCGCCAGTTCTACAAGAGCGCAGTCGGTTTGCCGGCCGAGATAGCCGAATCGCGCCAGCTGCCGATCGACCAGAGCATCTGCCAGTACACCCTCGACGGTGGTGAACCACTCGTCGTCGAAGACGCACGTCTGCACGAACTACTGAAGAATCACCCAGCAGTCCTGAACAACCTCGCGGTGTCCTACATGGGCATCCCTCTCGACGACGGCGAGGGCCACACGGTAGGCACGCTGTGCGTCTGGGACGAACAGCCCAGGCAATGGACAATCGGCCACCAACAAACCCTGCAGGATCTTGCATGGATTGTTCGCGAGCGAATATTCGGGTGAGAACGCCAATCCAGAACCTTTGCCCCGAAATTCAGATCCATAACAGGAATTCGGTCGCTTTTCCGTAACACGATCGATAAAGCAAAAGGGGGTTGTGACCAAATGCCTGAGATAGCCTTTGACAGTGCTTGGAACACGAACTGGGTCATGTACGGAGTAATGGCCCGTGTCTAAAACTCTCGAATCGCCCCTGGCGACCACCGACGCACTGCGCGACGTGCAGTCGCGTCCGCGGAGCCTGACCGATCGGCTACGGGTCGACCCACTGCATACGGTGGTGACGATTTCTGTCGACGTATTGGCAGCAACCATCGCGGTTGTCGAAGGCCTGCTCTGGCGAACCGGCAGCCTCACCGAGTTGGGGTGGCTACCCTGGCTGTTCATCCCTTTGGTGATCGCTTTCCTCGGCGCAGGAGGAATGTACCGACGGAGCCTCCGCAAGAACTTCCTCGACGAGATCGGCCCGGTCGAGACAGCTATCGCGTTCGCCACACTCGCACTGCTGTCGATCATGATCGTCGTCGACACCGAGTACCGCCCCGGCGCGCTGATGGTTCGCATCTGGATCTGTGCAGCGGTGTCCATCGCTGTAGGGCGCCTGATCCGCGTGATCATCCAGCGTCGAATCAGAGCGAAGTACAACTCGGCGGCTCCGACGCTCGTCGTCGGTGGTGGGCCGATCGGTCATCAGCTCGTCGCGCGGATGCGTCAGTTCCCCGAGTACGGGCTGAACCCCATCGGTCTCGTAGACGTGACACCGGTGGCGCCGGTGGACCCCACCGCGCCGGACTTCATCGACGTTCCCTATCTCGGCACACCGAGCCAGTTCGAGATGATCGCCAAGACGACCGGGGCCGAGGAAGTCATCGTGGCGTTCTCCTCCGTTCAACACGAAGAGCTCGTCGCCGCCGTCAGGTCCGCCCACAAGTTGGGCATCCGAGTCTGGGTGGTGCCGCGGTTGTTCGACACCGTCGGCCTCAAGACCCGCGTCGAGCACATCGGCGGACTCCCCCTCATGGTTCTTCCTCACGTCGACCCCAAGGGATGGCAATTCCTCCTCAAGGGACTCACCGACCGAGTGCTGACCAGCGTCGGCCTGCTGCTGATTTCACCGATCTTCCTGCTGCTCATGCTGCTGGTGAGGTTGAGTTCTCCCGGCCCCATCTTCTTCGCTCAGGAACGCATCGGACGTGACGGAATCCCGTTCGACTGCCTGAAGTTTCGGTCCATGCGTCCGCCGCGGGCATCCGATGCAGAGTTCGTCCGAGTCGAGGGCGCAGCACCGGGCGGCGTGGAGGGCGTGGATCGCCGTACCAAGATCGGCAAGATCATGCGGCAGACCTCGCTCGACGAGCTGCCACAGTTGCTGAACGTGATCCGCGGCGACATGAGCCTCGTCGGCCCGCGTCCCGAGCGGCCCGAGTACGTCGACCTCTTCGCCATGCAGATCCGTCGCTACGGTGAGCGCCACCGAGTGAAGGCAGGCGTCACGGGCTGGGCGCAGGTACACGGCCTACGTGGACAGACGTCCATCGCGGACCGTGCGGAGTGGGACAACTACTACATCGAGAACTGGTCCATCTGGCTCGATATCAAGATCTTGTTCCTGACCGTTCTGGCCGTGCTGAAGCGGGCCGAGGACTGAGTGTGAACATCGCTCCCGGCCAACCACACTCACGAGTCCCGGGTCGTCCGTGATCGCGTATGTCGCGATCGCCTTCGCCGCCGTTCTGGTGGTGGGGGCGGGTCTGTTCGTCGCCCGTGCGATCGTGCACCGCCCCCAGCGAGGACTGCTGCTTCTCGCTGCATTCGTGCCGCTCAACGGCCTGTTGGCCATCCTTCCCGTACCCGGCGTCGTGTCCGGATGGAAGGAAGGCCTTGTGCTGTTCACACTCGGCTGCGCATGGTTGCGGCGAGTCAGGCCGCGAACATCGACGCCGACACCACGTCCACACCCGCCGTTGACCATGCCCTGGTGGCCCGCGGCCGCCTTGTTCGTCGTCTTCGGAGTCGTCTCGGCGCTCGTGTCGTTCGGGCTCATCGGGTTCGTCGCCATCAAGGTGACGTTCTTCTACATGCTGTTGGTGGGGATCCTCTGGCTCGCTCCGTTCGACGCCCGTGACCGCGACAACCTGGTCAGTGTGCTCATGGGGATGGGCGTGTTCACGTCGTTGGTCGGGATTGCGCAATTGGTGCTCGGTCCCGCTTTCCTGGTCTCGCTCGGATACGAGTACGGCACGCAGGTCAGAACTTCCGGCGGCCTGCTGCGAACCTTCAGTACGTTCAACCTTCCGTTCCCCTTCGGCTTGTACGTGATGTTGGCTCTGCTCGTCGGCGGTGCTGTCGCACTGGCCGATCCAGCGCGCCGTCGCAACGCCGCGTTCCTGTGGATGTCGCCGATAATGGTCGTCGCGATGGCAAGTTCGATCGTTCGAGGAGCAATCCTCGGCTTGCTCGTCGGCTTGATATACCTGATCGCCGTGCGGTTCCGATTCTTGGCCGTCCCACTCGTCGTCGCCGGTGTGGCTGTCGCGGTGATCGTTCCGTTCGTACCCAAGATCTCCTCCGTCTTCTTCTCGTCCAGCAGCCTCAACGAACGCGGTGACGGATGGAGCGACATCATCGCGAGCATTCTGATCCACCCGTTCGGCCAAGGTCTCGGTGCGAGTGGCGCAGCAGCCGACCGTATTTCGACGGCCTCGGGAGTGACGTTCAGCGGATTGTCCACCAACTATCAACCGGACAACTACTACGTGAAGTCCGCGCTCGAACTCGGGCCCATCGGATTGTGGGCCGTCGTGGCACTCCTCGTTACGGCTCTGCTGTGGTGCACGCGCTTGTCCAGGTCTCTGCCCAGGGGCGACGAGGCCCTTGCGCTCGGTGTCGGTTCGTCGATCGTCGCGGCGATGTTCGCGAGCCTCGTCTCGACCTACTTCGAAATTTTTCCGATCGACGTTTATTTCTGGCTTCTGTTAGGAGTGGTGGGATGCGCAGCAGCGCAACACGAATCAGTAGCAACCCCCGGATCGTCTACGGGGCGCTCGCCCTTCGGCCGGGCGGCAGCGGGGTCCAGACGTACATCCGCGAGTTACTGAACGAGATTCCAGCACTGCTACCGACGGCTGATCTCGCCGCCGTCGTCCAGCGTGACGCGGTGGGCGAACTCCCGGGTGACGTGCAACCGCTCCCCCGCCGTGTCGCCGACGGCGCGGTGCGTGCCGTTCTGGGGGCGCTGCCCGTCGGTGACTGCGATGTCGTCCACGGTCTCGATGTCGACCTCCCTCTCGTGACCAGGGCAGCCACCGTGGCGACCGTCCACGACCTGTCTGTCATCGACATGCCGTCGGCGTCCAGCAAGTTCCGGGCGTTCGGTGAACAGAAGCTCGTTCGACGTGCGCTGAGGAAAGCCGACCTGTTGATCGCGGTGTCGCAGTTCACCGCCGATCGCATCAAGGCCGTCAGCGGCCGAGAAGCCGCCGTCGCGGAACTGGCGCCCGCGGCATGGGCGACGCCCCCGGCGGAATCCGCCCTCGACGCCGTCCGCGAGAAGTATTCTCTTCCCGAAAAGTTCGTATTGCAGGTCGGCACCGTCGAACCGCGCAAGAACGTTCAGCTCGTCGCCGATGCGGCCGAACGACTCGGAATTCCATCGGTGTTGGCAGGCGCTGGATCGAAGGGGCCGAACGCCCCGACGTCGTCGATCGGCCTCGGTTACATCGATGTCGAGGACCTGCCCGCTCTGTACGCCACCGCTACGGTCACCGCGTACGCATCACGCTACGAGGGGTACGGACTTCCACCCGTCGAAGCGATGGCCTGCGGCGGCGCGGTCGTCGCCAGTGCCGTCGGTGCCCTGCCCGACGTCGTCGGCGACGGTGCTGTGCTTCTCGGCTCGGAGCGGGTGGACAACTGGGCGGACGCCATGCGTCCCATCGTGTTCGACGCCGATGCTCGCGCTGCCCTTGTGTCGAACGCCGCGGCAGTCTCCGAGGGACTGACCTGGCGACGCACGGCCCAGCGCACCGTCGAGGCCTACCGAAAAGCGGGGATCATCTCGTGACCGAGGACCCGTCCGCCGAGGGTACCGAGCAGCCGCCCGACTACCGGGCCATAGCCGCGGACCCGAAAGCAGCAGCAAGAGCCACCGCCGCCGTGTTGGTGAGCCGGGTCATCATCGCTGGACTGGGCTGGGTCGGCAGCGTCATCGTGGCCCGTTCGCTCAGCCCTGAGGGCTGGGGCCAGTTCAGCTTCGTGTTCGCGCTGTTGGGCTTGATGTCCGTCGTCACCGATCTCGGGGTCGGCCGGGTGGTGTTGGCACGCTTGATGGACGGCAGCCCGGAGGAGATTTCGCGAACCGCGTCGTCGTTCCTGGCTCTGCGCACCGCCTTGGGCCTCGTCGGGTACGTACTCGCCGTGGGGTACGTCCTCATCCTCCGATACCCCACCGAAGTGGTGCTGGCGACAGCGGTAGGCGGTCTCGTCGTCGTCTTCGCCACCCCGAGTCACGCACTGTCGGTTCTGTTCCAGAGCCGACACCGACTGCTGATGGTCGCTGTCGCCGAGAGTCTCGGCCAAGCAATTCAACTGGCACTGACCATCCTCGCCGCCGTCTTCGCGCCGACTCTGCTCGTGTTCGTACTACCTGCCGTCATCAACGAGATCTTCAAACTGGTGTCGAAATCGGTCGGAATCAGGCGACCGTCGCTGGGTTTGAAGCCGTCCCGGCACATCGATGTGCACCGGTGGGGTCCGTACCTACGCGAAGCGATACCGCTGGCAATCGGTTTCGCACTGACCATCGCGATGCTGAAGATCGATGTTCTGATGCTCAGCCTGCTCGACACATTCGACGCGGTCGGACTGTATTCGATCGGCTACAAGTTCTCGGACATGATGGACACCATCATTCTGGCTGCAGTTGCGCCCATCAGTACCCTTCTCATTGCCGCGTGGCCCGACGACCTCGCGACATTCCGCAAGCGAACACGGTCGGCAGCAACGCTGTTCGCGCTGTTCGGAGCCGCTGCGGTGGTCGCCTTCTGGCCGTCGGCCGATCATCTCATCGAGCTTCTCTACGGCGAGCGGTTCGTGGCAGGTGCGGATGCCGCACGACTACTGGTACTGGGTGCCGCCCTGATGTCGCTGATCCTCCTGGGAATCTTCCTCCTCGCCTCTGCAGGAATGCAGCGCCACTACCCGCTGGTCGCAGTGCTCGGACTTGCCCTGAACGTGGGGCTCAATCTCGTTCTCATTCCGCGGATGTCCTACGACGGGGCCGCCATTTCCACCGTCGCGACGCTGGGAACGACCGTCGTACTCCTGTGGATCGTCATTGCCCGAACGGTTCCGGTGTCGACGTTGCTACCTCTGGGTCCGATCGCGCTGATCGTGGTCCTTGCGGCTGCGCTGTCCTACGCCGGTTCGCTTGCCGTCTCGGCACTTCCATCCCTGTGGCTCGTGGTGTCCATCGTGTTCGCGCTGCTGCTGGTCGTCATCGTGTTCGGTGCTGCGAAGCTCGGACTCGTCGAATCACCACTGGGCAACGACACCACCCCCGGCGCGGCCACACCGCGGGCCGGGGGCCGACACCGAGCGGAGAAACGATGACCGACACTTCCACCGTTGTGTTCGTCGCCCACACCGGACAGGTGTCCGGAGCGGAGAAGATGCTGCTCGCGCTGGTCGATCGAGCGTCGGAAACGGGACACACCGTCGTGGTGGCCAGCCCGGCCGGCGCATTGGCAGAGGCCCTACCCGACAGCGTTCGTCACGTGCCGATCCCGGAACTGGGACTGGGCGGCCAACGCGGCGCAGCGCGGGTGATGGCGGCCGGCCAGATGCTCGCCCGCTGGTGGTCGGCGGGAAGAACCCTGCGCCCCCTGGTGCGAGGAGCAGGGACTGCGACCGTCGTCAATTCCCTCTTCGCTCTGCCGGCAACGCGCATCGCACGCCCACCTCGTGGTGCGTCGTGGCTTGTTCACGACGTGATGGCAAGCGGGCGACAGCGCGCAGTGACGAGGCTCGGCCGAGGTGTCGTACGCAGAGCAGTGGCGTGTACCGACGCGGCCGCTGCTCCGGTGCGCGCTGCCGGTATCGACGTCGAACTCGTCCCGTACGGCGTGCCCTGGCCCGTCGAGGATTTCGGCCGTAGCACTGTCCACACGCCGCCTGTCGTCGGAATGCTTGCGCTGCTGACCCCGTGGAAGGGACACCGGGTGCTCCTCGACGCGCTGGCGCTCACCCCCGGGGTGGATGTCGAACTCGCCGGCGGCAGTTTTCCCAGCGACGAGAGTTACGTCGCCGAACTGCACGAGCGGGCTAGCGAACCGGATCTGTCCGGCCGAGTCAGGTTTCTCGGCCACACGAAGCTCGACGATGCGCTTCGGCGATGGGACGTCGTGGTGTCCACGAGCGTTCTCCCGGAGGCCGGTCCGCTTGCCGTGTTGGAAGCGATGTCACACGGATTGCCCGTGATCGCAACCGATCACGGTGGGCCGACCGAATTTCTGCGCGACGGTGCAGGTGTTCTGGTTCCACCCGGCGACCCTGCGGCGTTGTCCCACGCGATCCAGGACGTGCTGGCGGACGGAGCGCGTCGCACCGTTCTGGGATCCTCCGCCCGCGCGAAAATCGGCGCCGAACACAACATCTCCATCACGATGCCCGCGTTGCTCGAGGCGCTGATCGGATGAGGCCACGGTCGGACGTCGATCTGCCACGGACTCACGAACCGGAGTCGGTCCGGTTCTCGCCGCTCGAAACCGCGTCACCGACTGCTTCCAGCGGTCCGAAAGAACTTCATTCCTGTTTCACGGCAGCGATTTTCGCAACACCGGCACTCACGCGCCGTATCGGGCGTACCGAAGCACCGAGAGGCGGTTTGGGTATCATCACACCTGTCCGGTCTTCACGTTCGAGTGAAGGACTCTCTGCCCGTGTAGGCGATCAAAGGAGCTTCGGTTGGCATCCGTGAACGATCCAGTGCACCGTAGCGACGTGCCGCCGCCGATCGACCTCGCCGGGCACATGAGAGAACTCGGCCGCGCTTTCCTTCCCGCGCTCGTCATCGGCTTGCTGGTGGGCGCTGCGGTGTTCTTCGCCCGAACCGAGTTGAGCGAGAAGCAGTATTCGGCATCGATCGTCACCGAGATCAAGCCTGCACAGGCATTGGTTCCCGGTGATGCGTTCATCGAGCAGATGCGAGCGCCCTTCATCGGGCTCGCGTCGGACAACGACGTGCTCGAGCAAGTGGTCTCGGAGGTGGACACCGACTGGACCGCGGGCACTCTCGCTTCCAACCTGGCACTCGAGCCCGGCACCTCGCCTGCTCTGCTGGTCTTCACCGTCACGGCGCCGTCGCCGGAGCTCGCCCTCGAGTTGACCCAGTCGACGGTGTCGACTGTCGCGCAGGCGGCCAACGCCAACAGTGCTCGCGACACCCAGAGCCAGCTCGAACAGCTTCAGGCAGCGGTGGCCGCGGAAGAAGCACGGAACACCGCGCTTCCGGACGGGGATGCCAAGACTGCATCGAACGCCACTCTGAGCGATCTGCGAGGACAATTGGCGCAGGTACAGAGCGGCGGCGGCGATCAGCTCGTCGTATTGTCCACACCCGAACAGAGCGACACCCCGGTCTCCCCCAAGCCGTTCTCGGAGGCATCGGTTGCCGCGCTCGCCGCACTTGTCATCGCCGCAGAGCTGATCGTGTTGCTGCGCAGCAGAATCGGATCGAGGCCGACGCGGGCATGGGCCAGCCGAGTCGCCAAGAAGTACCGTGCCAGTTTCGATCCTCAGGGTGGAGATGCGCTGCCTCCGTCGGTGGTCGGCAGAATCGCTGCGCGTGAGCGCGGGGGGCCCCGCACATCGGGCTCGGCGCGGCATTCCGCGCCCGGACGTGACGGCTACGAAGCCGTCATCCTGATCGGCCAGGACGCCGAGTCCAACGCAGGCAGCACCACCCCGATCGCCGGATACGCCGTCGCCACAGCGGTCCCACCCCAGGACGGACGTGCGTTCATCGAGGGAGGTCTGGCCAGCGAGTGGTGGACGGTCGTCGATGTCGCAGACGTCGAGAGCGCCGTCGTGATCCTCTCGAAGGGCGGCAAGGATCGGAAAGCCGCCGAGCACGCCCTTCGTCGCCTGCACGAGTTCGGCGTACCCACGTATCTCGTGCTGCAACAAGCCAGTAGCACACGACGCAAGAAGTCTGCCGAGCCACAGAATGCGGAGGCCCCGAGCGATGACCACTGACCGGGTTGCAATCGTCCACGAGCGACTGACCGAGATCGCAGGGTCGGAACACGTCATCGAACAGCTTGCGCTGCAGTGGCCCGAGTCCCAGGTGTATGCCGCGGTGGCACGTGCACAGGGCATTCCGAAGGACCTGCCGCGGCCACCGAAGACGACGTTCCTCAACACGGGATACAAGGCACTCGGCGAGCGCTCCTACGCCCCACTGCTCCCCCTGATGCCCACGGCGTTTCGGCACTTGAAACTCGGCGACATCGACGCTGCCATCGTCAGCCACCATGCGTTCGCCACGCAGGCGGTGTTCGCCACCGACGCACCCGTCGTTGCGTACGTGCACAGTCCGGCTCGATGGGCGTGGGATCCAGCGCTTCGTGCGGGCGAGGGCGGTGGCAAGGCAGGTGCCGCGATACTCACCGCCTTGTCCGCGGTCGCCCGCAAGTGCGAGATCGCTGCTGCTCCCAAGCTGCGTACGGTGGTGGCCAATTCTTCCGCGGTCGCCGATCGCATCTCCAACTGGTGGGGACGCGACGACGCGGTGGTCGTTCATCCCCCCGTCGACACCGAGGGATTCACCCCCGACGCGTCAGTCGAACGCGAGGATTTCTTTCTGCTGGCAGGGCGACTGGTGCCCTACAAACGGCCGGACATTGCGGTGAAGGCAGCCGCGGCCGCCAACATCAAACTGGTCGTTGCGGGTGACGGTCGAGCCATGAGCGCATGCCGCGAACTCGCTGGACCCAACACGACATTCCTCGGGCGTGTGTCGCACGAAGACCTGCTCGGGCTTCACCGACGCGCTCGTGGCCTGCTGATGCCCGGTGTGGAGGATTTCGGAATCGTGCCGGTGGAGACGATGGCAACCGGAACTCCGGTGATCGCACTCGGAGAAGGCGGCGCGCTCGACACCGTCGTACCCGGGGTGTCCGGCCAACTCGTCGCATCGGGTTCCGACGACGAAGTGGTCGACGGCTTCGCCTCCGCGATGTCGTCGTTCGATCCGTCGGCGTTCGACCGCAACGAGATCCGCGCTTGGGCGGAGGGTTTCTCCCGGGCCAACTTCCGAGCCAGGATGCAGGGGGTTCTCGATGACATCGTCTGACCGCACGACAACGTATCGATCCACCGCGATGGATCGCGTGTTTGCCGAAGCCCGCACCATTGCCGTCGTCGGCCCGTGCGTGAGCTTGGACGAGGACGCCATCCGCAAGGCCCTGACAGTAGCGGAGCAGAGCACGTCGACTCCTCGGCTCGCAGTGGAGCCGGACACTCACAACGTCGAGTGGCGCTACCGTCGGAATTTGGGCGAGCGGACCCCGATCGTTCACCTGCCCGCCGAGGACAGTCGCGACCTCGGCCATCTGATGGGCGTGATCCGGCGTCGCCCCGGCGTGCGGGAGCCGCTGGAGGTGGTCATCGCCGGTGACTACATCGCCGTGGACTATTCGCACGGCGTCGGTGACGGTCAGATGGGTGTGCTGCTGCTCGCCACCCTCGGCGGAAACATCGACTTCGACCGCGCCCCGGCTCTCGCCAAGGGACTGCCGAGCAACACCACGTGGACGGCGCTTCGCCACCATTACTTGTCACGTCCCGCGGCACTGCGCGATTTCTGGCGTTTGCGCAAGCAGAACAAGAAGCCGCCTCGCCTGGTAGCGGGTGCCACCAAGCGCATCGAGGACTGGGAAGCCGGTAAGACGTCGCGAGCCGATTTCATGGCCCCTGATCGTGTTGCGCAGCTGAAGAAGTGGGCGTCCAGTCAACCCGGAAAGGCCACGACCGCGTCGGTCACCATTGCGTTGTGGATTGCCGCGCTGGAGGCAGAGGGCGTCACCGTCGACGAGTCGGTGATGATTCTCTTCAACAGTCGTCGTTACCTGCCACCGAAGCTGCAGGACGGCCACGGCAACTTCGCCGTCGGTATCCCTGTCCGGATTCCCCCGTCGCCGAGCGCCGCCGACATCGCCGCACTGATGCGTCAGGTGATCGAATCGGGTTGGCCCATAGCCATTCTGGGGATGTCGCAGATCAAAGCCGCTCTGAAGCGCTCGGCACCGACAGCTCACGCGCCGACCGAGTCGTCGATCGAGGTGAACGACCGCGTCCGCCTTGCAGTCAGCGATCTCGGCAAACTGACGATGTTCGACGACGGGCTGTGGATCCGTGACGAGCGGCCCCCGCGCCTGGCCGCGTTCTTGGAGCCGGACGGGCCCGACGGCGCCACACTGCTGGTGTCGGAGATCGACAACGGGCGCACGTTCACTGCGTCGTTCTGCGACAAGATGATCGACCCCGCCGTGATCGAATCCGCTCTGCGCCGGATGTGCGACGACCCCGTCGGGACCCTTCAGGCCGAACCGAAGTGATGACCGATGATCCGTGGAGCGCTCCGAGCACGAGGAATCGCTGCGGCACTCGTCGGCGTCCTTGCACTGGCGGGGTGTTCGAGTTCGTCCGGTGACGCAGCGAACGTCGACGCCGCGGCGACCGACGGGTCACCAGGCCGGCTGCTGGCCGAGCCGGTCGAGTTCCCGGGGTATCCCGCGCTGGCGGACCTCACCGGCACGTCGGTGTCGGTGCGCTATGCCTCGACATCCGGTATCGACGGCTCCCCCACCGAAGTCACCGGAGTGGTGTTCGCGCCCAAGGGAACTCCGCCCGAGGGAGGGTGGCCGATAGCGTCGATCGGCCACGCGACGACCGGGGTGAACAGTCGATGCGCCCCGTCGACCCGCATCGGCCTGCTGGGCAGCCTCACGACGATCATTCCGTTCTTGTCCAACGGTTATGCCGTCACGATGACCGACTACCAGGGCCTCGGCACCTCGGAGGTGCACCCGTACCTGGAGCCGACGACGGCCGGATACAACATCATCGACGCGGTGCGCGCGGCGCGGGAGGTGCTGCCGGAGAGCTCCACCGACTGGGTGGGGTACGGGGTGTCCCAGGGAGGGCAGGCCGTGTGGTCGGCCAACGAACTGTCCGACGACTACGGCGAGGGCCTCCAATTGCTCGGCACGGTGAGCATGTCCCCCGCCACCGACCTGACCGGGTTGGTCGACGAGATGCAGAACGGCACCTTGACCACCGCCCAGATCGCCGCTCTGCCGTCCATCCTGACCGGTATCGCGGCCAAACATCCCGAACTCGAGACGAGCGACTACCTGCATGGGGTGCTCGAACGCCGAAGCGACGCATTTCTCACGTGCGTCGGCGAGAATTCTGCCCTGCAGTCCACCCTGGCCGACTCTGTTGTTCCCGCCGACTACGCTCCGGTGTCCCCGCAGGCAGCGGACCGGTTACGAACGTGGCTCGCCGAGTACAGCATTCCGAAAGGACCGGCACCCCAGCCGATGTTCGTCGGTTACGGTGACCAGGACCAGCTCGTGGCACCGCAGTGGACGATCGATGCCGTCCGCCGGGGATGCGCCATGGGCGATGTCATCGAACTGCAGGTCGCCGCGAATCAGGGACACGGCATCCTGAATCTCGGTGCGCTGCCCGCGCAGTGGCTCGACGGACGCGCTGCAGGCACGCCGCCGCCCAACAACTGCGGCGGTTGATGTCGCTACGCCTGGGGCTGCAACGGCAGCCCGAAGGCCAGTATGGCGGTGTCGTCGGACAGCCCTTCGCCGAAGCCCAGCAACAATTCTCGAAGATCGTCGACGAACTCGACGGGCGATGCGGGCGATCGGGAGGCGGCGAACTCCAGCAGTGCGCCCTCATCGTCGTACCGTTTCCGCCCTACTCCGGTCCGAGCCTCGGTCAGGCCGTCCGTGTACAGCACGAGCGTGTCCCCCGGTAGCAGCTGCACGTGGACGGACAGGAAACGCGGTGCGGGGAGGATGCCGACCAGCTGGCCGCCGGTGGTGTCGAGATAACTCGCTGTGCCGTCCACTCGCAGCAGCAGAGCCGGCGGGTGCCCGCCGCTGGCCAGTTCGACGTCGAGCCGGCCGTCGCGCACGGTCAGGACGCCGAAGATCACGGTGCAGAATCTCGAATCTTCGTGCCCGAACTCGTGGAGCAGAAGCGAATTGAGGTTGTGCAACACCTCGACCGGGTCCTGTGCGTACACCGCCGCCGTGCGTAGCGAGTACCGCGTCGCGGACGTCACGACGGCCGCGTCGGGCCCCTTCCCACATACGTCTCCGAGGAAGAATCCCCAGCGGTCGCCGGACAGTGGGAACAGATCGTAGAAATCTCCCCCGACGTCGTCCTGCGACGCGAAGTGGTAGTACGCGGCGGAGTCGACGCCTGCGGGTGGCGACAGTGCAGGCGGCAGCAGTGAGCGTTGCAGTGTGCGTGCGAGCACCTCGACGCGCTCGCGCTCGCGCTCGGCACGCCGTCGTTCGGCGACCAGTTCACGCTCGTATGCTCGCCGCTCCCCGGCGTCGAGAGCGGTGATCCGAACCAGAGCAGGCAGCCCGTCGGGTCCGCGTCCGACGTTCGCCGTCACGAACATCGGGTGGCGCTCGCCGTCCCGGGCAACGAGGTCGAGCGCGACGCTGTCCACCGTTCCGCGGGTGAACAGCAGGGGCACGAAATGCGTCTCGTAGTGAATCCGCCCTCCCGCCGTCAGCAACTCGGTGAAGCGCAGACCGAGCAGTTCCTCGCGCTCGAATCCGAGCCAGTTCGTCAGCGTGGAATTGACCTTGGCAATGCGGCCGTCCGGCCACGTCGAGAGGTAACCGCACGGAGCGTTCTCGTACAGATCCTCCGCGGATTCGACCAGGAGCGGATCTACGTCGCTCACGTGCGGCCGACGAAGGACAGTATTGCGGCGGCCGTCAAGTCGGGATGACTCACGTGCGGACAGTGTCCACTGGCGTTCAACGTGATCAGCTCACTGCCGACGATGTTGTCGTGGACGTAGCGGCCGACCTCTCGCGGCGCCAACGCGTCGTGCTCGCACTCGATGACGAGCGTGGGGGTCACGACGCGACCGAGGTCGGTGCGGTTGTCGGAGAGGAACGTCGCGCGGGCGAACGAACGGGCACAGGATGGATCCGTCCGACAGAACGTGTCGGTGAGTTCGGCCGCCAGTTCGGGACGATCGGGGTTGTCCATGATCATCGGTGCGATCGCTGCCGACCAACCGAGGTAGTTCGCATCGAGCGATTCGAGTAGTTCGTCGATGTCGCCTCGGGTGAAACCGCCCTGGTAGTCATCGTCGTCGATGTAGCGCGGTGACGGCGTGACCAAGACCAGCTTGTCGAAAAGTTCCGGGCGCTCGGATGCGGCGAGCACCCCGATCATCGACGCGACGGAGTGGCCGACGTAGGTGACGGGCCCGAAATCCAGATCGACGAGAAGATCGACGACGTCCGCTGCGTATGCATCGAGGCCGGAGTAGTCCTCTTCGTTCCAAGCAGCCAGGTCCGATCCGCCCGCACCGACGTGGTCGAACAGCACGATGCGGCAGGTCGACGCCAACAGCGCGGTGACGCCGCGCCACAGATGCTGGTCGCATCCGAATCCGTGTGCGAGCACGACGGTCGGGCCGTCGGGAACCCCGGTGACCGTCACGTTGTTCTTCACACGCACATCCATCGGCACAGTCTTTCACCTGCTGCTACGTTCGGACGATGGTACCCACGACACCGGAGTCGCAGCCGCCGTCTTCCTCGGGTTCTCGCGGCGCGACACTGACTGGAAGCGGCTGGAATGTGACCGTCGCGTCGGTGGGCGCGGAGTTGGTGTCCGTACGAACACCGTCCGGGCGAGAATTGTTGTGGGACGCGGGTCCGCAGTGGCGTCGGCACGCCCCGATCCTGTTTCCGTGCATCGGCAGATCGCCCGCCGACTCGGTCACCGTGGACGGGGTGGTGTATCCGATGCCGCAGCACGGGTTCGCGCGGGACATGGCATTCACGCTGGTCGACACGTCCGACGACACGGCCGAGTTCGAGCTCGTCTCCGACGATCACACACGCCGGCACTACCCGTTCGATTTCGCCCTTCGGGTTCGCCACCGCGTGCGTGGCAGCTACCTGACGTCCGACTACACCATCGCCAACACTGGTTCGCGGTCCATGCCCGCGTCCTTCGGGCTGCACACGGCGTTTCTGTGGCCGACCGAACCGGGTGCACGCAACTCCAGCACCGTCGTGTTCGCCGAGGATCAGGCCGACCGCGTCCACCGCGTCGTCGACGGTGTCCCGATGCCCCAGTCCCAGCCGTCTCCGCTGGCGGGGCGAACTCTGAACCTCACCGACACACTGTTCGACGCAGGCGCTGTGGTCTTCGAGCGGGTCTCGGGGACCGAGGTCCGGTACCGGTCCGAGGCCACGGGATCCCTGACGCTGACATGGGCCGGTTTCGAGCAATTCGCGGTGTGGTCTCCGCCGTCGGGCGCGGGTTTCGTGTGCTTGGAACCGTGGGCGGGTCTGCCCGCTCTGGAGACGTCGGACGGAGAGTTGGGTAGCAGACCGGCAAGTCTGGCGATACCGCCCGGGCAGGATCGTGCGTTCTCCTGCACCGTGAAGGTGGACGCGGAACAACCACGCCAGAAGAACGGTTGAAGCGACAATGAAGAAGATAGGGTTTCTTTCCTTCGGCCATTGGACGCCGTCGCCCCAGTCGCAGACGCGCTCGGCCTCCGACGTTCTGCTGCAATCCATCGATTTGGCGGTCGCCGCCGAGGAATTGGGAGCTGACGGCGCGTACTACCGCGTCCATCACTTCGCCAACCAACTTTCGTCGCCATTTCCGCTGCTCGCAGCCATCGGAGCGAAGACGAGCACCATCGAGATCGGTACCGGCGTTATCGATATGCGGTACGAGAACCCCTTCTACATGACGGAGGACGCAGGGTCGGCGGACCTGATATCCGGAGGGAGACTGCAGCTCGGCATCAGCCGCGGATCGCCCGAGCAGGTCATCGAGGGATACAAGCACTTCGGGTACTCCCCGAAGGGTGGATCCGACCACGCCGAGATGGCGCGCGAACACACTCGCGTCTTCCTCGAGCTGCTGGAAGGCAAAGGGTTCGCCCAGCCGAACCCGCGTCCGATGTTCCCGAACCCCCCGGGGCTGCTACGCCTCGAGCCGCATTCGGCAGGGCTACGCGAGCGGATCTGGTGGGGTGCGGGCAACCGCGACACTGCTGAGTGGACGGCACGGCAGGGCATGAACCTGATGAGTTCGACGCTGCTCACCGAGGACACGGGCATTCCGTTCCATCAGCTGCAGGCCGAACAGATCGAACGGTTCCGCAAGACCTGGGCCGACGTCGGTCATTCGCACCAGCCACGAGTTTCTGTCAGCCGCAGCATCTTTCCCATCGTCAGCGATCTCGACCGGGCCTACTTCGGACGTCAGGCCGACGGCCAGGATCAGGTCGGATACATCGACGGCGGCATCGCACGTTTCGGCAAGTCGTACGCAGGCGAGCCCGATCAGCTGATCGAGGAACTGGCGGGCGACGAGGCCATCGCGGCCGCCGACACTGTGTTGATCACCGTCCCGAACCAGCTGGGCGTGGACTACTGCGCACACGTCATGGAGGCTCTGCTCCGCGACGTCGCTCCTGCTCTGGGCTGGCGCTGACCGACGATGTTTGAGCCCCGGTCGGACCGGTTACTCGCGTAATCGGCTGCGGGGGCCCGGGCATTCGTATGCCGCCGAAATGAGCCAATCAATTTGAAATACAATTGATTTCGGCTCATTTCGCGGTTTTCCGACACAGACGCGGGTGTTGGCGTTACGTTTCAGGTGTGGCAGAGCGGGGGGCCAAGCCCCAGGTATCTTTTGTGCGAAGAACAGCGCTTCGCGCGGTTCGAATGTTGTTCAATCCATTGAGACCGGACGACTATCTTGCGTTGATCAACCCGTTGTGGACGACGCGGGAACTGCGTGGGCAGGTCGTTCGGGTCGCGCCGGAGGGCTCGGAGGCGGTATCCGTCTTCATCCGCCCCGGCTTCGAATGGGCTGGTCACATACCCGGACAGTACGTCCGGCTCGGTGTCCTCATCGACGGGCGCTACCACTGGCGGGCGTACTCGTTGACGTCCGACCCGGACCCCGTAGACGGACTGGTCAGCGTCAGTCCCAAGCTCGTACCCGAGGGGACTGTGTCGCCGTACCTCGTCGGCACCATCCGCACGGGCGACATCGTCCGTCTCAGCGAGGTCGAGGGCGAGTTCACCCTTCCCGACCCGCTGCCGGACAAGATGGTCTTCATCAGCGCAGGCAGCGGCATCACGCCGATCATCAGCATGCTACGCAGCCTCGACCACCACGACCAGGTCCGAGACATCGTCGTGGTTCACTCGGTTCACACCCGCGAGCAGCTCATGTTCGCGGACACCCTCGACGAGCTGGAGGCCAAGCACGACGGCCTCAGCGTGAAGCTGCGCATCACCAGCGACGAAGGACGCATGAAGGCGACCGAACTGGACGAGCTGGTTCCCGACTGGCGAGAACGTGACGCATTCTGCTCCGGCCCGGGTGAGCATCTGGACGATCTGAAGTCCTACTGGAAAGACCAGGGCGATTACGACAGATTTCACCACGAGAGTTTTCAACCGGTCATCGGGGGGAACGCGGAGGAAGGTGAAGGCGGCGTGGTCGCGTTCACCAACAGCCAGAAGAAGGTCGAATGCGACGGTGGAACGACCATTCTCGCGGCCGGTGAGGATGCCGGTCTCGACCTCACCTTCGGGTGCAGGATCGGCATCTGCCACACCTGCGTGGGAACTCTGAAATCCGGACGGATACGGGACCTTCGAAACGGGGACGTCTCCGAACCGACCGGCCAAGCGGTACGCATCTGCGTGAACACAGCGGAAGGCGACATCGAAATCGAGCTTTGACATCTTCTGGGAGGACATAGATGACGATCGACGACGCAACCAGGACCGACCCGAGCAGGACCGAACCGGTCAATCCTCTGGCGCATCTGAGCGACGAGACCATAGCCGAGCTCGCCAAGGAGTTCGACGCCATTCACGACGAGGTGTACGCGAGCCTCGGCGCCAAGGACCGCAAGTACATCACGTCCGTCATCGCAGCTCAACGGCAGTTGTTGGTTGCCGGCAGAGTTCTGCTTCTGGGCTCGACGAGCAAGCCCGCCTGGGTTGCAGGTACCGCGTGCCTCGGGATCGCGAAGATTCTCGAGAACATGGAAATCGGCCACAACGTCATGCACGGTCAGTGGGACTGGATGAACGATCCGGAGATCCACTCGTCGGTGTGGGACTGGGACACCGCGTCGACGGCGCAGTCGTGGAAGCACTCGCACAACTACGTCCACCACACGTATACGAACATTCGTGGCAAGGACAAGGATCTCGGGTACGAGATCATGCGCATCGACCCCAACCAGAAGTGGCACCCCGTTTATCTGGCTCAGCCGTTCTACAACGTGTTGCTGATGGCGTTCTTCGAATGGGGAGTCGCGCTTCACGATCTGGACATCGAAGCGATCCGCCGGGGCGAAAAGCCCGTGAAGGAACTGGTCCGCGATCTCAAAGGAATCGCAGGTAAAGCGCGTAGGCAGTTCGTCAAGGACTACGTGGGTTGGCCGACCATCAGTGCCGGCGCGTTCGCTCTGGCGCAGCTGGCGAGCGGCGGCCGTATACGCGAGAGCAAGAAGTCGAGACTCGCCGCGAAACTGCGTGGCTCCAGTCGCTTCGGAAAGTCGAAGAGGACGACCGGTTTCCTCGATTCCCGATTCAGCGGCGTCGAGAGCACATTCCTGGCCACCCTTGCCGCGAACTTCACCGCCAACATCATCAGGAACGTGTGGTCGCACGGCATCATCTTCTGCGGTCACTTCCCGGATCAGGCCTACACCTTCAGCCAGGAGGAAGTGGAGAACGAGACACGGGGCGGGTGGTACGTCCGTCAGCTGGTCGGCGCAGCGAACATCGACGGCGGGCCGCTGTTCCACCTGATGAGCGGCAACTTGAGTTACCAGGTCGAGCATCATCTGTACCCGGACATGCCGAGCACCAGGTACTCCGAGGTGTCGCCCAAGATCAAGGACATCTGCGAGCGGTACCAGCTCCCGTACAACAGTGGTCCGCTCATCCAGCAATGGACCATGGTCCACCGCACCATCGCGCGTCTTGCGCTTCCCGGCGGGAAGGCTCGGCCCAAGCCCGGACCGTACCGCCCGGAGGAGGCATGGCGCCGCAAGTTCGACGATGCTCCCTCCGAGAGCGAGGCCGCGCGGTCACGTAGCCGTGTTCCCGCGGGCCATCCGGACGCAGGTCCGGAGCACTCGTCCGGTGGCGTCGACGTCGAACCGCCGCCCCGCGGTGACGACTGACGGTCTCGGTTCACAGCACACCACGTCGGGCGTTCTCGGTTCATGGAACCGAGGACGCCCGACGATTTTCGTGCTGGGTGTGCTCAGGCCTCGTGGCGTGTGTACAGGGCCCGGGCGGCGGCGTCGAACTCGGCTGCGCTCATGCGGCTGTCGACGGCACGCTTGACCAGTTCGGCATGAGTCTCGCCCGCCAACCCCGTCAACGGCTGGTCCAGATCGAGGTTCGACGGGAAGGCGTACCCTTCGGCCGACGCAGCGATGACGTTCTCGACGTCACGGGTGCGGCCACTCTGGGTCCACTCGAGCAACGTCGGGTACAGAGCCGATCCGATGGCTTCACGGTCGACGCTGTCCAGTGCGCGTCCGAACGCCGAGGAGACCTGCAGTAGGTTCGCCATGCGGTAGATGTCCGTCGACGTGTTGTGACCTGCCGCATGGAACAGCGCCGGGTTGAAGAAGACGGCGTCGCCCTCCTCCAACGGAAGCTGAATGTAGTTCTCCGCGAAGTACTCCCGGAACTCGGGCAAGTTGAACGCGATGTACCCGGCCTCGAACTTCTGGGAGTAGGGAAGGTACATCGTCGGGCCGCTCTCGATCGGCATGTCGCAGTGAGCAACTGCACCCTGGAGGGTGAGGGCGGGCGACAGACGATGGACGTGCGCACGGAATTTCGCGGCGGTGTCCGTCGACATGAAGCCGAGATGGTAGTCGCGGTGGGGGTTCTGAGCCGCACCACCGGGATTGACGACGTTGATCGCCGAGGTGACCTGATACATCGGGCCGAGCCATGCCTCGGAGACGAGAGCGAGAATGTCGTTGGAGTAGTAGCGGGCGTAGAGCTCCGGCTGCGCCAAGGCCAGCTTCTGCAGCGCAGACCAGATCCTGTCGTTGGCGCCCGGCTTGGCGAAGTGATCGCCACCGACGACGCCGGTTGCGTGCTGCTGCTCGATGATTCGCCGGTACTCCGCCGTCGTCTCCGCAAGCGCGTTCTCCGACGTGAACGCCTTCTTGAACACCACGATGCCCGGACCGTTCAGCAAAGCGTCGGCGAGCTCGTCCTGGATGTCCGAGCGGGCGTCCGCATCTGCGGCCTGTGCCGTCAGCGCGGCGGCGTCGTAGATCAGGACGTTCGACGCGACGTCGGCCGCATGGGGGTAGTCCGCCAGTTCGGTGGTCTGCGCGACGAGCTCACGAAATCGGTCGATGTTGCAGTCCGATTCGCTGAGCCTGTCGGTCCGCGGGGTCTGCCGGATGTCATTGGTCATGATGAGGTTCCTCGAAGTTCGGGGGATCGTTCCTGGATGCAAGCTTGCCAAGACGGATGTGGCCGATCAACGAAAAAAACCATCAAGATCCCCTCGAGCAACGGACGCGCTTCTCGAGGGGAATTTGATGGATCGGCCCGTTGATCGAGACCAGCGTTCCCGGGGACGATGAGCAGATGATCTCCGATGAGCCGGTGAAGTCCACGGACAATGCGACCCGAGTCCCCGCCGACATGATCGCCGCGTGCTGGACGTCCGCAGGAAACGTGCGTCCCGACGCCTCCCCCGCGCTGAGCCCGATTCCCATCACCGAACGCATCGCCGCCGTCGCGTCCGCGGGTTTCGCCGGGATGGGCATCGTGGCGGCGGATCTGGCCGCGATCGAGGCCGGCGTCGGATTGCGCACTCTCCGAGCGATGTTGGACGATTCGCCGCTGAAGTTCGTCGAGATCGAATTGCTGGAGAAATGGTGGATTCCGCGAGGCGAGGACGGCAACACCTTCGCCGTCCGTGACTTGCTGTTCCGCGCATCCGACGTGCTCGGTCCGACTCACATCAAGATCGGCTCGGAGAACGCAGAACCTCGCGACCTCGCTCCGTACACCGAACCGCTGCTGGAACTCACCCGCCAGGCCGCAGAACACGGAACGCGGATCGCGCTCGAACCGATGCCGTTCTCGATCGTCTCGACCATCCCTGCCGGGGCCGATCTCGCCCGATCCACCGGTCACCCCGATTGCGGGATCATCGTCGACGCGTGGCACGTGTTTCGGGCGGGCACGAAGTTGGACGAACTGCGCGACTCGCTGACGTCGGATGTCGTCTTCGGAATCGAACTGGACGACGCCGATGCAGAGGTGGTGGGTACGTTGCTGTCCGACACGATGGACAATCGTCGGCTCTGCGGCGACGGCACGTTCGATCTCACCGGACTGGTCGGGGTCCTGCGCGACATCGGTTACACCGGTACGTGGGGTACGGAGATCCTCTCGACCGAATTTCGTTCCACTGCCCTCGATCTCGCCCTGAAACGAGCGATCGACACCGCACGCGCCTTCGTCGAATAGTCAGAACATGTTGAACGGGGTGAGTACGCGAATCGCCGACGACTTGGCGGACACCGGCGCCAGCGCGCCTTGCGCGTGCATCAGCATCCGGCATGCTCGATTGGCGTCCGCACGGAGGTCGTGATCGAGCACGACGGTGATGCGATGCCGGTACAGCAGTTCACGGTTGTCGGCGTCCAGGTCGTGGGCCACGAACACCGAACAGCCGCGGCCGAGTTTGTCGAACGCACGCACGATCGCGGAGTTGCCGCCGCCGCACGAGTAAACGGCCACGATGTTCGGATTACGTTCCAGCGCATCGAGAACCAGAGTCTCGACCCGTGAATCGAGCCCGTCGTTCTCCGCGATCTCCACCACCGACCGCGGACGGTTGTCCTCGATTCCGGAGATCCTGCGCATGGCACTTCTGAATCCGATCTCTCGTTCTTCCTCACCGCGGTAGGAGTTGCTGCTCAGGGTGATCAGCACGTCCCCGGGTGTCTCGCCGAGCATTTTGGTGACCAGGTACGCGGCCGTCTCCCCTGCTGCCCGATTGTCGATTCCGACGTAGCCGACCCGTCGGCTCCCTGGCACGTCGGTGACGTGGGTGACGACGGGTATTCCAGCTGCGACGACCCGGTCGATCGCGTCGACGATGTCCGGAACTGCGGGCGCCTTCACGATGACTCCGTGGGACGACCCGGTTGCGATCCGGTCCAGCCGCTCGACGAGCAAGTCGACGGATCCGTGCTCCTGGAGGTGAAATCGAGCTCGGACCGACGCAGGTTCGAGAGCCGGTAGCTCGGCCTCGATCGCGCGCTTGACTGCGCCCGAGAACCGATGGGGCGCGGACATGACCACGTCGAACATGAACTTGCGCCCCGCGACTCGCAGCTGAGCGCGCTGATTGTCGAGGTCTGCGATCGCTTTCTCGACCGCATCCTTGGTCGATTCGCGAACCCCGGGACGCTTGTTCAACACTCGATCGACGGTGGCTTCGCTGAGTTCGGCCTGCTGGGCTATCTCGCGCACCCGGTATCGGTGGGGCATGCGTGCTCCTGATGGGATTTCGGCATCCGCACGGCGCAACAATCCATCACCGTACCCGCAGAGAATATCAGCGGCCGTGAACCGATTTTGCCTGAATCCAGCATCTCGCAGGCCCCGCGAACCAGGAGCCTGCCCGGGCGTGCCTCCATACGAAACGATGCCGTCCGCCAGCCATGAATGTGATTCACATCACACCCGCGTTTGCTTTGCCCCTCGGGAACCGACTGAGTATCTGCAATTTTCAATCACACATAGAAGAGGTGCTCGGATGAGCTTCATCGACAAGGCCAAGAACGCAGCAGAAGACGCATTGGGCAAGGCCAAGGAGGTCGTGGGTGACGCGACGAACAACAAGGATCTCGAGGCAGAAGGCAAGAAGGACCAGGGATCCGCAGGCGTGAAGAAGGTCGGCGAGAACATCAAGGACACGTTCAAGTAGACCTGCCCTCGACAATCCAGGCCCCGGCAGGGTCCAAGGCAGCACCTGGACCCCGCGGCGCCCGGATTCCCAGCACGACAAGTCCGCCGAGTTCATTCAGCCCAGCTACATCTCAGCCCCGAGGAATCACCATGACCACCACCGACTCCACCTCCGTACGCCCCGCACCACGCCGCCGCGGAGGTATCACCTCCAAGCTCGCGCTGATAGTCGCCCTGCTCCTGGCCGTCGCGCTCGTCGTCTTCGTGCTGCAGAACACGGTGCACACGCAGATCAACTTCATCGGGTGGAACTTCGACCTCGCTCAGGGCGTGTCACTGTTGGGCGCCGCTGCAGTCGGCGCCGTCATCACCCTCGCGGTGGTTGCGGCACTCCGGCTTCGACGCGCGGTGCGTTGACCGATGCTTCCACTTCTGGCTCGAAAGTACTTGTACCGGTACCTGTTCGTCGCGATCGCACTTCCGATTCTCGCGCGAATCCTGATGCTGGCCGGTCTGGCCATCGAGAAGCGCTCCGGCAAGCCGAACATGATCTCCAAGGTGTTGACTAAAAGCGGGCGGTTCGCCGAGCGCCGAGCGGATAAGGCCTCCGGTAAGCACGCCGCATGACGACGTAGGCAGACACTCGTGTCGACGGCAATCGAAGTCGAACGTCGGGAACAATCGGTGACAGGCGATGGTTCTCTTCCTCATGGCTCCGATCACCGTCGACATCTGGTCCGATATCGCCTGCCCGTGGTGCTACATAGGTAAGCGCCGCTTCGAAGAAGGTCTCGCGGCCTCCGGCCAGGGCGGAAACGTCCACATCGTGTACCACAGCTTCGAGCTTGCACCGGACACCCCGGTGGACTTCGACGGCTCCGAGGTCGACTTCCTGTCGGGACACAAGGGAATCCCCGCCGATCAGGTTCAGCAGATGCTTGCGCACGTCGGAAGCATCGCCGCGTCCGTCGGGCTGGACTACGACTTCGACGCGCTACAGCACACCAAGACGCTGAAAGCGCACGAACTCCTTCATCATGCCAAAGCACACGACAAGCAGCTCGAGCTTGCCGAGCGCCTCTTCCTGGCCTATTTCACCGAGGGCAGGCACGTCGGACGGATATCCGATCTGGCCGACCTCGCCTCCGATATCGGACTCGACCGGGCGGACGCCGAAGCGGCACTGACGGAGGGCAGGTATTCGGATGCTGTCGCATCCGACATCGACCAAGCCCGCACCTTCGGTATCACCGGTGTCCCCTTCTTCGTGATCAACGGCAAGTACGGGGTCTCGGGTGCACAGGAACCCAGCGCGTTCGCTGACGTCCTGCGCACAGTCGCTGCAGAAACCACAGCCGACACCGCCGCGGCCGATGTCTGACCAGACGCCTGGGGACGGTCCGGGCATTCCGTTCCGGATGCTCGGTGAACCCGCCGAGGCATGCGCGGGCGGCGTGTGCGCGTGGCCCCCGGCCGATAAAGAAGCGCTCTACGACGCCCCCGATTCCACCAGCCATTTCGCTCGCGCGGCCGACCCGACGTAGACGAACCGGTGCTGCACCGCGTGGTGACTCGAGCGAGATCCCGTGGTCACTAGACTGACGGCCGTGTCCAGTATCGATCAGCCCCACTCGGATCGACCGTGGGCCGAGCCGTCCAGAACCGGCCGCCGCCAGCAGGACCGCAGCCGGGAGACCCAGGGCAAAATCCTGAGTGCCGCAGTCACCGTGCTGATCGAGCAGGGATATTCGGGGGCGTCGACTCTGCGGATCCAGCAGCAGGCCGGGGTGTCTCGCGGCCGATTGCTGCATCACTTTCCCTCGCGCGAGAAGTTGCTCAGTGCCGCAGTCCACCACTTGGCGCTCGAGCGCATCCGTGGTCTGCACATCAGCTCGGACATTCCACAGGAACCGAAAGCGCGGATCCGGGCAGCCATCGACGCGATGTGGTCGAACTACAGCCAGCCCTACTTCTGGGCATCGAACGAGCTGTGGAATGCCGCGCGCACCAATGACGAGTTGCGAGCCGAACTCCGGCCCGTGGAACAGCGAATGGGTCAGGTCATCCGTGATCGGACCGACGCTCTCTTCGGTTCGGAGTGCACGACCCGACCTGGCTACAAGCAGATGAGGGAACTTCTGCTGACAAGCATGCGCGGCACCGCCATGACCTACACGTTCGATCCGCACGATCCGACGACCGATCGCCACCTCAGCCAGTGGTACTCACACGCGGAAAGCGTTCTACTGCACTAGAAATGCACGTAGGCGAAGCGCCCGAAGCACGCCCGACCATGGATGCCTCTTGCCGCACGCTCACCGGTGAGAGCGTCGGTGCGTCGCACTCGGACCGTGGTCCACCGGGCATCCCGTGGGAAACGTCCCGAGTTCGCAGATCCGGTACCCAGCAGGATAGGAACGGACCGCCTTCTGATCACGGGCGCGGTATGCCGTCGTACGCGGAGGAAGGAGACGGACCACACGTGCGCGCACCTTCACCATGGCTTCGGCAAGCGACCGTTCGAGCTTCGTCGGCTCCGGGTAATGGAAGGCGTCGAGCAGAGGCTTGTCCATCAGCGCGTATGCCATTCGCCGAAAGACCTTCTTCGGCAAGAATTTGTACGGCGCGAACGTGGACATGAGGTCGAGGGTGGCGTCGGCGACGGCGGTGCTGCCCACGTCGGAGGCGAAGTGCTGCTCCTCGTACTCGTCCATGTAACAGGCGAACTGGTCGTAGGTCTCGGGGATCTCCCTGATTCCCATGTGCCGCCCCAGAGTGCGGTAGTACATGACCATCGCGTCGCGCTCACTCACTCCGACCGGACGCCATCCGAACTTGTCGAGCCAGCGGACCGGCACGACCACGAACGTCGCGAGAACGTACAGAAAATCTTCGTTGGAGATGTCGTACGCACCGTGCATTCGATTCATCCGACGGATCGCCGTGCGGCCGTCGACGCTCCCGAACCCCGACTCGACGACCTGGTCGAGGATCAGATTGGTGTCGTCGTAGCGCTGCTGTACACGTTCGGTGAACTCGCCCGTCGCGGCCAGCAGGCTTCCGACGGTCGGGACTGCGTAGGTGCGGAACAACGCAAAGCTGAGGGCCTGAACCGTGTCCCACGGGAACTCGTAGGAGTAGTGCAGGCGGTATATCTCTTCGTAATCGGTAGTCGGGTCCAGAGACTCGATTCTCGTGGTCCACGGATCGTGAAACATGCGCACTCCGATGCAGTCACAGTGACCTCACTCGCTCACTGGTGAATGTAAGGGTTCACACG
Source organism: Rhodococcus sp. NPDC057297 (assembly GCF_042667435.1). Taxonomy (NCBI): domain Bacteria; kingdom Bacillati; phylum Actinomycetota; class Actinomycetes; order Mycobacteriales; family Nocardiaceae; genus Rhodococcus; species Rhodococcus sp. NPDC057297. The sequence continues at coordinate 78,954 of NZ_JBHUZE010000005.1, read as the reverse complement.
TAATCAGTCAACAGTGACCGTTTATGAGTCCGGCGACGCACGACGAAGCCGAGAACCAGGACATCCCCGACCCGGTTCTCGGCACAAAAAACCGGCTAGCGCCCGACGCAGCCTTGAAGCGTCGTGAAGCTACCCGCGAGACTGAGACCGGTGCACACTGCACCTGTCGGCGTCAGCGTGACAGTTCCGCCAGGACCTGCCACCGCAATCGACAACCCCGGCCCCACCCCTTCGTTCACGGCCGAACTGCCCGGCCCGAACGAGATCGCTGCCGGGCCCGCACCGGCGGTGGCGTCGGACACCGCGGTGCCGCCGTTCAGACCGAGGGCGAGCGCTGCCGCCTGCTCGAGCGCCGCGGCAGAACCCCAGCCCTCGAATCCGTATCCCGCGGCCGCACTGGATCCGTCGGCGACGCTGTCGCACTGCGACTGGCCTTCCATCGACGCCTCCTGCGCTCCGCCGGGGGCCGTGGTACATCCGACCGGCGCAGCCGAGGCGGCGGCGGGAGCGAGAAAGGACATGCCTGCGGCCAGGCCGAGAGTTGCTGCACCACCGAAGAGCTTCGTGAACGTTCTCATCTTGACGCCTTCCTTGGAACGACTTGGAGATCGATTACCAGCCTCACGCTGCTCTGTGGACAGCACGACCGTCGATCGCGAATATCTCGAATCAGCATCGACCTGATCACGCCAAAGTAACACCGCTCTTCTGCCGGCGAGCCGGGAACGTCGAACACGCAGTGGGTCGACCACGGTTGATCGGCTACCGCGCGGGTACACGATTCTCATGAGCGCACCAGCGCACGCCGCTGTATCACCCACCTTGCCCACACCGGACGGCGAATTGTCCGCGTCCATCGTCGACTATCTGTCCGGTGCGACCGCGTCGGTTGCCACCGTCCCCGACGTCGATCCCGTGGGCCGCGACGCCCAATTAGCGCTGTCCATCTGCTACGAACTTCACTATCGCGGATTTCATGACGTAGACGACGAATTCGAGTGGGACCCCGAGATTCTGACGTTTCGTAGGTCGATCGAACAGCCGTTCTTGGCGCACGTGCGCGATGCTGTCGAGGACGGCGACGACGCAGTTGCGGAAATGGACGCTCTGTCCGTCGAACCACGGAGCGGCAGCGGTCCGTCCTGGTTTCTGCGGGACGACGGAACCTGGGACCACATGCGCGAGTACTTCACGCACCGGTCCCTCTACCACCTGAAGGAAGCCGATCCGCACGCCTGGGCCATACCTCGGTTGATCGGGCAGGCGAAGGCGTCGTACGTCGCGGTCGAGTTCGACGAATACGGTGGTGGCCGCGGCGATCACGTCCACCAACAAATGTGGAGCGCGTTGATGGACGCAGCCGGGCTCGACTCGTCGTACCTGGGTTATCTGGACCGCGTACCTGCACAGACTTTGGTCTGGGTGAATCTGATGTCTTTGTTCGGCCTGCACCGGAGTCTGCGCGGAGCGACGGTCGGTCACTTGGCGGCAACGGAGATCACGTCGTCACCGGGTTCCCGACGATTCGTCGACGGTCTCCGCAGACTCGGGGCGCCGGATGCGTGCGTGGCTTTCTACGCCGAACACGTCGAAGCCGACGCGGTTCACGAGCAGGTACTGCGCCACGATGTCGTCGGAGATCTTCTGCGCCGAGAGCCCGAACTGGAACGCGACGTGGTCTTCGGAATGCGCGCTCTGGCCTACGTCGAGGATGCTCTTGCCGATCACATCATGGGTGCGTGGCAGAAGGGCGAGTCGTCACTGATGCAGCGGTGACGTGACTACAGCGGTGACGTGACTACAGCGGTGAACTAACTACAGCAGTGACGCGACGTCATGCGGGCCGTTGCTTGCGTCGGTGGCTCGTGTCGCACAGCGGATAGGTCTTGCTGCGCTTGCACGTACAAAGTGCGACCGCGAAACGGTCGGACGTAGTGTGGGTTCCGTCGTCCGTCTCGATGTCTACGGGACCGGACACGATGATCGGTCCGTTGGTGACGATCCGGATCGACGTTCGCCTGCCGTCATTGCTTGTCGGCACGGATGACCACCAATCGTTCCGTACGTTGACCGGTGCGCGCGATGCCCACGTTCTCGAGCCACTCCGCGCGCGAGGACACGACCGGCCCGTAGCCGATCGTACGTGAATCGACGATCGCCGCGGACATACCTCTCGCCGTCAACATCGACAACGTGAGCTGCGGATCTGCGAACTCGGATTGGACCGCCAGCAGCGTCCCACCCGGCGACAACATGTCGAATACGTTGTTGCACAAGGTATCGAGTACGAGTCGGCCGGTGGGGCCCGCGTCCCACGCCCGGGCGGGGCCGAGCTCGACGGGCACGTTGTCCGACGGTACATACGGCGGATTGCACACCACCACGTCGAACGGCCCCGCGCGTCGGGCATCGTCGAACGATCCCAATCGCACGTTCACATCCAACTCGGCATTCCGCGCGTTCTTCCGGGCACACGACGCGGCAACGGGATCGATGTCGAACGCGTGCACGCGTCGAGCCCCCGACTGTGCGGCATGAACGGCGAGAACCCCCGAACCGGTGCACATGTCCACGACACGAGCACCGACGGCAATTCCCGACGCCGTGAGCGCCTCCGCCAGCAGCCACGAATCCTCCTGCGGTCGATACACACCCGGATCGACCGCCACGTCGAAGAACTTCTGCATATCGTGACCGGCACGGACTGCCGTCGAGTTCGCCATGGAGGTAGGTATGCCGCCTGGCGAAAGACCCAAACCTCGAGGATCCTCGCCACCCGAACCATGCGTCGTTCTCGCTCTCGGCTGACGTTTGAGTTGGCCGGTTCGGGGAATCCGTCCCGAAGCAGCGAGGGTCTTCGGTTGAGCGTGCAGCCGACAACTCTTCATTTTTCAGTCGAAATTTTCGTCCTGTCGATGCCGGTCGTGCCCGGAGCACTTGTATCCGGCCGTGATTCGCCTCCGTCGCGGCATACGCAGGCGTCGGGACGCGAGAACAGGTGATTGCCGTGATGGATCGTGACCGATACCGAGCGGAGTGGTCAACCCTGCACGGGGGTCTCGACGCGTCGTCTTCGCGTCTGATCGACGGCTGGCTCGGGATCATGTACCTCTGCGCTGCCCCCTTCGTGCGACGCCGTGTCTCCCCGACGACCGTGACGATCCTGGCGCTGGTCTGTGCGGCGATCGCGGTGGCGGCGAGTGGATTCGGCCGCTGGGGCGCACTGGCGGCAATGGTGTTGATTCTGATGTCGACCCTGCTGGACGGGGTCGACGGCGCGGTGGCCGTCATGTCCGACCGCGCATCCGCGTGGGGGTCGGTCCTCGATTCCACCGCTGATCGCGTCAGCGATCTGTGTTTCTACGCGTGTGCCGCCGTGGTGGGTGTGCCGCTGCCGCTGATCGCGACGATGGCAGTCTCGACGCTCGTCCACGAATCCGTTCGCGCCCGGGCGGCCGCAGTCGGCATGCCGGAGGCGGGCGTGCTCACCGTGTGGGAACGACCGTCTCGCGCTGTCACCGTGTTGCTGATACTCGGCGCGAACATGCTCTTCCCCGATCAGACGTGGACCTCCACCGCCGGCGGAGCCGTCGGAGCCGGATTGGCGCTCATCGGGCTGGTCCAACTCCTGGTGGTGGTGCATCGTCGGCTCGCGGTCCCTGCGCAACAACCTGCGCGGTCGCCTGGGTGAACGTCCAACCCGTGATGAGCAGGACATGGAGCACCCACATCCACAGACCGATCGCGATCGCGGCTCCCACAGAGGTCAGGCCTCCGAACGGCGCGCCGAGCGACACCGGAATCGCCAGAAACAGAACGAAGCCCTGAACGAAGCCTGCGATGAACGACGCTGTGACCGCGGCACACCACCAGACGACGGCAAACGGAATGTCCTCTGCCGCAACTATCGAATACGCACCCGCGACCAGGACGCCGAGCACGAGCCACACGATGACGAAGCCCAACCACACGCGTAGCACCAGGGCCGCTACTCCCCCGCCCGTCGTAGCATCGGCGAGCCATTCTGCCGACGCCAGTACGCCCAGAAGCAGAAGCGGCGCGACCACCGCCACCGGTACCAGGGCAAGCCGGCCTCGCCAACCGTCTAAGGATGTAGGGCGAGGTCGCCTCCGCGAGGTCAGGGCTCGGCGCAGGCCCTCGCCGTAGAACGTGGCAGGGAAGATCGCCAGTACACAGTGCAGCAGACTCAACTCGGCTCCCGCCGAAACCAGCTGCAGCACAACGCTCCGGGCCCCGAGCGCGTCGGGTAGCAACGATGCGACGTCGTCGCCTCGCGCTTCGACCCACGACGCCGACGTGACCAGAGCACAAGCTCGCAACGACAACAGCAGCAATGGCACCACCGCGATGGCGCCGTAGAACGTCAGCGTGGCGGCCAGAGCGCTCGAGTCTCGTGTAGCCGAGATTTCCTTGTATCGCGCGACCGTCGCCGACGCTCGTCGCCTGACGGATCCGAGGTTCCGAGTGCTGGGCAATATGTTCATGATCTGTTGCCAATTCCCCGCGGACCCGCCGATCAACCCCGACCCGGGTTTTCGCGCGACCTACCTGGGTATGCCTCACACGATGACATTCGACGGTACTCCCGCGCCCACTGCCTTTTCTGCGCCTCGACATGGGCCGGAGGTGACCGACACCTTCGATGTTCTGATCATCGGAGGCGGCAACGCCGGAGTCAGCACTGCCGCTCGTCTGCTGCGAGAACACGTGACGGACAACGTTGCCATCATCGAGCCGCAGCAGGTACACACGTACCGGCCGATGCTGTCCTACGTCGGATCCGGCCAGGCCCGCCTGGCCGACGCGCAGAAGACGCAGCGGTCGGTGACTCCCGATGGATGCAGGTGGATCGAGGACTCGGTGGTCTCGATCGACGCGGAGTCTCGAACGGTGCGCACCAGCTCGGGCCGCGAGTACAAGTACACAGACCTGATCGTCGCGGCTGGTCTCGTGCCTGACCTGGACGAGCTTCCCAACGTGTTCGACGCCCTCGAGACTCCCGCTGTCGCCAGCAACTATCTCGACCGCGCAGAGAAGACTGCGTCGCTCGTCGACTCGATTGCTCTGCCCGGGCATGCTGTGTTCACGCTGCCACGACCACCGGTCAGCTGCAGCGGCACCACACTGAAGCCGCTGTTCCTCGCCGCGTCGCAGTGGCAACGCGACGGCCGGCTGCCGAGAATCGACATCACACTCGTCGTCGACCGCTCGTATCTGGTCGGTGTTCCTGCCTTGGACGACATTCTGCGCCGTAGGCTCGACGAACTGGGTGTGCGAGTTCTGTTCGACACCAGCATTTCCGGGATCGAGGCGGACCTCCAGCGCCTGCACATTCACGGCGGTGGCACCCGGAACCGGATCGACTACGACTTGCTCCACCTCGTCCCGCGGTTTCGCGGGCCCAGCTGGCTGGCGGACCTGGCCGATGACACACCTGCCCATCTCGTCGACATCGATCCGATGACCTTCAGGCACGTCCGCCACGACTCCATCTGGTCGCTCGGTGACATCGCGGCAACCGGCACCGACCCGTCGGGCGGAGCTCTGCGCAAGCAAGCTGCGACGCTCGTCGACAACATCGCGGCGGCCCGGAATTCACAGCCGTTGGCGACTTACGACGGTTACACCGTTGCACCTGTGGCGGTCGATTCGCATACCCTGATCGCCGGGGAGTTCGACCGAGATTTCGTGGTCTCGTCCTCCCTTCCGAGTTTCCTCGATCCGCTCAAGCCGCGTAGGTCGGCATTCCTGTTCGACCGCTACGCCCTGCCGCAGGCCTACTGGCGCAGGATTCTCCGCGGACGTCTGTGACGCCGGTGCCGGCTGATCGTACGAGCCGCACGGTTTGGATGACCTTGTTTGTGGACACCCACACCACATGACCGCTGAGCTCTACACCGCCCTGGTAACCGCGACGGAAGCAGGAGTGACGTCCGACGACGGATTTCTGTCACTCGACGTCCACGAGCCCGAGAAGCTCGGCGGGCCAGGAGAAACCACCAACCCCGAACAGTTGATGGCCGCAGCCTTGGCCAGCTGTCTCGTGCAATCCCTGCGCATCGCCGTCGGAACGGTCGAGGGAAGCATGGACTCCGTCGCCGTCGAAGGCACAGTTGTTCTCACCGACTCCGACAGTTCCGGATACGACGCCCGGTTCTCGTTGAAAGTCCAGCTACCCGACGTCGAGGATCCCGATGCCGTACTTGCACAAGCTGTCTCGATCTGTCCGTTCCTGAAGGTCATCGAGTCCGTCGATGTGAGTCTCGGCTGATTCTCTTTCGACCTCCCGATACGTCATCGGGTAACCCCCGCCTCCGCGGACTCTGTGGGAAAGTATTCCCACCGACGACCGCGAGGGGAACCCGTGACACAGACTCATCCCGGACTGCACCGTCAACGGGTGCCAGCCGAGCACCGTGTGCTCGGCCTGGACCGAAGAACGCTCCCGCCAGCACTTTTCGTCATCGCGGTCTTTCTGGTTCTCACCGTCGCCGTACCGCGCGTCGATGCTGCCATCGGCTGGAGCGATACCGTGCGCGCCGGTCAACAACTTGCACTCACGGACACGATTGCCTTCACGCCGAGGACAGGCTGGGAGGTCGAGACCGGGTTTCGTGTGGGCGAAGCAGACGGGAGATCCGGCGACGCCACCGTATCCGGGGACGGCGTCACGTTTCAGGTGACGGCCGACTCGTTCGACGGGACACCGGACGATTTGGTGGACCAGGTGGAAAAGGTCACCTCGCGCACCACCGACCCGTCGTTCCGGGTCGACGGAGACCGGACCACTCTGACCACAGCGGCGGGGCAAACCGGTGTCGTGCAGGCCTACAGCAGCCTCCGCGGAGACGGACTGGTCGCAGCGTTCGTTGTCGACGGCACCGGCCTGAAGATCACGGCGTACGGTCCGCCCACTCAGATGACCGCGGCGGCAACCGATATCAAGGACATGATCTCCAGCATCCAGACCGTCGACGGGAGCAACCGATGAGTGACGCCGTGACAGACACCGCGTCGTCCGCGGCCGAGCGCCGTCGGCACGAGGCGCTCGAGGTCTCCGGGTGGGGTGAACGGTTTGAATTCGTGCAACCCCACAACCTGTCGTTCTGGGTGTACATCGCGCTCACCGCCGTCGGAGCGTTCCAGGCGTGGGCGTTCTTCGCACCGGGAGCCGGGTTCTACGCCGAGGGATTCGCCGTGTCCGCGGTGCTGTGTACTCTGTGCGGACTCGCCTGGTTCGCGTGGTTCCGGCACATCGACCGGTGGGAACGACAGCCAGGCCGGCTGGTCGCAGCAGCACTGCTGTGGGGCGCAATCCCCGCCACCTTTGCCTTCGCGATGACGGTCAACACTGCGATGCTCAGCATCTACCCGAAGCTGTTCGGCCAAGTGTGGAGCGCGAATTGGGCTGCAGGCGCGACTGCACCGATCACCGAGGAAGCGGCCAAGCTCTGCGGTTTCATCCTGCTGATGAGCCTCGCCCCTCGGCTGATCCGAACGGCCAACGACGGCCTCATCGTCGGCGCGTTCATCGGCCTCGGGTTCGCGGTGTTCGAGGACTTCCTCTACGCAGCCAACGCCACTGCTCGGACGTTCGGAACCGACCCGGTGGGCAATGCCGTCCACATGTCGCTCACGCGGATAGCCGTCAGTTTCGTCTCGCACCCTCTCTTCAGTGCGCTGGTGTGCGCAGGCGCGGTGTACCTCATCGGTACGAAAGCACAGGCACGCAAGGTCGGGCGTGGTCTTGCTTTCGTTGCGGCGGGAGTGTTTCTGCACTTCACCTGGGACGACGCCACCGGGCTCGGCGGAGGTAATCCTCTTCTGTTGTTCGGCGTCATGTGCGCCTCCGTCGTCATCGCATTCACGGTGCTGACGATCGCGTTCCACAGAGCAGCACCACGCGAGTACCAATTCGTCCGCGACATTCTGGCTCCCGAGGTCGATGCAGGATTCCTCACCGACGCCGAGGTGGACGGCGTTCTCGACAGAAAGGCCAGAAAGGCATTCCGCGCGTCGTCGCCCAATCGGCGGGCCCGGAAAGCGCGTAAGCATCTTCGACGCGCGATCCTGGACCTCGCACACGACATCGCGAGCGCCAAGGGCGCGGACACCGAAGCGGTGCGGCACTCGCGTGCCGAGGTCGAACGTCTTCGCGCCGAGGACGGCATCCGGCAGCCACTCGGCAGTTAGGTGATCGACGGCGAATTACGCCTTCGCCACGAGCGGTGCCACCTCGGTCCCCAGTAGTTCGATTCCTCGGAGCAGATCTCCGTGTGCCAGGCGAGGATTCGTCATCTGCAACGACAACCGATCGACACCGCCCAGCTGCTCACCGACGCGCAGAATCTTGTCGGCAACGGTCTTCGGATCGCCCATGAAGAATGCTCCGTTCGGACCTGAAGTCGCGTCGAACTGTTCGCGAGTAGGACGCGCGAACCCACGCTCACGCGAGATCTTGGCGAACATCTCGTGCCAGCCGGGATAGATTGTGTCTGCTGCCGCTTGTGTCGATTCGGCGACGAAGCCGAACACGTGCAGTCCGACCTGCAGCTTCTCGGGCGCGTGCCCGGCCTCGGCGCCTGCCCGTCGATAGAGATCCACGAGCGGCGCGAACTGGCGCGGCTCGCCGCCGATGATCGCGATCATCAACGGCAGTCCCAACAATCCGGCACGAACGAAGGACTCGGGGGAACCTCCGACACCGACCCAGATCGGCAGCGGATCCTGTACCGGACGGGGATAGATGCTCTGCTTGTTCAGCGCTGGTCGGTGCTGCCCGGACCACGTGACTTCCACGTTCTCGCGGATGTCGAGGAGCAGCTCGAGCTTCTCGGCGAAAAGCGAGTCGTAATCGCGTAGATCCAGACCGAAGAGTGGGAAGGACTCGGTGAACGATCCGCGGCCGACGACCAGGTCGATCCGGCCCTTCGAGATCAGGTCGAGCGTGGCGAACTCCTGGAACACTCGTACCGGATCGTCCGCGCTGAGCACTTTGACTGCACTGCCGAGCCGGATTCGCTCCGTGCGCGCAGCCGCGGCCGCCAGAATGATCGACGGCGCCGAGTCGTAGTACTCGCTCCGATGGTGTTCACCGATTCCGAACGAATACAACCCGACTTGATCGGCGAGCGCGATCTCCTCCAACAGATGCCCCATCCGCTCGGACGGGCCGATAACCCGTTCGTCGGTCGGGTCCGTCACGGAGGAAACGAAGCTGTCTACGCCCAGGTGCATTGTTCGACCTCTCGATTCGGGGCGGACAGGCCCACCCGTGTCGATTGTAGATTCAACCATCAGGTCCGACGGTCCCTGTCGGCCCCTCACCGGTTCCCCTAACCTTGACGTGATCGTCTCACTGTCCGTGCGCACCCACACGTTCAAGCCGACAAGGGAGAACCCATGACAACGTGGCTCATCACCGGATGCTCGACTGGCCTCGGACGGCATCTGGCCGAGACGGCATTGGCACGTGGTCATCACGTGGTGGTGACCGCGCGCGACGTATCGAAGGTCGCCGACATCGCTGCCCGCTACCCCGACACCTCACTCGCCATTGCCCTGGATGTCACCGACGACACTCAGGTCTCTGCTGCCGTCGACGCTGCCACCGTCAGGTTCGGCACAGTCGACGTACTCGTCAACAATGCGGGCTACGGATATCGCTCCGCCGTCGAAGAGGGCGAGGACGGTCCGGTCCGCCGATTGTTCGACACCCATGTCTTCGGTACCGTGCGCACGATCAAGGCCGTTCTGCCGGGAATGCGCGGCCGTCGCTCCGGGACGATCGTCAACATCTCGTCGATCGGAGCGCGTCTTTCACCCGCCGGATCCGGGTATTACGCCGCGGTCAAAGCCGCCATCGAGGCGCTCACACTGTCGCTTCGTAGAGAGGTAGCCCCGCTGGGCATCCGCGCCCTCACGGTCGAACCCGGCGCGTTTCGCACGGACTTCGCGGGCAGATCCCTGACCCAGTCCGCCTCCCCCATCGCCGAGTACGCAGCCACGGCCGGTGCGCGCCGGATCGAGAACGACACAGCGCACGGCAACCAGCCAGGCGACCCGGTCAAGGCAGCACAGGGTGTCGTCGACGCAGTCGAATCCGAGGATCCCCCGTTCCTGCTGCTCCTCGGCAACGACGCGGTCGACGGATTCACCGGTGCGCTCGACGCCCTGCGCGCGGACGCCGAGTCATGGGAATCCGTTTCACGAAGCACAGATTTCGACTCCTGAACTGCACGCGATTCAGTCGTTCTGCGGGTTGTCGTCGTAGGTGACGGTGATTTCCTGGAACCCTTTGTTGCGTTGAGCTTCCGCTTGCCCGGTGTACGAGTTCTTGTCGCCCTCGGTGAGTTCGACATTGTCGGTGAACGGGGTCAGCAGCGCGCGCGGGTGAAGGTGATCGACTCGAACTGCGTTGATCTCGATACAGATCACGATCAGAACCGACGCTACGTACAGAAAACCCAACAGCCCCAGCACGATTGCGAACACACCGTTGCTTGTGCTGACGTTGCCGACGACGTATCGGATGTAGATACCGCCGAAGGATTGAAGAGCTTGCCAGATCACCGCGGCGGCTACGGCTCCGGGCAGCACGTCGCGGACACTCAGTGGCCGCGCGGTTCCGATGCGGAAAGCGGCAGCGAAGACCGCGCTGTTGAGCGCGACGGCGCCCAGGATCGCCAACACACCACCGGCGAAGCCGAACAGACCGGACGACGCGACCACGTTCAGCACGGTCAAACCGATGATTGCGCTGCCGACGGTGCTGAGCAGCAGCAGCCCGCGCACTCGGGCGCGAATCGGGTCAGGCTGGTTGTTGCGTGGGACGGACCACGCCGTGTTCAACGCGTGTTGCACCGCCAGTGACACCCCGAGACCGCCGTACAACGAGCCGGCCACGCCGATCACGATTGCCGTGACGCCGCCACTGAGACGGTCGGGCTCGCCGAGCTGGGCTCCGATGACCGGGATCTGACTCATCGCCGAGTCGAGGATGCGTTCCTGCAGATCGGGATTGCCCGCCAGCACGATGCCGAGCAGGGTGGTGAACAGCAGCAGCAGCGGGAACAGCGACAGAAACGCGTAGTAGGCGATCAATGCCGCCAGGTATCCGCCGCGGTCGTCGAGGAATTTGTAGACGACCGCGAGCGGGAACCCTGCCGCCGGGTGCTTGCGCTGGAACCCGTCGATGCGAGAGACCATCAGCGGTCGAAGAGGGACTTCGATTCGATGCTCCGCGCCAGTGCCCGCACAGCGCGAGTCGGCGCGGCCTTCAGCTGACGTTGACGACGGTTTCTCCTGGCGATGACGAACGCGATCGTTCCGGCGCCGATCACAGCGGCCACGACGGCCACGGCTCGAGGAGATGTCGCCGTGTCCACGACGCTGTCGACGTCGACCTCGCGGACCGTGGACGCTGCATTGTCGGCCAAGTCAGTGACCGAAGCCTTGGCGTCAGCTGCGGTCGATGCCGCGGAGTCGGCGAGCGAGGAGGCTGCCTTGGTGGCCGAATCGGCCACGTCGGACACGACGTCTGCGGCCTTGTCAGCGACCTCCGACGCCTTGTCGCCCAGTTCCTCGGCGCCGTCGGACACGGTGTCGGCGAGTTGATGAGCATTGCCCTTGGCCTTCTGCGCCGCCCCGCTACCGCGGAGTTCGTCGTCGCCCGTGGCGTTGCCGACGCGCTCCTTCGCATCACCGGCGAGTTCGTCGGCCTTGTGTTGCGCTTTGTCGATGAAGTCGGACATCAGGTTCCTCCAGGTCGTTCGCGACGCGGCACGGCGTGTGCGGCGTTCGAGGGTCGATCGGCCGGTCGAAACCGGCAGCATTAAGTCGGTTCGAACGGAGAAAAACAAACGCGGAGAAGTAAGTGATCTGCGCCACACTACCCAGAAGCGATCTCCTGCGCCGGCGGCCGCGAATTGATTGAAGAAAAAAGGTCCGACCAGTGTGTTTCATCTGCCATGCCACACGCCGACTCGGCGCAGGCCGTGCCAGAATCAGCTCCTCGATTCGACGTCCGATGCCGAATCCGAACAAACGCGGGAAGTAGGTCGTCTGTGGGCGCGAAGTCGATAGTCGAAAACGGGTCCGACATCAGACGGCCGACGAGGGGGTCCGACACCGACCGGACCTGCCAGAACATCGTCGACCTGGCCGTGGCGACCGTGGAATGCACGGGTGCGTCGATCACTGCGATGACCGACCGTGGCCGGCCCGCCATCGTCGCGGCCACCGATCCAGCGGTGATGCGCACAGCTCTGGAAGTCGCGTCGATCACCGGGTACTCGGCGACCGAGGCCGTCATCGACGGTCGGAGAGCCGTCGTGGTCGACGACATGGCCACCGAACCAGACCGGCCCGAGTACTCCCAGGAGATCCTGGCTCGTACCGGGGTGCGCTCGACAGCGAGCTTCCTACTGCTTCTCGACGACATCGAGCTGGGCGTGATGACGTTCTACTCGACGGAACCACGCACGTTCACACACGACGTCCTTGATCGGTGTGCACGTTTCGCGGACCAGTCGGCGCTTCGGTTGGCATACGCGAGCGCACGGGAGCGGGCAGACCAACTGGCCACCGCGTTGATACGTAGCCGTGAAATCGGCATCGCGATCGGCGTCGTCATGGCCACGGCCAAGGTGGATCGCGACGCTGCTTTCGACATGCTTCGTCGGGAGTCGTCGCTCACCAATCGCAAGCTGCACGAGATCGCGTCCGAGACCGCGAGAACAGGTGAAGTGCCGGGACTCCGCGTGCCGTGAATCGGTTGCCTGTCCGTCGGGCGCTGATCGATGTCGCGGAACGACCGACTATCGAGTCGCCCGCGATGTCTGCTCGACACGCGCGTCGATCCATCCGATCACCTCGGGGTAGGCGGCGACGTTCGCGCCGGGATGATCGAACGCGGGCACGAGATCGGTCCCGAAGTCGAACTCGCGGACGGTGATGTCGTGTGCACCAGCCGCGAGCCAACGATCTGCCAGGATTCTGCTCTGCTCGATGCTGACGGAGCGGTCGTTCACGCCCTGCACGATCATCACGGGCACGTCCGGGGCCATGAGCCCGATGGTGTTCGCAGCCGTGAGCGGACCCAGCACGGGCCCCGCCATGAGCTCACCCAACGTTGATCCGTCGGCGGTGAGATCCTCCGAGCGCAACGATCCGTAGGAGAGGGCGTCCACAGTGCAGAAGTTCTGCACCGTATCGAGAGCTGCGCGTCCGCGGTCGTTGAAGAGTCCACGAATTTCGTCGGCTCGGTCGGGGTGAGCGCCCATCGAGCCCACGATCGGATACAGCATCGTCGCGGCGAATGGGCTGCCCTCCAGGCCTTCCACGCGCAGCACGGGATCGGTCGGTGCGGCTCCGACGTACGCCCCGACCACGTCCAGATCCGGAGCGTAGGTGGAGGCGAGTTCCGCGGCGGCAGCCGACGCGGCGCCGCCGGCCGAGTACCCGTACAGCACGACGGGCGCGTCCGTCCCGTCTGCCGCGGCACGCGCCGCGTCCAGCACGGCACGGGCGACGGCGACGCGGCCGATGAATTCGTAGGCGCCCGGGGTTCCGAGCCCCTGGTAGTCCGTCGTGACCACCTGGTACCCGCGCGCCAACAAAGGCATTAGCGCAGGCATCGTCGTTGTCAGTCCCTGCCCGGACGAGCCCGCGCAGCGATCGGCGATCCCGTAACTGCCGGGGGCGTAGGCGATCACGGGCCGAGGCCCGGGACCATCCCACGTACTCCTCGGAGTGATGAGCAGTCCGGAGACCGCCACTGCAGAATCACGGGGATCGGCCGACCGGTACAGGATGCGCTCGGCGTGCGATCCCAGAAGGTCCAAGGCCGGCACCGGTTCTCGGCGCAGGATGGACCCGGGCGCGTATGCCTCGAGGTCGGCAACGGGAGCGGCATAGAAATCGGAGCCCATGGGGGCCGCCGCCACGGGCGCGGGCGACACGGCGGCTGCCCCGGTGAGGACGACGAGGGCGACGGCAGCAGAAAGGAGTCTCATGTCGAGAGTAATTATGACCCTGTGCTCAGTCGGCCTGATCCGCGCGTGCCATGACGCCCTGGTAGTCGTCCAGATCTATTTCCTCCGCAGTCACGGTCTTGGTCCCGTTGTAGACGTCGCGGTCGATCTCGTCGTCGGCGTTCGCAACGAGCATCGCAACGAACGTGTCACCGTTGACGTTGAGGAAGGTACGAAAGATTCCGGCGAACCAATCGACTGCGATCAGCAGGCCGACGGCTTCGAACGGCAGGCCGAGCGAGGTGGCCAGGAACATCGCGACGACAGGGAATCCGCCCGGAACGGTGATGGTGCCCATGTTGAGGAGGATCGCCAATCCCATACCGAGAGCGATCTGTCCGATGCTCAGGTCGATGTTTCCGGCTTGCGCGAGGAACATCACCACGATCATGTAGTTCAGGACCGCGCCGTAGGAACCCATCGTCAAGCCGATGGACAGCGTGAAGTTGGCGACCTTCTGACTGACTCCTACCTTTTCGACAGTGTTCTTCAGCACCGTCGGGAAGGTGACGGCCGAACTCGTCGTCGTCACCGCGACGATGGTCTGCTCGGTGAGCTTGTTCGGCAGCTTCCACGGGCTGAGACGAGTTCGTGCTGCCACGACAGCGACGAACAGCGCGAACAGGACGATGACGCCGATGAGTGTCGTGCCCAGATACTTCAGCGCGGTCGAGACCACCGAGAAGCCGACATCTCCCGCGAGAGCTGCCAGTAGACAGAACACGCCGATCGGGGCGATCACCATGACGAGGCGAATCATGGTCAGGACGATCTGTTGAATCTGATCGAACAGCCTCAGGACGCCGGTGTCACCGGTCTTGTTCACGTGGATGCGCAGCGCGATTCCGAACAGCAGCGCGAAGACGATGATCGGCACCATCGTCGCGGTGGACATCGCGTCGAACACGTTGGTGGACACGAAGTTCAGCAGCGTGTCCTGCCATCCGAGTGCTTCCCCCGCCGATTCCTCCAGGCTCGGGTCCAACTCTTGCGTGAACACCATTCCCGACCCCGGCCGCACGAGACTGCTGAGCACCCAAGCCAAGACGGCCGCAACGAACGAGAACCCGATCATCCACTTGAACGTTCGGAACGCGATCTTTCCCGTTCCGGTGCCCGACATGGATCCGGTGGCGACGATGACCGATGCCATCACCAACGGAACGATGGACATCTGGATCAGACGGATGAACAGGTCTCCGATGAACTTCAGGTTCGCCGCCCACTCACCGACGAGCAGACCGAACACAATGCCGCCGATCGCAGCGAGACCGATCTGTGCAGCGGGATGCCTCAAAGACTTCATGCCTCAAACTAGGACGAGCCCGCTACCAGGCCGTAACCGTCGCATTGCACTCGCATTACGGCCTCGAAGCGCGGCCGATTGCCGACGATGCGCCGGTCACGATTGCTGTCTTCATCCTTGCCCCTGTTCCGCCCCCGCGAGTGCGCGGAGCTTTCCCACCGACATGCGAAGCCCGTATGCCACCAGAGTCTTTCGACCGTCCGGGTGCGCCCAGCGCAGCAGGGCCGACGCGTCGTCCACCGAACCGGTGAGAATTTCCGGTTCACCGACGAGTGGTAGCGGACCTACCGCCTTGATGGACAACCCGAGCACCTCGGTCCAGAAGTAGTCGTCGACCGGAGCGCACCGAGCGGCTGCTCCGAGCGCGGATGCTGCAGCAACCCTGCCCTGAGCCACAGCGTTGGACCAGAACGGTCCGCGTCGGGGATATCTCGACGGCTCCCGGAAGTACGTGACGTCGCCGGCAGCGAACACGTCGGGTACCGACGTCGAGCAGTCCTCTCCTATCCCCACGCCGTCTCGATCCGCAACGCCGGTACCGTCGAGCCAGTCGGAGGCCGGCACCTCCCCCACACAACTGACAACGACATCGGCATGCAGCACAGTGCGATCCGGCAGGACGATCCCGTCCACGGGACTGCCGGACAGCGTCACCGGCCCCGCGGGGCGCAGCATACTTCCGCCGTTTTCCGCCAGGCGCTCTGCGATGGCCGCAGCAAGGAAGCGTCCGAGAACTCGCTCCAGAGGAGGATCCACGTCGACGACGGTTGTCTCGATAGTGCGTCGGACGCACGCCGAGGCGATTTCCATCCCGAGGAAGCCTGCGCCGACGATGATCGCCGACGATGCCGCGTCCAGCCGGGAACGCAGGACCCGTGCGTCGTCATGGGTTCTGACGACCAGTTCCCCCGCTTGGTCGACCCGAGCCAGGCGTCGAGCATCGGCCCCTGTCGCGACGACGAGTGTGCCGTACTCGACATCGGTTCCGTCTGCGAGAGCGACGATCTTGCTATCCGTATTCAATCGTGTTGCAGCAGAGTTAAGTTCGGTGATGCCCAAGTCGGACAGATCCCACCGGGACGACATGCCGTCGTCGGAGTCCAGGACATGCTTGGAGAGCGGTGGTCGTGAGTACGATCCGTCCGGATCTGCACCGATCATGACGACTTCTTCGTCGTGACCGAGCGCTCGGAGCTCACGGACGGCCGCGCAACCGGCTGTCGACCGACCGACGACGACAATCGGAGCTGCGTTCATTTCTGTTCGCGTAGCGCGGCCACCGGGCAGGCGCCGATCGCGGACCGCACCGCAGCGACCTGCTCCTCGGGGACGTCCTGGTGGTCGTACGCGTAGTGCAGTTCACCGTCGTCGTCGAGGCTGAACACCTCGTGTGCGGCCTCTTCGCACAGTCCGTGGCCTTCACAGCGATCCCAGTCGACGTCGATCCTCATGCTTGCTCTCCTCTACTCGGTACCAGCTCGAGCGGTAGCCGTTCGAGCCGGTGAATGATGTTGTTGACGGCCCACTTCGGCTCCCCGGTCAATTCGATTCGTTCGACCCGACGCGCCAGCGCCTGCAGCATCGATCGTGTTTCCAACCGTGCCAAACCCTGGCCGGCGCACCCGTGCACGCCGGACCCGAAGCCGAGCTGCCGAGCGGCATCGCGGGTGATGTCGAACGAGTCGGGTCGATCCCACTCGGCAGCATCACGGTTGGCCGAGGCGTAGATCACCAACAGGCGGCTCCCACGCGGGATCGGAACTCCACCGACGTCGACCTCGCGCGCTGCCTTGCGAGAGAACGCGCGCAACGGCGACTCGAACCGGACCACCTCGTTGACGGCGCCTGGGATGAGCGTGGGGTCGGCCCGCACCGCCTGCCACTGCTCCGGGTGCTGGGAGAACAGGTACAGCGCACTCGAGATGGCTCCGATGGTGGTGTCCAGAGATGGCGCCATGTAATCCACCATCAACGCAGGGCACGCCTTCGGATCGATCGTGCCCTCGTCGGCGGCAGCGAGAACGTCGTGGCCCATACTTCCGTCCAGAACCGATCTGTTCTTCACGACGCGATGTGCGAACGTCATCATTTCCGCAACGGCCTTCGCGGCACCGACCGATCGACAATTGATCGGCCCCATTGCGTCGAATGTTGCTCCGGCCCAGCGCAACAGCTCCTCGCGGCCGTCCTCCGGCCATCCGACCAGATCGGGAACAACCGACAGCGGAAGGGCCGTCGCCAAGTCCTCGACCCCATCGACGTCCAGCATCGACATCGCTCGAGCGACCACCCCGTCGGCGGCTTCCTCCACCGTCGTGGTCATCTTCCTCAGGGCTTTGGGGGTCATGCGGTGCGCCAGAACGGATCTTTTGGTCGCATGGTCGTCCGCGTCGCTGTTGAGCGTCGTGCCGCGTCCCAGGCGATTCGCGACGGGGTTGAGCGACACTCCGTCGCCGGAGACGAACGACTCGTCGTCGAGCAGCACCGCCTTGCAGTCCGCGTAACGCGATACGGCATAGACGCGTTGGTGCGGCAACCACACCGCAGGACCCAATGCGCGCAGCCGCTGGTAGTGGGGATACGGGTCGACGATCGCGTCGACATCGTAGATGTTCTGTCGGTATCGGGGGACTGACGAGTCAACGGTCATCGGAGCTCCTGACAATTCGATAGGCGCAACTCGGCAACCGCGTGTGCAGTGACGGCACCGACCGGCCTGCGGCCATCACCGTTCTGTCCGGCCGCACGATGGCAGCGTTGGCGCGGCGTCGATGCAGCCACATGCCGAGTTCCGAGGATTGCGGGACCTCCAGTGCGGTTGCGCCTCGGCGGACAACTTCCGTGTTCTGCTCTCGGGTGAGCGGTGTGGTGGAGACGAACAGGAAGCACCCTGGGGCAACGTCGTCGACCCTCATCCCGCGATCGACGACGGCGTTGGGACACAGTGATCCGGCGAGCCCACGCGACAATGCTCTTCGCGTAACGAAATTGGACGGGGACAGGCGCGGCGAGGCACTGTCGGTCACCTGCGCTCCGATCAGGGGTAGGTGTCCGAGGACGGGCGCGACGGACTTGCGTACGGCCTCGGTGATCGCTCCCCCACCGGTCATTGCCCTCCCGATTGCCACGGCCAATCGAATCGACGATGTCACGTGGGGTTTGCGCTCCGCTTCGTAGGAGTCGAGGGTGTCGTCGGCGAAGGATCCGTTCATGACGCCCACCAGTTTCCAGACCAGGTTCATCGCGTCGCGCACACCCGCGCCCATCCCCTGCCCGATGAACGGCGGCGTGAGGTGCGCTGCGTCGCCGAGCACGAAGATGCGGCGATCGCGCCACCGGTCGAGCACTCGGGCACGGAAGGTGTACTCGGTGGACCTGATCAGCTGCAGTGCGTCCCGATCCGCAGTTCCGAGCCAGGGCAACAACAGAGGGCGGACGCTGTCGAGATCACCGAAATCGTCGGCAGTTTCGGTGTCGCGGAGCCGGAATTCCCACCGATGACGAGTGTGGCCGATACGCATGTAGGTTGCGGCGCGTTCGGTGTCGCACACCTGGTGGACGCCCTCCCACAAATCGAGCTCGGCCTCGGTGGCGATGTCGATCACCAGCCATCGTTGCTCGAAGCCTAGGTCGAGCATTCTCGATCCGATCGATGACCGCACGGTGCTGTTCGCTCCGTCGCATCCGAGTACATAGTCCGCGGTGACGGCACAGCGTTCTCCAGTGCGTGTATCGAGGTATGTCACGACGCAGTGATCCCGCCTGTTCGCGACGTCGACGACGGTGCAGCCGCCTGCCATGCGGACGCTGTCGAGTGGGGACAGCCGCGACCGCATGAGATGCTCGAGGTCGGGTTGATCGAACATGTTGGCCTGCGGAAAGCCGTGCGGCATGCGGTCGGGGTCTCGATCGAACACTGCGAGCGGCGTGAGGCGTCGGTCGACCAACTGCAACCCGCGGGCCGGTCTGGAGATCGCCGCGAACTCTTCGGCCAACCCGAGGCCACCGAGTATTCGGTAGACCTCGTCGTCCAGGTGCACCGCCCGAGGCTGCGGGTACACACTCTCCCAGCGGTCCATGATGGAACAGGTGATTCCGTACTGCGCCAACAACAGTGCGGCCGTCATCCCGGTGGGACCGGAGCCGATGATCACGACCGGGTGGTGATCGACGGACTCAGGCATACCGCACCCTGGTCCGTTGAACACCGAGATCGAGTGCCCCATCGGGTGTCGACACCGCAAGTTCCACCACATCGCCGTCCTGCAGATACGACGGGTTGGACGACTGTTTCTTGAAGAAGATCTTCCATTTGAGTGCGGGAGGGAGGAGCGAGCCGATGATCTCGATCGGTTTGGCGGGCGCTGTCAGCGCTGTCCCGCCTGGAGTGCCCGTCAACAAGAGATCACCCGGGTCCATACGCTGAAATCGTGCCAGTATTCGCAACGTGTCCAACGGGTGGTAGATCATGTCCGCGACCGTGCTGTTCTGCCGTACTTCACCGTTCACGCGCAGGGTGAGGCAAAGATCGGTGAAGCGGCTGAAGTCGCCCGCCTCGAGAAGCAGCAACACCGGTCCGACGGGCGTGAACGTGGGGTACGACTTTCCCTCGTAGAACTGAGTTTTGGGCAGTTGTACGTCGCGAGCGGACACATCGTTGGTGATGACGAGAGCTGCAATGTAGTCCGCTATGTTGTTCTCGTCGAGTGCCGTGCCCACGGTCATCGATGCGCCGAAGACGAGCCCGATCTCGATCTCGTAATCGAGCAGTTGCACATGCGCGGGCTTGACGATGTCGTCTGCCGGACCACTGATGGACCCCGATGCCTTGCGGAAGAACGTCAGCGGCACCGTCTCCGGGTTCATCCCCGAATCCTTCACGTGCGTCGCATAATTGGTCATCTGCGCGACGACCCTGCACGGCGCGGTCACCGGTGAGACCAGCGCCAGACCCTCCACCGACGCGGTCGCCGAACCGCGGCGTGCGGCGTCGATCGCCGCCCGGTCGGCAAGGAGCTCGGCCGTCGTCACCGCGTCGGTGTCGACTCGGACGGCGCCGCCCGGCGTGTGCACCCACCAGGCGTCGACGGTACGGAGAATCGAAACAGTCATGAGTTGGCTACTTTCAGCAGGCCCCGCAAGCGCTGGGCGTCGAATTCGTTGTCGTGTCGTAGCGACGAGATGATCGACCGCAGTTCCCCCAACGATTGCCGTCCGGGGGCGATGCCGAGGAAATCTCGTGTTGCCGGCGGTCCCCATTGGGCGAGGCCCGACGCCGTCATCGGGGCCCAACCGGGTTCGAGCGAGCTGTCGAACAGGTCGCCGTCGCTGAAGTGCTCGACCAGGAAACCGTCGGGATCGCGCCAGTAATCGAAGATCTGGCTTCCCTGAATATGTCGGCCGATCCCCCACGAGTGGCGGTAGCCGCGTTCGGTCAGGAACTTGCTTCCCGCGGCGATAGCGTCGAGATCGCACACCTGGTAGGCCGAGTGCACGTATCGATCCGAGGGTCCCAGTGTCATCGCCACGGTGTGGTGGTCGGTCGGGGTGTCGCCGCGGTCGCAGCGGATGAAGCTCATCACCGGCCCACGTTCGCGCTGATTCTCGTAGAAGAGAAAGTCACTCACGATGAGCCCGAGGTGTTCCAGGTACCAGTTCAGGTTTTCGAGATATCGAGTGCGCGAGAGGACGACGTGACCGATGCGCTCGACGAGCGCTGGTTGACGGGGAGTTCGGCACGTCGCGTTGACGCGAGTAATGCTCCCGCCGTCGTTGTGGGGGTGGATGCGCTGGCCGGTCAGCGCAGGAAGAGCCCGGGTGCCGGCGACCACGCGTACCGGTTGTCCGCTCGGATCGTGGAGAGTGACCCCGATACCGCCGATGCTCTCGTGCAGTCGATCGACCCGACGTCCGGTTGCCTTGCCCAGCCGAAGTACGTCGGACTCGTCGACGGCCTGGAACGCCGCGCCGACGAAGCGGGTTCGCGTGCCTCTGCGGATGACGACGCACGGCGAACCGCCTTGCGTGCCCCGAAGGTGAAGCTCCTGGGACGAACGATGGGTCACGGTGAACCCGAATGCCGACGCGAATGCCTCGGCACGGAGAAGGTTCGGTTTGCAGAACTCCAGCCACGCGATGTCGTGAACTTTGACGATCGGATTCTTTGCCCGCCCCGGGTGCTCCCCTGGCAGCGCGCCCTGGTCGACGTGCATGTCCTTGTGCGCGTCCGCCATCGTCGTTCCTTCCCCTCGTCAACTTTCTGACGATATCGTCACCTATGAGCGAGTCGTCAGTCAAGGGTTCTGACTAAATCGTCAGCTATGAGGGTGGTCTAATGTGGCGACGGACATTCACGCGAAGAGGGGTGCGACCAGCAGAATGACCACTGCAGGAAACCGGCTCGAACGCCGCAAGGCTCGTACCCGCTCCGCACTGATCACGGCGGCGCAGCGGTTCATCGCCGACGGTAAACCCAACGCGCCGATCCTGGAGATAACGCAAGCCGCCGACGTGGGAATGGGCTCGTTCTACAACCACTTCGACAGCAGAGACGAATTGTTCGCTGCCGCAGTCGAGAGCGCACTGGAGTCCCTCGGGGACTACCTGGATTCACTCACCGTCGAACTCAGCGACCCAGCGGAGATATTCGCACAGTCCTTCCGCATCACAGGACGGCTCTTTCGCCTGCAACCCGAGCTGAGCCGGGTTCTCGTCAACTCTGGACCATCCCTCATCACCTCGACGAAGGGTCTGGCTCCGAGGGCTGCACGCGACATAGCCGCAGCTACCGAAGCCGGCAGATTCGTCGCCCCTGATACGGACCTCGCCATGGCATTGGTCGCCGGATCCCTCCTCGGCCTCGGGCAATTACTACTGCAGCAACCCGACCGCGACGACGCAGCGGCCGCCGACGCCATGACGGCTGGAATCCTTGTCTCACTCGGACTTTCACGCGCCGAGGCCGACGAACTGTGCAGCCGGCCCATACCGTTGGGCGCTGCCGATCTCGACCAGCCCTGACCGTCGCAGTCTCAGGTCTGCGGCAATGCGACTCAGCCTCCCTGAACGTACGTCTCCACGTGAGCGCCGGTGACCACTCCGACATTCGGTACAAGTGCACCCCACCCTGAGCTGCACGTACCCGACGCCTGACCTGTCGGCCCGAACGAACTTGTCGACGCGGTGTACGGCCCGACCGCGTAGAACGGGAAGGCATTGGGGATGCCATGAAGACCCCAGCATTCGATGCTGAGGAAATACTCTCTCCGGGGCGGAGCTCCGGTGTCGTGACAGGTTACCGATGCGCTGAAAGAGTCGTGCACGACGGCACAGTCCTGCGGGCCGGCCGACGCCACCCCGGAAGTCGAGATCGAAGCGGTGGCCAGACCGCACATGACGACGCTAACTCGTGCGGCTGCAATAAGTTTGCTTCTCATAGGTAGTAATTCGCCGGCGCGTGACACGCCGTTACGTCCGGAAGCAAGTAGTCAGCCCGCTGCACTTCTCGTCGCTCTCGACAAATGCAGGCAGTTCTCGCCCACATTGTGAACATATGGCAGTGATGCAGCCTACATCGCCGGCCATAGGCTTTCGTCACGCCGAAAAGCGGGGGCGAGTGTTCGGACCCCGACGTTCTCTGATCGGCGTTCTCGAAAGAATTCGGCGTCCACGCCGCCGTCGATGAAACGTCTACAGTCCCGCTTCGAGAGGAACCCCATGACCGGTGCAGCCGACGCTCGTATCGAGAGCCTGGAAAGAACTTCACCCGAGCGGGCGCGCACACGTCGAAAGGCGCTGATCGCCGGCGCAACGGGGAACATCGTCGAGTGGTTCGATTTCACAATTTACGGCTTCAGCGCCGCAGTTCTCGCCACAGTGTTCTTCCCTGCCGAGTTCGGCAGCGGCGCTCTGCTCGCCACCTTTGCACTCTACGGTGTCGCGTTCCTCGCCAGGCCCGCAGGCGGCGTGGTTTTCGGCAGGCTGGGCGACCGGTTCGGCCGCCGAGGATCCCTGTCCTTGGCAATTACGCTCATGGGTTGCTCGACAGCGGCTATCGGGCTTCTGCCGACCTACGCCTCCATCGGCGCTGCTGCCCCACTACTCCTGCTGGTCTGCAGATTGGTTCAGGGTTTCTCGGCCGGCGGCGAATACACCGGAGCAGCCACCTTCGTCGTCGAACACGCGCCATACCACCGTCGGGGACTTTACGCCGGAATCATTGCCGGTTCGTCCTTCGTCGGCAGCATTCTCGCGACAATCACGGTACTGACGTTCAATTCGGTTGGCACAGAGTACTTCCTGGACGGTGGGTGGCGTTGGCCGTTCATCATCGGAGGGGTTGTCGCAATTGCCGGCCTGTTCATGAGGCTTGCGGTCGACGAAACACCGGCTTTCACCGAGATGAAAGAAAAAGAAGCTCTTCTCACTCGCCCCCTGGCCGATCTGTTACGCAATCACTGGCGGTCTCTGGTCACTGCGTTCGTCTACTTCGCGTCGCTCGGTGTCGCTACTCATATGCTCATCGGTTACATGCCGACATTCCTGACACACGCTGCAGGAGTGTCGAGCACAGCTGCATTGATGCTGACGTCCGGTGCCCTGGTGCTCGCGGTTCCTCTGTACATCGCCTTCGGCGCAACTGTCGACCGGATAGGCAGGCGTCCCCTGGTCAGAATCGGAATGGTTGCATCGGTTCTTGTCGCGGTTCCCAGCTATGTTCTGATCGGCACGGGAAACATCGTCGCAATCGCAGGTGCGTTGATCGTCTTGGTTATCGTGCAATCCTTGCTTGCCTCAGCTCTTCTCGCGGTCCTCGAGATGATGCCGACGAATGCTCGATTCACGGGTACCGCACTGCCGTACAACCTTGCTTACGCGCTCTTTGCCGGTACCGCGCCTTTGGTATGCGAGACGCTGGTCAACACCACGGGCAGCAACCTGTCGCCGGCGTTCTATGCAACCGCGGTCGCTTCGATTGCGCTTCCGGTCCTCTGGCGCGGCATACCGGAATCGAGAATCGCAGGGACGGACCGCCCTTTGCACAGCTGAGAAACCCAACGATGCAGTGGCACCTCCCGAAGCAATCGATCGAACCGGGACTCGACATATGTCGATGGTCCCGTGCCCAAGTCGCAACGCGCGGCCACTGTCCGTTCCGGTGGTCACGCACCATGATGGGACCTGGGCGAAAGCACATGAAAGACATGCGTCATCGTTGCCATTACGGAGGAGACATCCGAAGAGGCGAAGACCGGGAGGTTGTGTGACGGAAACGTGGTACGCAGGAGGAAGAGTCGCGGACGGATCCGGTGTCGAACCATCCGCGGTGGATGTCTGCGTGAGTAACGGGATCATCACCGCCCTCGGCGATGCACCAGCAGGCGCGACAACGGTGGATCTGGATGGCAGGTTGGTCACCCCCGGACTGATCGACGCGCACGTTCACCTCGGTCTGTCCAGTCCCATCAGAGCACAGTTCGGATTCGAACTGTCTGCCGCCGAGATCGCGGCCGACATATTCGCCTCGGCAGGCTTCGCCCTCGATGCCGGCTTCACGACCGTTCGCGACACCGGTGGCATAGACCGCGGTGTCGTCGACGTCATCGCCAAGGGCAAGGTGCGGGGTCCGCACGTCCTGTCCTGTGGCCCTGTCCAATGCCAGGTCGGCGGGCACGGATACTACGGCGCCGATTGGGAACCCACAGAATTGTGGACACAGCATCACATTCCCGGGCTGTGTGCGCTGTCGCTGATGTCCGGCAACGCCGACGAACTCAGGAAGAACGTGCGTGAGACGTTTCGCCGGGGTGCCACGTTTCTGAAGTTGTGCGTTACCGGTGGAGTCGTGGGCGGGCACGACCGCCTCGCGGACACCCAGTTCACCGTCGAGGAAATCGCGGTCGCTGTGCAGGAAGCCGCAGCACGAGGCACGTACGTCACAGTGCATGCGCACGGTAAGGAAGGGATTCGCAACGCAGTACAGGCGGGGGTGCGCTGCGTAGAACACGGCACCGATATCGACGAGCAGACAGCGGCTCTGATGCTCGAGCACGACGTCGCTATGGTGCCCACCTTCTCCGTGATCGACCAACTGTTGAACGACGGGGTGGCGGATGTCGATCCCGCGACTGTCGAACGAGTAGCAGGAGTTCGAGAGCGGATGGCGGCCGCTCTCGAGGTTGCCCGCGCGTCCGGCCTGCGCATCGGCCTCGGTTCCGACCTCATCGGCCCGAATCAGCAACGGCGCGGCGACGAGTTGCGCGTGCGTTCGGAGTTGGAATCGCCGATGCAGGCCTTGGTGTCCGCAACGAGCGTCAATGCAAACATCCTCGGCGTGGGCGACACCGTGGGCATGGTGCGGGTTGGAATGCGAGCAGACCTGACCGTCTGGCAAGAAGACCCTCTCGAAGACCCCGATGTCTTCGCCGATCCCGAGATGGCCGTCCTCGTAGTCAAGAGCGGCACGACAGCAAAGGACATTCGTTGAGCGCGATATTGCATGGTTGCCTTCCGGACACCGAATACCTCGAAGTGGAGTCACGCTCAGGCAACCGGTACGGAATCTGGATCACCACACCTCCCGGATACGAAGAATCCAGCGAATCAGTGCCACTGGTCTACGTGTTGGACGGCAACTGGACCGTGGGTTTCACCGCTCCGCTCATCGTCACGCAACGCGATCCGTATCTGAGCATTGCGCCCTACATTCAAGTCACCGTCGGCTACGCCGGTGACGAGGCATCGGACTGGGCGCGGCTTCGCAACCGCGACCTCGTGCCGCACGGGGAACCTATCGGCGATGACGTAGTGGCTGCATTGGAGTCTGCACGCGAAACCGGGGCGATGAGTCAACGGGACATCGACGCCTACATCGAGCAACACTCGGACTGCAATGCGGATACGTTTCTGGACTTTCTGACCGACGAACTGCACCCTCGTCTGCACTCTCACCTTCGCGTCAGCGACACCGGTCACGGGCTGTTCGGGTTCTCGTACGGTGGGCTCTTCGCGTTGTACGCGTGGCTTCGCGGCGGAACTCCCTTCTCGACGGTCGGCGCGGGAACACCGGGGATCAGCAGCGCAGACAGCCAACTGTTCGACATGATCGGAAACCTTCCGGAAGCGAGCGACGGCGGCCCAGGCGCCGGACGTCTCCACGTCACTCTGAACAAGGTAGAACTCTGGGGCGATGTCCCCGTGTATCGCGGCTTGGCCCGAAATGTCCTCAGAGCGCTCGAGGGACTGCGCGCACAAGGTCGTTCGGAGCTCCTGTCGACTTCGATGCTCGACGAGACGCACGTCACCGGAGTACAGGCATCCTTCTTGAGCTATCTGAAGGAATGTCATGTCCGGTGATCGAGCGAGGTGGTCTCGGACCGCGCTGCACTAGCATCAAGGTGCCTGTCGAGAGTTGCGAGGAGAGTCCACATGTCCATCGACGAACTGCAGCTCCTCGTCGACGACCTGGCCGGGCGACTCCGCCGTTCTGTGGCCATCGACGACCCGTCCATCCGACTCCTTGCGTCCAGTCGACACTTCGGCGACGAAGACTCCCTGCGCGTCGCATCGATTCTGAATCGAGCGGTACCCGAGGAGGTTTCGCGGCCACTTCTCGCTCTCGGCATCGGCACCTGGATCAAACCGGGTCGCGCGCGGCCCGATGTGCCGGGGAGCGAGAAGCGACTCTGTGTACCTGTGCGGTGCAAGAGTCTGCTTCTCGGTTTCCTCTGGCTGATCGACAATGAAGAGAACCCTCTGACCGAGTCCGACGTCGAAATGGCTGAGGACACTGCCTCGCGCGCGGGCATTGTGCTGTACGAACGACTTCTGCGTCATGAGCGTTCGAATGCTCGTCGCGAATCGATTCTCCGCAACCTCGTCAGCTCAACTCCAGAGGTCAGGACGCAGGCCGTCGAGGATGTAGTCACCGACCAGCTGTTCGCCCCGCGACCGATGCTTTATCAGGTCATCGCAGCGCAACGCGACACTGCACACTCGGTAGAGGCATCGGACGACATAGCGGTACAGGTCGCGATGCAGGAAGCGCTGGACACTCTTCCGACCGGCGCCGGTCTGATGGTGGCAGACAAGTCCCGCGCGTGGATCCTTCTTGCATTCGAGAATATTCCGACGCCACAACAATTGAAGCGCGTCACCGAACGCGCGGATTCTCGCTTTCGCCAACTGAGTGGTCGGGACAGTCGATTCGTCCTCGGCGTCGGCGACACCGTGAACGAGCTCAGCGCGGTATACCGCGCCTATCGCAGCGCGACGGCCGCAGTTCGCGCTGCACTGCTCGTCCCCTCGCTCGGCGACGTGGCGAGATGGGGCCACCTGGGTCCCTACGACGTCCTACTGCGACTGTCCCGTGACGAAATCATCGGAGCTACACAGGTTTCACCTGTGAAGGCACTCGAAGCCGCGGACAAGCAACAGGTACTGACGACTACCCTCGGCGCATTCTTCGACAATGCGTGCGATATTCGACGCACCGCGGAACTGCTGCGAATTCACCGTGCGACGCTCTACCAGCGACTCAAACGCATCGAGCAGATCACCGGTTGCAGTTTCGACAACGGCGACGACCGACTCTCTCTGCACCTCGGCTTGAAGATGAAGTCCATAGCCGAAGCACACGACTCGTCGATCGGCTGACTGTTCCGTACGGGCGCCGTACGCGACAAATTCTGTTCGTAGTCAACCGAAGTATCCACAAATGGAGATAGCGTCGCCCTCCGGTCTAGGCAAAACTTGTGGTTGTAGCGGTTCGCTTCGTGTACACCGTCGCAACAACAAATCTGGAGGAACGATGCCCCGATCGACCGATGCGATAGTTGTGGGAGCCGGGGTGATCGGCAACTCCATCGCTTACGAACTTGCTGCTCGTGGTTACGAAGTCCTGGTCCTCGACAAGGAGGGAGGTTCCGGGTTCGGTTCCACCAGCGCCTCCAGCGCGGTCATACGCTACAACTATTCGACGTACGACGGGATGGCTGCAGCATGGGAGGCCGCGCACTGTTGGAAGAGCTGGCGCGAACATCTGGACGACTCCGCCCGCGGACCAATTGCCCAGTTCCACGAATGTGGAATGGTATTCCTCGATGTGGACCTCGCCCCACGTGAACGTACGGTTCGACTCTTCGACAAGATCGGGGTGAGGTACGAGCTGTGGGACTCGAAAACGTTGGGCGATCGGATCCCAGGAATCGATGTCGGGTCTTACTACCCTCCCAAACCTGTTGACAGCGAGGAATTCTATGCCGACACCCACACCTCGCTCGGAGCGGTGTTCACACCTGAAGCCGGCTTCGTCGACGACCCCCAGCTTGCGGCGGCCAACTTGGGCGCTGCCGCGGCAGCGAAAGGCGCGATCCATTCGTTCCGCACAACAGTGATCGGCATCGAACAAACTGCCTCGCGGCAGTGGGCCCTTCGACTGGACAACGGCGACACCGTCGAAACCTCGGTCGTGGTCAACGCTGCTGGGCCGTGGTCGAATGCGCTGAACGCAATGGCAGGAGTGGGATCGGATTTCACCGTCACCGTTCGCCCCCTCAGGCAGGAGGTTCATCATGTCTCGGCGCCGAAAGGCTACAACCACCATGCGCGACTCGGGCCGATGATCGCCGATCTCGATCTGGGAACCTATATGCGACCAGAACACGGCGGTGGCTTTCTGATAGGTGGTACCGAGCCCGAGTGCGATCCATTGGAATGGATCGACGACCCCGACACCGCAAACCCGAACCGCACTGCCGCTCGTTTTCAGGCGCAGGTCCTCAGAGCAGCTCGGCGTCTTCCACATTTGCCGGTACCGTCCCAGCCCAAAGGAATTGCCGGCGTGTACGACGCTGCCTCGGACTGGACCCCGATCTATGACAAGACCGATCGACCGGGCTACTACGTAGCGATGGGCACCAGCGGTAATCAATTCAAGAACGCACCTGTCGTCGGCCGAATGCTGGCTACTCTGATCGAGAAAGTCGAGGCGGGGCACGACCACGATCTCGATCCAGTTGTCTACACGGGTCCGCACACCGGTGTGCAGATACATCTCGGATCCTTCTCCAGGCGCAGGGAATTCAATACCGAGTCCACCGGAACTGTCCTGGGTTAGGCAATGCATCTGGACCACATCGGTCGACCACCGCACCAACACCTGAACTCATGCACGATGATTCTTCGGAAGGGCTTTCGAACATGACACTCAGCACGCAATCCGTCGCGGGCGCCGCAGACACAACAGTCTTCGACCGGACCGATGCACTCGAGGGATTGCCACACGAGCAGGTCGTCTTCTGCGAGGATCACGCCACGGGCCTGCAGTCGATAATCGCGATCCATTCGACCACCCTGGGTCCCGCCCTGGGTGGCACCCGGTTCTACCCCTACTCGGACCAGGGGGCCGCTTTGACGGACGTACTCCGCTTGTCACGTGGGATGACCTACAAAGCGGCAATCGCAGGCGTCCCACTCGGTGGCGGCAAAGCCGTGATCATCGGCGATCCGCGGGACATCAAGACCCGGGCTTTGCTCCGGTCGTACGGACGCTTCATCGACACTCTCGGCGGCCGATACATCTCGGCGGGCGACGTCGGCACCGGCGCAGACGATCTCGACGTCATCGGAGAACGGACTGCCCACGTGGTCGGACGGTCGGCGGCCGCGGGCGGTTCCGGCAACAGCGGTCCGATGACTGCTCTCGGCGTCTACCAATCCTTGCGTGCCGCGGCCACCTCGACCTGGGGCACGCCCGATCTCACGAATCGTGTGATCGGGGTCGAAGGCGTGGGAAAGGTCGGCTCCGAGCTGATCGCCTTGCTGGTGCGAGCAGGGGCGAACGTCATCGCGACGGACGTCGACGTCGAGGCAGTGCGCGCTGTTGCAGCCCGCTTCCCTTCGATCGTCGTCTGCGACGATGTTCTCGACGCCGAGTTGGACGTGTATGCCCCCTGCGCGCTGGGTGCGACCGTCACCGTCGCTTCCACCGACAGGATGACCGCATCTATCGTGTGCGGCGCAGCAAACAACCAACTCCGAACTGCGGACGTCGGCCAGTATCTGCACAGCAAGGGTGTGCTGTGGGTGCCCGACTACGTTGCCAACGCCGGCGGACTCATCCAGGTTGCGGGGGAAAAGGACGGTGTCGACGCGCAGTGGGTCCGCCACCGCGTAGAGAGGATCTACGACACGGTGTTGTCGATTCTCGACCGCTCCCGCTCCGACAGTGTTCCCCCAGGCGAGGCTGCCGACCGAATCGCTGGCGCCCGCCTCCGGCTCGAACGGAACGGGGTGTGACCGGTCTCCGCGCTAAAGCACGCCAGTCGAGACCCGGGTTGTCTCAGGTTGCTACAGACCGGTGGGCCGCTTCGATCCAGTTGCTGAATTCGCAGGCGAGATGCCACTGATGTTCTGCGATCAGTCTTGCCGGTGTCGTGCCAGGAAACTGCACCGTCAGCACAGCGTCGAGGTTTCCGTTGACATTGCGAAATTGATGTCGCACACCGCCGATGACCAAACCGTCATCGAGAACAGCCGATCCGGCGACCTGGATGGGATAGTCGTGATCGATCTCGATCGTCAACGACGCCGTTCGGGTGTAGTCGACCAAGAAGCGGCTTGCCGCAGGCGATCCGCCCGTCGTCTCGATGACCTCCTGGCGCCCGTCGGGTAGCCCCCGCAGAAGGTAGTGATCGGGACACGCGTCGAGCATGTCGGTTTCTGCATTGGTGATGGTCAAGTTGTCGAACCACTCCACGGAGCGTTCAGCGTCCACACCTGGGACCTGCAGCCGTGTCACGGCATGTCGGGTGCGGCCGCGACTGGCGGCAACACCGATACGCGTGAGGCGCTCCGATACTGCCATCTCGCGTCGGAGCGCAGCGTAGATCCCGGCATGTCCGAGTTCGTATTTCAATCGCGTCAATGCAGACCGTTGCTCGGCGAGGTTGGTCGACAGGAGCTGTTGGACCGACCGATTCGGCGACAGCTCGCGCATCGCCCGCTCCCCCAGCTTGGCCGCGAATGTGGTGAGCACTTTCGTTGCGCGGGCGGACTCCCACTCGAGCACACGCTGCCGAGACACCGTTCTCGCCCCGATGGTGGCCCGAATGTCCAGCGACTCTTTCATCTTCATTCCCCATCTCAGACGCGTGATCGAGCTACTCCGGTGGTAGGCGACCGAAGATGAGCGACTTAACGCCAGCAATTATTGCGTTAAGGATCCATTACCGCAAGAGGGCAGGAACTCGGGTTCGTCGAACGGTTCCTCTCAACCGCCCCGAACAGGGTGTGAGTGGATCCTGGCAGGCATCTAGCGTAGAAACAGAGCCCATGGACCGGGCCACACACGACATCCCTGAATCCGCGGCGGGTGACGGCGAGGTGCGTAGGAGAACCGGCGGCAGATCGGCACGTGTGCGCGAGGCGGTGCTCACCGCAACGCTGGACCAAGCCCGCGAACACGGCATCGAAGGATTGACCATCGGCGACATCGCCGCACGCGCCGGCGTCGCCGAAACGACCGTCTATCGCCGGTGGGGTACTCGAACCGCGTTGATCGCCGACGCTGTCACGGATCTTGCAGCTACCCATAATCCTGTCCCGGACACGGGAACCCTGCGCGAAGACCTGATGGTGGTTGCCGACCAGATAGCGCAGCTGATCTCGCGGCCAGGCATCACGCGTTTGATCGGCACGACCATCGCCCTGTCCGCCGATCCGGACGTCAGCGCCGCACGAAACCGGTTCTGGACCGAGAGATTCGAACAGAGTTCCCACGTGATCACCCGAGCCCTCGAACGGGGAGAGTTGCCCTCGAACACCGATCCCCGTTCGCTACTCGAAACACTCTGCGCACCGATGTATTTCAGACTGCTCGTCATCGACGAGACCCTGGACCGCGCTTTCATCGAGCAGTGCATCGACCACACCTTGGTCCTGTACGGTGCAACTTCCTGAGCGGTGCCCCCGCTGCGACAACGACAGTCACCGCACCGTCGAGTGGTGTCGACGATGTGAGGGGACGTCGTGATGAGCCGGTAGCCGCACGTCTTTTTCGCCGTCATCCGGTGCCCTGTCTGTGTGCTCGATCGGGGTGTGCAGCGCTTGGGTTCTGCCGGCCGGGGAACCTAGGCGGGCGCCGATCAGCTGCGCCGCGCTCCCATTCCCCGCGCCAGCAGGTCGTCGACGAATCGGCGGGTCAGTGCGTCCGTGCGCGTTCCGACCATCGCGACGACCGCGCGTTGTAGCGGTGGCCGCATCGGGGTGACGATGCCGGCGAACCGCGCGGGGAGTGCGGTGGTCGGAACGAGCGCGATTCCGAGGCCCGCGTGGGCGAGTTGTGCTGCTGTGGTGGCGTTCCGGGAATGGGCGACAGCATCGAGCTCGACGCCGTGGGTTGTCGCGACGGAGTCGAACCACCCGCGTAGACCGTTCGACGGGTGGTAGTGCACGATCGGTCTTCCGGCGAGATCGGT
Source organism: Rhodococcus sp. NPDC057297 (assembly GCF_042667435.1). Classification (NCBI taxonomy): domain Bacteria; kingdom Bacillati; phylum Actinomycetota; class Actinomycetes; order Mycobacteriales; family Nocardiaceae; genus Rhodococcus; species Rhodococcus sp. NPDC057297. The sequence goes on along the minus strand of NZ_JBHUZE010000005.1, from coordinate 46,117 downwards.
CCACGAGATGGCGGGCTCGTCGGCGAGATCGAGCCCCTCCGGAATCACCGCGACGATGTCTTCCGTCCCGATCACGTGGGTGACGCCGGTGAACTGCGTCGAAGCCGGACCGACTGCGAGGTCGATGTCGCCGTACGAGAGTGCGTCCGCCATCGCATCCGCGCTGGCGAACTCGGTCAGGTCCAGTCCGATGTGCGGATACTTTCTCGTCCATTTTCGTAGCGTGGGCGCGAGGACTGGGACAGTCATGCTTTCGGCGCACCCTAGCCGTAACCGGCCTTCGCGTCCCTCAGCCGACGCTCGTCCGATCCGGACGATTCGGTCGGCAGCTGAGAGTGCGGCCCGCGCATCGTCGAGCAATGCGCGGCCGGTCGGGGTCGTCCGAACCCCGCGCGGGAGCCGTTCCAGCAGCGGGGTGCCGATTTCCGTTTCCAACGACGCCAACTGATGAGACAGCGCAGGCTGGGAGAGATTCAACTTCGCTGCCCCGGCGGTCACAGAACCGGCGTCCACCACGGCGACAAAGCATTCGAGGGCTCGCAGAGTCGGCATCGGTCGAGCGTATTCTACGGCGACAGTCCGACGCCGCTAGCTTGAATCCCTCTTCAGGTAGCGGCTTGTCGTCTGAACGAGCATCGTGCTGAAGAAGATGCCGATCAGCGTGAGGATTACGCCGGACCGAATGTCTCCGTCGATGAAGTTCGTGACGGCGACGACGTAGGAGATCACGGCCATGACGATGCCTGCGGCCATTCTGATCCTCGGGTCGACGTTCATGTGTGTCAGCTCCTGTCGCAAGTAATGGTGTGCGCTGGTGGCGGCTCGGTTCGGTCAGCCGACCGCGACGAGTCCGGCTTGCCGGAGGAAGGTGAGGTTGTCTTCGAGGTGCCAGTCCGAGTCGATGCGAGCATCACCGACATGCTGGATGTCGATCGCACCGAATTCGATCGGTTGTCCGGTGCCGATGCGACCGTCGTACGTGCCGGTGAAATGACCCCGGAAGATCAACCGTGCGGTGAAGGTGTCACCAGTGACGTACAGATCGACGAGCTCGCACGTCAAGTCGGGCACCGCAGCGCGGAACGTGTCCGACGCCGCGACGGGTCCCGCTGGGCCTTGCGGGCGTCCTGGCGGCAGTGTGTTGTCGACAAAGCCGGGGTCCACCGCTCGGTGGAGATATTCCGTATCACCGGTGTTCCAGAATGTGTACAGCGTCTGCGCGATACGGACGACCTCGCGGGTTCGGTCCGTAACCGGTGCATCGCCGACGTTCACCGTCCCCGGTGCGACCAGGTCGACCGCAGAATCCACCAGAGGCCGGTCGGTGGTTGTCGCACGGGCGGAACACGCCATCAGTGGCAGCGTCACGGCCACCAGGGCAGCCATTGCCGTGAGGAGTTTCATGCCAACCGCCCTCCCCCGTCGACGTGCAGGGTGACGCCGGTGACGAAGGTGTTCGTCAGCAACGACAGTGCAGCGGCCGCGACGTCGGACGGTCGACCGACTCTGCGGACGGGGTTGGTGCGCGCCGTATCCGCGAACAGTTTGTCCTTCCCCGGTCCCATAGAGTCCCAGGCCCCCGAATCCACGATCCCGGGTGACAGGGCATTGACGCGGACGGGTGCAAGTTCGACTGCGAGCGCCTCGGTCAGGAACGCCACCGCCCCGTTCGTCGTCGCCATTACCGACAGGCCGGGCGCAGGTCTCCACGCAGCGACACCGGAGAAGAACAGGAACGAACCCCCCTCTCGCACCTGCGGCGAAAAGCGCTTCGCCAGCAGAATCGGTCCGATCACTTTGGCGTCGAATGCGTTTCGGACTGCGGTGCCGTCAAGATCGGCGATGGGTCCGTTCGCATGATCGGCAGCGAGGCTGATGACGTGGTCGACCGAGCCCACGGACGAGACTGCCTGCGCGATGGAGGACTCGTCCGCGAGATCCATCACCACCGCACTCGCTCCCGGACCCAACAGAGCGACTGCTGCGTCGAGAGACTCACGGCGTCGGCCGGCGAGGACCACCTCACCGCCGCCGTCGAGAACAGACGACGCAATGGACCGGGTGATCCCCGACGCTCCGCCGATCAGAAGTACTCGCATTCGAATGACCCTTTCGATGTGTATGTGTGCCATTCGAGTGAAGCAAGAGAGCGACCGTCGAACAATCGATACTTTCACTCCCTGCCATCGAAAATATCGATACCGGCCATCCTGGCCGCATCCACGAATCGATCGAATTCATCGCCGTCGACTAATGCGGTGGCCGAAGCAGCGTCGCGCAGTGGTCTGTCGCCGGCCTGAGCTCGGGTGCGCGGAAGCCGCGGCCTCCTCGTACCCGATCACATGGAACAGTGCGGCGGTGTCGCAGTTCAAATCGTTTCCGTTGAAACAGGATTCGATTGACTTGATACATATGTCGCCGAGAATCGTTGCCGAGCAACGCTGCCCATCGAATCGCTCTCACCCGACACCGTGGGAACCGAATGTCGACCGTAGTCGATTACCGGCCGGAATCCCGGACGCCACCAGCGCAGCACCGTCGGACCGCATGATGGCCTCACGCGGCGCGACCTCGATGTGACTCGTCGGGTTCGTGGTGGGTCATGCACAAGCACGCGCGGAAACGCTTCGAGGAACTGTTCAGAGAGATGACCGAGCCCGACATGAGGCTGGGCGACGGAGGTGCCAATGGGGTACGGACCTGTTCGAACTTGGGCGCGTTGGGACTATCTCGACGACGACATCCGCCGGTGTAAGCGTCGTCAGATCGACGCCGACGGGGTCGGTGGCACGTATAGCGGCGCGCATGCGGAAGCCCGCCCCACAGCCCCCACTCTCGTGGCGGTCCGAAGGTTGACTTCCGACTGCTTCCCATCTTGCGCAAGATTTCGCCCAGAGCGCTCCCTGACTTCCTGGCCCCGACCAACTGGGCGTGAAGCTAAACGCACTGAGACCGGTTCTCACCGTCGACACGGCTTAAACCAGGTGTGACCAGCAGCTGCTGCTGTTGCTACTCATCACTTCGAGCTCAAAGTGATGCGTAGGGCTGAAGTCTGCAGAAACCAAAACACCCCGCCTCCAGCTTTGCGCTGGTGACGGGGTGTTTCTGGGTGCGCCATCAGGGACTCGAACCCCGGACCCGCTGATTAAGAGTCAGCTGCTCTAACCAACTGAGCTAATGGCGCCGATCCGCACCGCGTGTTCTCTGCGGTGCGGGAGAAACATTAACAGGAGAAACTGCCAGTTGTGAAATCGCCTGGTCAGAGGGCCTGTGTTAGCTGAAGATCTTGCGCACGACGAGTACGGCGACTACTGCGCCGACACCGATGAGCGTGAACTTCACCGGCGGCTCGTTCAGCTTGGCAACGATGCTCTGCTTGGTGTTCTCCGCGATTCGCTTGGGGCTGGCCCGCACGCTGAGCTCGTCCAGGGTGCTGGCGAGCTGGTTCCGAGCTGCCTCGATTTCGCGCTCGATTCTGTCGGTGTCCCTGGCCACGTGTCCTCCAACTTGTTGCAAATCCTGGCTGTCACTGTCGAGCCTAAAGCACTGCGTGTCTTGGACCGGCTCGGTGGTTAGTCTCGTCTGGTGACCGACACCAAGAAGCTCGAGGCCGGCGACCCGGCGCCCGCGTTCACTTTGCCCGATGCAGACGGTAACGACGTCTCCCTCGCGGACTACGCGGGCAAGAAAGTCATCGTCTACTTCTACCCCGCTGCCAGTACGCCGGGCTGCACCAAGCAGGCCTGCGACTTCCGTGACAGCCTCACCGAACTCAACGGCGAAGGCCTCGAAGTCATCGGCATCTCCCCGGACAAGCCCGCGAAGCTCGCCAAGTTCCGAGACAAGGAAGGCCTGAACTTCCCGCTACTGTCCGACGAGGAGAAGACGACGCTGAAGGCGTGGGGCGCCTTCGGTGAGAAGAAGAACTACGGCAAGGTCTACGAAGGCGTCATCCGCTCGACGTTCCTGGTCGACGAGGACGGCAAGATCGAGGTTGCTCAGTACAACGTTCGAGCCACCGGCCACGTCGCCAAGCTCCGCCGCGACCTATCGGTCTGACGCACCCAACTTCTGCAAGAACAGAGCCTCGGCCCCCGCGAGATTTTCGATCTCCCGGGGGTCGACGCTTTCGTTCGGCGCGTGGATTCTCGCCAGCGGCTCCTCCACTCCCATCAGAATGATCTCGGCCTTCGGAAACGTTTCTGCCAGAACGTTGCACAGCGGAATGGATCCGCCCTGTCCCGCTGCAGCCACCGGCTGACCGAACGCCTCGGCCAATGCATCGCCCAGCGCTGCATATCCCGGACCGTCGGTCCTCGCCTCGAACGGCGATCCCACTGCCTCGGGTTCGACGGTGATCCGCGCGTTCCAGGGCACGTGAGCTTTCAGATGAGCGGTCAGTGCATCCTGCGCCTGCTGCGCATCGATTCCGGGCGGCACACGCAGATTCAGGCGGGCTGACGCCGTCGGCGAGATTGCCGCCGCCGACCCGACAACCGGCGAGCAATCGATTCCCAACACCGTGAGCGCCGGCCGAGCCCACACCGCGTCGGCGACCGACGACGAGCCCGCCAGCTCCACACCGTCGAGCACCCCGGCGTCAGCGCGGAACCGATCTGCTTCGTAGGCGATGCCGTCCCACTCCTGGTCCGTCGTCAACCCATCGACGACGGTGTTGCCGTGCGCGTCACGCAACGTGGACAAAAGTTGAACGAGGGCGGCCAAGGCGTCGGGCGCCGGTCCCCCGTACATCCCGGAATGGACTTCGCCCTCGAGCGTGTCGATACGCACGACGACGTTCGCGATCCCGCGGAGTGTCGTCGTCACCGTCGGTTGTCCGACGGCGGCGTTGCCGGTGTCCGCCACGACGATGATGTCCGACGCGAACAGCTCGGGCCGTTCGAGGACCAGATGCTCCAGTCCCCCGGTCCCCATTTCCTCGGAACCCTCGGAGACGACGGTGATCCCGACGCCCAGTTCGTCGCCCAACGCTCGTAGCGCAAGCAGATGCATCACGACGTTGCCCTTGCAGTCCGCCGCACCGCGGCCGTACCAGCGGCCGTCACGCTCGGTCAGCTCGAAAGGCGCACTGGACCACAGCTTGTCGTCACCGGGGGGCTGAACGTCATAGTGCGAGTACAGCAGAACGGTCGGCGCACCTTCGGGAGCAGCGCGGTGCCCGACGACCGCGAGCGAGCCGTCGACGGTCTCGATCAGCTCCGCGGTCTCGAGCCCGGCGTCGACGAACGCGTCGCGCACCCACTCCGCCGCTCCGACGCATTCTTCGCGAGGAAACTGGCGCTCGTCGGCGACCGACCGAAACTTGACCAACTCCGCGAGTTCGCGCCACGCGCGCGGCATGTCCGCAGCGATCCGTGCTCGTACATCCGACATCAGGACTCCTGACAGCTCGACCGATCTCTCCGGTCATTCTGTCACCGCGGCCCGACACGTCAGTTGCCGGTGATCTCCTGCTGCAGCCACTCTGCGGTGTGCGCCCAGTGGCGATCCCATGCTTCCTGCTCGAGCTGCTCCTGAGACTTGCCGGGCTCGGGAACGATAGTCGGAACAGCGAACTCCGGCGGCGCGACCGTCGTCTTCGGAACCACGGCCGCTGCGGGCGGAATCGCTGCCGCGGGAATCGGAGTGAGCGCCTCGGCGGGCACTGCTGCGCCCGTCGTCGGATCGATCGTCCACTGCTGAGTCGTCGGATCCACCACGATCGGTTGTTGCGTGACCGGATCGATGACAACCGGCGGCGGAGCGGGCACCGCAGGCGGCGCAGGCGGCGTCACCTCGACGGACTGCGTTGCGCCGACCAAGCTGGTGTCGAGGCCGTCGACCTCGGGAACCGTCGCAGGACTCGCCTCATTGGCGACAGGCGCGTTCGCGGGCAGCGTCGACGCCAGCGCTACGCCACCGGACAGCACTCCGGCCAGAAGAGCGGCTGTCAGCACGAACTTCTTTCGCGGAATGGACCCCGTCGACGACGACGCGGGTTCGATCCGCCGCACCGCGACGTTCGGAGCAACAGCCGACAGCAGCGGAGCCGGGGCAACGGTGGATCGAACGGCGACGCGCTCGGCCTGAACGGCGATATCGGCGGGTGCCTCGGCGGTGGCCTCGGCGACGGGCTCAGAGGTCTCCGACGCCTCGGAGTCGGGTGCGAGCGAGGCTTCGGGCTCCACGACCACCGGGAGCACCGCGTCGGCGTCGCCCGCGACAGCAAGGCTCGCGCCACACGCGGCGATCTGATCCGAGTCGCCGACGTGCACCACCGGGACTCCGAGGCCCAGGCTCAGGATGTCGACGAGATCCTTGTTCTCGGACCGATCACCGAACAGCGCGACGGCGTCGGGCTTACGGCCCGCCTCGTCGAGCACCTCCCATGCCAGCGGGACGGTGCTGCCGATGCGCTCGGGCGTCAGAGAATCGAGGGTTGCAGTCTTCGGCGTGGACAGGCTGGCGTCGGAGGCATCGGCCAGCGAGATCGACACACCCTTCGCACCGAGGTAGTAGAGGAGCACGCACTGGGCGGCGTCGAACTCCGACGACCGTGCAAGCCAACCGAGAAATGCGGTCGACGCCGACACGAGCTGGATTCCGTCGAGGTCGTTCTCATCGATCGCACGGGCGAACGCGTCACGTTCGTCGGCGGATCCGTAGACCAACCCCACGGCATCGACGTCGATCTGCCGTCGTGCGGCGACAGCCTTCATCGCCTCCACTGCGGTGGGCAGCGAGGTCGATGCACCGCCCTTCAGCGAGGTCACCTGGCTCGCTACAACCGCGTCCGCTTCGATATCGAAGAGGACAGCATTCATCGCACCTGACTCGACTGAAAGACCAATGGTCGCCACGTATGTTCTCCTGTGCCTTTGGGTGAGGCTCCCGACATGAGCGCCCCCGATACGCGATCGGCGACGCACACCCTGCACGAAAACGTAACTATTGGTGTGAACCATACCCAACGATTGTTTTCTTGACCAGAAAACAACCTATTACCTGTCACAAGCCGATTACAAGGGGGCATGTTGCGGTTGACAACCTGATCGCCGTCCAACGGTGTCCTTCGATACCTGTTACCGCGCGTTGTGGAGTTCAGGCACGTCAGGCCGCTAGCCTGGGTGGGTGGAGTCCTCTGCTAGCGCCCAAACCGCGAGACGTCTCGACGCTGCGCTCGAATCGAACGCACAGACGCAGGAGCTGATGCCACGTCGTCGCCCCACGCAGGAACGCAGTCAACGCAAGTTCGACGCCCTGCTGGCCGCATCCAGGGATCTCCTCAGCGACGTCGGATTCGAGTCCTTCACCTGCGAGGAAGTAGCGGCCCGGGCCGAACTGCCCATCGGCACGCTCTACCAGTTCTTCGCCAACAAGTACGTCATCGTCTGCGAGCTGAACCGGCAGGACCTCGTCGGCGTACAGCAGGAGCTCGCGGAGTTCAACGGCGAAGTTCCCTCCCTCGACTGGCTCCGATTCCTCAACAAGTTCGTCGACCACATGGCCGGCATGTGGATGTCCGACCCATCGCGACGTGAAGTCTGGCTGGCCATGCAATCGACACCGTCGACCCGCGCCACCGGCGTCATCCACGAACGCGAATTCGCCGACCAGGTCGCCAAGATGCTCGGACCACTGACCCCGCGCACTCCCCGTGCCAAACGCAACCTCATGGCCCAGGTTCTGGTGCACGTCGTCTACTCGATGCTCAACTTCTCCGTCCAGGACGGCCAGAGCCACGAGGACGCCGTCGCCGAACTCAAACAAATCATGACGGCCTACCTCCTCGTCGCCGAGAAACAATCCCGGCGCTCCGGCGCAGCCGCCGTCGACTGACACCCTGTTTTCGGGACCGAACGTGACGTTCGGTCACTTGGAGTGACCGAACGGTTCATTCGGTCACCACGAAGGAGGCCCAGACGCCGAAACGCCGGCCCATCGGAGATGGACCGGCGTCGGGCTGAGCTACTGACTCATTCCTCCAGAATTGCCACGGCAGCGGCGATGTCGCCGTCGTGGGTCAGGGAGAGGTGGATCTTCACTGTCGGCAGGAATTCGAGCGCCATGCCGTGCAGTTTGATCGAAGGACGACCCCAGGCGTCGTTGACGACTTCGATCAAGGGGTACGGGTTGTCTCCGATCTGCGGGGGCCGAGCGAAGCGCGAGGTTGCCCAGGCCTTCAGTACGGCTTCCTTGGCGGCCCACCGTGCTGCGTAGTGGCGGGCCGGGTCGGAACTCTTCGTCGCCGCGTGCCGACGCTCACCCGCGGTGAAGCTGTCGCGGATCATCGTCGTGCCTGCCTTCTCCATCTGCTCGGCGAAGTCGGACACGGTCACCAGGTCGAAACCTACTCCCAGGATTGCCATGTCTACTTGCACCCCGGCAGACCCGAGCGGTAGACGTCGTCGTCGCCGAGACGTGCGTCGTCGCAGAGCAGGACGTCGGCTTCGAGCTCGCGGGACTGGGCCGACGGTGTTCCGTCGTGCCCGAGCCTGCGGTCGTCGGGACGCTCGTACAGGGCTTCACCTCCGACCATCGCGGAGATCAGCCTGCGCTGACCGGCGATACGACGCTCGTTGGATCGAGCGACGTACTCGTCGCGGCGCTCAGCCGGAACGGCCTCGATGAACGCCTGCGGGTGAACCACTGCGATCAGCCCGGACACGTGTCCGAAGCCGAGCGAGGTCAGCAGTCCGGCCTTCAGCGGCACCGAGTCACCGAAGCGAAGCGGTTCACGTGCCCAGACGAGGTGTTCGAACTTCGTCATCTTGTCGTCGACGCAGTCGAGGCTGCGGTTCGGCGGGATGACACCGTTCGCCAGGACCTGGCACAGACCGATCAGCTGGAACGCTGCGGCTCCACCCTTCGAGTGTCCGGTGAGGCTCTTCTGCGAGACGACGAACAGCGGCGCTCCGTCGCTGCGGCCGATGGCCTTGGCGAGGCGGGTGTGCAGCTCCGCCTCGTTCGGGTCGTTGGCCGCCGTCGAGGTGTCGTGCTTGGAGATCACGGCGACCTCGTCGGCAGTGACGCCGAGCGCGTTCAGAGACAACGCGAACGTCGAATCCTTGCCGCCGCGACCGGCACTGAGCGCACCGAGTCCCGGAGCCGGGATGGAGGTGTGCACACCGTCGCCGAACGACTGTGCGTACGCGACCACACCGAGAACGGGCAAGCCCATCTCGAGCGCCAGGTCACCGCGAGCCAGCAGGATGGTTCCGCCGCCCTGCGACTCGACGAATCCGCCGCGCCTGCGGTCGTTGGCCCGTGAGAACCGTCGATCGCTGATTCCCTTGGCCGACATCGCTGCCGAGTCCGCGGTGGCCGACATGTCGCCGAAGCCGATGATGCCTTCGGTGCTCAGGTCGTCGAAGCCGCCGGCCACGACGAGCTGCGCCTTGCCCAGCTTGATCTTGTCGACGCCTTCCTCGACGGAGACCGCCGCGGTGGCGCAGGCTGCGACGGGGTGAACCATCGCACCGTAGCTACCGACGTACGACTGAACCACGTGCGCAGCAACGACGTTCGGCAGTGCTTCCTGCAGGATGTCGTTCGCACGAGCGTCGCCGAGCAGCGTGTCGATGTACAGCGAGCGCATCGACTCCATGCCGCCCATACCGGTGCCCTGGGTGTTGGCGACCAGCGTCGGGTGGGTCCACCGCATCAGTTCCGACGGGTTGAAGCCCGAGGAGATGAACGCGTCGACCGTGCAGACGATGTTCCACAGGGCGACTCGATCGATCGAGCTGGCCATGTCGGCCGAGATTCCCCACTTGGTGGGATCGAATCCGGTCGGAATCTGTCCACCCACGGTGCGGGTGAGCTTCATCTTCCGCGGAACGCGAATCTCGGTGCCGGCCTTGCGCGTCACCTGCCAGTCGCTCGAGTCGGCGACGGGCGTGATCAGCGTGTGCTCCGGATCGGCAGCGGCGAACGACCGTGCGTCGAGCTCGGTTCCCACGACGAACGTGAGGTCGTTGTCGAGGAAGATCGACGTCATCAGCGGTGCGGTGTTACCGACCATCGCGCCGTCGTCACCGTAGGTACGGATACCGCACTTCTCGACGACGATGTCGTGGTACTTGTCGGCGATGTCCTCCTCGGGGACGAAATCTCCGGACTCGATGTCGTACCAGCCGGGCTTGGGATCGTTCTCCCACGCGATGAGGCCGGTGTTCCACGCGAGTTCGAGAACGCCTGCCGCGGAAAGCTGCTCGTCGACCTCCATCTCGAAGCGGGTGCGGGCCGAGCCGTACGGTCCGAGCTCACCGGCGCCGACAATGACGACCAGGTCCTTCGGGTCGACGTCGAGCGCGGGCCATGCCGGAGCAGTCGTCGCGGCGAGACGCGGCGGTGCGGGCAGTGCGGCGATGACCGAGCTGTCGGCTTCCTCCGCGACCTTGTCCGACGCAGCGGCTGCCGCCTCACGAGCGAGCTCGACGAGGTTGAGCTTGGTGTTGGCCAACCCACCGGTGAGGTCCGCGAGCAGCGGAGCCTCCGCGGCCCGACGACGTGCCGACGGCTCGCTGAGCTTCAGCAGCTCGGTGGCCATCTCGTCGGTCGACCAGGTACGGACGCCTTCGGCCTCGACGGCTTCGACGATCGGGTCGTTTCCGCCCATGAGGCCGGTTCCACGAACCCACCCGATATGAGCGTGGGCGATGGACACGCGCTCGGCCCAGTTCTTCTCCGATCCCCACTTCGCCGCGATGGCGTCGAGTGCCGCCTTCGACTCGCCGTACGCGCCGTCGCCACCGAACATTCCGCGGTTCGGGGAACCGGGCAGCACGACGTGCAGGTGAGTGTCGATGTCGCTGTCGTAGCCGATCTTCGACAGTCCACCGATGAGACGTTCGACCGACCACAGGAGCACACGCATCTCCATCTCGGCGCGGCCACCGGCGTCGGTGAGTTCCCCGACGACGCGAGGTGCGGCGAACGGGAACAGCAGCGTCGGCGTGATGCCTGCCTTGACCAGGGTCTTCGCTCCACCGGCGTTGTCGACCTGATCGCTGCCGATCCACTCGATGAGCGCGTCGACGTCGGTGTACGACGCGATGTTCGCGGGCACGACCCACAGCGTCGCTCCGGCGCGAGCGTTGTCGCGGTAGAGGGCGCGGTAGAAGCCGAGGCGCTCGTCGTCCAGACGTGAGGTGGTGACGAAGACCGTCGCTCCCCCGCCGAGCAGCTTGGCTGCGACGGATGCCGCGATGGATCCCTTGCTGCCCCCGGTGATCACGGCGACCTCGTCGGACCAGACGCCCTTCTCCTCGGAGTCGAGCGCGATCGTCGCGATGCGGCCGTAGGTCTCGGCGAGAACAGCCTTCGCTTCGTTCTCCGCCTTGGCCTTCCACCACTGTGCCTGTGCAGCAACAGCTTTTCCTGCGCCGGCGAAGGACTCCACGGCAAGCTCACCTGCAGTACCGAGCCACAGACGGGCAAGGTCCTCACGGGCGGTTGCCCAACGGTCGTCGATCAGCACAGCTCGGCGGGCGTCGAATGCCGGTGCGACGAGTCGCGGCCAGTCCGAACCGAGTTCTGCGGCAACCAGATCCACCAGAGCGGCGTCCGGATTCTCCTCCGCGAGCGCGTTCGGTGCATCGGCGAGACCGAGCTGTTCGAGTACGAGGCGGGCTGCCGAGGCAAGCACACCGTCGCGTCCGGTGATGTGCTCGGTGAACTCGCCCAGTGCTGCCGCGTCGACGGTTCCGCCGCCTCCGCCGCCTGCGGCGGGCAGTGACACCGCGACACCGCGACGTGCCGCCACCGAAGCGACTGCGGCGTCGATGACCGCGTCGACGGCACCGCCGTCGGCGAGAGGTCCGTCGGCGAGTCCGCCCAGCGCACCGCCGCGAACCGAAGCGCCGTCGCGGGTGCCGAGGGCGACCTCGGCGGTGACGTGGTTGGCCCAACCGTCGCCCAGTTCCCAGGTCTTCTTGACGCGGTCCGCGATGGACGCGGGGCGTCGTCCCGAGGGACCGAAGACCTTGCGCAGGTGGTCGTTGATCGAGTCGCTCAACACGGGGCCGAACGGCTTGTAGGTACGGGCCAGCTTGTTGACCGTGCCGGAGAGCGCACCCATGTCGGCATCGGCGGCACCGTCGATGGCACCGAGCGACAGCTCCGAACCGAGGTCGACGAGCAGCTGGTTACGACGCGAGGAGACGCCGTCGCACAGTGCCTCGATGGTGTCGGCGGGGCCGATCTGATCGAGCTGCAGCTTGGTCCACAGACCGATGAGGATCTTGGTGGCATCCGCTGCACTGAAACCGATGTCGTCGGGCCGCGGGCCACCGGACGGCGCCGCAGCGGGTGCGGCGGCCGGAGCTGCGGCTGCCGCAGTCGGAGCAGCAGGCGCAGCCGTCTCGGCAGGTGCCTCCTCTTCCTCCACCGGAGCGGGGTCGGTGTCCGTGCCGTAGACGATTGCAGCTTCGCGCTCGACATTGAGGACCTCGACGGGGAATCCGAAGCGGCCCGGCAACTTCAGCGTCTGCGACGCGAGGTTGGCGACGGTCGGTGTTGCGCTGAGCCCGATCTCGACGAAACGCTCGACGCCCAGTCCGCCGTCGGCCTCGTCGGCGAACAGCAGGTCCTGCGTCTCGATCCAGCGAACGGGGCTGGCGAACTGCCACGCGAGAAGCTCGGTGAGCACCACGCGGCACAGATCGTGCGAACGCTCGGCCCAGGAATCGAAGTCCGCGAGGACGTCGTTCAACGGCTCGGACGGTACGAGGTCCGCGATCTCCTGGATGAACGAGCGTTCGAGGCTGAACGGCCTCGGCACCAGGTTCGGCACGTAGCGGCCGATCAGGATCTCCGGGTCGAGATCCTCGGGCAGCAACGCCTGCAGGCGGTTACGGAAGTCGTCGACTCCCCCGCGCAGCACCGTCGAGTGGAACGGCACGTCGATGCCGGGAACCATGATGTAGGCGGCCTTGCCACCGAATTCCTCACGTCGCACGGCGATCTTCTTCTCCAGCGCGTTCAATCCGTCGACCGTGCCGGCGATCGCGTACTGCGAACCGCGCAGGTTGAGGTTGACGATCTGGAGGAATTCGCCTGTCTCCTCGGCCACACCGGCCACGAACGCCTGAACGTCGTCGTCGGCCAGACCGATCTGCGACGGACGGATGGCGGCCATGCGGTAGTTGCTTCGTCCCGCCGCATCGCGAGGAACGAGTGCATGCATGGCGGAGCCGCGCTGGAAGACGACCTCGAGGACGGCTTCGAGCGGGAGAACGCCGGCGACGGCGGCGAGAGCGTTGTACTCACCGACCGAGTGCCCGGCGAGGATCGAGTTCTCCACGAACACACCGGCTTCACGAAGTTCGGCAACCTGTGCGACACCGAGGACCGCCATGGCGACCTGGGTGAACTGCGTCAGGTGCAGGACACCGTCGGGGTGCTTGTGCGTGACGCCGCGGGCCTTGAGAGACGTCGGGTTGTCCCGCACCACAGCGAGAATCGAGAATCCGAGTGCCTGACGGGTGTGCTTGTCGGCACGCTCCCAGACCTCACGTGCGGCCTTGGACCGAGCGCGAGCGTCGAGACCCATGCCCTGACGCTGGATGCCCTGGCCGGGGAACGCGTAGACCGTCTTCGGTGCTGCCGTACGAGCGGTCGCGACCATGACGAGCTCGCCGTCGACGCGGCAGCCGACCTCGGTGAGCTCGGCGCCCTGATCGAATCCGGTGCGGTCGACCCGCACGTCGATTTCGGCGCCGGGGCGCACCATTCCGAGGAACCGTGCAGTCCATGCGGTCAAGCGACGCGGCGGGGTCTTGGTGTCTGCGTAGTCGATCGCGGTGACAGCTTGCTGGGCGGCAGCGGAGAGCCACATGCCGTGCACGATCGGGCTGCCGAGGCCGGCGAGAAGTGCCGCCGGATCGGAGGTGTGAATCGGATTGTGATCGCCCGAAACCTGAGCGAACGCAGCCATGTTGCGTGGTGCGACGATCGTGGCCTGACGACGACGGCGACGCGGAGTGTCCTTGGCGTCGGCCGAGACCGAACCGCCGGCACGAGCCGGGTCGGACAGCTCGCCCTTGCCGGTGCGTCCGCGAATCGCGAAGCGCTCCACCAGAGTCGCGACGGCCGGTGCTTCGGTACCTTCGCCGAGCGCAGCGCCGATCTCGACGGTGACCTCGACGACTCGGCCGAGGTCGGTGTCGAGCACCTCTCCGGCTTCGGCCTTGACGACGAGGATCGACGGGTCGGTGGGGAGCGTTCCGACGAGATTGACCGAGTGGTCGAGGTGGACCAGGTCGAGCATTCCCTCGATCACGTCGATTCCAGACGCGGTGCGCGTGGCACCGAGAACGGCGAATACGGCAGGCCAGCATGCGCCGACGAGCACGTCGGGCACAGCCTTTCCGCTGACGGTCAGCGACTCGGGCAGACCGGAACCGGTGACGCCTGCGTGATCGGCGACCATGTCCGGAATCCAGGCGAGGCTGATGCGAGCGGCACCGCCCTTGACCTTCGGGAGTTCCTGGCCTGCCGCCACTCCGAGGAGCGCGGACATGGCCTTCTGCGCATCGTCGGCGGTGACGACGGGTGCGCCTCCGTCGATCGTCGATGCGGGAACCGTCAGGCGGATCCGAACCTCTTTACCGGGCGCGAGAGGAACCGTCAGCTCGACGTGCTCCGAGTCCTGCACTGTGAGAGTCGATCCGGTCTGTGGATGGGTTGCGACAGACTCGGAGTCGACGACCCATTCTGTGACGTCACCGAGACGTGCGACGGGGTTCTGCGTGGTCCGCGACGCCCAGTTGACGTCCGGCGCTGCGAGAACGATTCCGAGGAGGCCTGGGGCGACGTCGGAGTTACGACGGCTCGACACTGATTCGGCAGCGATGCCGTCGGCGAGGAGCTCGTCGGCGGTCGCCTTCTCGAAGCGATCGAGAAGTTCTCCGACAGGCTCGTCGACGCGGGTGATGCCGGCAACGGCGACCGTGCCGGGAATGATGCAGACCTGGTCGGCGGAGTACCGAGCATCGTGTGCCTGCCACAGAGAGTCGCTGCGCCACCAGCGTCGAACGTCACCGTCGACGACGGGAACGAAGTTGACCGGCTTGCCGGGCATCCGGCACAGCGCGGTGAAGAACGTGATGTCGGCGGGATGCAGTACCACCTCGGACGCGTCGGGGAACTGCGCGACGAGCGAGCGAAGCGCGGCCCGCGGGCGTTCGAGGGTGTCGACGTCGGCGAACAGCGTCGGGATGGGGCCGCGATCGACCGGGTGCAGACGAGCTTCGGCGCGCTGCAACATCTCGAGGAAGCGAGTACGCCAGGTGACGTCGAGCCACACGGATTCACGTGCCTCGGAGACTGCGTCGGTGAACTCACCGCCGCAATCGAACTCCTTGTGGACGTCCGCGCCGACGGCCAAGTCCAGGTAACGGGTCAGCCACTGCAGGTACGTCATCTCCGCGACGTCACCGAAGTACGGCTTCGCGGTGCCGTCGAGGGCGGCGATGATCTCGTCGCGACGCTTCGCAACGGCGTCGGAGTCTCCGGCTACGTCGTCGAGCAGACGGCCGCAGCGCGAGGCCGCGTTGTCGATCTCGTGAATATCGGCACCGAGCTGGCTTCGGCCCGAGGCCATTCCGCCGCCCGCGGTGCCTGCACCGACCCAGTCGGGAGTGCCGGGGGTCTCGGCGAGAAGCCGCTTGACGTCGGCCGACGTCGTGGCTTCGAGTGTCGCCATCGCTGCGGTTCCGACCAGGATGCCGTCGAGCGGCATCTTCGGGTAACCCGCTGCGAGCGACCAACGTCCGGTGAGGTATTCGGCCGCCTTCTCAGGCGTACCGATGCCGCCGCCGACGCAGATGACGAGGTTCGGCCGTGCGCGGAGCTCGGCGTAGGTGGAGAGAAGAAGATCGTCGAGGTCTTCCCACGAGTGGTGGCCACCTGCACGGCCGCCCTCGATGTGGGCGATGACGGGGAACGTCGGGACTTCGCTGGCGATGCGGATGACCGCGCGGATCTGCGCGACAGTTCCCGGCTTGAACGCGACGTAACTGAAGCCGGCCTCGACCAGGTCCTCGATGATCGTGACGGCTTCGTCGAGCTCGGGAATACCTGCGGTGACGACGACACCGTCGAACGCGGCGCCTGCTGCACGCGCACGCGGGACGAGACGCTTGCCGCCCACGTGGAGCTTCCACAGGTACGGATCGAGGAACATCGAGTTGAACTGCACGGCGCGGCCCGGTTCGAGCAGACCACCGAGCCTGTCGACGTGATCGGCGAAGATCTGTTCGGTGACCTGACCGCCGCCGGCGAGCTCGGCCCAGTGGCCTGCGTTGGCGGCAGCGGCGACGATCGCGGGGTCGACCGTCGTCGGCGTCATGCCGGCGAGCAGCATCGGCGAGCGCCCGGTGAGCTTGGTGAACGAGGTCTCGACGACGACGCGGCCGTTCGGCAACGTGACCGGCTTCGGTGCGAACTCGGACCACGACGGCTGCACCTCGGGTGCTGCGCCCGGGGTCAGCAGGTTGCGATGCCCACCGCGAGTGGAGGCGGCGATGATCCCGACGCCCTGGCCGCGCAGAGCGGGCACTGTCATCCGGGTGAGGATGTCGCTCGGTCCGAGGTCGAGGATCCAGTCGGCACCGGCGGCGATGACGCTGTCGATTTCCGCGACCCAGTCGACGGGATCGACGAGGATCCGCTGGGCCAGACTGCGTGCGACGTCGACGTCCAGGCCGGCGCGAGCCGCCCACGACGCGACGAGATCGACTGCATCGGCCAATGCGGGGTGATGGAATCCGACCTCGACCGACAGGATCTCGAAGACCGGCGAGAACACTGCGCCGCCGCGCTTCTTCGCGTCGCGCTCACGCTCTTCCTGCGCGGCGATCTGCTCGGCACGCTCCTGAACGCGCGCGAGCTGTGCGGGAGGACCTGCCAGGACGACGCGTCGGCGGCCGTTGCGGATGGCCAGCACTGCGGAACGCTCGGGAGCACCGTCGACGGCGAGTTCGTCGACGATCGCCTGGAGACGCTCGGGTTCGACGTTGGACACGGACACCATGGGTGCACGGTCGGCAGCGCCGAGGATGCCGCGACGACGGCCGACGAGCCCTGCTGCGGCGCCGATGAGCTGCGCGACGGCCAGAAGGCGTGCATCCTCTCGGCCTGCGGACTTGACCGACTCCGCGGCGATGAGGCCCTGTGAGTGACCGACGACGGCCACCGGTGCGGCGTCCTCCGGGTCCAGTCCCTGCAGCTTCAGCGCGCGGAGTGCCGCGACCTGCGTGAGAAAGACACCGGGCAGAGACACTGCAGCGGACGTGAGAGCGGCCTCGGAGGGACCGAAGGAGCCTGCGCTCGAGGGGTCGTCGGCGAGGTCCTGCTCGAGCATCCAGCCGATCGGGTCGAACCCTACGGAACGCACGACGAGCAAGTCGTCGGCGACCGGCGCCAGGATGGCCGCTGCTTCGTTGACCAAGTCGGTCAGCTCGGGCTCGAGCGCCGAGTCGCGAGCGAGTTCCTCGAGGGAACTGAGCCATGGCGATCCCTGGCCGCCGAACGCCAGAGCGTAGGGCTCACCGGCCGCAAAACGGTCTGCGAGGGTACGAGAACCGCCACCGCTCTGGGGAGATCTGCCCTTGCCCTGTCCGTGTGATGGTGTGCTCTCGTTGATCGTCAAGTGCTCTGATTCCTCTCGTGAGCAACTCCGGGGGGCCAGGGCTGCTTCGTTCGTTGGCATTCGTCGTCGGTGCCGTAGGAGCGGAATCGAGGAGCGCATCCGTCGTTGGCTTTCGACGTGGCTCTATCCGCGTGAGAACAAGGTTGACACAAAATCATGAGGAAATCCTCACGTTTCGTATGACGTCCTACTGCTACCCGCCAGTAAGCAGCTGAACTGCGGTTTTCATACCGATCGCCCAACTCGCGAGTAACAAACATCAGTGCAGGCAGCGCGCCGATATGCACCGAGAAAACATGAGGAAATCCTCATATCAATCGTTATCATTCCGTTATGTGAGCCTGGGCACACCCCTCGCTGCATCCGAAATTGTCGGAGCCGCCATGTACCTTCCCCGCCACGCAACCAACAGGGGGGTTCATGTATTCACCAGTTACACATATCCATTCACGCGGCACCGCCGACAGCCCTGTCGCGCGGGAAGCACTCGGCGAACACCGAGAAGAAGTCACTGCCCTCGTCGCCGCCATCGGCACGACGATGCACCGGGATGCGTCGCCGTTCTGGTTCCCGGGCTGGGAGGGTGAAATCGAGGCCGCTTTGCTCGACGCCGTGTTCGCAGCCCGGGCGAGTTACGGCGGAGAGGGCAGCGGAGTCCGTCGCGTCATCGCTCGGTGGCGTACGCACCGAGGCGACGGCCCGCTCGACGATCTCTCGTTCCTCGCGTCGTTCGTCGACAGAGTCGACGAACTGGACGAGCTGCTCGGCAACCGGCAGCGCGTGGCCGGAAACTCGACCACCAAGGCGGAGGCTGCCGCGAAGGCCGCCGCAACTCTGATCGGGGTCGGAGTCACCGGTTCGAAGGACCTCGTGGGCGCGGACGACGACGGCCACCGGCACCTGGCCCAGGCCGACGCTTTCACGTCCGTCACCGGCATCGGTTTCAAGACCTGGCGGAGCCTGGTGTACCTCGTCGGCGTTCGAGACTCCGAGGACTCGCTGCTCGTGCAGTTCGTGTCGAATGCCATCGGCGAACAGGTCGACGAGTGCGGAATGCTCGAGTTGACGACATGCGCCGCCGAAGAACTCGGTACGGATTCACAGACACTCCGACACGCCCTCTGGCGTGAACTCCGTCGCGCTTCGTCGTCGAAAAAGACTGCTGTCTAACCATTTTCGATCAGCACGGCCACACCGTCGAGAATTCTCTCGACACCGAAACGGTACTCGTGGACGGGATCGCTCGCAGCCGCGTAATGCGTCGCTGCGGCGGTCCCGACCCGCGACGACACCGCGTATCGGGATGGATCCATCACCGATTCCAGAACCGGAGCAGTCGCAGACCACCACTGTTCGTCCGTCATCCCGGAGTCCTCGCGCACACGGTCGACCTGAGCGAGCGCCCGTGCGCTACCCGCAACATGATCGAGCACCAACGTCAGCACCGAGTCCATCTGCACGTCCGTGAGACCGATACCGTCGAGCACCCGAAGCTCGGCCTCGTACTTGTCACTGACGTTGGGGCCCAATACTGCCCGGCCACCCTGAGCATCGAGCATCCACCGATGCCGCCGAATCAGCTCCCAGTTCCGCTCGGCAACGAACCGCAGCCCGGAGCGCCAATCCCCTGATGACGCAGCCTCGTCGAGAGTCGAGTACAGGCCCTTCTGTGCCTGGTCGATCATCAGCTCCACCAGGTCTTCTCGACCGGGGACGTGGGTGTACAGCGACATCGTCCCGACACCGAGCCGATCCGCGATCCTCCGCATCGACACCGCGTCGAGGCTCTCGGAATCGGCGATCGAGACCGCTGCGTCGACGATCGAGTCGATCGTCAGGCCTGTCCTGCTCTTCTTTTCGCCCACCCGCCACAGCAGGCCGAGTGTGCGTGCGGGATCGAACCCCGACTCGTTCTTTCCGGCCACCCGTCGAACAGTACGCTGTACGCTCTGGTTTCCCGGCCCTCGATCGCATGAGTGCGCCATCGGAGCGCCCAGACGGCATGAATGGCGCGGTCATGCGCTTGCGGGTACCCCAACCACCGCGTTGTAGACTTGCCGAGCACTCGCGCGAGTGGCGGAATTGGCAGACGCGCTGGATTTAGGTTCCAGTGTCTCAGGACGTGGGGGTTCAAGTCCCCCCTCGCGCACCAACATCTCCCGGTCGATCAGCAGATCCCTAACTACCTCCAGTAGTAGAGCCTCGGGTAACGTCGTGGTGTGGCAAAATCTCGCTCTCACCATCGACCGGCGCTCATAGCGCTGGTCCTCGTGTCAGCGGTCGCGTGCCTGGCCCTCGGATGGTGGCAGTGGGAACGCTTCGAATCCGTCGGTGGCGACGGCCAGAACCTCGGCTATGCGTTCCAGTGGCCCTTGTTCGCGGCGTTCGTGATCTACGCCTACCGCAAGTTCGTCCAGCTCGAAGGCGATGCAGAGGCCGCCGAGGACGAGGACCGCGTGGGCCCCACCGAGGACGTCGTTCGCGAGATCCCCGCGGACCTACTCCCCCAGCGCCCCACCTACACCGAGGATGACATCGACGACGTCGAGGCTCGGCAACTTCTCGAATACAACACCTATCTCGCCGAGCTGGACCGCTCCCGCGAGTGAAGACAGGAGCACGACGACTGTGAGCCAGGCAGCACCGAAGCCCGTTACCGCCGACAAGAAGAAGATCGCGTCGGCTCTGCTGCGCTACCGCGTACTGGCGTACGTCACCGGCATCTGGTTGCTGGTACTCACCGGAGAAATGGTCGCCAAGTACATCTTCAAGGTCGAGAACGTGCCCAGCTGGATCGCAGTCGTGCACGGCTGGGTGTATCTGATCTACCTGATCCTCACGGTCGATCTGGCCATCAAGGTTCGCTGGCCGGCAGGCCGGACCATCGGCACTCTGCTCGCCGGCACCATCCCGTTCCTGTCCTTCTACGTCGAGCACATCAGGACGAAGCAGGTCAAGACGACTTTCGCCATCTGATTTTCAGCACGTCACTCTTCGCGGATCGGTACCGGCAAGCGCGCCCAGAACCACCTGCTGCGCCACCGGGTCGTACGAGATTCCCGTGTGCTCGACGACGTTGGCCGGACACAGGTCCTGCAGTACCACGTTGCGGGCGCCTTCGCCCTGCAGCAATGACGCCGCATAAGGAACGACCTGGTCGTATCGAGTCACGACGACGGTGTACTCCACTCCCGGCACGGTGTCGCTCGGGGTGTTGATCCGCGCGAGGGCGTCGTCGACCGGTGGGCCGAATGCCGGAATGCCCACCTGACCGGAACCACCGGAGATGTCGTCGTTCCGCGGAGTCGATTCCCGATTGGGCGGGGACAGCGCGACGATCTTCGACGTGCGCTCTGCCCCGCCGAGGAAACGCACGTAGTACCGCGGAACCGTTCCGCCTTTGGAGTGTCCGACGATCGCGACTTTCTGCGTACCGGTGGCGGCCAGGACCTCGTCCACGAACGCGGAGAGTTCCACGGCACTGTCCTGGATCGAGTCGAACCCGCCGACGGGAATGCCCTCTCGCGCACCGTAGTTCAACGCGAACACACAGTATCCGTCCGCGACGAGACGTGGCGCAAGGGACGCCCAGTTGGCGAACGAGTTCTCCAGGAAGCCGTGGACCAGCACCACCGGTTCCGGATGCGACGACGACGGGACGCACGAGAAATCGTTGACCGCGGGCAGCGACGCCTCCGGATGAACCACCGAGAACTGCAACGCCTCGGAGAACGAGTCGGACGGCGCCGCAGACGCGGCGCCGCCCGACGAGGCCACGCACAGCGCAGCAACCGACATCAAGACAGTCACGACCGTGCGCTTCACGGCCATCAGTGTCCTACGAGCCGAGCTGCTGTAGTGCCGGAATCAACAAAGCCAGAGCCCGCCCGCGATGCGATGCCGCATCCTTCTCCTCCGGACTCAGTTCGGCTGCCGAGCGGCCGTCACCCTCCGGCACGAACACGGGATCGTAACCGAAACCGTTCTCCCCCAGCGGACTTCGTGCGATCACACCACGCCACTCACCCCGGACGACGGACTCGGAACCGCCAGGAACGACAAGAGCGCACGCCGACACGAAGCCCGCTCCCCTGCGTTCGTCGGGAACGTCGGCAAGCTGCGCGAGCAACAACGCGGTGTTGGCGTCGTCCTGACCGTGCACACCCGACCATCGCGCCGACAGAACGCCCGGCATCCCGTTCAACGCATCGACCTCGATACCCGAATCGTCTGCGACACAAGGCAATCCCGTTGCCGCAGCGCCGTCCCGCGCTTTGGCAAGCGCATTCTCCTCGAAGGTTGCGCCGGTCTCGGGTGCCTCCGGAAACTCCGGTACCTCGTCCAGACCGACCAACTCGACCCCCGAGACGCCTGCCGCATCGAGTACCCGACGCAGCTCGCGCAGCTTCTTCGCGTTGCGGCTGGCGACCAGCAGTGTCGACTCAGCCACCGAACTTCTTCTTCGGCGCGTCGGTGACGGCGGGCTCCGGCAGCTCACCCGGGTACGGTTCGGCGAGCGCGGCCTTCTGCACTTCGAACAACTTCTCGATGCCGTCCAACGCCGAATCCAACAACTTGTCCAGCGTCGAACGAGGGAACGTTGCACCCTCGCCCGTCCCCTGAATCTCCACCAACGTGCCCGTATCGGTCGCGACGACGTTCATGTCGACCTCGGCACGCGAATCCTCCTCGTACGGTAGATCGAGCCGAACCCGGCCGTCGACGACGCCGACGCTGACCGCTGCGATCGCACACGAAATGGGCTGCGGATCAGCCAGACGCCCCGCAGCACGCAAGTAGGTGACCGCATCCGACAACGCCACGAACGCGCCCGTGATCGCCGCGGTTCTCGTGCCACCGTCCGCCTGAAGCACATCGCAATCCAAGGCAATGGTGTTCTCGCCGATCGCGGCAAGATCGATGCACGCGCGCAACGACCGACCGACCAGCCGAGAAATCTCCTGGGTCCGACCGCCGACCTTGCCCTTCACGGACTCACGGCCACTGCGAGTGTGCGTCGCAGCCGGAAGCATCGCGTACTCCGCCGTCAACCACCCGAGCCCGGAGCCCTTGCGCCAGCGCGGAACACCTTCCTCGACACTGGCCGTACACATCACCCGCGTGTTACCGAACTCCACCAGCACCGAACCCGCAGGATTGCTCGTGAACCCCCGCGTGATCTTGATGGTACGAAGCTCGTCGTCAGCTCTTCCGTCTTCTCGTCTCGACACACAGCCAGACTAGTTGGGTCATTCCGCAGGCTCCACTCCCGGCACAACTGGGTCATTCCGCAGGCTCCACTCCCGGCATAACCGATCAGCCTGAGAAGCGCGTCAAACGGTGAATACATCTCCCGGTGAGACGGCATGCACGGGCCCGCTGAATTCGGCTTTCGCCTCGGCGATCACGTCTTCGCGAGACGTCCAGGGTGGGATGTGAGTCAACAGCAGTTCGCCGACGCCTGCCTCGCGGGCGAGTTGGCCTGCCTCGGTTCCCGAAAGGTGAACTCCGACCGGACGGTCCGGGCTGTGCGTCCAAGATGCCTCCGACAACAGCACATCCGCGCCCTGAGCGATGTCACGCACTGCCTGACACATTCCGGTGTCTCCGGTGTACGCGAAGATCTTGCCCGCGCCGGTGGTGATGCGCATTCCGTAGGACTCCGGCGGGTGGTAGACCAGCCGGGTCGTCACCGACAGTTGCCCGTGACGAATGGTGCGCCCGTCGGCCCAGCGGCGGAGGTCGAGGGTGTCGGACATGTCGTCGATCTGTCCTCCGCATTCGGCAGAGGCGACCCCCAGACGGAACGCTGTGTCCTTGGGTCCGTAGACGACAGCGCGCCCCTCGGGCGGGTTGGGGTGATAGCGCCTCCACACCAGCAAACCGGGTACGTCGAGGCAGTGGTCGGCATGCAGGTGCGACAGAAACACGCTGACGTCGCCCGGGTCTGCGTACCGCTGCAATGCGCCGAGTACGCCGGGGCCGAAGTCCAGGACGACGGGCGACGTGTCCGGTTCATCGAGGAGGTAACCCGACGCGGGGGAATCGGGTCCGGACACACTGCCCGAACATCCCAGCACGGTAATACGCATGATTGTCATGCTGCCACGTCGGCGCCCGTGGCAGAAACGCATCGGCGGTTTTCACTGACGAGACCGGAAAGGTCGTCGGTCACAGTTGTCGGAGTTCACTGACGGGAAGTGCCGACCGACCTCTGCTTGCGCGCGTTGCGGGCGTCCGCGGACAGAAGCCATGCAGCGACGACTCCGCCGACGGCCCCGAACAGGTGCCCCTGCCAGGACACACCGGGTGTGCTGGGCAGAACACCCCACAGAGCGCTGCCGTACAGAACGAACACGACGACGCCGATCGCGAGCTGACCCAGGTTCCGGGTGAAGAATCCGCGAACGAGCAGGTAGGCCAGGAAGCCGAAGACCAGGCTGGATGCCCCGATGTGATTGGAGTTGCTGCCCCCGATCAACCATGTCCCGACGCCGGCGATCACCCAGATCACGCCCGTCGCCGCCAGTCCCCTGCCGATTCCGGACAGCAGAACGAGGAAGCCGAGCACCGCGATCGGAACCGTGTTGGCGATCAGATGCGCCCAGTCGTCGTGCAGCACAGGCGCGAACAGAACTCCCCACAGACCATCGCTGGTGCGCGGGTTGATCCCGGCGGTCTCCACACGACTGCCCGACAGAACGTCGACTACTTCCACCACCCACAGCAACAGTACGAATCCACCGGTGTACATCGCCGCCGACTGCCACAACGGGCGCTTCGGGGTCGGAGCCGGTAGGTCCGGGTTCGTGCTCATCGCTGGCGCCTTTCGCGGGAGGTATGTCGCTTTTTCGAGCGTACCGCCGGTCAGGACTCGAATGCCGACGGAAAGATCTGGCGGTAGGTGGGAATGCCCGCCACCGACGTGGCGTCGAGCAGCGCACGCACGATCGCCCGCTCGACGACCTCGGCCGCGACCGAGGACACCGCGTCGAGCACCGGCAGATCCCGGTTGAACGCCGTGGGCAGCGACGATTCGGTGACGACAGATCGTGTGCCCGTGGACAGCGCGAAGATCGTGTCGCCGTCGAGAGGCGAATGGGCAGGACGAATCGCCCTCGCCAAACCGTCGTGGCCTGCGACAGCAACCCGCTTGCAGGAGCCGGCGGACAACTCGACGTCGGTCGCGACGACACCGATGGTGGTGTTCAACGCGGTCCCCTTCGGTGCAAGCGCATTCGCGTTCCACAGCTCGTGCACGTCGGGTTTGCGCATACGGAAGGCCTGCTGTCCCAGCGAGCCGACGCCCCACGGCAGCCCGGTGCGTGGGTCGAACACCGATCCGACCGGGTTGGTGACGATCAACGCGGCCACCGTGACTCCGTCGGCAGGCCCTCCCTCGATGACGGTGCTGGCGGTACCGACGCCGCCTTTGAGCACTCCGGCCCGCGCTCCGACGCCTGCACCGACCGACCCCGTCTCGAAGTCGGTTGCCGCGGCTGCGGCCGCTCGGTACCCGAAATCGGCGGTAGGCCTGCTCGACCAGTCACCGACGGGCAGATCGAAGATGACGGCGGCCGGAACGATGGGAACCACCTGGTCGGGGGTGCCCATCGAGATTCCGTGGCCGTGTTCTTCCAGCCATCGCATCACTCCGTCCGCTGCGGCGAGACCGTAGGCACTGCCACCGGTCAGGAGCACCGAATTGACTTGTTGGACGGAATGACTCGGGTCCAGGAGATCCGTCTCCCTGGTCCCTGGCCCGCCGCCGCGGACGTCGACCGCGGCGACGGCACCACCGAGGGTTCGGACGACGGTGCAGCCGGTGGCCGCACCCGTTCCGAGAGTGGCGTCGGGATCGAGTTCGTGATGGTGACCGACGAGCAGTCCCGAGACATCGGTGAGAGAGTCACGAGGACCGGGGGAACCAGGCACGCCGAGCGCTCCTACGGGGTGAGGACCTGCACCAGGGAATCCTGCATCCAGGTCAACCAGTGGTAGACGTCGAGGTGTGGAGCTCGTGGATCGCCCTCGTCGAGAACCTCCGGGGTGTCCGCGTCGATACCCAGTGTGGTTCCGAGCGCCAACCTTACGTCGTTGAGGCCCATCAACCACGCATCCGCTTGCTCCGGGGTCAGAAGAATCTTTCCACCCGACGCGGGGAGAGTGTCGAGGATGACGTTGCTCGAGCGCAGCTTCTCGTCGATGATCTCCGGCTCGTGCAGGCCGCGCAGAGCACTGTTGAGATTGGTCGAGCCGGACGGGTCGGTGTCGTCCCGATGGAAGTCCGGGAGCAGACGTGCCAGCGCCGCATCCTCCGGCGGGGTGCTGTGCCCGGTACGCAATCCGGTCAGGGCAGCGAGTTCGTCGGTCGGCGCAGCAGCCGCACGATCACCCAGCAGCCCGACGACAGATCCTACGAGCGACCGCAGAACCGTCGCCTCCCGCGGGTCCATCTCGGAGCGAATCTTGACACCGGAGAGTGTGTTCTTCCTGCTCCACGTACGCACTTGGTCAGAGGTCCTTGTCGTAGAAGCCGGTCACTTGTCCTGCTGCATGGTGGCCCACAACCCGGCGGCGTGCAGCCTGCGGACGTCGGCCTCCATCTTGTCGCGCTCGCCGCTGGACACCACTGCCTTGCCCTCGGAGTGCACCTGCATCATCAGCTCGGTCGCCTTGGCTTTGCTGTAACCGAAGAGCTTCTGGAAGATGAACGTCACGTAGTGCATCAGGTTCACCGGGTCGTCCCACACGATGGTCACCCACGGAACGTCCTGAGCCTCGTCCGTCGACCGGGCTGCAGTTTCGGCGGGCACGGCCTGAGGTGAGGCTGCCAGCGTCGGCACCTCGTCGACAATGCCCACGAATTCTTCAGCCGTCGATGAAGCCATGCCAACAGACTACGACGACGGGGGCAACCTGCACACCGTCGCCCCCGCGCCTCGTAAAGTTGACCGGGTGCCTACCGCATCGAATCACGGCCCGGACATAACGGACAGCGTCCGCAGCGCCGCACTCTTCACCGACCAGTACGAGTTCACCATGCTGTCGGCCGCGCTCGCCGACGGCACCGCCGACATTCCGTGCAGCTTCGAAGTGTTCGCTCGCCGTCTTCCGGGCGGAAGACGCTACGGCGTCGTCGCCGGTACCGCCCGCTTCCTCGGCGCGCTCACGCGGTTCCGATTCGACGAGGATGAGCTGGAGGTGCTCGGCACGTTCCTCGACGCTTCCACATTGGAATGGCTGCGCAACTACCGATTCACCGGCCATGTCGACGGCTACCGCGAGGGCGACCTCTACCTTCCGGGGTCACCGATACTGTCGGTCCGCGGCACCTTCGCCGAATGCGTGATCCTGGAAACTCTGGCGCTGTCGATCCTGAACCACGACAGTGCCATCGCCTCCGCCGCTGCGCGCATGGTCAGCTCCGCGGGATCGCGTCACATGATCGAGATGGGATCACGGCGCACTCACGAGGAGGCAGCGGTGGCGTCGTCGCGCGCCGCATACATCGCAGGTTTCGCGGCGACGTCGAATCTCGAAGCGGTCCGACGTCACGGCATTCCCGGAGCTGGTACGTCCGCGCACGCGTTCACCTTGCTCTACAACAACGAGAACGGACCGGACGAGAAGGCAGCGTTCGCTGCACAGGTGCGGGCGCTGGGAGTCTCCACAACCCTGCTCGTCGACACCTACGACATCACCCAGGGCGTAGCCAACGCCATCGAGGTCGCCGGACCCGAGCTGGGCGGAGTCCGCATCGACTCCGGTGACCTCGGCGTGCTCGCCCGGCAAGTGCGCCAGCAACTCGACGACCTCGGCGCGAGGAACACCAAGATCGTCGTCTCCGGCGATCTCGACGAATACGCCATCGCCGCCCTGCGTGCAGAACCCGTGGACTCCTACGGCGTCGGAACCTCACTGGTCACCGGATCCGGCGCACCGACTGCAGGCATGGTCTACAAACTCGTGACCGTCGACGGACGCCCCGTCGCGAAACGCAGCAGCCACAAGGAGTCGCGCGGCGGCGCCAAGTCCGCGGTCCGCACCTCTCGAACCACCGGCACGGCCGTCGAGGAGATCGTGTTCCTGCAAGGCACCACGCCGCCGATCGAGGACGGCCTGGTCGCGACCGAGCTCAGCATTCCGCTGGTGCGCGGCGGCGAGCAGGTGGAGGGACTGGGCAACCTGAACGACGCTCGTGCACTGCTCGCACAACGACTCGTCAGCCTGCCGTGGGAAGGACTCAAGCTGTCGCAGGGCGAGCCCGCGCTGCCGACGCGTTTCCTCTGACTCACATGGGCGCGGCACGCGGGAGCTGTCGGAGGCAGGCAGTAGTCTTCTTCGGTGCCGAAGACCGAACTCCCCACCGTGCCCGCCCTGTTGAAGGTCGCGGTGCACGCTCTCGGGGGCAAGGAAAGAAGCAACCAGCTCACCATGGCGTCGGCTGTGGCGCATTCCATCGACACCGGTCAGCATCTCGCCGTTCAGGCGGGCACCGGCACCGGTAAGTCGCTCGCGTACCTGGTTCCGAGCATCAGGCACGCTGTCGAGTCGGGCCGCACGGTCGTGGTGTCCACGGCAACCATCGCTCTGCAACGTCAGCTCGTGGATCGAGACCTGCCGCGCCTCGCCGACGCACTGACCGGTGCTATCGGCCGACGGCCGAAGTTCGCGATTCTCAAGGGCCGCAACAACTACCTGTGCATGAACAAGATCCACTCCGGTGCGTCGGAGGAGGCGCCGGAAGCCGAACTGTTCGACGCTTTTGCCGTGTCCCGGCTCGGCCGCGAGGTCGTGCGTCTGACCAAGTGGTCGTCGGACACCGAGACCGGTGACCGCGACGACGTCGTACCCGGAGTCAGTGATCAGGCGTGGCGGCAGGTCAGTGTCACCGCCCGCGAATGCCTCGGCAAGTCGCGCTGTCCCGTCGGTGAGGACTGTTTTGCCGAACGGGCTCGCGCGGAAGCCGCGCAGGTGGACGTCGTCGTCACCAATCACGCACTCCTTGCGATCGACGCCATCACCGGTATTCAGATCCTCCCCGAGCACGATGTAGTGGTGATCGACGAGGCTCACGAGCTCGTGGACCGCGTCACCGGCGTTGCCACATCGGAGTTGTCGGCGGCGACGGTCACCGCAGCTGCCCGACGCTGCAGCAAGTTGATCGAAGAGGAGATCGTCGACGCACTCGACGGCGCGGCCGAGAACTGGGGTGCGGTGCTGGACGATCTACCTCCTGGCAGGTGGGCGGCACTTCCCGACGACGTGGCCCCGGCGCTGGCGTCGATCAGGGATTCCGCGTGGGCGGTGCGCACGGCAATCGGACCCCAGAAACCCGGGATGGCGGCAACCGATCCAGAGGCGGCAGCTGCACGCAATGCGGCGCTCGTCGCGGTCGACGAGGTTCACGACAGTGCCGTGCGGGTTCTCGAGGCATTCGACGAGCCCGATCCCGCCAAGCGAAAAGACGTCGTCTGGCATGCCGTCGACGACTTCCGGGGGAACGTCAAACGCACGGTCCGGATGGCACCGCTGTCGGTCGGCGGCCTGTTGCGTTCCCGGCTGTTCGCAGAGTCGACCGTCGTCCTCACGTCGGCGACGCTGACGGTCGGCGGATCCTTCGACGGCCTGGCCGTGAACTGGGGTCTGCCCGCCGAGAACGCGGGTCGAAGCGACACCGCCACCGCGTCCGGCATCGAGCCTCCGTCGGATACAGCGTCGTTCCACTGGAATTCGCTCGACGTCGGATCACCGTTCGACCACGCCAGATCAGGCATTCTCTACGTGGCCGAGCATCTTCCGGCGCCGGGACGCGACGGACTGTCTCCGCTGTACCTCGACGAGATCGAGAAGTTGGTCAGTGCAGCGGGAGGCCGGACGCTCGGCCTGTTCTCCTCGATGCGTGCGGCGAAGGCCGCAGCCGAGGCGATGCGTGAACGGCTGGACACTCCGATCCTGTGTCAGGGTGACGACGCGACCGGGGCTCTGGTGGACAAGTTCGCGGCCGACGAGGCCACGTCACTGTTCGGCACTCTGTCTCTGTGGCAGGGCGTCGACGTGCCGGGCCCGTCGCTGAGCTTGGTCATTCTGGATCGAATCCCGTTTCCGCGGCCCGACGATCCCCTTCTCGTCGCGAGGCAACAGGCCGTTCAATCGCGTGGAGGAAACGGGTTCCTCGCGGTTGCGGCCAATCACGCCGCCCTTCTGCTGGCGCAGGGTGTCGGCCGATTGCTCCGCAGCGTCGACGACCGCGGCGTCGTCGCCATGCTCGATTCGCGGCTGGCGACGGCGCGCTACGGCGGCTACCTGCGTGCCTCACTGCCTCCGTTCTGGGAGACATCGGATCCGGAGGTCGTGCGCAAAGCTCTCACCCGTCTTGCGGGGAAGAGCTAGGACACCGGCATCTTGACCAGGCCGAGCTCGGCGTCGCTCGCGAACAGATCGTGGTGCGGTAGCACTCGCACCGTGTAGCCGACGGCTCCGCTGACCGGTAGCGCGGTGTCGGTCACGAAAACCTCACCGAGCGAGTCGGTTCCGGCATGGCTCATCGCGACGGTTCTGGTATCGGTCAGGTTCTCGTTCTCGTCGACCCGACCGAGCACCGCTTGAACCGACACGTCACCGGCGGACAGACCGCCCAGCCGAACGTAGGCACGCAAGGTCAGCTTGGCGCCGATGACGGGGGTATCCGGCAAGCCTTCGCTGTCGACCTGCACCACTTCCACCGACTGCCACGCAGATTCGACGCGGTTCCGGTAGGCCGCGACATCTTTGGCCCCGGCGTACTCCCCCGCGTCGACTGCACGCGCCGCCTCGGCCGCGGGTGCGTACAGACCGAGGGTGTAATCGCGAACCATGCGCGACGCCAGCACCTTCGGACCCAGATGTTCGAGGGTGTGCCGGACCATCTCGATCCACCGCGTCGGGACCCCGTCGGGGCGATCGTAGAACTTCGGCAGCACGGCTTGTTCCAACAGTTCGTACAGTGCAGCAGCTTCCAGATCGTCACGACGGCTCTCGTCGGCCATCCCGTCCGCCGTCGGGATCGCCCAGCCGTTCTCGCCGTCGTACATCTCGTCCCACCATCCGTCTCGGATGGACAGGTTCAGTCCACCGTTGAGAGCGGACTTCATGCCGGACGTACCGCATGCTTCGAGGGGACGCAGTGGATTGTTCAGCCACACATCGCATCCCCAGTACAGGTAGCGCGCCATCGACATGTCGTAGTCGGGGAGGAACACGATGCGATGCCGCACGTCGGCTTCGTCGGCGAATCGGACGATCTGCTGAATCAGTGCCTTGCCACCGTCGTCGGCGGGATGGGACTTGCCTGCGACCACCAACTGGACGGGACGCTCGGGATCGAGGAGCAGACGCTTGAGACGCTCCGGTTCCCGAAGCATCAACGTCAAGCGCTTGTAGGTCGGTACCCGTCGCGCGAAGCCGACAGTGAGCACATCGGGATCGAACACCGTTGCAGTCCAACCCAGTTCGGCTTCGGTCGATCCACGCTCGAGAGCCGAGCGCCGCACCCGCCGTCGGACCTCGTCGACCAACCGGCCGCGCAGTTCGTTTCTCGTCGACCACAGTCTCGCCGACGGGACGGTGTGCAACTGTTCCCAGCCGCGCGCTTCCTCGAGCGCTTCCGCTCCGACGACCTCGTGCGCCAGATCGAGCCACTCCCGCGCCGCCCAGGTCGGAGCGTGCACTCCGTTGGTGACCGAACCGATCGGCACCTCGGCGCTGTCGAATCCGCGCCACAGGTCGCTGAACATCTCGCGACTGACGATGCCGTGCAACTTCGAAACACCGTTGGCTCGCTGACCGAGACGCAGCCCCATGTGCGCCATGTTGAACACGGACCTGTCGTTCTCCGCGCCCAACGCCAGAATGCGCTCCAGCGGAAGACCAGGGAGCAGCGAGGAGTCGGGCGAGCCGTCCTGGGCACCGAAGTAGTGGCGGACCAGGTCCGCTGGAAAGCGGTCGATGCCTGCGGGGACCGGGGTGTGGGTGGTGAACACCGTTCCCGAACGCACCGATGCCAACGCCGAATCGAAGTCCAATCCCGTCGAGGTGACGAGTTCCCGAATGCGCTCGGCGCCGAGGAAGCCGGCGTGCCCTTCGTTCATGTGGAACACTTCCGGGTCCGGCAGGCCGTATTCGTGCGTGTACGCGCGAACGGCTCGAACACCGCCGATTCCAGCAAGGATCTCCTGTTTGATGCGGTGGTCCTGGTCGCCGCCGTAGAGCCTGTCGGTCACGCCGCGAAGCTCCGGATCGTTGTCCGGGATGTCGGAGTCGAGCAGCAACAGCGGCACCCGACCGACCTGCGCGATCCACACCCGCGCCCGCAACACCCGCGATCCGGGCATCGCGACGTGGATGAGGACGGGAACGCCCGACGAGTCGGCGAGAATACGGAGCGGAAGCCCCTGGGGATCGAGCGAGGGATACCTCTCGGCCTGCCAACCGTCTGCGGTCAGTGACTGACGAAAGTAGCCCGAGCGGTAGAGCAGACCGACGCCGATCAACGGCAGCCCCAGGTCCGACGCCGCCTTGAGGTGGTCGCCGGCGAGGATGCCGAGACCGCCGGAGTAGTTGGGAAGGACCTCGCTGACGCCGAACTCCATCGAGAAGTAAGCAATTCCCGACGGTAGTGACCGTCCAGCCTCCGCGTTCTTCTGATACCAGAGCGGGCGGGCCAGGTATCCGCGTAGATCGGCTGCCAGGTTGTCCAGCTTGTGCGTGAACTCGTCGCTCTCGGCCAGTTCCTCCAGCCGTGACGGCGCGACGGCACCGAGCAACGCGATCGGGTCTCGCTCCGTGCTGGCCCACAGTTGCGGCTCGATTTCCTCGAACAGCTCCTGGGTGGGCGCGTGCCACGACCAGCGGAGGTTTGTCGAGAGTTCCTCGAGGGCATGCAGACGCTCGGGAAGGTGGGCTCGGACAGTGAACCGACGCAAAGCTTTCACGAGCGAAACCCTACCCACCGTCGACCGCGTGGTGCACCGACTTGCCGATCTGTCTCCGACACCGGCGCAGCCAGCGCGACTGCACTACGGTTGACACCGAGCACGCCGACAGCGAAGTGACCCGGGCTCTCGCCTCACCGCGAGGAGTCCTCGAAGCGAAGAACGGAGCGTGAAGTGACAGGTCGACTCGGTATCGACAATGTCCTTCCAGACACATCTACCGGGAAGTATCCCGCGAAAGCGGTGGTGGGCGAGGCTTTTCCGGTGTCGGCCGACGTGTGGCGCGAAGGCCATGACGCCGTCGCGGCGACGCTGGCCGTGCGTGGTCCTGGACTGCGTACACCGCTGCGCATCACCATGACGCCCGGGCGCGAACCCGACACGTTCGACGCGATCTTCACTCCTACTGCTCCCGGGTACTGGATCTGCAGGATCGAGGCGTGGAGCGACCCGGTCGCGACCTGGCGCCACGCGGTCGAGGCCAAACTCGGAGTCGGGCAGAGCGCCGCGGAACTCGCGAACGATCTCGAGATCGGCGCCCGGTTGTTCGAACGCGCTGCCGACGGTGTCCCCGCCGAGGATCGCGCTCTGCTGAAGGACGTCGTCGTCGCCCTGCGGGACACCGATCGCCAGTTGCCTGCTCGCGTGTCCCCGGCGTTCGCGTCCGCTGTCTCCGCGTTGCTGCACGAACATCCGCTGCGTGAACTGGTGACTCGGTCCAACGGCATCAACATCTGGGTCGATCGAGCGCGCGCGTTGAACGGCGCCTGGTACGAGTTCTTCCCGCGGTCGACTGGTGGATGGAACGACGACGGCAGTCCGCGTCACGGCACGTTCGCCACATCGACCGAGCAGCTCCCCCGCGTCGCCCGGATGGGCTTCGACGTGGTGTACCTGCCCCCGATCCATCCGATCGGAACGATCAACCGCAAGGGCCCGAACAACACTCTGACCCCGGGGCCGGACGACGTGGGCTCGCCGTGGGCGATCGGCTCGAAGGACGGCGGACACGACGCCATCCATCCGGAGCTGGGCACGGAAGCCGATTTTCGCGCCTTCGTCGACGCCGCCCATGCGCTCGATCTGGAGATAGCACTCGATCTGGCTCTGCAAGCCGCCCCGGATCATCCGTGGGCGCAGAACCACCCGGAGTGGTTCACCGTCCTTCCCGACGGCACCATCGCGTACGCAGAGAATCCCCCGAAGAAGTACCAGGACATCTATCCGGTCAACTTCGACAACGACCGACGAGGAATCTACGACGAGGTCCTTCGGGTCGTTCGATACTGGGTGTCGTTGGGAGTCAAGATCTTCCGGGTCGACAATCCGCACACCAAGCCACCGGACTTCTGGGAATGGCTGATCGCGGAAGTCAAGAAGACGCACCCCGAGGTCCTCTTTCTGGCCGAGGCCTTCACCCGTCCCGCACGCATGTACGGGTTGGCGATGCGCGGGTTCACGCAGTCCTACACGTATTTCACGTGGCGAACAGCCAAGTGGGAGCTCACCGAATTCGCCGAGGAGCATGCTCGTCGGGCCGACGATGCGCGTCCCAACCTGTTCGTCAACACCCCGGACATCCTGCACGAGAGTCTGCAGCACGGCGGTCCCGGAGTGTTCGCGCTGCGCGCCGCTCTGGCCGCGACGATGTCTCCGACGTGGGGCGTGTACTCGGGATACGAACTGTACGAGCATCAGGCGGTACGGCCGGGAAGCGAGGAATACCTCGATTCCGAGAAGTATCAGCTTCGTCCACGCGACTTCGACGGTGCGTTGGCGCGCGGCGAGTCCCTCGAACCGTGGCTCGCCACGCTCAACTCCATCCGACGCGCACATCCCGCTCTGCAGCAGCTGCGCAACATTCACTTCCACAACGTGGACAACGACGCACTCATCGCGTACTCGAAGTTCGATCCGAGCACCGGGGATTCGGTGCTCGTGGTGATCAATCTCGACCCGTTCGGATCGGAGGAGGGCACGATCTGGCTGGACATGCCGCAGATCGGGCTCGACTGGCACGACACGCTGACGGTCACCGACGAGGTGACCGGTCAGCAGTTCCATTGGGGTCAGGCCAATTTCGTGAAGTTGGAGCCGTGGAAGGCAGTCGCGCACATCCTTGCGCTTCCGCCCATTCCGTATCCGGCGCGTCTCGACTTGGCCTACCGCGGCAACCGGAAGTGAGTCGAACACCTTGAGCGAGAACCAGAGCACCACCGACACGGCAGCACCCAGCGCCAACGACCTGGAGTTGTTGGCGAAGGGCACGCACTACAACCCACACTCGGTGCTCGGAGCGCACCCCGCACCGGGCGGGACCGCGATCCGCGCTCTGAAGCCGAACGCGGATTCCGTCGTCGCGCGGATCGGTGGTACCGACTACCCGCTGACACACGTCGCGCACGGCGTGTTCTCGGGCCTGGTCCCGTTCGAGGATCTGATGGACTACCGGCTGGTCACGACGTGGCCGGGCGGGCATGTCTCGGTGGCCGCCGACGGTTATCGGTTCCTGCCGACCCTGGGCGAACTGGATCTGCATCTGTTCGGCGAGGGACGGCACGAAAGGCTCTGGGACATCCTGGGAGCCCATCGACAGAACTACACCACTCCCGACGGCGACGTCAGTGGTGTGTCGTTCGCGGTGTGGGCCCCAGCCGCGTCCGGGGTCACCGTCATCGGCGACTTCGACGGCTGGAGCGGTCGCAGCTTTCCGATGCGCGCTCTCGGGTCCACCGGCGTCTGGGAACTGTTCGTCCCGGACCTGCAGCCGGGTGCGATCTACAAGTACCGCATCCACGGCTCGGACGGAGTCACCCGGGACAAGGCCGACCCGATGGCGTTCGCCACCGAGATTCCGCCTGCCACCGCGTCGGTCGTCTCGAGCTCGGAGTTCGAGTGGACGGACGACGCCTGGCTCGACACCCGTGCCGGGATCGAGCCCACCGCCGCACCGATGAGTGTCTACGAAGTACACCTGGCGTCGTGGCGTCAGGGCCTCGGTTATCGCGAAGTCGCGCATCAGCTCGCGGACTACGTCATCGAGACCGGCTTCACGCACGTCGAACTGCTTCCCGTGGCGGAACATCCGTTCGGTGGGTCGTGGGGTTACCAGGTCACGTCGTACTACGCCCCGACGTCCCGTTTCGGCAGCCCCGACGATTTCCGCTACTTCGTCGATCACCTGCACGAGCGAGGCATCGGCGTCATCGTCGACTGGGTGCCCGCGCATTTCCCCAAGGACGAATGGGCGCTGGCGCGGTTCGACGGGGGCCCGCTGTACGAGCACGGTGACCCCAAGCGCGGTGAGCAGCTCGACTGGGGCACATTGGTTTTCGATTTCGGCCGACGCGAGGTCCGCAACTTCCTCGTCGCGAACGCCTTGTTCTGGCTCGACGAGTTTCACATCGACGGACTCCGCGTCGACGCCGTCGCGTCGATGCTCTACCTGGACTACTCGCGCCCCGAGGGCGGGTGGACCCCCAACATTCACGGTGGCCGCGAGAATCTCGAAGCGGTCTCGTTCCTGCAGGAGATGAACGCGACCGTACACAAGAAGTTCCAGGGAGTCGTGACCGTCGCCGAGGAGTCGACGGCCTGGCCGGGCGTCACTCGTCCGACGAATGTCGGCGGCCTGGGCTTCAACATGAAGTGGAACATGGGGTGGATGCACGACACGCTCGGTTTCCTCGGGCGTGATCCGATCCATCGGACGTACCACCACCACGAGATCACGTTCTCTCTCGTCTATGCGTGGAGCGAGAACTACCTGCTGCCGATCAGCCACGACGAAGTGGTGCACGGCAAAGGCACGTTGTGGACGCGTATGCCCGGCGACGATCACGCGAA
Source organism: Rhodococcus sp. NPDC057297 (assembly GCF_042667435.1). Lineage (NCBI taxonomy): Bacteria > Bacillati > Actinomycetota > Actinomycetes > Mycobacteriales > Nocardiaceae > Rhodococcus > Rhodococcus sp. NPDC057297. The sequence continues at coordinate 9,640 of NZ_JBHUZE010000005.1, read as the reverse complement.
GGCGGCCGGTCTGCGCGGAATGCTGGCCTACATGTGGGCGCACCCGGGCAAGCAACTGCTGTTCATGGGTCAGGAGTTCGGCCAGATTCGTGAATGGTCGGAGGAACGTGGACTCGACTGGTTCCACCTCGACGACGACGGTCTCCACCGTGGAGTCCTCAACCTGGTCACCGACCTGAACGCAACGTATCGGCAGCACTCGGCGCTGTGGACCTTGGACACCTCCCCCAGCGGCTACTCCTGGATCGACGCGAACGACACCGAGAACAACGTGTTGAGTTTTCTGCGTTACGGATCCGACGGGTCGGTGGTGGCGTGCATCTTCAACTTCTCAGGAGTCGTACGCGGCGACTATCGTGTCGGACTACCGGAACTGGGACGTTGGAGCGAGATCCTCAACACGGATGCCACCTCGTACGGCGGAAGCGGTGTCGGCAATCTCGGAGAAGTGACGGCAACTTCGCACTCATGGCATGGCCGACCCGCGTCCGCGCAGGTCGCGCTCCCCGCCAATGGAGCGATCTGGATCAAACTGGAGCGATAGATGAGTCGCGGTCGTACCCGACGCACACTGTGGATGACCGCACTGATCGCAGCGTCGGCTCTGCTCGCGTCGTGCGCGCAGAGCGTCGACGGCCGCGCCGTGTCGATCTACGACAACCCGTTCACCGTGGCGGGTCTTCCTGTCACCGACGGTCCCAGTGGTCCGCGCCCCGGCATGACGAACTCGACTCTGCAGGTGACGGGCTCGGAGGGTACCGACTCCGACGTCATCGCGACCAACGCGATCGAGGACATCCAGCGGTACTGGACGCAGACGTACCCCGAGTTGTTCAAGACGCAGTTCACTCCCGTGTCGGAGCTGATCTCGTGGGATGCGAGCGAGGAGGAAGGTCAGGGAGCACGTTTCTGTGGTTTCCGGACCGGCGGTATCCCCAACGCTGCGTATTGCATGAAAGACGACACGATCGGCTGGGACAGAACGATCCTGTTGCCTGCGCTGATCGACGCCTTCGGCCCCATGGCCGTGGTCATGGTCATCGCCCACGAATACGGCCATTCGATTCAGCACCAGTCCGGTCTGGTCGGAGAGGACACTCCGACCATCGTTGCCGAGCAGCAGGCCGACTGTTTCGCGGGTGCATTCATCCGGCATGTCGCCGAGGACGAGTCGCCGCACTTCACCATCAACACCTCCGACGGGCTGAACGGCGTGCTCGCGGCGACGGTCGCGGTGCGCGACGTCGACCCCAACGACCCGGATTCGGTGCACGGTTCGGCGTTCGAGCGAGTCACTGCTGTACAGCTCGGTTTCACCGACGGCGCGTCTGCGTGCGTCGCCATCGACGAGGCGGAGATCGATTCGCGCCGAGCGGATCTACCACAGAAATTCTCCGACGCCGACGACGACGGTGAACTGCCGGTGACCGAGGAAACGCTGCAAGCTTTCGTGCGGTCCTTCGAAAGCCTTCTTGCACTTCCGAATCCCCCGACGGTGTCCTACGACGGCACCGACACCGACTGCCCGGAAGGAACGTCGACCGAGCCGGTGTCGTACTGCGCATCGAGCAACACCATCGGCGTGGACGTTCCAGCGCTCGCCAAGCTCGGAACCGCCGAGCGGCCACAGCGCGGTGACGTCATCCCTCTGAACGTCTCCGGCGATTACAGCGCCTATGTGCTCTTCGCTTCCCGCTACACGCTTGCGGTCCAGAACGCGGCAGGCCAGCCGCTCGACAACCCCCAGACCGCGCTGCGCTCGGCATGCCTGTCCGGAGTGATCACCGCCGGGTTGAGTTCGGAGAACCCGGAGGCCACCGACCTCGAAGTGTGGTTGTCCCCCGGCGACCTCGACGAGGCCGTGTCCGGTCTCCTCAGTGACGGATTGACGGCAAGCGACATCAACGGCGTCACCCTCCCGAGCGGCTTCTCGCGTGTCGACGCGTTCCGCTCGGGAGTTCTCTACGGCCAGGACACCTGCAACGCCCGCTACCGCTGAGGCTGAAACAGCCCAGTTCAGGACGATCCGGTCAGTACAGCGCGGACGCAAGCTTCCTGCGCGCGGCGACAACAACGGGGTCGGCGGCGTCGAACAGCTCGAACAGTTCGAGCAACCGGGTCCGCAACTGCGTTCTCTCGTCACCCGCGGTCCGCTTGATGCCGTCGATGAGACGACCGAAGGCTGCCTCTGGATTCTGCTGCGACAGTTCGACGTCGGCAGCCTCGATCCGTGCCGCGACATCGGCAGGGTCGGCGTCGGCCTTCGCCACAGCATCGGCGTCGACGTTCTGCACCCGCGCCAGGAACTTGACCTGCCGCAGCGCAGCTTTGGCGTCGGCGTTCGCAGGCTCGGCAGCGATGATGTCCTCGTACGCCGCGATGGCCTTGTCGAAATCGCCGTCGTCGAGGGCCTCTTCGGCCGCCACGAGCCTCGGGTCTTCCGGCTCCGGCTCGTCCTCGACCGGCTCTGCTCCAGGAGGCCCCGTGAGCTTGCCTGCCGTGGCCTGTTCGATCGCTTCGATCCACTTCCGAAGCTGATCCTCCGGCTGCGATCCCTGGAAGTCAGCGAGGGGCTGGCCACCCGCGACAGCAACGACGGTGGGGATCGCCTGCACCCCGAATGCCTGCGCGATCTGCGGGTTGGTATCCACGTCGACGCGAGCATGGATCCACCGGCCACCGGCCTCCAGAGCCAACTGCCCGAGCAGACGAGTGAGCGAAACAGACTGCGGCGACCGCGCAGAACCCAGATCGACGATGACCGGCACCTGAGACGACCGGCGTAGAACCTCGTCTTCGAAAGTGGCGGTCGTCACGTCGACGATCGGAGGCAAGCCACCTTCGGCGACCTCACCAGCCGCCGCAGGTGGCGGCGCCGGACGGTCTTTCAGGGCGGACAGATCCACTGCACCGGCGATGGATGCCGGAACAGCTGCTGGCGGACGGGCTGACGAGCGAGAACCGGGACGAGTCACGCTCTACAGTTTGTCATCTCATCCGCCCGCCCACTACCGCGAAGGTGCGTCACCCCCGACCAGCCCGGGTCATTCCGCAGGCTCCACTCCCGACCACCCCGGTCATTCCGCAGGCTCCACTCCCGCCCACCCCGGTCATTCCGCAGGCTCCACTCCTACGAGACGGTCGAGCCCTTACCGAGACCGACGCCCGGTCCACTGAGCTCTGCAAGCTTTCCTGTCCGCGCTGCCCAGATCTCGAAGACGACCGTGCCGAACGGCGGGATGCTGGCCAGGGCAGCGAGGAGGGTCGTGACGACGTTCCATCGCAGCTTCACCGCAGTGACGACCGTCACGATCAGGTAAAGGACGAAAACAGCGCCGTGGATGGGTCCGAAGATCTTGACGCCGATCTCGTTGCCGTCGGCCGGGATGTACTTGAACGCCATTCCGATCAGCAGACCGAGCCACGTGAGGGCCTCCAGGACTGCAACGAAACGGAAGCGCTTGGCGGTCGTGCTCAGGTCGAAGAAGTTCACCATGGAAGACCATTGTGCCCGAACTACTACGACACAGCGTAGTGGCTCTGATCTCACCCGTAAGTCTTGACCAGAGCCACCATGCTGTGGGCTTACTTTCTCTTTACTTCTTCGGCACCCGAATGATCAGCGCGTCGCCTTGTCCGCCTCCGCCGCACAGTGCAGCTGCGCCGACACCACCGCCGCGACGCTGCAGTTCCAGAGCGAGGTGCAGAGCGATACGCGCACCGGACATCCCCAGAGGATGCCCGATGGAGATAGCACCACCGTTGACGTTGACCTTGCTCTCGTCGATCCCCAGTTCACGCGTCGAGGCGATACCGACCGCCGCGAACGCCTCGTTGATCTCGATCAGATCCAGATCCTTCGGATCGATCCCTTCCTTCGCGCAGGCTTTGACGATCGCCCGCGCCGGCTGCGACTGCAGCGACGAATCCGGCCCGGCAACCACACCGTGCGCACCGATCTCCGCGATCCACTCCAGCCCCAAGCTCTCGGCCTTGGCCTTGCTCATCACGATCACCGCGGCAGCACCGTCGTTGATCGTCGAGGCATTACCTGCGGTGATGGTGCCGGTCTTCGAGAACGCCGGCCGCAGCTTGGCCAGAGTGTCGGCGGTGGTGTCGGCACGGATGCCCTCGTCCTGGGAGAACACGATCGGATCACCCTTGCGCTGCGGGATCTCCACCGGCACGACCTCGTCGTCGAACACGCCGTTCTTCCACGCCGTCGCCGCACGCTGATGCGACGCCGCCGCGAACGCGTCCTGCTCCTCCCGGGTGGACGCGACCGCACCCTCGTTACGCGATTCGGTGAGCCCGCCCATCGCCTGATCGGTGAAGATGTCGTACAACCCGTCGTAGGCGAGGTGATCCTTCATCGTCACATCGCCGTACTTGAACCCCGCACGCGACTTCTCGAGCATGTGCGGTGCCTGCGTCATCGACTCCTGACCACCGGCGACGACGACCTCGAACTCCCCCGCCCGGATCAGCTGATCGGCCAACGCGATCGCATCGACACCCGACAGGCACACCTTGTTGATCGTCAACGCCGGAACATCCATCGGAATCCCCGCCGCGACCGCAGCCTGCCGAGCCGGGATCTGACCCGCACCGGCCGTGAGAACCTGCCCCATGATGACGTACTCGACAAGCTCGGGAGCGACACCCGACTTCTCCAACGCACCCTTGATCGCGATCCCGCCGAGATCCGAACCCGAGAAATCCTTCAGTGCTCCGGACAACCGACCAACCGGGGTCCTGGCCCCAGCGACGATGACGGACGTGGTCACGATGTTCCTCCAACCGTATGCGACGAAGTTATTCGCCATTTACTTTGACAGCCCCGGTGAGCGTTGCCAAGCAACCACCGCTACCGTCGACTCTATGACCACCGACACTCGACCGTCCACGGGACTCCCACTTCCATCAGACCTCGTCACGGCAATCGACCACGTCGGTATCGCCGTCCCCGATCTCGATGCAGCCATCGCCTGGTACGCAGAGCATCTCGGCATGGTCTCGACCCACGAAGAGGTCAACGAAAGCCAGGGAGTTCGCGAAGCGATGTTGTCTTTCCCCGGCGCCTCGGACGGGTCGACGGCGTTGCAGCTCCTCGCACCGCTCGACGAGAACTCGACGATCGCCAAGTTCATCGATCGCAACGGCCCGGGCTTACAGCAGCTCGCTTATCGCGTCACGGACATCGGCCGGATCTCGACGGAGTTGCGTGCGCGCGGCGTCCGACTGCTCTACGACGAGCCGCGCCGAGGAACTGCGGACTCGAAAATCAACTTCGTTCATCCCAAAGATGCAGGCGGAGTCCTCATCGAACTCGTAGAACCGACAAGGCGTCCGATTCATTGACCCATCGTCTGGCTCTCAACCCTACGCACCGGTAAATTGACCGCCATGGCCACAGAGCAAGAGCGCACCGGTGTGCAACTTCCCTTCTCCCTCGTCCGAAAGGGATTCGACCGCGACGAAGTCACGAACTATTTCGAAAGGTTCGACGCCGAACTGCGGCTGACGACCGCTGATCGTGATGCCGCGGCTGCACAGGCCCGCGACCTGGCCAAGCAACTCGACGACGCCCGAGACGAGATCGACGAACTCCGCAAGGACATCGATCGCCTGTCGGTACCGCCGACCACCGCTGAAGGTATGAGCGACCGCATCTCTCGCATGCTTCGTCTTGCTTCGGACGAGGCCTCGGAGGTCAGGGCCAAGGCACATGCCGAAGCGGAGGAAATGGTCTCGGTCGCCGAACAGGAGAGCGCTCGTCTTCGTGGCCGTCACGAGTCGCTGGTAGCCGAGCTCGAAGAACGTAGGTCCGCACTCGAGACCGAGCACGAACAAACGATGGCTCAGGCTCGAACGGAGGCAGCGCGAGTCGTCGAAGCCGCGCAGGCCGAGCGCGACCAGCTCGCTGCGGAGTCCGAAGCCAAGCGCGCCAAGGTGCAGGAGGACTTCGAGATCACGATGGCGGACCGCCGCACGAAGATCCTCGCCGCACTGGAGGATCTCGAAAGCTCCAGCAAGGCCGATGCTGCGCATCGCATCGAAGAGGCTACGACGGAAGCCACGCGTCGACTCCAGGCCGCCACCGAGCAGAGCGAACGGCGCATTGCGCATTCGAAGGAACTCGCCGAGGAACTGCGCGTCCTCCGGAGCCGAGTTCTGGCTCAGCTCTTGGGCATTCGCGGACAACTCGATTCGGTCCCCGCGATGCTCGCGTCCGTCAACCGCGAAAGCGAGCTTCTGGACTCCCCCGAGGCGATCGCACTCGGCAAGGACGACGAGTCGTCCGACAAGTCCGACGACAAGGACAAGGCCGAAGCCTCTTCCTGACGGATGCGTGCGGCGCTGGTTACGACCAGCGCCGCGTCAAGCCGCGAGTCGCCCTCCCCGACCAGCAGCCGGAATGCCAGTGCCGCCGATTGTCCGGGCCGCCGAGCTCGGCAGCCGGCCACGCCACGACGTGCGACACCCCAGGTCTGATCTCGTGATCGCAGCCCGGGCATCGGTAGGTCTTCGTCGCCCGATTTCCGGGGACGGTGCGCGTCGTGAACTCCTCGTCGGACCAGCCCGACGGACCACTCTCGATCCGGGCGCCACCCATCAGCGAATCGGGACGCGAATCACGCGAACCGTTGGTTCTACGGTTCGCTTTCCTGTCGTGATTACGCCGAGGCACGGTCTCGATTGTAGAAGAAGCCGTCAGAACAGCCGAAACTCCGTGCTTTCGGTTCCACGGAGAACGTCGTAGTCCAGGGTCAGGCAACGGATTCCGCGATCTGTCGCCAACGTCCGCGCCTGCGGTTTGATGATCTGCGCGGCGAAAACTCCACTGACCGGCGCCAGCACCGGATCACGGTTCAGCAGCTCGAGGTAGCGGGTGAGCTGTTCGACGCCGTCGATTTCACCGCGGCGCTTGATCTCGACCGCAACCGTTCCACCGTCGGCGTTGCGACACAGCAGATCCACTGGGCCGATGGCCGTCATGTACTCGCGGCGAACCAACGTGTAACCCTCACCGAGAGTCTCCACGTGTTCAGCCAACAGTTCCTGAAGATGCGACTCGACGCCATCCTTGACGAGACCGGGATCGACGCCGAGCTCGTGGCTCGAATCGAGTTCGACGTCCTCGATCGTGATGCGCAGTTCCTCGCCGGCCTTGTTCGTCACGACCCACTTGATGGTGTCGTCCTCAGTGGATTCGACAGTCCAGCACGGTGGGCTCATCCAGTTCAACGGCTTGTACGCGCGGTCATCGGCGTGAATACTCACGGACCCGTCGGACTTGACGAGAAGTAGCCTCCTAGCAGGAGGAAGATGAGCGGTAAGACGACCGACGTAGTCCACTTGGCACCGAGCAATTACGAGACGCACTTGCCCACCCTAAGCCAAACCGAACGCTAGTCTGTGACCACCATGCCGCAATTCAGACGATCCGCCGCACCGCTCGGATCACGCCTACTCGGCGACACGTCCGAGTCCCCCAGACGCCGTCGCGTCCGCGTCCAGATACTGCTGACGATTTTCCTGCTGGGGTCCAATCTCATCGGTGCCGTCATCGTGGGTGCACTGGTGAGTGTCGTGGTGCCGGGGCCTGATGTTCTGGTTCCGAAGTACTGGTGGGTCAATTACATCGTCATCCCGGTATACGTCGGTTTGGCGTTCATCGTCGGTGTTCTCTGGGGTACTACGCGCGCCGTACGGGCGTTGCGGTGGGCCATCGAGGACCGGAAGCCGACGCGTAAGGAACAGGTCAACACCCTGTCCATGCCGTGGCAGCTCACCCGCGTTCAGATCCTGTTGTGGACAGTTGGGCTCGTCCTGATCACCACGATCGACGGCATCATCGATCCGCAGTCGATTCCCAAGGTGGCGTTCACGATCGGTGCCGGTGGAACCGTCGTCTGTGCGTTCAGTTATCTCCTCAGCGAGTTCGCACTGCGCCCAGCAGCGGCACGCGCGCTCGAGGCCGGCGATCCACGACGCATTCGGATCGCCGGTGTGATGGGACGGTCGATTCTGTCCTGGATCCTGGGGACAGGCGTACCTGTCGCTGGCCTCATGATCATTGCAATCTTCAGCTTCATTCGGCCGTACCAGACGGACGCGGACAGAATGGCTGTCGCGATTCTGGCGCTCGGCGGCATCACCCTGGTCTTCGGTTTCTTCCTGACTCTCTTGGGTGGTTTCGCCACCACCGCACCCATCAGCAATGTGAGATCGGGAATGGCGGAGCTCGAGCGCGGCAACTCGGACGTGCACCTTGCCGTGTACGACGGCACCGAGCTCGGCGAACTTCAGAGCGGCTTCAATCGCATGGCCGACGGCATCCGCGAACGAGAGAAAATTCGGGATCTGTTCGGCCGCCACGTCGGACACGAAGTTGCCGAAGCTGCACTGAGCAAGAATCCAGAACTCGGCGGCGAAGAACGAGACATTGCTGTCTTCTTCATCGATCTGGTCGGTTCCACGGAGATCGCGTCTTCGCGTCCGCCCGCCGAAGTCGTCGCTCTACTCAATCGTTTCTTCGCCGTGGTGGTCGACGAGGTCGACGAGCACGGCGGCTTCATCAACAAGTTCGAGGGTGACGCCGCCTTGGCCATCTTCGGAGCTCCCGGCGATATGGAAGACCACTGTGGCGCTGCCCTTGCCGCCGCACGGAAGATCAGTACACGGCTCCGCGACGAGGTACCCGAGTGCAGCGCAGCCGTCGGCGTCGCCTCCGGACGCGCGGTCGCCGGCAACGTCGGTGCGAAGTCACGCTTCGAGTACACGGTCATCGGCGATCCGGTCAACGAAGCCGCCCGCCTGTCGGACCTGGCCAAGAACGCACCCGGCGCCATCCTTGCCTCGAAGATCACGGTAGAGGGCGCATCCGATCCCGAAAGCTCGTGCTGGAAGTTCGGAGACAGCGTCACCCTCCGAGGCCGATCCGCAGAAACCGTCCTCGCCTCCCCCACTGCCTGACATTCAGCCCCGGGGGCAGGGGGCAGGGGGCCAACCCATGCCAACCAACGCGTGCGCGGGTCAGTCCTGGCGCAGATGCTCGCCGTTGTGTCAGGTGCACGGCCAGGTGCTGGCACCTGGGTGAGCGTCTGGCTCGTGGGTGTGCGTCTGTGTCTCTGCCCGGCGGAGATGGGTGGATTCACCCTCCTGTTGTGCGTGTGGAGGGGGTGTCAGCGCACATTCGGGGGGTGTCTTTGCGGTGGGTGTGTGCTCGACCGGTGTCGACCGGTGTCCGAGGGGGTCTGCACGGTGGAGTGTTTTTTGTTGGGGAATGCAGAACACCCCCGAACCGTGTGGTTCGGGGGTGTTCTGGAAAATGTGTTCGGCGGTGTCCTACTCTCCCACACCCTGTCGGGTGCAGTACCATCGGCGCTGGAGGGCTTAGCTTCCGGGTTCGGAATGGGACCGGGCGTTTCCCCTCCGCTATGGCCGCCGTAACTCTGCGAAACAGTGTCACGAACGAACCGAAGTCGGAGACACACACACTGTGTGTGTTCGTTCTTGGTTCTCATGCAGTTGTGTACCTGAAATACAACTTTCGTGTGTTGTTTCAGATATTGCACAGTGGACGCGTAGCTTCTTTGTGGTAAGTCCTCGGCCTATTAGTACCAGTCACCTGCAT